>NZ_BMRP01000005.1:235341-290922 GCF_014648695.1 Streptomyces albospinus
GTTCGGCGGCGACCAGCTCGGCGATCTGGACGGCGTTCAGGGCCGCGCCCTTGCGGAGGTTGTCGTTGGAGACGAAGAGCGCGAGGCCGTTCTCGGCGGTCTCGTCGCGGCGGATGCGGCCGACGAACGACGCGTCCTGGCCCGCGGCCTGGAGCGGGGTGGGGACGTCGGTGAGCGCGACACCGGGGGCGCCGGCCAGCAGCTCCTGGGCGCGGGCGGGCTCGATCGGGCGCGCGAAGCGGGCGTTGATCTGGAGCGAGTGGCCGGTGAAGACCGGGACCCGCACGCAGGTGCCGGACACCTTCAGCTCGGGAATGTCGAGGATCTTGCGGCTCTCGTTGCGGAGCTTCTGCTCCTCGTCGGTCTCGTTCAGGCCGTCGTCGACGAGGGAGCCGGCCATCGGCAGGACGTTGAAGGCGATCGGGCGGACGTAGGTGTCCGGGGCCGGGAACTCCACCGCGGAGCCGTCGTGGGTGAGCTTGGTGGCGTCCTGCTCGATGACCTTGCGGGTCTGGCCGTCCAGCTCCGCGACGCCGGCCAGACCGCTGCCGGAGACCGCCTGGTAGGTGGCGACGACGAGGGAGACCAGCCCGGCCTCCTCGTGCAGCGGGCGCAGCACCGGCATGGCGGCCATGGTGGTGCAGTTCGGGTTGGCGATGATGCCCTTGGGGCGGTCGGTGATCGCCTGCGGGTTGACCTCGGCGACGACGAGCGGGACCTCGGGGTCGCGGCGCCAGGCCGACGAGTTGTCGATCACGACCGGACCGGCGTCGGCGACCTTCTCCGCGAGCGCCTTGGAGGTGGCGCCGCCGGCCGAGAAGAGCACGATGTCGAGCCCGGAGTAGTCCGCGGTGGCCGCGTCCTCCACGGTGATCTCGGTGTCCTGCCAGGGCAGCGTCCGTCCGGCGGACCGGGCCGAAGCGAACAGCCGCAGCTGCTCGACCGGGAAGTTGCGCTCGGCGAGAATGCGCCGCATCACGCCGCCGACCTGTCCGGTCGCTCCGACGATACCGATCCTCATGGGACTCCTTCTTTCTGACCTGGCCGTCCGGCCCGGCTCCGGGTGTCTGCAAGGGAACACCTGCTCGGTGGCGCTCCCATCATGTGTGTGAGACCCGTCGCCTTGTCCAATCCATTCCAGTAGATGGAGAGACGCGCCACCGGGTTGCACACGGCGCGTCGCACACGGTCGCCGGAGGGTGACATCCGCAGGTCCGCGGGCGCCGCGGTCAGCGCGGCAGGACCACCACATACGCCTGCGGCTCCCGGTCCAGCGACGCCATCAGGGCGGTGCGGATCACCGTCGCCAGTTGCTCGGGCGCGTCGCGCAGCAGCCGCGGCAGGCAGCGCACGACCGTGATGCCGAGCTGCTCCAGCGCTTCGCGGTGCTCGTCGTACGGGGCGTTCATCGGGTCGGCGGTGGGGCGCGGGGCGCGGGTGTCGACCTCCAGGGCCACTCCGTGCTCGGGCCAGTACGCGTCCACACCGCCCAGGTGCGGGCCGCCCGGCAGCCGCAGATCGACGTTCCAGAAGGGGTCGGGCAGGCCGTGGCCGCGGACCATCCCGTAGAGCCGCTGCTCGGCCAGTGCGCGGCCCTCGGCGAGGAGTGTGTCCACCGCGTCCACCACGTGCGGCCGGTGCAGCAGCCGGGCCCGGCTCAGCTCCCGGACGACCGAGGGCGCCTCGCAGTGGCCGCCGCGGACCGCCTCGGCGAGCAGCCGGCGGACCAGGGTGGCGTCGTCGAGGCCGGCGACCGCGTCGGCCAGTGCGCGCTGGACGGGCGCGGTGGGCACGCCGGTGACCACCTGGGGGAGCGGCAGGTCGGTGCCCCGGACGAGTTGCGCGAACCCGGTCGAGCGCAGCCGCCGGGTCCGGGCGACCAGCACCTCGATCCGCTCCAGGGACAGCAGCGGGGGCGCGGCGGTGAAGCCGTACAGGGCGAGCGCCGCCAGCCCGGTGATCATCGGTTCCGGCAGGGACGGCCGCGCCGCGCCCTGGCTGGGCACGGTCGGGCCGCGGTGCCGGGCGTACAGCAGCGCGGCGTGCAGCCGCTCCTCGCTGGTGGGTGGCCCCTGGTGCAGCAGATACACCCCGGGGAGCAGCTGCTGCCAGGGGCCGCCCGGCCGGCACCGGGCGGCGGTCTCCGCGGCCGGGACGCCGTGGTCCCGTAGCTGACGCGCCGTCAATACCCGGCAGTGGACGTCGGAGAGGTGGCGGAGGGGGAGGGGGGAGAGCGGGGTGTCGTGGTTCATGCCAGGGCGATTCCCGGCCCCGCTCCGCCCCCTAACCGCTGTTACCCGCCTGTGGCACAAGCGGGACAATCCTGCCCTCAAGTACGGGCGTTCGACGTCCGATACCAGCTGGTCGGGGGGCGGGTTACGGCCGCTGCCCGGCCGCCTCGTCACAAGCCTGTGCGCGCAGCGCCCGGGCCAGATCGTCCCGCTCCTCCAGCACCAGCCGGCGCAGCGCGGGCGCCGCCTTCGCGTGCTCCGCCAGCCAGGCGTCCGCGGCGGCCAGTGTGGCCCGGTCCACCTGCCAGGACGGGAACAGCCCGCGCACCACGGACATCGCGATCTCGATGGACCGCTCCTGCCAGATCCGCTCGATCGCGGCGAAGTAGCGCGGCGTGTACGGCGCCAGCAGCTCCCGCTGCGCCGGCTGCGCGAAGCCGCTGATGGTCGCCTCCACCAGCGCGTTGGAGAGCGCGTCGGACTCCACCACGTCCGCCCAGGCCTGCGCCTTGACCCCGCCTGCGGGGCGGGCGGCCAGGCAGCGCACCTGGTGGCGCTTGCCGGACGCGGTGTCGTCGCGGGCGAGTTCGGCGGCGATCACCGATGCGTCGGCGACCCCGTGCGCGGCCAGCGGCAGCAGGAACGCCCAGCGCAGCTCCTGGTCCACGTCCAGCCCGTCGATCTTCGCCGTACCGTCCAGCAGCCCGGTCAGCAGCTGGAGGTCCGCCGGGGTGGTGGCGACCGAGGCGAAGTGCCGGGCCCAGCTGAGCTGGTGGCCGCTGCCCGGGTCGGCCGTCCGCAGCTCGCCGAGCGCGCCCTCGGACAGCGTCCGGGCGGCCCGCTCGCGGTGCTCCGGCGCGGTGTAGTGCTCCAGCGCCGTCTCCGCCTGGCCGTGCACGGACTGGAGCACGCCGATCACGCCCTCCGCGCCGCCGAACCGCCGCACCAGGTCCAGGAAGTCGCGGGCCGGCATCAGCCCGTCCCGGGTCAGCCCCCACAGCGCGGCCCAGCACAGCGCCCGCGCCAGCGGGTCCCGCAGATCGCCGAGCCGGGCCCGCAGGGTGGCCAGCGACCCCTCGTCGAACCGGGTCTTGCAGTACGTCAGGTCCTCGTCGTTGACCAGGATCAGCTCGGGCCGCTCGGCGCCGGCCAGCTCCGGCACGGGCGTGCGCTGCCCGGAGACGTCCACCTCGGCGCGGGCGTACCGCACCAGCGCGGAGTCCGCGTCCAGGCGGCGGTAGAGGCCCACCGCGACCCGGTGCGGCCGGAGTTCGGGGTGCTGCTCGCTCGCCTCCTGGACGACCGCCAGCTCGGTGATCCGGTCCTGGGAGTCGTAAGTGACCTGAGGCGTCAGGGAGTTGACGCCCGCCGTCTCCAGCCAGGCGCGCGACCAGGCCGCCATGTCCCGCCCGGAGGTCTCCTCCAGCACCGACAGCAGGTCCGTCAGCCGGGTGTTGCCGTAGGCGTGCCGCTTGAAGTAGCGCCGCGCGCCCTCCAGGAACGCGTCCTGCCCCACGTACGCCACCAGCTGCTTGAGCACGCTCGCGCCCTTGGCGTAGGTGATGCCGTCGAAGTTCAGCTTGGCGTCCTCCAGGTCCCGGATGTCGGCGGTGACCGGGTGGGTGGAGGGCAGCTGGTCGGCGCGGTACGCCCAGGACTTGCGGCGGTTGGCGAAGGTGATCCAGCCGTCCGTGAAGCGGGTCGCCCCCACCTGAGCGAACGCGCCCATGAAGTCGGCGTACGACTCCTTGAGCCACAGGTCGTCCCACCAGTGCATGGTGACCAGGTCGCCGAACCACATGTGCGCCATCTCGTGCAGGATGACGTTGGCCCGGCGCTCGTAGGACGCCTCGGTCACCTTCCCGCGGAAGACGAACTCCTCGCGGAAGGTGACGCAGCCCGGGTTCTCCATCGCGCCGAGGTTGTACTCGGGGACGAACGCCTGGTCGTACTTCCCGAAGGGGTAGGGGAAGTCGAAGTGGTCGTGGAAGAAGTCCAGGCCCTGCTTGGTGACGGTGAAGATGTCGTCCGCGTCGAAGTGCCGGGCCAGCCCCTTGCGGCAGAGCGCGCCCAGCGGGATCTCCAGCTCGGTGCCTCCGTCGAAGGTGCGGCGGTAGGTGTCGGTGACGTAGTGGTACGGCCCGGCGACCACGGCCGTGATGTACGTCGAGATCGGCCGGGTCGTCGCGAAGCGGTGCCGGCCGCCCTCGGCGGCTCCGTCCTGGGCGCCGTTGCCGAGCACCAGCCAGCCTTCGGGCGCGGTCACCTCGAAGGTGAACGGGGCCTTCAGGTCGGGCTGTTCGAAGTTGGCGAAGACCCGGCGCGCGTCGGCGGGCTCGTACTGGGTGTAGAGGTAGACCTCGCCGTCCTCGGGGTCGACGAAGCGGTGCAGGCCCTCGCCGGTCCGGCTGTAGGCGCAGTCCGCGTCGACCACCAGGGTGTTCTCCGCGGCGAGGCCGTCCAGCGCGATCCGGGTGCCGTCGAAGACCGCGGCCGGGTCCAGCTCCCGGCCGTTGAGGGTGACGGAGCGGACCGCGGGCGCCAGAAGGTCCGCGAAGGACGAGGCGCCGGGCTCGGCGCACCGGAAGCGGATGGTCGTACGGGAGCGGAAGGTGGCGGCCTCCGCGCCCCGGGTGACCGCTGAGCGGACATCCAGCGCCACGTCGTAACCGTCGACGTTCAGCAGCCGGCCCCGCTCACGTGCCTCGTCCCGCGACAGATTCTCACCTGGCACGACGTGCCTCCCTCGCCCTCGTCTCGAATATCGAACACTGGGAATCATGGCACGGGGACCGCCGGTTGAACCGTCCACGGAAGAACGCTGCACCGCTCGCAAAGGAGACCCCGTGTCCGAGACCGCCAAGACCCCGGCAGACTTCTGGTTCGACCCGCTGTGCCCCTGGGCCTGGATGACCTCCCGCTGGATGCTGGAGGTGGAGAAGGTGCGTCCGGTGGAGGTGCGCTGGCATGTGATGAGCCTGGCCGTCCTGAACGAGAACAAACTCGACACGCTCCCCGAGGAGTACGCGGCGAACATGCGCCCCGGTGGCAAGTCCTGGGGCCCGGTCCGCGTGGTGATCGCCGCGCAGCAGCTGCACGGTGACGAGGTCGTCGGCCCGCTCTACACCGCGATGGGCAACCGCTTCCACAACGCGGGCGAGGGCGTGAACCGCGAGTCCATCGCCGGCGCCCTCGCGGACGCCGGCCTGCCCGCCGACCTGATCGCCTACGCCGACAAGGACACCTACGACGCCGAGCTGCGCGCCTCCCACAAGGCGGGCATCGACCTGGTCGGCCAGGAGGTCGGCACCCCGGTCATCGCCGTCCCCGGCTCCGACGGCGACCAGATCGCCTTCTTCGGCCCGGTCGTCACCCCGGCCCCGAAGGGCGAACAGGCCGCCAAGCTCTGGGACGGCACGCTGATGGTGGCGTCGATCCCGGGCTTCTACGAGATCAAGCGGACGCGGACGGCGCCGCCTCAGTTCGACTGATCTCCGCAGCGCGGAGCGCACGAGATCAACCCGCCCCGGACACAGGGGCCGATCGGACCATCCCCGCAGGGGCGGGGCGAACGCGCCTTCCCACGCCGGATGGCCCCCACGAGTCACTCCCCCAGCTACCGCTGGGAGGTACCCCCACTCGTGGGGGCCATCCGTTTTCCGCCTGCCGGGTGAACGGTGAGAAGACGATCACGAGGCAGGACGTCCGCGGCGGCGTTACGGCGCCAGCAGCAGGTTGTTCGCGCGCTCCTTCGCGGCGGCGTACCGCTTGGCGACGTCCTGCCAGTTGACGACCTTCCACATCGCCTCGATGAAGTCCACCTTCTGGTTCTTGTACTGGAGGTAGAAGGCGTGCTCCCAGGCGTCGAAGACCAGGATCGGCACCGAGCCCTGGCCGACGTTGCCCTGGTGGTCGTAGATCTGCTCGACGATCAGGCGGCCGGTGACCGGCTCGTAGGCGAGCACGCCCCAGCCGGAACCCTGCGTGGTCGCCGACGCCTTGGACAGCTGGGCCTTGAACTTGGCGAACGAGCCGAAGTTCTCCGCGATGGCGTCGGCCAGCTCGCCCACGCCGTCCTTCGCCAGCGGCTCGCCGCCGCCGTCACCGGTCATGTTGTGCCAGTAGATGCTGTGCAGGATGTGGCCGGAGAGGTGGAACGCCAGGTTCTTCTCCAGGCCGTTGATGCTGCCCCACTGGTCCTTGTCGCGCGCCTCGGCGAGCTGCTCCAGGGTGTCGTTGGCGCCCTTCACGTACGCCGCGTGGTGCTTGTCGTGGTGCAGCTCGATGATCTCGGGGCTGATGACCGGCGCCAGCGCCGCGTAGTCGTAGGGGAGTTCCGGAAGTGTGTAGGTCGCCATGCCGATCCCGCCTCCAAGCTGCATATACGCAGTAGTTGCAATCAATGTGCAAGAGCACGCTACCAGCAGGAGTGATCGCCGGACGGAGGAGCCGTCCGGCCTGGTCCCAAAGACGTAAGGCGGGGCGGGACCTCGGAAGGAGGTCCCGCCCCGCCTTACGGGGTCCGAAGGAGAACTACCGGTTGCTCAGCGCCCGCTGCCGGATGAGCCCGATCACCGTCAGCACCACACCGAAGCCGCCGGTGAACAGCAGCTGGATCCGCTGGTTGTCGTCGCGCAGCATCAGCATCAGCACCGCGACGATGCCGGCCAGCGCCACCCAGGTCAGCACCGGGAAGGCCCACATCTTGACCACCAGCTTCTCCGGCGCCTCGCGCTCCAGCCGCCGCCGCATCCGCAGCTGGGCCACCGCGATGAAGCCCCAGACCACCAGGACGGCCGCGCCGACCATGTTCAGCAGCCACTGGAAGAGCGTGGTGGGCCACAGGAAGCTGAAGAGCACCGCGATGAACCCGAAGGCCGAGCACAGCAGTACCGCCCGGCGCGGCACTCCGCCGCTGACCTTCCCGAGGAAGGCCGGGCCCTGGCCGCGGGAGATGAGGGAGTAGGCCATCCGCGACGAGCCGTAGATGTTCGCGTTCACCGCGGAGAGCAGCGCGACCAGGATGACCACGTTCATGATCTGGCCGGCCGCCGGGATCTTCAGGTAGTCCAGCACCGCCACGTAGGGGCCGCTCTTGGCGATGGACGGCGCGCTCCAGGGGATGACCGTGACGATGATGGCCATCGAGCCGACGTAGAAGAGGGCGATCCGCCACATCGCGGTCCGCACCGCGCTGGCCACACCGCGCACCGGGTCCTTGGACTCGGCGGCGGCGATGGTCACCGTCTCCAGACCGCCGTACGCGAAGACCGACGCCAGCAGACCGACCATCAGGCCGTCGACGCCCTTGGGCAGGAAGCCGCCGTCGCCGGTGAGGTGCGCGGTGCCGGGGGCCGAAGTGCCGGGCAGCAGGCCGAGGATGGCCAGCACGCCCAGGACCAGGAAGATGCCGATCGCGGCGACCTTCAGGGTGGCGAACCAGAACTCGAACTCACCGAAGTTGCCGACCGCCGCCAGGTTCGTCCCGGTGAAGATCACCATGAACACCAGTACCCACATCCACGGCTGGGTGGACGGGAACCACTGGTGCATCACATCCGCGGCGCCCAGCGCCTCGGCGGCCACCGCCACACACAGCAGCGCGGTGAACATCCAACCCACGGTGAAGCCGGCCCACGAGCCTATGGAGCGCTCGGCGTGCACCGAGAAGGAGCCGGACGCCGGATTGGCCGCGGCCATCTCGCCCAGCATCCGCATGATCAGCATGACCAGCGCGCCCGAGACGGCGTACGCCAGCACGATGGACGGGCCGGCCGCCGCGATGCCCTCGCGGGAGCCGACGAACAGTCCGGCTCCGATCACCCCGCCGAGGGCGATCATCGAAAGGTGGCGCTGCTTGAGGCCGTTCGACAGCGAGCCGCCGTCCTGGCCGGCGCCCTGGACCGCGTCGGTCTGCTCGCGGCTGGCCGCGGCGGACGAGGGTGTCCGATTCATGTCGTACCTGTCCCAGTAGGTGAGATGCGGAGCGGGCGAAACTGCGGTCTCCCGGGGCCGCGGACGGCTCAACTCCGGGGTCCTCGGCAAAGCTGGCCCAGTTTGAGTGCCGGTGTCCGCTCAGGGCAACAGGTATGCAGCGATTGTTCGGTATTCAGACGCGATCGTGACCGTGCGTGCCTGATGCATCGTCGAATGCGATGAATGTGAGGTGTGTCTCATAGGTGCCCGAGTCCACCGCAAGCGCGCCCCGGGGTGCGCGGCGGCGGCCCGCACGCCGGCGGCTCAGTCCCGTACGCGGCGGTCCCGCAACTCCCGTGCACCGGCCACCACCAGCACCGCCGCGGTCGCCCCGGCCGACCACAGCAGCTGCGGCCGGGTCGTGTCGTCGGTGAGCATCAGCACGATCACGCCCGCCATCGCCGCCAGCGCCAGCCACGTCAGATAGGGGAACGCCCACATCCGCAGCGCGAGCTTCTCCGGCGCCTCCCGCTCGATCCGCGGTCGCAGCCGGAGCTGGGACACGGCGATCAGCCCCCAGACGAACAGCAGCACCGCACCGACCGCGTTGAGCATGTAGAGGAAGACGGAATCCGGCCACTTGAGATTCAGCAGCACGGAGACGAAGCCGAACGCCACCGAGGCCAGAACCGCCCGCCGCGGCACCCCTCCGCCCGACACCTTCAGCAGCCCGCGCGGCGCCTCACCGCGCTCGGCCAGCGAGAACACCATCCGCGACGAACCGTAGAGATTGGCGTTCAGCGCCGACAGCAGCGCCACGAACACCACGATGTTCATGATCTGCCCGGCGCCCGGCACCCCGATGTGGTCGAGCACCATCACGTACGGGCTCGTGCCCGGCCGCATCGACGACCAGGGCAGCACGGTCACGATGACCAGCATCGACCCCACGTAGAAGAAGAGGATCCGCCACACCGCGCTGCGCACCGCCCGGCCCACCGCGCGCGCCGGGTCGTCCGACTCGGCCGCCGCGATGGTGACCACCTCCAGCCCGCCGAAGGCGAAGACCACCGCGAGGACGCCGGAGACCACCCCGCCCCAGCCGTGCGGCAGGAAGCCGCCCTGCCCGGTGAGGTTGGCCAGCCCGACCGGCTCCGTGTCCGGCAGCACCCCGAAGACCGCCAGCAGGCTCAGCGCCAGGAACAGCACGATCGCGGCGACCTTCAGCGCCGCGAACCAGAACTCGAACTCCCCGAAGTTCTTCACCGCGGCCAGGTTGGCGACGGTGAAGACGATCATGAAGAGCAGCACCCAGCCCCACTGCGGCACCGCCGGCAGCCAGCCGTGCGCGATCTGCGCCGCCCCGGTGGCCTCGACGGCGAGCACCACCACCAGCAGGAACCAGTACAGCCACCCGACGCTGAAGCCGGCCCAGCGCCCCAGCGCCCGCTCCGCGTGCACCGAGAACGCCCCCGACGCCGGCATCGCCGCCGACATCTCCCCGAGCATCCGCATGATCAGCATCGCCAGCGCACCCGCGATCAGATACGACAGCACGATCCCCGGCCCGGCCACCGAGATCCCCGCCCCGGAGCCCACGAACAGCCCCGCGCCGATCACCCCGCCCAGTCCCAGCATCGTCAGATGGCGCTGCTTGAGCCCGGCGGACAGCGGCTCTCTCCCGACCGGAGGCGGTGCGTCGTGCATGGTGCGTACTCTCGCGACAGGGCGGCCGGGCCGCCGACGGCTTTGGGGGAACTCCACAGGTCACCGCGGGTCGTCGCCCAGTGTCGCCGCCCACCCCGCGCTACCACAAAACCGGCGCCCGTCGACCGCCCCGGCCGTGACGAGCATCACGTGACCTGCGAAGACACCCCGCGATGCGGCAACGCCGGGCATCCTGGCGGTTGTTCGGAACTCTCCAAGCGGGCCGGTACGGCTTTGTCGGTGCCACACGATGATCGCCAACGGCCCGCTCGACTAACGTCATCTGGTCCCGACCCTCCCGCATCCCTCTCACCCCGCGGAGTACCGATGAGCACAGCAGCACCCGCCCTCAACCCCGGTGCCGTCCTCGCCGACCTGCTGCCGGCCGCCACCGCCACCCGCGCCCGCGTCCGCGACGCCGCGCTGGTCATCGGCGGCGCGGCCCTCACCGGTGTCGCGGCCCAGATCGCCGTGCCGATCCCCGGCTCCCCGGTCCCGGTCACCGGCCAGACCTTCGCCGCCCTCCTGGTCGGCGCCTCCCTCGGGGCCGGCCGCGGTCTGCTCTCGCTCGCGCTGTACGCCATCGCGGGCGTCGCCGGGATGCCCTGGTTCGCGGGCGGCGCCTCGGGTGCCGGCGGCGCCACCTTCGGCTACGTCCTCGGCATGCTGCTCGCCGCCACCGCCGTCGGCGCGCTGGCCCGCCGCGGCGGCGACCGCGGGGTGCTGCGCACCGCCGCCACCATGGCCGCGGGCAACGCCCTGATCTACGCGATCGGCGTCCCCTTCCTCGCCCTCAGCACGGGGATGCCCCTCGGCAAGGCCGTCGCCGTCGGCATGGTGCCGTTCCTCCTCGGCGACGCCCTCAAGATCGCCCTGGCCATGGGCGCCCTGCCGGCCGCCTGGAAGCTGGCCGGCCGCCGCGCCTGACGCCGCGTTCGGGATTCCGCAACTCGTCGTCAACTCGTCAACTCGTCGTCGAGGAATCCGACATGACAGGGCGGGGCCCGCACCGTGGGAAACGGTGCGGGCCCCGCCGTCGTCCGCGGACGGGGGCTACGCGCCCTCCGTCGCCTCCGCCGTCGCCTCGGCCGCCACGGCCTCGTGCCCGCGGGGCCGCCGCCGGTCCAGGGCCAGCCCGACCGCCAGCACCACCACGGCCGCCACCACCGACAGCACCATCTGCTCCCGGCCGTCCTTGTCGTAGAACATGTAGCCGATGACGAAGACGATCAGCGCGATCGTGGCGTAGGTCAGCCACGGGTACAGCCACATCCGCACCGTCAGCCGCTCCGGCGCCTCCCGCTCGACCGTCCGGCGCATCCGCAGCTGCGAGAAGCAGATGACCAGCCAGACGAACAGCGCCACCGCGCCGGACGAGTTCAGCAGGAACTGGAAGACGGTGTCCTTCGAGGTGTAGCTGAAGATCGTCGCGATGAAGCCGAAGGCCACCGACGCCCAGATCGCCACCGCCGGCACACCGCCCTTGTTGACCGTCGTGAACGACTTCGGCGCGTCGCCGCGCTCACCGAGCGAGTACGCCATCCGGGACGCCGTGTAGAGCCCGGAGTTCAGACAGGACAGCACCGCGGTCAGCACGACCACGTCCATCACGACGTCCGCGTACGGGATGTCCAGCGACTTCAGCACCGCCACGTACGGGCTCTTGGCCACCCCCGGGTCGTCCCAGGGCAGCAGCGTCACGATCACCGTGATCGAGCCGATGTAGAACAGCGCGATCCGCCAGATGACGCTGTTGACGGCCTTGCGGACGGCCACCACCGGGTTCGGCGACTCGCTCGCCGCCAGCGTCACGATCTCGCTGCCCATGAAGGAGAAGACCACCAGCAGCATGCCGGAGAGGATCGCGCCCGGCCCCTTCGGCAGGAAGCCGCCGTGCCCGGTCAGATTGGTTGTGCCCACCGCGTGATGGCCCGGCGGCAGCCCGAATATCGCCAGCGCGCCGACCACGATGAAGATCACGATCGCCACGACCTTGATCCCGGCGAACCAGAACTCGAACTCGCCGAACGAACCCACCGACACCAGGTTCGTACCGGTCAGCACGATCATCACCAGCAGCGCCCAGGCCCACTGCGGGACCGCCGGGACCCAGCCGGTCAGGATCGACGCCGCCGCGGTCGCCTCCACGGCCAGCACCACCGACCAGAAGAACCAGTACAGCCAGCCGATCGTGAAACCCGCCCAGCGCCCCAGCGCCCGGTCCGCGTACGCCGAGAACGACCCGGAGGTCGGCGAGGCCGCGGCCATCTCGCCCAGCATCCGCATCACCAGCACCACCAGCAGGCCGGTCAGCGCGTAGGAGAGGAGGATGCCCGGCCCGGCGGCCTTGATCCCCGCCCCGGAGCCGACGAACAGACCGGCGCCGATGACCCCGCCGATGGCGATCATCGACAGATGGCGGTTCTTGAGTCCTGCTTGCAGTCCGCCGCCCGACTGCCCCCCGACGGCTCCGCCGCCGGGTTCGCCGGCGGCGGCGACCGCGTGGGTGGTGGGGGTGCCCCCTGCTCCTTCAGAGCTCGGGGGAAGGTGCGCGCCCATGAGCACCGTCCTTCTCTGGTTCTGTGTGTGGAACCCAGACATGACAACGTGGTGAACGTCCGTTGGGAAGAGCCGAATCCGGATCATTATGGTTACCGCCGAGTTGTACGGAGTCTCCGGCGGCGGCACAAAGCCCCGGTGGCCCCTACCCCCGGTACGCCATGCCACACTCGTGCCATGCGCGTGTACATCGGCTCCGACCATGCAGGTTTCGACCTCAAGAACCACCTCGTCGACTGGCTCAAGGCCCACGGCCACGAGCCCGTCGACTGCGGCCCGCACATCTACGACGCCCAGGACGACTACCCCCCGTTCTGCCTGCGCGCCGCGGAGCGCACCGCCGCCGACCCGGAGAGCCTCGGCATCGTGATCGGCGGCTCCGGCAACGGCGAGCAGATCGCCGCCAACAAGGTCAAGGGCGTACGCGCCGCACTGGCCTGGAGCGAGGAGACCGCCAAGCTCGGCCGGGAGCACAACAACGCCAACGTCATCTCGGTCGGCGGCCGGATGCACACCGTCGAGGAGGCGACCCGGTTCATCGAGGTCTTCCTCGCCACCCCGTACTCCGACGAGGAGCGGCACACCCGCCGGATCGAGATGCTCGCCGCCTACGAGACCACCGGCGAGCTCCCCCCGATCCCGGCCCACCACCCGCAGCAGGACTGACCGCCGCACCCCGCCGCCCTCCGGTGCGAGCACCGTTCCCCAAGCTCTCGAATCCGCTCGAGCAGGGGAGGCCCCAATCACCGGAGCGGCTGACGCCGCGCTGCCCGCTGCCCGCCGGGGGCAGCGGGCGTGCCCACTGGAGGACGACCCGATGCCCGAGGGGCACACCATCCACCGCCTCGCGCTGGACCACCGGGACCGCTTCGAGGGCCGAGCGGTCCGGGCGAGCAGCCCGCAGGGGAAGTTCGCGGCCGGCGCGGCGCTGATCGACGGTCAGGTCATGGACACCGCCGAGGCGCACGGCAAGCACCTCTTCCTCGGTTTCGGCCCGGACCGCTGGGTCCACATCCACCTCGGCCTCTTCGGCAAGCTCGGCTTCGGCGGCGCGCCGGCCCCGCCGCCCACCGACACCGTCCGGCTGCGGCTGGTCGGCACCGGCCACCACGCCGATCTGCGCGGCCCCACCACCTGCGCCCTGATCACCGACGCCGAGAAGCAGGCGATACACGCCCGGCTCGGCCCCGACCCGCTGCGCCCCGACGACGACGGCGCCCGCGCCTGGCAGCGGATCGCCCGCAGCCGCACCACCGTCGCGGCGCTGCTCCTCGACCAGAAGGTGATCGCCGGCGTCGGCAACGTCTACCGCGCCGAGGTCCTCTTCCGGCAGGGCATCGACCCCTACCTCCCCGGCCGCGACCTCACCCGCGCCCAATGGGACGCGATCTGGGCCGATTTGGTGTCGCTGATGCGCGAGGGCGTCCGGCACAACCGGATCGACACCGTCCGCCCCGAGCACCTGCCCGAGGCCATGGGGCGCCCGCCGCGCGTCGACGACCACGGCGGCGAGGTGTACGTCTACCGCCGGGCCGCCGACCACTGCCACATCTGCGACAGCGAGATCCGCACCGCCGACCTCGCCGCCCGCAACCTCTTCTGGTGCCCGGGCTGCCAGCCGGCCACGGCCCGCCGGCCGTAGGGCGCGCCGGGGGCCGCGGGGCACGCCCTACGGCCGTACGGCTAGAACCCGTGCGGCAGCCAGGGCGCCACGTCCGAGCCGAACGCGAGGGTCGCCGCCGCCAGCGCCCCCGGCCGCAGCTCCCGCACCCGGCCGGCCCCGGCCAGCGCCGCCAGCGAGAAGCCGCCCAGATAGGCTGAGCCCAACTCCCTTACGGACAGCGCGAGATCGGCCGGGTCCGAGGTCCGCTCGCAGGCGGCGCCCTTCTCGTCCCCGGACAGCCGCCAGCGCCCCGCGTTCCACGGGCAGAAGTCGTCCGCGACCTCCAGCACCACCTCCACCGGCGTCCGGTACATGCGTGCCGCCAGCGCGGCCCCCACGTCCACCGGCCGGATGAACAGCGCCTCCTGCAACCCCAGTTGGCAGCGCCGCTGGTCCGCCACCAGATGCGGCAGCGGGTCGTCGACCGGCCGGCCGCGCACCGCCACCGACGCGGTCAGGTCGATCCCGAACAGATAGCGCCACAGCGCCGCGTAGACCACCGTGTCCAGCGCCTCGACCTGCCGTACGTTCACCTGCCCGTGCGGCCCGCTGCGGTCCCACTCCGGCGTGACGGCGTACCGGGCGTATCCCCGCACCTCGCCGTCCACCTCGGCCAGCACGCACTGGAGCATCCCGGCCCCGTCCCGCTCGCTCTCCGGGTCGAGCACCCCCTGCCGCTCCCAGCCGGGCCGCCGGGCGAGCATCCCCGGCCGGTCCGGGACCAGTTGGGCGTAGACCCGCTCGCAGTCCGGCACCGTGGCCACCGGGTCCGCCAGCCGCAGCCGCACGCCGTCCACGCCGGGCAGATCCGGGGCGGCCAGCCGCACCGTGTCCACCGTCATCGCCAGCCCCTGCGTGGCCACGCCGTAGCCGAAGCGCCCGTAGATCGCCGGCTCCGAGGCGGTCAGCACCGCCAGTGCCTCACCGCGCTCATGAACGTCGGTCAGCTGGTGCCGCATCATCGAGCGCAGCACCCCGCGCCGGCGGTGCGTGGGCAGCACGCTGACGGCCGTGACCCCGGCGACGGGCAACTCCACGCCGCCCGGCACCGTTAGTCCGAACGAGAAGGCGCCGCCGGTGGCGACGGTGTCCGCACCGTCCCGGACCGCCAGCATGCGGTCGATCTCGGTGACCTCGCGCCACCACGCACGC
Organism: Streptomyces albospinus; assembly: GCF_014648695.1. Classification (GTDB taxonomy): domain Bacteria; phylum Actinomycetota; class Actinomycetes; order Streptomycetales; family Streptomycetaceae; genus Streptomyces; species Streptomyces albospinus. Next base: position 250,570 of record NZ_BMRP01000005.1, read on the forward strand.
CGCTCCGGAGCGTCCGCAACCCCGCCGAAAGCCACGTCCAGTGTGTCGAACCAGGCATCCCACTCGGCCCATCGCAGCGGCTGCAACTCTGTTGTCATACGCCATGCCTAGCAGGCCGCTCTCCGGCCGCGCGACCGCATTTCGAACGCGATTTCCCGGCAATTCCCCTGGGTGACGTGCGGCGAATCGACGCACCGCCGAACGGGTGGATAAGGTCCCAGAGCAATGACACGCGGCCCGGGAGCGGAAACCCTGACGGCCCGGATGCGCAGACGTCTGCTCCGGGCCCGTATCGGCGTGCGCAAGGCCGGTGTCGACTACTTCCGCGGCGACGGCTCCGACTGGCTCGCCCTGGTCGCCCTGCTCGCCGCCATACCCGCCATCGCCGCCGGCACCCTCTGGCACTCCGAGTGGTTCGCGCCCACCGCGCTGGTCCTCCCGATCATCGCCGGCGGACTGCTGCTGCGGCCGGCCAACCTCCTTGTCCTGTACGCCGCTTCCGCCTCCGCGCTGATCGTCGAGGCCGCGCTGTTCGGCCCGTACGACGAGGGGCCCGACCGGATCACCCCCGGCACGGTCCTGGTCGTCGCCGCGGTCGGCCTCTTCGGGCTGTTGATCGCGCAGTTCCGCAGCCGGGTCGGGGTGCCCTGGCGGCGCGGCGGCACCATGCTCTTCGACCTGCGCGAACGGATCCGGATCCAGAGCGCGTTGCCGAAGCTGCCCACGGGCTGGCACCACGAGATGGCGCTCCGCCCGGCCGGCGGCCAGTCCTTCTCCGGCGACTTCGTGGTGGCTTCCCGCACCCAGGGCGGCAACATCCTCGAAGTCGTGCTCACCGACGTCTCCGGCAAGGGGATGGACGCGGCGTCCCGCGCGCTGCTCCTCTCCGGCGCCTTCGGCGGGCTGCTCGGCTCCCTCCCGCCGCACGGGTTCCTGCCCGCCGCCAACGGCTACCTCCTGCGGCAGGACTGGGACGAGGGGTTCGCCACCTCCATCCACCTCGTCCTCGACCTGGAGTCCGGGGACTACGAACTCCTCTCCGCGGGCCATCTCCCCGCCCTCCAGCTCAGCGCGGGCACCGGCCGCTGGGAGGAGAAGGCGGGGGAGGGGCCGCTGCTCGGGGTCTACGACGGCGCCCAGTTCGACCCGGTCAAGGGGACGCTGCGGCCCGGCGACGTGCTGATGATGTTCACCGACGGCCTGGTGGAGGCCGCCGACCGCGATATCGCCGAGGGCATCGACCGGCTGACCGGCGAGGCGGAGCGCTATGTGCACGGCGGATTCGCGGGCGCCGCCTGGCATCTCATCGAGGCCGTCGCCAAGGACGTCAACGACGACCGGGCGCTGCTGCTGATCTGCCGGGACGCGTAGGGCAGTTCGGCGCCTCCGGTTCCGTACGGCTGCCCGTTCGCCCGCCCGGCAGGACGCGGGCCGGCAGCCCGGACCGGCCGGCGGCCAGCGGGCCGAGGACGGCCAGGATCAGGACGTACCCGGCGATTGTCGACCAGCACCTTGGTGACGATGGCCGACGAGGAGATGCCCAGCACCCCGGCGAGCACCAGTGCCTCGGCGGTGCCCCAGCCGAGCGCGAAGCCGAAGCCGAGCCCGGCGCCGACGTTCAGCGTCAGATAGGCGCCGCCGGCCAGCGCCATGTTGCGCCCGCCCGCCTTCAGGTCGTCCACATGGAATTCCAGGCCCAGGTAGAAGAGCAGCAGCACCAGGCCGAGGAGGGAGAGCATCTCCAGGTCGTGCGGGTCGGCGACCAGCACGATGCCGGGGGTGTGCGGGCCGAGCAGTATTCCGGCCAGGATGAACAGGGGGATGGTGGGGAGGCCGATCCGGCCGCCGAGGCGGGCGAGGACGGCGGCGGCGAGAAAGGCGCCGCCCATGGCGATCAGGGTGTCTGCGTGTCCGATGGGCCCGTTCCTCCTGGTCGTCAGGTGCTCCGACCGGTGGCCGCGTGCTCCGGCGGCAGTGGGTCAGGGGAGCAAGGAGTCAAGAGATCATCAAGATATCGTCAATACTTAGATTACCAAACGATTGGTACGGCGCTCGCGGCCGGTCCGCGGCGCCCTCCCCGCGTCCCCCCGGTGGGGTTTTCCCCCGACGTGTCCGGCGGCCCTCCCCATGGCCGGAAAAGGCGCCCGCTCCCTACCGTGAACGCAGCGACCGGCCCTCCGACGGGCCGGCCGGCCACAGGGAACGGGGAGTACGGAATGAGTGGTGGATACGCCGTCGAACTACGCGGGGTGCGCCGCCGGTACGGCCGCGGCACCGGCGCCGTGCACGCCCTGCGCGGGATGGATCTGGCGCTGCCGCACGGCTCGTTCACCGCCGTGATGGGCCCCTCGGGCTCGGGGAAGTCCACCTTCCTCCAGTGCGCGGCCGGCCTCGACCGCCCCACCGCCGGCTCCGTCCGCCTCGCCGGTACGGAGCTCACCCGGCTCCGCGAGGGCCGCCTCACCGCACTGCGCCGCAGCCGACTGGGCTTCGTCTTCCAGGCGTTCAACCTGCTGCCCGCGCTCACCGTCGAGCAGAACGTCCTGCTGCCGCTGCGGCTGGCCGGAAAGCGCCCGGACCGCGGGCGGGCGGCCGACGTCCTGGCCCGCGTCGGCCTGCGCGACCACGCCCGGCGCCGCCCCGGTCAGCTCTCCGGGGGGCAGCAGCAGCGGGTGGCGATCGCCCGGGCCCTGGTCACCGAGCCCGACGTGATCTTCGCCGACGAGCCGACCGGCGCCCTGGACGCCGCGACCGCGGCCGAGGTCCTGGCCGTCCTGCGGCACGCCGTCGACGCCCTCGGCACCACCGTCGTCATGGTCACCCACGACCCGGTCGCCGCCGCCTGGGCCGACCAGGTCCTCCTTCTCGCGGACGGCGCCCTCGCCGACCGCCTGGAGGGCGCCCCGGCCGACCGGATCGCCGCCCGGATGGCGGCGCTCACGGAGCGGAGTTCCGCCCCTTCCGGCCGGCCGGGCGTCGTCCCGTCTTCACCATCCGGACATCAGCCCACAACCCCATACTCACCCCACTTCACGCCAACCCCATGAATCGGGCAAAGCGTTGGCCGAAGATTCGTCACCCGCCTGCGATGGGAAAGGAGTTGATGGCACGATGGGTGTCGGGGGTGTGCGCGGCATGCCCCAGGGCCGGTGAGGCGTTCCGACCGAGGGTGTGATCAGTTGTGGCTCTTTCGCTGTCAGTTGTCCTGATGCTGGGGATCATCCTCGTCGTGCTGATCAGACAGAAGTCGATCAAGGCGGGCCCGGCGCTCGTCGCCATACTCTTCGGCTTCTTCCTCGCCTCCACGGGGATGGCGCCGTCGATCAACCGGTTCCTGACCTCCATCGCGCAGACCATCAACCACATCACGTTCTAGGCCGGTCCGCGGGCCGGGCTCAGGGGGTCTGTCCACCCCCGGTCCGCCCCAGCGCGTCCCGCACGGCATCCTCGCTGCGGCCCACCAGCGCCGACCCGTCGTCGGCGGTGATGATCGGCCGCTGAATCAACCGGGGGTGCGCCGCCAGCGCCTCGATCCACCGCTCACGGTCGTCCGCCGTACGGCCCCAGTCCTTCAGGCCGAGTTCCTTCGCCTCGGCCTCCTGGGTGCGGGTGATGTCCCACGGCTCCAGCAGCAGCCGCTCCAGCACTTCCCGCAACTCCTGGGCGCTCGGCGGTTCTTCGAGATACCGTCGCACGGTGTACTCCGCCCCCTCCGCGTCGAGGAGCTGTACGGCGGAACGGCACTTGGAACAGGCGGGGTTGATCCAGATCTCCATGGCTGCACCCTAGCCAACCGCCCGAATGGCACAAGTACCCCGCCGGCAAAGGGGAAAGCGGGTGTCCACTGGGCCGGCATTTTCCCATTTCCGCGCGGTGCAGGCCGTTTCGGCATGAGTGTGCCCAGCACCGTACTGCCGTAGTGCCGCCGCGGTTCTCCCGGGCGAAGAATGATCCGGCGACCCCCTCCCGGGGAAATGTCCTCCGGTCGGCGAAGCGATAACTGGTTCCGCTATCGGCGGGAGTCGGAGCGTCCGTGCTGCGGGCGCGGAAGCCGTTGGGTTTTACGTACTGCCGAGCCGCGCCGTCGCGCCTGCCTGGGACCTGTTATTCGCGGGTGAAGGTGAAGCACGGGCATCGGTAGAGGTTCCCTGCTGATTCAACTCCATCCGTCAAGAGCCGGAGTCGCGCTATGACCTCTCCCTGTCGGCGCGATACCGGATGCTGCCCGACCCCCGACCCCCGACCCCCGACCCCCGACCCCCGACCCCCGACACCTGCCGCACATTCCGGATTCCGGCGCGGCGTCGCAGTCCGCGCGCCCGATTCCGCACCCGGGCTGACATTCCCCGGCGCCGCGCGCGCCGCGTCGCATTCCCCAATTCACCCCGGCGCGCAGCCTTCGGGCGGCGCGCCGGTAAAACCCGTCGGAGGTCACTGCCTGCCGCAGTAATTGTGCCTCGGGTTGCACTGTTCCACGGTCGAATTCGCCGTGTTCGGACCGCTCTCGTTCGCACCGCGTCTCTTTCGGCCGGCCGCGTCACCGTTTTGCGGTGCGCACACACCGTGGCGAATCCGGAATTCCGGCGGCAGAGAGTTCGGCGGGAGAAGTGACGGACACGGAGAAGTGACGCACCTCGCGGCGGCCGACGACAAAAACGGCCCGGGGCCGGATCGGGAAAGTCCGCGATCCGGCCCCGGGCCGTTTCGGAGCGGGCGACGGGAATCGAACCCGCGTAGCCAGTTTGGAAGACTGGGGCTCTACCATTGAGCTACGCCCGCGAGCGCCGGCGGTCGCAGGACCACGGCACGCTGTGCATCGTAGCGGGTGAGGGCGGTCCGCCGCACACCGCATCGCGCTTCCGATAATTGGCTGCCGCAGAGTCCGCGGCCATGTACCCTACGTGTCGCACCGACGGGGTGTGGCGCAGCTTGGTAGCGCGTCCGCTTTGGGAGCGGAAGGTCGTCGGTTCGAATCCGGCCACCCCGACCAGTTGGTTCCCGCCGGGCACGGCGGAGACGGCATGAGTGGCCGTCCGCGATCGCCGTGATCGCGTTGTGGGCGCCCTCCTCCTTGCGGTTACTATGCAAGCTGCGTGCCCGTGTGTCTTTGTACCGGGCGCGATCGTCCGGGCCCGGATCTGCCGGGACCGGAAGATCTCAGGCAAAACCCCAGAAGTCAGCCCCAAGGAGACCGAACCGTGAAGAGCGCCGTGGAGACCCTGAACCCGACTCGGGTTCGGCTCACTGTCGAGGTGCCCTTCGAGGAGCTCAAGGCCAGCCTCGACGCGGCGTACAAGAAGATCAACCAGCAGGTCACGGTGAAGGGCTTCCGCCGGGGCAAGATCCCGGCTCGCGTCATCGACCAGCGGTTCGGTCGCGGCGCCGTGCTCGAAGAGGCCGTCAACGACGCACTCCCGAAGTTCTACACCGAAGCGGTCAACGAGGCTGAGCTGAACGTCCTCGGACAGCCCGAGGTCGACATCACCGAGCTCAAGGACAACGAGCTGCTGGCCTTCACCGCCGAGGTCGACATCCGCCCCGCCCTGGAGATCCCGGACTACTCCGGCATCGAGGTCGAGGTCGACGCCGTCGAGGTGTCGGACGAGGACGTCGACAAGTCCGTCGAGCAGCTGCGCGAGCGCTTCGCCACCACCACCCCGGCCGAGCGCGCCGCCCAGGACGGCGACGTGCTGACCGTCGACCTGGAGGCCAAGGTCGACGGCGAGGTCCTGGAGGACGGCGTCGCCAAGGGCGTCACGTACACCGTCGGCTCCGGCGAGCTCCTCGACGGCATCGACGAGGCCGTCAAGGGCCTGGAGGCCGGCGGCAGCGCCACCTTCACCTCCGAGCTCAAGGGCGGCTCCGCCGAGGGCAAGGAGGCGGAGGTCAAGGTCGACGTCACCGAGGTCAAGTCCCGTGAACTGCCCGGGCTGGACGACGACTTCGCGCAGCTGGCCAGCGAGTTCGACACCCTTGAGGACCTGCGCGCGGACAGCCGCAAGCGCCTTGAGCAGATGAAGAAGTACGACCAGGCCACCCAGGCGCAGGAGAAGGTCCTGGACGCGCTGCTCGGCCTCGTCGAGGTGCCGATCCCCGAGAAGCTGCTCGCGGACGAGATCCAGACCCGCAAGCACAACCTGGAGCACCACCAGCTCGGCCAGATGGGCCTCGACCTCGCGAAGTACCTGGAGATCCAGGGCAAGACCGAGGAGGAGTTCGACGCCGAGACCAAGGAGCAGGCCGAGAAGGGCATCAAGACCCAGTTCATCCTGGACGAGCTGGTCAACAAGGAGAAGCTGAACGTCAGCCAGGAGGAGCTCACCGAGCACCTCATGCGCCGCGCCCAGTCCTCCGGCATGTCCCCCGACCAGTTCGCCCAGGCGGTCGTCGAGGGCGGCCAGGTCCCGATGCTGGTCGGCGAGGTCGCCCGCGGCAAGGCGCTCGCGGTCGTCGTCGAGGCCGCCACGGTCAAGGACACCAACGGCCAGGTCATCGACCTTGAGGACGAGGAGGAGGCCGAGGTCGCCGAGGCCGTCGTCGCCGAGGCCGAGGGCACCGAGGTGAAGGCCGAGGACGAGGAGAAGTCCGAGGGCTGAGCCCCGGCCGTCCCGGGATTCCCCAGGCTCTCCGAGCTCTGAGTACGGGCCCGAACACGCACGTGCGCGTGTTCGGGCCCGTACGTCATCCCGGTCTGTGAGCCTGCGCTCACAGCGAACAGTTCTCGCTGCGGGATGGCGTTGTCCGACCTGCGCGTTAGGGTCCGTAGATACGAGGGCAGGGGAGTTTCTGAACGCGCGCCGGGCGCACGACACGGCGCCGGTCCCCGCGCCCCAGAAGACGACGCTGAGACGGTCGCGAGCCGTCCGACAACGAGCAGGTGGACACGTGACGATCCCGATGCCTTCCGCCGCCGCTGAGCCGACCTTCGGTGGCCTCGGCGACCAGGTCTACAACCGGCTGCTCGGCGAGCGGATCATCTTCCTCGGCCAGCCGGTCGACGACGACATCGCCAACAAGATCACGGCGCAGCTGCTTCTCCTGGCCGCTGATCCGGACAAGGACATCTACCTCTACATCAACTCTCCGGGTGGCTCGGTCACGGCGGGCATGGCGATCTACGACACCATGCAGTACATCAAGAACGACGTGGTCACCATCGCCATGGGCCTCGCCGCTTCGATGGGCCAGTTCCTGCTGAGCGCCGGCACCCCGGGCAAGCGCTTCGCGCTGCCGAACGCCGAGATCCTGATCCACCAGCCCTCCGCCGGCCTGGCGGGTTCGGCCTCGGACATCAAGATCCACGCCGAGCAGCTGCTGCGCACGAAGAAGCGCCTGGGCGAGCTCTCCGCCCACCACACCGGCCAGACGCTGGAGCAGTGGACCAAGGACGCCGACCGCGACCGCTGGTTCAGCGCCGAGGAGGCCAAGGCGTACGGCCTCATCGACGACGTCATGCCCTCCGCTGCCGGCGTTCCGGGCGGGGGCGGCACCGGGGCCTGAGCCCCGGCCCACGTCCCGCAGTCGACCCCCAGCCCCATTTCGCCACCAGGACGGTGAACCTCCAGATGAACAACTTCCCCGGAAGCGGCCTCTACGAGCGTACTCAGGCCGAGTTCTCCGGCATGACCGCCGAGTCCCGCTATATCGTCCCGCGCTTCGTCGAGCGCACCTCGCAGGGCGTGCGCGAGTACGACCCGTACGCGAAGCTCTTCGAGGAGCGGGTGATCTTCCTCGGGGTGCAGATCGATGACGCCTCCGCCAACGACGTCATGGCGCAGCTGCTGTGCCTGGAGTCGATGGACCCGGACCGTGACATCTCGGTCTACATCAACAGCCCCGGTGGCTCCTTCACGGCGCTGACGGCGATCTACGACACGATGCAGTTCGTCAAGCCCGACATCCAGACGGTCTGCATGGGCCAGGCGGCCTCCGCCGCGGCCGTGCTGCTGGCGGCCGGCACCCCGGGCAAGCGCATGGCGCTGCCCAACGCCCGGGTCCTGATCCACCAGCCCTTCAGCGAGACCGGCCGCGGTCAGGTCTCCGACCTGGAGATCGCCGCTCGCGAGATCCAGCGGATGCGCACGCAGCTGGAGGAGATGCTGGCCAAGCACTCGTCCACGCCGATCGAGAAGATCCGCGAGGACATCGAGCGCGACAAGATCCTGACCGCCGAGGAGTCCCTGGCGTACGGTCTCGTCGACCAGATCGTCTCGACGCGGAAGACCTCCGTCTCCGTCTGATCGCGATCTTCGCGAAATGCGCCGGAGTGTTGCCCCCTTGGACCGAGTGAACCGAGTCGGTCCAAGGGGGGCCCGTACGGGGGGCCCGGCAAGGTACCGTCGATAGGCAAGCACCCGGGTCCGCGGAGCAATGCGGATCCCAGGCGAAGGGGATTCACCTCGTGGCACGCATCGGTGACGGCGGAGACCTGCTCAAGTGCTCGTTCTGCGGAAAGAGCCAGAAGCAGGTGAAGAAGCTCATCGCGGGGCCTGGTGTGTACATCTGCGACGAGTGCATCGACCTCTGCAACGAGATCATCGAGGAGGAGCTCGCCGAGACCTCCGAGGTGCGCTGGGAGGAACTCCCCAAGCCCCGCGAGATCTACGAGTTCCTCAACGGTTACGTCGTCGGCCAGGAGCCCGCCAAGAAGGCGCTCTCGGTGGCCGTCTACAACCACTACAAGCGGGTGCAGGCGGGCGAGAACGGCCCGGGCCGCGGCGACGAGGGCATCGAGCTCGCCAAGTCCAACATCCTGCTGCTCGGCCCCACCGGCTCCGGCAAGACGCTGCTCGCGCAGACCCTGGCCCGGATGCTCAACGTCCCCTTCGCGTTCGCGGACGCGACCGCGCTGACCGAGGCCGGCTATGTCGGCGAGGACGTCGAGAACATCCTCCTCAAGCTGATCCAGGCCGCGGACTTCGACATCAAGAAGGCCGAGACCGGCATCATCTACATCGACGAGATCGACAAGGTCGCCCGGAAGAGCGAAAACCCGTCGATCACCCGCGATGTCTCCGGCGAGGGCGTCCAGCAGGCCCTGCTGAAGATCCTGGAGGGCACCACCGCCTCGGTCCCGCCGCAGGGCGGCCGGAAGCACCCCCACCAGGAATTCATCCAGATCGACACCACCAACGTCCTCTTCATCGTCGGCGGCGCCTTCGCCGGCCTGGAGAAGATCATCGAGGCCCGGTCCGGCGCCAAGGGCATCGGCTTCGGCGCCACCATCCGCTCCAAGCGGGAGATCGAGTCCAAGGACCGGCTCCAGGAGGTCATGCCGGAGGACCTGGTGAAGTTCGGCATGATCCCCGAGTTCATCGGCCGCCTCCCCGTCCTGACCTCCGTCCACAACCTCGACCGCGAGGCGCTCCTCCAGATCCTGGTGGAGCCGCGCAACGCCCTGGTCAAGCAGTACCAGCGGCTCTTCGAACTCGACGGCGTGGAGCTGGACTTCGACCGCCCGGCCCTGGAGGCCATCGCCGACCAGGCCATCCTCCGCGGCACCGGCGCCCGCGGTCTGCGCGCCATCATGGAGGAGGTCCTCCAGGCGGTGATGTACGAGATCCCGTCCCGCAAGGACGTCGCCCGCGTCGTCATCACCGAGGACGTGGTGCACTCCAACGTCAACCCGACCCTGGTCCCGCGCACCCGCGGCGAGTCGGGCGAGCCCCAGGAGAAGAGCGCGTAACGCGCGCCCTCCACGTACAACAGGACCGCCCGGCAGCGAAGTTGCTGCCGGGCGGTCCTTGTTGGTTGGCGATGTGGATCAGCGGTTCAGTTCTCAAGGCCCGGATCGCACGCCCTGCTTGCGTGATTCCCCTTGACGCCTGCCGCCGTCGGTATGGAGTCACACAGGGGCCAGCCATTGTTTCGCGTGGTCCAGCCGCCCTCGCCCACCAACTTGCACGCGCTCACCACGTTGGGCCCGACTTTGTATCCGAGGTGGGACAGGTAGGCCGCGCACTGTGCGGTATCGGCGTAGGCCGGTGCGGTCGCGACGATCGGAAGGGCACCTGCCGCTACCGGAACTCCCGTTGTTGCGGCCAGTCGACGGATTGCTCTGCGCATGACATCCCCCTCGTTGTTGATCTTCGGTCGAGGGAAGGTGACAGCGGGTCGCCCGCGTTCGCCACGTGTATGTGGGGTATTGGTCAAAGTTCTGTCGCGATGCGCCGGTTCGTGCGAGCGCGAACGAAAGGCGCTCGATAGGGAAGGAATCCCGATCGAGCGCCGTGAACCTTCAGGCTCTGGGGTGTGGCTACTTCTCCTTGCGGACCTCGTTGCGGACCTTGGCGGTCTTCTCCGAGAGGTCCTTGGCGCTCGGGGTGGTGGCCGAGCTGGCGCCCCTGGGGTCCGGCAGGGCGATCATCTGGACCACGCCCAGGGCGCTGCTGTCGCCCCAGATGCAGGTGGAGGCGGTGGCGGACACGTTCACGCCGCTCGCCGAGACGGTGATCTTCTGCGTCCGGCACTTCATGACCGCGCCGTCGAAGTCGCTCGGGGAGAACGCGGTGACGGGCGTGACGTCCTCGATCTTCCCCTGGCGGTTTGTGGCGTCCTGCTTCGAGTTCTCGTCGACCTTGGCGAACATCTTGGTCACGGCGCCCTGCGGGTCGGCGATGTTGCCGTAGATGCCGACCACGTTCATCTGGAGCCCGCTGCCGTCCTTGTACAGGCCGGTGACGCCCTTGCTGTTGGTGATGCCGAGCGCCTGGGCGTCCTTGTTGTTGGTGAAGTCCTGGGAGTCGTCCTTCGACGGCTGCTTGTGGAACTGCCCGCTCAGCAGGCTGTCGCCCAGCGAGATCGTGTACGGCTTCACGTTGCCGCCCGAGCCGAAGACGAAGTACGCGCCCACACCGATCGCCGCGACGACGGCGACGGCGCCGACGATGATGCCGATCTTCTTGCCGTTGCCGCCGCCGGTCTCCGGGGTGTCGGGGATCATCCCGTAGGGGGTCTGCTGGCCGCCGTACGGGGGCTGCTGGCCGTACGGGGGCTGCTGCGGCTGGGCGTACTGCTGCTGAGGGGCCTGCTGGGGGTAGCCGTAGCCCTGCTGCGGGGGGACCTGGCCGCCCTGCTGGGGGTAGCCGTAGCCCTGCTGCGGAGGCACCTGGCCGCCCTGCTGCGGATAGCCGTAGCCGGGCTGCGGGGCGGGCGGCTGCGGCTGGCCGTAGGGGCCCGGCTGCTGGGGCTGCTGCCCGTACGGGCCGGGAGGCGGCTGGTTGTAGCTCATGGAGCGGTTCCCCTCGTGACTGCTGATGCCGCGGAAATTCCGTGCATGGTGTTTATGCGCTGCCGACATCCTGTAGTACGCCGCCGACAACCGGTGCCCCGGGGGCGAAACCGATTCGAAGCCGCTACATTCCCGCCCGTACACTGTCGGTCGTGACCGAGAACACTCAGCAGCCCCAGCACAGCGTCCCCGAACTGCCGACTCAGTACACGCCGGCCGATGTAGAGGGCCCGCTGTACGAGCGCTGGGTAGAGCGGGGCTACTTCGAGGCGGACGAGAAGAGCGACAAGCCGCCGTACACCATCGTCATCCCCCCGCCGAACGTCACCGGCTCGCTGCACCTGGGCCACGCCTTCGAGCACACGCTGATCGACGCCCTCACCCGCCGCAAGCGGATGCAGGGGTACGAGACGCTGTGGCAGCCGGGCATGGACCACGCGGGCATCGCCACCCAGAACGTCGTCGAGCGGGAGCTCGCGAAGGAGGGCGTCTCGCGGCACGACCTGGGCCGCGAGGCGTTCGTCGAGCGGGTCTGGCAGTGGAAGAACGAGTCCGGTGGCCAGATCTCGGGCCAGATGCGGCGGCTCGGCGACGGCGTTGCGTGGTCGCGTGAGCGGTTCACGATGGACGAGGGCCTCTCCAAGGCCGTCCAGACGATCTTCAAGCGGCTCTACGACGACGAGCTGATCTACCGCGCCGAGCGCATCATCAACTGGTGCCCGCGCTGCCTGACCGCCATCTCGGACATCGAGGTGGAGTACCAGGACGACGACGGCGAGCTGGTCTCGATCCGGTACGGGGACGGGGACACGTCGATCGTCGTCGCCACCACCCGCGCCGAGACGATGCTCGGCGACACCGCCGTCGCCGTCCACCCCGAGGACGAGCGGTACGCCCATCTCGTCGGCACCGAGATCGAGTTGCCGCTGACCGGCCGCCGCATCCCGGTCGTCGCGGACGAGCACGTCGACCCGGAGTTCGGCACGGGTGCGGTGAAGGTCACGCCGGCGCACGACCCGAACGACTTCGAGATCGGCCGCCGCCACGGCCTGGTGAACCTGGCCGTCCTCGACGAGCGCGGCGTGATCACCGCGCACGGCCCGTTCCAGGGGCTGGACCGCTTCGAGGCCCGGTCGGCGATCGCCGGCGCGCTGCGCGCCGAGGGCCGGATCGTCGCCGAGAAGCGCCCGTACACCCACTCCGTCGGGCACTGCTCGCGCTGCAAGACCACCATCGAGCCGCGGCTGTCGATGCAGTGGTGGGTCAAGGTCGGCCCGCTGGCGAAGGCGGCCGGCGACGCGGTCCGCGAGGGCAAGGTCGCGATCCACCCGAAGGAGATGGAGTCCCGGTACTTCGGCTGGGTGGACAATCTCCACGACTGGTGTATTTCCCGGCAGTTGTGGTGGGGTCACCGCATTCCGGTCTGGTACGGCCCGAACGGCGAGGTCGTCTGCGTCGGACCGGACGACGAGGCGCCCACCGGCGAGGGCTGGCACCAGGACACCGACGTCCTCGACACCTGGTTCTCGTCGGGCCTGTGGCCGTTCTCCACGTTGGGCTGGCCCGAGCAGACCCCGAGCGTCGGGAAGTTCTACCCGAACTCGGTCATGGTCACCGGCTACGACATCCTCTTCTTCTGGGTCGCCCGGATGATGATGTTCGGGCTGTACGCGATGGACGGCACCCCGCCGTTCCACACCATCGCGCTGCACGGCATGGTCCGCGACCAGTTCGGCAAGAAGATGTCCAAGTCCTTCGGGAACGCGGTCAATCCGCTGGACTGGATGGACACCTACGGGTCGGATGCGGTGCGGTTCACGCTCGCCCGCGGCGCCAACCCCGGTGTCGACGTCCCGATCGGCGAGGACTGGGTCCAGGGGTCCCGCAACTTCGCCAACAAGATCTGGAACGCCACCCGCTTCGCGCTGATGAACGGTGCGACGGTGGAGGGCGAACTGCCGCCCGCCGAGCAGCTGTCGGCGACCGACCGGTGGATCCTCTCCCGGCTCAACGCGGTCGTCGCCGAGGTCGACGCGTACTACGACGACTACCAGTTCGCCAAGCTGTCGGACGCTCTCTTCCACTTCGCCTGGGACGAGGTCTTCGACTGGTACGTCGAGCTGTCCAAGACGACGTTCATGGCGGGCGGCCCGGCCGCCGACGCCTCCCGCCGGGTGCTCGGCGAGGTCCTGGACGTCACGCTGCGGCTGCTGCACCCGATCGTGCCGTTCGTCACCGAGACGCTGTGGACGACGCTGACCGGCGGTGAGTCGGTCGTGATCGCCGAGTGGCCGAACGACTCGGGCTTCCGGGACGCGGCGGCCGAGCGGGAGATCGGGACCGTTCAGCAGATCGTCACCGAGGTCCGCAGGTTCCGCTCCGACCAGGGCCTCCAGCCCGGCCAGAAGGTCCCGGCCCAGCTGGACCTGTCCGGCACGGCGCTGGCGGCGCACGAGGCCGCGATGCGGTCGCTGCTGCGGCTCCAGCCGGCCGGTGACGGCTTCAGCGCCACCGCGTCGCTGCCGGTCGCGGGGGCGACGGTCGCCCTGGACCTGTCCGGTGCGATCGACGTCGAGGCGGAGCGCAAGCGGCTCTCGAAGGACCTGGCCGCCGCCGAGAAGGAGAAGGCGCAGGCCACCGGGAAGCTCGGCAACGAGGCGTTCCTGGCCAAGGCGCCCGAGCCCGTCGTCGCGAAGATCCGCGGCCGGCTGGCAGCCGCGGAGGCGGACATCGTCCGGATCACCGCGCAGCTGGCGGGCCTGCCCACGGCGTAGCCGGCGACTGCGTCCAGGCGCCGGGAAGCGGCCCCTGGCCCGCGGTCCGCGCGGGCTCCTGGTCCGCAGGCGGTGCAGGGCCCTCGTCAGGGTCCGCAGGCCCCTCGTCCGCAAGGGCGGGGGGCCTGCGCCGTCCCCGCCGCCCGCCGCGCCCGCCCCGCTCCCGTACGGGCCAGAGCAGCACGTACGCGGTGGAGACCGCGACGAACGCCAGCCGGATCAGCCCGCGGACGGAGTCGTCCGGGACGACGAAGACGCTGCCGTAGAGGACGATCACCGCCAGCCAGCTCCACCACGGGACCAGCCGGCGCTGGCCGATGACGTCCCACAGCAGGGTGCCCAGCAGCACCGACGCGGTGTAGTACGTGTAGACGCTGGGGTCCAGCACGATCCGGGCGTTGGCGCCCAGCAGGACCACCGCCGCCCACCGGCCGCGCCAGACGGCTATCGCGCCCAGGACGAGCCCGAGGGCGAACTGCGCGGGCCGGTCCCAGCCGGGGGTCTTCGGGTCCGCGACGCCCAGCCAGCGCAGCGCGGACGCCGGATGGTTGGGGATGGTGAACTTCGCGGCGGCGAAGGACTGGGCGTCGCCGAGGAAGAACGGCAGCCAGGCGAGCGCGACCAGCCCGGCGCACCACAGGGCCGCGCGCAGCCACTTGTCCCGCGGGAGCGCCAGCAGCAGCGGGACGAAGGCCAGCGCGGTCGGCTTGGAGTCCATCGCCAGGGCCAGGCAGGCGCCGGTCAGCGCGGGGCTGCCGCGGGTGACGGCGCGCACCGCGAGGGCGGTGAAGAACAGTGCCAGCACGTCGTCGAGGTGCCCGAAGCGGACCGCGACCTCGATCCACATGGGGATGAAGGCCAGCCCGGCGATCAGTACGCGCTGCCGCAGCCGCTGGTGGTTGGTGCCGGTGCCCAGGAAGTGGTGGGCGGCGCTGCGGCCGGCCAGCACCACGATGACCAGGCCGAGCGCGGACATCAGCGCCGCGGCGAGGAACTGCCCGGTGGCCTCGGGGAACGGGTTGAACAGGCCGGCCGTCAGGAAGCTGATCGGCCCCATCTGGAGCTCGGGGTGGTGCGCGTACAGGTTGAGGCCGCCGGTGCCGTCGCCCGAGCTGCCCTGGTAGATCAGCTCACCACCGGTGCGCAGGTAGTGCCACGAGAAGCCGCCGTGCGGCTCCACGACGATGAACCACAGGACGGTCCAGGCGGTGAGCAGCACCAAATGCATCCGCTGACTTATTGCCGGCACGCGTCTTCAGCTCCTGCTTTCCCGACCGGTGCGGTCGTCTGAACTACGGGGACACACAGACCCCGCCGTAGAAGAAGGCCGATCCCGGCGGAAAGGTTGTCCCGTCCGCCGGACTGATCGCTCACATCGCGGTTGTACGCCCTTCTCATGGCGCTCTCATGAAGCCGAGGCACCGTGGACCGGAATGCCGGAGTTCCGGCGGAAACGTACGTCCAGCCCGAGGAGCCGCGCCCCCATGAACAAGCCACTGCGAAGGGTGTCGGTCTTCTGTCTCGCAATGATCCTTGTGCTGATGGGCTGGGCCACCTGGATCCAGGGCGCCAAGGCTAGTGACTACGACGACGACCCGCACAATCCGCGGGTGGCCATCGCCAAGTACTCCGCGCCGCTCGGCAACATCCTCGTCGGCGGGCAGCCGGTCACCGGCTCGGCCGCCACGAACGCCAACCTGAAGTACAAGCGGACCTACAAGGACGGCCCGCTCTACGCCCCGGTCACCGGCTTCTCCTCGCAGATCTTCGGCAGCACCCAGCTGGAGAGCCTCTACAGCGATCTGCTCGGCGGCACCGACAGCCGGCTCCAGACCCCGGCGGACTCGCTGCTGCACGAGCGCCCCAAGGGCGGCGACGTGGCCACCACCATCGACCCCAAGGTCCAGAAGGCCGGCTACGACGCCCTCGGCGGCAAGACCGGCGCCGCCATCGCGCTCGACCCGGCGACCGGCCGGATCCTGGGCATGGTCAGCACCCCGTCGTACGACCCGGGGAAGTTCGCCGGGTCCGGGACCGCCGACCAGAAGGCGTGGCAGGCGATGTCGCAGGACAGCCGGCAGCCGAACCTGAACCGCGCGCTGCGCCAGCCGCTGCCGCCCGGCTCCACCTTCAAGCTGGTGGTCGCCGCCGCCGCGCTGGAGAACGGCCTGTACTCCTCCGTGGACCAGCCCACCGACAGCCCCGACCCGTACACCCTGCCGAACACCAGCACAAAGCTCACCAACGAGAGCACCTCGGCGCCCTGTGAGAACGCCACCATCCGCACCGCGCTCCAGTACTCCTGCAACACCGTCTTCGCGAAGATGGCGGTCGACCTGGGCAAGGACAAGGTGCGGGCGCAGGCCGAGAAGTTCGGGTTCAACGACGGCAAGCTGGACGTCCCGGTCCGCGCGACCAAGAGCGTCTACCCGTCGGACATGGACCAGGCGCAGACCGCGCTCTCCGGGATCGGCCAGTTCGACGACCAGGCGACCCCGCTCCAGATGGCCATGGTCGCCTCGGCGATCGCCGACGGGGGCGACCTGAAGACCCCGCAGCTGGTCGACGAGCTCACCGACGGCGGCGGCAACACCGTCCAGAAGAACAGCCCCAGGACCTACCGCAAGGCGATGTCGGCGCAGACCGCCGCGCAGCTGCGGTCGGCGATGCAGACGGTCGTGGACAAGGGCACCGGCTCCAACGCGCAGATCGGCGGACTGACCGTCGGCGGCAAGACGGGCACCGCCCAGCACGGCGTCAACAACAGCGGTACGCCCTACGCCTGGTTCGTCTCGTACGCCGATGACGGCAAGGGGCACCGGGTCGCGGTGGCCGTGATGGTCGAGGACGGGCACGCGGCCCGCAACGAGGTCTCCGGCAACGGTCTGGCGGCTCCGATCGCCAAGGCGATGATGCAGGCGGCGCTGACGTAGCCAGTGCCTGCGGCGCGGGGGTGCGGCGCGGGGGCGCTGCGCGGGGGCGAGGCGAGGTGCCGGCGGACGGCAGCGCAGCGCGCCCGCTGTCAGAGGTGCCTCGTAGACTTGTCGTCGTGAGCGAGCGCCCCCAGAACGACGACCCCGACCCGACCGACGCCTTCGACGACATGGTCGAGGCCGAGACGCAACTTCCCCAAGCTCTCAGCTCCGATCGAGCAGGGGAGACCCCAACCCCCGACCTCGCCGTGATCGAGGCCGGCAGTCGGACCCTGCGCGCGCAGGCCGGACCGCCGCAGGGGGACCAGGTCCCGGCCCGCCCCGCCGACCCGGAGGTCGACCGCGCGCTGCGCGCCGTCGAGGAGGAGCTGGCCGGCCGCTGGGGCGAGACCCAGCTCGACCCGTCGGTCCAGCGCATCGTCGCGCTGCTGGACATCCTGGGCACGCCGCAGCGCGCCTACCCGTCCATCCACATCACCGGCACGAACGGCAAGACCAGCACGGCTCGCATGATCGAGGCCCTGCTCTGCGCCTTCGAGCTGCGCACCGGCCGGTACACGAGCCCGCACGTCCAGTCGATCACCGAGCGGATCAGCCTGGACGGCAGCCCGATCCCCGCCGAGCGCTTCATCGAGACCTACCGCGACATCGCTCCGTACGTGGAGATGGTCGATGCCCAGCAGGAGCACCGCCTCTCCTTCTTCGAGGTGCTGACGGCGATGGCGTACGCGGCGTTCGCGGACGCCCCGGTGGACGTCGCGGTCGTCGAGGTCGGCATGGGCGGCACCTGGGACGCGACCAACGTCATCGACGCCGGTGTCGCGGTGATCACCCCGATCGCGCTGGACCACACCGACCGCCTCGGCGAGACGCCCGAGCAGATCGCCGGTGAGAAGTCCGGGATCATCAAGAAGGACGCGACGGTCGTGCTCGCCCAGCAGCCGGTGGACGCGGCCTCGGTGATGCTCAAGCGCGCCGTCGAGGTGGATGCCACGGTCGCCCGCGAGGGCATGGAGTTCGGGGTGCTCTCCCGCGAGGTGGCGGTCGGCGGCCAGATGCTGACGCTGCGCGGGCTGGGCGGCGAGTACCCGGAGGTCTTCCTGCCGCTGTACGGCGCCCACCAGGCGCACAACGCCGCGGTCGCGCTCGCCGCCGTCGAGGCGTTCTTCGGCGTCGGCTCCGAGCACGCCCGCACGCTCGACATCGACACCATCCGCTCCGCGTTCGCCGCGGTCTCCTCGCCCGGCCGGATGGAGGTGGTCCGGCGCAGCCCCACGGTCGTGCTGGACGCCGCGCACAACCCGGCGGGCGCGCAGGCGGCGGCCGAGGCGGTCACCGAGGCGTTCGGTTTCAGCCGGCTGGTGGGCGTCGTCGGTGCCAGTGCCGACAAGGACGTCCGGGGCTTCCTGGAGGCGTTCGAGCCGATCTTCGCCGAGGTCGTGGTGACGCGTAATTCCAGTCAGCGCGCGATGGACCCGGACGAGCTGGCCGCCGTCGCCGTCGAGGTCTTCGGCGCCGAGCGGGTCCAGGTCGAGCCGCGGCTGGACGACGCCCTGGAGGCGGCGATCACGCTGGCCGAGGAAGAGGGCGAGTTCTCCGGCGCGGGCGTGCTGGTGACCGGCTCGGTGATCACGGTCGGCGAAGCCCGGCTGCTCCTGGGAAGGAACTGACCATGCGCACGCTGTGTGCCAGCACCCTGATAGGGGAGTTCTTCGTGATCGGCTTCGCCGGTCTGGTCGCTATGCAGCTCACCGATCTGTCGGCGGCCACGATCTGGACGGTCAGCGGGATCGCCATGCTGCTGAGCGTCCTGCTGTGCGGCATGCTGAACCGCCCCGGCGGCGTCCAGCTCGGCTGGGCGCTCCAGATCGGCCTGATCGCCAGCGGCCTGGTGATCCCCACGATGTACTTCCTCGGTGGCGTCTTCGCCGCGCTGTGGTGGGCGTCGGTGCACTTCGGCCGCAAGATCGACGAAGCGAAGGCCCGGTTCGCGGCCGAATCGTCCGCCGCGGGCTGAGCCCGCCCGGCCGCCGGGGCCCGGCACCGTAGGGCCGGCGCGCAGCCGGTAGCCTCAAGGCACCGCTGACCGTCGTTCATATACAGGGAGTCCCTTCGTGAGCCAGCGCACCCTCGTCCTTCTCAAGCCCGATGCCGTCAAGCGCGGCCTGATCGGCGAGATCATCGGCCGGATCGAGCGCAAGGCGAACTGGACGATCAGCGCGCTGGAGCTGCGCACGCTCGACCGCGCCCTGCTCGAACAGCACTACGCCGAGCACGTCGGCCGGGACTTCTACGAGCCGCTGGTGGAGTTCATGGCGTCCGGCCCGGTCGTCTCGCTGGTCGTCGAGGGCGAGCGGGTCATCGAGGGCGTACGGGCGCTGGCCGGGCCCACTGACCCGATCGCGGCGCCGAGTGGGTCCATTCGTGGGGACTTCGGAACGATCACCCGGGAAAATCTGATCCATGCCTCGGATTCCGAAGAGTCCGCCGAGCGCGAGATCAAGATTTTCTTCCCCGGGATCTCCTGACGCGTTATTAGTTGTCAACCCCCTTGTGACCAGGGGCGACCGGTGAAATCATCGGTCGCCCCTTGGTGTACACGACACGATCGGGGGAACGCATCCCCGCGACACGACGTCACCATTGAAGGGGGCGGGTGCGTGTACGGCTGACAATGGCGGAACGGCCTCCCGCCGTGTTCGGGTGGGTAACACTACGAACTACGATGGGGGCTTCCGCGCCTCACAGCGCATCACCTCCTGCCGACCTCAAAGTAAGCATTCGCTCCAGTTGGGAAGGCCAGACGTATCCTCATGGGGAACAACATGTCGTTCATCGGCCGTGACATGGCTGTCGACCTCGGGACCGCCAACACGCTGGTGTACGTCAGGGGCCGCGGCATCGTCCTCAACGAACCGTCGGTCGTGGCCATCAACACCAACACCGGCGGCATCCTGGCCGTAGGTGCCGAGGCGAAGAAGATGATCGGCCGGACGCCCGGCAACATCGTCGCCGTACGGCCGTTGAAGGACGGCGTGATCGCCGACTTCGAGATCACCGAGCGGATGCTCCGCTACTTCATCCTCAAGATCCACAAGCGGCGCTACCTCGCCCGCCCGCGGGTGGTCGTCTGCGTCCCCTCCGGTATCACGGGAGTTGAGCGCCGCGCGGTCATCGAGGCGTCGACCCAGGCCGGCGCCCGCCAGGTCCACATCATCGAGGAGCCGATGGCCGCGGCGATCGGCTCCGGCCTGCCGGTCCACGAGGCCACCGGCAACATGGTCGTGGACATCGGCGGCGGGACGACCGAGGTCGCGGTCATCTCGCTCGGCGGCATCGTCACCGCCCAGTCGATCCGGGTGGCCGGCGACGAGCTGGACAACGCGATCATCCAGCACATCAAGAAGGAGTACAGCCTGCTGCTGGGCGAGCGCACCGCCGAGTCCATCAAGATCACCATCGGTTCGGCGTACGACCTGGAGCAGGACGAGCACACCGAGATCCGCGGCCGTGACCTGGTCTCCGGCCTGCCGAAGACCGTCGTCATCTCGGCCGCCGAGGTCCGCAAGGCCATCGAGGAACCGGTCAACTCCATCGTCGACGCGGTCAAGACGACCCTCGACAAGTGCCCGCCGGAGCTGTCCGGTGACGTGATGGACCGCGGCATCGTTCTCACCGGTGGCGGCGCTCTGCTCCGCGGCCTCGACGAGCGGCTGCGCCGTGAGACCGGTATGCCCATCCACATCGCCGAGGACCCGCTCGACTCCGTCGCGCTCGGTTCCGGCAAGTGCGTCGAGGAGTTCGAGGCGCTCCAGCAGGTCCTCGACTCCCAGCCGCGCCGCTGACGAGACCCCGGCCCCGACCCGTTCCGCGGCCGTCATACGGCGTTCGCGGGGGTCGGGGATCCGACACGACACACATCAGCCGATTCGTCCGGCGGATCGCTGACATACACCCGTAACGCTCCCACAGATACGGTGCACCGAGGTTCCACCACCCGCACCGTCACATCAAGGCACAACGCTCAACTCCCGAACGAGACCGGCGGGTCCGCAGCCGGCCGGTCCTACGAGGAAGGACACGGCCGCCGCACGTGAGGGACACACGAGAGAGCCGGCTGCTGCTGGTGCTGCTGGTCGCGATCGCGTTCGCGCTGATCACGGTCGATATCCGCGGCGGCGAACAGTCCCCGCTCGACGGCGCCCGGCAGGCCGCCGCCGCTGCCTTCGGCCCGGTGGAGCGCGGCGTGGCCCGGGTCGCCAACCCGGTCGGCAACGCCGTCGGCGCCGTACGGGATTCCGGCGAGCGCCACAATCGCATCCGGACGCTGGAGCACGAGAACGCGGCACTGAAGGCCAAGCTCGCCTCGCCCGACCACAACCGCAACCGTGCCGCCGAGCTCGACAAGATCCTCAAGACCGCCGGCACCGGCCAGTACGCCATCAAGGGCGCCGAGGTCATCGCCATCGGATCGGCGCAGGGCTTCTCCTGGACCGTCACCATCGACGCCGGCAGCCGCGACGGCATCGCCCGCGACATGACCGTCCTCAACGGCGACGGGCTGGTCGGCCGGATCACCACCGTCACCGCCCACACCTCCACCGTGCTGCTCGCCGCCGACCCGGAGTTCACCGTCGGCACCCGCATGGAGAAGACCAACGAGATCGGCTTCGCCAACGGGCAGGGCGTCCGCTCGCTGCGCGTCCAACTGCTCAACGGCAAGGCCGACGTCAAGAAGGGCGACCGGCTGGTCACCTTCGGCTCCAGCAAGGACAAGCCGTTCGTGCCCGGTGTACCGGTCGGCACGGTCGCCAAGGTCGAACCGCTCAACGGCGATCTGACCCGCACCCTCCAGGTCACGCCGTTCGTTTCCTTCTCGTCGCTCGACATCGTGGGCGTCGTCGTCCAGCCGCCCCGCCAGGACCCGCGGGACACCGTCCTGCCGCCCCCGGTCAAACCCGCCCCGACGCCGACGGTCACCGTCACGGCCACCCCCTCCGCGAGCGCTTCTCCCAGGAGCTGACCGATGCGCATCAACCGGATCCTGCTCGCCACCCCGCTGGTGGTGGTCGCCCTGATCATCCAGGTCAGCATCCTCGGCAGACTCCAACTTCCCGGCGCCGTACCGGATCTGCTGCTGCTGGTGGTCCTCGGTCTCGCCCTGGTCTACGGCCACGTCGGCGGCTCGCTGATCGGCTTCGGCGCCGGACTGCTCGCCGACCTCGCCCCGCCGTCCGACCACGCCATCGGGCGCTACGCCCTGGTCCTGTGCGTCATCGGCTACGCCGCGGGCCTGACCAAGCCGGACAGCGGGCAGCACCGCTCGGCGACCCTGCCGCTGATGGTCGTCCTCGGCGCCGCCCTCGGCTCGACGCTGATGTACGCGGGCGTCGGCTCGCTCGTCGGCGACACCGCGGCCCGGCACGTCGGCATCGTCGGACTGCTGCTCAGCTCCACGCTCTACGACCTGCTGCTGGCCCCCTTCACCGTCCCGCTGGTGATGGCGCTGGCACGCAGGACGGAGCACGATCCGCTGGCCACCGACGGCTCCGGCGGCGGCTCCGCGATTCCGGTGGCCCGCCGGAAGCCGGCGTACGGCTGGCTCACCACCGGCACCGGCCTCAAGGCCAGCCGCGGCGCCATGAAGGCGGTACGGACCGGCCGGGTGCCCAAGCCGGCGCGGGGCGGCAAGTCGGGCCGTATGAAGGGCGTCAAGGGACTCAAGGGGGTCAAGCGGCTGTGAGCGCCCACCCGTCACCCGACCACCACCCCGCATGGAGGCGCTGCGCGCCATGAGCAATATTCCGGAAACCGGCCGGACCTCGCGGGTCACCATCCGGCTGATCGCGATCCAGATCCTGGTCTTCTCGCTGCTGGCCACGCTCGGCGGCCGGCTCTGGTACCTCCAGATCCGCAACGGCCAGGAGTACGCCGCCAAGGCCAAGTCCAACCACGTCCAGCAGGTCATCGACCCGGCCACCCGTGGCTCCATCCTCGACGCCCGCGGGGTGGCGCTGGCGGACAACCAGACCCGGCTCGTGGTCTCCGCCAGCCGCACCGACCTGCTGAAGATGAAGGACGGCGGCAAGGCCGTGCTCACCCGGCTCGCCAAGGTCCTGAACCTGCCCGCGCAGGAGATCCGCAACAAGGTCCGGCTCTGCGACGCCAAGACCCCGCAGCCCTGCTGGAACGGTTCGCCCTACCAGCCGATCCCGATCACCGACGAGGCCACCACCCAGCAGGCCCTCCAGATCCGCGAGCGCTCCGAGGACTTCCCCGGCATCAGTGCCGAGCCCACCGCCGTACGCCGCTACGCCGCCCCCGGCGACGCCAACGCCGCCCAGGTCCTCGGCTATCTGTCGCCGGTCACCGACGAGGAGATCACCAAGGCCAAGAACGGCCCCTCGCCGCTGCTGCGCTCCGACCAGATCGGCCGGTCGGGGCTGGAGCGGGAGTACGACAACTACCTGCGCGGCAAGGCCGCCGTCACCCGCTACGAGGTCGACAACCTCGGCCGGGTCATCGGCCAGGCCAAGAGCGACAAGGGCCAGGCCGGTTCGAGCGTGGTCACCAGCATCGACGCCCGCGTGCAGGCCATAGCGGAGAAGCAGCTCGACCAGGCGATGAAGGACGCCCGCCAGCAGGTGGACCGGAACACGGGCACCAACTACAAGGCCGACTCGGGCGCCGTGGTCGTCATGGAGGCCAAGACCGGCCGGGTGGTGGCGATGGCCTCCAACCCCACCTACGACCCCAACGCCTGGGTCGGCGGGATCTCCGGCAAGGACTACGCCCGCCTCACCGGCAAGTCCTCCAACTACCCGCTGCTCAACCGCGCCATCCAGGGACAGGCCGCCCCCGGCTCGATCTTCAAGGTCATCTCGACCTCCGCCGCGGTCAACGCCGGCTACGACTTCAACGGCCACTACCCCTGCACCAGCTCGTACAGCATCGGCGGCCAGGTCTTCAAGAACTTCGAGGGCGAATCGCAGGGCGACATCAGCCTGGGCCGTGCGCTGGAGGTCTCCTGCGACACCGTCTTCTACCGGATCGGGCACGAGGAGTGGAAGAAGGACGGCGGCGACAAGCCCAAGGCGAACCCCAGCGACTGGTTCTACAAGACCGCCCACCAGTTCGGCCTCGGCAAGACCACCGGCATCGACCTCCCCAACGAGGTGAAGGGCCGGGTCCCCGACCGCCAGTGGAAGAACGCCTTCTGGAAGGCCAACAAGGACACCTGGTGCTCGCAGGGCAAGAGCGGTGACGACTACGTCTCCAAGCTCGCCCGTGAGGGCTGCCTCGAAGGCATGAAGCTGCACGCCTACGACTCGATCAACTACGCCATCGGACAGGGCGACACCCTCGTCACCCCGATCCAGATGGCGACCATCTACGGCGCGCTCAGCAACGGGGGCACGCTCTACAACCCGACCGTCGGCAAGGCGATCGTCAGCGCCGACGGCAAGCACATCCGGATGATCAAGCCCAAGGCCCACGGCCGTCTGCCCGACACGCCCCAGACGTTGCAGCAGATCGGCGACGCGCTCCAGGGCGTGACGATGCGCGGTACCGCCGCCTGGCGTTTCCAGGGCTGGCCGCAGGACAAGATCCCGATGCACGCCAAGACCGGTACGGCCGAGGTCTACGGCAAGCAGACCACCTCGTGGTTCGCGACGTACACCAAGGACTACACGATCGTCATGACCATCTCCCAGGGTGGTACCGGCTCCGGCGCCTCCGGCCCGGCCGTCCGCAAGATCTACGACGCGCTCTACGGCGTCAACGACAAGGGCGAGATCGACCCCGAGGCCGCCCTCCTCCCGAAGCCGGAGACCTCGCTGCCCAAGATTGAGAGCGACGGCACCATCGAGGCCCAGCCCATCAAACCGCCGCCGGCCGATCCGTCCCCGTCGCCCTCCGGGAGCCCGCCGCAGTGAGCGCCCCGCTCTTCTCCCGGGCGTTCGCCGTCCGCCGCCACACCCCCGAGCCGGGCGTCTGGGGCAGGCCGACCGCCCGCGACTCGGTGGTGCGCAGGCGCTGGACCGGACACTGCTGCTGTCCTGTCTCGCGCTGTCCTTCCTCGGCTCGCTGCTGGTCTTCTCCGCCACCCGCGCCCGCACCGAGCTCACCAAGGGCGACGAGTACCTCTTCCTCCTGGGGGTGGTGCTCTGGCGCGCCTGCCGGATCGCCCGCGAGACCGGCGAGCTCTACGGCACGATCGTGGCCTCCGGCATCGTCGCGGGGTTCGCGTTCCAGTCCTTCGAGAACATCGGCATGACGCTCGGCATCATGCCCGTCACCGGTCTGCCGCTGCCGTTCGTCTCCTACGGCGGCACCTCGATGTTCGCGGTCCGGATCGCCATCGGGCTGCTCCAGCCGATCCGCGTGCAGCGCCCGGTGTCCGCCTCGCGCTGAGCCCGTACGGGGCCCGCGAGGCCGTACGACGAGGCCGTACGGGCCCTGTGCGGGCTTCAGCGCGGCGTGTGCAGCTCGAACCACAGGGACGCCGAGCGGGGCGGCCCGGCGAACGGGGTCATGCCCCAGTCGTCGGCGAGCCGGCTGATCAGCAGCAGCCCGTGCGCCGGGTCGCGGTCGCCGGGCGGCGACGGCACCCCCAGGAGCGGATCCTGCCGGCGGCCCTCGGCGGAGGGAGCCGGGGAGGGGACGCCGACCGCCGCCGGCGGCTCGTCGTGCACGCTGATCCGCAGCCCGTGACCGGCCGTCAGCACGCGCAGCAGGATGTCCGAGGGCGCGGGCGTGCGCAGATGGGAGGTGGTGACCGCCTCCGACGTGAGCAGCACGGCGGTGTCCAGCAGCGGGGCGAGCGGCCCGCGGCGCAGCACCGTGCGGACGAAGTCCCGGGCGGCCTTCGGGGCGCCGGGGCTGCTCGGTGCGGTCAGCAGATACGGGCGGGCGCCCGCCGAGACGCAGAGCGGGGGCCGGGCGACGGCTGCGGTGTGGGGGTGCACGGTTTCTCCCGGGGTCGGTCGAACACCGGCCGCCACGCTACGTGGGCGACCTGTCACACACCGTAAGACACCGTGCGCCGGCAGTGCTACCCGCCACCGGAGCATCCGACCCCGCGGGCGGTGCCGGGTGGGTGGTCGGGCACGGGGCGGCTGGCTAGATTCGATGCATGGCGGACACCGTGCGGGAGATCGAGCGGAAATACGAGGCCGCAAGCGCCACCGGCGACATCCGGCTCCCCGACCTGACCCGCGTCGACCGGGTCGCGGCCGTGGCGGAACGGGGCGCCGAAGACCTGGACGCCCTCTACTACGACACCGCCGACCAGCGCCTCGTCGCGGACGGCATCACCCTGCGGCGGCGCACCGGCGGCCCCGACGCGGGCTGGCACCTCAAGCTCCCGGTCGCGCTCGCGGGCGCCGCCGGCTTTGTGCGGGACGAGATCCGGGCGCCGCTCTCCGGCGCGCCGCCCGCCGAGCTGACCGCGCTGGTCCGCTCGCGGGTGCGCGGCGCGGAGCTGGTACCCGTCCTGCGGCTGCGGACCCGGCGCACCGTCCGGGTGCTCCAGGACGCCTCGGGTGCGCCGCTCGCCGAGGTCGCGGTCGACGAGGTGCGGGCGCGGCGGCTGCACCCGGAGGGACTGGGCAGGGCCGGGAAGGCCCGCTGGCGCGAGGTCGAGGTGGAACTGGCGTCGGCGGACGGGGATGCGGCCCTGCTGGACGGGGTCGGCCGGCTGCTGACCGCCGCGGGGCTGCGCCCGGCGCCGGCGCGGTCGAAGCCGGCCCGCGCGCTGGCGCAGACCGCGCCGGAGGGGGCGGCAGCGGGGGAGGAGCAGCCGCGGCCGGCGGGGAAGGGCCGCCGCACCGCCGGCGATGTCGTCCTGGACTACGTCCGCGAGCAGGTCCGGGCGATCGTCGAACTGGACCCCGCCGTACGCCGCGACCTGCCCGACGCCGTGCACCAGATGCGGGTCGCCACCCGCCGGCTGCGCAGCGCCTTCCGCTCCTACAGCAAGGTGCTCGACCGGGCCGCCACCGACCCGATCGGCGCCGAACTCCGGTGGCTGGCCGCCGAGTTGGGGGTGGGCCGGGACCAGGAGGTGCTGGCCGAGCGGCTCACGGACGCGCTGGCGGAGGTGCCCCGGGCGCTGCGGCTGGGCCCGGTCACCGCCCGGCTGCGCACCTGGTCGGCGCGCCGCCGCACGGGAGCACGCGGGCGGCTGCTCGCGGTGCTCGACGGACCGCGCTATCTGGCCCTGCTGGAGACCCTGCACGCCCTGCTCGCCGATCCGCCGCTGTGCGGCCCCGCCTCCCGGCCCGCCCCCGAGGTCGTGGCCGGCGCCGTACTGAAGGACTACCGGCGGCTGGCCGGCCGGGTCGAGACGGCCCTCGGCACCCCCGCCGGGCCGGCCCGCGACGAGGCGCTGCACAGCGCCCGCAAGGCCGCGAAGCGGACCCGGTACGCCGCGGAGGCCGCCCAGCCGGCGCTCGGCCGCCCGGCGCGGAAGTTCACCGGGCGCGCCAAGCAGGTCCAGCAGCTGCTCGGCGACCACCAGGACAGCGTGGTCGCCCGCGCGGCCCTGCGCGAACTGGCCACCCAGGCCCGCCGGGCCGGTGAGAGCGGGTTCACCTTCGGTCTGCTCTACGGCCGCGAGGAGGCCCGCGCCGCCGACCGCGAACGGGAGCTGCCGGTGTTGTGGGCGAAGGTCTCCCGCCGGAAGTACCGGGACGCGCTGCGGCGGTGACCGTACGGGCGCCCCCACAGCTGCGGGTGGGCCGCTCGCCGTGCCGAGGGGTGACTCCGAGCGGGTTACGCTTGTGAGTCGCCCCCTGTCAGCCCACGAAGGTTCGAGATGTCCGAGTCGGTTTTCCCGCAGCTCGAAGCTCTGCTGCCCCACGTGCAGAAGCCGATCCAGTACGTCGGCGGAGAGCTGAATTCCACCGTTAAGCCCTGGGACGGCTGCGACGTCCGCTGGGCGCTCATGTATCCCGACGCCTACGAGGTCGGGCTGCCCAACCAGGGCGTCATGATCCTCTACGAGGTCCTCAACGAGCAGGAGGGCGTCCTCGCCGAGCGCACGTACAGCGTGTGGCCGGACCTCGAAGAGCTGATGCGCGAGCACGCGGTGCCGCAGTTCACCGTCGACAGCCACCGCCCGGTCGGTGCCTTCGACGTGCTCGGACTCAGCTTCTCCACCGAGCTCGGCTACACCAACATGCTCACCGCCCTGGACCTGGCCGGCATCCCGCTGGAGTCCAAGGACCGCACCGAGGACCACCCGCTGATCCTCGCCGGCGGCCACGCCGCCTTCAACCCGGAGCCGATCGCGGACTTCCTGGACTGTGCGGTGGTCGGCGACGGCGAGCAGGCGGTGCTGGAGATCACCGCGATCATCCGCGCCTGGAAGGCCGAGGGCCGGCCCGGCGGCCGGGACGAGCTGCTGTTCCGCCTCGCGAAGACCGGCAGCGTCTACGTCCCCAAGTTCTACGACGTCGAGTACCTCGCCGACGGCCGCATCTCGCGCGTCGTGCCGAACCGCTCCGGCGTCCCGTGGCGGGTCTCCAAGCACACCGTCATGGACCTCGACGAGTGGCCCTACCCCAAGCAGCCGCTCGTCCCCCTCGCCGAGACCGTCCACGAGCGGATGTCGGTCGAGATCTTCCGTGGCTGCACCCGCGGCTGCCGTTTCTGCCAGGCCGGCATGATCACGCGTCCCGTACGGGAGCGAAGCATCACCGGCATCGGCGAGATGGTGGACAAGGGCCTGAAGGCCACGGGATTCGAGGAGGTCGGCCTGCTGTCGCTGTCCTCCGCGGACCACACCGAGATCGGCGAGATCGCGAAGGGGCTCGCCGACCGGTACGAGGAAGACAAGATCGGCCTGTCGCTCCCCTCCACCCGGGTCGACGCCTTCAACATCGACCTCGCCAACGAGCTGACCCGCAACGGCCGCCGCTCCGGGCTGACCTTCGCCCCTGAGGGCGGCAGCGAGCGGATCCGCAAGGTCATCAACAAGATGGTCTCCGAAGACGACCTGATCAGGACCGTCTCGACCGCCTACGGCAACGGCTGGCGGCAGGTCAAGCTCTACTTCATGTGCGGTCTGCCGACCGAGACCGACGAGGACGTCCTCCAGATCGCGGACATGGCGACCAAGGTCATCGCCAAGGGCCGCGAGGTCTCCCGGTCCAACGACATCCGCTGCACGGTCTCCATCGGCGGCTTCGTGCCCAAGCCGCACACCCCCTTCCAGTGGGCCCCGCAGCTCTCCGCGGAGGAGACCGACGCCCGCCTGGAGAAGCTCCGCGACAAGATCCGCGGCGACAAGAAGTACGGCCGCTCCATCGGCTTCCGCTACCACGACGGCAAGCCCGGCATCGTCGAGGGCCTGCTCTCCCGTGGCGACCGCCGGATCGGCGCGGTCATCCGCGCCGTCTACGAGGACGGCGGCCGGTTCGACGGCTGGCGCGAGCACTTCTCGTACGACCGCTGGATCCAGGCCGCAGAGAAGACCCTCCCCGCCTTCGGGGTGGACGTCGCCTGGTACACCACCCGCGAGCGCACCTACGAGGAGGTCCTCCCCTGGGACCACCTCGACTCCGGCCTGGACAAGGACTGGCTCTGGGAGGACTGGCAGGACGCCCTCGACGAAACCGAGGTCGAGGACTGCCGCTGGACCCCGTGCTTCGACTGCGGCGTCTGCCCTCAGATGGACACCCAGATCCAGATCGGCCCGACGGGCAAGAAGCTGCTGCCGCTGAGCGTGAAGAAGCCTGCGACCGTCGCAAACGGCCAGTGACGTGAGCGATGCCTTACGACAGGTCGCCGACGCTGTGACTGACGTCGCAGAGGCTGGGATGGCTGAGGTGCTGAGCGCGCTCGGTGTCGTCTCGGAGCGTCGGCGGTCCGTCGCGTCGGCAGAGGTGCCCAGAACACCTCTGCCGACACAGGGAGGCCCCTCGAACGTCCACTCAGAGGTTGAGTGGGTCTGAGGGGCCTTCGGGCCGGGGCGTTCGTCTTTCACGGCGCGGTCGGCGTCGCCGCGATCCGGCTGTGGATCCGTTGGTGAGAACGAGGAAGGAGAACAAGCTCAGCTGGTGAGCGCGATCCACACCGCGGCGCCGAGGAAGATCACGCTTCCGGTGAGCAGGCTGATGAACGTAGGTCGGAGGTGCTTCCGGACGAACACCCTTGCCTTCTCGGGGTGTTCGGGTGGATAGACGACCGGCACACGGGTTCCAAGGTCTATCCCGAACCGCTTCCCCGTGGCCACGGGCGTGAACCTGACGGGTCGGCCCTGCCGGTCGGTGAACTCGATGACAGGCGTCACGTCAAAATCGTCCGACGGCGCCAGAAACTGGTCCACCACCACCCCCTCGGTGTGTACGCCGTACCGACGCAGCCGCACTTGCAGCCGTGCCTCCCGCACGCCGCCCCACAGGCATAGCAGGCCCGCCGACACGGCCGGCACGGAACCGATCACTTCACCTGTCGTCACCTGTCGCCTGCTCTCCCTCGCCCGGCTCCACCCGGCACGGGCCGTGCACCAGGATGACGCGGCACCCGGCCCGATGGTTCACGAAGGTGCGCGGGTACACCGGCTCCTCGGGCTTGCGCGGTGGTGGCGGGGCCCACGAAGAGCCGGTAGCCGCCTTCGCCGTCGGGCACGCGACTGCTGCCCCTGATGAGCCTTCGCCGGGTCGAGCCGGTCAACGAGTCAGTGCAGTCGACTGACCAGGCACGACAGGTTCGCTGACCCGTCGGACACGCCCTGGTGGTGGAGGAGCCGGCTAGCGGGCCAGACGATAGGAGCGGCTGTGGTGCGGGGTGTGGCTGACTATGCCGAGCTGCTCCAAGGCGCGCAGATGGTAGGCGACTGTGGACACGGACCGGCCGACTGCGGCTGCGATCTCGCGCACCGTCGGTGGACGTCCGGTCTCCGCGGTCAACTCCCGCAGGGCGCGCTCCACTCGGGCCCGCGCTTCGCTCCACTCGCTGGTCATCGTCCCTCGTCCTGCCAGGCCATCTGCTTCAGTGCCATCCGGGCAGCCGGGGCGCGGCCGGGGATGGTGGTCCAGTAGGGATCGGTCGTGATCTGGACGGATAGCCGTTGGAGCCGGCGTCGGAGAACCGTTGTCTCGGAGGCGTTGTCGGCGTCGGCGAGCTGTTGGTAGACGGAGTACCAGGCGGTCTGGGCCTGGATCAGGCGCTCGGGGATGTCGTAGTTGGCCACGCGCCAGATTGCATCACATGTTCGATTTATGATGCAGCACTCACACGGGTGACATGGTGAGCTGTTGTGGCTGGGCGCTGTGGTTGACCGGTGAGCGTTGTATCTGGCCCTGTGCGTGCTTGAGTCGGCCGTGTGGGCTTCGTGGTTGGCGCGCTGTGAGAACACCTCGGCTGGCCACAGGTGCGCTGACTGCCGATCTGCCGGATGGACTGTTTCGTGGGCTTACGTCCGTGAGTGACGTAGATGGGCAGATACGGGCTGAGCTGGCTGAGCTGGACGCGCTGGAGGCAGCAGTAGCGGCCGGGGCATCGTTGGCGGCCTTCGAGAGCACCATCGCGCCGCCCCCCCCGAGGGCTGGTTGCCCTGCCCCTGCTGTGGACACCAGATGTTCGGCGAGATGTGGTCGTACGACATCTGCTCCGTGTGCTTCTGGGAGGACGGCCTGGTCCAGCTGCGGTGGCCATGGAGCTTCGGTGCCAACGCGGTGTGCCTGGTGGACGCGCAACGCAACTACCAGCGTTTCGGCGCGAGTTATGTCTACGCCGGCACCATGACCCGCAACGCCGACGCCCTCGCCGAGAACTTCACCGCGGACGGTGTCTTCGAGGCGCCGCTCATGGCTGCCGGCGCCACCTTCCCCAGGAGGCTGGTGGGTCGCGAGGAGATCCGTAGCGCGATGGCGGCGTACTACGAGCAACAGGCGAAGGACGACCGCGCGCCGAACCCTGAGAAGTCCGCATACGTGCTGCACACCACCTCCGACCCCGACGTCTTCATCGTCGAGATCGACGTCGTCTTCGACGGGGACGGGGACGGGGACGGGGGTGACGTGACCGTCTCGCTGGTACAGATCTTCCGCATCCGCGACGGGAAGATCGCTCGCCTGCGTGACTACTTCGCGCCCGAGCTGATGAGCTGAGGGCGATCGAAACGACAAGTCGGCGGCGCTACTGCTCCATGTCTGCGCCAACCGCGATGCGGCGCGGCGGCATTGGGCCCGGCGGCAGTCTCGTCTCGGCGGGGTGCGTGGCCTCGGGGTGCTGCGGAATCGGTGGGACGGGGGTCGAGCTAAGTGACCCATCCGGGGAGAGCTGGGGCGGGGCATGCCCCACTGGAATGGCGCCGACCGATGGCTGAGAGTGCCTGCGCGGCTGCTTGATCCACGTCAGGCCGTGGTGGGTGATCCCCTGGTTCGTGGACCGTCAGGACCGGGCGTCCGCCGCCCGCTCGGCGGCGTCCAGAGCGAGATGCCATGGACAGGCATCCGGCCGGCCCTTGCCCGGCTCGTCGGGTACGAACCCGCCTTCGCCGCACGGGACGTGCACCCCCATGGCGCGTAGCGTCTCGATGCTGGACAGGGCACAGGCCTGCCGGCCCTGACCTGGTGGCGGCGATCGCGGAGGCGCTGTGCGTCGTCGCGCGGCGGTCTCTTCTCAAGCGGTGGCGAGCGTGTGCCCCAACAGCGACATCGCGTCGGGCATCACCCGCCGCCAGAAGCCTTCCGTGTGCTCCCCGTCGGGGAACCGCGCCTCGCGCGCTCGCGCCTGCCGCGCGACCTCGCGGGCGGCCGGGCAGAACGGGTCCTCCTGGCCGCACCACACGCCGAGGGCACCGGCCCGCATCCGGTCGAGGCGGAGCGTCGGCTCGTGGGCCTGCCAGTCCGCTTCGTCGGCGTACCCGCCGGTGACGCGGGCGTCCGCCCAGGTGCGGAAGACGCCCGGGCTGAGGAGCGCCACGGCGTCCAGGTTGCGGCCGGTCCGCGTGCGCCCGATGGCGTACTGAAGGGCGCCCGAGCCGCCCATGGAGATCCCCATCGCGGCGCGCGGCGTGGGCAGTTGGCGGGCGTGCAGCCAGCCGGGGAGTTCCTCGCGGAGCATCGCCTGCGGGTCGTCGCCGTCGCCGGGGGAGCGCTGGTGCCAGTAGGTGGCGTCCCCGCCGTCCAGCGCGACGACGGCGAACGGCGGGATGCCGCCCTTGACCGCAGCCGCCAGGAACTGCGGCGTCCCCAGCGTCACCATGCCCTGCGCGTGGTTCCCGCGCCCGTGCAGCATCACGCAGACCGGCAGCTTCGTGCTCGCCGCGGTGCCGGGCGGCAGCATGGTCACCATCGTCACCACCCGGCTCCGCGCCGCCGAGCGCACCTGCTCGACGTGCACCGCCCCTGGCGCCACGTCCGGCACCGTGCCGTCCGTCCCGGTCAGCCCCAGCAGCTTCTTCAGCTTCACCCCACCGGGCAACCAGCCGGCGAGCATTCCGCCCGCGGAGGCGGCCCCGAGCAGGGCACCGCCGCCCGCGACGCCGGCCCCGAGCCGCAGCAGGCGCCGCCGCGACACCGCGCGGTCGACGGGGTCTGCCGAGGGTTGCTCGGTGACGCTGCCCGTACCTGTGGTCATGTCTGTCGGCCTTTCACCATTCGGTTTCGTGCGTGCGGCCGTGGTTGGCCGCCGCATGGGTACAAGCCCGTGAAGATGTCCGCGTTCATGCGGTCAAGGCGCCGATGTCCGCCGGGCCGGGCCTGACCCCGGCGACCGCGGGGACGACCCGCAGCGCCACGTCCGAGGGCACTGCTCCGCGGCGCGGTTGCGCTGTGTGCCACGGGCGCGCACGACGATCCGGAACAGCGGCAGCAGGCCGGCAACAGCAGTGCTGCCTGCATGCCGTTCTGCGTCTACCGGTTGGCGCCGTCCGCGGTTGAGCTGACCTGCGTGGCAGCCTGGTGGAGAGTCGGCGGATGAACAGGGGGCTCAGGGGAGGACGCGGGTGGGACGGCCGACGCGGAGGCTCCGTCGTCGTCGGTCAGTGCCGCAGGTTCTTGGACAGCTCCGCCGCGCCCAGCACCTCGCTCGCCGGCGGGGTGGCGATCTCGGGCGCGGCGCCGTAGGCGGAGTAGGTGGTCTGGATCCCGGGCTTGTAGGGGAGGCCGGGGTCGCTCACGCGGACCTGGACCAGGCGGTTCTGCTCGTCGATCCAGAAGTCGTAGGTGGCCGACTTCTGGTGCATGGCCCCGGACACATCTTTCTGCCGGGCGGCGGGCAGACCGGGCACGGCGGCGGCCCAGGCATCGGTCTGGATGAAGCTCTGGATGTGGACCGTCTTCGCGCCGCCGACCGTCTCGTTGCCCACCTTGGTGAGGCGGCCCGCCTTCGCGTTGGCGGTGAGCTGGGCGACCGGGTTGTAGAACTCGCGCATCTCGGTCATGGCGGCCGGGCTCGGCACCGAGAGGTCCGTCTTCTTCATGGTCGGGGAGGTGGTGGAGTCGTACGTCAGCCACTTCTTCCCGTTGCCGTGGGCGGAGATCTTGTCGCCGCCGAAGTACATCGTCCCGTCGACGTACAGGGTGATCTCCGCCCGGCTGCCGTTGTTCATGGACATCTGGAACGCCTCGGGCGACTTCCAGGTGTACGACCCGCTGCCGCCCTGCCCGGAGGACGACCCGCTGCCGCCGCCCGCGGGGGGAGCGACGCTCGATGTGGCCATACTGGCGCTGCCCGCCCGGGTCATGGCGGTGGCCGCTGCCTCCAGCGCGCCCTTGGGGTCCAGGTCGGCGGCCTTCTTCTCCGGCGCCGGAGAATCTCCGCCCGAGGACCCGCCGTCCGAAGATCCGCCGCAGGCCGACAGGCCGGCCACCAGCAGGGCCGAGAGCGTGGCGGCGGTGGCTGTACGCCACGTGGTACGCATGAGCAGTTCCCCCGGCGTGTTGGGTCGATCGGCGTCTCAACTGGGCTGATGGTGGCAGACTTTGCGCGCTCCCGCATCGGAGATCCACCACGCTCCTGCGTCCCTGTCCGTACCGGCCAACACCGGGATCACCCGCTGACGGACGGTCTCGATGCCGGACAGCCGCCCCCGACCAGCACGAGATTCCGTCCCACCACCCACACCCGCCCCAGGACCGGCACCTCCGGGATGAACAACGCTCACTGGTCGTCGGGTGCCGGTCGGCCGCCAACGGGCTGGGAAGCAGACCGTTGGTGGTCGGCGAGCGGTGGCTGCTGCCTGCCGCATTTCCGTGCGGAGTGCCGTGAACTCTCCTGTGCTGTCGCCGAAGAATCGGGGTTACAGCGGAATCGGCCTGAGCGCACAGCGCACCGGCGCGGCGTGGGCGGGGTCGAGAGCGTTCAGTACCAGCTGGTGCACGTTCGGGTCGTACGCGTCGCTCAGGTGATTGGTGAGGTCCAGTGGGCATACGTCCTGAAGCAGGATGTTGTGGACGGTGGCACCGGGCCCGGCGGTGAGGAACTGGTTGGTGTACGGGGTCACTACGGTGTCGGTCTTGGTGATGATGGTGGTGTAGGTGACATGGGGCTCGGTGTCACCCTCGGTGTACAGATGCCGGAGCACCGCGGACCCGACCGTCTGGTCCTCGGCGGCGGGGACGTCCAGGCCGAGTGGCTTGCCGGCGTGTCCCACCACGGCCAGTACCGCATTGACGACGGGGGCCAGGCCGTCAATGGTGGTGCCGTGGTTGCTGGGGTTGATGCCCACCAGCCGGTGCACCTTCGCGGCGCCGCCGTTGAAGCGCAGGTACCACTCGGGCATCAGCCCGCCGCCCTGGGAGTGGCCCACGAGGTCGACCTTCCACGCCCCCGTGGCGGCCAGCACCTTGTCGACAAAGGCGGCCAACTGCTCGGCCGAGTCGGGAACCGGGCCGGCCCCCTTCAGCAGGGCGTGGGGTGTGGTCTCGCCGTAGTTGAGGGCGAACACGCAATAGCCGGCGTGTTTCAACACGGGGGCAAGCCCGCTCCAGTTGCTGAAGGCGTTCTCGAAGGTGCCGTGCACCAGGACCACCGGGCGGGGGTGGACGGCGGAGGGCCGGCAGGTGAAGTCGTTGGTCCCGGCCGGGGAGCGGTCGGGGTCCGGCACCGAGGCGAGCACGGGGAGTGCGAAGTTGACTGCTCCAAGTGTGCCGAGTGGGGTGGTCGACCGGGCCGGCGGGGTCGCGGCGGCACCATGCCTCGGTGCGGGGGGCACGGCGGAAGCGGCGAAAACCGACGCGGCCGGGCAGACCGTCATGGTCAGCGCGGCAACTGCGACCTTGAGGAATCGGCGCATCAGTGGCGCACCTCCCGGTGACGAGGCGTCAGGGCCTGAGCGGCTCCAGCTTCGACAGTCACCGCGCTGCGTTCGCGCACGGCGCGCTGTGTTCACCCGCCCGGCGCTCGCGCGCTCAGCACATCAGGTGGAGGGGGAAGGACGTGGGTCGGACGGACGAGCCGCGTCACGACCGCCGCCGACCAGCCCATTTCACCCCTGCGGGACAGGACGAAAGTGGCTCACTGATCCAAACGACCCCATGGACGGCCACGGCCCCGCCGGGGGAGCCGTCGCGCCGTGGGCAGTTCGAGGGTGACGGTGGTTCCGTGCCCGGTGTTCTCGGCGTACGTGGTGCCGCCGTGCGCGGTGGCCACCGCGTGCACGAAGGCGAGGCCGAGGCCGGATCCTTCGCTGGTGCGGCTTGCTTCGGCGCGGGCGAAGCGATCGAACGCCCGGGGCAGGAACTCCGGTGGGAAGCCGGGGCCTTCGTCGGTCACGCGCAGCCGCAGCCTGCCGCCGCGGAGGGTGGCCGTAACGGTGACCGGGCCGCGCCCGTGACGCAGGGCGTTGTCGACGAGATTGCTGATGGCGGGCCGTAGCCGGCGGGTGTCGACGTCGGCATGGGCGGGCGGCGCCTCGACTGTGAGGGCACGTCCGGCGTGTTCCGCTGTGTGCAGGTGGGGAGCGACGGCGGTGTTCAGGAGCGCGGCGAGGTGGACGGGGGCGCGGGTGAGGTGGTCGGTGCTGCCGAGTTCCTCCAGGTCCAGCAGCGCGTGGGAGAGATCGATCAGGCGCTGGACCTCGGAGTCGACGGAGCGCAGGGTCCGGGTGAGTTCCTCGGCGGAGCGGGGGCGGTGCAGGGCGACGTCCGGTTCGGCCCGCAGCAGGGACAACGGGGTGCGCAGCTCGTGGCTGGCGTCGGCGATGAACCGGCGCTCGCGGGCGGCCGAGGCGGCCAGCCGGTCGAGCATGCGGTTGAGGGTGTGACCGAGGCGGGTGATCTCGTCGTCGCGGTCGGCGGGCACGTCCAGGCGCAGGTTCTGGGCGCCGTCGGCGAGGGTGGCCGCGCCGCCGCGGTAGCGCTCGACGGGGCGCAGGGCTTGACCAGGTAGTCGTCGGCGCCGGCGTCCAGCCCTGCCACACGTTCGCTGATCGAGCCGCGTGCGGTGAGCAGGATCACGGGCACGTCGATGCTCTCGTCGCGCAGTGTCCGGCACACCTCGACCCCGTCCACGCCCGGCAGCATCACGTGCAGGGTCACGGCGTCGAGGCGGGGGTCACGGGCGGCGGCAAGGCCGGAGGGGCCGTCGTAGCGGCCTTCGGCGGTGTGGCCGGACTCGGCGAGGTAGCGGACGACGAGGTCCGTGAGACGGGTCTCGTCATCGACGACCAGGCAGTGCGTGCCGGCCAGGCTGTCCGTGCGTGCCCCCAACTCCGGGGGAGGTAAGGCTTCATGGTCCGTTCATGTGGCATCCCCAGCGTCCCTCGCGTCGCGGTGCTCCACGGGCCGCGACCGGTCCGTCGTTCGACGTGCCGGGACGGAAAGGACAGTCATGGACACATGGGTGCTCGCCGCCAAGGGCATCACGGACCACGCCGCCTGCCTCGTGCGGGGCCGGGCCGACGCGTGTTCCCGGTGCCCCGGCTTCCGTCATCTGCGGCGAGACCGAGTGGGGCTCCGGGGCCGATCCGCGTCCGAGCGGGCGGCTGAGGCGTTGTCACGCAGGCCGGCACCTCCTCAGAGGCACTGCTCCCACCACGTCAGGGGCATCCCTTGTTCACCCACATCAGGGAGACCTTCCGCCACTCCGGCGTATTCGCCGGGTGGTGGTCCAGCCAGTTCTTGAGCGTGGAGCATTCATACGCCGGAACGCTGTGGTGCGCGGTGACGGCCGTGACCGTCTTCGGGGTGGTCGACGCGCTCGCGGACTGCGATATCGCGCCGGCCGACGTCAGGACCAGGGGTGTGACGAGGGCGGTGACCAGAGCCCGGCGCCGGAGGCTCCCACGCCTGGCGCCGGTGGAAGTCGACATGACGCGCCTCCTGGCAGTGAAGAGTGCTCCCCAGCGTTCAACGCGGGACTCGTAGCCGATAGGGCCGAACGGTCCAGCCCCCGGAGCGGGAGGCCTGTCGCGGGCCCGGCCTCCGCCCGGTGCCGGGCCGGGCCGCGGCGTGTTCCGGGTGCTCCCGCACAATGAGGCGCATGCCGCCGCAGTTGATCACCCCCACCGTCCGCGTCCACGCCTCCTTCCTCGGCGCCATGGACGAGTTCCGCGCCGAGGGCGTGGACCGATCCCGCCACTCCGGCCTGGGCCGCGAGCTGCGGACCTGGCGCACCCGCTGGCCGTCCGCCGAGGGATTCGCCGCGTATGTCGAGCTGGTCGCCGGCACCTCCCCGGACGAACGGGCCGACGGCACGGTCCCCGTGACCACCCTGTGGTGGGTGGACGGCGACACCTTCCTGGGGCGGCTCACCGTCCGGCACCGGCTCACCGCGTCCCTGCTCGACTACGGCGGCCACATCGGCTACGCGGTACGCCCCACCGGCCGCCGTCAGGGGCATGCCACCGCGATGCTGCGCGCGGCGCTGCCGTACGCCCACCGGGAGCTGGGCATCGATCCGGTGCTGCTGACCTGCGACGACACCAACGGCGCCTCGCGCCGGGTGATCGAGGAGTGCGGTGGGGTCTTCGAGGACCGGCGGGCGGAGAAGCTGCGGTTCTGGATCCACGGCGAGGGTCCGCGCGGCTGACCGGGGCGACGCACTCGTCCGGTGGATTTTGCCGGGCCGGGCGCACGGGCGGGACGAGGTCCGGCCGCCCCGGCGGGAACTGGGCGGCGTCCGGGCACGTACTCTAGGTAAAGATGTCCGGCGCGAAGTGCCCTCGCCCACGCGGGGGCGATCCGGACCGGGCGCCGCCAGCCGCGCCCTTACACCAAGGAGAAGTAACACTGGGCAAGCGACAGCCCGAAGGCCCGCCGCCCGCACCGGCGGTGCAGCGCATCCGACTGCGCTACACCAAGCGCGGCCGCCTCCGGTTCACCAGCCACCGCGACTTCCAGCGCGCTTTCGAGCGGGCGTTGCGCCGCGCCGAGGTCCCCATGGCCTATTCGGCGGGCTTCACCCCGCACCCCAAGGTGTCGTACGCCAACGCCGCCCCCACGGGGACCAGCAGCGAGGCCGAGTATCTGGAGATCCAGCTCACCGCGCGCCGTGACCCGGAGAAGCTGCGCGAACTGCTCGACGAGTCCCTGCCGGGCGGCCTCGACGTGATCGACGCCGTGGAGGCGCACACCAGCGGCCTCGCCGACCGGTTGCAGGCGTCGGTGTGGGAGATCCGGCTCGACGGCGTCGCCGCCGAAGAGGCCGGGCGCGCCGTGGAGGCGTTCCTCGCCGCAGGGGAAGTACAGGTCGAGCGCCGTACCAAAAACGGCATGCGGTCCTTCGATGCGCGGGGCGCGGTGGCGCGCCTGGAGGCAGCGGCGGCCGAGGGCGATAGGCCCGACGGCAATGCCTGTGCGATACTGCGGCTGGTTGTTCGGCATCTGACACCTGCCGTTCGACCCGACGACGTCCTGTCCGGCCTCCGAGCTGCGGCCGACCTGGCGCCGCCGGTCCCCGCAGCGGTGACCAGGCTGGCGCAGGGGCTGCTCGATGAGGAGACCGGCGCGGTGACCGACCCGCTAGCGCCCGACCGCGACGCTGCCACGGCCGCCCCATCCACGGCCGCCGGGCTGAGTGTCGCGAAGGCGCCGAGTGGGGCCTCTCCGGCGATTTCCGGGGAAGGTACTGCGTAGGACGCGTCGTCGCGTCGCCGATCAGCCAGGGAGCCACCCCGGTCCGGCAGACGCACTGACCAGGAGACTTTCGCCGGTACCCGGCCAACGGGCCCGGCGAGCGAGACGACAGCTCCCGTGCGGCGCCCGCGCCCCGGACAGCGGAACCGCGCTCATCACGCGGACCGCGGCCGGAATCAGGCGCGGCGCCCGGGAGCGTGACGGGAGAACCGCCCGCATGCTCGAATCTATTGAGCCCAACGCAGCCACGCCGTCCGCGGACCGTGGTGCCGAAGACAATCACTCGCCCAGCGACACGCTGCCGCCGCGCCGCCGGCGCCGCGCCGCGTCGCGCCCGGCCGGTCCGCCGACCGGTGCCGCCGCCGAGGCCACGGTCGTGAGCA
>NZ_BMRP01000006.1:0-38804 GCF_014648695.1 Streptomyces albospinus
GAAGAAGGCGGGGAGAACCTGATCGAGCACCCCCTCCTACTGGCCGCCCTCATGCGCCGCTGAGAAACGAAAGCCTGGCCCACCTTGCCCGTCTCCTGATCGCGTCGCGAACGCGGAGACGCGTGACGTGGGGCCAAGCCGTGTAACGGGTCCTGCCCTTCAGTTATTGCGTCAGGCAACGGCTGAAGGGTGGGGCCCATACGAACGCCCCACCAATCGAGGAGACCAACATGGCAGCTGAACCCGGCGACGAGGCGGAAAGGGATCCGGTGCAGTCCTTCGTCGACGAAGCCTTCGAAGAAATGATGCGGGAGGTCGGAGCCTCGCACAAAGGTGTGGGGAAATACGGTAAAGATCCTCTGACGGCAACCCTGCTTGAATCGGCTGCGGCCTCGCTGTCGCACCCGGCATCCTCCGGCATGTCAGAACTTGAGAAAATTCTGTTTGTGCAGGCCCTGGCCACCGCGCTGGCCGACGCACTTGCCCCAGCGCTAGCCGAGAACCTTGCCACGGAAATCATGAAGAATTTGGAACGGCACAACCCCCAGAAATCCCACCACAAGGAACCCAACCTCTCGAATCGCGGCGGACGGAGTCCGCAAGAAGGGACCCGCCGGGTCAAGGGCAAATGACGATCGCCTCGCCTGCCGGCGCCTACCTGCCGGAAGCGGGGGCGCGTGTTGTCGGCCTGGGACCGTCTTGAAGCCTGTCGTGGCGGCAACGCCACCGTGGGTTCACATCCCACAGCCTCCGCAGGTTGAGCAGTGAGAACGGCCCTTTGACCAGTGGGTTTGGCCGGGGGCCGTTCCTGTGCCTGCTATCTGCCGTTTCACCGCGGCCGGCGTGGCTCCCCAGGTGGTGACGGAGATCTTGGGGCACAGCCAGATCGCCATCACGATGAACACGAACACGCACGTCGTGCAGGAGACGCAGCGCGAGGCGGTGAGTCACATGGACCGGCTTCTGAAGCGGCGGCCCGCTGCCGGATAACGACTCCCATTGATGTCAATTCCAGATGTCAAAGACCCCCTACCATGATCGGTAGGGGGTCTTTTGACTGGTGGGCACAGACGGATTTGAACCGCCGACATCTGCTTTGTAAGCCTGGTGGTGGGAAATTGGGCGGATCTGTTGGCCGACCTGGCTCTCATCAACTTTGGTCCGGGCGCGGCCCGTGGCACCCCTGTGTCGCCTGGTTGACCGTGGTTGACCGAGTCATCTGGCACGGTTCTGGCACGGCCGAGCTCGGTCGTGCCCAAAGACACTCGACATGCACGAGGCTCCGGAGGCCCCTTCACTGTTCGAGATTCCTGCACGTCAGGGTTTCAAGCGCCGCCTTCGGATGTTTCCCTGTCCACAGATAGTCCACGGCGCGAGAGCCGGGTGACGGCGGGCGCTGCTGGCTGGTGCCTCCGCTCGGGCCTCGGTTGGGGACAGTCAGCCAGGATGGCGGGTCGGCCGGACACCCAGGCGCGCGTGTGCACCGGTACCGACCGTCGGGCTCAGCCATTCTGCCGGGTAGTTGATCGTCGACCAGCGCACCCCGCGACGGCTGGCCCGCTGCACATCTGGTGCGGTGGCTGTGACTGCAGGGCGGGAGAGCACGATGCGCTGCTCCGGCCGTGACGCCATGCGCCGTCCATGCGCCCGTGATCACCCATATCGGCACCTACTACAGTCCGCCTCCATGGCGAAGAAGAAAAATAATGACCTTTGGCGCTACTGGGGACTCATCATATTCGTCATTGCCATCACCGGCTGGCTGACAGCTGACATAGGCCCTGTCGGCATCGCCACCTTATCGGCACTTAGCTTCCTTTGGTTCCTCTTCCAGGCTCCTGTGCCATGCGGTGCGCTGAATCGAGGTGATGTGGAGCAATGCCGTAACAACGGTCGAGGGGTCCTACGAGGCTGCCATATAAAGCAACACCAATGGCAGAAGCTAAAAGCCCTCGTTTTGCGGCGTCGATGGCGACAAATTTCATCCGAGCTATTTCCAAACCCGACCACAGCGCTGGCCAGCGTGGGCGCGATTGTCGCCCTACTGTCTTCTGTAATCGGTGTCGTCAAATCTCTGACCGGCAAGGGATGACGAGCATTAATCTGAGCACCGCATTACAAGTTCGGTCCAACGATCCCAGCGGTCGACTACCGCGGCACCTGCGTTGGTGTCTAAGACCGCCGGAAGTCGCTGACGTCCGGCGTCGTTGATGTCAGCTGCGGATGTCAGACGGGCCCTCGTGCCATGTCACAACCTGCGGTAGGCGGCACGGTCGGTTCCGGGGGCCGGATCCCGGGCGAGCGTCACGTAGCAGGGATACGCCGGGTCGCCCACCTCCAGGAGCACGAACAGATCCACGTCATGCCGAGCGAAGCGATGGAGGTACTGAAGGAACAGTTCCAACTCCTCGCTGGAGAGCGGTTGGTCGTGTCTGTCG
This sequence comes from Streptomyces albospinus, assembly GCF_014648695.1. Classification (GTDB taxonomy): domain Bacteria; phylum Actinomycetota; class Actinomycetes; order Streptomycetales; family Streptomycetaceae; genus Streptomyces; species Streptomyces albospinus. The sequence continues at coordinate 2,439 of NZ_BMRP01000006.1, forward strand.
TCTCTCATGCCTCACCATACAGCTGGCCAGTGCCGACGACCTCTTCGTCCCGAAGCAACTGAGGCGAGGGCCTGTTCATAGGCTGGCGTGCCCGTCACCTGCGCCGATGGTCCGCTCCACAGTTGTTCGCTGCCGTGCGTCGGCGTTGTCACACAGTTAGACACTCACCTGCACGGCCTGCGGTGAGCTGTGACCTCCCGATCCCTAGCTCTATGCGGATGCCGCAGCGACGGTTAAAAGGGCCGCTGTGACGTCCTACTGGGACGCTGTCGGACATGCTCGGTCACCGCGGTTGCTGTACTTCGCTGCTGTACCGCAGCGCTGGATGGGGCACGGGCATCGTAGCCCCGTAACTCCAGAAATCTGGATGTAGGGCCTCGCGAGGCCTGCCATGCTGTAACCAGTCAACTTAGGGGGCTCCGTTGCTTGAGTTCACGTCAAACCCAGACCTTTTCAAAGCGATTGGCCGGGTGGCAGTTGAAAGTGCTCAAGTCGATGAAATGTTGCGCGAGATGATTTCTGATCTTCTACCGGAGAGCGCTGATGACGTTTGGATTCTCTTCGAAGGTCAAGGTAGTGAATGGTTGAGCGAGACGTTCAAGACAATGCTTGCACATGTTGACGGCACATTCCGCTCGTGGGCTCGTGAAGATCACGAAGAGTTCCGTAAGCTCCTGGGGTGGGCGGCCCAGCTGCGAGTTCTGCGCAACGCGGTAGTCCATGGCACTTGGCGAGAAGAGATCACCCTTGGCTGGTCGGACGGTGACGACTACATCGGCCGCCCTTGGAAGGACAGTCAGCCAGGCGAGAAGATCTTTTGGTGCATTCGAAGCAGGCAGCGAAAAGGTTTGCAGGAGCGAGAGTTCTCTATCACGGACGTTGAGCGGCTTGCAGTAGAGATAGCTGAAAATCGACAGAGGATCGCGGATCTATTTCGAAAAGAGACGGAAACTCACCCGGGCGCTGGAGATACCTTGAAGAGGTGGCCGAGCGTGAGCAGTCAGACTCCCGCCAGCTAAGGTCGGCGGAGTCTCAATGGGTGAGGCAAACCTGTCTTCTTGCCCTGGGTCTAGTCGGGGATCTTGGGGAGCTGGGTTTTTGCTGGTCAGAACGCCACACCACGTTCCCTGAGTGCGTGTCGTTGGTCGTCCTTGGCCACTGTCGAGCGGCCTCGGACGGCCCAGAGACGGCCCAGCTTTGCCCCACTCGACTGACGGCGGGCGCCTTTGATACGACCTGTCTGCACCTCAGCCGACGACAGTCAGCCACGACGGCGGGTGCGCCGACCGACAACGCACGCGTATGCCTCGCTGCACCCCCACCCTTCTCAGCCACGCTGCCGGTGCCGTCGACCAGAGCGAGCCACGACGGCCAGCCCGTGACGACGATGCCTGAGCCCTCAGCTTGGGAAGCTTGGGTGATCCAGAACCGGCTGCTTGGCTGACCTGCGGCGCAGCACGAGAAGGCGTCCGCTAACCTCCCGTCTAGTTGCCCGCTGTTCCCGACCGCACGCGTTGATGACAGGCGAAGAAGCGAGCGACTGGGCGACACGTTCGAGTCAGCGTCTTGCGATCACCCCGCCCGTGGATCCTCGACTGGCTGGGGATGAAAGCGGAGAATGAACATCTCGCCGAGACCGTCGCCACAAACAATGACGTCTCCGTGACCAACTGCCAAGGCATGAACGTTTCCTGTGGCGGGGAAGCTCGCGATGTTCTGTTGCCTAGGCACGTCCCAGATTCTTAGATAGTTGTCCGCACCGCCAACGACCAACAATCCACTCTCAGTGAATGCTAGTTTATGTATCATCATTCCGGGATTGCTGGTCGGCAACAGACCCATCAGTTCCTTGCTCTGCGTGTCCCAGAGCCAGATGTCCCCGTCCTTGCCGGCCGAGGCCAAGAAACGGCCGCTCGGACTGAGAGCCAGAGTAAAGGTCGAGTCCCCGTGCTCGGCGGGCAGCGAGGTCAAGTGCTCGCTGCGTCGCTTATCGAAGTCCCAGTAGCGAATCTGCTCGTAGTCGGCCGAGACAAGGCATTGCTTGCTGCAGACAATCGACGTGATAAAATTTTCGTGACCGTTGAGTGTGTCGACGAATTCGTCGCGCGTCAAATCCCAGATTTTGATCAGATTGTCCTCTGCGCCGGAGAGCAGGAAACGGCCGTCGACCGTGACGGCCAATGCTTGAACTGCGGCGTCATGTCGTCCCAGGACGGTGCTGGTGCGTTCCGCCAGATTGAAGCGCCGAACCGTGTGATCACCTCCTGCGGACAGGACGTATCGCTGATCTGGTGTGAAGGCGACGGCGTGGATCTCGCTGTCGTGAACGGTGGGGCAGACGACCCGCTGGACGGCGGTCAGGTCCCACAAGTGCAACCGGCCTATGCTATCGCCAGCCACTGCAAGATTGCCGGAGGGAGCCATGGCGAGGTCATGCAATGCATGCACGACCGGGAGGTGCTCGGATGGGTTGGGGAGCCTGTCGAGGCCCCAGAGCTTGAGCTTTCCATCCCAAGCACCGGTGAGGGCCCGCCGCCCATCGGGCGTCATTGCGATGGCACTCGTACCAAAACTGTGCCCGTGCACCACTGCCGTGCATCGCCGCTTAAGCAGGTCCCAGAATCGGAGTTCGCCGTCGGAGCTGCCCGAGATGCAGCGGTCGCCGTTTTCGCTCACTCCAACGGCGTCGACAGAGGCGATATGACCGGAAAGATCGGCGGTCCACGTCGCGTCCCGCCAGACTTTGACAAGCCGGTCCTCTGCGCCAGAAGTTATCAGTCTCCCGTCACCGGTCATCGCGATCGCGAAGATAGCCCCGTCGTGGCCCTCGAGCACGGCGGCGCAGCGCCGAGCGGACAGATCCCAGACCCGAACAGTGCGATCTTTGCTGGAGCTGGCGGCGAGCCTGCCGTCGGTGCTGACTGCGACGGCAAGGACTTCGTCGCGGTGGCCACTGAGTACGGTTTCGGGCTTCCGCGCCTCCAAGTCCCAAAGCACGACGATGTCGTCGCCGGCGGATAGTGCCCAACGCCCGTCCGGGGTCATGGCGATGTCGCGTACGCCCATGGTGTGCTTTGTGGGTGAAAGCTTCTTCGGCAAGCCCTTCGCCATATCCCAGAGTTCCAAATCCTCCATGCTGGCGGCTACTATCCGCTGCCCATCAGCGCTGATGGCGACGGCAGTCGCATAAGGCTGTCCGAGCCGATGGAGGCACCTACCAGTTTCCAGATCCCACACGCGCAGCCGGTGAGTAAGGTCGGTGGACACTGCGGTTCGTCCATCACGGCTTATCCCGGCGGCTGTTGTCAAAGAGCCATAGTCGTATAGTGTCCGGATTGCGCTAGCCCGGCGAGGTTCTCTGTTCACAAGTTCCAAATATGGCTCATTGATCCGCATGCGTCGTGCAGCGTCGCCTACGGAATCACTCAACGACCAGTTCGTGGCCTGTTGGGTGAAAAGGTGCGGGTTGGGCCCCAATACGTGACTCTGTTCATCGAAGAAGCGACGCCACGATTCGATTCCGACAACTCCCAATGATTCTGCACGCGCATACTCGGCGAGCAGTTCATAGGTCAGCCCCGCCCGGCACTTGGCGCCGAGAAATCCGATATCGGTCAATAGCATGCCAACATGCTTGAGCTCGCATAGATCCAGCTTCATTCGTACTAGATCGTTGAGGATGATGTGACGGCGTTCTTCGTCCATCTCCGCGAGAGCCCGGGTCGAATCGGTCATTTACTCGTTCCCGTAGAGACTGTTCAAGAGTGTGTCCGAGGCTCGGCTCAACGCCTCCTGGTGCGTGAAAGCGAGCTCGCCGACCTCATCCTTCTGGCGGAGAAAATCCCGGAAAGACTGGTGATAGATCCGATAACGTGTCTGGGCTCGCTGATCCAATTCGATCTTATCTTTGTCCAGAAACTGGCCCCATTGATCGAGGGCGGTGCGAATGCGGAACTGGTCGGAAATGCCCGCGAACTCAGAGATGGCTCGTATGGTAAGTGGACCATCGATAGCGGTCAAGGCCATGAGTACAGGCAAATAGTCCTCCATCTTGCCACTTGAGCGCATGAGTCGCCACTGGTCCTCGTAATAATTCTCCAAGCCTCGTGGAATTTGGTTAGCGTCGTAGCGCCCGTGGATTACCTCGGGAATCACATGTCGCAGAAACATGAAATTGCCTTCAGACCGATCAGTCAGTAGGTTGACGAAATCATCAGTCGTCAGTCGCTCGGTAGTGATGAAGGCGCTCGCCCGGCTCGCGGCGGCGCGCACGTACTCGCGAATGTCGGCGAGGTTCTCCTCTGAGCTGGCTTCGATGTTCAGTGAGAGCTGCTCGCAGTCGATGCGCAATTGCACCGGGGAGGCCTCCCGGAAGGTGGCGAAGATGTACGTCCTACGCGGCAGCAGAGTAGGCAGGAAGAGCACGTTGGCCAGTTCATGGTCCGATGTATCGGCTTCGTCGAGGCCGTCGACCACGATGACGCATCGCTCGCCGTCCCGCAGCCGATTCGACACCTGGTCCAGCAGGGCTGATAGGAACCCCGCGTCCCGACCGGTGTCCGGCGGGAGATCCGTGAACGGCAGACTGTAGGCCGCAATAATTTGAGCACATACGCTGCGCAGGAACATATCGGCGCGGTTTATGCCCTCGGCTCGGACATTGAAGTGATGAATATGGCCGGTCCTACGGACCAACTCGGCCGCCACTGCCGTCTTACCCAGTCCTGGCTTCGCCCGCACGAGGAAGTATCCGCGCGTATTTTCCTGTGTGAACCTCTCAAACGCTTCGAACACGAAGGCACGCCCCACAAAGCCTTGGGTCCGCTCGTTGATCAGGCATGTCCACGATCTGACGTGGGCAGAGAGCGCGGGGCGAGCCGCTCGAATCGTATCGGTAAGCTCGGCGAGATGGCTATCGGCGAGCTCGGTTAGATTAGACAGACTCTCAACCAACTGCTCCAACGAACCGGTAGAAGTCGCGGCTTCCTCAGCTATGGCATCGAGTGATTGTTGTGCGAAAACTGGGCGGAACAACTCCTCGTCCCGTAGTTCGGTATGGAGCAATTCCAGCAGCGCGCCCGCCTCCGCGTTCAGATCCGCAGTAACCGGCTCTTCCATCGTCGCACGCCAGTGCTCAGCGAGTACGGCGGGATCCGGAGTAGCATCGTGGCGCAGCACTTTACCGAGTTCGGCTGTGACCTCGTCCTTCGACAGGGGGCCACGTCGAGCGAGTAGTGGCCTTGCGAGGGTGAGTCGCTGCTCAGTTTCGCAATAGCGTTCGATCGCTCTGCCGAGTGCACGCTGGAAGGCCTTTTTGGACGGGTCTCGCTTGAGTTTCTCCCAGGTGGCGCCAGTGACTTTCCCGGACAGTGAGCTAAGCGCCCCGGACGCAGCTGCCTTGAGCAGCGCACCGATCACAACCTCAGTGACCATGCGGTCCCCCGGTTCCCGACCGTTCTCGACGAATGCGGTGATGTCAATGCTTGGCTCCTCTCCACACTGCCATGCCTCGGTCAATTCGGCTATAGGAGTCCCGACGTATAGAGGGAGGAAAAGCCGCCGAGTCGCGAAGTGGGTGGCGACCCTGCAGTACCAGGTGTCCCAGTGAGGTACGCGGAGCACCGCCCCAGCCACGACGTGCCCCTTCTCTGGCATCAGGTGGCTGATTGCTGTGCGCGCGGAACGGGCGCCGGCCGGGCTGGAGCGGGGCGGAGACAGGAGCGCAGGCCCGGACGGGGGCCGGGCCGCGCGCGGCGAGCGGGACGCGAGCCGCCTTGAACTCGTAGAGAAAGTTGTTACTCAGGCTCTGGATGGGATGTGCCAGAGCGGGGCTTGGTACTGCTCCGGGCGGCTGCTGAGCAGTAGCGCCCTGAGGTCCTGGCGCTGGTTGCCGCTGAGACCGAAAGCTTCGGTGAGTCGGCGGAACGTCGTGTGCGTGATTCCCCGGCCTCCGACATTGGCCTCGAACTCGTCGAGCTGGTGGAGTACGGCTTCCGGGTCGAGCTTCTGGGTGGGCTGGCTGCCGAGCCAACTGGCTTTGTTGCGTTCGTAGTCGATTTCGGAGAAGCCGCAGATCTCGCGGCTGTGCTGCTCTACCTGGTGCAGGTTCTCCGTTGCGAGGATGGCGCGGGCGAGCTGGTTGCGGTTGAGGGCCTCGTCGAGGTCGGCCTCGTACACGAGTGGGCCTTCGTCGGTGAGTGGGACCGGCAGTCCGGCGTCCCGTACTTCGCACAGTCCGCGGGTGCCTCGTGCTGCGGCGGCAAGCATGGCCGTTGCCTCAGAGGGGTGCCATTCCAGTACCGAGCTGACGGGGGTGACGTGCTCGGCGGTGAGCGTCAGGGCAACAGGTCCCAGGCGGTCGCGTAGGGCGTCGGCGGGGATTTCGCCGTCGAGGCCGGGGCCGGCGACCAGGAGCCGTACGGGGAAGTTGAGTTCGCAGCATGCTGCGAGGGTGAGGGCGTCGGCGAGGGGGCTGCGGAGTGTGGGTTCGTCGCCCTGGGCGAGGATGTCGCCGCCGACGTCCAGGAGGTCGACGGAGTCCGGATCCAAATGCTGGATGAGCTCTTCGAGTTGGCGAACCATGCCCTCGGCGCCATGGTGCGGATCGATGAGCGCGAAGGTCTGCGGGAGCTCTGCGGCCAGCCTGGGAAGCGTAGAGCCCGCGGGAGCAATCGGTGTCGCGTCGGCAGGAACCGTCTGGACGCTGCGGGTGAGGGGGCGGAGGCCGGTGAAGTTGGCCGGTCCTCTTGGCCCCGGAACGGGGTCGATCAGGAGACGGTCCCACGCGTAGGTGAGAACCACCGCCGAGGTCTCGCCACCATAGAGGGCGGCGTCCAGCATCGCAGCGGCGACAGCGTCGCCGCCTCCTCCCGCTGCCACGATCAAGCGCGTCACGTGCGCCAGCGTACGGGCTGCTGTACTAGCCACTCACTCTATAGTGGCTAGAGGTAATAGCCACTTAGGGAAGGGGGAGCAGATGCCGAAGATCGAAGAAACCCAGCCCAAGTACCTTCAGATCGCGCACCACATTCGCGATCAGATCCTGCGGGGCGACTTGCGGCCTGGTGACGAGGTGCCGTCGGAACGTCAACTGGCGGCGGATTGGGGCGTATCGCGGCCGACGGCCGCACGCTCGCTGGAAGCCCTGCGGCATCAGGGGCTGGTCGAGAAGCGGCAGGGGTCGGGCACTTACGTGCGGGGCCTGGCGGTCAACCGCCGTGCTCGTGAGCTGTACGGGCGGGCCAAGCAGACCGGAAAGATCTACACGCCCGGCGAGTACGCAGTGATCACATCAGCGGGCTGGCTTGAGGCGCCGGGCTACGTGGCGGAGTCGCTGAACCTGGCGGCCGGCGCCTGTGCGGTGCACCGTCGGCGGGTCACCAAGAACGAGTCCGGCCCCATCACGCTCTCCACCTCCTGGTTCGGCCGCGACGTAGGCGAGCGCGCGCCAAAGCTCCTGGATCCCGATCGGATCCAGGAGGGGACGCTGATGTATGTCGAGACCATGACGGGGCGTCAAGGCAGCTACGCCGAGGACCGGATGTGCGCCCGCCTCGCGACCGATGACGAGGCGGCCGACCTGGAACTGGAGCCGGGCTCTGCGGTGCTGATCGTCCATCACGTCGTCTATGACCTGCAAGATCGCCCCCTGGAGTTCGCCGAAGCGACGTATCCGCCCGGCCGTTGGGCGTTCGAGCAGGGGTACCCGATCGGGTAGAAGCCTTGATTCTCTGGCCGAAACGCTTGCGGCCCCAAGTGGCTAATGCCACTATCCAGTAAGTGGCTAAGGCCACTTACTGGGAAGGGGGCACGGGCGTGAGTCGGACACGTGCGGAGTCACAACACGTCGCCGCGGCCGCGTGTCGTGAATGCCGAGGCCGAGGCTGGAAGCGGGTCGGCTCCCGCTCGGCCTTGGCAACCTCCGCGGCTGATGCTCGCGTCCGCGCTACATCCAAGCGGCGCTGTCTGGACTGCGACGGCACCGGTAGGGAGTAGGACGGGATGAACGACGTCACTGGGGGCTCCGAGGGCTCGGGGGTTGAGCCCGTGCACATCGGCGCCATGACTTTGTATCCAGTACCCGAGTCGGTGGCACGGGCTCGGCGCTGGTTCAGGAAGTTCACAGATCCGCATGAGCTCGTCTGCTCGGTGGACGATTGCGTATTGATGATCTCCGAGCTGGTCACCAACGCTGTCCTCTACGGGGAGGCGGAGGAATCCTGGCGGGTGCGCGTGGAGTGGTGGCGCGTCGGTGAAGCGCTGCGGGTGGACGTGCACAACCCCGGCTTTCCCGCGAAGGTTCGCATGCGAGAGGCAGCCGCTGATGAGGCGCACGGACGGGGCCTGCGTCTTGTCGATGCGCTGGCGGACTCGTGGAGCGCCGGCCCCAGTCACTTCGGTGGAACAGTGGTGTCGTTCTCGGTCGATGAGGCTTGGAAACCTTGATGGGCATGGGCTCCGCGTTGCTCACGGGGGCATGGGTATGCCTTGTCTACTCATTTGGGTAGTCTGGTTGACAGGTTGACTTGGCGGATGTGAGTAGGCGGCGGGCTATGGCGTACGAAGTGGCTGCACCGAAGTATGTGCGGCTTGCGCAGACGCTCCAGGGTCGTATCGAAGACGGCACATACCCGCCCGGGACTCTCGTGCCGAGCGAAAATCAGTTGGTCCAAGCCTTCGGCATGTCTCGCCCGACCGTCGTTCGGGCTCTTGAACTCCTCAAGCGGGATGGCTGGCTGGAGTCCCGGCAGGGCTACGGCACGATCGTTCGCGGTCGCCCCGAAGTGGTCGAGCAGAAGGATCAGCGGGGGCGTGACGCGCTGGAGCGGGACGAGTCGGCTTCATCCGGTCGCCTCGTCCAGGTCGAGCAGGTGCCCATTCCTCCGCGGGTGGCCTCGATTCTCGGTGTGCCCAAGCGAGCCAAGGTGCTCGTCCGGCGGCTGCTGGTCGAGGATGAAGGTGAGCCGGTGGAGCTGGCTTCCTCGTACTTCCCGGCCGACCTGGTCGACGGTACGGACCTTGCCGACGCGGCTGCGTTGACCGAGGGGCTGCGGGCGCATGTCGAGTCTCGTAAGCGCGTGCGCTTCGACCATGTCACCGAGCGCGTCTCGGCTCGTCTGCCAAGCAAGGAAGAGGCTGAACTTCTGGCCCTTCCGAAAGGCGAGCCGGTGCTCAGCGTGCTGGTCGTCGCCTGCGATGTCTCGGGGCAGGCTCTACAGGTCACCGATGTGCTGCTGCCTGGCGATCGTCAGGAGCTCGAAGACACCTACCGCCTGGGCTAGTTCACTTGCCAGCCGACGGGTCGGCGCTCCATCGGAATCACTTGACAAGTCAACCGGGCTTCCCTAACTTCGAACTTGCTAAGTCAACCTGTCAGGTTCGCTGACGGGTTCTCAACGAAGGGGAAATCTGTGCGTGTAATCCGTGTCGAGACCTCGTCCGCCGCGATCCTGATGACCGAGGCCCCGGAGCCCAAGGTCAAGGACCGTCAGACGGGCGAGATCGCGAAGGATGCCGTAAGCGGCGAAGCGCTGATGAAGATCGGCGTGGTCTACATCGACGAGGGAGAGTCGTCGCTGATCGCGGTGACCGTCCCCGAGAGCGGGGTTACCGACGGCCTGGTCGTCGGTGCACCTGTCTCCCTGCCGGGCCTCATCGCGCGGCCCTGGGAGAGCGTCTTCAACGGCCAGGCCCGTCACGGCATCGCCTACCGGGCCGCTGCGGTCGCTCCCGGCGCGTACTCGGCTGGGCAGGAGAGCTGATCTCCGTGCCCGACGTCATGACGCTGATGGAGCTGGGCGGGCCGCTCGCTGCAATAGGTGGAGCGGCCTACGCCAGGAAGGCACACCCGGCGGCCTACTGGTCAACCGTGGGACTTCCTCTGTCGGTTGTCCGACTGATGGCCTCGTACGGCTCGACCATGGACGCCTGCGGGCTGACCGTCGAGCCGTCCCGGCTGCGGGCCCTGGCCGTGCGAGCGACCACTCGTCGGGAGGTTCGTCCGGTGCCCCCGAGGCGGGGCGTTCCACGTCCCACCTCAACGGGGCTGCACGTCCGGATTCGGCTCGCTCCCGGCCAGGAGCCGGCGGACGTGGCGGCTTCGGCCGAGAGGCTGCGGCACGCCTGGGGCGTTCACGCCGTACATATTGTGAGCCTCAAACCGGGCGTCGTGGAACTGCGGTTGGTCGGCTTCGACGTGCTGCGCAAGGTGAAGATGCCTCGCCGGACCGGGAATGACCTGCTGACGGTGCCGGTGGCGCTCCGGGAGGACGCAACCGCGTTCGTCCGCGACTACCGGACAGTCCCGCACCAACTGGTGCTCGGGGCGACCCTGTCGGGCAAGTCGATGTTCCTGCGCAACCTGCTCACGGGGCTGGCCGCTCAGCCGGTGGCTCTGGTCGGGATCGACTGCAAGCGCGGTGTGGAGCTGGCTCCGTTCGCTCCTCGACTGTCTGCCCTGGCAACGGAGCCGGATGAAGCCGCGAAGCTGCTGCCCGTTCTGGTGACGGAGATGGAGGACCGTTACGACCTGATCAAGGCCCGTCAGGGCATCGCGCCGAGCACACCCGACGAAGAGATCACCTCGGACGTCTGGGGCCTGCCGGCGGACGAACGCCCGCACCCGATCGTGGTGTTCGTGGACGAGGTCGCCGAGCTGTTCCTCGTTGCCACCAGAAAGGACGAGGAGCGGCGCGACGAGATGGTGACCCAGCTGATCCGGCTCGCCCAGCTCGGTCGAGCCGCCGGCATCTACCTGGAAATCTGCGGACAACGCTTCGGCGCCGAGCTGGGCAAGGGCGCCACCATGCTCCGCGCTCAGCTCACCGGGCGCGTCTGCCACCGCGTGAACGACGAAGCCTCGGCAAAGATGGCGCTCGGCGATATCGCACCCGAAGCGGTCGGTGTCGCGTCGACCATCGCCACTGAGGTACCGGGCCTCGCTGTGGCCGGCGATTCCTCCGGCGGCTGGATCCGCATCCGTACCCCGTACCTCTCCCTCGCCGACGCTGCGGCCACCTGCCGTGAGACTGCCGAACTCGTACCCGACGTACCAACCCTGGAGCCCTTTCGGCCCCATGTACCGGCCCTGCCTGTGACGGCCCCCGTCACGTTGGCCAAGCCTCGGCCCGCCAACGGCTGACCCACACCCGACCCCGGCCGGCGTGACCGCCTCGCGCCAAGTCCCTACCCCCGCCATGCCCGAAAGCGGAAGGAGTCGAGCCGTGCGTAATCCACCCGTCCGCATCGACGCCGTACTGGTCCAAGCAGTCATCGCTGCCGCTCTGTCCTTCGCGCACCTGCACGACCTCGCGGTGGCCGCCGGCCAGGACGGCTGGAAGGCGTGGGCCTACCCGGTGAGCGTCGACCTGCTGCTGGTCGCCGCGTGGAAGCGATTGCGGTCCGGAGAGTCCAAGACGGCCGGGTGGTCCTGGTTCCTGGTGGCCCTCGCCGCCAGCCTCGGCGCCAACATCGCCACTGCTGGACTCCTCGACCTCGGCCACGTTCCGCCCTGGCTCCGCGTCCTCGTCGCCGGTTGGCCGGCCGCTGCCTTCCTCGGCGGCACCCTGCTCGCCCACGGTCACGTCGTCGATCACTCGGAAGTGATCGCCGAAGCGGACGACGTCGACGAATCGACACCGGAAGAGGCGCACAAGGTCGAGCCGGCTGTCCGGGCGCCAACACCCGAACTCGTCGCCGAGCCTGCGCCTCCTTCTCGCCCGGCTGACCAGGTCCCCGCCGCCCTCATCAACCACGCCCAAAAGGTCGCCACCGAGCACCACACCCGCACGGGAGCACCCATCGACACAGCAACCCTCCGCGCCCGACTCGGCGTTCCGGCCCCGCTCGCCGAGGCCATCGCCGCTCATCTCGCCTGACCGACAGGAGCCGCTATGCGTCCGTCCACACTCCGCGCCCTCAAGCGCGCGGCGGAACTCACCCGCCAGAACCGATTCACCGAGGCCGTGCTCGTCGCCGAGCCGGTGCTCCTCACCGCCGACCTCCAGGAGAGCGCCGAGATCCGCGGCTGGCTGATCGGCCACGCCGCCGAATTCGTCGCCGAGAGGGAGACCCGCTGATGGCCGCCCAGCCGCGCTTCCGCCGAGTGACCCGCTTCGGCCCGGTCAAGGTCGGCACCTACTACGACGGCCGGGGCCGCGAGAAGCACACGGCTGCCTGTACGGCCCCGCGCTGCGGCTTCTCCGTCGACTACGACTCACGCACTGCCGCCGAACTCGCTGCCCGTACGCACCGCTGCCCGGTGCGCTGAAAGGAGCTCCACCGTGACCTTGAACCTGCCCTTGGTCGTTGTCCTCGGCCTCATCGCCTGGGGAGCCGTGAAGTTCCTCGGCGTCCGTATCTGGATCGTCGTCGTGATCGCGCTCTTCGGCTTCTATCTCGCCGGCACCTTCCTGGCCCCCGCCATCGACTCCGGTACCCGGAGCGGCGTCGAGATCGTCAACGGCAACCACCACTGAGAGGGGAACCCGCCATGCTCTTCCGGCCTCAACTGCCCACAGCGCCAACGCCGTCAGCACACATCGCGGGTTCGAGTCCCATTACTCAGGCCCCCGCATGGGCCTGTTCCTGCCAGCACGCCGCCGCGCCCGTGACGGCTCCTCGCCGCTCGCTGCCTTCGGTCAGCACGGGAGCCGTAGCGGCGGTCCTGGTGGGCGGAGTCGTCCTCACCGCGCTGCTGACCGCCATCGCCGTCTCGGCCGTCTCCGTGGCCGTCGCCGCCATGGTCCTGCGCTCTCTGCTCGCCAACCAGCGCCACCGCTGAAGCGGCTACCGGGGCGGCCTCGATACCGCCAAGCATCCACCGCCCCGGTAGCCCACCCCTCCTCGACCAAAAGCCGAAAAGGAGAAACCCATCATCACCCGCAACACCCCTCCCCCACTCACGGATCTGGGGAAGCTCGCCGCGTCCGGTACCCTGCCCGGCCTCATGCGCCAACTGGCCACCCTCGGCGGCTGCACCTGCCCCATCCGCCTGGCCGGTTACCGCACCGAACACCGCCTCGACACCACCACCGGCGAAATCGGCCCCGCCCTCCACCACCTGAACTCGAACGACCTGCCCGCCGGTGACCTCCTGGTGCGCTGCGGCAACCGCCGCACCACCCGCTGCCCCACCTGCGCCGAGACCTACCGCCGCGACACCTACCACCTGATCACCGCAGGCCTCCGCGGCGGCAAAGGCACCCCCGAACAAGTCACCAGCCATCCGCGCGTCTTCGCGACCTTCACGGCCCCCAGCTTCGGGCCGGTTCACAACCGTCCCACCGCATCCGGCGGGCGTACCCGTCCCTGCCGCTGCGGCCGACACCACGACCAGGAGGACGCGGCGCTCGGCACTCCCCTCGCGCCGGAGCGCTACGACTACGAGGCCGCAGTGCTCTGGAACGCGCACGCGGGCATGCTCTGGCGCCGCTTCACCATCTATCTGCGCCGCGAGATCGCGTGCCGCGCCGGACTGACGCAACGGGAATTCGCTCAACACGCCCGCGTTTCCTTCGCCAAGGTCGCCGAATATCAGAAGCGTGGCGCCGTCCACTTCCACGCCGTCATCCGCCTCGACGGCCCCGCCGGCGGCGACACGCCTCCCCCGCGTTGGGCCGGCGCCGAGCTGCTGACCGACGCGATCAACGCCGCCGCTACCAAAGCCACCGTGACCGGCCCGGTCCTCGGCGAGCGTGCGCACTCCTTCGCCTTCGGCCGCCAACTCGACATCCGCACCATCAAAGGCACCGACCTGGACGGCGGCACCGCCCTCACCGACCGCGCCGTTGCCGCCTACATCGCCAAGTACGCCACCAAGGGCGCAGAGACAGCTACCGGCACCCTCGACCGACCCCTGAAGTTCGTCGCCGAACTCGCCGGGCTCGACATCTCCGCCCACGCGGAACGCCTCATCCGCACCGCCTGGGCCCTCGGCGCCCGCAAGGACCTCGAACACCTCCGCCTGCGTGCCTGGGCCCACATGCTCGGCTTCCGCGGCCACTTCTCCACCAAAACCCGCCGCTACTCCACCACCCTGGGCGCGCTCCGCGAAGCCCGCGCCCAATGGCGCCGCTTCCAAGCCGCCATCGCCCGCGGAGACACCTCACCCCAGCCTCACGACCAGGAGCAGCAGGAGCAGCAGGAGCAGGACGAGACCACGCTCGTCCTCGCCCACTGGGTCTACGCCGGTTCGGGTCTCAGCCCCACCGAGCAATGGCTGTCCGCATCGCTTGCTGCCACCAGCACCCCCGAAGGAGAGGTCACCCAGTGAAGGACCGCTTCCTGGCCGTCTCCGAGGTGGCCGAACTGCTAGGCACCACGGAGCGGTTCCCTCGTCGCCTGATCGCCGAACGGCGCATCACCTTCGTACGAGTAGGGCGGCACGTGCGCATCCCTGAGAGCGCTCTGCGCGCCTTCATCGAGGCGAACACCATCCAGCCGGTGTCGTCCGGCCGTGCGCAGTTCGGGGCGGTGGCCTGATGCCCAACACACGTGGCAAGCGCCGCCGCTTCGGGTCCGTACGCAAGCTGCCGTCCGGGCGCTTCCAGGCTCGTTACCCCGGCCCTGACGGGCTGCTCCGTACCGCGGACAAGACCTTCCCGGCGCAGCGGGACGCCGAGGTGTGGCTCGTCCGCAAAGAGGCCGAGATCATCGAGAACCGCTGGCAGGATCCGAACGCGGAGATCGCGTTCGGTGAGTACGCGACGGCCTGGCTCAAGGAGCGCGATTACGCGGCCACGACTCGCGAGCGCAATGAGAGTGCGCTTCGGCTGCACATCATGCCGACCTTCGCGCGCTCGCCGCTCACGCAGATCACCACGCCTCATGTCCGGCGGTGGCGCTCGGCCCTTCTCGACAACGGGGTGGGTGAGTCGACCGTGGTCAAGGCGTACCAGATCCTGCGGGCCGTCATGAATACGGCTGTTGATGACGGGTTGATCCAGCGGAACCCGTGCCGCATCAAGGGCGCCGGCGCGGCCAAGACCGCGGAACGGCCGTATCTGACGGTGCCGGAGGTCTATCGCATCGCCGACGCCATGCCGTCGTACTTCCGCGTCGTGGTCCTCCTCGCCGCGTTCACCGGGCTGCGCTTCGGCGAGCTGGCGGCCTTGCAGCGCCATGACGTCGACCTGGGGCGGCGTACGATCGCGGTCCGCCGCTCGCAGGCCGAGACCCGGACGCATGGCCTGACGATCAAGACCCCGAAGAGCAGCGCCGGCGTTCGTACCGTGGCGTTCCCGGCCTCGCTGGTCGAGGAGCTGGCGGCTCACCTCAGCGAGCATGCCGAGTCGGGACGGTCCGGTTTGGTCTTCGTCGGGCAGCGGGGTGGCCGGTTGCGGCGGAACAACTTTCGGCGGCTCTGGCTCCCGGCGCTGCGTACTGCCGGCCTCTCGGACGTCCACTTTCACGACCTGCGGCATACGGGGAACACCCTGGCCGCGACCGGTGGCGCGACGACCCGCGAGCTGATGCACCGCATGGGGCACTCGTCGGTGCGGGCCGCTCTGATCTACCAGCATCTGGTCAACGGTCGTGATCAAGAGATTGCCGATCACGTGGATGAGCAGATCCGGCGGTCGAAGGGGGACCGTGGCGGCTTGGACGGGCCATCTGGCACGTAAGTGGCACGCGCGCTGTCTCGCGCCGTCCACGGCGCAAAATGATCAAGGCCCAGGAATCCGAATTCGCATCGGATGACCTGGGCCTTGGTCGTTTTGCGTGGTGAGTGGGCACAGACGGATTTGAACCGCCGACATCTGCTTTGTAAGAGCAGCGCTCTACCGCTGAGCTATGCGCCCTGGACGAGCCGACAGACTACCTTGCCGGGGGGCCCACTCCGCAAACCCGTGGTCGCGGGGCGGGACAGCGCCCGTCTGGGGGCGGGACGTTGCGGGGAGCGTGAACTTACCGGACGGGATGTTCGTTTGGGGTGGGTGGGAGAATGTCAGCCCGCCCTGGGGCGATCCGATCAGGAGAGGGATGTGACGGCGACACATACGCGACCGCAGCCGCAGCCGTACGAGCAGCGGGCACGCCGTCGACCTCGCGGGGGCCCGGTCCGGGATGTGGTGGGGCTCGTGCTGCTGCCGTTGCCGCTGCTGGCGGCGGTGGCGCCGATGGCGTTCGCGGGCGGCGGCACCCGCCGCTGGTTCGGGCGCGGGGAGAGCCAGCGGGCCGAGGCGCAGGCCGCGAAGGATGCCGCGGCGGCGGCGTTCTACGAGCTGGACACCGCCCACCGTGACCTGCGGATCTCGGTGGAGACGATCACCGCGGTCGACAGTTCGCCGCGGGCGCGACAGGCGGCGGTGGAGTACGAGGGGTTCGGCCGGCGGATCGACCAGGTGAGCCAGGGCTACATCACCGCGGTCGACTCGCACGATCTGGACCGGGACGACATCGACGGCGCGGCGGTGGCGCGGGCACGGGCCGATCTGACGCGGGCCAGGGAGGAGCTGGAGCGCGTCAAGGGCGAGCTCGACTGGTTCACGCAGAGCCTGGCGCCGCTGCTGGAGGGCGCCGAGACGCAGCTGGCGCGGCTGGCCCCGGCTGTGGAGCGGGCGCGGCAGGCGCTGCTGGCGGCGAGCCATGCGCTGGACGCGGTGCGCGCGCAGGGCCTGCGGGCGGACGATCTCGCGGCCCGGCTGGCGGCACTCGCCCCGGAACTGACCAAGCTGAACCAGGGCGCCGGGCAGCACGGCGTGCCGGAGACGATCCGGCGCGCCGACGAGGTGTTGCGTACAGCCGAGGCGCTCCGGCGTGAGGCGGAGCGGCTGCCGGAGACGGCGGCGGAGATCGACAAGCGGCTGGTGTCGCTGCGGACCCGTTCGCAGGCGATCACGACCCGGGCCCAGCAGGTCGATCCGGTGCTCAGCGAGCTGCGGCGGCGGTACAGCGCGGCGTGCTGGCAGGACCTGCAACAGGTGCCGGAGCAGGCCGCGCGGTCCGTCAAGGAGGCCGAGAGCACGCTGCGGGAGGCGCAGCGGGCCCGCGACGAGCAGCGGTGGGCGGACGCCACGAGCCGGCTGGCGACCGTGCGGGGGCTGCTGAACACCACGGACGAGGCGGTGTCGGCGGCCGGCGACCGGTTGCGGCGGCTGGACGCGGTCTCGTTCGACCGGCAACAGGAGATCGAGCGGACCCGGTTCGCGGTCCGCGACGCGCAGCGGCTGGCGATGGCCGGGCGCAGCACGCCCGACCCGCGGCATGCCGGCCCGCTGGACGAGGCGGTGGCGCGGCTGGAGCGTGCGGTGGGCGGCCTGGAGGGGCGGCATCCGGACTGGTGGCACTTCCTGACCGAGACGGAGGCGGTGCGGGAGACGGCCGCCCGGGTGGTGCAGGAGATCCGCGAGGCGCGGGGCGGCGCGGCGGGCCGCTGAGGCGCGGGAGGCCCACGGGAGCGAGGGAGCACGGGAGCAAGGTGCCCTGGTTTGGGGTCCTCCCGAGGGGCTTCGTGCTCGGCGGGGATGCGCGACCCTCTCCCTGACCGCACCTCGCTGCACCTCGCTGCACCTGACTGCACCTGGCTGCGCCTGGCCGCCCGCTGCCCCGCCTCTGCCGGCGCCCGCGATGGCGTGAACCGGCCCCTTGGCGGATCCTGGGAGTGAGTACGGCCAGGCGGCTCATCTGCGCGAAGGAGGCCGGAGATGGCAACTGGGGCTACCGGCGGCACCGTGCACGTCGTGAATCCGTTGCAGCAGCTCAAGCGGCGACGCGCCCAGCTCGACGAGCATCTGCCCGTGGACCACCGGCTCAGTCGGGTCTACCGCATCGGTGCCGGGCTGATGGGGCTGGTGCTGGTCGCGTTCGGCATCCTCGGTCTGACCCATCGCATCGGTTTCTTCGACACCGGCGGCTCGACCGTCGCCGGGCTGAACACCAACGGCGCGCTCAGCGTGCTGTCGATCGTCGTCGGGGCGCTGCTCGTCGGCGGCATGCTGATCGGCGGGAACTTCGCCTCGTCCTGGAACATCCTGTGGGGCACGCTGTTCCTGCTGAGCGGCTTCCTGAATCTGGCGCTGCTCCAGACCGACGCGAACTTCCTGGCCTTCAAGATCCAGAACGTGCTCTTCAGCTTCGTGGTGGGGCTGCTGCTGCTGGTGTTCGGGATGTACGGACGGGTCAGCGGCGGGTTGTCACACGACAACCCCTACTGGCGGGCCCGGCACCCGGAGGAGGCGGAGCGCTTCGCCCGCGGGCAGCTGCATCCGGTGGCCGGTATGACGGCCGGACGGCAGGCGGCGCGCGTGAACATGCAGGGCGCCTGGCACGGCGGACGCGGTTCGCTCGGCCCCGGTACCAGCCTCACCGGCCCCCACCGGCACGCGGGCGACCTCCCCGGCAAGGGCGCCGGCCGCGGCGCGGGCGCGAGCGCCGCCGCGGGCAGGAGCGGTGGGACGGCGACGGGCCCCACAGGGATGGGCAGGAGTGCGGGCTCCGCCACGGACACCCGCACCGGGCCGGACGACACCGGCAGCAAGGAGCGGTGAGCCGGGGCGAGGAGGCGTCAGGGCGTACCGAGGTGGGCCGTTCGCCCGGTGCGCCCTGACGGCTGCGGACCGACAGCCACCGGCCGAGGAACGGGAGAGCACGGGGAGCAGCCATGACGCAGCGGGGAAACGCCGCCTCCCAGGCGGGACGCGGGTTTCACGGATCGGCGGTCGAGGCGCTGGCGAAGCGGATCTTCAGCGGCACCTACGGTGAGGGAGACGTCCTCGCCCTGCGGGAGCTGATGACGGAACTGGACGCCAGCCAGACCGAGTTGCGCGAGGCGATCAAGGTGCTGACGGCCAAGGGGCTGCTCGCGACCCGCCCGAACCACGGCACCTACGTCCGCCCCCGCGAGGAGTGGAACCTCCTCGACTCCGACGTCCTGCGCTGGAAGCTGGCGGCCGGCGCCTCGTCCGACTTCTTCGCCGACCTGCTGGAACTCCGCCGCTCCATCGAGCCCGCCGCGGCGGCGCTCGCCGCGGAGCGCCGCACGGAAGACGATCTGGAGGCGCTGAACGCCGCGCTCAGCGCGATGGCCGCGACCGAGGACGATCCGGTGCTGCTGGTGCGCGCCGACGCCTCCTTCCACATGGCGATGCTGGTCGCCTCCAACAACCGCTTCTACGCCCAGATGCACCGGGTGATCGTGCCCGTCCTCATCCACCGCGGGCGGGCCCTGTACGCCTCCGGCGGGGAGTTCGAGCATCCGTACGCGCGGCACGCGGCGGTGGCCGCGGCTGTACGGGACCGGGATCTCGACGGCGCCTATATGTCGATGCTGGAACTGCTCGACAAATCGGCGCGCGACTTTCCGTAGGGCGCCTGCCCCGAGGGGAGATACGGGCGCCGCGCCGAGGGGATAGAGGGAGGGGTGGACGCCGTGTGCCCCTCCCCGAAAGGACGGTCCCCTCCCCATGGCCCGATCCATGAAGATCTCCCGTATCGAGACGTTCCTGGCCCCGCCGCGCTGGATGTTCGTCCGGGTGGAGACCGATGCGGGCGTCGTCGGCTGGGGCGAGCCCGTCGTCGAGGGGCGCGCCGAGCCGGTCCGGGCGGCCGTTGCGGTGCTGGCGGAGTACCTCCTCGGGCAGGACCCCGCGCGCATCGAGGACCACTGGCAGGTGATGACCAAGGGAGGCTTCTACCGGGGCGGCCCGGTCCTCTCGTCCGCGGTCGCCGGCCTCGACCAGGCGCTGTGGGACATCAAGGGGAAGCACTGCGGCATGCCCGTGCACCAGTTGCTGGGCGGGCCGGTCCGCGAGCGGGTCCGGGCCTATGCCTGGGTCGGCGGCGACGACCCGGGGGCGATCCGGGACGCGGTGACCGCACAGGCCGAGGCGGGCTTCACCGCCGTCAAGATGAACGGCTGCGGGCGGATGTCCCCGGTGGCGACCCGCGCCGAGGTGCGCGCCTGCCTGCTGCGCGCCGGCACCGTACGCGAAGTCCTCGGCGACGAGCGGGACTTCGCCCTCGACTTCCATGGCCGCGTCTCCCCCTCCAATGCCCGCAGGCTGCTGCCTCTGCTGGCCGAATACGCGCCGATGTTCGTCGAGGAGCCCGTCCTCCCCGAGCACACCGAGGCCCTGCCCGGCCTCGTCGGCGCCGCCAACATCCCCCTTGCTCTCGGTGAACGTCTCTACACCCGCCGTGAGTTCCTGGCTCCGCTCCAGGCCGGTGTGGCGATCGTGCAGCCCGACGTCTCCCATGCGGGGGGCATCTCCGAGCTGCGCCGGATCGCCGCGCTGGCGGAGACGTACGGCGCTCTTCTGGCCCCCCACTGCCCGCTCGGCCCGGTGGCGCTCGCCGCCTGTCTGCAAGTCGCCTTCACCACCCCGAACTTCCTCATCCAGGAGCAGTCCCTCGGCATCCACTACAACAGGGACGCCGATCTGCTGGACTACGCCGTGGACCCGGAGCCGTTCCGCTTCGAGCGGGGGGCGCTGCTGCGGACCGACCGGCCCGGACTCGGGGTCGAGGTGGACGAGCACGCCGTACGGGCGGCGGACGCGGCGGGCGGGCACGCCTGGCGGAACCCGGTCTGGCGGTACGACGACGGCGCGTTCGCGGAATGGTGACGCGGCGGACAGCGGCAGCGAGGGGGGACCGGGTGGACGACGCGCCGCGGCACGACGCCGGGACGGCCGGCCCCGCGACCGGACCGGACGTCCTCACCTTCGGGGAGACGATGGTCGCCCTGCGCGGCAGCGGCCCGTTGAAGCTCGGCGGCACGATGCAGGTCTCCGTCGCGGGCGCGGAGAGCAATGTCGCGATCGGCCTGGCCCGCCTCGGCCACGAGACGTGCACTGGTCGGGCACCGTCGGCGACGACGAGGCGGGCCGGCTGGTGCTGCGTACGCTGCGGGCCGAGGGCGTCGGGGTGGGCTGCGCGGCGACGGACGCCACCGCGCCCACCGGCCTGATCCTCTTCGAGCCGCGGCTGCCGGACGTGACCCGGGTGCACTACTACCGCGCCGGCTCGGCCGGCTCCCGGCCCGGCACGGCCGCGATCGAGCGCGCCTTCGCCACCGCCCCGCCCCGCGTCCTGCACCTGACCGGCATCACTCCGGCGCTGGGCCCCGCGGCCCGCGCGACGGCCCGGCGGGCGCTCCAACTGGCGCGCGGGCACGGCACGCAGGTCTGCCTGGACGTCAACTTCCGCGCCCGGCTCTGGACCGCGGACGAGGCCGGCGCGCTGCTGCGCGGGTGGCTGCCCTCCGTGGACCTCCTCGTCGCCTCCGACGACGAGCTGCCGCTGTGCCTGTCCGGGCCGCCGGGCGGCGCCGGCGAGGGCGCGGCGCGACTGCTGGACCTCGGTGTCCGCGAGGTGGTGGTGAAGCACGGGGCGGCCGGGGCGACGGCGTTCACCGGCGCCGGCTCCTGCCACCGGCCGGCGACCCCGGTCCGCGCGGTGGACCCGGTAGGCGCCGGCGACGCCTTCGTGGCGGGCTACCTCTCGGCGCTGCTGGACGGCGCGGACCTCGCCGGGCGCCTGGCGCGGGCCGCCACCACCGGCGCGTTCGCGGTCGCCTCCCCGGGCGACTGGGAGGGCGCGCCCACCCGCGCGGAGCTGGGCCTGCTGGGCACGCCGCCCGGCACCGTCGTGCGGTGAGCGGCACCGCGGATAACCTGTGGCCATGCCTCGTTACGAATACCGGTGCCGCCCCTGTGGCGCCACCTTCGAGCTGAACCGGCCGATGGCCGAGTCCTCCGCCCCGGCCGTCTGCCCGGAAGGCCACGAGGACACCGTGAAGCTGCTCTCCACGGTCGCCGTCGGCGGTTCCGCCGCCGCGCCCGCCCCGCCCCGCGGCGGTGGGGGCGGCGGCTGCTGCGGAGGCGGCTGCTGCGGCTGAGCCGCTACCGCCGGCGCGCCAGCGTCAGCCCGTCCGCCACGGTCAGCAGCACCGCCTCCATGCGCCCGTCCTCCCGGACGTGGTCGTTGAACTCCCGGATCGCCAGCGCCGGTCCGGTGGCCGCCGGGTTGGTGACCTGGCCGCGGTACAGGACGTTGTCGGCGACCAGCAGGCCGCCGGGCCGCAGCCGGGGCACCAGCTCCTCCCAGTAGGCGATGTAGCCGCCCTTGTCCGCGTCGACGTACGCCATGTCGAGGTGCGGCTCGGGCGGCATCGCCCGGAGGGTTTCCAGCGCGGGCGCGATCCGCAGCTCGATGCGGTCCGCGACGCCCGCCTTCGCCCATGCCTCCCTGGCGTACCCCGTCCACTCCTCGGACACGTCGCAGGTGACCAACGAGCCGCCCCGCGGCAGCGCCTGCGCCATGGAGAGCGCGGAGAAGCCCGTGAACGTCCCCACCTCGACGACCTGCCGCGCCCCGGTCAGCCGGACGAGGAACGCCAGCAGCGCCCCCTGCTCCGGTGCCGACTGCATCCCCGCCGCGTCGGGGAACCGCTCGTGGGTGAGGTCCACGAGGTCGCGCTGCGCGGGGTCCAGCGGCGGGTTGTGCGCGAGGACGTAGTCGTACATCTCCGGTGTGATCGGCGTGTTCTTGGACTCGGCCATCAGCACTCCTCCTGATCCCGGGCGGCGGTCCCGGCCGGTGCGGACGGGCAGCGCCGCGGTGCCAAAACGCCCTAGGAGGCTAGCGGAGCGCCGGCCGCGCCCCTGACTTCAGCCGTCGCTCCGCGAGCCATCGGCGGCGGCGCGGAAGGCCCGTACGATCTCCTCGCCGGCGGCCACCCCCCGCGTCTCCAGCGCGGTGACATGAGGCGCCTGCCAGCCGGCGGCGGCCAGTTCGCCGTGGCCGGGCCGCCAGCCGCGGTCCGCCGCCAGCAGCAGGTCGGCGTCGAGCAACGAGTCGCCGGCCGCGAGGATCTCGCCGGCGCCGGTGCGGCGGGCCACCTCGGCGACGGCGGCGCTCTTGGTGAGCGGCTTCGGCACGGCGTAGATCTTGCGGCCCTGGCGGGACACCGCCCAGCCGCGGGCGTCGGCCCAGCCAGCGAGGTCCTTCACCCAGCCGTCCGGAAGCAGCGGACGCTCGACGACCAGGTAGGCGAAGAGGTCGTCGGCGACGCGCTCCTTGCGGAGCCAGGCCGGGTCGGCGGTGCGCACCAGGTGCCTGCGGATCTCGTCCAGCGGGGCGCACTGCGCGGCGAGCCGGGCGGCGACCGTGCGCTGCCAGCCGGGGTCGGACTCGCCCCGTACGAGGAGGTGGCCGCCGTTGGCGCAGACGGCGAACTCCGGTGGCGGGCCGGGGAGACGGATGCGCCGGTACTGCTCCCGGGTGCGGGTGGTGGCCGGCACGAAGGTGGCGGTGGCGGCCACTTCGGCGAGCAGGGCGGCGGCCGTCTCGGTCATGAAGGACAGCGGCGCGCGGTCGTAGACCTCGACGCAGAGCAGCCGCGGGGCGTCGGCGTCGGGCCGGGTGAGGTCCAGCGCGGCGGCGGAGTAGATCAGTGTGCGGTCGAGGTCGCTGGTGACGAGTGCGCTCATCGGGAGGCCACCGCCGTACCGTCCGCGCCGGTGGCCCCGCGGGTGTAGCAGGGGTGGATCAACCCGACGCAGGTGTAGGGGAGTTCGTCGACCTCATCGACGGGCACCCCCCGCTGGTCGGCGAGCAGGCGCACATGGTCGAGGTCGGCTCCGGCGCCGCGTCGCGCGAGGATCTTCCAGGGGACCCGGCGCAGCAGGACGCGGGTGGTCTCGCCGACGCCGGGCTTCACGAGATTGACGTCGTGGATGCCGTACTCCTCGCTGATCCGCTCGACGGCCGCCCAGCCCGCCCACGTCGGGGTGCGGTCGGCGGCGGCCAGCTCCGCGGCGTCCGCGGCGACCGCCCCGGCGACCTCGTCGAACCGTGCGCCGACCGCGTCCAGGAAGGCGCCGGAGAGATCGCTGCCGGCCAGGTCGCGGTAGAACTTGGCGCCGTGGAAGTCGTCCGGGCCCACCAGGTCGGCGCGCAGGACGGTGCGCGATATCAGCCCGGAGACCGTGGAGTTGAGGCAGGCGGAGGGGATCAGGAAGTCGTCGCGGGTGCCGTAGGTGTCGACGCAGCCGCCGGGGTCGGCGAGCACCGCGAGCCGCGGGTCGAAGCCCGGGAAGTCCGCTAGGGCGCGGGCCAGTTCGCGGGTGATGGCGCCCTTGCCGGTCCAGCCGTCGACGAAGACGACGTCCGCCGGGTCGTGCCGGTCCGCGAGCCAGCGCAGGGCGGTGGTGTCGATGCCCCGGCCGCGGACGATCGAGACGGCGTAGTGCGGCAGGTCCAGGCCGTGTGCGTGCCGGGCCCAGCGGCGCATCAGCACGCCGACGGGGGTGCCGGCCCGCGCCAGGGACACCAGCACGGGGCGGGGGCCGCGCTCCCGGAGCACCGTCTCGGTGACCGTCCCGACGGCCCGCGCGATACGGCCCGCGGAGCTTTGGAGCGCGCCGTGGAAGAGCGCCTGGTACGCCTCGCTCGGCTGGTACTCGACCGGCAGCGACTCCGCGTAGTGGGCGCCGCCGCTCTGGATCGCCTCCTCGCGCTCCTCGGTGGGCGCTTCGAGGGTGACCGGGGACAGGTCCTGGAGCAGCCAGCCCACCTCGTCGGGCGCGTACGAGGAGAAGGCGGGGCCGCGCAGCGGCTCGGGGAGAGGCACCGCGGGGGCCTGCCCGCGCGGGGTGTACGCGGGGATGACGGCGAGCAGCAGCCGGTCGGTGTGGGCGGCGAGGCGGTCCAGCAGGCCGCCGGGGCCGTGGAGTTCGGGCCGGTCGCCCTCGGAGTCGACGACCGCGACGACGGCGTCGTAGCGGCGCTCCGGGTCGGCGCCGGGGGCGACGTTGTAGGCGTAGCGCTCCCCCGGCCCGTCCGCCGGCCGGTCGTGGGCGGGGAAGGCCAGCCGGGTGCGTATCGCATAGCCGGGGTCGTCGACGGCGAGCACCGGCGAGCGGGTGGTGGTCGAGAAGTGCACGGCCCGGTCGCCGGCGCCGCCGCCGATCCGGTCGTCGAGGGCCCCGGCGAGGCGCAGCGGTGCGTACATCAGCTCCTCGTTGCCGAGGACGAGGATGCGGCGCGCGCCCGCCAGGTGCTCCGCGATCCGGGCCGCCATGGCCGGCAGCCCGGCCTCCAGGCGCGCCCGGTGCTCCGGGGTGAAGCCGTGCCGTCCGCCGTCCGGCAGCCCCTCGGGCCAGCCCAGGTCGACCCGTACGGCGCCGGCGCCCCGGCCGGCGGGCGGCGGGCCGTCCGCCGCGGCCCGGCCCTCATGGGCGGCGACGAGCTCCCGGCCGCGCGCCAGGACGTCCTCGGGCAGCCGTACGCCGCCCGCGGCGAGGGACACCAGGTCGACGCGGGCGCCCAGTTCGGCCGCCCACTCCGCCAGCCGGTCGCGGTCCTCGGCGGACCGCATGTCGACCAGCGCGACGACGACATAGCGGTCGCGCGGGAAGTGCGCATGCAGCGCCCCGATGGTGTTCAGGACCGTGCGACCGGTGGAGAACTCGTCGTCGACGAGCACCAACGGGCCGTCCCCGGCCAGGAGTTCGCGGTCCTCGGGGAGCAGCAGGTGGGAGGTCGCATGGCTGTGCTCCTCCTCGAAGCCGCCCACCTGGTCGACGCCCGGCACCGGCCGCCGGGTGGAGTGCAGATACGGCGCCGAGCCCAGCCCGTCGGCGACGGAGTGCCCCAGTCCGGTGGCGGTCTCGGCGTATCCCAGGACGACGGAGCGGGCGGCGGCCTCGTCCCCGAGCAGCGCGCGCACCCGGCGCCCCAGCCCGACGCCGGCGCCGTGGACCACGTCCGGGCGCTGCGGGACGTGCTTGCCGAGCACGTTCGACACCAGGAGATGGGCCCGCTTGGGGTTGCGGCGCAGGGCCAGCCCGAGCAGTTCCGGCAGCTCGTCCCCGCCGCTCAGCGCGACCCCGAGCCGCCCGGCGACCCACTCTCCCGTCCACACCACGCGTCCCGTCTCCTCCTTGGTGCCGTGCGTGCCGATCGTGCCGTTCATGCCGTTCCCGCCATCCCTGCTGGTCCTGCTGGTCCTGCTGGTCCTGCTGGTCCTTCGTTCCCGCTGGTCCCGCTGTTCCCGCCGTGCGCCACCACTCAGGCCGGCGGCAGGCTCGCGGTCAGCAGCTCCACGAACCCGACGCCCTCCCGCGCCACGCCGAACACCTCGGCGCGCAGCAGGGTCCGCTCGGCCCAGGCGCGGTGCGGCTTCACCTCGTTCATCTTGTTCGTGTACGCGGAGCGCAGCACCCCGCCGTCGTCCTGCTCGGGCCGCAGGATGTCGGTGGCGTCGCTGAACTCCTCGTGGCTGACGACCGAGAGGGCGTGCACGGGGGCGACGTGCGAGGGGTGGATGCAGGTCTTGCCCGTCAGGCCGTTCGCCCGGTCCAGCTCGATCTCGCGCAGCAGCCCGTCCATGTCGTGCTCGATCAGCGCGTTGCGCAGCTCCTCGGCCTCCCCCACGAACGGGCTGCGGCGCAGCTGCGGCTTGAACATCCGCTCGTGCAGCCGGAAGTACTCCCACACCGGGCCGCTGACCGTGAAGCCGGTGCCGTCCGCGCGACCGAGGACGTTCACCACGTCGGCGATGACGGAGGCGACGATCTGGACGTCGTAGGCGGTCATGTCGGGCGCCCGGCGCAGCCCGTAGGCGGAGCAGAAGTCCGTGACGCCGAGCCGCAGGGCGAGCACCCGGTCCCGGTGGGCGCCGACGGCCCTGGCGATGCCCTGGAGCGCCGCGGCGCGGCTCTCCAGGTGCAGCAGCTGCGGGGATTCGAGCACCGGCATCGCGAACAGCCGCCGCCCGCAGGCGGATTCGGCGGCGGCCAGCTCCTCCAGGAAGGGCATACCGCGCCCCTCGGTGAATTTCGGAAGTACAAAACCGGACAGCCTGCGCACGGCGCGCCCCAACCGCCGTACCAGGTCCGGTATTTGGCGCGGTTCGCGGACGCGGATGAACAGCAGCGGCAGGTTCTCGCCCGCCTCGGCGGCCTCGTCGAGCAGCCCGAGCTGCCGCACGAGGTTCTCCTCGCCGGCCGCCACGTCGCCGTCCCCTATGGAGTCTTCGAGGCACAGCACCATGGACATCACGCCGCGCCCGGCCTGCTTGAGGACGTCGGCGGCGAGCCGCGGGCGGGTGGCGGGGCTGTAGAGCGTGGCGCCCAGGGCAGCCGCGAGCGTACGGGCCGGGGAATCGACGGTGAACTCCACCGGCTCCTTGTGGAACAGAGCCTTCCGGATATCAGGTGCAAGATGCCCGAAGTGACGCATACAACTCCCCATATACAAGCGGGACCCGGGCACCCCCGCTGCGTCTCGCTGTCTGGAACCAGCCGATAATCGTACGTCCGTGGGGGTGCCGAAAGTTCCCGCCGCAACGAAAAACCCGTGACCGGACCCGACATCCAGGCGTACGGGCGCCCGGTCCCGGCGCGCGGGCCGGGCCCCCGCGTTGTCGCTGCGACGTGTGGGAAGGCAGGATTGCCGCATGACGCACGCGATGCTGAAAGGGTCGAACGTACCCCTCGACGCCACGGCGGTACGGGCCGTCCTGCGCTGGACGCCCGGCGCCGGCGTCCCCGATGTCGATGCCTCGGCCCTGCTCGTGGGACCGGAAGGACGCGTGCGCTCGGACGAGGACTTCGTCTTCTACAACCAGCCCAGGCACCCCAGTGGCCTGGTCCGGCACCTGCCCAAGTCCCGGCTCGGCGACCATCTCACCGACAGCATCGAGGCGGACCTGGCTCCGCTCGATCCGTCGGTGGACCGGGTGGTGCTCGCCGCATCGTCGGACGGCGGCGCCTTCGCAGGCGTACCGGATCTGCGTGTTCTGCTGTACGACGCCGCGGCGGACGGCACCGAGCCGCTCGCCCTCTTCGACGTAGTGCCCGACACGGGCGAGGAGACGGCGCTGATCTGCGGGGAGCTCTACCGGCGCGGCGACGGCTGGAAGTTCCGCGCGCTGGGGCAGGGGTACGAGAGCGGGCTGGTCGGCCTGGCGACGGAGTTCGGGATCTCGGTCGACGAGAACGATCCGCCCGCCGGGCACACGGACCCGCCGGCCGCGGCGGAACCGTCCCCGCCGGACGAAGTCCCCACGGAGGTCGTCGAGCGGCCCGCCCCCGACACGCCGGCGGCCCCCGGACCGGCCACGACCGCCGCCTCCCGCCCTGCCACTCCCGTCTCCCCGCCGCCCAGCGCCTGGCCCGAGGAGGCCGTCGCACCATCGTCCCCCGGGGGCCCGCAGGCGTATCCGGCGCCCGCCCCGGAAGCCGTCACCCAGCACGTGCCGGACCGGATGCCGGAACCGTTCTCGGCCGCCCCGCTGCCGCCGGCCCCCGCGGCACCGCCCACCGCCGGCTACGGCTACCCACAGCACGTTCCGCCGCCGGCACAGCCCCCGGCTCCGCCCGCCTACGGCTACCCGGGCCCGCCGCAGCAGCCCCCGTACGCGCCCCAGCAGCAGCCGTCCACGTACGGCTACCCGCAGCACATGCCGCCGCCGCAGCTCGCCCCGACGTACGGCTATCCCGTACAGCAGCCGCAGCCGTTCGTCCCCGACCCGTCGTTCGTACTGCCGCCCCAGGGGCCGCAGTTCCAGCGCCGCTAGCGGCGGGAGGCGGCGGTCAGGCCGCGGTCAGACCTTGGACTTGTAGCCGCGGCCCCACTGGAGTCCCCAGCCGTACAGCCGGTCGAGCTCCGCCTGGAAGCCGTAGACGTACTTCACCTCGCGGCGCACGGTCAGGCCGTCCTTGCCGTTCTCCAGCATGAAGATGGCGCAGGAACGGGCCTGCGGCGCCCGCTCGTCCAGCTTGACCTCGACCCGCGGCCCGGTGCTCGGGAAGAGCGTCACCACCGCGTGCGTGCGGTCGAACGCCGGGGTTCCGTCGTAGATGTAGACGAAGATCAGCAGCCGCTTGATCTCGTCGCGGTGGTCCAGGTTGACGTACAGCGTCTCGCCGGACCCCGAACCGAACCGGTCGTCGCCGCTGAGCTGGACGAACGGCGGGCCGTTGAGGTCGCCGAGGAAGTCCCCCAGCGGCTGCACCACGCCCTTGGTGCCGTCCGTGAGCTCGTACATGCAGGCCAGGTCCAGGTCGACGTTGACCACCGCCGGCCCCTGCGCCTGGACGACCTCCGGTTTGAACAGCCTTCCCGGATTCCGCAGCAGGCTGCCGGTGCGCTGCCCGCCCCGCTCCATCAGGTCCGAGGTCCGCATCTGCCAGCTCAGGTTGACCCGCAGATGCCCGTTGGCCGCCCCCTGCTTGGTCAGCGAGACGACCGGATGACGCTTCGTCAGCTCGACGACGTACGACGCTCCGCCGCCGTCGAACGCCGGCGCGCTGCCGCGCCGCCAGTTCCCCAGGAACGACATTTTCCCCACCCCCTTGTCGGGCCCCGCATCACCACGGGGCGGCCGGAGGGTTCGTACCCATGGCCGCCCCGCAGAAAGCGTTCCTCAATCAGCCGTCCGTCACACTCCGGACGTCACTTCCGACTTCGCCGACGACTCCTGCCCTGGCTTGCCCTCGCGCCGGTTGCGCAGCACGGAGGAACCGAAGGACAGGGCGATCAGCACGACACCGACCAGGCCGGTGACGACCTCGTTGATCTCGTACTTGATCGTGACAAGCAGGATGACGCCCAGTGCGCCGATCGCGTAGTGCGCGCCGTGCTCCAGGTAGACGTAGTCGTCCAGGGTCCCCTTGCGCACGAGGAAGACGGTCAGCGACCGGATGTACATCGCGCCGATACCGAGGCCCAGCGCCATCGCGAAGATGTCGTTGGTGATGGCGAACGCACCGATGACGCCGTCGAAGGAGAAGGACGCGTCGATGACCTCCAGGTAGAGGAACATGAAGAACGCGGCCTTGCCGGCCAGGCCCACGGCCGAGGCGCCGCCCTTCTTCTGCACCGGAGCGGCGTCCGCGCCCTTCCCGGCGTCCGCACCGTCCTCGTCCGCACCGTCCTCGGCGTCGTCGTCCTCCAGCCGGCCCTCGAAGTACCCCGAGATGCCGCCGACGACGAGGTACGTCACCAGACCGCCGATACCGGACAGCAGGACCGTGGTGGTCTTGTCACCGCCGCCGTGCGCCACGTTGGTGGCCACCGTCAGGGCGCTCACCAGCAGGGCGACCAGCGCGACGATGATGGAGAGGGTGTCGAGCTTGCCGATCCGGGCGAGCGGCTTCTCGATCCACCCCAGCCACTTGTAGTCGCGCTCCTCGAAGATGAAGTCGAGGAAGATCATCAGCAGGAAGATGCCGCCGAACGCCGCGATGGCCGGGTGGGCGCTGGTGACCAGTTCCTCGTAATGCGCCTTGTTGTTGACGGCGAGGTCGACCGCCTCGATCGGCCCCAATTTCGCGGTGATCGCGACAATGACGACCGGGAAGACCAGCCGCATGCCGAACACCGCGACGAGAATGCCGACGGTCAGGAAGATCTTCTGCCAGAAGGCGTTCATCTTGCGCAGGATGCCTGCGTTGATGACGGCGTTGTCGAACGAGAGCGAGATCTCCAGGATGGACAGGATCCCGACGATCGCGAGCCCCTGCCACCCCCAGAGGACACCGGCCAGGCCGAGGCCGAGCACCGTGATGGCGAACGACCAGCCAAAGGTTTTCAGGAGCACTGCCTACCCAATCCTTCGCTGTATGGGTCCCCCGCGCGCGGTGCGCGGCGCTTTACGAAACGTTGACCCCGAAGTCTAGAGCGATGCCCCGGAGACCGGACGCGTACCCCTGCCCCACGGCTCGGAACTTCCATTCGCCGTTGTAGCGGTAAACCTCGCCGAAGATCATCGCCGTCTCACTGGAGGCGTCCTCGCTGAGGTCGTAACGCGCCAGCTCGCTCCCGTCGGCCTGATCGACGATCCGGATGAAGGCGTTGCCGACCTGGCCGAAGCTCTGGCCGCGCAGATCGGCTTCATGGATCGAGACCGGAAAGACGATCTTGTCGACCTGCTCCGGCACCTGCGTGAGGTCGACGAGGATGGTCTCGTCGTCGCCCTCGCCCTCACCGGTGAGGTTGTCGCCCGTGTGCTCGACCGAGCCCTCAGGGCTCTTGAGGTTGTTGTAGAAGACGAAGTACTCGTCGGCCGGCACCCGGCCCTCCCGGCACAGCAGCGCGCTGGCGTCGAGGTCGAACGGCGCTCCCGTGGTGGACCGCGCGTCCCAGCCGAGCCCGACCGTGATCTGCGCGAGATTCGGTGCGGCCTTGGACAGGGAGACGTTGCCACCCTTGGCGAGTGTGACGCCCATCGTGTTCGCTTCCTCCCCTGTGTCGATGCGGGACGCGGCTCACGCCCCCTCAAGCGCGTCCGGCGCCGCACTCCCCGTGCGGGGTGTACGGCGCCGGACGCGGTGCAGCTGCTCGCTCAGACGTTGACGCCGAAGTCCTGCGCGATACCGCGCAGCCCGGAGGCGTAGCCCTGCCCGATGGCGCGGAACTTCCACTCCGCGCCGTTGCGGTACAGCTCGCCGAAGACCATGGCCGTCTCGGTCGAGGCGTCCTCGCTCAGGTCGTAGCGCGCCAGCTCCTTGCCGTCGGCCTGGTTGACCACGCGGATGTAGGCGTTGCGGACCTGGCCGAAGCTCTGCTGACGGGTCTCGGCGTCGTAGATCGACACCGGGAACACGATCTTGTTCACGTCGGCCGGGACCCCGGCGAGGTTCACCTTGATGGCCTCGTCGTCGCCCTCGCCCTCACCGGTGGTGTTGTCACCGGTGTGCTCGACCGAACCGCACGGGCTCTTCAGGTTGTTGAAGAACACGAAGTTCTGGTCGTTGGCGACCTTGCCCTGGTCATTCGTCAGCAGGGCGCTGGCGTCGAGGTCGAAGTCCGTACCGGTGGTGGTACGCGCGTCCCAGCCCAGACCGACGAGAACGGCGGTCAGATTGGGGGCTTCCTTCGTCAGCGAGACGTTGCCGCCCTTGCTGAGGCTGACTCCCACGAGTCCTCCCATAGATTCGAGGGGTACGTCATGATGTGCGCCCCCATCGTGCATGGCATCGGATCAACGAATTGATCCTAGTGACGGGTTCCCACCGAATGGAGATATCGCGTACGGATCCCGAAGGATGTCCACCCGGTGGGCCGTGGGGCGCCGGCGCGTGCGAAGCCCGGTGGCTAGAGGGCTTCGAGGGCCTTGACGTAGTCGTTCAGGTCGCGGGCGTCGGGCAGGCCGTTGACGACCGTCCAGCGCACCACGCCCTCCTTGTCGATGATGAAGGTGCCGCGCACCGCGCAGCCCTTGTCCTCGTCGAAGACGCCGTACGCCCGCGACGCCTCGCCGTGCGGCCAGAAGTCCGACAGCAGCGGGTACTCCAGTCCCTCCTGCTCGGCGAAGACGCGCAGCGAGAACGGGGAGTCGTTGGAGACGGCCAGCAGCTGGACGTCGTCGTTGGCGAACTTCGGCAGCTCGTCGCGGAGCGCGCACAGTTCACCGGTGCACACACCGGTGAAGGCGAACGGGTAGAAGAGGAGGACGACGGCCTTCTCACCGCGGAAGTCGGAGAGCTTGACCAGCTCGCCGTGCTGGTTCCTGAGCTCGAAATCCGGAGCCTTCGTGCCGACCTCGATCGCCATGGGTTGCTTCCCTTCCGCATCACTCTCAACTTGACGCGACCAACCCTACGCGCCGGGCCGAACGCCCGGAGAACCCGTCCTGAACGAGGCCGAGCCCCCTCCGGAACAGGCCGGAGGGGGCTCGGCGCACACCGTCGAGGGGAGCGCTCAGCGCTGCTTGCCCGACTTGGGGGTGACCAGGCGGCTGCCGGTCCAGTCCTTGCCCGCGTTGATGCTCCTGGTCTGGGACAGACCCGCGGTCTGGGCGGCTTCGTTGATGTCGCTCGGCTCGATGTAGCCATCGCGGCCGGTCTTGGGTGTCAGCAGCCAGATCTGGCCGCCCTCGTCGATCAGACCGATGGCGTCCACCAGCGCGTCCGTGAGGTCGCCGTCGTCGTCCCGGAACCACAGGAGGACGACGTCGGCCACGTCGTCGTAGTCCTCGTCGACGAGGTCCTGGCCGGTGACGGCCTCAATGCCTTCTCGGAGCTCCTGCTCGACGTCATCGTCGTAGCCGATCTCCTGGACCACCTGTCCGGGCTCGAACCCCAGCCTGGCGGCAGGGTTGGTCCGCTCCTCCGCGTGGTCCGCGGTCGCGCTCACGGATTGCCTCCTGTCATGTTTCGGAAATGCTCGGGGCCCCGCGCGTGCGCGGAGCATTGGGCGTAGTCCACACGGGCCGGGCGGATCGCGCAAGTACCCGGCGGTCGAGACCGCCGAAACGGTGACGATCCGAAGGCGTCCCGCGGCCACCGCCACCCCACCAGGACACCACGAAGTGATTCACACCACAGCGTTGAGCCGGGTATATGGGGTAGGCGGGCACGAATGGCCCCCTCGGGCGACGACGGAGTCCTCCGGATCCGCTTTCGAGTGCCGGACGGCCGTACGTCAAGGACTTTCGACATGGGCGTATGGTTGCGATTTGGCCGACCTGAGAATCGGCTTTTTCAGCGCCATCTCTCAGCGGGTGGTTACCCATCGGTAGAGGTGACGTATCCCAGTGACTCGGTACACGATGGAAGACGGCGCGACACAAGGCAGAGACAGCATTCGTCCCCGTGCACCGCGGCAGTAGCAAGCCGAGCACGACACGAACCGAACACGAAGGAACAGCGTGGCTTCCGGATCCGATCGAAACCCGATCATCATTGGCGGCCTTCCCAGCCAGGTCCCGGACTTCGATCCCGAAGAAACCCAGGAATGGCTCGACTCGCTCGACGCGGCCGTCGACGAGCGAGGCCGGGAACGTGCCCGCTACCTGATGCTCCGCCTGATCGAGCGCGCCCGCGAGAAGCGTGTGGCCGTGCCCGAGATGCGCAGCACGGACTACGTCAACACCATCGCGACCAAGGACGAGCCGTTCTTCCCGGGCAACGAGGAGATCGAGCGCAAGGTCCTCAACGCGACCCGGTGGAACGCTGCCGTCATGGTCTCCCGCGCCCAGCGCCCGGGCATCGGTGTCGGCGGCCACATCGCCACGTTCGCTTCCTCCGCTTCCCTCTACGACGTGGGCTTCAACCACTTCTTCCGGGGCAAGGACGAGGGCGACGGCGGCGACCAGATCTTCTTCCAGGGCCACGCCTCGCCCGGTGTCTACGCCCGCGCCTTCCTCCTGGACCGGCTCTCCGAGGCCCAGCTGGACGCCTTCCGCCAGGAGAAGTCCAAGGCCCCCAACGGACTGTCCAGCTACCCGCACCCGCGGCTGATGCCGGACTTCTGGGAGTTCCCGACCGTCTCCATGGGCCTCGGCCCGCTCGGCGCGATCTACCAGGCCCGCATGAACCGCTACATGGAGGCGCGCGGTATCGCCGACACCTCCAAGTCGCACGTCTGGGCCTACCTCGGCGACGGCGAGATGGACGAGCCCGAGTCGCTCGGCCAGCTGTCCATCGCCGCCCGTGAGGGCCTGGACAACCTGACCTTCGTCGTCAACTGCAACCTCCAGCGCCTGGACGGCCCGGTCCGCGGCAACGGCAAGATCATGCAGGAGCTGGAGTCGCAGTTCCGCGGCGCCGGCTGGAACGTCATCAAGCTGGTCTGGGACCGCAGCTGGGACCCGCTGCTCGCGCAGGACCGCGACGGCATCCTGGTCAACAAGCTCAACAGCACCCCCGACGGCCAGTTCCAGACGTACGCCACCGAGACCGGTGCGTACATCCGCGAGCACTTCTTCGGGGACGACCACCGCCTGCGGGCGATGGTCGCGAACATGACCGACGACCAGATCCTCCACCTGGGCCGCGGCGGTCACGACCACAAGAAGATCTACGCGGCGTACGCGGCGGCCAAGGCCCACAAGGGCCAGCCGACGGTGATCCTCGCCCAGACCGTCAAGGGCTGGACGCTCGGCCCGAACTTCGAGGGCCGCAACGCGACCCACCAGATGAAGAAGCTGACCGTCGAGGACCTCAAGGGCTTCCGCGACCGGCTGCACCTGCCGATCCCGGACAAGGACCTGGAGGACGGCCTGCCGCCGTACTACCACCCGGGCCGGAACTCCGAAGAGATCCAGTACATGCACGACCGCCGCAAGTCGCTGGGCGGCTATGTGCCCACCCGTCTCGTGCGCGCCAAGCCGCTGGAGCTGCCCGGCGACAAGGCGTACGCCACCGCCAAGAAGGGCTCGGGCCAGCAGAAGATCGCCACGACCATGGCGTTCGTCCGCATCCTGAAGGACCTGATGCGGGACAAGGAGATCGGCAAGCGCTTCGTGCCGATCGCCCCGGACGAGTACCGCACCTTCGGCATGGACGCGTTCTTCCCGTCCGCCAAGATCTACAACCCGCTGGGCCAGACCTACGAGTCCGTGGACCGCGAACTGCTGCTGGCCTACAAGGAGTCGCCGACCGGCCAGATGCTGCACGACGGCATCACCGAGGCCGGCTGCACCGCCTCGCTGATCGCGGCGGGCTCCGCCTACGCCACGCACGGCGAGCCGCTGATCCCGGTCTACGTCTTCTACTCGATGTTCGGGTTCCAGCGCACCGGCGACCAGTTCTGGCAGATGGCCGACCAGCTCGCGCGCGGCTTCGTGCTCGGCGCGACCGCCGGCCGTACGACGCTGACCGGTGAGGGGCTCCAGCACGCCGACGGCCACTCCCAGCTGCTGGCCTCGACCAACCCGGCCTGTGTCGCCTACGACCCGGCCTACGGCTACGAGATCGCGCACATCGTCAAGGACGGTCTGCGGCGGATGTACGGCGAGAACGCCGAGGACGTCTTCTACTACCTGACCGTCTACAACGAGCCGATCCAGCACCCGGCGGAGCCGGCCGACGTCGACGTCGAGGGCATCCTCAAGGGCCTCTACCGCGTCAAGGCCGGTGAGAAGGGCGAGCACGCGGCCCAGATCCTCGCCTCCGGCGTGGCGGTCCCGTGGGCCGTCGAGGCCCAGCAGATCCTCGCGGACGAGTGGAACGTCAAGGCCGATGTGTGGTCGGCGACCTCCTGGAACGAGCTGCGCCGCGACGCGGTGGCGGTCGAGGAGCACAACCTGCTGCACCCGGAGGAGGAGCAGCGCGTCCCGTACGTGACGCAGAAGCTCCAGGGCGCCGAGGGCCCGAAGGTCGCGGTGTCGGACTGGATGCGTTCCGTCCCGGACCAGATCGCGCGCTGGGTCCCGGGCACCTACCAGTCCCTGGGCGCCGACGGCTTCGGCTTCGCGGACACCCGCGGTGCGGCCCGCCGCTTCTTCCACATCGACGCGCAGTCGATCGTCCTGGGCGTGCTCACCGAGCTCGCCAAGGAGGGCAAGGTGGACCGCTCGCTGCTGAAGCAGGCGATCGACCGCTACCAGCTCCTGGACGTCACGGCCGCCGACGCGGGTGAGGCGGGCGGCGACGCCTGACCCCTCCGCGGCCTGCCGCCGCACCGTCTCCA
>NZ_BMRP01000006.1:38830-49948 GCF_014648695.1 Streptomyces albospinus
GGGGGTGCGGTGCGTGCACCGCCACGGCCCGGATCAGTGCTCCCATACCTTGAACGCCCTTACCTGGTAAGGCGACCGGGGCACCCAGCTGCCACCGCCCGGGTAGGTGTCGAATTCGCCGGTCTCGGCGCATTCGGCGCTCTGGTAGGTGGTGACCGGACGGCCGGTGCGGTTGGCGAGCGCGGCGGCGGTGACCCCCTTGGGCAGGGAGACGCAGCTTTCGATCTCGGTGCCGGACAGCTCGTAGGTCTGCCGCTTGCCGCCGAAGTCCGCCGTCGGCCACAGGCACAGCTGGCCGGCCGAGCAGTCGCCGGACGCGGCGGTGCGCCCGGCGGTGCGCCCGGCGCCGGCGGCGTGCGCGGTGGGGGCGCCGAGGGCGGCCGGGGTGACCAGCGCCGCGGCCAGTGCGGCCAGGCCGGTGACCAGCGCGGTGGTGTGGAACGTGTCGAACAGACGGATACGCATAGGAGCCTCTCCCCGTGACGTGGCCGTGGAGCTCCCGCGGAACGGGAGGTGGGCCACGGCGTTGGCGTCCGCGGCGGGCCGGTGCCCGCCGCGGGTTCGTCTTCGAGCCTGGCGCCGGCGCGGCTCGATCACCAAGGCCCGGGCGGCGGCTCCACCCGGATCAGGTATGTGGATAACCGCACGGCTCTCCGTCGGCGCCGCGGTGTGCGCAGTTGACGCGCGGCGGGGTCGCGGGGGCCGGGCGCGGAAACCGTTCCTCCCGTGCGCCGCACGGCAGTCGGGCGTGCCCGCTGCCCAGGAGGAGGCACCACCGGGCGGTGGTTCCCGGATCGGGTCATCCGGATGAGGGATTCGGCGCTCCGGGCGGGGTCCAACTCGCCCTTGGCATACGGCGCGTGGCGGCGGACGGCGGAGGGGCGGGGCGGTTGACGGCCGGCGGGCGGTGGGCAGGCGTCCGGCGGCGTACGGATGGGCCGGCGCGGCACCCAGGGCAATCTCCCGGCGCGCGGCGCCCGGCGCGCGCAACGCGACGGCGCGCGGCCGGCCGGGACAGGTGCCCGGG
This sequence comes from Streptomyces albospinus, assembly GCF_014648695.1. GTDB lineage: Bacteria > Actinomycetota > Actinomycetes > Streptomycetales > Streptomycetaceae > Streptomyces > Streptomyces albospinus. The sequence continues at coordinate 39,858 of NZ_BMRP01000006.1, forward strand.
CCGGCCGCGCGCCGGTCGTGTTCTTCGGGTGTGTACGGTGCCGGGGCGATGCGCCCCAACTACCGGGCGGTGCCGGTCAGATGTGGCCCATGCCGGCGCCCGCCTCGGCGTTCGCGCCGCGCTTGGTCAGGACCGCGACGGCGGCAGCGACGATCGCCACACCGCAGGCCACCGTGAAGGCCAGGCCCATGCCGGAGACGAAGGTGTCGTGGGCGACGGTGGTGATCTTCTGGGCGAACTCCGGCGGGGTGCCCTTCGGCACCGGTGCGATACCGGCCGAGACGGCATCGGACACCTGGGACATCTTCTCGGGCGGCAGCGGCGGGAGGCCGGCCGCCTGCCAGTTGCCCGGGAGCCGGCTGTCGACGCGGGAGGCCATCACCGCGCCGAGCACGGCCGTACCGAGGCTGCCGCCGACCTGCATGGCGGCCTGCTGGAGACCGCCGGCCACACCGGACAGCTCCAGCGGGGCGTTGCCGACGATGACCTCGGTGGCGCCGACCATGACGGGCGCGAGGCCCAGGCCGAGCAGGGCGAACCACACGGACATCGGGCCGGTGCCGGTGCCCGTGTCCAGACCGGACATGCCGTACATGGCGACGGCGGTGAGGACCATGCCGCCGACCAGCGGGATCCGGGGGCCGAACCTGGTGATCAGCGCGCCCGCGAGCGGCGAGCCGACGATCATCATGCCGGTCAGCGGCAGCAGGTGCAGACCGCTGTCGACGGGGCTCATGCCGTGGACGTTCTGGAGATAGAACGTCACGAAGAACAGCCCGCCCATGAAGGCGAAGGCCATCAGCACCATGAGGACGGTGCCCGCGGTCAGCGGCACGGAGCGGAACATCCGCAGCGGGATCAGCGGCTCGCGGACCTTGGTCTCCAGGACGGCGAAGAGCGCGAAGAGGACGACGGCGGCGATCAGGAAGCCCCAGGTCTTCATGTCGCCCCAGCCCCAGTCCGTCGCCTTGATCAGCGGCCAGATGAGGCAGAACATCGCGCCGGACAGCAGCGCGATGCCGGGGATGTCGAAGGAGCGGGGGGCGTTCTCCGCGCGGTGGTCCTTGAGGATCACCAGGCCGAGGATCAGGGCCAGCACGCCGACCGGCACGTTGATGAAGAACACGGACTGCCAGCTGACGTGCTCGACCAGCAGTCCGCCGACTATCGGGCCGCCGGCGGTGGAGGCGCCGATGACCATGCCCCAGATGCCGATGGCCATGTTGAGCTTCTCGGCCGGGAAGGTGGCGCGCAGCAGACCCAGCGCGGCGGGCATCAGCAGCGCGCCGAACAGGCCCTGCACCACACGGAAGACGATGACCAGCGTGACCTGGCTGGAGAAGCCGATGGCACCGGACGCGGCGGCGAAGCCGACGATGCCGATGAGGAAGGTCTGACGGTGGCCGAAGCGGTCGCCGAGCTTGCCGGCGGTGATCAGCGAGACGGCCAGCGCGAGCATGTAGCCGTTGGTGATCCACTGCACGTCGGCGAGCGACGCGCCCAGGTCCTGCTTGATGGCCGGGTTGGCGATGGCGACGATCGTGCCGTCGAGCGCCACCATCATGACGCCGATGGCGACGGAGAAGAGGGTCAGCCAGGGATGGCCCCGCAGCCCCTTTCGAGGCTCCGGTACGGGAAGTTCCGGTGCGACGTCGGCGACCGGGGTCTGTGAGCTCATGATTCGAGGCTAATGTCAGCCACTGACAATTGACAAAGTGATTCATGAGTCGGTAACTGTCGTTTAGGTCACAGGTATTCTGAGCAGCAGGAACACCAGGGAAAGGCGGCGCAGGATGGCGACCCCGACGCCGCAGACGGCACCCACCGGCGGCCTGCGCGAACGCAAGAAGCAGCGCACCCGCGACGCCCTGATCCGTGCCGCACTGGAGCTCTTCACGGAGCAGGGGTACGAGACGACGACGATCGACGAGATCGCGGAGGCCGTGGACGTCTCCCAGCGCACGTTCTTCCGGTACTTCGCCAACAAGCAGGACGTGGCCTTCGCCGTCCAGGACATGGTCGAGGCCCGCTTCCTGGACGAACTGCGCGCCCGCCCCGCGGACGAGGCCCCGCTGACGGCGCTGCGCAGCGCGGTGATGGTGGCCTGGGACGACATCGGCAACGCCATCGCCTCGGTGATCCCGGTGGACCTGCACATGCGCTCGTACCAGATGATCGAGTCAACGCCCGCGCTGGTCGCGGCGCATCTGCGCCGCTCGTCCGAACTGGAGGAGCAGATCGCCCAGTTGATCGCCCGGCGCGAGGGACTGGACGTGGACGCCGACCCCCGCCCGCGGGTGCTGGTCGCGGCGTTCAGTGGCGTGATGCGGGTGGCCGGGAAGGTGTGGGGCGAGGGCCAGGACTGCACCGTGGCCGCGATCCGCGAGCTGACGCAGTCCTATCTGGACCACATCGGGCCGGCGATCGACGTCGACTGGAAGACCCGCTGAGCGCACCGGCCGCCGGGCATGGACACGCCTTCAACCCGGCGTAACGACCCTCGTCCGCTGCGTGATCGGCTCCTTGTCCAATGAGATGGACTCTGCACGAGTGAGCACCGAATAGAGACACTTAGTGTCCGTTTTAGTCGAAATACCCTCCACGAAACGTGAGATGCCTCACTGGCCTCAGCAGGCACCCTCCCGCGTCTCCTAGGGTGGCCCGCGGTGACTTCTTTCCCGGGCCTCGGTCCCTCCTCCGGTTTCCTCCAGTCCACCGCCTGGCGTGCCTCGCTCGCCCTGGTGGTGGTGTTCGTGATGCTTGCCATGACCGGCTGGACGGCCATCAGAGGCACCAAGGACGACGCCAACCCCCTGGCCACGGCCAGAGCCGCCTGGCGGCACGCCACGTTCCACGGGCACCCGCTGCCCGACCCGGACAGCGCGCCGGCCACCGTCCGCGCGTTCTTCGCCACGCTCGACCAGGCCGAGGGCCAGCAGCTCGCGGACCGCTACCCGCTGGCCGTCGGCAACATGGGCGGCGCCCCCGTGAAGCTGCGCTACAGCGCCAACCGTATGGCCATCGACGCCGCCCGCGCCGTCGAGAAACGGCGCATGGGCGACCACCGGCTCACGCCGGTCGGCCGCCAGGAGGCGGGCCGGCTGATGCACCGCCTCGAATCGATGATGAGCAGTGGCCGCCAGATCCTGGCCTTCGACCCGGCGGGCGACGGCCGGGCCGCGGAGGTCTTCGGCGACCTCACCACGGCCGACCGGGTCTCGGTGGTGGTGCCCGGTGTGGACACCAACCTGTCGACCTTCGAGCGCACCGTCAAGGCGACCGCCGCCCCCGTGGGCATGGCGGAGTCCCTCTACGGCGCCGAGCGGTCCGCCCGGCCCCAGGCCCGTACGGCGGTGATCGCCTGGGCCGACTACACCACGCCGGCCGGAGTGGGCGTCGAGGCCGCCACCGGACAGCTCGCCGAGGCCGGCGCGGTCCGGCTGCGCACCCTGGTCGACGCACTGCCGTCCGGTGACTCCGTCTCGCTGTTCTGCCACAGCTACGGGTCCGTGGTGTGCGGCGTCGCGGCCCGCAACCTGCCGGAGAACGTCACCGACATCGCGGTGGCGGGCAGCCCAGGTATGCGGGCCGACAGCCTGTCCGGGCTGGGCACGCACGCCCGGGTCTGGGCGATGCGGGACGCCGACGACTGGATCCAGGACGTGCCGTACCTGGAGGTCGGCGGGCTCGGCCACGGCGCCGACCCGGTCGATCCGTCCTTCGGGGCACGCATCCTGTCGGCCGCCGGCGCCGACGGGCACGCCGGCTACTTCGCTCCGGGCACCCGCAGCCTGCGCAACTTCGCGCTGGTCGGCGTCGGCGCCCTCACGTCGGTGGAGTGCGCTTCCGGCGCCCCCCACTGCCGCGCGGACCTGGCCTGACAGCCGGGATGCGCACCGCCGTGCCCGCAGGTACGGCCCGGCGCCCGGGGACGGGCCGTACCTGCGGGAACCGCGGCCGGTGCGGGTGACGTGAACAGGGCAAGGCGCCCGGCAGGTGACCGGGAGGCCCGCGACGCGCGTAGCGCAGGTGTCCGGAAGGGGGACGGGCGGGCGACCACCCGCATACGATGAGCCACATGGGTGATGTGCTGGCCGGTTTCCACGCCGTCTGGGAGTTCGACACGGACTCCGTGCTCATCCGCTTCGAACGGGGGATCCGCAGGCCGAGGCTGTTCCAGGCGCTCGGCGAGCGACGCATCCCGTACGAGGCGCTGAAGTCTGTCGAGGTCTCCCGGGGCAGGCGCGGCACGGTGGTGCTGCACGCCGCGCCCCGGCAGGGGGCCGACCCCCTGATGGAGGCCGCGGACGGACAGCTCAAGGAGGACGCCGACCCGTACCGGCTGGTGCTGCCGGCCGAGCGCGAGACGCTGGCCGAGTTCTACGCCGACGAGCTGCGCACGGCGCTGGGGCCCGCCGCGAAGGAGCCCGCCGAGCGCCACCTCGTGGCCGCGCCGGAGCCTCCGCTGCACTTCAAGGCGTACGACGGCAAGGCGTCCTTCGACGGCCGGTCGGTCGCCTTCCGCTGGTTCTGGACGGGCGCCTCCTCGGCCAAGTGGAAGAGCGGCGACCAGACGTTCGCGGTGGACGAGCTGTCCGGCGTGGAGTGGCGCTCGCCGGAGATCTTCAACGGCTATCTGCGGCTGCTGGAGCGCGGGGCCCGCGAGCCGGGGGCCGGCGAGGCGGACCAGGACCCGGCGGCGGTGGTCTTCGGACTGGGCTACGGGCTGGTCCACGAGTCGCTGCCGTTCGCCGCCTCCGTGTTGCAGGCCGTACACGCCGCCGAGCCGGCGCCGGACGTTCCGGAGCGCGAGCCGGTGCGCCGGGCCGGGGAGACCCGCCGGGACCCCGCCGACATCGCGGACCGGATCCGGCACCTCGGGGAGCTGCACGAGGCGGGGCTGCTGACGGACGCCGAATTCAGCGCGAAGAAGGCGGAGTTGCTGGCGGAGCTCTGAGGGGCGGGGCTCCGGGGCGGCGGTGACGGGGCCGGGCGGGACCGGTGGCGCGGGCCGCGGTCCGCCGGGTGGGCGTCATACCGTGGTACGGGCCGGAACCCCGAACCCTGGTATGACGCCGGTGCGCGGGCGGTCCGCTTACATTGATCTCGCGATGTCCAAGCGATCCCCCACCCCAGCACGCGAGCCGGCCCGCGGCGACGGGCACGAGCCGGCCCGCACCAGGGCGCTGCGCGCCGCACGGCAGGCGGTGCGCGTCCTCGCCGTCGAGCTCGGCACCCCGGCCGGTCCCGGTACCCCGCTGTTCGCCGGTGTGCAGAGCCGCTGGCTGCGCCGTCTGCCGTACCTCGTGGCGTTCGTGTTCACAGTATCCCTGCTGCCGTCGGGCGTGAACGTCCTGCACAACGACTACGGCATGAGCGGCGGCCTGGCGGGCGCGCTCGCCACCGCGCAGAGCGTGCCGCTGCTGCTCGCGGTGACCCGGCCGCTCCAGGCGTGGTGGGTGATCTTCGCGGCGGACGTCGTCGGTGCCGTGGCGCTCATCGGCGCCCACGGGGTCGCGGGCCGCACCTGGCCCTGGCCGCCCATGGTGATCGTCGGCTATCTCGTGCTGATGCTGGCGCTGTCGCTGCGCGAGCGCCGGCGCACCCTGATCGCGGTCTGGCTGACGACCGGGGCCGCCGGGATCCTCGCCGAGACGATCGCGCCCGACAGGAGTCAGAGCACCTGGGTGCTGATGTTCGTCCTCTCCGGCGTGATGCTGCTGATGGGCGCCGCCCTGCGGGAACGCGGCGACGCCCAGCGGAAGTTGCAGGAGCAGGAGACCATCAGCGAGGCGGAGCGCGCCCGGCGCACGCTGCTGGAGGAGCGCACCCGTATCGCCCGTGAGCTGCACGATGTCGTCGCCCACCACATGTCGGTGATCACGGTCCAGGCCGACAGCGCCCCCTACCGCATCAGCGGGATACCCCCGGAGGCCCAGGAGGAGTTCGGGTCGATCGCCGCCACCGCGCGCGAGTCCCTGGCGGAGATGCGCCGGCTGCTCGGGGTGCTGCGCAGCGAGGAGACGGAGCGGCAGGGCAGCCCGGAGAAGGCCCCGCAGCCGGGCATCGGCCAGCTGCCGAAGCTGGTCGAGGCAACCGTACGGGCCGGTGTGCCGGTCGAGTTGGTGCTGCCGGACGAGCTGGTGGAGCCGGAACCGGCGGTGGACCTGTCGGCGTACCGCATCGTGCAGGAGGCGCTGGCCAATGTGGTGCGGCATGCGCCGGGCGCGCCGACCCGGGTGTCGGTGACGACGACCGGGGACGGTGCACGGCTGACCGTGCTGATCGTCAACTCCCGGCCTCCGGTGCCGCCGGTGCCGTCCGCGCCGCTGGAGACCAGCGGCACCGGGCACGGCCTGATCGGCATGCGGGAGCGGGTGCGTCTGGTGGACGGCACGCTCGACACCGGGCCGCTGCCCGACGGCGGCTTCCGGGTCGCCGCCCAACTCCCCCTCTCCGCGCCGCTCTCCGGGGCGGCTCCCCTCTCAGCGAAGGACTCCGACTCCGCATGACCACGCGCGTGATCATCGTCGACGACCAGGCCATGGTGCGGGCGGGTTTCGCCGCCCTGCTCGCCGCGCAGAGCGACATCGATGTGGTGGGTGACGCCCCGGACGGTGTGCAGGGCGTGGCGCTGAGCCGGCGGACGCACCCCGATGTGGTGCTGATGGATGTCCGGATGCCCGAGATGGACGGACTGGAGGCGGCCCGTCAGCTGCTCGATCCGCCCATCGGGGTCACCCACCGTCCGAAGGTGCTGATGCTGACCACCTTCGATGTCGACGACTACGTCTACGAGGCGCTGCGGGCGGGCGCGTCCGGGTTTCTGCTCAAGGACGCGCCGCCGGCCGATCTGATCTCCGCGGTGCGCGTGGTGGCGGCCGGCGAGGCGCTGCTCGCGCCGTCGGTGACCCGGCGGCTGATCGCCGACTTCGCCCGGCAGCGGCCGGCGCCCCGCAAGGACCGCGCCTCCCTGCGGCTGAACGGCCTGACGCCGCGGGAGACGGAGGTCCTGGAGCTGATCGCCCGCGGTCTGTCCAACCAGGAGATCGCCGACTCCCTGATCCTCGCCGAGCAGACCGTGAAGACCCATATCGGCCGGGTGCTCGCCAAGTTGGAGCTGCGGGACCGCGCCCAGGCCGTGATCTTCGCGTATGAATCGGGTCTGGTGGCACCCGGGGAGCGGTGACGGGGACCGCCCTCCGGGTAACCCCACCCCGCTCTCCGGGTAGCCCCACCCCTCTCCTGGGGGCAGCCCCCGCGCTCTCCTCCGCGAGGACGAGAGCGCACCGGCACCCGATACCCCGGTATCACCCGGGAGTTGGCGCCGCGGTGTGACGTCACGCCCTACACCGTCTCCCTACCTTTCCCTCCGCCACACCGCCGGGAGAGGGAGAGACCACCATGACCGTGCCGCGGAACGCCGTTCGGCGCAGCAAGCGGACCGTCGTCGCCGCCGCACTGGCGGCGGCCGTCGTCGCGGGCACCGGCGGATGGGCGGCCGGTACCGCACAGACCGCGGTGACCGGGCCGGCGCCCGGGGCCGCTGCCTGGCGGGCCGACCACTCGCTCGGTGTCCGGCTGCCGGATCCGGCGACCGCGGCGCCCGCCGAGATCGCCCGCTTCTTCGCCTCGCTGCCCGACGGCCGGCGGGAGGCCCTCGCCGCCCGGCATCCGCTCACCGTCGGCAACCTCGACGGGGCACCGGTCGCCCTGCGCTACGAGGCCAACGCCCGTGCGCTGCGCGCGGAGCGGGACCGCCAACTCGCCCTCGCCACCGACCCGGCCGGCACCCTCCAGGACCACCAGCAGGCCAGGAAGGCGGCCGACCGCTGCGCGGCGCTGCTCGCCCCGGGGCGCCGGATCCTCGCCTTCGACCCGCGCGGACGCGGTCAAGTGGCGGAAGTGCACGGCGACTTGGCGACCGCCGAGCGGACCGCGGTGATCGTGCCGGGCTCGGACATCGACCTGGCGTCGTTCGACCGGGCGAAGGACCCGTACGGCACCCCGACCGGAATGGCCGCGTCGCTGCGCCGGCAGATGGCGGCGGATGCGCCCGGGACCCGTACGGCGGTGATCGCCTGGGCCGGCTACACCACCCCGGTCGGCCTCGGTCCGGACGCGGCGACCGGCCGGCTCGCCGAGGCCGGCGCTCCCCGGCTGGCCCGCCTCCTGTCCGGCCTCGCCGCCCTCGGCACCCCGGCGCCGGCGGTGTTCTGCCACAGCTACGGATCGGTGGTCTGCGGGCTTGCCGCGCCGCACCTGGAACGCGGTGAGATCGCCGACCTGGTGGTCTTCGGCTCGCCCGGGATGCGCCACGACAACGTGGCGGGGCTGCACACCCCGGCCCGGGTGTGGGCGGCGCGGGACGCCTCCGACTGGATCGGCGACGTCCCGAACGTCGAGCTGCTGGGCCTGGGGCACGGCGCCGATCCCACCGGTCCGGCGTTCGGGGCCCGCCCCGTCTCCGCCAAGAAGGCCAAGGGCCACACCGGATACCTCGCCCCCGGTACGGACTCCCTCCGCAACTTCGCCGCGATCGCGCTGGGCCGCTACGCCGAGGTGCGCTGACGGCGACCGGCCGGCCACCGGGTGCCGCCCGCCGAGGCGGCGGCCCCGCTCCCCCGTCAGCAGTCACCGTCCGGCACCGGCCACGCGGTCACCACGCACCGGAACCCACCACCGGGCACTCGCGATCGGGCACCCGGCATCCACCCACCCACTCAAGGACGCCCCATGGACACCGCACCTCTCGTACGCCTCACCCGGACCGTCCGCACCGCCGTCCGCACCATCGAGGACCGCACCCCGGCGGACCGCGACCGCGCCGTCGACGGACTGCGCGCCCTCGCCCTGCTCTCCGTCCCCACCGGTCACTGGCTGCTCGGCGGCTTCACCCGGGACGCCGGCGGCGCGCTGCACAACGCCAGCCCGCTGACCGCCCTCGGCTTCCTCGCGCCGGCGAGCTGGTTACTCCAGATGCTCGGCATCTTCTTCCTGGTCGGCGGCCATGCCTCGGTGCTGTCCCTGCGGCGCGCCGGCGCGCGGGGCGTCTCCACCGGCACCTGGCTGCGCGGCCGGATCGCCCGGCTGGGCCGCCCGGTGCTGGGAGTCGCCGCCGTCTGGGCGGCGCTGGTACCGCTGCTGTACGGCCTGGGAGTGCCCGCCGCGACGCTGCGGACGGGGGCGACTCTGGTGATCCAGCCGCTCTGGTTCGTCGGGGTGTACGTGATGGTCACCGCGCTCACGCCGTACTGCGCCCGCGCCGCACGGCGGTTGGGCGGATGGGCCGCCGCGCCGCTGCTCGCGGCGGTCGCCGTCGTCGACTTCCTGCGGTACGGGCCGTACGCACCGGGCATGCCGTCCTGGCTGAGCCTGCTCAATCTGCTGCCCGGCTGGATGTTCGCCTATCAGCTCGGCGTGTCCTGGGGCGAGCGGCGGCTCGGCCGGCGCGCCGCCTGGACGCTGCTGCTCGGCGGCGCCGCGCTGTTCGCCGCGCTGCTGCTGTTCTTCCACTACCCGGCGAGCATGGTCGGCGTCCCCGGCCAGGACCGGACGAACTCCCATCCGCCGTCGCTGCTGGTCCTGGCGCTGGCGGCGGCGCAGTCCGGGGCCGCGATCCTGCTCCGCGACCGGCTGGCCGCGCTGCTGCGCCGGCCCGCGCTGTGGGCGCCGGTCGTGGTGATCAACCTCTGTGCGATGACGATCCTGTGCTGGCACCAGACCGCGATGTTCTCGGCGGCCGTGCCGTTCTCCTTCGCCGGCGCCGTACCGGGTCTGACCGTCGCCCCCGACGCGCCCGGCTGGATCCTGGCGCGGCTGGCCTGGCTGCCGGTCTTCGCCGTCCTGCTCGTCCTCATCGGGTGCGTCACCCGCCGCTTCGAGACGCCGTGGACCGGCGTCGGGCGGGCCCGCCGGGCGGTCGCGGCGGTCCTGGCGGCCGGCTTCGCGGTGTTCGCGCTGGGGCTCGCGTGACCGCCCCCGCGGGAGCGGGGCCGGCCCCGGCACGGTACCGGCCGGCGTGCGATCAGCTCCGATCACGCGCCGGGCGGCACCGGGGCACCACGGGACCGCCGTGGCCGGCACCGCCG
>NZ_BMRP01000006.1:50000-58343 GCF_014648695.1 Streptomyces albospinus
GGAGGTGAACGTCATGTCCGCGTAGCGGTCCCCCGCCACCCGGCCCGCGATCGGCTCCAGCAGCGCCAGGTCCTGCTCGCTCAGCGCGAGCCGCGTCGCGCCGGTGTTCTCCTCGATCCGGTGGCGCTTGCTCGTGCCGGGGATCGGGACGACCGTCAGCCCGCGAGCGGTGGCCTGATGGTGCACCCACGCCAGCGCGACCTGGCCGAGCGTCGCGCCGTGGGCGTTCGCGATCTGCTGGATCGGCTCCAGGAGGGCGGCGTTGGCGGCGGCGTTGTCGCCCGTGAAGCGGGGCTGCTGACGGCGGAAGTCGTCCGCGTCCAGTTCCTTGTCGGCGTTGACGAAGGAGCCGGTCAGGAAGCCGCGGCCGAGCGGCGAGTACGGGACGAGGGCGACGCCGAGGCCGGCCGCGGCCGGGACCACGCCCGCCTCGATGTCGCGGCTGAAGAGCGACCACTCGGACTGGACCGCCGCGATCGGGTGCACGGCGTGTGCTTCGCGCAGTTCGGAGGCGGTCACCTCGCTCAGCCCCAGATGCCGGACCTTGCCCTCGGTCACCAACTCGGCCATCGCGCCGACCGATTCCTCGATCGGGACGTTCACATCGCGGCGGTGCATGTAATAGAGGTCGATCACGTCGACGCCGAGGCGCCGCAGGCTGGCCTCGGCGGCCTGCCGGACGTAGGCGCGGTCGTTGCGGATGGCGCGGGTGTAGGGCTCGTCCGGATTGGTGACCAGCGCGAACTTGGTGGCCAGCACGACCTCGTCGCGGTGCGCCTGGATGAAGGGGGCGATGAACTTCTCGTTCTCGCCCGCGCCGTAGACATCGGCGGTGTCGTAGAGCGTGACGCCCAGTTCGAGGGCGCGCTCCAGGGTGGCCCGCGCCTCGTCGGCGTCGGTCGGGCCGTAGGCCCAGCTCATGCCCATGCAGCCGAGGCCCTGGACTCCCACCCGCGGGCCGCCGGTACCCAGCTCCACCGTGTCGATCTTCTCGCTCCCCATGAAACCTCAGAACCTCTCGGACGCCCGCCGGGCGTCGGCGTAGATGTCGATCTTGTAGTCGAGTACGTCGAGCGTGCTCTGGAGCTCGGCTATCCGCTGCCGTACGTCCTCGCGGTGCTCGGTCAGCAGCTGCTCGCGCTCGGCGAAGGTGCTCTCGCCGGCCCGCACCAGCTCCGCATAACGGACCATGTCGGCGACCGGCATGCCGGTCAGCCGCAGCTTGGAGACCAGATTCAGCCAGTCCAGATCGCGGTTGGTGAAGCGGCGCTGCCCCGTGTGCGTACGGTCCACGTGCGGCATCAGGCCGATCCGCTCGTACCAGCGCAGGGTGTGCGCGCTCAGGCCGGTGTGCTCGGCCACCTCGCTGATCGTGTACTGGTCGCGGCCGGTGGGCCGCGGATGGGCGGGCGAGGTCCCGCAGCCCTGCGCCGTCGCCGGCCGCGGCCGTGGCCGGGGGCAGGGCACCGTCTCCGGCAGACCGCCGGTCATGGTCGCCCCGCCGGTCACCAGCTCGCTCTGCGTCACGGTCATACCGTGTCTCCCCCTTTTCGCCGGATGGCTCTTTCGTCCCCGGACGCCGCGACGGCGCCGGGTTCCTGGCCGGATGCCTCTCGACTCCCCCAACGCTAGAGACCTTGAGTGCACTCCAAGCAAGCGCCGATCGCAGGCAGACTTGACCGGAATTTGAGGCCGTCCGGGCACCCCGTAGGCTCGGACCATGCAGAGCCTGCGGATGATCGAGAACTGGCCGGTGCCCACTGCTTCGGCCGCCGTCGTACGAGCCGACGGCTCCGTGGCCGGAGCGTACGGCCCGCTGGGGCACCGCTTCCCGCTGGCGTCGGTCACCAAGCCGCTGGCCGCCTACGCCGCGCTGCTCGCCATCGAGGAGGGCGCCATCGAGCTGGACGAACCGGCCGGCCCCGAGGGGGCCACGGTCCGTCATCTGCTCGCCCACACCTCGGGGCTGGCCTTCGACGAGCAGCGCCCGATGGCCGCGCCGGGCACCCGCCGGATCTACTCCAACGCCGGTTTCGAGGCGCTCGGCGACCACATCGCCAAGGCGACCGACATCCCCTTCCCGCAGTATCTGCACGAGGCGGTGCTCGCCCCGCTCGGGATGACCGCGACGGACCTCCCCGGCTCACCGGCCAAGGACGGCGTCTCCACGGTCGCGGACCTGATCCGCTTCGCGGCCGAACTCCAGGCGCCCCGGCTGCTCGCTCCGCAGACGCTCGCGGAGGCGACCCGGGTCGTCTTCCCGGGGCTCACGGGTGTGCTGCCGGGCTACGGCCACCAGAAGCCCAACGACTGGGGGCTCGGCTTCGAGATCCGCGACGGGAAGTCGCCCCACTGGACGGGCTCCGGATCCTCGCCGCGCACCTTCGGGCACTTCGGGCAGTCGGGGACGTTCCTGTGGGTGGACCCGGACGCGCGGGCGGCGTGCATCGCGCTGACCGACCGGGACTTCGGACCGTGGGCCATCGAGGCATGGCCGAAACTGACCGATGCGGTGCTGGCCGAGCTGGCCACCCGCTGAAAGTTCCGGTGTCGGTCCACGGGTAGGGGAGCAAACGGCACTCCGACCCGTATGCCGCCCGCTCCCCTATCCGTGGACCGACTCCGGCGGCATCTCCCACAGCAGACACTCCGCCCTCGTCAGCCCCACCAGCTCCAGCCCCTCGGCGTCCGTGATCCGCGCCGCGTCCCCGGCCGCCAGGCGCTGCGCGCCGAGCCGCACCGCGCCGCGCACCACGTGCACGTACACCCGCGCGGCATCCGGGACGGCGGTGCGCTCGCCGTCCGCGAGACGGCGCACATGCAGCATGGCGCCGGCTCGCGCAAGCGCGTACGGGGTGCCGTCGGCGATGCCGCGGACCACCTCGTACGCCGGGTCGCCCCCGTGGGAGAGCGGGGCCAGCCACATCTGGACGAAGCAGAGCGGCTCCGCACCGGAGTTGCGCTCGACGTGCCGCACGCCGCCGGCCGAGCTGAGCCGCTGGAGGTCGCCGGGGCGTACGGTCGTCTCATGGCCCGCCGAATCGCGGTGGGTCAGTTCGCCCTCGACGACCCAGGTGACGATCTCGGTGTCCCGGTGCGGATGCTCGTCGAAGCCGGCGCCGGGCGCGAGGCGCTCCTCGTTGCAGGCGATCAGCGCACCGAAGCGCAGATTGTGCGGGTCGTAGTGGGGCCCGAAGGAGAACGCGTGCAGCGACGCGATCCCGGCGTCCGCATCGCCGCCCCGATAACGTTCCACACCCCTGCGCACCTGAATCATCGGCCCACCGTAGCCCCGCCGCCGCACCCCCTCATCCTGATAGGGCAGGCTTGTCCCGTGTCTGAACCCGCATCGCGCGACGCGCACCCGCACTCGGCGACCCTCCGGCGCCTGGAGAACTCGTCCGGCAAACTGGCGGCGGCGGCCATCTCCCGTATGGACGCCACGCTGCCGTGGTACCGCGCGATGCCCCCGGAGAACCGTTCCTGGATCGGGCTGGTCGCACAGGCCGGTATCGCCGCCTTCACCGAGTGGTTCCGGCACCCCGAGACCCCGCAGGCGATCAGCACCGACGTCTTCGGCACGGCGCCGCGCGAGCTGACCCGGGCGATCACCCTGCGGCAGACCGTGGAGATGGTCCGCACGACGATCGAGGTCATGGAGGCCGCGATCGACGATGTCGCGGCGCCGGGCGACGAGTCCGTGCTGCGCGAGGCGCTGCTGGTCTACGCCCGGGAGATCGCCTTCGCCACCGCCCAGGTCTACGCGCAGGCCGCCGAGGCGCGCGGCGCCTGGGACGCCCGGCTGGAGTCGCTGGTGGTCAACGCGGTGCTCTCCGGGGAGGCCGACGAGGGCGCCGTCTCGCGGGCCGCGGCGCTCGGCTGGAACGCGCCGGAGCATGTGTGCGTGGTGCTGGGCACCGCCCCGGACGGGGACAGCGAACTGACCGTCGAGGCGATCCGGCGGGCCGCCCGGCACGCCAAACTCCAGGTGCTGACCGGGGTCCTGGGCAGCCGCCTGGTGGTGATCGCGGGCGGCTCCGACAACCCGCTCAAGGCGGCGAAGGCGCTGATCGGCCCGTATGCCGCGGGGCCCGTGGTGGCCGGACCGGTGGTCTCCGACCTGCTCGCGGCGACCCGCTCGGCGCAGGCCGCGGCGGCCGGACTCCGGGCCTGCGCCGCCTGGCCGGACGCCCCGCGGCCGGTGCTCGCCGACGATCTGCTGCCGGAACGCGCGATGGCCTCGGATCCGGTCGCGCGCGAGCAGTTGGTGGAGGAGATCTACAGACCGCTGGAGGAGGCGGGGTCGGCTCTCCTGGAGACGTTGAGCGTCTATCTGGAGCAGGCCAGCAGTCTGGAGGGCGCCGCCCGGATGTTGTTCGTGCACCCCAACACCGTGCGCTATCGGCTGCGACGTGTGACGGACGTCACCGGCTGGTCACCGTCCGATGTGCGCTCGGCCTTTACGCTGCGTATCGCGCTGATTCTGGGGCGTCTGGCCGACGGTGAGGCGCAACTCTAGACTTTTGTCGAACACCAACAATTCCCCCGATGGTTCTTCGTCCCTGTCCCCACGGGCGGGCGGGACCTCCCCCAAGAGAGAGTGTGAGGGTGCTCGTACTCGTCGCTCCCGGCCAAGGCGCTCAGACGCCCGGCTTCCTGATCCCCTGGCTCGACCTCCCCGGAGTCGAGGACCGGCTCCGTGAATGGTCCGACGCCATCGACCTGGACCTCGTCCACTACGGCACCAAGGCCACCGAAGACGAGATCCGCGACACCGCGGTCGCCCAGCCGCTGCTGGTGGCGGCCTCCCTGATTTCCGCGCGGCAGCTGTTCGCGACCGCCGACGACTTCGCCGCCCGGGTGGGCGCGGCGGCCGGGCACAGCGTCGGCGAACTCGCCGCCGCGGCACTGACCGGCAGCATCTCCGACGGCGCCGCGATGACGCTGGTGCGCCGCCGCGGGCAGGCCATGGCCGAGGCCGCCGCCGTCAACGAGACCGGTATGGCGGCGCTGCTCGGCGGCGACGAGGCCGTCGTGCTGCCCCACCTGGAGAAGCTCGGCCTGACGCCGGCGAACGTGAACGGCGCCGGCCAGATCGTGGCCGCGGGCACCGCCGAGCAGATCGCCGCGCTGGTCGAGGACAAGCCGGAAGGCACCCGCCGGGTCGTCCCGTTGAAGGTGGCCGGCGCGTTCCACACCCACCACATGGCACCTGCCGTCGCGGCCCTGGACTCGGCGGCGGCCGAGCTGTCGTTCGCCGACCCGCGCACCCGTTACGTCTCCAACAAGGACGGACAGGTGGTCACTTCCGGCGGGGATCTGGTGCAGCGGCTGGTGGGCCAGGTGGCCAACCCGGTGCGCTGGGACCGGTGCATGGAGACCTTCAAGGAGCTCGGCGTCACCGCGCTGATCGAGGCGGCCCCCGGCGGCACGCTGACCGGCCTGGCCAAGCGCGCCCTGCCCGGCGTGAAGACGCTGGCCCTCAAGACGCCCGACGATCTCGAAGCGGCCCGCGAGCTCATCGCCGCGGTATCGGCCGAATAGGAGTCCGAAGCGCATGACCTCGAAGATCAAGCCCTCGAAGGGTGCCCCGTACGCGCGCATCATGGGTGTCGGCGGCTACCGCCCGACCCGCGTCGTGCCCAACGAGGAGATCCTCAAGCACATCGACTCGTCCGACGAGTGGATCCGCTCGCGGTCGGGCATCGCCACGCGCCACTGGGCCGGCCCCGACGAGACCGTCGCGACGATGTCGGTCGAGGCGTCCGGCAAGGCCATCGCCGACGCCGGTATCACGCCCGAGCAGATCGACGCGGTGGTCGTCTCCACCGTCTCCCACTTCAAGCAGACCCCGGCCATCGCGACCGAGATCGCCCACCTGATCGGCGCGGGCAAGCCGGCCGCGTTCGACATCTCCGCGGGCTGCGCGGGCTTCGGTTACGGCCTGACGCTGGCCAAGGGCATGGTCACCGAGGGCTCCGCGGAGCACGTCCTGGTCATCGGCGTCGAGCGGCTCTCGGACCTGACGGACCTGGAGGACCGCGCGACGGCCTTCCTGTTCGGCGACGGCGCCGGCGCGGTGATCGTCGGCCCCGCCGCCGAGCCCGCGATCGGCCCGACCGTGTGGGGCTCGGAGGGCGACAAGGCCGAGACCATCAAGCAGACCATCGCCTGGGACGCGTACCGCACCACGCCGGTGCCCGGCGGCGACGGCCCGGAGGAGCGCACCGCCCCCGAGGCGATCCGCTACCCCGCCATCACCCAGGAAGGCCAGGCGGTCTTCCGGTGGGCGGTGTTCGAGATGGCGAAGGTCGCCCAGCAGGCGCTGGACGCGGCCGGGGTCAGCCCGGACGACCTGGACGTCTTCATTCCGCACCAGGCCAACATGCGGATCATCGACTCGATGGTGAAGACTCTGAAGCTGCCGGAGAGTGTGACGGTCGCCCGCGACGTGGAGACCACCGGCAACACCTCGGCCGCCTCGATTCCGCTCGCCATGGAGCGGCTGCTGGCGACCGGTCAGGCCAAGAGCGGGGACACCGCGCTGGTCATCGGCTTCGGGGCGGGTCTCGTGTACGCCGCGACGGTCGTTACTCTCCCCTAGGCAAGATCTGCGCAGCACGGCACGAAACAGTAAGTGTCGGTAGCTGTCCAGAGCTTCACCGCTTCACCGTAAAAAGCAGTTTCACCCTAAAATGACCGAAGGAGCGCCATCATGGCCGCCACTCAGGAAGAGATCGTCAAGGGTCTCGCCGAGATCGTGAACGAGATCGCCGGCATCCCCACCGAGGACGTCCAGGTGGACAAGTCCTTCACCGACGACCTGGACGTTGACTCGCTGTCCATGGTCGAGGTCGTCGTCGCCGCCGAGGAGCGCTTCGACGTGAAGATCCCGGACGACGACGTCAAGAACCTCAAGACCGTCGGCGACGCGACCGACTACATCCTCAAGCACCAGGCCTGATCTGGCGCAGCGCATGTCGCCACCCCGCGGTGGCGCCGTTGATTCAGACCCCCCTACCCGTGGAGTAAGAATTCCCGTGAACGCGACCAATCGCACCGTGGTCGTCACCGGTATCGGCGCAACCACACCGCTGGGTGGCGACAGCGCTTCAACCTGGGAGGCACTGCTCGCCGGCCGGTCCGGTGTGGGCAGCCTCGACCAGGAATGGGCAGCCGACCTGCCCGTTCGGATCGCCGCGCAGGCCGCCGTCGATCCGGCCGACGTCCTGCCCCGGGCGCAGGCCCGCAAGCTGGACCGCTCGGCGCAGTTCGCGCTGATCGCGGCCCGTGAAGCCTGGGCGGACGCCGGTTTCACCGCCAAGGCCGGCGAGCCGGACTCCGGCGCCGGCGCGGCCGGTTCGGTCAACCCGGACCGCCTGGGCACCGTCATCGCCTCCGGCATCGGCGGCGTGACCACCCTGCTCGGCCAGTACGACGTGCTCAAGGAGAAGGGCGTCCGCCGCGTCTCCCCGCACACCGTCCCGATGCTGATGCCCAACGGGCCGTCGGCCAACGTCGGTCTGGACGTCAACGCCCGCGCCGGTGTGCACACCCCGGTCAGCGCCTGCGCGTCCGGCTCCGAGGCCATCGGCTACGCCATCGAGATGATCCGTACGGGCCGTGCCGACATCGTCGTCGCGGGCGGTACGGAGGCGGCCATCCACCCGCTGCCGATCGCCGCGTTCGGCAACATGATGGCGATGTCGAAGAACAACGACGACCCGCAGGGCGCCTCCCGCCCGTTCGACACCGAGCGCAACGGCTTCGTCCTCGGTGAGGGCGCCGGCGTGATCGTCCTGGAGTCGGCCGAGCACGCCGCCAGGCGCGGTGCCCGGGTCTACGCCGAGGCCGTCGGCCAGGGCATCTCCGCCGACAGCCACGACATCGTGCAGCCCGAGCCGTCCGGCAACGGCATCGCGCACGCGCTCCAGAACCTGCTCGACAACAGCGACCTCGACCCGGCCGAGATCGTGCACGTCAACGCGCACGCCACCTCGACCCCGCAGGGCGACCTGGCCGAACTGAAGGCGCTGCGCAAGGTCTTCGGCGACGACGTCGACCACATGGCGGTCTCCGCGACCAAGTCGATGACCGGTCACCTCCTGGGTGGCGCGGGCGGCATCGAGACGGTCGCCTCGATCCTGGCGCTGTACCACCGGACGGCGCCGCCGACGATCAACATCGAGAACCTCGACCCGGAGGCGGACGCGGACATCGTCCGCGGCGAGGCCCGCGCACTGCCGGCCGAGGGCCGGGTCGCGGCGCTGAACGACTCGTTCGGCTTCGGCGGCCACAACGTGGTGCTGGCGTTCCGTACGGTCTGACCCCGTCACCCGCAGC
>NZ_BMRP01000006.1:58392-124243 GCF_014648695.1 Streptomyces albospinus
AGTACGCCGCCGAGCCGTCCTCCTCGCCGTGCCCCTGCTCCTCGGCGCGGCGGAAGCGCTCCGCCGCGCCGGCCACCAGGTCCACCCGTACGCCGGCCGCCTCGGCGGCCTCCGAGATGAGCCGGACGTCCTTGCGCGCCGCGGACACCGTGAAGCTCGCCGGGAAGTCCCCGGACAGGATCATCTCCGCCTTCATCTGCAGATACGGCATGTCGAGCGCCCCGCCGGCGACCGCGGCCAGGAAGTCCCGCGGGTCGACGCCGAGCCCCTCGGCGAGCGCCAGAGCCTCACCCGTGCCGCTGATGACCGTCAGCACCCAGGCGTTGACGACGAGCTTGAGGCGGCTGGCGGCCCCGCCGGTACCGTCCTCGCCGACCCAGTGAGTGCGGCTGCCGACGATGTCGAAGACCCGCCCCGCGCGCTCCCGCAGCTCCTGCGGACCGGCTGCCAGGATGGTCAACTCCCCTTTTTCGGCGGGTGCCTTGGTTCCCACCACAGGGGCGTCGACGAACCGCAGGTCGTGTTCGGCGGCGAACCGGGCGAGCGGGACGAGCGCTTCGGGTCCTACGGTGCTCATCTGGAGCCAGAGGGTGCCGGGGGCGAGCCGCGAAGCGGCCCCCCGCAGGGCGTCCAGGACGGCGGGTCCGTCGAGCAGCATGGTGAGGACGACATCGGCGCCGTCCACCGCCTCCGCCGGGGTGTCGGTGACGCGGGCCCCGTCGGCGGCCAGTGGCTCGGCCTTGGCGCGGGTGCGGTTCCAGGCGCGGACGTCCAGCCCGGCGCGGGCGAGATTGCGGGCCATGGCGGCACCCATGATCCCGGTGCCGAGTACGGCGACTGACGGTGTGTGGGAAGTTTTGTTGTCGGCCATGGCGGCACGCTAGGCCGTGGAGGGCGCTCGAAGGCAACCACGGCCGGATGTCGCCGTCAGACGACCTGATGGAGCCAGCGGACGGGCGCGCCCTCGCCGGCGTACCGGAAGGGCTCCAGTTCGTCGTCCCAGGGCTTGCCGAGCAGCTTGGCGACCTCGTCGGCCAGCTCGGTCTCGCCGCGCGCGGAGCGGTCGACGGCGGCGCGCAGCCGGTCCTCGGGGATGAGGATGTCGCCGTGGATACCCGTGACGGCGTGGAAGATGCCCAGGTCGGGGGTGGAGCTGTAGCGCTCGCCCTCGGCGGTGGCGCAGGGCTCGGCGGTCACCTCGAAGCGGAGCAGGTGCCAGCCGCGCAGCGCGGAGGCGAGCTTGGAGGCGGTGCCGACCTCGCCCTGCCAGGAGAACTCGGCTCTCCATGTGCCGGGCGCCGCCGGCTGGCGGATCCAGTCGAGATTGACGCGCACCCCGAGGACGCCCGCCACTGCCCACTCGACGTGCGGGCACAGCGCGCGCGGAGCGGAGTGGACGTACAGAACTCCACGTGTCGTCACCGGGACCTCCCGTGCGGTTCGAGGTTCGCCTTCCCCAGCGGCCTCGTGCCCGTTCCGGTTACGGCCGGGACAGTTGTCGACATTCTGCCCCAGTGATCACTTCGGCACCAGCATGCCAGGTGACCTACAGTAAACACCATTAGGCGGAATCTGCCACAAAAGGGACAGGAAATGACGTGATGTAATTTGCCTGCACCGACTGCACTTGCCACTTTGGGTCACAGTCCGGCAGTTACGGGGCAAAGCTACCGCGCGGCGCCGGACGGCAGGTGACGTACCGTCGGTACCGGAAGAGATATCACTCGCACGCCGGAGGGGACAGGGGATGACGACGATCGATCGGCCCGTTCGCCCTCGGCGTCACCGCCTCGCGGCCCGCGCGGGGCTCGCCACGGCCACCGCTTCCGCACTGCTGGCCGCGCTCGCCGGCTGTAGCGGCGGCGGTTCCGCCGCGCACGGCGGCCCCAAGACCAAGCGCCCCGCCGCGAAACCGGCACCCGCATGGCGCACGGCCCCCCACTCGATCGCCGCCCTGGGCGACTCCATCACCGTCGGCTTCGACGCCTGCACGGTGCTCTCCGACTGCCCCGAGGTCTCCTGGGCCACCGGCACCGACCCCAGGGTCGGCAGCCTCGCCCGGCGGCTGGTGAAGGCGAACCCCGCCGCGCACAGCTGGAACTACGCC
This sequence comes from Streptomyces albospinus, assembly GCF_014648695.1. Taxonomy (GTDB): domain Bacteria; phylum Actinomycetota; class Actinomycetes; order Streptomycetales; family Streptomycetaceae; genus Streptomyces; species Streptomyces albospinus. Next base: position 60,500 of record NZ_BMRP01000006.1, read on the forward strand.
CGGACCGGCGCCCTGATGAGCGATCTGCCGGAGCAGATCACCGAGGCCGCCGCGCGCCGGCCCGAGCTGGTCACGGTCCTGATCGGCGCCAATGACGCCTGCCGCAGCGACGTGCGGGCGATGACCCCCCAGGCCGCCTTCCGCGCCGACTTCGAGCGGTCCATGAAGACGCTGCGGCGCACCCTGCCGCACACCCAGGTGTATGTCGCGGCGGTGCCCGACCTGCTGCGGCTGTGGTCCGAGGGGCGCAAGAACCCGCTCGGCAAACAGGTGTGGAAGCTGGGCATCTGCGGGTCGATGCTGCGCGACCCGGACGATCTGACGAAGCCGGCGCAGGACCGGCGGGTCCGGGTCCGGGAGCGGGTCATGGCGTACAACGAGGCGCTGGCGGAGGTCTGCGCCAAGGACGCGCTGTGCCGGTTCGACCGGTCGGTCTTCGACTACCGCTTCACCGAGCGGCAGTTGAGCACCTGGGACTGGTTCCACCCGGGCGCCCGCGGCCAGCAGCAGCTGGCGGAGCTGGCGTTCCGGACGATCACCCGCCGGGAGAGCCGGTGAGGCACCCGGGAGATCCCCGAGAACGTCAGGGGTACCCCTAGGGGCACCGCGGCGCAGGTCATACCGTGCGGGGACGGGGAAGGTCATACCGTGCGGCGACGAACTCGGGGCGCGGGGGCGGAACGATGAGTGGTGAACGGTTCCGGCGAGGTCCGCACCGCTCCGCTCCGTTCCGACCTGTTCGTCACCTGTCCCGGGGGAAAACGCCATGGCCCGTCTCCGCGCCTCTCATCTCGTGCTGCCGTGCGCGGCACTGACCGTCCTGATGACCGGCTGCTCCATGATCGGCGGCCCGCTGAAGACCGCGGAGCGGACGTACGGCGTGGACGGCAAGGTCGGCGCGCTGTCGGCGACGACCCACGGCGGGAACATCGAGATCGTGCCGATCGACGCCGGCGGATCGGTCAAAGTGACGGAGAAGTACAAGTACAACGGGCAGAAGCCGGACGCCACCCACACGGTCAAGGACGGCAGGCTGACGCTGACGGCCGAGGACTGCCCGGAGACCGGCCGCCGGTGTGAGGTGAACTACCGCGTGCTGCTGCCGCGCAGCGCCTCGGTCGATCTGCACACCAACGGCGGGGACATCACCGTCCACGGCGCGTCGGGCGGTATCACCGCGGAGACCAGCGGCGGCGACATCACCGTCGCGGACTCCGCGGCCCGTACGGCGAAGGTGAAGACCAGCGGCGGCGATGTCGATCTCGCACTGACCGCGGTGCCCGACGAGGTGTCGGGACGGACCAGCGGAGGCAACGTCACCATCCGGCTGCCGAAGGGCCCGTACGCGGTCCAGGCGGTGACGAGCGGCGGGACCCGCAAGGTCTCCGTGCCGACGGATCCCCGCTCGGAGCACAAAATATCGGCGCGCACCAGCGGCGGGGACGTGTCGGTGCTCAGCCAGAAGTGACCTGCGCCGTCAGCCGGATGTCGTCGCTGCTGTGCGCCGCCTCGACGGTGTAGACGCCCGGGATCCGGCGCCACCTCCCGTCCGGTTCCGACCAGATCTCGAACGCGCGCCCCGGCAGCGGGATTTCGGTCTCGGCGCTCTCGCCGGGGCCCGCCTCGACGGCGGCGAAGCCGGCCAGCCAGCGGGCCGGGCGCTCCGGCGCGCCCGGGTCGGCGCCGGCGGTGGGGGCCAGGTAGATCTGGACGACCTCGCGGCCGGGGCGCCGGCCGGTGTTGCGCAGCCGGACCCGGACCGAGTCGGGGGTGGTGTCCAGCGACTCGTACGCCCAGTCGGTGTAGCCGAGCCCGTGGCCGAAGGCGTACGCGGGCGCGGCGGCGGACCGCTGCCAGGCCCGGTAGCCGATGAACAGCCCCTCCTCGTACGGAAGTCGGCCGTCGGCCGGGGTGACGGTGGTGACCGGGGCGTCGGCGAAGCGGGCGGGCCAGGTGGTGGGGAGCCGGCCGCCCGGCTCGTGCGAGCCGAGCAGGACGTCCGCCAGTGCGGCACCCGCTTCCTGGCCGGGGAACCAGCTCAGCAGCACCGCGGGGACCTGCTCCCGCCAGGGCAGCTCCACGGGGGAGCCGGCGTTGACGACCACGACGGTGCGGGGGTTGGCGGCGGCGACCCGGGTGACCAGCTCGTCCTGGCGGCCCGGCAGCGTCAGGTCCGTGCGGTCGAACCCTTCCGACTCGACCTCCTCCGTCGTCGCGACGACGACGATGGCGACATCGGCACCGGTCGCCGCCCGGACCGCCTCCTCGATCTCGGCGTCGGCGTCGAGCTGCGGCTCGCGGTGCCCGAGAGCGAAGTTGAGGGCTTCCATGCCCTCCCCCAGGCCGAGGGCGCCGGGGACGAACCGCAGGGTGAGCGGCACGGCCCGGCCGGCGGTCAGACCGGCGGTGACCCGGTGCTCCGCGGGCTGCATGAGTCCCTCGAACGGGTCGCTGCCGACGGGCGCGCAGTGGTCGTCGAAGAGCACCGCGCCGTCGACGGTCAGCCGGAGGTGGCCGGTGCCCGAGACGGCCAGGGTGTGGGCGCCGGTGCGCTGCGGGGTGTAGCTGCCGGTGAGTTCGACGGCGTGCAGGTTCTGCCGGGTGACGCCGTGGGGGAAGCTGCCCACCGCCTGGACCTGCCCGTCGAACTGCGCGGTCTCGGCCAGCAGTTGCCCGTCGGCGGCCAGGTAGCGGGCGCGCAGGGCGAAGCCGTCACGGGCGTACGGCACCCGGGTGCGCGGGTCGGCGCCGGTCGCGAAGGTGACCTCCACGCCGTCGGGGAGCGCCGCCCGCAGTCCGGCGAGCGGGGAGACGATCTGCTCGGGGAAGACGGTGGCGGAGCCGCCGCCGAGCACCCGGGCGTCGCGGGCAGCCGCCCCGATGACGGCGATACGGCGGACGGCGGAGGCATCGAGGGGAAGGGCACGGCGGCTGCGGCCTGCCGGATCGGCGCCCTGCGCCGGCCCGCCGGTCGGCTGCTCGCCGCCGACGNNNCCCCCGCCCGGCCGTCGATGCCCCGGTGCACGCCGGCCGGCGGCACGGCGGGCGGCACCCCGTCCAGGCAGCCCGTACGGGCGGCGAGCAGCAGCACCCGGCGCACCGCGTCGTCGACCTCCGACTCGGCGACCTCGCCGGCGCGGACGGCCGCCGCGAGCGGGGCGCCGAAGACCGTGCGGGGCCCCGGCATCGCCACGTCCAGGCCGCCGCGCAGCGCGCGTACGGTGTGCCGGGCCGCCACCCAGTCGGAGACGTTGCAGCCGTCGAAGCCCCATTCGCCGCGCAGGACCTCGGTGACGAGCGGGCGGTGTTCGGTCATCGACAGACCATTGACCTGGTTGTAGGCGGTCATGATGCCCCAGGGGCGGGCGGTCTTGACGATGTGCTCGAAGGGGGCGAGATAGAGCTCGCGCAGGGGGCGTGGGGCGATGCGGTTGTCGACCGTGAAGCGGTCGGTCTCGGCGTCGTTGCCGACGAAGTGCTTGACCGTCGCACCGACCCCGCCCTCCTGCACTCCCTGCACATATCCGGCGCCGATCACGCCGGTCAGCAGCGGGTCTTCCGAATAGCACTCGAAGTGCCGGCCGCCGAGCGGCGAGCGGTGCAGGTTGACGGTCGGCGCCAGGAGGACGTGGACGCCCTTGCGGCGGGCCTCCTGGGCGAGCAGTCGGCCGGCGCGGCGGGCGAGTTCGGGGTCCCAGGTGGCGGCCAGGGCCGTGGGGCTGGGCAGGGCGACCGACGGATCTTCGGCGCTCCACTCCCGCCCCCGCACGCCGATCGGGCCGTCCGACATCACCAGCGACCGCAGTCCGATCGCAGGCACGGCGGGCAGGGTCCACATGTCCTGGCCGGAGAGCAGCCGGGCCTTGGTATCCAGGTCGAGTGCGGCGAGCGCCCGCTCCACCGCGGCGGAGTAGTCGTGGGGCCGGGGGTGGCTGCGGTGGGCGTGGGGCTGATCGGTCATCTGCGGCGCTCCCTTGACTGGACGTGCGGGCCCCCTGGCCGAATTCTGACCTCCGCACCGTGCACACAGTAGGGATCGATATCGTTCCGTTATCACATTCGGGTGTAGGGCACTGCGCGGAGGTGCGGGAGTTACGCTCGGCCGGTGAGCGCACGAGATGAGGGCGCCGCCCCCGGACCCCGGAGGGGCGGCGGCGGACGGGAGTTCCAGGGCGCCGAGCGGCGAGCGGCGATCCTGGAAGCCGCCATGGAGCTGATCGCCGACCGCGGCTACCGCCGCACCTCCCTCGCCGCCATCGCCGAGCGCGCCGGGCTGACCCAGCAGGGGCTGCTGCACCACTTTCCGACGAAGGAGCTGCTACTGATCGGTGTCCTGGAGGCGCGCGACCGCTGGGATGCAGCCGCCGCGGCATCCGGCACCTGGCGGACCGGCACCCTCGCCCAGCTCGTCGACTACAACGCCACCCGCCCGGGCATCGTCCAGACGTACACCGTGCTGTCGGCCGACAGCGTCACCGAGGACCATCCGGCGCGCGAGTTCTTCGAGACCCGTTTCCGCGCCGTACGCGAGGCGCTGGCCAGGGCGCTGCGGGCCGAGTTCGGCGACACTCTGCCCTGTGGTCTGACCCCGGAGCAGGCGGCGCCCCTGCTGGTCGCGGTGATGGACGGGCTCCAGCTGCAATGGCTGCTGGACCCGGAGCACGTCGACATGCCGGCGGCGTTCCGGGATTTCCTGACGCTGCTCGGGAGCATGGAGAAGCGGGCCGACGAGCCCGCCGAAGGGGCGGGCGAGGGGCCCGAAGAGAAGCCCGGCGCGGGGCCCGACTAGGACCGGGCAGGGGATCCGGGCAGGGGATCCGGGCAGGGCCCAACGAGGGGTAGGGAGCCAGTCGCACCCTCGCGCGTACTCGCGTACTGCCGTGTCCGGGGCGGGAGTTCAGGGGCGGTGGCGTCGCGTCGGGCGGGGTGCTGGCTCAGCCGGGCAGGGGTGGCGGAGCCTTGCGCGCCGGCGTGTGCGGCAGGGGCCCGGAGCGCGGGTGCCGGAGCGCGGGGGTCGGGAGTTATCCACAGGCCCGGACGCGTCGCGGGCGGGCCGGGCATCATGGGCACATGATCATTGCTGCCGCACAGTTCCCTTCCGTACCAGGCGATATCGCCGCCAACGCCGCTCGGATGGCCGCTCTCATCGCCGAGGCCGGCGAGCGCGGAGCGGGACTCGTGGTCTTCTCCGAACTGGCGCTGACGCACTACGACCTGCATCTGATAGCCGCTGATCCTGCGGGGCTGGCAGTGCGGCCCGACGATGCCCGGCTGGCGCCCGTACGGGAGGCGTGCCGGACGGCCGGTGTCGCGGCGGTGGTGAACGCCGCGGGGCGCGGCGCCGACGTCGGGGCCGCGCCGACCATCGCGACGTTCGTGTACGGGCCGGACGGCGCGCTGCTCACCCGCTACGACAAGCGGCATCTGGCGGACACCGAGAGCACGGTGTTCGCACCGGGGACCGCGCACGGCCGGTTCACACTGGGCGGTATCCGGTTCGCGCTCGCCACCTGCTTCGACAGCAGCTTCCCCGAGGTGCCGCAGCGGGCCGTGGCGGACGGCTGCCGGGTCTATCTCTCCAGCGCCTTCCACGACGGTGCGGAGCGCGTGGCGCGGTATGCGGAACTGGCCCGGGAGCACGGGCTGTATGTGCTGCTCGTCAATGGGATCGAGGTCGGTAGCCCCGGCCCGGCCTGCGGGCTCAGCGGCGGCTGGCTGCCTTCCGGTGAGCGGGTGGCGACGGCGTCCGCGTGGCCGGGGGCCGGCGACGGTGACAGCGATGACGGCGGCGAGCTGGTGCTCAGCGATGTCCGGGAGGCGATCACGCTGATGGCCGACCCGGCAGTGGCCGCGGTGCCGGTCCGGGAGTGCGGTGAGCCGCTGGTGGACCTCCGGGCCGCCGCGCCCGCGCTCCTGGCGGACGGGTTCAAGGGCGAGGGGGACGGCGGGACGGGCGCCTTCGGGTATCTGCGGGAAGGGGTGGTGCGGCGGCTGCTGGCGGCACAGCGGGCGCTGCCGGACGGGCTGCGGCTCCAGGTCGTCGAGGGGTACCGCCCGCCGGCCCTCCAGCGCCGCTACTTCGAGCGGTACGGGGGCGAACTGCGCGCCGCGCACCCCGACTGGGACGTGATGCGGGTCCGTCAGGCCGCCAGCCGCTTCGTTTCGCCACCCGAGATCGCACCGCACAGCGCAGGCGGTGCGGTGGACCTCACCCTGGTCACGACCGACGGCGAATATGTCGACATGGGGACTCCGGTCGACGCGTCCCCGGAGGAGAGCGGCGGCGCCTGCTATACGTCCGCCCCGGACCTGGCGCCTGCCGCCCGCGCCAACCGCCGGGCGCTGGCCGCGGCGCTGCGCGGGGCGGGCCTGGTCAACTACCCGACCGAGTGGTGGCACTGGTCCTACGGCGACCGCTACTGGGCGCTGGCGACCGGCGCGGAGCATGCGCTGTACGGGCCGGCGGAGCCAGGTGAAGAGCCGGCCGGGGAGTCCGGCGCGGCACCGGAGGCACGCGGCACGGAGGCCGGAGCGGAGCCCGCCCTCCTGAGGGAAGGGGCCGAGCGGTGAGGTACGGGCGGGGTGCGGTGAGTGGGCGGGTAACCGTCGTATCGCGCCGCCCCGTTGGGACCGTCGGCGCCCTTGCCCCCGTCAGTCCCCTCCGCCCCTCCGCCAGATCATTTCCCGTCAGATCATTTCCCGCCGGATCAGCTCCCGCCGGATCAGCTCCTTCCGGGTCGAGTCCATCCGGATCGAGTCCATCCGGGTCGAGTCCGTCCAGATCGCTTCCCTCCGGATCGCCTCCCTCCGCGCCGGTGCCCGTCCGATCAGTTCTCGGGCAGCTGCGCCAGGTCGTCCGCCGTGGGGTACGACGGCTGTGCGCCCGGCTTGGTGACGGCCGCGGCCCCGACGCGTACCGCGAAGCGGGCCGCTTCGGGCAGCGTGGCGCCGGCGGCCAGGCGGGTGGCGAGCGCGCCGGTGAAGGCGTCGCCGGCGCCGGTGGTGTCCACGGCCTTGACGCGTACGCCCGGGATCGCCGCTGTCCCGGACGCATCCAGGACCAGGGCGCCGTCCCCGCCGAGGGTGACCACGACCGACCGGGCGCCCTGCTCGCGCAGCGCGGACGCCCAGTCCGCTGCCGTGCCGCCGGTGCGGCCGGACAGCTGCCGCGCCTCGTGCTCGTTGACCACCAACGGGTCGGCCACGGCGAGGAGTTCGCGGTCGAGGGTGTCGGGGGCCGGCGAGGGGTTGAGGACGACCCGGGTGCCGGCGGCCTCGGCGGTCGCGGCGGCGGCCCGCACGGTCTCCATCGGCACCTCCAGTTGGAGGGAGACCACCGACGAGGCCGCGATGACGTCCTTGGCCGCGGTGACATCGTGCGGGGTGAGGGCGGCATTGGCGCCCGGCGAGACGACGATGCTGTTGTCGCCGTCCGGATCGACGATGATCATCGCGGTGCCGGTGCGGGCGCCCTCGTCCACGATCACCGGTGTGACGTCGGTGCCCGCCATGCGCTGGGCGGCGAGCAGCAGTTCACCGTACGCGTCACCGCCGACCCGCGCGAGCAGCGCGGTGCGCCCGCCGATCCGGGCCGCGGCGGCTGCCTGGTTGGCGCCCTTGCCGCCGGCCGTCTCGACCAGGTCCGTGCCGAGCACGGTCTCACCCGCCCCGGGCCGCCGGGCCACCCGTACCGTCAGATCCGCGTTGGCCGAGCCGACCACCAGGACGTCGTACATGCGCCGTTCTTCTCCCTTGTCCGAGCGCCTGTCCGCGCGTTGCTCCCGCGTGTCCATACGCCGCTTTCCTGTTTCTTCCTGCCTGTTTCCGCCCGGCGGCCGGCCGCTGCCGGGCCGCGCCCTCAGCTGCCGAACCGCGCGGCGTTCGCCGCCGTCACCAGGGCCACCGGCACCTTCACCGTCCGCGGCAACCGCTCGCCGCGGGACGCCTTGAGCGCCCAGTCCACCGCCTGCTTGCCGAGGAGTTCCGGCTGCTGGGCGACGGTGGCGGTCAGGGTCCCGTCGCGGACCGCCCGGACGCCGTCCGGGGTGCCGTCGAAGGCCACCACCTTCACGTCCTTGCCGGAGCGGGCCCCCAGCGCCTTGGAGGCGCCGAGCGCCATCTCGTCGTTGGCGGCGAACACCCCGTCGATGTCGTGGTGCGCCTGGAGCATATTGGACATCACGTCCATGCCCTTGGTGCGGTCGAAGTCGGCGGGCTGCCGGGCGACGACCTGGATACCGGGGTACTGCTTGATGCCCTCCTCGAAGCCCTGGCCGCGTTCGCGCGCGGCCGAAGTGCCGGGCTGGCCTTCGAGGAAGGCCACCTTGCCCTTGCCGCCGAGCGATGCGGCCAGCGTCTTCGCGGCGAGCCGGCCGCCAGCGACGTTGTCCGACGCGATGGTCGAGCCGACCGTGCCGCCGTTGACACCGCGGTCGATGGAGATGACCGGCACCTTCGCCCGGTTGGCGACACCGACGGCCGGGACGGCGGCGTCGGAGTCCACCGGGTTGATGATGGCCGCCTTCACCTGCTGGCTGGTGAACGTCTCCATCTGGTTGACCTGCTGCATGGGGTCGTTCTGCGCGTCGGTGATGTTGATGTGCAGCCCGCGGGCGTCCGCCTCGGCCTGCGCGCCCTCCTTGATACCGACGAAGAACGGGTTGTTCATCGTGGACAGGGCCAGCCCCAGGTCGGTGTTGCCGCCGCGGTCGCAGCCGGAGAGGGCGAGGGCGCCCACCAGAAGTGCCGCGCCGATGAGTGCCGTACGCCGCCTCATCGCGCGCTCCGGCGCCGCAGGGTGTCCAGGAGGACGGCGAGCGCGATCACCAGACCGGTGGCGACCTGCTGCCAGAAGGCGGAGACACTCAGCAGGTTGAGGCCGTTGCGCAGCACGGCGAGGATCAGCGCGCCGATCAGGGTGCCGGACGCCTTGCCGGAGCCGCCGGAGAGGCTGGCGCCGCCGATGACGACGGCGGCGATGGCGTCCAGCTCGTAACCGCTCGCGGCCTGCGGCTGGGAGGAGGTGAGCCGGGCGGCCAGCACGATGCCGGCGACCGCGGCGAACAGCCCGGACAGCGCGTAGATGACGAGCTTGCGGCGCTTGACGTTGATGCCGGAGAGCCGGGCCGCTTCCTCGTTGCCGCCGATCGCGAACATCGCGCGGCCGGAGTACGTACGGGCCAGGATCAGCGCGGCGATCAGCCCCATGGCGATCATCACGAGGACGGGTACCGGCAGCCAGCCGCCCAGGGTGTCGCCGAGCGCGTTGACCGCACCGGGGAAGGGAATCGGCGAACCGCCGGAGATGACCAGGGCCAGGCCGCGGCCGACGGACAGCATCGCCAGGGTGGCGATGAAGGCGGGCAGCCTGCCGTACGCGACCAGGGCGCCGGAGACCAGTCCGGCCGCCACGCCGACCGCGAGACCGAGCAGTACCGCGATCCAGACCGGCAGGCCCTCGCCGGTGGCGGCCCAGGCGACCACGGCGGCGGAGAGCGCGGCGACCGAGCCGACCGACAGGTCGATACCGGCCGAGACGATCACGAAGGTGACGCCGAAGGCCAGGATCGCGGTGACGGACGCCTGGACACCGACGTTGAGGAGGTTCTGGCCGTTGAGGAAGTCCCGGGACAGCACCGCCATCACGACCACCAGGGCGACGAGGCCGCCGAGCGGACCGTTCCTTAGGACGGCCCGGGAGAACCACGGCCCGAATCCGTCCGGGGCCACTGCCCCGCCCGCCGCCTCCGGGGCGGCTGCTGTCTTCACCTCAGCGGACATCGGAGCCCTCCATCGCGCTCTCGTTCGTGTTCCTGCCGTCAGGGGTGCCGTGCGGGGACCGGAGCGCGAGCTCCATCACGGCGTCCTGGGTGGCTTCCTCGGCAGACAGCTCGCCGGTCAGCCGGCCCTGTGCCATCACCAGCACCCGGTCGCTCATCCCGAGCACCTCGGGAAGATCGCTGGAGATCATCAGCACCGCGCAGCCGGCCGCCGTCAGCTCGTTGACGATCTGGTAGATCTCGACCTTGGCACCGACGTCGATGCCGCGCGTCGGCTCGTCCAGGATCAGCAGCCTGGTCTCGGTCAGCAGCCACTTCCCGATGACGATCTTCTGCTGGTTGCCGCCGGAGAGGGTGCGGGCGTGCTGTCCCAGCCCGCTCATCCGGACCCTCAACCGCCCGGCGACCGCCGCCGCTTCGCGCCGCTGGCCACGCCGGTCGACCAGCCCGCCGCGGGTGTCCCGATCGAGCCGGGCCAGCGTCAGGTTGTCCTGAAGTGAGGCGTCCAGCACCAGCCCCTGGCCCTTGCGGTCCTCGGGCACCAGCCCCAGCCCGGCCCGCATCGCCGCGCGGACGTCGCCGCGTACCAGCTCCGCGCCCGCGACCTCGACGGTTCCGGCGTCATAGCGGTCCACACCGAATATCGCCCGGGCGACCTCGGTACGGCCCGCGCCGACCAGTCCGGCGAGACCGACGACCTCGCCGGCCCGGACGTCGAATCCGACGTCCTCGAAGACCGGCCGTGCCGGTGCGCCGTGCGCGCCCTTGGCGCCGTACCGGGTCAGGCCCCGTACCCGCAGCAGCGGCGTACCCGGCTCCTCCGGGTCGGGGCGGCGGCGCGGGTACTGCTCGGCGATGTCCCGGCCGACCATCAGCCGGATCAGCTCGTCCTCGTCGGTACCGGCGGGCACCTCGTCGACCGAGCGGCCGTCGCGCAGCACGGTGACCCGGTCGCCGAGCGCGCCGATCTCGTCGAGGTGGTGGGTGATGAAGATGATGCCGACGCCCGATGCGCGCAGTTCGCGGACGATGCCGAAGAGCGTGTCGACCTCTTCGGAGGTGAGGACCGCGGTCGGCTCGTCCATGATCAGCACCCGGGCGTTCAGGCTGAGCGCCTTGGCGATCTCCACCATCTGGAGCCGGGCGATACCGAGTTCGGCGACCGGGGTGTTCGGGGAGACGTCCAGCCTTACCCGGCGCAGGAGTTCGGCGGCGCGGGCGCGCATGGTCTTCCTGTCGACGAGGCCGAGCGCGGTGCGCGGCTGGCGGCCCAGGAAGATGTTCTCGGCGACGGTCAGCCCGGGGACGAGGTTGAACTCCTGGTAGATGGTGGCGATGCCGAGCCGTTCGGCGTCCTGCGCGGAGCGGATGTGCACCTCGTGGAGCCCGTCGTGCGAACCGTCCGGACCGCCGTCGGCGAGGATCCGGCCGCTGTCGGGCCGGTGGGCGCCGGAGAGCATCTTGATCAGGGTGCTCTTGCCCGCGCCGTTCTCACCGAGCAGGACGTGCACCTCGCCGGTGGTCAGGCTCAGGTCCACACCGCCCAGCGCGCGCACGCCGGGGAATGACTTCGTCACCCCCTCCACGCGCAGCAGTTCGCGGCGGCCCGGTACGTCGTCGTTGACGCCGGTCATGCGCTGCCCCTCTCTTCTCGGGGTGGGTGGTCGGGTTCTTCGGATGGGCGGTGGGGGGCGGTCGGGGTGTCCGGCCAGGCCGGGCGGTCGGTGGGGATCCCGGGGCTGGGGTGAGCCGGGTCGGTGGGCGGGGTGGACCCGGTCGGTGGGCGGGGTGGACCCGTCAGTGGCTCGGCCGCGCGGGGCCGGGGCGGTCGGTGGGCGGGAGCGCGGGCAGGGGTCAGACGGTGGGCGACCCGCCGCGGGGGCGGCCCGTGGTCGGCTCGTCGCAGGATTGCTCGGTGGCCGGTCGGCCGACGTTCCGGCCGGGGGCGGAGCCGTCGGCGGACCGGCCTGCGGCAGGCTCGTCGCCGGGCCGGCCGGAGGCGGGGCCGTCGGCGGACTGCCGGTTGGCCGGTCCGCCGACCGGCTGCTCCGTGACCGGCTCGCCGCAGGAGTGGCGCGTGACAAGTCGGGCGGGCAGCAACACCGTTGCGGCCGGCCGGCCCTCGATACGTTCCAGCAGGGCCTGCACCGCGGCCCTGCCCAGGTCGCGGGTCGGCTGGGCGATGGCGGTCAGCGGCGGATCGGTGTGCGCGAACCACGGCACGTCGTCGTAGACCACCAGCGCCATGTCATCGGGGACGCGCAGCCCGCGCGCCCGCAGTTCGTCCATCGCGCCGAGCGCCATCAGGTTGTCGGTGGCCAGCACCGCGTCCGGCGGTTCGGGGAGGTCGAGGAAGTCGCTCATCACCCGCCGGCCGCCGGTGTGCTGGAGGTCAAGGGAGGCCCCGACACGTTCGTCGGGCAGCGGGATGCCGTGCGCGGCCAGTGCCGCACGGAAGAGCTCCAGGCGCTCGTCGCCGGTGGGGGTGCCGGCCGGGGCGACGATGATCGCGGGGCGGCGGCGGCCGAGGGCGGCGAGGTGGGCGGCGAGGTCGGTGAGCGCGGCACGGCCGTCGGCGCGGACGCAGGGGGCGTCGATACCGGGCACGGTGCGGTCCAGCAGGACCAGCGGGGTGCCGGAGGCGACGACCTCGCGGAGCATCGCCGAACCGGTACCGGCCGAGCTGACCAGCAGGCCGTCGATCCGGCGGTCGAGCAGGGTGCGGATGTAGTCGTCCTGCTGCTCGGGGCGTTCGCCGGCGTTGCCGATGACCAGGCTGTAGCCGAGGCTGCGGGCGGCGTCCTCGACGGCGTCGGCGAGCTCGGTGAAGAACGGGTTGGTGAGGTCGCTGATGACCAGGCCGAGCGCGCCGGTGCGGGCGGTGCGCAGGGCGCGGGCGACGTTGTTGGGGCGGTAGCCCAGCTCCCGTACGGCGGCGAGCACCCGCTCACGGGTCTCCGCGACCGGGCTGTTGCCGTTGAGGACCCGGGAGACGGTGGCGACGGAGACCCCCGCCCGCTCTGCCACATCCTTGATGTTCGCCATGGCGCCGTTGCCGTCCTGTCGGTGAGTGTGCTGGTCGCCGTCGACCTGCCCATGCGATCCGCCCGGAACGCGCGAGGCGGTCCCGGCGACCGGCGCGATCGATACGTACGTGCTCGATGGGTGCGTACTCGTTGCGTGCGTGCTCGTTGCCTGCCTGCTCGGCGAGTTCGGCGAGTACGCGATCAAGGAGCCCGTGTAATCGATTACGCGCGGTTTCGCGAGGCCCTACGTAATCGATTACACGGCGGCCGCGTCAAGACTCCGCGATTGTTGCCTGCGTCACAGAGGGTGCGTCAGGCGTTGTCACGACGGCCACATCGACCGCACGGCTACCGGCTACCGGCTACCGGCTACCGGCTCAGGGGCGCGCCACGGCGGAACGGCCGAGGGCCGCACCCACTGGGGTACGGCCCTCGACTTCTGCACGCTGTACGCGGCGAACGCGGCCACGCGCCCTCACATCAGGCGACGGTCGGCTCGACGCGTCAGGCGACGGTCAGCTTGACGTCGATGTTGCCTCGGGTGGCGTGGGAGTACGGGCACACCTGGTGCGCCTTCTCCACGAGGTCCTTGGCGGTGGCCGCGTCGACGTTGGGAATCGAAGCGGAAATCTCGACCGTAAGGCCGAAGCCGCCGTCCGGGGTCTTGCCGATGCCGACCTTGGCGGTCACTCGGGAGCCGGAGACATCCGCGTTCTCCCGGCGGGCGACGACGCTGAGCGCGCCCTGGAAGCAGGCGCTGTAGCCCGCCGCGAAGAGCTGCTCCGGGTTGGTGCCGGCGCCGCTGCCACCCTGCTCCTTGGGCGGGTTGACGACGACGTCGAGCTTGCCGTCGTCGCTGGCGACGCGGCCGTCGCGGCCGTTCTCAGCGGTGGCGACGGCGGTGTAGACGACGTCGACGGTCTGGATGGACATACCGAATCCTCCTGTAGTTCGCCGCGACTCGCGCCCACGGATCGCGACGGCTTGCCGCTGAGCCTAACGGGCGGGGAGGAGGGAGGCGAGGCTCACAGAGTCGCAGGCAGACTTCTTGCCTCCCCCCGCCCACCAACCCCACCCACCACCCAACAGTCACCACCCAACAAGTCACCAGTCCGCAGTCCGCAGTCCGCAGTCCGCGGAATCAGCAGCCGACAGCGGGCAACGGCAATCGGTAGCCGGTAGCCGGTAGCCGGTAGCCGGTAGCCGGTAGCCGGTAGCCGGTAGCCGGCAACGACAGCCGGTGGTCAGCAGCAGGCAACCGGCAGTCGGACCCGGTAACCGGAGCCGCTAGCCGGTGGCAGGCCACCGACGGGCAGCGGGCAGCGCTGTGCGGACCGTGGTCAGCGGAACGTCGGCAGTCGGCACTCGACGGACAGCCCGCCGTGAGTCGTCGGCTTCTCCTCACCTTCGCGTGCTGCATGCCGCGCGCCGCATGCCGCTTCCCGCCGCCTCCCATTCGGCCGTCCAACGCCCGTCCGGTGACGGGCTGTTGGGTCCGGCCCCGCCCGGCGGCGAGGCGCCGGGCGGCGGACAGAGCCAACAGCCGAGGACGCACGGCTCGCGGCTCGCGGCCGGCGGAAGGAGTCTCAGTCGGCGAGGCTCACGATCATCTTTCCGGTGTTGTCGCCGCGGAGCAGGCCCAGGAATGCCTCGGCACCGTTCTCGATGCCCTGCACCTTGGTCTCGTCGTACTTCAGGTCGCCGGAGCGGATCCAGGCGGAGACCTCCTCGACGAACTGGGGGCGCAGCGCGGAGTGGTCGCTGACCAGGAGCCCCTGGAGGCGCAGGCGCTTGCCGATGACCATGGCGAGGTTGCGCGGGGCGGGGCTGGGCTCCGTGGCGTTGTACATGGAGATCATGCCGCAGACGGCCACTCGGCCATGGACGTTGAGCGCGCTGATGGCGGCTTCGAGGTGGTCACCGCCGACGTTGTCGAAGTAGACGTCGATGCCGTCGGGGGCGGCTTCCTTGAGCTGCCGGGTGACATCGCCGTTCTTGTAGTTGAAGGCGGCGTCGAAGCCGTACTCCTCCACCAGGAGCTTGACCTTCTCGTCGGTGCCGGCGGAGCCGATGACCCGGGAGGCGCCCTTGAGGCGGGCGATCTGGCCGACCTCGCTGCCCACCGCACCGGCCGCGCCGGAGACGAAGACGGCTTCGCCCTCCTTGAACGAGCCGACCTCCAGCAGGCCCGCGTACGCGGTCAGGCCGGGCATGCCCAGGACGCCGAGGTAAGCCGTCAGCGGGGCGAGCGACGGGTCCACCTTGGCGGCGCGGCTGCCGTCGACGACCGCGTACTCGCGCCAGCCGAGGCCGTGCAGGACGTGATCGCCGACCGCGATGCCCTCGGCGCGCGAGGCGAGGACCTCGCCGACCGCGCCGCCGTCCATCGGCTGGTCGAGCTGGAAGGGCGGGACATAGGACTTCACGTCGTTCATCCGGCCGCGCATGTACGGGTCGACGGAGAAGTAGGAGTTCTTGACGAGGATCTGGCCGTCGGCGAGCTCGGGCAGCGCGGCCTCGCGGAGCGCGAAGTCGTCGGGGGTGGGCCAGCCCTGCGGGCGGGCGACGAGGTGCCATTCGCGGCTGATCGTGGGCAGCGATGCGGACATGAGCTGATCCTCCAAATGTTTCAGTACCTGAAACAATCATGCGCATCGATATTTCACGCTGTCAAGCAATTGGGTATCCTGGCGTGTATGACCCCGCGCCCAGACCCCTTGACCGTCGACGTCGTCGACCTGATCGGCACCGTCGTCGTCCGCTTCCACGAGGAGTACGAGCACGCCGCGGCCGAGCACTCGCTCACCGGCGCCCAGGCCCGGCTGCTCAGCCTGCTGGCCGCGGAGCCACTGCCCATGCGCCGGCTCGCCCAGCGGCTGAAGTGCGAGCCGTCGAATGTGACCGGCATCGTGGACCGCCTGGAGTCCCGCGGTCTGGTGGAGCGCCGCCCGGACCCGGCCGACCGCCGCGTCAAGCTGGCCGCCCCGACGGCCGAGGGCACGCGGACGGCCGAACGGCTGCGGGCGTCCCTGGACTTCGCCCGCGAGCCACTGGGGCAACTGACCGTCGCCGAGCGCACCCTGCTCAAGCAGCTCCTCCAGCGGATGCTGGGCATCGATCCCGAGCCGTCGCAGAAGACAGGGGAGACGGAGAAGGCAGAGAAGGCAGAGAAGGCAGAGAAGGGGGAGAAGGCAGAGAAGGGGGAGAAGGGGGAGAAGGCTCGGTAGGAGGTGGCGGGGGCGATGTGTTCCTCCCGGTGAGCCCCTGCCGGCCGGAGGTCTCCGGTCGGCAGGGGCTCACCGGGAAGGGCTCACCGGCAGGGGATCGGGGGTGGTGGCCGCGGTCGGCGGTGCGGGAATTGGCCCAGGGTTTCTGCGGTGGAGTGTCCCAGGCGGTTGGGCCGGTGGCGTTCTAATCTGGTCGGCATGACGCTCCAGAGCAACACCCGCCACACTGTTGACTTCTACTTCGACCCCATCTGCCCGTTCGCCTGGATCTCCTCCCGCTGGATCCTGGAGGTCGAGCGCCACCGCGACCTGGATCTGCGTTTCCGGGTCATGAGCCTGTCCGTGCTCAACGAAGGCCGCGAGGACCTTCCCGAGAGGTACCGCGAGCTGCTGGACAAGGGCTGGGGCCCGGTGCGGGTGTGCATCGCGGCTGCCCAGGAGCACGGGGAGGAGGTGCTGCGGGATCTGTACACCGCGCTCGGCACCCGTATCCACAACAACGGCCGCGAGGACACCGCGGCCGTCATCGAGGAGGCGCTGGCCGAGGTCGGGCTCCCCGTCGAGCTGGCGCAGGCAGCCGGTCGGGACACGTACGACGACGCGCTGCGCAAGAGTCACCACGAGGGCATGGACCCGGTCGGCGAGGACGTCGGCACGCCGACGATCCACATCGACGGGGTCGCGTTCTTCGGCCCGGTGCTGATGGCGATCCCGCGGGGTGAGGACGCGGTGCGGGTCTTCGACGGCGCCCGGCTGCTCGCCGGTTACGACAAGTTCTTCGAGCTGAAGCGGACCCGCACCGGGGAGTTCGATTTCAGTTGAGGGGCCGGCGGGGCGGCCCGCCTGAAAGCAGCCAAGTCGAGGAGAGTTGAGGAGACCTGACCTGACCTGACCTGAGCTGAGCTGAGCTGAGGTGAGGTGAGCTGAGCCGAGGTGAGGTGAGGTGAGGTGAGCTCACCTCAGCCGGCTAGTTGAGTTGACTGGTCGTCACATCTGTTGAGTGTGGCGCTTGTTGAGCGTCCCAGAGGTGGGGGCTCCCGTTACGGAAGATGCCGGCCCGGTCGCTCCCGCACCTGCCGGCCCCGTACCTGCCGCTCCCGTCGCTCCCGCACCTGTCGCTCCCGTCCCCGCCGCTCGTGTGCCCACCGCTCGTGTGCCGGTGGCTTTCCCGGCGTCCTCCCCCGACCATCCGGCGCCGTTCCCGGCAGCGCCATCCGCCGCTGGGCCATCCGCCGCTGGGCCGTCTGCCGCTGGGCCGTCCGCCGCAGCTGGATCCCCGGGGGCGCCGTCTCCCGCAACCGCCGCTGTCCGTACGCCCCGTAGGAGGGTCACCGCCAGGACGGCGGCTGCGGCCATCACGGCGGCGGCGCACAGGACGGCGGCGTGCAGGCCGTGGGTGAAGGCCGTGCGGGCGGCGGTCAGCAGGGCCGCGCCGATCCGGCCGGGGAGGTGGGCGGCGACCGCGGTGGCGCCGGCGAGGGTTTCGCGGGCGGCGTCGGCGGCGCGGGCCGGGAGGCCGGGGGGCAGTGCGCCGCCGATGTCGCCGCGGTAGACGGCGCTGCCGATGCTGCCCAGGATCGCCATCCCCAGGGCGCCGCCCAGTTCGGTGCCGGACTCCAGGAGTGCCGAGGCGGAGCCCGCCCGCTCCGGTGGGGCGACGCCGATGGCGAGTTCGTTGCCGAGGGACATGACCATCACCAGTCCGGAGGCGTAGACGGCGGAACCGGCCAGGACCAACCACAGGGGCGAGGCCGGTTCCAACCAGGACAGCCAGATGAAGCCGCCGGCGGCGAGGGCGAAGCCGAGGGTGATGACGTACGCCCGGTCGATGCGTCGGGCGAGTGCGGCGGACAGCGGTGCCATGCCGCCGACGGCGAGGGTCGGGACCAGGTTCCACAGCGCGGCCTCCAGGGGGCTCATGCCCCGTACGGACTGGAGGTACTGGGTGAAGAACACCGCGCAGCCGACGACGGCGAACATCGCCAGCAGGTTCATCAGGATCGAGCCGCTGAAGCCGCGGTGCCGGAAGAGTTCCAGGTCGAGCATCGGGTGGCGGGCGGTGCGCTGCCGGCGGACGAACGCGAGGGCGGCGAGCAGGCCGACGACCAGGGCGGCGACCGGCGGTGCGGTCACGCCGTTGCGGGCGATCTCCTTGATGCCGTAGACGGCGGGGAGCATGGCGGCCAGGGAGAGAGCGCTGCTGGGGAGGTCGAAGCGGCCGGCCGCGGGGTTCCTGAACTCCGGGAGCAGCAGCGGGCCGCAGATCAGGAGCAGCGCCATCGCGGGGGTGTTGACCAGGAAGACCGAGCCCCACCAGAAGTGCTCCAGGAGTACCCCGCTGAGCACCGGGCCGATCGCGATGCCGCCGGTGACCGCCACCGACCAGATGGCGACCGCCTTGCCGCGCTGGGTGGCGTCGTGGAAGAGGTTCCGGATCAGGGCGAGGGTGGAGGGCATCAGGGTCGCGCCGCCGACGCCGAGCAGGGCGCGGGCGGCGATGAGCATGTCGGCGCTCTGCGCATAGGCGGCGAGTCCGGAGGCGAGGGCGAAGAGGGCGGCGCCGGTGAGCAGCAGCCGGCGGCGGCCGATGCGGTCGCCGAGCGCGCCCATGGTGATCAGCAGGCCGGCGAGGACGAATCCGTAGACGTCGAGGATCCACAGCTGCTGGATGCTGCTGGGCTCCAGTTGGGCGGTCAGGAACGGCACCGCGAAGTAGAGGACCGAGACGTCCATGGAGACGAGCAGGCAGGGCAGCAGCAGGACGGCGAGGGCGAGCCATTCGCGGCGTCCTGCCTTCGGGGCGGGTGCGTCCGGCGCCGGAGGCGTGTACGGGGTAAACGTCATGGCGGCCATGCGTAGGCAGGGGGTGTTTACGGCGCAAACGATAGGAGGGGAAGGAGAGTTGGGGGTTCGTCACACTAGTGCACTGCGGGATGGCGGGGCGGTGAGATGGGGGGGCGCTGGTAGGCTCGGGGGGCCTCAGGACCGTTGGTGCACTAGTACGGAGGTTGCCTCGTGGACCAGTCCGCTCCGCCGCCCTACCGCCGGATCGTCGAGGAGATCCGGGGCCGTATCGACGCCGGTGAACTGGCGCCGGGCGACCGGGTGCCGTCGACCCGGCGGATCACCCGGGAGTGGGGGGTCGCGATGGCGACCGCGACGAAGGTGCTGACCGCCCTGCGGCAGGAGGGAGTTGTCCGGACCGTCCCCGGCGTGGGCACGGTGGTCGCCGAACCGCAGCGGGCCGCGCGCGGTGACGCCCCGAGGGAGCGGCGGGCACGGGAGACGGACAGCGGGCTGAACCGCGAGCGAGTCGTGCGGGCCGGGCTCAAGGTCGCCGACGCGGAGGGGCTGCGGGCACTGTCGATGCGCCGGGTGGCGGCGGAGTTCGGGGTGTCCTCGATGGCGCTCTACCGCCATGTGGCCAACAAGGACGAGCTGGTGCTGCTGATGGCGGAGGCCGCGTTCGCCGGCGTACGGCTTCCGGAGCCCGCCCCGATGGGCTGGCGGGAGCGGATGGAGGCGGGCGCGCGGTTGCAGTGGGCGCTCTACCACCGGCACCCGTGGCTGGCGCAGTACCTGTCGATCAGCCGGCCGCAGCCGATGCCGCGGGCGATGGCGCTGATCGAGTGGACCATGGCGCGGGTCGAGGGGGTCGATCCGCTGACGCTGATCCACATGGCGGTGACGCTGCTGAACCATGTGCGGGCCACCGCCGCCGGGTTCGAGGACGATCTGGAGGCCGAGCAGGAGACCGGGATGGACCAGGGCCAGTGGATGGCGGCCATGGAGCCGGCGTTCGAGAGCATCGTGCGGTCCGGTGCGTACCCCATGTACGCGGGCGTCGACGGGGCCGCGGAGAACGCGGTGACGCTGGACACGATCTTCGAGTTCGGGCTGGCGCGGATGCTGGACGGGATGGGGATGCTGATCGAGCGGGGGAAGTAGGGCGGGGTGGGGGCCGGTGGGGTGCCGGGTCAGCCGAGTTCGCCGCGGAGGCGCCGGGCCCGTAGCACCAGTTCCAGTTCGAAGCGGCGGTCCGGGTCGTCGACGTCCGTGCCCCACAACTCCCTTATCTGGCGCAGCCGGTAGCGCACGGTCTGCGGGTGGACCCCGAGCCGGGCGGCGACCTCGGGGGCGCCGCCGCGGGTCTCCAGCCAGGCCAGCAGGGTCTCCGCGAGCCGCCGGCCGTGGGTGGGGCCGCACCGCTCCAGGGGGGCGAGCCGGCGGCGGGTCAGGTCCTCGATCAGCTCCTCGGGCGGCAGCAGGACCAGCGCCTCGGTGTGCTCGGTGCACTGGAGCAGTGCGCCCGTGGGCAGCAGTCCGCGCTCCATCAGGTCGACCGCGGCGGTGGCCCAGCGCAGCGACTTCGCGGCGTCGGTCAGCGGTACGGCGGGGCCGATGGCGCCCGACCAGCCGGCCGCCGCCCGGGCGAGGAGCTCCCGCCGGCCGGGGGCGTCCGGTTCCGGCACCACCATCCTGGGCCGTTCGCATTCCATGTCGAGCAGCACGCCGTCGGCCACGGCGGGCGCCACCGCGTCCCGGGCGGGACGCAGCAGCACCGCCACGGCGACCCGTTCGGGCAGCGGCCAGCCGATCCGCGCGGCGCATTCGGCGAGCAGTGCGTGGGGATGCCCCTGGTCGTGGAGGTTCCCCCTGCCCGGGAGATGCCGGGAGCCCGGTGGCGGAAGGGAGACGGGGGGAGGGTCGCCGGCGGCCGGGGCCGGCGGCCGGTGCCCGGGTGTGCCGCCGCCCGGCCCGCGGTACCGCCGGCCGATGCCGGTGCCCGGAGGTGCGCCGGCGAACAGCTGCTCCATCAGGCGGCGTTGCAGCCGGAGCCGCTCCCCCGCCTGGCGGGCGGCGGCCTCCGCGAATCCGCGGACGGATTCGGCGACCAGGCCGTCGAGGTACTCGAAGCCGGACTCGGCGAGCTCGTACATCGCGGGGGCCGGGATGGCGACCTGCTGGCCGATCTCGGCGAGCCGCCGCCAGGCGAGCCGGACGCCGAGCCGGTAGATCGCCTGGAGGACGTCCAGACTGCGGCCCTGCATGCCCTCGCCGCGGCCGAACTCCTGGAAGACGCGCGGATGGACGTGCGGGCGGTCCAGGCCGACGGTCATATGGGCCACGAAGTGCTCCAGCGACTGCCGGATCCCCACCAGTGCGCGCGGCTCCCCGAACTCATCGTGAACCAGGGGGAGTTGGGGGTACTCCCGGCGGATCTCCCGGAGGATGTCCTGGGCCAGCGCGGGCACCTCTTCCATCGCCAGCGCGGCGAACCGCCGTACCTGGTAGGGCGGCACCTCCCGCCACGCCGAGCGGACAGCGGTCACCACGGCCCGGCCCTCCCCGGTATCCCCGGCTCCCCGGCGGCGCCGGGTCCCGTCGCCGAACTCCCGCCGGCCGGCCGGCGGACGGCGGGAGTTCCACGACAGGAACCGGTCCGCGCCCTGCTCTCCTCCCCGGCCCGCCCTGCCTTCGTCAGCACGCCCGGCCCGCCTATTCGCCGGTCCGGTCGAACGTCACCAGCGGCACGTTCGGCTGCTCGGGGGCGGCCTCCAGGGCGGCGACGAGGCCCAGCGCGGCGCCGACGGCCAGGGCGGCGGCGGCCAGCGCGGTCAGTGCGGCGGCGAGCGTTCGGTGCATGGCGCGGCGATCCCTTCGTCGGCAGCCGAGACGGGAGTACGTCGGTGAGGGGGCACGGCGGGCCACACGGCACGGCACGACCCGGGCGTACGGCCCGGGCCACAGCGGCCCTCAGGGGGCGGCCTCACGGCTCAATCGACCGGCGGCGGCGACGCGTTCCCACAGCGCGGCGCCCCTTCGGTCGGGGTGCCTGCCGAGTGTGGAAGGGCATTGACGCGCTGTCAAGGGTTCGCTTACGTTCCCGCCCCATGGCGCCGCGCCGCGGCGCCGCACGTGCACCAGGGCGTGTTCCCCTCACCGCTTCCAGGAGTGCCCGTATGCGTGAATCCGGCAACCCCGCGGCGGCCACCGCCGCCCCCGGCACCCCCCGCACCGCCTCGCCGCTGTCGCTGATCCTCCTGGGCGTCGGGGTGTTCCTGCTGGTCCTGGCCCCGCTGCTGGTCCGGTACGTCACGCCGCGGGCGGCGGTCACCCCGGTCGACGTCGATGTCACCACCGTCTTCACCGGGACCGGCAGCTACTTCGACACCGGCTCGCTGACCACCAGGAACGGGCAGCGGATCACCATCACCCGGCATGTGCTGGGCGATGTCGCGGCGAGCGAGAAGAGCGGGCGGGCGGTCTGGGACGTGTCCACGACGGTCGACACCCCGCCGACGCTGGCTCTGAAGGACCCGCGCCGGGCGTTCCAGTGGACCACCGGACGCTGGGTCACCGACCGGCGCAGCAACGCCCCGGTGCACTGCTGCGGCGAGGCCCCCGGCCGCTACGACGGGGACGCCTACCTCAAGTTCCCCTTCGACGTGCAGAAGAAGACCTACCGCTGGTGGGACGACACGCTGGGCGCCGCCGTCCCGCTCCGCTTCGCCGGCACGACACGGGTGCAGGGCTACCCCGGCTACCGCTTCACCGGGACCGTGCCGGCCGCCCGGACCGGCAGCCGGCAGGTGCCCGGACGGCTGGTCGGGCGGCCGGAGCAGGGGCAGATCCAGGCCGAGGAGTGGTACGCCAACTCCGGGATCACCCTGGCCGTCGAGCCGCGCACCGGCCGGATCATCGACGCGTCGATCTCCCCTCTGAAGACGCTGCGGGCGCCCGGTTCCCGCAACGACGCGGTCACCCTGCTGCACGGCCACGACCTGGAGTTCACCCCCGCCACACAGCGCGCACAGGTCGGGCTGGCGAAGGCGGACAGCGACAAGCTGGCGCTGGTGAGCCGGACGCTGCCGGCGGGCGCCGCGGTCGCCGGCGGGGTGCTCGCGCTGGCCGGCGGACTGCTGGTCGCACGGGGCAGACGGCCGGGTGGCCGGATCTGAGCGAAGTGATGAACAGGCGGCCTGGATCGGACCGGATTTTGTCATCCCGGTGAGTAGCCGCCGCCGGGCCGTCGGCGAAAACTGTGCCTCCCACACGCTGCACGACCCGCACGACTCAGCAGGCAGTACGTCCCCCCACCGCAGGTACCGCACCCTGAGACGAGTTGGATCGCACATGCCCCAGCATGTCCCCGCCTCCCCCGCCCCGCCCGCTGCTCCCCCCGCGCCGGGCCCGCTCGCACCACCCGCACCCCCCGCCCCCCCCGCATCCCCCGCGCCGGCCGCTGCCCCGTCCGCCGGCGCACCCCCGCTCCCCCGCCGCATCGTCTTCCTGGCCCGCCGCGATATGGGCAACCCCGCCGCCGGCGGCTCCGAACTGCTGGTGCACCGGATCGCCGAAGGGCTCACCGCCTACGGCCACGACGTCACCCTGCTGTGCGGCGGGCCCGCCTCCGAACGCGGCTACCGGGTGGTGTCCGCGGGCGGCGACGCAGCCCACTTCCTGCGCGCACCACGCCAGTTGGCGCGCCGCGTCGGGGACTGCGACCTGCTGGTCGAGGTCTGCAACGGCATGCCGTACCTGGCGCCGCTGTGGCACCGCGGCCCGACGCTGTGCCTGGTCAACCACGTCCACACGGACCTGTGGGGGATGCGCTACCCGGCGCCCGCGGCCCGGCTCGGCCGCCGCCTGGAGCACTGGGCGCTGGCCGGCACCCATCGCCGCAACCTGATGGTCGCCGTCTCCGGCTCCACCGCGTCCGCACTGCACGAACTGGGCGTCGCCCCGGACCGGATCCGGCTCGTCCACAACGGCGTTGCGGAACCGGGACCGCTCGCCCCCAAGGCCCCCGAGCCGCTGTTCCTGGCCATGGGGCGGCTCGTCGAGTACAAGCGGATCGATCTGCTGATGCGGCTGTGGGAACGGGTGCGGCCGGTGACCGGCGGCCGGCTGGTGATCGTCGGCGACGGACCGGAACGGCACCGCCTGGCGGCCCAGGCCGGCCCGGACGTCACCTTCACCGGGCGGATCTCCGAACAGCGCAAACACCAACTGCTGTGCTCCGCCTGGCTGCTGCTGCACCCCTCGCTCGTCGAGGGCTGGGGCCTGGTGGTGATGGAGGCCGCCGCCCGCCGGACACCCGCCGTGGGCTTCGACATCCCCGGGCTGCGGGACTCCGTCGAGGACGGTGTCACCGGGCTGCTGGCGCGCGGCGAGAGCGCCTTCGCCGCGCACTGGTGCACCCTCGCCCTCAGCGCCCGGCGGCGGAACGCCCTCGGCCTGGCCGCGGCGCAGCGCGCCGCCCGCTTCCGATGGAGCCGGACCGTCCGCAGCTTCCGGGCGGTCGCCGCGGAGGCGTTCCTCCACACCCTGCCCGGACGGTGAGGCCCGCCGTGCGCGACCCCTCGCTGCGCAGGTCCTACGCCCTCTTCCGCGCCTTCCTGCGCGAACAGACCGAACCGGAGCACTGCTACCGGCTGCTCGCCCGCGACGCCGCCGACCAGGTCGAACGGTACGTCCCGCTGAACGGCGCGGTGGTCGCCGACGTCGGCGGCGGCAGCGGCCACTTCACCGAGGAGTTCCGCCGCCGCGGCGCCCAGGGCTACCTCTTCGAACCCGACACCGCCGAACTCACCGCCCGCGGGCACGCCCCCGAAGGAGCGGTGGTCGCCGACGGCTACCTGCTGCCGCTGGCCGACGGCGCCGCCGACGTCTGCTTCTCCTCCAACGTCCTGGAACACGTCGCCGACCCTCAGACCTTCCTCAGCGAGCTGGTCCGGGTCACCCGCCCCGGCGGCCTGATCTACGTGGCGTTCACCAACTGGCTGTCCCCCTGGGGCGGCCACGAGACCGCGCCCTGGCACTACCTGGGCGCCGAACGGGCCCGTGCGCGCTACCGGCGGCGCACCGGCAGGCCCGCCAAACACACCCTCGGCGAGAACCTCTTCGCCGTCCACATCGGCACCACCCTGCGCCAGGTACGCGCCCGGGACGACGTCGCCGTCGTCACCGCCCGCTCCCGGTACGCCCCGTTCCTCGCCGAGGCCATCCCCCGCCTCCCGGGCGTCCGCGAGATCGCCACCTGGAACCTCCTCCTCATCCTCCGGCGGTTGCCATGACCCAGACGCTGAAGATGTCCCTGTCACCGGGCACGCCGGACGCCGGAGGCAACCCGGCCACCGCCCCCGCCCCGCCACCCGGCGGGCCCCGGCGGCGCCGCCGGCTCCTCGCGTTCTGGGCCGCCGTCCTGGCGGGCTTCCTGGCCCCCGCCCCCGGCAGGATGACCTTCGAGACCAAACTCGGGGTGACCACCGACCCCTGGGCGTTCCTCGGCGACCTCGGCCAACTCTGGCACGACCGCGCCGGGTTCGGCGGCATCGCCGACCAGTACTTCGGCTACGCCTTCCCCACCCTCCCGTATTACGGCCTGACCCACCTCGTCCACCTGCCCATCTGGATCGCCGAGCGGCTGTGGATGTCGCTGATCGTCACCGCCGCGTTCTGGGGCGCGTTACGCCTCGCCGAACGGCTCCGCTTCGGCACCCCGCTACCGCTGAGTGGGGGTGCCCCCAGAGGTAGCTGGGGGAGTGCCCCCACCCTCGCCGCCGCCTGCTACGCCCTGTGGCCCACCTTCACCCTCGTCATCGGCTCCACCTCGGCCGCCGCCCTGCCCGGCGCACTGCTGCCCTGGGTCCTGCTGCCGCTCACCGACCCGCGCACCGGCGCCCGGATCGCGGCCACCCGCTCGGCACTGCTGATCCCCTTCATGGGTGGCGTCAACGCCGCCTCCACCCTCGCCTCCCTGCTGCCCGCCCTGCTGTACCTGCTCTCCCGGACCGGGCGGCGCCGCCGCGCACTGCTCGCCTGGTGGCTGCCCGGCGTCGTGCTGGCCACCGCCTGGTGGGTGGTCCCGCTGCTCCTGCTCGGCATCCACGGCGAGAACTTCATGCCGTTCATCGAACAGGCCGACACCACCACCGGCACCATGTCCGCCACCGAGATGCTGCGCGGCGCCGGCAACTGGGTCGGCTACCTCAACTTCGGCAAACCCTGGCTGCCCGCCGGCTGGACCCTGACCGCCAACGCCCTCGCCGTCCTCGGCTCCGCACTCGCCGCCGCACTCGGCCTCGCCGGCCTGGCCCGCCGCAACCTGCCCGAACGGCGCTGGCTGCTGCTCACCACCCTGACCGTCGCCCTGATCGCCCTCGCCGGCTACGGCGGGGCGCTCGGCGGCCCCGTCCACGGCGTCTGGCAGGACTGGCTGAACGGCTGGCTCCGCCCGTTCCGCAACATCTACAAATTCACCCCCGGCCTCGCCCTCGCGCTCGCCCTGGGCCTCGCCCACCTGCTGGGCAGCGCCCGGCGGCCCGGCCCCGAACGCCACCGCGCCCGCGGACTCCCCGGCCGCCGCATCCTCCCCGCCGCCGTCGCACTGCTCGTCCTGCCCGCGCTCGCCCTGCCGTACCTGAACGGCACGGTCCTCCAGCCCGGCGCCTTCACCCAACTGCCCGCCTACTGGCGGCAGACCGCCGGCTGGCTGGCCGCCCACACCCCGCACAGCCGCGCCCTGGTCGTCCCCGCCACCGCCCACGGCATCTACACCTGGGGCTCCCCCATCGACGAACCCCTCGACGTCCTCGCCCGCTCCCCCTGGGCACAGCGCGACTTCGTCCCCTTCGGCACCCCCGGCTCCCGCCGCGCCCTGGACGCCGTCGAACAGGCCCTCCTCACCGGCGCCGAAGTCCCCGGCCTGCGCGACTACTTGGACCGCGCCGGCATCCACGACGTCGTCGTACGCAACGACCTCGACCCCGACCAGATCGGCTACGTCCCCCCGCGGACCGTCACCCGCACCCTGGAGGCGTCCGGCTACCGCAAGGTCGCCGCGTTCGGCCCGCTGACGACCAGCGGCCGGATCCCCGCCGAGGCCCCCGTCCAGATCCAGGGCCTCTACCCGCGCCAGCGCTCCGTCGAGATCTACCGGCCCCAGGGCATCCCCGAACCCGGCCCGGTCACCGCCAAAGCCGTCGCCGGCACCGCACAGCTCAGCGGCGGCCCCGAATCCCTGCTCCAGCTGTCCGCCGACCCCACCCTCCGCGACCGGCCCACCGTCCTCACCGGCGACCGCCACCCCGGGCTCGGCACCCCGCCGCTCCAACTGACCGCCGACGGCCTGCGCCGCGCCGACACCCGCTTCGGCCTCGTCAACAGCAACACCTCGTACACGTACACCGCCGACGAGCGCAACCACCCCGACAGCGTCCAGGACCCCGGCCGCCCGCCCCGGCAGATCCTGCCCACCACCGGCATCGAGCACCAGACCACCGCCGTCCTCCGCGGCGCCGCCTCCGTCACCGCCTCCACCAGCGGCAACTGGCTCTTCCACCTGCCCCAGTACGACCCGGTCAACGCCTTCGACGGCAACCCGGACACCGCCTGGGCCGAAGGCAGCGCCGGCAACCCCGTGGGCCAGTGGATCCGCATCGCCTTCACCCAGCCCACCGACATCCCCACCACCCTCTCCGTCACCCCCCTCCCCGGCGACGGCCTGCGCGCCGCCCCCACCTCCGTACGCATCCAGACCGACCGCGGCAGCGCCGACAGCCCGCTCCGCCCCGACGGCACCCGCCAGCAGATCGCCGCCCCACCCGGGAAGGCGACCTGGCTCAAACTCACCATCCTCGGCTCGCAGACCCCGCGCGCCGGACTCTCCGGCGCCGGCTTCTCCGAGATCTCCATCCCCGGCGTCCAGGTCACCCGGCTCCTCCAACTCCCCACCGACGCCACCGCATCCGACTCCCCCTCACAGACCGTGTCCCTCCACCGGGGAAGCGACCCCGGCGGCCTGTCCCCCGTCTCCGCCGAGGTCGGACTCCACCGCCAGTTCCTCACCGACCGCAGCTCCTCGTACACCGTCACCGGCAAGGCACTGGCCGTCCCCGGCCCCGAACTCGACCACCTGCTGGACCGCATCGCCCCCGACCAGAAGGACCGCATCACCGCCACCGCCGACTCCACCAGCTTCGGCTTCGGGCAGTCCCTCAGTCCCCGCAACCTCGTCGACGGCGACCTGACCACCGCCTGGATCGCCGGCGACAGACCCACCGTCCACCTGCGCTGGCCCGGCAAGAAAATAATCGACCAGATCGTGCTGGCCGCGGCCGGCGGCATCTCCACCCGCCCCGAACAGATCCTGATCAACTCCCCCTACGGGGCGGCCACCGCGGGCGTCGACGAGAACGGCCAGGCCCGCTTCGACCCGATCACCACCGACCGCCTCGACATCACCATCAGCAAGGTCAAGGAACTCACCCTCAACAACCCCGTCGCCGGCCAACCCCTGCAACTCCCGGTCGGTCTCAGCGAGATCTACATCCCCGCCCTCGACTCCTACCGCACCCCGCGCCCCGACCCCGGCAAACGCTTCTCCCTCGCCTGCGGCCAGGGCCCGATGCTCGCCGTCGACGGCACCCTGCACGCCACCAAGGCCAGCGGCTACGTCCGCGACCTCACCGATCGCCGCCCCATCACCGTCCGACTCTGCGCCGACGAGGCCCCCGACGGCCGTCTCCTCCTCCCCTCGGGCCGCCACCGCGTGGAGGCCGGCGACCAGGGCCCCCTGGCCCTGACGGACGTGGTGCTGGAGCGAGGGAAGGCCGGTACGGCGATCAAGGGGAGTACGGCCGGGACCGGGGACCGGGCCGCGGACTCGGCTCAGGCCGGGGACAGGGCCGGGGCCGGAGCCGGGGGATCCGCGGACGGAAGCTCCGCCGGTTCCCCGGCGGACCCCTCGTCCGCCACCGATCCCGCACGTCCGGTCACCGCCAAGAAGTGGACGGGAGACCACCGCACCGTCACCATCGGCTCCGGCCAGGCCGCCTACCTCCAGATGCACGAGAACGCCAACGACGGCTGGCACGCCACCCTCAACGGCCACGACCTGACCCCGCTCCGCCTGGACGGCTGGCAGCAGGCGTTCCTCGTCCCGGCCGGCGCCGGCGGCACCGTCGAACTCACCTACGCCCCGGCCACCCTCTACGACCTGGGCCTCATCGGCGGCGCGCTGGGCGTCGCCCTGCTCATCGCCGCCGCCCTCATCCGCCGCACCCCGCACACCCCACCGCCCGCCCCGCAACCACCGCACGACCCCTCCTGGGTCCTGGGTGCCCTCGCCCTGACCGCGGTGGTCGCCATGGCGGCCGGCCCGTACGCGGTGATCGTGCCGCTCCTGGCCCTGGCGGCTCGCTACCGGCCACACGTGCTGACACCCCTCGCCTTCGTGGCCATGCTCGGCGCCGGCATCACCGCGGCCCTCGGCGCCGGCCACCCCGTCGCCGAACACACCGGAGCCTTCAGCACCACCGCCCAGGCCCTCGCCCTGCTCGCCCTGACAGCAGCCGTGGTAACGGTCCCGACCCCGTCAACCGCCTCGCACACACCCAGGCCACCAGTCGGGCCCGCCGGCACTGCGCCCGCCGCACCGTCTGCACCGTCTGCTCCGTCCGATCTGCCAGCGCCGTCTGCGCCGTCTGCACGGTCTGCACCATCAACGGTTCGTCCGCCGCTGCCGCGACGTGAGCGGGGCGGAGAGGCGAGGACGGATGGGGACGTGGATGGGGATGGGGACGTGGGTGCGGGTGCCGATGGGTGGGCGGGGGCGCCCGACGGCAGCCCTGACGGCCAATTGCCCGGCACATCAAGCGAGTTGGGTGAGTTGGGAGAGTTGGGCGGATCAGGTGGGTTGGGCAGGTTGGCCGGATGGGGCGGCCTGAGCGGACCGAGTGGATCGGGCGCGGCAGCGAACGGTGGCCCCGGAAGCGCTCCGGGAGCCGCCGCACAGACCGGCGGGCCAGTCGACCGGCCGACCCACGCATCCTCGACTGGCCCGTCCCCCCGCCCCTCTCCACGTCCACCTGCTACGGCTGCTGCCAGTCCTGACGGTCCCTCAACCACCTCCCCTACGGGTCCGCCCGCCGGCCCGACCGCCCGCGCCGGGCGTCCGATCTCGGCCCGCGGGCGAACTCCCGGCGCCGGCCCCTCCTGGGCCGCCCCGTACCAGCGCCCCGCCCCGGGGCCTGACTCCGCCCCGTCCCCCGGCCCGAACCCGGCGCCCGGCCCCACCCCCGGGCCCGGCAACACGAACCGGAACGGAACCACGAACCGGAAGGGCACCACGAACCGCAAATGGAACCGGAGCGGAAATGCGAACGGGAACGCGCATCGCAACGCGAGCGCCAACGGCAAGGCGGACCGGAACGGGAACGCGAGCACAAACAGGAAAAACGGGGACAGGAGCCGGAACGGGGACCGGAACGGGGACCGGAACAGAAGCCGGAACAGGAACGGGGACAGGAACGGGCCGGGTCGTCCGACAGACCCCGCACGACCGGCCGACAACGGGGAGGACACCGCCCGATGACCGCACTGCAACCGGCCCCGCACGACCCACCCAGCGCCCTGCCCGACGACCCCGGCTGCGCCCCGTCCGACGTCACACACAACGACCCGCCCGGTGAGCCGTCCAGCAGTCCCTCCGCCTCGCCCTCCGAGCCCCCGCACGCCCCGCTCCGTACCCCCGCCGGGCTCTCCCCCGCCCCCGGCCTTCCCACCCCCCAACCCGCCATCGCCCATGTCCCCTTCCCCGTGGTCGACGAGATCTCCCGGCACTGCCTGGCCGACGGCGAACCGGAGACCGTACACATCGAGGTGCATCTCCCCGGCCGGATCGATCACGGCCGGCTGCGTACCGCGTTCCACCAGGCGCTCGCCCGGCATCCCCGCATCCTCATGCGCCAGGCCCCGGCCCGCTGGTGGCACCGCCACTACACCTGGCAGCTCACCGCCACCCCCGACGTCGACCCGGTCGCCTTCCCCCCTCCGGACCCCGACGCCCTCGAACACGCCCGGGCACGCGCCCTGGCCCACTGCCCGCCCCTGCACCTCTCGCCGCCCGTACGCCTGGAGGTCGTCGAGCACACCGCACAACCGGGCGCGACGGCCGGCACCGTGCTGCTCCTCACCATCAACCACACCGCGCTGGACGGCCCGGCCTGCCTCCGCGTACTCGCCACCACCGCCGAGCTGTACGGCGGCGCCGACAACTCCCCCGCCCCACCCCCCGTACGCACACCCGGCCCCACTACACACCACCCCACCCCCGACGACGACATACCGCCGCCCCCAGGCCCCACCCACCCCCTGACCCGCCCCGCCCGCATAACCCCCGACCACACCAACACCACCAGCACCAGCACCAGCACCGACACCGACACCGACAATGGCAATGGCAATGGCAATGGCAATGGCAATGGCTATGGCGCCAACGGCGGCACCGTTAACGGCACCAGCAACGGCATGCTGCTCATCGAACTCCCCGTCCCGGCCCGTCCGCCACGCACCGCCGACGGCCCGCCCGACGCCCCGCCCCCGTACACGGTCAACGACCAACTCCTGGTCGCCACCCACCTGATGACGGCCCGCTGGAACCGGCTGCACGGCCGCCGCACCGCCCCGGTCGTCGTCACCATGCCCGTCGACGACCGGCCACGCGGTACCGATATGCCCATCGGCAACGGCACCAGACTGGTCTCCGTCGGCTTCGGACCGGACGCCGGACACCGCGACACCGGACACCGGGACGCCGGACACGGGAACGCCGGACACCGGGACGCCGCGCTCCTCACCGCCGACCCGCCCGACCCGGCCGCGGTGTCCCGCCTGCTGCGCCATACGGCCGCCCGTACCCGCGCCCTGAAGTCCGCACCCGGCTCCCAACTAGGGCTGTCGGGCACCATTTTGACCACCCCCGCACTCCCCGTCGGCCTACGCGGCGCCCTCACCCGCACACTCCGCTCCGCCGCCGCCCCCTGGACGTCGACCACGCTCCTCTCCAACATCGGCCGCATCCCCTACCCACTGGACTTCGGCGACGCCGGCCGGGCAACCGCCGTATGGTTCTCCGCCCCCGCCCGTATGCCCCGTGGACTGACCGTCACCACCGTCTCGGTCGGCAACCGGATCCAACTGGCGCTGCGCTGGTCCCACGCCCTCCTCGACACTCCGGCCGCCACCCGCCTGGCCGCCCTCTTCCGTTCCTCCCTCGCCGCCACTGCCTGGCCCACGCCCCCCACTCCCGCACCGCCCCCGACCGCGCCCGAAGGAGGCGCCCGATGACCCCGCCACCCCCCACCACCCGCACCGCCCCCTCCACCCCCTCCGCTCCGACCACCTCCCATCCCCCCTCCGGACTGCGGGACTTCTACGAGAACCCCTCCGTCCCGGTCGCCTCCGGCGACGCCCGGAGCCGACGGCAGGCGCTGCTACTGGCGCGCGCCCTGGGCCCCGTACGAGCGGGGCAGCCACCCGCCACCGTCCTGGACATCGGCTGCGGCGACGGCACCGCAGCCGCCACCGCGGCGGCGCCCCTCGCCGGCCACCGCATCATCGGCGTCGACTGGTCCCAGGACGCGCTCCGCCGCGCCGCGACCCGCATTCCCACCGTCGTACGCGGCGAACTCACCGACGGAGGGCTTCCGTTCGCGACCGGGTCCGCCGACGCCGTGCTCTTCAGCGAGGTCATCGAGCACCTCGTCGACCCCGACGCCGCCCTGGACGAACTCCGCCGAGTACTCCGCCCGGGCGGGCACCTGATGCTCTCCACCCCCAACCTCGCCGCCTGGTTCAACCGCGGCCTCCTCCTCGCCGGCGTCCAGCCCGTCTTCTCGGAGGTGAGCCTGCGCGCGATCCACGGCCGCCCCGGCACCCAGGTCGTCGGCCACCTCCGCCTCTACACCGCCCGCGCGCTACGCGGCTTCCTCACCGCCTCCGGCTTCGACGTCATACGCATCGCGGGCGCCCCCTACCACGATGTCCCGCGCCCCCTACGCCCGTTGGACCGCGCCGCCTGCCACATCCCACCCCTCGCCTCCATCCTCCTCGCCCACGCCCGCCGAGCCCCCGCACCCTCACCCTCGCCACGCAAAGTGAGATAGCCTGGGAACCGATTACTCTCCGTAATCGTTGCCGGAGTAAGAGGAGGCCCCACAAGGCAAGGCCACAACCCGCGATCCCCCCCAAAGCACAGAGCCAGAAACCCCAAACCCAAACCCCCAAGACACAGGCTCCCAAGCCCCGGCCCCCGGCCCCCGGCCCCCGGCCCCCGGCCCCCGACAGCCAAGGCACAGCGCACCCAACGCACGCAGGGGCACAGCCAACAGGCCCCACAGGCCCCAAGCCCCCGGGCCGAAGGCCCAGCAGGCGAACGCACCAGGCCCAACGCGCCAAGCGCAGCACACACCGCACGTGCCGCACACCGCACACCGCACACCGCACACCGCACACCGCACACCGCACACCGCACACCGCACAAGCAGCAAAGGCCGAATCCCGGAGAGCTACCGAGCTGGAGCGCCACGAAACCGGCCAACTACCGAGCCGGCGAGCCGAAGACAAGCGAAGAGGAAAGAAGCAAAAGAAGCGAAGCCAAGCCAAGAGAAGCCAAGCGAAGAGAAGAGAAGCCAAGAGAAGGGAGTGGAGCGATGCTCTGGTGGGGCGTGGCATCCGCGCTGCTCGCCAACGTCCTGTACAGCACGGGCTTCGTGCTGGAGAAGCGTGCCCTGTCGGGGCTGCCCGCCCTCAGCACCCGCCAGCCCGCCCGGGTTGTCCGCCACCTCCTCAGCAGCCCTCTGTGGATCGGCGGCTCACTCGCCCTCGCCGCCGGCTTCGCCGCCCAACTCGCCGTCTACCGCACCCTCCCCATAGCCGCCGCACAAGGCATCTTCGTCTCGGGTCTGGTCCTGCTGCTGCTTCTGTCCTCGGTCGTGCTGGGCGAGCGAACCAGCGGTCGGGAGCGGCAGAGCATCGTGGCGATCCTGGTCGCGCTGGTGATGGTCGTCGCCTCGTTACAGGGCCACGATGCGCAGGCCATCGCCCGGACGGCACCGCCCGCGACACTGCTCGCCATAGCCGTGCCGTCGCTGGGCGCGGGGCTGCTGCTGTACCGCTCCGCCGAGCGCCGGGCGCGGCGCCGGCATCGCCTGCCGACCGCGGGCGTCCCCTACGGGGTGGCGGTCGGGCTGCTCTACGGGGTCAGCTCGCTCGCCATCAAGGGCGTGTCCGGGCTGCTCAGCGCCCACAACATCCCGGCCGCGGTCGGAGCGCTCTTCAGGTCGCCGTATCCGTATCTGCTGCTCTTCACCGGAGCGACGGGGCTGATTCTGTCGCAGACGGCCCTGCAACGCTGCCGCGCCTCGGTCATCGTGCCCGTCTGCTCCACCGTGACCTGCGTCTTCACCGTCGCCTGCGGCACGGTCACCTTCGGCGAGCCGCTGCCCGCCAACCCCGTCCGGCTGGCATTACGGCTGGGCGGCACCGTCGTTGCGCTATCCGTTCTCCTCGCCCTGCCCCGTCACGACACCAGCACCTCGATCGGTCACAGCAGCGACGCCTCGCCCGGTCATGACACCAGCACCTCGACCAGCCACGCCGTGGGCACCCCGACCAGCCACACCGTGGACACTCCGACCAACCACACCGTGGACACCCCGACCGGCCACGCCGCGGGCGACTCGACCGGCCACGCCGCGGGCGACTCGACCAGCCGCACCGTTGGCGACTCGACCGGTCTTGGCGTGGGCGCCTCGACCGGCCATGGCGCCAGCACTTCGGCCGCCTTTGCCGCCCCGCCGACTGCCGCCGCCTCCCCGCGCCCTTCGGAAGCACCGGGGGCGGCGATCGGTCGTACCGGGCGTCACACGGTCTCGACCCGCAATCCCCCGCCAAGACAACGGAGTTGAGCCATGAAGCACGATGATCCGCTGCTGAAGATTCTTGCCTGCCCGATCGACAAAGGGCCACTCTGCCTCCTTGCGCCGGACGACGCCCTCTACAACCCGCGGCTGCGGCGCCGATACCCGATCCTCGACGGCATCCCCCAACTCCTTCCGTCTTCCGGTGTGCAGCTCACCGACGCCGAACATGAGCATGTGCTGCGGCAGATCGCGGAGGAGCGCGCGGGCTTCGAGGGGAGTGCGGGGTTCGAGGCGGACCCAGGGTGGGAGGAGAGTACGGGGTTCGAGGAGGGCGCGGCTTACGACGCGGGGGCGGCTTACGGGGATGACGGGGACCCCGAGGGTGACAGCGGCTCCGAGGGCGCACCGGCCTCTGACGGCGACGGGGACTCCGAGCGGGACGTGGTGCGTGCCGGCCATCCCACGGATGAGGCTGCCGGTATCGGGCATCCGGAGGCAGCGGCGGTCAGGGGCCGGGCCGGCCTCCCGCCCGACGAGCACCGCGGTCAGGCAGTCCGCGCCGCCGACGGCGGTCGCCCCGGCGCTCCCGCGGGCACTCCTGCCCGTACGGACCCTGCCGCTCCCGCCCACGACAATGCCGCGACCCCTGGTGCCCCTGGTAGCTCTGGTACCCCTGATGCCCCTGATGCCCCGGGTCTCACGGCTTCCCGCACCCACGCCGTCTCGCCCGGAACCTCTCCCGGAACCTCCCTCGGAACCGCCGCTCCCAGCGACCCCACCGTGCCCGTCGCCCCGGCCGGTGCCTCCGCCCCCGTGGACTCGGAGGCGGCGTCGTGACGTTGGCGGCATGGTTGGGGCCGCGGTTGCCGGGGCGGTGGGTGGCTGCCGTGGCGGCCGGGCTCTATCCGCGGTTCGAGCCGGAGCTCGGGCGGCTGGCGGACTTCTGTCCGGCGGGCGGGACGGCCGTGGACGTCGGCGGGTGGTACGGCCCGTGGACCCGGCGTCTGGCGCGGCGCGCGGACCGGGTCGTCACCATCGAGCCCGTCCCCCATCTGGCCCGGCTGATAGCTTCCGTCGCCCCCGCCCATGTCGATGTCGTCTCCGCGGCGGCCACGGATCACGCCGGTTGCGCCACGCTCTGGCTGCCCCCGGGCGGCCGTGGCGACCGCGGGGTCTCCTCGCTCGTACGCCGTGAGCTGCACACCACCGCCCTGGACGTCCCCTGCCTTCCCCTGGACGCACTGGAGTTGTCGGCCGTCACCCTCATCAAGATCGATGTGGACGGTGGCGAACTGGCAGTACTGCGCGGCGCGGTACGCACCGTCGAGCGTGAACTCCCCGCATTATTCGTCGAGTTGGAGACACGCATTCAGCCGCTCGCGCCCGTACTGGAGTGGACGGCCGCTCGCGGGTATCGCGGCTGGGTCCTGCCGCACGACCGCTGGTTGCCGCTGGCCGACTTCGATCTGCCCGCCCATCAGTCCCGCACCTCCCATGTCGCCGAACACGGCTTGCTGAGGCGCTCCCTCGCCCCGCACCGCCGTTACGTCAATTCCGTGCTCTTCCTCCCCGACGGCGCCCGCCCCGGGCCCGTCGCCTCCGCGCCGGCCGCCGCGTCCGCGGCGTCCTTCCGCGACCATGTCCATCATGAACCCCGCCACTGACAATGACCCGCCCGCCGGCTCCGCCACCCCCTCCGACCTGCCGGGCCCCCTCGCCTTCCAGCTCGTACTGCTGCGCCGGATGGCCGACCACCAGCCCGGTCTCGTCGAGGACGCGCTCCGCGAACTGAGCGTCTCCCGGGCCGAGATGCGCGAGGCAAACCGTCGTTGGCAGGCCCGGATGCACGCCCCGCGGGCGCGGGCCGGCGTCCAGCCGTACCGTGCGCTGCTCGGTGCCCCCGAAGCCGTCACCCGCCGCCGCATCGGCGATCTGAACTGCGAGGCGCTGACCTGGCCGGTCCCCCTCTGGCCGGATCTGCGGTTCGAGGTCCTCACCGCCCCAGGGGGCGCCGTGTGGAACGCGTGGCTGGTACGGGCGCCCGGCGCAGCCGCCCCTGCGCTCCGCACGACGGAGGACCTCGCCCCGTGGTCGTGCACGGTCGACGAGGTCGCCCGCGCCTTCGCCCCGGCCCGCCCGATGGAGGGCAGCGCCCCCAACCGGTGGCAGCTGGCCTGCACCGCCCCCGGACCGGACGGGGAGCGACGGGACATCGTCACGGAGTTCACCTGGGGGCTGTACCAGCGGAGGGTGGACTGATGGGGAGGCCGGCGTGGACGTGAGCGAGCCGACGCACGGGGGATGGCGGGGACGGCCGTGACGCTGGTGTGACGCGACGTCAGAAATGTTGCCCGTGAAGGCGTGGCCCGGGAGGCCGATAGGCCGGAAGACCGGAAACCGGTAAGCCGGTAAGCCGGTAAGCCGGTACGGAGGTGTCCGGTGGGTCGGTGGGTCGGTGGGTCGGTGGGTAGGCAGGCGGGCCGGTGAGCCGGTGAGCCCGTGAGCCGTGAGCACGCGAAATCGCCGAGCCGTACCTCCCCACCGCCTCCCCGCCGGCTCACCAGCGCCCCCGCTGCCTCCCCGCCGGCCCCGTCACCCCTTCGGCGCGCTTCCCCCGCCTCCGTCCCCCGAGCGGACGCGCTCGACGAGCGGGGTGCGAAACGGGCCCGGAGGATGGCGCACGAGCGCTCCCGTGCGGGCGCTTGCGTCCAGTACCGGCCCATCGGGGACGGCAAGACCGGCCCATCGGGGAGGAATTCACCATGACCATCTGCCTCGCCCAACTGCGGCGCTGCTCGGCCGCCGTCGACCTCGGCGCGGCCCGGACCAGGGTGTACGTCAAGAACCAGGGGCTGGTCGTCGACGAACCGACCGTCGCCGCGGTCAACACCCGTACCGGCTCGCTGCTGGCCGTCGGCGCTCAGGCCGAGGTGATGGACGGCCGTACCCCCGACTACATCAAGGTGGTCCGGCCGGTCTCGAACGGGACGGTCGTGGACATCGACATGGCGCAGCGGCTGCTGCGCCACCTGGTCGGCGACAAGCTGCGCAAGACGTGGCGGCGCCGGCCGAGCATGCGGGCGGCGGTCTGCCTGCCGTACGGCAGTGAGCCGCTGGCCCAGCGGGCGGCCGTGGAGACCCTCACCGGGCTCGGTGCCCGGCGGGTCGAACTGGTCGACACGCTGGTCGCCGCCGCCGTCGGCTGCGGGCTGCCGGTGGAGCAGCCGGAGGCGACCATGATCGTGGTGTGCGGTGCGGGCACCACCCAGGTCGCGGTGCTGTCCCTCGGCTCCATCGTGGCCGCCGAGACCGTGCCCGTGGGCGGCAATGCCATCGATCACGCGGTCATCCAGCATCTGCGGCTGCACCACGAGCTGATGCTGCCCGGCCAGTCGGTACGCCCGCTGCATCTGATGTTCGCCGGGAACGGTGAGCTGACGCCGGGCACCACCGAGGTGCACGGGCGGGATGTGGTGAGTGGACTGGCGCGCTCCGTGCACGTCGACACCGAGCGCGTACGGCGCGCGATCATCACGCCGCTGACCGCGATTCTCGACGGTATCGGGGCGGTGCTGCGGCGCTGCCCGCCGGACCTGGTGGCCGACCTCGGGGAGCGCGGCATCATGCTGGCCGGCGGCAGCGCGGTGATCCCGGGCCTGGAGCCGATGATCCACGAGGCGACGACGATGCCGGTGCATATCGCGGACCGGCCCGGCACCTGCGCGGTCCAGGGGCTGGGCGCCATGATCGAGGGCAAGGTGCAGCCCCTGCACCTCGATCCGATGGCTCCCTAGGAGGGGGTCCGGGGTGACCCGACAGCCCCGTAGGCGGAACGAAGACGGCGGCCCGAGACTCCGTGGAGGAAGTCCGACGGCCCGCCCACCGGGGACAGCCCGCCTACCCGGGACGAGCCGTCCATCCACCCAGGACGAGCCATCCCCCAGGACGGGCCATCCACCAGGACGGGCCATCCACCCGGGACAGGCCGTCGCCCGTCCGCCCGGACGGCCACCGTACGCGGGCGGACAGCGGACGGACGTCGGGCGGACAGCGGACGGCTCGGGCGTGCATCGGGCGGACGTAGGGCGCGCGTCGGGCCGACAGGCGTCCCGGTTACAGGCTCCGGGCGTTCCAGGCGACCACGGCGGGGCGGTCGTGTTCGGTCCCCAGGACGCCGACCGCGCCGGTGCCGAACGTGAACAGTCCGCCTGCCGCGGCCGGCAGGCCGAGGCGGCGGGCGGTCAGCACACGCAGGAAGTGGGCATGCGCCACCAGCGCCACATCGCCCTCCTCGGCGTCCAGCTGGAGCGCGATGCGGGCCAGTACGCGGTCGGCGCGCGCGCCGACCTCTTCGGGCGTCTCCCCCGGGTGTTCGGCGGGGCCGGGGGAGACGCCGTCGGTGAACAGATACCAGCCGGGTCTGCTGCGGTGAATCTCGGCGGTGGTGACGCCCTCGTCGCCGCCGTAGTCCCATTCCCGCAGGTCGTCGAGGATCTGCGGCGACGGGAGCCCGGCGAGTTCGGCGGTGCGCAGCGCGCGGGCCATCGGGCTGGCGTAGACCTGCCCGATCTTCCGGCCGGAGAGCACCGGCCGCAGCGCGCGGGCCTGCTCCTCGCCGTCGGCGGTGAGCGGGAGGTCGGTCCAGCTGGTGTGCCGGCCGTCCCGGCTCCACTCGGTCTCGCCGTGCCGGATCAGCAGCAGCTCGCTCACTCGGCCTGCGCCTGCTCTCCCTGCTGAGCCGCCTCCTGGGCCTGGGCTTCGGCGACCGACGCCCGGACCTCGTCCATGTCCAGTCCGCGGGCCTGGCCGATGACGTCCTCCAGGGCGGACTCCGGCAGCGCGCCGGGCTGGGCGAACACCGCGATGTTGTCCCGGACGATCATCAGGGTCGGGATGGACTGGATCTCGAAGGCGGCGGCGAGCTCGGGCTCCGCTTCGGTGTCGACCTTGGCGAACACCAGGTCGTCGTGCTTTTCGGACGACTTCTCGAAGATCGGACCGAACCGCTTGCAGGGCCCGCACCAGTCGGCCCAGAAGTCGATCAGGACGAAATCATTGCCGGAGACGATCTCGTCGAAGTTGTCCTTGGTGAGCTCCACGGTGCTCATACGCGCTTCCCTGCTTCCGGTCTGCTGACGATGTCCGGGTCGGTGTCCCGTCGGTCCGGTCGGTGTCCAGCATCCGTAACGGGATCAACCCGCACCGTATTCCACACCCCGGACCGTCCCGCTCCCCTGCCCACCCCAGCCGCTCCTAGACATCCCGTCCCTCGGGAATCGCAGGCCGCCGTGTGGCGCATCGCACGGCGCCCTGAGAGCAGCGCACGCCCCCACCGAGGCGCGGCCCCGGGGCCGGCTCTCCGGAGGCGCCCTCGGGTCCGCTGCACGCCGGTCCCGTGGGCCCGCCCGGTGTCAGATCCGGTACGGGGCCGGCGGCACCGTACCGCCGCCGGGCACCGAGGGGCCCGTGCCGGCCGTGCTGCGCCCGGTGGGCCATGCCGGCACATCCGCCGGTGCACCCGTGACGACCGGGCCACCACCGGGGCCGAGGCCAAGGGACAGGTCCGTGTCGGTGGCCGCGATCCGCAGGGCCGGGGTGTCGTCCCTCCGGGACAGGCGGGAGGAGGTCGACGGCGGAGCCCTGATGGTCGGTCAAGTCGCCTACACTGCGGGCGAATCGGGTCGTGGTGGCGTCGATGGGGCCCGGCAGCGCGTCGAAGTCCATGCTCATGTCCGTACCGTCGCCTCTTTTGCCATCCCGGCTCCGTCGCTGTCGTGGTTCCGCCTCTGCCTCCGCCTCCGCCTCGACTCCGCTACCCCCTCGACCCCATCGCCGTCTCGACCCCATCGCCATCTCGACTCGGTCGCCATCTCGACTCGGTCGCCGTCTCGACTCGGTCGCCGTCTCGATAGTTCCGTTGAGTGGAACCAGGGTGCCGCATTGCGATAGGGGCGCGGGCTGCGACGGCTCGGATTGCCGCCCTACGATGGACAGGGGGCCTGCCCGGAAGGAGGCGCCGGCACGATGGAGACGCGCGTCGATGAGATCGCCGACGGCATCTACCGGATCTCCACCTACGTTCCCGCGGTGGCCGCACCGGCAGGGTTCACGTTCAACCAGTTCCTCATCGACGCGGAGCAGCCGCTGCTCTTCCATACGGGCATGCGGCAGCTGTTCCCGCTGGTCTCGGAGGCCGTGGGCCGGGTCGTACCGCTGGACCAGCTGCGCTGGCTGGCCTTCGGGCATGTGGAGGCCGACGAGTGCGGGGCGATGAACGAGTTCCTGGCCGCGGCCCCGCATGCGGAGGTGGCGCACGGCCTCCAGGGGTGCCTGGTCTCGCTCAACGACCTGGCCGACCGGCCGCCGCGCCCGATGGCGCACGGTGAAACGCTTGACCTGGGCGGCAAGGAGGTGCTGCGGCGCCAGGTGATGAACCTCAACACGCCGCACGTACCGCACAATTGGGAGGCGCGGGTACTGTTCGAGGAGACCACCGGCACGCTGCTGTGCGGCGATCTCTTCACCCACCTCGGCGACGGCCCGCCGATCACCGACCACGACCTGGTGGGGCCCGCTCTCGACGCGGAGGAGTTGTTCCGTCAGACGTCGTGCCTGACGGCGGCGGTGGCGACGATGCGTTCGCTGGCCCAGCTCTCGCCGAGGACGCTGGCCGTGATGCACGGGTCGTCGTATTACGGGGACGGGGCGGCGGCGCTGCGCGAGTTGGCCGACGGCTTCGAGGACCGGTTCAGCCCGGAGATCACCTTCGCCGGCCGGCCGAGCACCCTCGCCGGCCACGACGCCCCGCAGGGATGACCCACAGGGATGATTCGACGGGATGACGCGGCGGGATGACGCGGCGGGATGACGCGGCGGGATGACGCGGCGGACGGCCCGGCGGGAGTGACTCGGCGGATGACCGGTGGGGATGTCGCCGGGCCTGCGTCGTGGCACGCGGTGGCCGGTGGCGACGGCTAGCATCGCTGGAGAGAAAGCCAAGGACGGAGTGTTCATCTGTGCGTCATCTGCGCGTAGGCGTCGCCATCTTGACCATGGGAAACCGCCCCGCCGAACTCCAGGAACTGCTGGATTCGGTGGCCAAGCAGGACCTCCCGGCGACGCACATCGTGGTCGTCGGCAACGGCTCGCCGCTGCCCCCGCTCCCCGATGGCGTGACCGGCCTGTCGCTGAGCGAAAACCTGGGGGTCTCCGGCGGCCGGAACGTCGCCCTGGACGAGCTGCGCAAGCTCGGCGAGCTGGACGTGGTCGTCGACCTGGACGACGACGGGCTGCTGATCAGCCAGGACGTCTTCAGCCGGCTCGCGGAACTGTACGAGCAGGACCCGCAGTTGGGCATCGTGAGCTTCCGCATCGCCGATGAGCTGGGCCGCACCCAGCGCCGCCACGTCCCCCGGCTGCGGGTCGGCGACCCGCAGCGCGGCGGCCTGGTCACCACCTTCCTCGGCGGCGGGCACGCACTGTCCGTGCCGATGCTGGACCGGACCGGCGACTGGCCGGACGAGTTCTTCTACGCCCATGAGGAAACCGACCTGGCCTGGCGGGCGTTGGACGACGGCTGGCGCATCCGCTACGCGCCGGAGATCGTGCTCCAGCACCCGTACACCTCGCCCACCCGGCATGCGGTCTTCCACCGGATGGTGGCCAGGAACCGCGTCTGGCTGGCGAAGCGCCATCTGCCGGCGGTGCTGGTGCCGGTGTATCTGGGCGTCTGGGCGACGCTGACGGCCCTCCGCAGCCGCTCGGTTGCGGGCATGCGGGCATGGGCCGCCGGGTTCGCGGAGGGTGTGCGGACCCCCTGCGGACGGCGGCGGCCGATGCGCTGGAGCACGGTGTGGCGGATGACGCGACTGGGACGACCGCCGGTCATCTAGGGACCCGTCGTCCGGGGACCCGTTGTCCGGGGACCCGTTGTCCGGGGACCCGTCGCCCAGGGGCCCGTCGTCCAGGGGCCCGCCGCCCGAGGACCGGCGCCCGTCCAGGGGCAGGCCGGACGGTCCGCGGGGACGCCCGTGGCGGCGGCCGGTGCGTCATACGTCCAGGGCGCGGTGGATGCCCTCGTAGGCCAGCCACTGGGCGTGGGTGTGCAGCCCGTAGGTGAGGTCCGTGGCGGGTTTCCAGCCGGGCGGGGCGGAGGGC
Organism: Streptomyces albospinus; assembly: GCF_014648695.1. GTDB lineage: Bacteria > Actinomycetota > Actinomycetes > Streptomycetales > Streptomycetaceae > Streptomyces > Streptomyces albospinus. The sequence continues at coordinate 103,399 of NZ_BMRP01000006.1, forward strand.
CAGGGCGCTTCCTCCGTACGGTGCGGGGGCGCGGCGGACGGCGCCGGCGGCGTCTCGGCGATCGGTACGGGGCGGACGGCCGTCCGTACCGCCTCCGCCAGTTCGGAGGCGGAGACCGGGGCGCCGGCGAGCCCGGTCGCCGCTTCCGGCGGCGGCGTACGCAGCATCGCGGACAGCGCGCCGACCAGGTCGCTGACGTGCAGGGGCCGCAGCGGCTCGGCCGACTCCTGGAAGGTCAGCGGGTAGCTGCGCAGCGCGTCCCACACGAGGCGGCCGATCCGCCCGTCGTGCGGGCAGCCGGGGCCGTACAGATCCCCCACGTGGACGGCCACTTCCCTGAACTCCCCCGTGGTGGATGGATACTTCAGGGTGAGGGGGGTACCACGGCCGGTGGCAGTCCCAATCCCAGCCCCAGCCCCAATCCCAGCCCCAATCCCAGTCCCAGTCGCAGTCGCAGTCGCAGTCGCAGTCGCAGTCGCAGTCGCAGTCGCAGGAACCTGCGGGTCCGGTGTCAGGGGTGTCAGGGGTGTCAGGTCGAGCAGTGCGTCGTACGGGCGGCCGGGCGGCTCTTCGGGGGTGGTGGGCGCTTCGGGAACTGTGGGGCGGTCCAGAGGGGTGACGTGGTGTCCGGCGTCGGAGAGTCCCCGTACGAGGTGTTCCGTGAGCGGGGTTCCGGTGCCGAGCACGCCGACCCTGAGCGGGGTTCCGGTGCCGAGGACGCCGACCCTGAGGGGGGCTCCGGTCCGGGGGCGGGCCGGGCGGGTCCGGAGCCGGTCGGCCGCCTCGCGGCCCGCCTCGACGCCGGCGAGGGTGATCTGCGCCAGTTCGTCCCGCAGTTCGGCGATCCGCTCCTCGGGCTGGGCGTAACTGATGCCCCCGGGGCCCACGGTGGCCAGCGCCTCGGCGAGGACCGCGGGGTCGGGGACGGTGCCGCTGCCGGGTGCGCCGGTGCGATCGAGGCCGTCCCGCTGCTGGACGAATCCCATCGTGAAGGCCGTCAGCCAGGTCCCGGTGGCCGCGGCGGGGCCGCTCGCTTCGGCCATTCCCACGATGGCCGGTTGCGGCCTTCCGGGTCGCAGGCCGCAACCCTCCAGATATTGCTCGCAGGTGACATGGAGCCAGTGGCCGGGACCGTCGCCCGGGCCGGGGCCGTCGGCGCGTACCGCGCACTGCGCGACACCGTGTTTGAAGAACGGGAGCACCCGCAGTCCGCTCAGCCGGACGTCTTCGCGACCGGGAACGTCCGAGGGCAGAAAGCAGACCGAACGGCGCGGCCCGCGGAAGGCATTGCCCGAGATGCTGCCGTGGTCCTCGTGTTCGGCGAGGCTGGGTACCGAAACGTACGCAGGGATTCCGTGCGCGCGTAAGTAGCGGTTCATCAGGATGTCGTCGGGCCAGCTGTCAAGATGACGTCGGCCGAAAGCCACGAATCCGGCGGCGACTTCCCTGGGCAGAATGATGGCGACGCACGGAAAATACTCGTTGACGGCGGCCACCCAGCGCGCTCCGGCCAGTGCGCCGAAACGCACCGCGGCACCGTTTCTGGAGTCCCAGAGCGCGAAAAGCGCAAGGGCTGCGTCCGGCATCTCTTGGATCGCCATCCGGGCGCGCGCGAAGAACGTATCGGAGAGGATCATGTCGTCCTGGACGACGAGTTGATGAGTGGCGCCGTCCTCGATCGCCGACCAGGCGCACAGCGCGGTCCGCAATACGGACGGTTTGCCGGCCGGGTCGGGGTCCATGACGACCCGTAATGCCCCCGGCGGGGCGGCCTGCGCCAGCCGCTCCGCTGCCGCGCGGCGTTTCGGGTGGGTCATCACGGCACCGCTCAGCCGATATCGCGTCATCAATTTCCTCCGGCGCTTTTCGCCGTGCCGGGCAATCCGGCACAGGTGAATCCGGACAGTACGGCGGTCGCCGGGAGCGCCGCAAGACTGCCGAAATCGCGCTCTGGTAGCGGCATTCCCCGGCCGACATGCTGACCGCTGGCCCATGTCGGGCGATCTCGTGCACAGGGAGAGGGTTCCATGTCGGCGACGGCGAACGGCAGTGGCAACATCAGTGGTACCGGCACCGGTAATGGCGTGGGAAGTGTTGCGTACGGCGATCCGGGGGAATCCGTGGCGGCGCGGCTGGAGAAACTGCGGGACGCCCGTGTGGTGGTGACCGGCGGCGCCGGATTGGTGGGCAGCCGGCTGGTTGCGCTATTACGCCGGGCGGATGCCGAGGTGACGGTACTGGACCGGCTGGACGCCTATCCCGAATCGGCGCACACCTCGTTGTTCGGGGTGGACGATCTCGGGGTGAAGTTGGTGGTCGGCGATGTCTGCGACCGCGAAGCGGTGCGTACGGTGCTCGCCGACGCCGACTATGTGGTGCACGCCGCGGCGTACGCGGATGTGGCCGCGTGCACCCGGCGGCCCGATATCGCCTTCCGGGCCAATGTGCAGGGCACCCAGGTGGTGCTGGAGGAGGCCGCGGCCTCCGTGGTGCGGCGGCTGGTGCTGGTGTCCTCGGCGGCGGTGTACGGGGACGGCGACCCCTCCGTGCAGGGGCCGCAGGTGTTCCGCGAGGACCAGCGGCTGCTCCCGGTGTCGGTGTACGCCAACTCCAAGCTCTGGGCCGAGCACCAGACCCGGCTGCTGCTGGGCGGGCCGGACACCCCGGAGTACGCGGTGCTGCGCTACTTCTCCGTCTACGGCGATCCGCAGATCCCCAAGCCCGGCAGCCATTCGTGGATGGTGGCCTGGCTGTCCATGCAGGCCCGGCTGGGCCGCCCGATGCGGCTCAACGGGGGCGGGGTGCAGGTGCGGGACCTGGTGCACGTCGAGGATGTCGCGGCGGCCACCGCGCTGGCCCTGATCGAGGAGCGGATGGCCGGGGAGACCGTCAACGTCGGTACCGGCGTGCCGACTTCGGTGCGCGAGGTGGGTGAGCTGATCGCGCCGCACTTCCCCGAGTCGCGGTTCGTCACCACCCCCATGCCGGAGGGCGATCCCCTGGGGGGTTGTGCCGCGACCGAGCACTCCCGTGAACTGCTGCGCTGGCAGCCGCGGATCGACGTCCGGGCGGGTGTGGAGCGCTATGTGCGGTGGCTGTCCGCGACACCCCATGCGGTGCCGGGGTGGCTGGCCGCCGGGCCGACCGCATGACAGCCTGCCGCCGGGAAGGCAGAGCGAGAACCGCGAACCGGGAGCAAGGTGACGTACAGGTGAGTTATGTCGGCTCGTATCTCTGGTCCCTGCGGCAGAAGGTGGGCAGCCGGCCGCTGCTCGTCCCGGGGGCGCAGGTCCTGCTGCTGGACGGGGCCGGCCGGGGTCTGTTCCAGCAGCGCGCCGACACCGGCGTATGGGAGCTGCCGGCCGGGGCGTGCGAGGAGGGCAGCGACTTCGCCGGGACGGCCGTGCGGGAGCTGGCGGAGGAGACCGGTCTGCGGGTGGCGCCGGCCGATCTGGAAGCCTTCGGCTCGCTGTCCGACCCCGAGGTGCACACCCTGACGTACCCCAACGGGGACGTCACGCACTGCTTCGCGCTGTGCTTCTGGGCCCGCCGCTGGTCCGGGGAACTGTCCCCGGGCCGGGACGAGGTGACCCAGGTGCAGTTCCGGGCGCTCGCGGATCCGCCGCGACCGCTGCATCCGCCCACCGCCGTGGTCCTGGAGATGTTCCGGGAGTTCGGCTCGACCGGAAAGTTCCAGGCCCGATGACGATGATGCGAGCGGATCGAGCGGGACGTGCGGCGGTGCCGTGCCGGGCGTGCCTGTCCGGGGAGGACCTGGACTGGCTGGGCGGCCGGTCGGTCGGTCTGGCGCTGGATCTGACGACGTCGGTGGCGGTGCGGGCGCCCGGGGCCCAGCCGCCGGAGGGCGCCGCCGGCGGGGGCGGGGCGGGGAGCTGGGCGGAGGAGGTGTGGGCGTTTCTGCGCCGCCGGCTGCCCGGAGCGGGGCCGCGACCGCCGGCCGTGACGGTGCGCAGCGACGCGCCGGCGGCGAGCGGCCTGTCGTCGTCGACGGCGCTGATCGTGGCGCTGTTCCGGGCGTTCGCCGAGGTGGCGGCGCCGGATGCGCCGCTGTCCGCCCGGACGCTGGCCCAGTGGGCGTACGAGTTCGAGTTCGGGTACTTCAACGGCGGCGGGATGGACCATCTCGCGGTGATCGCGGGCGGTCTGCTGCTGCTCGACGGGCGGACGAGCGGCCTGCCGGAGATCGTGGGCCGGGTGGACTTCCCGGACGACTGGGGGGTGGTGGTGCTCGATTCGGCCACCAAGAAGGACACCGGCGACCACATCCGTACGGTGCGCGCGCAGCTCGCGGCCGGGGATGCCCGGCTCGCGGCGTACCGGGAGCGTGCCGATGCGGCGTCCGGCGCCGTCTGGGAGGCGGTGCACCGCCGCGATCCGGCCGCCCTCGGTGCCGCGATGGGCGAGGCGCATGCCGCGATGCGCGACCTCCAGGGCATGTCCACGCCGCTGCTGGAGGAGTTGCGGGAGGTGGCGCTGCGCTCGGCCGGCCTGCCGCTGAAGCTGAGCGGGGCCGGCGGGGGCGGGGCGCTGGTGGGGGTCTGCCCGGCCGCCGAAGCGGAGGAGGTGGCCGGGCGGCTGCGGCGGGCGCTCGGTGCGGCGCATCCCCGGGCGCGGGTGATCGTGACCCGGGCGGCGGCGGGCCTGGCGCCGGAGCTCGCGGGGGCGCCGGCCCCGTAGGGCGCGGCCGGTTCCCCGGGGCCGTCCGGTACGCCGGCCCCGGGGAACCGGCGGTCCCGGAGGACCGCCGACGCGCCAACCGCCCAGCGGGGAGGGCTAGATGAACGGGTCCTCCTCGCTCCTGGCCTCCGGTACCGCCACGGTCCCCGCCGCCGCCCCGGACCTGATCTTGTCGAGTTCGAGGTTGGAGCGGTGGCGCGCGCAGTGGAAGCGGCAGTCCCGGCTGGGGTCGACGATGCCGCGGTCCGAGGTGCGCCAGATGTCCGCCAGGCTGTCGGTCACCGCGTCCCCGATGCGGGCTCCGGCGTTCCCCCGGTGGTACGAGCAGACGTAGACGCCCGACGGCGTCACCAGGGTGCGCAGTTCGGCGACCCGGCAGCGGTGGTAGTCCTTCTCCTGAACGGGCCCCACCCGGGTCCGCAGGGAGGTCAGGGTCGAGGAGTTGACGATCTCGAAGTGGTCGCCCGTCCACTTCTGCGCCTCGGTGAGCTGCTCCTCCACGGAGGCGAGGATGCCGGCCGGCACCTGGATGACGTGGTGGCCGTCGTCGAACATCGCCTTGGTCTCGAAGTAGTCGCACCCGATGTCGTGGGCGAGTTCGGCGGCCCGTAAGACCTCGTGGTGGTTGCCGACGACGCTCCCGTCCGGCTCCTGGCGGGTCATGACGAGGAACGAGTAGCCGAGCGCGCCCTGTTTGGCCTCGGCGAGCAGCCGCATGTTGCCGATGACCTTGTCGAAGACGCTGCGGCCCTTGCGGTCGGGCCGGAAGAGCCGGTAGGTGTCGCTGGTGCCGGCGTCGACGGAGACCCGTACCCATGAGGCGTAGGCGGCCAGTTCGGCGAGGTTCTGCCGGATCAGGGTGCCGTTGGTGACCACGCCGATGGCGATGCCGGCCTCGCCGAGGACCCGCAGCACCGTGCGGGTGCCGCGGTGGGCGAGCGGTTCACCGCCTCCGATGAGGACCACCGCCCTGACCTTCATCTCCACCAGTTCCCCGGCCAGTTCGGCGAGCCGTTCGGGGGTGAAGCGCCCTTGGTTGAGCAGCTTTCCGCTGATGCACTCCGGGCAGGCCAGGTCGCAGAAGGTCGTCGGGTCCAGGTCCACGACCAGGGGGCCGCTGGAGGGTCCTCCGGAGGCGGCTTCGAGGATCCGCGGCCAGCCGGTCGGCTGGTAGAGCTTGGACACCAGGTCGAGACGGTCGAACGTCACGTGTTCTCCTGCAAGGTCGGGTACGTGCGGAGGGTCCGTCCACCGGGGCAGCGGTGCACCGGTGAGCGCGTACGGCGAAAGTCCGGGTCATCCCTTGACCGCGCCGGTCGCCAGGCCGGCGGCGAGCCGGCGCTGGACGAGCGCGAAGAAGCCCGCCACGGGGAGCGCGGTGAGCGTGGCGCCGGCCATCAGCCCGCCGTAGTCGGTGCCGAAGCCGGTCTGGAAGGACACCAGCCAGATGCTGAGGGGCTGCTTGTCGTTGCTGGACAGCAGGACATAGGCGAGCACGTACTCGTTCCATGCCTGGACCAGGGCGTAGAGGGAGGTGGCCACCAGCCCCGGTGCGAGCAGCGGCAGGACGACTCGGCGGAAGGCGCCCAGCCGGGTGCAGCCGTCGGTCATCGCGGCCTCCTCCAGTTCGACCGGAACGGCGGCGACGAAGCCGCGCAGCAGCCAGACCGTGAAGGGGAGCACGAAGACGAGATAGGTGAGGATCACCCCGGGCAGGCTGTCGGTCAGTCCGGCGTCGCTGAGCAGCAGGTACACCGGAATGATCAGCCCGGCGAGCGGGATCATCTGGACGCCCAGGATCACCATGACCAGGGCTTTGCGCCCGGCGAACGCAAAGCGGGCGAGGGCGAATGCGGCGAGCGTGCCGATGAGCAGGGAGACGGCGACGGTCCCGGCGCCGATGAGGACGCTGGCCCGCACATTGGCCCAGAACGTCGGGGTGCCGAGGGCCCGGCGGAAGTGTTCCAGGGTCAGGTGGTCCGGCCAGAATCGCGGCGGGTCGGCATGGATCTCCTCGGCCGGGCGGAATGCGGTGAGCAGCATCCAGTAGATCGGGAATGCCATCAGCGCGCCGAAGAGCAGGCCCAGCGCATTCAGCCCGGGGCGCCGTTTCCCGCGGTGCGGGGAGTTCGGCCGTTCCCGGAGCCGCAAAACGCCCGAACTCCCGGTGCCGGGTGGTGTGTTCACTCGGTCTCCCCCAGGTGGACGAGCTGGCGGACGTAGACGACCGCGCCGCCCAGCAGCATGAGTACGGTGACGACGGCGATGGCCGCGCCCGCGCTGTAGCGGTTGACGGCGAAGGACTCGGTGAACGAATAGACCCCGAGCAGGTAGTAGTCCTTCTCGGGCTGGCCGCCGCGCATCAGCCAGATCTGGTTGAACACCCCGAAGTCCCAGATCGCGCAGAGCGAGGTGACCAGTACGGCGGTCGGTTTGATCGCCGGGAAGGTGACGTGCCGGAACAGCCGGAATCCGCGGGCGCCGTCGACGAGTGCCGCCTCCTCCCATTCCACGGGGATCTGGAGGAGCGCGGCGTGCAGGGTGATGGCGGCGAAGGGCACGGTGCCCCAGACGACGACGCCGGTGATGACGGCGAATCCCTGCCAGGGGTTCTCGAACCAGTTGTGCTTGCTGAAGTCCAGTCCGGGCAGCAGCCCCAGCAGCCAGTTGACGACGCCGTAGTCGGCGTCCGACAGCCAGCGGAAGATGGACGCCGCGACCATGATCGGCATGGCCCAGACGGCGACCAGCACTCCGGTCATGGCCGTCCGGACCCAGGGCGCCACCCGCCGCATCAGCAGCGCCACCAGCATCGACAGCGCCACTGTCGCGGTCACACAGACCGCCGTGAACAGCGCGGTGCGCCCGACGACCGTCCAGAAGAACCCGTCGGAGAGGATCGACCGGTAGTGCGCCAGTCCGGCCCAGGGCGGCGTGGCCCCGGAGAAGAGTTCGCGGCGGGTCATGTCCTGGAAGGACAGCAGTACGAGGTCGGCGAGCGGGTAGCCGAGGACGGCGGCGAGGGCGAGCACGGTCGGCGCGATCAGCAGGTAGGGCAGTACCCGCCGCCGGGCGGTGCGCCGGGCGCGCGGCTGCGGATCCGTGGTCCCCACGGCCGTCAGTTCTCGTTGATCACGGCGTCGATCCGGCGGTCCGCGGCCCGTGCCGCGTCCGCCACCGGCTGCTTCCCGGTCGCGATGTCCTGGAGCGTCTCCTGGAGGACATTGGACTTCTCCACGGCTGCCCAGCCCGGCGCCAAGGGGGTCACCCAGCCGCGCCCGGCGGCCCGCGCGGCGGGGCCGTTGACGCCGTCGGCGGCCACCTCCCGCAGCTGGGCGGTGTTGTTGGGCAGGGTGTCGGCGGCGATCAGCCGGCGCTGCGAGGTGCGGTCGGTGAACAGCCGGATCCAGTCCCGGGCGCGGTCCTGGTGGGCGGACTTGGCGGGGACGGCCAGGGTGGAGCCGCCCAGGAACGGCGGCAGCAGTCTGCCCGAGGGGCCCGGGAAGGCGAACGTGGCGAATTTTCCGCGCAGTTGCGGGCTGCCGCCCGACCTGCTGTCCGTCGCGGCCTTGGCCTCCCAGGTGTTGCCGTAGAACATGCCGACCCGGCCCTGCCCGACCACCGCCGGCTCGTCGCCGTTGTCCTTGGACCGGTCGCCCACGTAGTACGCGTCGAGCAGGTCCTTCCAGGCGGACAGGCCCTTGACGGACGCGGCGGAGGACAGCGCGCCGTGCCAGCGGCCGTCCTTTTGCACCGCGATGTCGCCGCCCGCGTCCTTGACGAATGCCATTGCCGCGTACCAGTAGCGGCCCGGCATGTAGAACGCGGAGAAATTCTTGTCGGCGGCGCCGAACTTCCGCTTCAGCTTGTCGAGATCCGCCCGCAACTCCGTATAGCTGCGCGGCGCCCGGTCCACGCCGACCTGATGGAGGAGGTCGGTGCGGTAGATACCGACCCGGGGTCCCGCGTAATACGGCACGCAGTAGGTCCTGCCGTCGTTGCGGCAGGCGTCGCGGAGCGCCCCCAGCCATTCCCCGGAATGATCGAATGCCGAGGGATCGAGTGGCGCGAACGCCCCGTTGACGAGGTAATTGGTGGTCTCGCTGTTGCCCATCTCCACCACGTCGGGGACCTGCCGCCCGGCCAGTGCCGCGTCGAGCTTCTGGTTCTTGCTGGTCCACTGCTGGTATTCCACCTTGACCCGGGTCCCGGGGTGTTTCCGGTGGAACCGGTCGTTGACCTCCGAGACCAGATCCGGCCAGCTCTCCTGGGCGTCGACGGTCAGCCACACCGTCAGGTCCCCCGACCGGTCCGCCGCGGCCCCCGGCCTGCCGCCGCCGCAGGCGGTCACCGACCCCAGTACGGCAATTGCCCCGAGCACTGCCGCTGAACGGAAGATGCGTTCGGCCATGATCTCCTCCGTCGGGGTTGTCGGAACCGGCGTGCTATCTACCCCGCGTATCCCGCCCGTCACCCCGGGGATTCTTTCCGGCCAGAAAATCCGCCGCCCCCGAATGACCGGCCGGGGAATGCAGGAACGCCCGTGCGGCAGGCCGGACCGCATTCCGATCCGGGGTTCACCACCGCAAATCCATCGGCGATTTGACGCAAAAACTCCGGTGCTCCGGAGATTCGCTCTTGACGCTGCCGCCCCCACTGCCTCACTTTTGCTCGGGTGTCTCCCACGTCCCCTATCGAAGGGTTTGCACGTGACTGAGTACGGCACGACGGCCGCAGATCCGGCCACCCGGCCGCTGAAGGTCAACTCCTGGAACGGCTGGGACCCGCTGCGGCATGTCGTCGTCGGACGCGCCGACAACACGGTCGTACAGGCCCCCGAACCAGCCGTCCAGCGGGACTTCCCCGACGACGGCTTCCCGCTGGGCACCTACGGGCCGATGCCGGCCGACATGACCGCCGAGGCCAACGAACAGCTGGACAACTTCGCCGAGTTGCTGCGCCGCCGCGGCATCCGCGTCGACCGCCCCACCCCCGTCGACTTCTCTCAGCAGGTCGGCACGCCCGACTGGACGCAGGAGTCGATGTCCGGCTGCATGCCGCCGCGCGACCTGCTGCTGACCGTCGGCAACGAGATCCTCGAAGCGACCATGTCGTACCGCAGCCGCTGGTTCGAGTACCTCTGCTACCGGCCCATCCTCCAGCGCCTCTTCGACACCGACGAGAACATGCGCTGGGAGGCGGCGCCCAAACCGCGGCTGACCGACGCCTCCTACAAGCCCGGCTTCTGGGACACCTACCACACCCTCGGTACCGAGGAGCAGCTGGCGCGGGTGCGCGACTACGACCTGGTGCTGACCGAGGCCGAGCCGCTGTTCGACGCGGCCGACATCGCGCGCTTCGGCAAGGACCTGTTCGTCCAGCTGTCGTTCGTCACCAACCGCAGCGGATACCGGTGGCTCAAGCGCCACTTCCCCGACTTCCGGGTGCACGCGGTGACCTCCACCAACACCCACCCGCTGCACATCGACGCCACCTGGGTGCCGCTCCGCCCCGGACTGGTGCTGCACTGCGGTGAGCGGCTGGCGGACGCCGAGCTGATGGAGTTCTTCCGCCGCAACGACTGGGAGATCATCGAGGCGGTGCAGCCGGCCAGTTGGGAGCACCAGCCGAGGCTGTCGTACTGCAGCCCGTGGCTCGCCGGCAACATGCTCAACCTCGACCCGAACACCCTGTGCATCGAGGAGAAGGAAGTGCCGCTGGCCGACCAGCTCTCCTCGTACGGCTTCGAGATCGTGCCGGTGCCGTTCCGCGCGGTCGGCCCGTTCGGCGGCGGACTGCACTGCGCGACCTTCGACATCGAACGCGACGGGACGTTGGAGGACTACTTCCCGCACCGCTACGGACGGTACTGACGCCGGTGCCGGACGACCGCGGGAACACCGTCCGGGGCGGCATCCGGGCCGTGATCCTCGACTTCTACGGCACCCTGGTGCGGCTGGTCGAACCGCTGCCGCCCAGCCACCGGTCGCTGTTCGCCCGCCGGGGCCTGACCGAGGCCGCCGAAAGGTGGGGCAGCCAGTGGGCGGTCGGGCCCCGGGACGGCGAGCAGCACACCGCCCACTCCGTCAGCGAACAGGCCTACCGCGCCTGGGAGGTGGACCGGCTGCGGCGCCGGGCGCGGGACTGCGGTGTCCCCGAACCGGCGGCCGGCGAACTCGCCGTGGAGCTCGACCGGGCGATGAAGGACCTCCGGCTGGCGCTCTTCGACGACGTACGGGACGCGCTGGCGGAGCTGCGCGCCCGGGGCCTGCACGTGGCGGTCTGCTCCAACTGGTACTGGGACCTGGACCGCGCCATCGAGGACGTCGGCCTGGCCGGGCTGGTGGACACCGCGGTCACCTCGGCCCGCGCCGGCGCCCGCAAACCGCATCCGCTGATCTACCGGGCGGTGCTGGAGCAGTGCCAAGTCACCGCGGGGCAGGCGCTGTTCGTCGGGGACATGTGGGAACCGGACGTCGCGGGCCCGCTGGCGTACGGGATGCGGGCCGCGCATCTGTGGCGGGCCGACCGGGCCGTCGAGGGGGCGGCCCCGCCGCTGCCGGACGGGGCCGTGCGGATCTCCTCGCTGGCCGCGCTCAGCGGTCTGGTGTAGCCGGGCCGGCCAGCCGGTCCAGCACGTTCCGGGTCACCCGGACGACCCCGGGGTCCAGTTCACGGCCGCAGACCACCGGCCAGTCGGTGGTCCCGGCCGTGAACACCGTGCCCCCGGCGGTGTAGAGCCCCATCGTGGCGGCGCGCGGGGAGGTGATCGCCCCCTCGCGCTCCGGGCAGTTCCAGTGCCCCCATTTCAGGTGGTGAAAGTCGTCGTGCACCGGATCCAGGAGGTAGATCCCCAGGATGAGGAAGGACTCCGGAGTGCCGTCCACCCCGGTGGCGCGGGCCACGCCGTCCGCGTCCGTGGCGAAGGCCGCGCCATCGCACTCGTAGCCGATCAGCGCGGTCCCGGCGCCCAGGGCGTCCTGGGTACCGCCGTCCGAGCCGTCCCGCAGGCCGGTCCCCTCGTAGACCCAGTGGTCGGCGTGCTGCACCCGGTACCCCTCGCGGGGCCGGTCGCCGGGCCAGTCCCCCGGCCACATCCCGCCGTTGCGGAAGCTGACGCCGGTGAGCGCGTTTTCCGGCTCCCCGACCCCGTCCGGCGGCGCCGGCCACCACAGGTCGGTCGCCGGAAGATGCGGGTACTCCGTGCCGACATGGTGGTCGGTGTCCGAGACGAACGCGCTGTTGCCGTCCACCGGATGCACCCGCCACCAGCAGGTGTTGGCGCTGAAGAACGCCACGTTCCCGCCGCCGCGCACGAACTCCGCCGCATGGGCGCGCATCGCCGCGCTCCAGTACTCGTCGTGCCCGACGCTCAGCAGCAGCCGGTAGGGGGAGAGCAGCCCCGGCTCCTCGTGGAGGTCGAGGTCGGTGCAGTACTCGACCTCGTAACCGCTGCGTTCCAGCCAGGCGATGAACGGGGCGTCCCAGTAGGCGAGGTCGTTGACGCCGCCGGGCCGGTGCAGGCTGAGCTGATGGCCGCGGGGCCGGTCGGCGCCCCCCTCCTGATAGACGGGGTGGTCGTAGAGGCTGGCGGCCCGCCGGACGTCGGCGCGGTCCCCGCAGTTGTAGGCGTGCCGGGTGTACGTCGACTTCTTGTACAGAATGCGGGCTCCGCTCGCACCGGGATGCCGCGGCCGGACGACGAAGAACTCCCGGCCGAAACCCGCGATCCCCGCATCGGCCGGCAGCGGAACGTCCCGGGCCCGGCGCTCCGCCCCCTCGGCACTCCCCTCCTCCTCGGCACTCCCCTCCTCCTCGACGAACCGGGCGAGATAGATCCCCGGCGGCCAGTCGGCGGGAATTCCGTGCTCGTACGGCGGCCAGTCCCAGTCCACGGCCGGGGAGGCATGCTCCGGGACGCCGTCCGGATGCGGCGGCGGAGCGGCCGGGACGCCCGGATACGGGCCGGTCTCCGCCATGAAGGAGAGTTCCCGTCCCAACCGGTAGAAACGGACCCGGAATTCTCCGGCATCCGTCGACACATGAAACTTGAGACGCCGTCCGGCTATCACACTCTCACGATCCATATATCCCTCGATCACCCGCGTCATGCTAGGTGCGGAACCGGTCCGCAACAACGAAAATTCCGGCCAATGGAGGCAGCCAATGGGCAGTGAATTCCGGGCAAGGGAACTGGTACTGGGCATTGAGGGGCTGGCCCTGCTACGGCATGCGATGGACGCCGACGAGGAATTCATCGCGGCCCGCCTGGCGGAAATCCGCGCTTACGCAGACGGCACGGCCGCCGCCCTCCCCGACCGCAGGAAGCCGGTCAGCGAACTCGGCGCCGCGGACGGCTACGCCTCCTGGTCCGCCGTCTACGACTCGCTGCCGAGCTCCTACATCGAGGTCGAGGAGCCGATCCTGCACGGCCTGCTGGACCGCGGCCCGGTCGGCACCGCCCTGGACGCGGCCTGCGGCACCGGCCGCCAGACCGCCGCCCTGACCGCCCGCGGCTACCGCACCATCGGCGTCGACCAGTCACCCGAAATGCTCGCGCACGCCCAGCGGAAAGTCCCCGCCGCGGAATTCCGCCAGGGCCGTCTGGAAAAACTCCCGCTGGACGACGACAGCGTCGACCTGGCCGTCTGCTCCCTCGCCCTGACCCATCTCCCGGACCTCTCCGCGGGTATCGGCGAACTGGCCCGGGTGGTCCGCCCCGGCGGCCGGGTCGTCGTCTCCGACCTGCACCCGTTCGTCATCTCCCTCCAGGGCCAGTGCCTTTTCGTCCACGACACCGACCGACTGGCATTCGTCCGCAACCACGTCCACCTCCCCGGCAGCTATCTCTCCGCATTCTCCGCCGCCGGGCTGACCGTACGGGAATGCCACGAACCGGTCTTCAACGGGCGGCTGGCACCCGGCGGTTACGAGGAATCCGTCGCGGACGCCGCCCGCGCCGCCTGGGAGGGAATCCCCCTGGTCGTCATCTGGGCCGCCGAAAAGCCCGCACAGGACGCCGCATGACGGCCGCCTTCGTGCACCATTCCGAGCGCCCCGAACTCTGGGACCGCATCAGCAGCGAATTCGCCGGCATCGTCCCCGAATACAACCTGCACGGCGACATCAACGCGGGCTTCTGGAACCGGCTCTTCTCCGACTTCGCCGACCACCAGTTCCTCCTCCACGACCCGGACACCGACACCGTCCTCGGCGCCGGCCGCACCCTCCCGCGCACCTGGGACGGCACCCCCGAGGGCCTCGGCACCGGCCTCGACGCATCCATCGAGGCGGCGTTCCGCGACCACGACGCGGGGGCCGCGCCGGACGCCCTGTGCGCCCTCGGCATCGAGATCCCGCGCGCCCACCAGGGCAAGGGCCACTCCACCCGCCTCCTCGGGCACATGGCCGACATGGCCCGCGCCGCCGGCCTCTCCCACGTCATCGTCCCGGTCCGCCCCACCTGGAAGGACCGCTACCCCCTCGTCCCCATCGAGCGCTACGCGTCCTGGACCCGACCCGACGGCGCCCCCTTCGACCCCTGGATCCGCACCCAGGTGCGCCAGGGCGGCACCATCGCCGCCGCCGTGGCGCAGTCCTCCCGCATCACCGGCACGGTCGCCGAATGGGAGTCCTGGACCGGCCTGGCCTTCCCCGACGACGGCACCTATGTCTTCCCCGGCGGCCTGGACACCCTCCACATCGACCACACCCGCGACCGGGGCGCGTACTGGGAGCCCTGCGTCTGGATCACCCACGACGTCCGCACACCCACACCCGCCCCTTAGGACCCACCCGGCAGGCCATCGCCGGGCCCTGGCGCACGCCCCCAGCAGCAGCCCCCGCCCCGTCGCTCGGGCGGCAGTCCCGCGGGGCCGACCGTGGACGCCGCCGCGGCCAGGACCGGCGCGCCGGCACCTGCCGCCAGCCGGATCCAGGCCCGCTGCGGCACGTGCCGGCGCGCGGCGTCCCCTGCCTGCCGCCCCGGCGGCAGGCAGGGGATCCCCAGCTCGTCCGCGAACGCCGCCCCGACCAGCCGCCGCACCCCGCCGCCGGGTCCGCGGGCCGGTGCCGCCGCACCACCTCGCCCCGTCCGCCCCGGCGAACACCGTCCGGATCCCACCGCCCGCGGACCGGGTGACCGCGCCGCCGGACCGAAGGCGGTACCTCGACCGCATGAAAAAAGGGCCCTCGCGTTTTCCGCAAGGGCCCTTCCTGCCGTGTTCTCACCTGGCCAGATCGTTTCTGCGGTACCAGGCTGCGGTGGGGCGGGTGGGACTCGAACCCACGGCCGACGGATTATGAGTCCGCTGCTCTAACCGGCTGAGCTACCGCCCCCTCACGGCGCGTCGCGCACATTTGTGCGCGCCGTCTGCCGCAGCATAGCCGCTCATACGATCTGCTGCCCGTGCGGGCTGCCGTCGGGCGACCTTGCCTGCCCAAAAGGACTTCGGTCACCCGTGGTTCGGTTCCCGGACACAAGAAAAAGGACCCCTTCCGGGGTCCTCGTTCTTTCTGCTCCCCCGACTGGACTCGAACCAGTAACCCTCCGGTTAACAGCCGAATGCTCTGCCAATTGAGCTACAGGGGACCGAGCTCCCCCGACTGGACTCGAACCAGTAACCTGCCGGTTAACAGCCGGCTGCTCTGCCAATTGAGCTACAGGGGATTGCTCTGTGTGCCTCGAATGCATCGCTGTCCGGGCTTCCGGACGGCGGGCGCTCGCTGCGACACATACATTAGCGCAAGCAGGGGGGTGCTCCGCCAATCGGTATCGCCTCAGGTCGCCGCAGGTGATCTCCGGCGCCGGGGGGCAGGTGCGCAGCCCGGCGGTCCGCTGCCTCCCGGCACCGGACGGGGATCGAGCGGCAAGGGAAAGGTGGAGCGATGCGCTACCGGCTCACGTTCATCGCGGGACTGGCGGTGGGATATGTGCTCGGCACGCGGGCCGGCCGGGAGCGGTACGAGCAGCTGCGGAAGGGCGCGCTGCGGATCGCGCAGAACCCCGCGGTCCGCAACACCGCCGAGTCCGCCGCGCTGACCGGGCGGCAGACCGCGACCAAGGTGTTCGGGACGGTTTCCGCGAAGGTCGAGGGACGGCTGCCCGCTCCGGTCGCCGAGCGGGTGCGGTCGCTGCGCGAGCAGCGCGCGAACGACGAGGACGACTGGGGCACCAGCAACACGTGAGGTGCCGGATGTGCCCGGGCCCCTGCCGGGCAAACCCTGACTCTCTCCCCATGCGTCCCATGGGGCATCATCTGGGGCCATGGGGATAGTCGCCGGGTTGGACAGTTCGTCCGAGAGCACACGGATCGTGGTCTGCGATGCGGACACGGGTGCCGTCGTCAGGCAGGGGTACGCACCGCACCCCGTCGAGAAGGGGCCCGAGGTCGATCCTCAGGCGTGGCTGATCTCACTCGGCGAGGCCGCGGGGAACGGGCTGCTGGAAGGCGTGCAGGCCATCGGGGTCACCGCGCAGCAGCACGGGCTGGTACCGCTGGACGCCGACGGGAACCTCGTCCGGCCGGCGCTGGTGGGCAACGACAAGCGGGCGCAGAGCGCGGCGGCGGATCTGGTGGATTCGCTGGGCGGTCGGTCCGCATGGGCGCAGGCCGTGGGGTCGGTGCCGCAGGCGGGGCACCCGGTGACCAAGCTGCGCTGGCTGGCGCGTACCGAGCCGGCGAACGCGGCCCGGATCGCGGAGGTCATGCAGCCGCACGACTGGCTGGCCTGGCAGCTGCTGGGCCGGCCGGCGCGGCGGACGACGGACCGGGGCGGGGCCTCGGCGACCGGTTTCTGGTCGGCGGCGAGCGGTACGTACCGACCGGACCTGGTGGAGTTGGCGCTGGGACATCAGGTGCGGCTCCCGGAGGTGCTGGGCCCGTCGGGCACGGCGGGTTTCACGCCGGAGGGGCTGCTGATCTCGGCCGGTACCGGCGAGACGATGGCCGCGTCCTTCGGGCTGGGGGTCGGCGTGGGCGACGCGGTGGTGTCGCTGGGCGCCTCGGGTTCGGTGTTCGGCATCCACGACGAGCCGCTGGCCGATCCGTCCGGGACGATCACCTCGTTCGCGGACGCGACCGGGCGGCATCTGCCGGTGGTGCACACCACCAACGCGGTGCGGGTGCTGCGCGGTGCGGCGGAGATGCTCGGTACGGATCTTGCGGGGCTGTCCGATCTGGCGCTGAAGTCGTCGCCGGGCGCGTACGGCATGGTGCTGCTGCCCTATCTGGAGGGCGAGCGGACGCCTCATCTGCCGCACACCGCCGGGTCGTTGCACGGGATGCGCCGGGAGAGCATGAAGCCGGAGCACCTGGCGCGGGCGGCCGTGGAGGGCATGCTGTGCGGGCTCGCGGACGCGCTGGACGTGCTGCGCGGGCGGGGCGTGGCGATCCGCCGGGTGTTCCTGCTGGGCGCGGCGGCCGAGCTGGGCGCGGTGCAGGCCGCGGCGCCGGGGCTGTTCGGGGCGCAGGTCGTGGTGCCGCAGCCGGCCGACTACGCGGCGCTGGGCGCGGCCCGGCAGGCGGCCTGGGCGTGGAACGCGGCGCACCGCACGGGCACCCCGGCCGCCGGTGGGGACGGCGGGTCGGGGTACGTGGAGCCTCCGCAGTGGCCGGCGGCGGCGAGCCAGGTCTTCGAGCCGGGCGAGGAGCTGCCGGTCTGGCAGGCCGTGCGCCAGCAGTACGCGGCGGTGCGCGACGAGGCTCATCCGGGGGCGTTCCAGTGGGAGGGCTGACCGGACCGCGGCGCTGCCGTACGGGGCGCCTGGGTTCGGCGCGGGCTCAGTCGAGGTAGCCGCGGAGCTGGTCGGCGAAGGCGTGGTCGCGGAGCTTGTTGAGGGTCTTGGACTCGATCTGCCGTATCCGTTCGCGGGTGACGCCGAAGATCCGGCCGATCTCCTCCAGGGTGCGGGGGCGGCCGTCGGCCAGGCCGTAGCGGAGCTGGACGACCTTGCGCTCGCGTTCGCCGAGGGTGGAGAGGACCGCGTCGAGGTGCTCGCGGAGCAGCAGGAACGCGGCGGACTCGACGGGTGAGGCGGCGTCGCCGTCCTCGATGAGGTCGCCCAGGGCGACGTCCTCCTCCTCGCCCACGGGGGCGTGCAGGGAGACCGGTTCCTGGGCGAGCCGCAGCACCTCGCTGACGCGTTCCTCGGTGAGGTCGAGGCTGGCGGCGACCTCCTCGGGCGTCGGTTCGTAGCCGCGCTCCTGGAGCATCCGGCGCTGGACCCGTACGACGCGGTTGATCAGCTCGACGACATGGACCGGGACGCGGATGGTGCGGGCCTGGTCGGCGAGGGCGCGGGACATGGCCTGGCGGATCCACCAGGTCGCGTAGGTGGAGAACTTGTAGCCGCGGGCGTAGTCGAACTTCTCGACGGCGCGGATCAGTCCGAGGTTTCCCTCCTGGACGAGGTCGAGCATGGTCAGCCCGCGGCCGACGTAGCGCTTGGCGACGGAGACCACGAGGCGGAGGTTGGCCTCGATGAGGCGGCGCTTGGCCATCCGTCCCAGGACCACCAACTTGTCCAGGTCGTAGGCGAGTTGGGAGTCCAGGTCGGGGGTTCCGGTGAGCTTCTCCTCGGCGAACAGGCCGGCCTCGACGCGGCGGGCGAGCTCGACCTCCTCGGCGGCGGTGAGCAGCGGGATCCGGCCGATCTCGCGGAGGTACTGGCGGAAGAGGTCGGAGGACGGGCTGCCGGTCCCGGGGCGGGGCGGCGGCTCCGGGGTGATCTCCTCCAGGAGCTTTTCCGCTGCGGGGGGTTCGGGCTGCTGCGGGACCGTGACCTGACCGGTCAGCAGGTCGGCGTCCGCCGGGGTGGCCGGCGGGGTGGCCGGTGTGCCGCCGGCCGGTGCGTCGGGGAGGGTCTGGGTCTGCACGGGGGCGACCTCCAGGGTGATCGCGTCTGGGGCGGCAGAAAGCCCGGGAACGGTCGCGGCCGAGCCGCCGTCCGTCCCGTACGTCACGAACGGCTGCGCGGCGGACTCACGGCGCGTACGGGGGTGCGTACGACCGGGTGTGCCGCGCTCCGAGGACTCAGGCACCGTTCCTCAGTGTGGAGTACGACACACTCCCGCCACGAGGGGCGTGCGGGCACTTTTTGAGTCCGGTCCGTGACCGGACGGCTACCGGGAGGTGCTGAGGTGGCCCGGGCGGCGGTGCTACAGGGCCGCGTAGCCGCGCTCGCGGAGGGCCTGGCCGTACTGCTGGAGGACCCAGAGCTCGTTCTGGACGGCGGC
The DNA here is from genome assembly GCF_014648695.1 of Streptomyces albospinus. Classification (GTDB taxonomy): domain Bacteria; phylum Actinomycetota; class Actinomycetes; order Streptomycetales; family Streptomycetaceae; genus Streptomyces; species Streptomyces albospinus. The sequence continues at coordinate 122,334 of NZ_BMRP01000006.1, forward strand.
CAGGTGCTCGGGGTCGGCGCGCGGGCCCAGGCGCTGGAGGGTGCCGCGGATCTCGGTGACCCGCTGGTTGACGGCGGCGAGGCGGACGGCGACCAACTGGACGCCGGCGTACGCCTCGTCGGGATCGCGGCGGGTGTGCAGCGGCTCCACGGCGAGCTCGGTGACCATGGCGCGGACGGTGTCGTCGGGCGCCGCCTCGCGGACCCGGGGGACATAGCCGCTGTCGGCGGCGCCGGCCGCGGCTCCGCCGGCGTCCTCGATGCACTGGCGGACCACGGCGTAGGGCGGCGCGGTGAACTCGTCCGCGCCGTATGCGTCGAAGGCCGGGGAGACCAGGTCGGGGCGCTGGAGGGCGAGCTTGAGCAGCTCCCGCTCGACGCGGTGGGCGGGGCTGCGGAGATTGAGGGCGGGGCCGCCGGCGCCGGGCGCGGGGCGCTGCTGCTCAGGGGCCTGGGCCGGGCCGCGGTGCTGCGGGCGGCCCTGGCCGGGGCCGCCGCCGTCGCGCCCGCGCTCCCGGGCCCAGCGGGCGAGCTGGCCGACCCGGCGGACGACGAACTGGGTGTCCAGGATGCCGAGCATGCCGGCCAGCTGGACGGCGGATTCGTGCTGGATGGAGCTGTTCTTGATGTTCGCCACGATGGGGGCCGCCTCGTCCAGGGCGGCGGCCCGGCCGACGGTGGTGTCCAGGTTGTGCCGGGAGACGACGTGGCGCAGGGCGAACTCGAAGAGCGGGGTGCGGGACTCGACGAGGTCGGCGACCGCCTGGTCGCCCTTGGCGAGCCGCAGGTCGCAGGGGTCCATGCCGCCGGGGGTGATGGCGATGGAGGTCTCGGCGGCGAACTTCTGGTCGTCCTCGAAGGCGCGCAGGGCGGCCTTCTGGCCGGCGGCGTCGCCGTCGAAGGTGAAGACGACCTCGGAGCCGGAGTTGTCCATCAGCAGGCGGCGGAGGATCTTGATGTGGCCCTCGCCGAAGGCGGTGCCGCAGGTGGCGAGGGCAGTGGTGATGCCGGCCAGATGGCAGGCCATGACGTCGGTGTAGCCCTCGACGACCACCGCGCGGCTGGTCTTGGCGATCTCCTTCTTGGCGAGGTCGATGCCGTACAGGACCTGGGACTTGCGGTAGATCGGGGTCTCGGGGGTGTTCAGGTACTTCGGGCCGTTGTCGTCGTCGCGGAGCTTGCGGGCGCCGAAGCCGACGACCTCGCCGGCGATGTCGCGGATGGGCCACATCAGACGGCCGCGGAAACGGTCGATGGGGCCGCGGCGGCCCTCCTGGGAGAGGCCGGAGAGGACCAGCTCCTGGTCGCTGAAACCGCGACCGCGCAGGAAGCGGGTGAGGTGGTCCCAGCCGGCGGGGCTGTAGCCGACGCCGAAGTGCTGGGCGGCGGCCTGGTCGAAGCCGCGCTCGGCGAGGAACTTCCGGCCGATCTCGGCCTCGGGGGAGTCCAGCTGATCCACGTAGAACTGGGCGGCGGCCTTGTGGGCCTCCACGAGGCGGGTGCGCTCGCCCTGCTGGCGGCCGGGGGTGTAGCCGCCCTCCTCGTACCGGAGGGTGATGCCGGCCTGGGAGGCGAGGCGCTCGATGGTCTCGGCGAAGGAGAGGTGGTCGATCTTCATGACGAAGTCGACGGTGTCGCCGCCCTCCTGGCAGCCGAAGCAGTGGTAGAGCCCCTTGGCCGGGCTCACGTGGAAGGACGGGGACTTCTCGTCGTGAAAGGGGCACAGGCCCTTGAGATTGCCGCCGCCGGCGTTGCGGAGCTGGAGGTACTCGGACACGACGGCGTCGATCGGGACCGCGTCCCGCACCGCCTTCACATCGTCATCGTTGATCCTGCCTGCCACGCGTGAATTCTACGGTGGAGGTCGGACAACGCCGGGCGGGCCGGGTGGGGGCCGGGGCGCCCCGACGC
>NZ_BMRP01000006.1:124301-181507 GCF_014648695.1 Streptomyces albospinus
GTCGAGGTCATGGTCGAGGGTGGCGGCCGGGGCGCGCCGGTGCCGCAGCCGCCGGGGCGGGCGCCGCCGGCGGGCCCAGGGGCATACGGCACCAGTGGGCCCACGGGGCGTCCCGGCGCACTACGGGAGGAGCGACTCCAGGGGAACGGACGGGTCCGCCAGCTTGCCCGGGTCCAACGGGGCGCCGGAGCGGATCAGTTGCTGGACGGTGCCGGTGACGTCCCAGACGTTGACGTTCATGCCCGCCAGCAGGCGTCCCTCGCTGAGCCAGAAGGCGATGAACTCCCGCTTGCCGACGTCGCCGCGGCAGACGACCTGGTCGTACGAGCCGGGCGGGGCGTAGCCGGAGTACTCCATGCCGAGGTCGTACTGGTCGGAGAAGAAGTACGGGATGCGGTCGTAGCTGACGTCCTGGCCGAGCATGGCGCGGGCCGCGGCGGGGCCGCCGTTGAGGGCGTTGGCCCAGTGCTCGACGCGGAGCCGGGTGTCGAGCAGCGGGTGGTCGGCGGCGGCGACGTCGCCGGCGGCGTAGATGTACGGGTCGGAGGTGCGCAGCGCGGCGTCGACGGCGATGCCGCCGCCGTCGGCGCGGTCGACGACGTCGAGGCCGGCCTGTTCGGCGAGGGCGGTGCGCGGGGCGGCGCCGATGGCGGCGAGCACGTCGTGGGCGGGGTGCTCCTCGCCGTCGTCGGTGCGGACGGCCAGCACCATGCCGTCGTGGCCGACGATTTCGGTGAAGCGGGCGCCGAAGTGGAAGCGGACGCCGTGTTCGCGGTGCAGGTCGGTGAAGAGTGCGCCGAGTTCGGGTCCGATGATGCCGTGCAGCGGGGTCGGCTGGGGCTCGACGATGGTGACCTCGGCGCCGTAGGAGCGGGCGGCGGCGGCGACTTCGAGGCCGATCCAGCCGGCGCCGGCGATGACCAGGTGGCCGTTGTCGCGGCCCAGGGAGGCCAGCACGCCGCGCAGCCGTTCGGCGTGCGCGAGGCGGCGCAGGTGGTGCACGCCGGCGAGTCCGGTTCCGGGGATGTCGAGGCGGCGCGGTTCGGCGCCGGTGGCCAGCAGCAGTTTGTCGTAGGCGATGAGGGTGCCGTCGCCCAGCCGCACGGTCTTGGCCGCGGGGTCCAGGTGGACGGCGGGCTGGCCGAGATGGAGTTCGATCTGGGCCTGGGCGTAGAAGGCTGGTTCATGGACGAACACGCTGTCCCGCTCGTCCTTGCCGAGCAGGTACCCCTTGGAGAGCGGGGGCCGCTCGTAGGGGTGGTCGCGCTCGTCGCAGATGAGGATCACCCGGCCGGTGAACCCCTCCGCGCGGAGAGTCTCCGCGGCCTTCGCTCCGGCCAGGCCACCCCCGACGATGACGAACGTCTGGTGTGCGTCGACCACTTGCTTCCTCCTCGTTGCGGTGCCGTACGTCCGCGTCCGCGTCCGTAAACGCCCCCGTTGATGCCCCCCGTTGGTGCTCCCTGCGGTGCGTGCCCCCCGTTGTTCCGCGCGTTCGTGTGCGCTGCCCCGTGCGAATCGTCGTGGACGAGCGTCCCGCACGGAGCGTGATGGGGGAAGAGGGGCTGCCCCCCTAGGGTCACCCTGGGTTGCCCCAACCGTTACCAGGGGGACGGGTGAGACGGGCGTGAAGAGAGCGTGCGGAGGCGTCCGTGAGGGCCGCGATCTGGTCGATGACGGCGCGCATCCGGGCGGTGTCGTCGGCAGCCGCGGCGAACAGCGAACGGAACTGCGGGTCAAGGCCGTCGGGGGCGCGGGCCAGCAGCGCCTCGGCGAGTTCGGCGATGACCACGCGCTGGTCGGCGCGGAGGGCTTCCTGGTCGGGGCGCTGAATGACGTACCGGTCGGCGACCGCTTTGAGAACGGCGCATTCCAGCCGGGTTTCGGCCGGAACCACCAGCTCCGCCGCGTAGCGGGTGAGCCGCCCGGCCCCGTGCCGGGCCCGGGTCGCGCCCTCGGCGGCCTGGCAGAACCGGCCGATCAGCTGGCTGGTGGCGTCCTTGAGGCGGGCCTGGGCGAGCGCCGTGCCGTCGTAGCCGTGCGGCCACCACTCCTGGTCGAGGAGGCGGTCCAGGGCGGCGGCCAGTTCCGCCTCGCCGGCGCCGGGGGCGTAGCGCTCGGCGGCCACCGCGAAGATCTCGGCGCGTTCGGCGTCGGCGAGCAGGACGTTGGGGTCGAGGTGCCCGGCGTGCAGCCCGTCCTCGACGTCGTGCACCGAGTAGGCGACGTCGTCGGACCAGTCCATGACCTGTGCCTCGAAGCTGCGCGCGGCGGGCGGTGCGCCCGCGCGGAACCATGCGTAGACCGGCCGGTCGTCCTCGTAGACGCCGAACTTCGGGGAGCCGGGGTCGTCGGGGTGCCCGCCGCGCGGCCAGGGGTACTTGGTGGCGGCGTCGAGGGCGGCGCGGGTGAGGTTGAGGCCGACGCTGACCGGGCGGCCGTCCGCGGCGGGCACGAACCGCTTGGGCTCCAGCCGGGCCAGCAGCCGCAGCGACTGGGCGTTGCCCTCGAAGCCGCCGCAGGGCGCGGCGACCTCGTTGAGGGCCTGTTCGCCGTTGTGGCCGAAGGGCGGGTGGCCGAGGTCGTGCGCCAGGCAGGCGGTCTCCACCAGGTCCGGGTCGCAGCCGAGGGCGGCGCCCAGTTCCCGGCCGACCTGGGCGCACTCCAGGGAGTGCGTCAGCCGGGTGCGCGGGCTGGCGTCCCAGGCGTGGGTGTGGGTGCCGGGTGTGACGACCTGGGTCTTGCCGGCGAGCCGGCGCAGCGCGGCGGAGTGCAGGACCCGGGCGCGGTCGCGCTGGAAGGCGGTGCGGCCGGGGCGTTTGTCCGGTTCGGGGACCCAGCGGGCGGCGTCGGCCGCGGTGTAGCCAGGTGTTGCCGAGTGCGGTGCCGCGTGCGGAGCGGGGGTCGCCTCCGGGGGCGGCGGGGTGGCCGGTGATGTGCCCGTCATACAGCGACGGTAGCCGCCCTGATGCCCTCGGTGCCGGATCCGGTACGCGCGCTGAGCGCCTGGTCGTAGCGGTGCAGGACGAGCCTGGCCAGCGCGGTGTGGTCGCCCAGGGGTGCGGCGGCGGGCCCGGGGGCGGTCGCCGCGCACTGGTCGGCGAACCGGCCGGGGGCGGTGAAGCAGGCGGCGACGGCTATCCGGCCGGGGGCGTGGCCGCGGGTGGTGAGCGTCCGTATCGCCTCGGGGACGGTGGGGGCGGCGGCGGAGGCGAAGGCGGGGAGGACGGGGATGCCGCCGAGGCGGGCGGAGAGCAGCCGGGCGGTGCGGGCGGTGTCCTCGGCGGAGCGGGGCGCGCGGGAGCCGGCGGCGGCCAGCACGACGGCGCTGCGGGCCCGGGGGCGGGCGGGGAAGCCGGCCTCCAGGAGGCGGCCGTGCAGCGCCTCGGCGAGGAGGGGGTGCCCGCCCAGGGGCGCGGCGATCCGGCCGGTGAGGTGTCCGGCTGCGGCGAGCGCGGCCGGCAGGTCGCGGGTGACGTGGTGGCCGCGGGTGAGGAGCAGCGGGACGAGCACGACCTCGCCGCGCAGTCCGGCGAGGGTGTCGGTGAGCAGCGGCCGGTCGAGTTCGATGTGGCCGAGGTGTACGGGCAGGCCGGGGCGGAGGGCGCGGACGCGGGCGAGGAGGGCCCGGACGGTGGGGGCGGCCTGGGGGTGGCGGCTGCCGTGGGCGACGGCCACGAGGGTCGGCGCGGTCCCGGTGGCCTCGGGCGCGGGGCGGGTCCCGGTGGGGCGCCGGAAGCCGTGCAGGCGGACCGTGCACAGCCGGCTGCTGAGCTGGTCGGTGATCGCGGACGCGAGCTCGGCCGCGCCCACGGGGGCGGCGGGCGGGGTGGCGGGGTCATGCGGATCCGGAACGGGGTGGTGCGGTGTCGGCGCCGTCATGGGCCGAGCCTGGCAAGCGTTCGTTGCGGTTCCGTTTCCCCGGTGGTAACTCCGTGTGCCGCCGGATCTCCGCCGGCCGTGCGCCCCGTGGGAGGTCTCCGCCGCCCGCCCGAAACAGAGCCGATCCGTGCCCGTAACAGGCCCGTACCACGCTGGCGGCATGGACGCCGCGACAGTTGAGACCCACTGCCCGTACTGCGCCCTCCAATGCGGTATGGGTCTGCGGCCCGTCGGCCGGACGGCCGGGCCCGCCGTGGAGGTCGTCGAACGGACCGCCTTCCCCGTGAACCGGGGCGCCCTGTGCGGCAAGGGCCGTACCGCCCCCGAGCTGCTCACCCCGGGTGCGCGGCTGTCCTCCCCCCTGGTGCGGGACGCCGCCACCGGGGAGCTGGTGCCGGCCGGCTGGGACGAGGCCCTGGACCGGGTCGCGGAGGGGCTGCGACGGGCCGGTGCGGCGTACGGGCGGGACGCGGTCGGGGTGTTCGGCGGCGGCGGGCTGACCAACGAGAAGGCGTACACGCTCGGCAAGTTCGCGCGGGTGGTGCTCGGCACCTCGCAGATCGACTACAACGGCCGGTTCTGCATGTCGTCGGCCGCAGCGGCGCACGGCCGGGCGTTCGGGCTGGACCGCGGGCTGCCGTTCCCGCTGGCAGATGTGGCGCGCACCGGGTGCGTCATCCTGGTCGGTTCCAACCTGGCCGAGACGATGCCGCCGGCGCTGCGCTATCTGACCGAGCTGAAGGAGAACGGCGGCCGGCTGATCGTCGTCGACCCGCGCCGCACCCGCACCGCCGAGCAGGCCGATCTGCATCTCGCGCCGCGGCCGGGCACGGATCTGGCGCTGGCGCTGGGGCTGCTGCACCTGGTGGTGGCCCAGGGCCGTACCGACGAGGAGTTCATCGCGGAGCGCACCAGCGGCTGGCCGGAGGCGCGGGCCGCCGTGATGGCGCACTGGCCGGAAATGGTGGAACGCATCACGGGCATACCGGTGCCCCAACTCCGCGCGGCGGTCCGGATGTTCTGCGACGCCCCGTCCTCGATGGTGCTGACGGCGCGCGGCCCGGAGCAGCAGGCGAAGGGCACCGACACCGTGGGGGCGTGGATCAACCTGTGCCTGGCGACCGGGCGGGCGGGCCGGGAGCTGTCCGGTTACGGCTGCCTGACCGGCCAGGGCAACGGCCAGGGGGGACGCGAACACGGCCAGAAGGCCGACCAGTTGCCCGGCTACCGCAAGCTGGACGATCCGGCGGCGCGCCGCCATGTGGCGCAGGTGTGGGGCGTCGAGCCGGACTCGCTCCCGGGTCCGGGGCGCAGCGCGTACGAGCTGTTGGAGGCGCTGGGCGGCGACATCCGGGCGCTGCTGCTGATGGGTTCCAACCCGGTCGTCTCCGCGCCGCGCGCCGCCCATGTGGAGGGGCGGATCCGGTCGCTGGACTTCCTGGCGGTGGCGGACGTGGTGCTGTCCGAGACGGCTCAACTGGCCGATGTGGTGCTGCCGGTCGCCCAGTGGGCGGAGGAGACCGGCACCACGACCAACCTGGAGGGCCGGGTGCTGCTGCGCCGCCGCGCCCTGGACCCGCCGCCCGGGGTCCGTACGGACCTGGAGGTGCTCGGCGGGCTCGCGGCGCGGCTGGGGCACGCCAAGGGCTTTCCGAGCGACCCGGAGGAGGTCTTCGACGAGCTGCGGCGCGCGTCGGCGGGCGGGCCGGCGGACTACTCGGGGATCTCCTACGGGCGGATCGCGGCGGAGGACGGGGTGTTCTGGCCGTGCCCGGCGGAGCCGGTGTCCGGTGGCCGCGGGGAGCCGGCGGGCGCCGCGGAGGCGCCGCCGGTCCCGCACCCCGGGACCCCGCGCCTCTTCCTCGACCGGTTCGCGACGCCCGACGGCCGGGCCCGGTTCGTCCCCGTGGCGCACCGTCCGGCGGCCGAGGAGACCGACGCCGCGTACCCGGTGGTGCTGACCACCGGGCGGGTGCTGGCCCAGTACCAGTCGGGCGCGCAGACCCGCCGGGTGGCCGAGCTGAACGCCGCCGAACCCGGCCCGTACGTCCAGCTCCATCCGCAGCTGGCGGACCGGCTGGGCGTCGCGGACGGCGAGCCGGTGGCGGTGGTCTCCCGGCGCGGCCGGGCGGTCGCGCCGGCCCGGGTGAGCGGGGCGATCCGCCCGGACACGGTGTTCATGCCGTTCCACTGGGCGGGCGAGGGCCGGGCCAACTCCCTGACCAATCCGGCGCTCGACCCGGTGTCCCGGATGCCGGAGTTCAAGGTGTGCGCGGTGCGGCTGGAGCGGGTGGCGCCGGCGTGACCCCGGCCCGCCCGCCCCAACCGGCCTGACGCTCCGTCAGAACGTGTCGAGCTCCTTCAGGTACGCCGCCCGCGTCTCCTCGTCCAGGAAGGAGGCGAGGAAGGAGTTGCGGGCCAGCGTCCGCAGCGTCTCCTCGTCCAGCCCCAGGGCGTCCCGTACGGCGGTGAAGTTGTCGTCCGCGTAGCCGCCGAAGTAGGCCGGGTCGTCGGAGTTGACGGTCACCAGCAGCCCCGCGTCCAGCATCGCGGGCAACGGGTGGTCGGCGAGGTCGTCGACCACCCGCAACCGGACGTTGGAGAGCGGGCAGACGGTCAGCGGAACGCGGTCGGCCACCAGGCGGGCCACCAGCCGCTCGTCCTCAAGGCAGCGCACCCCGTGGTCGATCCGGTCGACGCCGAGGAGGTCCAGCGCCTCCCAGACGTACGCGGCCGGGCCCTCCTCCCCCGCGTGGGCCACGCACTTGAGCCCGGCCTGCCGCGCCAGCTCGTAGACCTCCCGGAACTTCGACGGCGGGTGCCCGACCTCGGCCGAGTCCAGGCCGACGGCGGTGATCCGGTCGAGGTACGGGCGGGCCGCCTCGAAGGTCTCCAGGGCCGAGTCGGCGCTCTCGTCCCGCAGGAAGCACATGATCAGCCGGGTGGTGATGCCGTGGTTCTCCTCGGCGGCGTCCAGGGCGCGGGACAGCCCGCGGACGACGGTCCCGATGGGGACGCCGCGGGCGGTGTGCGCCTGCGGGTCGAAGAAGATCTCGGCGTGCCGGACGCCCTGCTCCTTGGCGCGCGCCAGATAGGCGTCGGCCAGGTCGGCGAAGTCGTCCTCGGTGCGAAGGACCGCCATCAGCGCGTAGTAGAGGTTCAGGAAGGACTGGAGGTCGCTGAAGGAGTAGGCGCGGCGGAGGTCGTCCTCGGTGGCGTACGGCAGGGTGACGCCGTTGCGTTCGGCGAGCGCGAAGGCCAGTCCGGGCTCCAGGGTGCCCTCGATGTGGAGATGCAGTTCGGCCTTGGGGAGGGGGCGGTGGGCGGGGGCACTCGGGGAGTTGGAAGGCACTCGGGTCACACCTGTTCTGCTCTGCGGGAGGCCCGCTCCGGGGTACCGGAAGCACCGGTTCCGCGATACGGGAGGAGTCGTCAGGTTATCTGTGGCTATCCGGGGTTTCCTGCCGGGTGTCCGGGACGCCCGGTCCAGTCGCCGCCCGCCATCGGCGTCCCGGTGGCCCGCAGCCGGGCGGCCAGCGGTTCTGCCGCCAGGTAGACCCAGGCCCGTACGGTCCCGCCGTCCGCGCGGACCGCCTCGACGGCCACCCGCTCGTAGAGGTTGCGGCCGCTCCCCGCGGCGCCGGGGGTGTAGCCCTCCAGCCGGTCCAGCGCGGCGCGCACCTCCTCGTAATCGGCGGCGCGCGGCAGCACCAGCGCGCCGTGCACGACCGCGTCGGCGGGTCCGGCGACGGCGTACGGGTATCCAGGGCCCTCGTAGAGCAGCGCCCCGCCGATGCGGGCCGGCTCCTCGGAGGCGGTCCGGCCGCGCAGCGTCCGGGCGTGGTTGGCCTCGCCGGGGCGCAGTGTCCCGTAGACGAAGAACGGCAGGCGCTCGTCCTCGATGGTCATCGGCGGCGGTCCTCTCCACGCTGGCGAACGGAGACCCGGCCACGGCGTCATGGCCTCTGACGACATCGTCCCCCTTGCTGCAACCGCGCCGGCCCGCCGCACGTCGCAGCCTGCGACATCGCCCACGGGCGGCAGGCCACGGACGGGGGCGGGAATGCGGGAGCGGCGGGCAGAACTGCCGGGGCTCATACGGCGCGTACGGATGGCGGGTATCCGGGCGGTGCGGGGCGTGCGCGCACCGCGGTGGCTGCCGCGCCCGCGGATCCCGCGGACCCGGCGCGGGCAACGGCGCGCGTTCCAGGCGCTCGTGGTGCTCACCGTGCTCGCCCTGGCGCCCGCGACCTGGCTGAACGCCACCGCGGGCCCGCGTGTCCGCTCCGTCGCGGCGGCGCCCGCCGCCCCCGTGGCCGTGGTCTTCGGCGCCGGCCTGTGGAACGGCGAGCCGTCCCCGTATCTCGCCCACCGGCTGGACGCCGCGGTGCGGCTCTACGGCCGCGGTACCGTCCGCGCCATCCTGGTCACCGGCGACAACAGCCGGCACGACTACGACGAACCGGACGCGATGCGCGGCTACCTGGTGCGGCACGGCATCCCGGCCCGCAGGATCGTCAGCGACTACGCGGGCTTCGACACCTGGAACTCCTGCACCCGCGCGCACCGCGTCTTCGGCGTGGACCGGGCGGTGCTGGTCAGCCAGGGCTTCCACATCCGGCGCGCGCTGGCACTGTGCAGGGCGGCCGGCATCGAGTCGTACGGGGTCGGGGTCGCCGCCGACCACGACGTGACCTGGGCGTACGGCGGCGTGCGGGAGATCTTCGCGGCGGGGAAGGCGGCGGCGGACGCGCTGCTGCGGCCCGATCCGCAGTTCCTCGGCCCGAAGGAGAAGGGCCTGACGGAGGCGCTGCACTGACGGCACACGCCTCCGGTCACGGCCCCGCCCCCGACCTGGGGGCCCCTAGAGGAGCCCCCCACCTCCGTCCGAACCCTGCGCGTTCGGCCCGCTCGACCCGCTCTGCGAGCCGTCCGCGCTCGGCGAACCCTGCGAGTCGTCCGTGCTCGGCACGTTCTGCGCGCTGTCCGTACTCGGCGACCCCTGCGCGTTGTCCGCATTCGGAGAGTTCTGCGCGCTGTCCGTACTCGGAGAGTTCTGCGCGCTGTCCGTACTCGGAGAGTTCTGCGCGTTGTCCGTGTTCGACGAGCCCTGCGCGTTGTCCGTGCCCGGCCCGCCGTGAGCGCTCTGCTGGCTCTGCCCGCTGTGCTGGCCCGGTGTGCTCTGCGCGCGCTGTGCCTTCTGCGCGCTCTGCTCACTCTGTGCGCTCTCCTTGACGGCGCGGTTGTAGAGGCTGCGGATCTCCTTCCCGAAGTACGGGCTGTAGGAGACCCGGTCGTTGTGCGGCCCGCTGGGGCCGCCGCCGTTGACACCGCCGATGACGCCGATGAGCCGGCCGGTCCGGGTGTGCTCGTCGAAGTTGGCCAGCCAGGGGCTGCCGGAGGTGCCGCCGAAGAACCCGCCGCAGTCGAGGCGGAGTTCGCGGGTGCCGGACAGGCGGCTGGTGCGGGCGTCGCAGCGTACGGCGCGGTCCGCCGGGTCGCTGTGCGCGCTGGGGTAGCCGATGACGCTGACCTGGTTGCGGTAACCGGGCGTCTCGGTCAGGACGTTGCCGCTGGTGACGGACTCGATCATCCGCCCGTTGTCGTCCGGGGCGACGGTGGCGAACGCGAAGTCGAGGTCGGCGCCGGCCCCGCTGGTGCCGCGGTCCGAGTACGCGAAGGTGTCTTCGATGGCCCACACCCCGTAGGGCTGGGAGTCCGCACCCGACTGGTACTGCGGGACGAACGCGGCGCGGGCGCCCGGGTTGCAGTGCCCGGCGGTGAGGAGCAGGTTGCCGTGCGGGCTGTGCACCACACTGGCGGTGCAGTGGTGCTCGCGCGCCTCCCCGTCGACGGAGAACAGCACGCCGACGGACGGGATGCCGTCGAAGTGCCGGGCGGTCGGAGCGATTTGCGGCGAGGCGTCGCTCTGCTGGCTGTCGCCCTCGGGCGGTGCGGCATCGGCCATCCGCTGCGGTGTCCAGTAGGCGGCGGCGTCCTTGCTGGTCCAGGTGGCGTGCGGGCGGGACTGGTGGCCGTGGGACACCTGGCCGCCGGGGCCGGGGTCGGCCGCATGACTCTCGGGGGACGCGGCGAGGCACAGGGTCATCCCCAGGGCGAGCGTCGCCACCCTCCCCCACCGGCAGCGCAGCCGCCGGCGGTGCACAACGGCGGCTCCCGCCGCAACGGCCTTCGACATAGGGGCTGGTAGTGCCACGTCAGCTCGTCTCCTCTGCGACCCAGGCGAGATAGCCGGCGCCGCCGTGCGTGACCGGAGTGGCGATGATCTCCGGAGTCTCGTAGTCGTGAGCGGCGAGGAGGTAGGTCTCCAGCGCCGCGTACCGCGCGCTCGCCGTCTTGAACAGCACCTGCCACTCCTGGTTGGTCTCCACGGCGCCGTTCCAGCGGAAGACCGAGGTCACCGGCGCGCTGATCTGCGCACAGGCGGCGAGCCTCGCCTCGATCGCACCGCGCGCCAGCCGCTCGGCCTTCTGCTCGCTGTCGATGGTCGTCATGACGGTCAGAAAACGCGCCGGCTGCCCGGCAGGAGCCGGCACGGCAGGCGGTTGGTTCAGGGCGGTCGGGTCGGCCACGGTCACGCACCCTTCGCGGTCGGGGTGGGGGGTAGTACCAGTACGAAGCACATGCGATCCTCGACGCTCATTCCTCGGCGTCCTGTGTCCACTGTTCGATCCTTTGTCGCCGATCTCCGGTCGCGAGTCATTGATCTCCGGTCATCGGTCGTCGGTCGCCCCCGTCCCGTCGCCGGGCGTCGACCTCCGGGCATCGTCCTCCGGGCATCGATCTTCAGCCATCGATCTTTCTATCTTTCGATCAAGGATCGCCTCGCATCGTACGGATCTTGATGATCAACTGGCGCGCGGCGGGCCGCTACCCGCGCCCAAGCACCCGGACGCCCCATTCCCGTTCGTATCCGCCGACCCCGCGCCCGAACGCCCCGGTTGCGCCCTGCGGGTCAGGGACAACGATGGAGAGGGGAGTCCCCGCCGCCGGCCCGCACTCGAAAGGCGAGCGCCATGGAGAATCTCGAAACCCTCATCCGCGACCAACTCGACGACGCCCGCGCCTCCGCGCACGGACGCAGCGCTCACCTGTTCCTGCACGACGGCCCGCTGCGCCAGACCGTGATCGCGCTGCTGGCCGGCACCTCGCTGGACGAGCACAACGCGCCTCCGGCGGCCAGCCTCCACGTGCTGCGCGGCCGGGTCCGGCTGACCTGGGCCGGCGGCGGCCAGGTGCTGATCGCCGGGCAGGTCACGGCGATTCCGCACACCCGGCACGGCCTGGCGGCCCTCGACGACTCGGTGGTGCTGCTGACCGCCGTGACGGCGGTGCGCGAACCGGCGCCGGGAGTTCCCGCGGGCGCGGCGGCCCGGGGCTGACGCCGGACACCGCCAGGGCACGGCCGTCCGCCATTTTCACTCTTCACATTTTTCTGAATGTTCCGTACCATCGAATCATGACCGCCACGAAACCGAAGGTGCAGCTGACCGGGGTGAAGGAGACCCTCCTCGCCACGCTCTACGGCCGCGCGGTCGACAGCCGCGCGAAGAAGCCGATACTCGGCGACGCCATGGCGGTCGACACCGTGCGCCGCCTCGACTACGACTTCCGCAGGCTCCGGATGGGCGCCGGCGCCGCGGCCGGAGTCGCCCTCCGCGCCCGGCAGTTGGACGTGTGGACGGCCCGCTTCCTCGCCCGGCACGAGGACGAGGAAGCGGCGGTGGTGCATCTGGGCTGCGGCCTCGACACCCGCATCTACCGCCTCGACCCCGGCCCCGGGGTGCGCTGGTACGACGTCGACTTCCCGGAGGTCATAGACCTGCGCCGGCAGCTCTATCCGGAGCGCCCCGGACACACCGAGATACCGACGTCCGTCACGGCCCCGGACTGGATGGACGAGCTCCCGTGCGACCGGCCGACGATGATCGTCGCCGAGGGCCTGCTGATGTACCTCACCGAGGGGGACGTCACCGCGCTCCTCCGCCGCCTGATGGCCCACGCCCCCAGCGGCGAGCTGGCCTTCGACGCCTTCAGCCCGTTCGCCGTCCGCGCGGCGCGCCTCAACTCCGTCATCGTCAAGACGGGCTCGACGCTCCACTGGGGCACGGACGCGGGCGGTATATCCCGGCTGAGCCCCCGGCTGGAGATCGTCGAGAACGTCAGCGCCATGGACCTGCCGGGGATCGAGAAGCTGCCCGCCGTCTACCGCGCGGCGGCCCGGGTCGCGGCGCGGATCCCCGGCGGCCTGCGGGACATGTCGCGGCTCTACAACTGCCGGTTCTGAAACCGCCGCCGTTGCCGCTGTTGCAGGGCCGCCGCAACCGGGACCGCCGCCGTGTCACGCCGGGGCATCGGCGGGCTCGCGCCCGGGCGACGGTGGGAGGCGTCAGGCCGCCAGCCACTGGTCGTAGACCAGCTTGCAGAGAAGAGCGACAACGACGATGACGAGCACACCGCGCACGAACCCGGCGCCACGCTTGAGGGCCATCCTGGCGCCGACCGTGCCGCCGACGAGGTTGAACAGGGCCAGCAGCGCACCCAGTTGCCACAGCACGGTGCCCTGGATGGCGAACATCGTCAGCGCGCCGATGTTGGTGCAGACGTTGATGACCTTGGCGGTGGCGGAGGAGGTGACCAGGTCCATGTGGAGGAGCGCGGCCAGCGCGATAACGAGGAAGGCGCCGGTGCCGGGGCCGATCAGCCCGTCGTAGAAGCCGATTCCCAGGCCCGCGACGAGGATGGCCGCCAGTACGCGCCGCCGGGTCACCGGGCCCGAGGGCGCGGGGGCGGTGCCGAAGGCCGGGCGGAAGAGGACGAAGGCGAGGACACCCAGGAGGACGGCCATGATCAGCGGGCGGAGCACCGCGCTGTTGATACCGGCCGCGAAGAACGCCCCGGTCAGCGATCCGGCGAGCGCGGCGGCGCCGATCCGCAGGGCGATGCCGAAGTCGATCGGCGCCTTGCGGACATAGGTCACGGCGGCTGCGGAGGTGCCGACGATGGCGGTGGACTTGTTGGTGCCGAGGACGAACGCGGCGGGCGTATGTGGAAGGCCGACCAGCAGCGCCGGGAGCAGCAGCAGCCCGCCGCCGCCCACCACCGCATCGATCCAGCCTGCGGCGAGGGCGGCCAGGCAGAGCAGGGTCAGCGTGAAGAGCGATATGTCAGGAGGCACCTGGTGATCTTATGAAGGGGGCGCGGCTCCGGACCTCGGATTATTGCTGTCCGGGATGCCGCCTAGGCTCCGGTCCATGGATACGGAAGAGAATGTGTCTCCTGTGTCTCCGGAACCGGAGTTCGCGATCGGGGGGAGCCTGACCGTGCGGCGGCTGGGGTTCGGCACCGGCGGGCTCGTCGGTCCCGGGTACTGGGGCCCGCGCCATGACGACCCGCGGCAAGCCGTCGCACTGCTGCGCCGGGCCGTCGAGCGCGGGGTGACGCTGATCGACACCGCCGACAACTACGGTCCGGACATCGCCGAGGAGTTGGTGGCGCAGGCGCTGCACCCGTATCCGGACGACCTGGTGATCGCGACCAAGGGCGGGGTGGTGCGCACGGGACCGGACCTCTGGCATATCGCCGGGCGGCCGGAGGAGCTGCGCGCCATGTGCGACGCGAGCCTGCGGCGGCTGCGCACGGACACCATCGATCTGTACCAGCTGCACCGGCTGGACCCCGAGGTGCCGATGGCCGACCAGCTGGGCACCCTGCGGGAGCTCCAACAGGCCGGGAAGATCCGGCACATCGGGCTGGACAGCATCGGGGCGGCGGAACTCGCACGGGCGCAGGAGCTGGCCCCGATCGCGTCGGTGCAGAACCGCTACAACCTCCTGGACCGCGCCTCGGAGGACGTACTGGAGCTGTGCGAGAAGGGAGGGACGGCGTTTCTGCCGTGGTTCCCACTGGGGAACGGGGCGCTGACGGGGGAAGCGGGCGAGGTGGTCGCCGCGGTCGCCGCCGGGCACGGCGCGACCACGGGGCAGATCGCGCTGGCCTGGCTGCTGCACCGCTCCCCCGTCCTGCTGCCGACACCCGGTACGGGCTCGCCCGCCCATCTGGACGAGAACCTGGACGCGGTACGGATCGCGCTCACGGAAGAGGAGTTGGCGCGGCTCGACGCGGTGGCGGAGGGCCCGGACGTGCGGACGCGGTGACGGGCGCCCACCGTCGCCTACCCTCCTACCGCCCCTTGCGGCGGCAGACCTCACACGGGAACGGGCACGGCTTCACGGCCTCCCCCGCGGGCACGTGGACCACGGCGGGCGGCGGCTTCGGCAGCCGGGCGCCCCGGCTCTTCGCGATCCGGTGCACCTCAGCGAGCGAGTCCGTCAACTCCACGGTCAGCAGCTGGAGTTCCCCGGACGTCCAGGCACGCCCGGCGAGCACGCGCCGTGACTCGTCGATGAGGTCGGCGGCCGAGTCGAGTTGTGCCGCCTCGATGCTGTCGGCGATACGGGACACGGGTCCGGTGCCGTCGCCCACGACGAAACAGGCCTTGCCGTCCGCACTCGACCACGGCAGAAGCCGCGCGGTAGCGTCGGTCATGTCGTCAACCTCCAGGGGGTTGGTGGCCACGCCCCCGGACCGGTCGCGCGGTCGCGGGGGTCCTGGCTTTGCGTACGGGGTGTAGCCATTCGGTCACGCTGACAACGCAACAGGCAATAGAGTGGGGTCACTTAAACGGCAGTGCTTACATCAACTGCCTGCGGCGATGCTGACCGCGACCACAGAACGAGAGGTCACAGCATTGGACGAGACGAACCCACGCGAACACTTCAATCCGCTCCAACGCTTCGGACTCGACGTCAAGCGGGTTCGCCTGGGGCGCAAGCTCACGCAGAAGCGCTTAGGCGAGGCCACGGGCTACTCCTATGCGTACGTCAGCATGGTGGAGTCCGGGAAGGTGAAGGCCAGCGAGAAGTTCGCCGACGGCTGCGATCTCGCGTTCGGGACGAACGGGCTCTTCGCGGGCATGCTGCGAAGGATCGACGAAGGGGACCACCCGTCGTGGTTCGTCCCGTACCTGGATCTGGAGCGGAAGGCGACGCGGATACTGGCCTACTCGACGAACCTCGTAACAGGCATCGTGCAGACGGCGGACTACGCAAGGGCCGTCTTCCGCGTAGCCAACCCACGGGCAAGTGCGGACGGGATCGAGGACAAGGTTGCCGCGCGACTACGGCGACGTGAGGTGTTCGAGCGGGACACACCCCCGCGCCTGTGGGTCATCCTTCATGAGGCGTGTCTGCGAACCGTCGTCGGGAGTGCCGACGTCATGGCAGGGCAGCTCGACTACCTGCTGACGGTGGCTGCATCACCGCAAGTGGAACTCCAAGTCATGCCGTTCCCGGCGGGTATTCCGGCCACGTCCACGATGCCCTTCGTCGTGTTGCGCTTCTTGGACTCCCCCACCGTGTTGTACACGGAGACCCGGGTAGGTGGCAGGATGCATGATTCCGCACAAACGGTCGACGCCGCCCTGGATGATTTCGATCTGCTCAGGGCGCACGCGTTGGCCCCGGACCAATCACTGGCTCTGATCAAGAAACTGCTGAAGGAGTACCAAGCATGAGCCCCGACTTGGATCTCACCGCCGCCACGTGGATCAAGTCGTCCTACAGCGAAGGCAACGGCGGGGAGTGCATCGAGTTCACCCGAGACTTCGCCTGGATCAAGTCCTCCTACAGCGAAGGCAACGGCGGAGACTGCATCGAGTTCTCCCCCGCCCACTCCACAACCCACGGCGTCGTCCCCGTCCGCGACAGCAAGGTTCCGGACGGGCCCGCGATCGTGGTTTCCGCGGCGAGGTGGTCCTCGTTCGTCGCCGCGGTCAAGAACGGCGGGCTCCCTGGGTAAGGAGCCCCTATGAACCTTCGTGACGACGCCCGCGCGCTCTCCGACGACCTCGTACAGCTGCGCCGTTCGCTGCACCGGATCCCCGAGACCGGACTGGATCTGCCCCGTACGCAGGAGGCCGTACTGGCCGAACTGGACGGGCTGCCCCTGGAGTTGAGCACGGGTGACGGGCTCAGCTCGGTGACGGCGGTGTTGCGCGGCGCGGCGCCGGGGCCGACCGTGCTGCTGCGCGGTGACATGGACGCGCTGCCGGTCGCCGAGCGCACCGGGCTCGACTTCGCCGCCGACAACGGCCGGATGCACGCGTGCGGCCACGATCTGCACACGACCATGCTGACCGGCGCGGCCAGGCTGCTCGCCGCGCACCGCGACCGGCTCGCGGGCGATGTGCTGTTCATGTTCCAGCCCGGCGAGGAGGGTTACGACGGCGCCCGGCACATGCTGGCCGAGGGGCTGCTGGACGCGGCCGGGCAGCGGCCGGTGGCGGCGTACGCCATCCATGTGCTGTCCGCGGGGGTGCCGAGCGGCGTGTTCGGGACCCGGGGCGGGCCGGCGCTGTCGGCGTCGAACGTGCTGCGGGTGACCGTACGGGGCGAGGGCGGGCACGGGTCGATGCCGCACCGCGCCAAGGACCCGGTGCAGGCCGGGTGCGCGATGGTGACCGCGTTGCAGGCGTGGATCACCCGTACCTTCGACGTGTTCGACCCGGTGATCCTGACCGTGGGCACGTTCCATGCCGGGACGAAGCAGAACGTCATCCCGGACACCGCGGTCTTCGAGGCGACGGTGCGCAGCTTCTCGGACCGGGCGCAGGCGCGGGTCAAGGACGGCACCGTGGAGGTGTGCCGGGGGATCGCCGCGGCCTACGGGGTGGGCGTGGACGCGGAGTTCAGCGAGGTGTATCCGATCACCGTCAACGACGACGCGGCGGCGGACTTCGCGGCGGACACCGTGCGCGAGGTGCTCGGCGAGGAGCGGTACGCGCCGATGCGGCAGCCGCTCCAGGGATCGGAGGACTTCTCGCGGGTGCTGGCGGAGGTGCCCGGCGCGATGCTGGTCCTGGGTGCTCCGCCGGCCGGTGCCGACCCGGAGCGGAGCGCCAACAACCATTCCCCGCTGGCCGAGTTCGACGATGCGGTGCTGGCCGACGGGGCGGCGGTGTACGCGGAGCTGGCGGCGCGGCGGCTGGCCGTGTGACGGGAGTGACGGAACTGCCGCCCACCGCCCGGTGGCCGGGCTCCGGTGGCTTCTTAGAAGGTTCTTAAAGCCGGTCACTATTCAAAGGGCATGGCATCCACACTCACCCGAGCGGTCGCCGCGTCGCTGGCGCTGACCGCCTCCGCGTTCGCGCTCGCCGGCTGCGGCAGCGCCACGGCCGGGACGGTCCAGGGCAGTCGTCTCGAACTCCCCGTCGCCGGCGGTACCGCCGTCGTCGACACCGCGTCGCTGGCGGTCACCGCGCGCACCAAGGACGGGACGCAGCTGGTGCTGTCCGAGGCGGCAAGCGGCCTCGGACAGCCCGGCCCGGTGACCCGTACGAGCGGAACGGCTCACTGGAGCTATCCGGCCAAGGGGCTTTCGGTCACGGCGAGTTCGGAACGGGGGCGGCTGCACATCCGGATCCGGTCGGAGCACGACGCGTCGGTCAGCTGGCCGGTGACCGGCACCGACCGGGCCGCGTCCGATGTGCAGCTGCCGCGCGGCGAAGGGCTGGACATCCCCGTACGGGACGCGTTCTGGAACGGGCCGAAGGGCGGGCTGGTCGGCAACACCGTCGACGTGGGCGGGGATCTGGCGCTGCCGCTGTGGGGCTGGTCCGGCGGGCGGCACGGCGTCAGCTATCTGACGCCCACCGACATCGGTACGACGCTGAAGTTCGCCTCCACCGGGGGGCGACTGCGCGCCACCGCGGCACACGACTTCAGCTCCGGTGACGGGACGGGCGACTACGACGTCTCGTTCTCCCTGACCGACGGCAACCCGGTGGCCCCGGCCGCCGACTACCGCTCCTACCTCTCCCAGCACGGGCAACTGGGCAGCCTGCGCGAGAAGATCAGGAAGAACCCGGCCAACGCGAAGCTGCTGGGCGCGTTCCACGCGTACCTGTGGGGCGAGGCGCGGACCGCGGCCGGTGTGGAGAAGCTGAAGAAGCTGGGCGTGGACCGGATGTGGCTCGGGTATGACTCCGGGCCGGACCCGATGAAGGCCGATGCCGTCCAGGCCGCGAAGAAGGCGGGGTATCTCGTCGGGCCGTACGACACGTTCGCCAACGGGCAGGATCCGAAGACGGCGGACAGCCCCACGTCGGCGTGGCCGGACAAGGTCTACCCGGACTTCTGCGTGCGGAAGGCGGACGGGACGCCGCAGAAGGGCTTCGGGGGCCGGGGCTGCTATCTGAGCTCGCGCGCCTTCGAGAAGGCCGAGCCTTCCAAGCACTATCTGGCCGACCGTACGCGGAAGATGACCTCCAACGGGGCGGACAGCTACTTCCTGGACGTGGACGCGACCGGCGAGGTGTTCCGCGACCACGGCGCGGGCCACGAGATGACCAAGGCGGGGGACCGGGAGAACCGGCTCGCCCGGATGCGGCGGATCGCCAGGGGCCTCGTCCTGGGATCGGAGTCGGCGCAGCCGTGGGCGAACTCGGTGCTGGCCTTCGACCACGGCTCGGGGACACCGGTCGCCGACGGGATCTGGAAGCTGGAGCGGGACAAGGAGAAGTGGGGCGGCTACTTCCCGCAGAACGCCCCGAAGAACGCCTTCATGCCGGTGTCGCTGCCGGCGGACCTGGCCACCGCGATGTACGACCCGAAGTACCGGGTGCCGCTGTACGAGACGGCGCTGCACGAGTCGCTGGTCAACGTGGAGCGGTGGGAGCTGTCGTACGACAAGCTGCCGGACCAGAAGACCACCCGGGCGCTGCTGGCGATGCTGAACAACACCCCGCTGAACTTCGCGCTCAACGGTCCGTCGCTGGAGAAGGACGGGAAGGAACTCGCCGCTCTCCAGAAGTACTTCGCGCCGCTGCACCGCGCGGCGGGCACCGAGAAGATGACGTCGTTCCGGTGGCTGACCGGCGACCGGAGCGTGCAGCGGACGGTGTTCGGGGACGGGGCGCTGACCGTCACCGCGAACTTCGGCAGCACGGCGCACGACGGGCTGCCGGGCGGCTGTGTGGACGCCCGGCTGCGGGGTGACGCGCAGCCGCGGCGGCTGTGCCCGGCGCAGGTCGACAGCTGAGTTCCCACATTCCCGCATTCCGGCATGAGATCAACAGCTGAGTTTCAGCCGGTGCGTTGAGGGGGGCGGTCCTCCGGTGGCTACGGCCGGCGGGCCGCCTCCAGGTAGCGGAGCACCGCCAGCACCCGGCGGTGGTCCGTCTCCGAGGGCGGGAGGCCGAGCTTGCCGAAGATGTTGGCGATGTGCTTCTCGACCGCCCGCCCGGTGACGGTCAGCGAGGCGGCGATGGAGTGGTTGGTGCGGCCCTGGGCCATCAGCGACAGCACCTCGCGCTCGCGCGGGGTGAGCGCGTCCAGGGAGCGGGCCCGGCGGCTCGCGCCGAAGAGGTGGCCGACGACTTCCGGGTCCAGGGCGGTGCCGCCGTCCGCCACCCGCTCCAGGGCGTCGACGAACTCGCCGATGTCCACCACCCGTTCCTTGAGCAGATAGCCGACGCCCGCGAAGCCCGCGCCGAACAGCCGGTCGGCGTAGGCGGTCTCCACGTACTGGGAGAAGATCAGCACGCCGGTACCGGGGTGGTCCCGGCGGAGCGTGACGGCGGCCCGCAGGCCCTCGTCCCGGTGGCCGGGCGGCAGCCGGATGTCGATCACCGCGGCGTCCGGCCGGTGTTCGGCGACCGCGGCGAGCAGCGCCTCGGCGTCGCCGACGGCCGCCGCGACGTGCACCTCGCGCAGCTCCAGCAGCTGCACGAGGCCGTCGCGCAGGATCGCGGAGTCCTCGGCAATGACGACGCGCATGGTTCCTGCCTTTTGATGGTCGGGCCTTTGGTGGTCGGGCCTCTCAGCGGTCGGGCCGCTGATCCGGGCGGTGGGCCGGGTACGGGAGCCGGACCGCGACAACGCTAGGCCCTCCGGCCGGGCTGTCGCAGGTCAGCGTGCCGTCGACGGTGCGGATCCGGCCGAGCAGCCCGGTCAGCCCGCTGCCCGCGCCGACCACCGCCCCACCGCGCCCGTCGTCCCGTACGGACAGCAGCAGCCCGTCCGCGGTGCCGTGCACCTCGATGGCCACCTCCGCCGCCCCGCTGTGCTTGACGGCGTTGGCGAGCAGTTCGGCGGCGCAGAAGTAGGCGATGGACTCCAGCGCGGGGCTGGGCCGTTGGCCGATCCGCGTACGGAGCGCCACCGGCAGCGGGGCGTCCGCCGCGAGGGTGGCCAGCGCGCTCGCCAGCCCCTCGTCCAGGACCGGCGGATGGATGCCGCGGACGAGATGCCGCAGATCGGCGACGGCCTGGGTCGCGTTGTCCTGGGCGCGCGCCACGACGGCCAGCAGCCGGTCCCGGTCGGCGTCCTTGGTGAGCAGTTCGCGGATCAGCGTGAGGTGCATGCCGAGGCCGACGAGGCGGGCCTGGGTGCCGTCGTGCAGATCGCGTTCGATGCGGCGCAGGGTGGCCGCGGCGTCGTCGACGGCCTGCGCCCGAGTCTCCTCCAGCGTGCGGATCCGGGCGTCCGCGGCGCTCGGCCCGAGCAGCGCTCGCAGCAGCATCCGGTGCGGCGCGCCCGCCCGGCGCACCAGCCAGGGCGCGCCGAGCACCAGCAGCGCCCCCACGGCGACCACCAGCAGCCACCTGGGCCAGCTGTCGAACTCCACACCGTGGATCTGGAGCCCCACCTTCCGCACGGAACCGTCCGCGCCCCGGAGGGTGACATGGTTCCAGCGCCGCAGCACGGGGTGGGCGACGGCCAGCAGTCCGTATACATAGCCGAGGACGACGGCGAGCAGCGGGGGCAGCGCGGTCAGCGGTGCGAGCAGCGCACACCCCACCGCGCGCCACCCGGCCCGGTCGCCGAGGACCGCCCGCCGCCAGCCGAACACCCCGGGCTCCCGCCGCCGTCCGGCCGGCTCGATCGCCTCCCCCAGCAGCCGCCGCACCAGCGCCCGTTGGGCATCTCCCAGCGCCACCGCGCCCCGTACACTCAGGGCGATCAGCCACGGCCCGAGCGCCGTCCACGACAGCACCGCCCCCAGCCCCAGCCCGGCCACCACCAGCACCGCTCCCGGCAGCGCGAGCACCGGCGCCAGCAGCGCGCACAGCAGTGCGCACAGCGCGGGCGGCGTGAAGGGGGCGAGGACGACCGTGCGGATCGGGGGCCGCGGGCGGGTGCGGGGCATGGGGTCAACGTAGGGCCTGTCCGGTGGGTCACAGGGCCTGTTCCACGGGTCAGGGGCGGTCGGGCCCCGGCCGCCGGGGCACCGCGGCTGGCGGGGAGAGCGCAGCCGTCGGCCGTCGTCGTGGCGGCCGTCACAGCAGCCCGCCCCGCGGCCACCGCGACCGCCCTTCCGGCACCCCGGGACCCCTGACCAGGGATTTCGGCGGCCCCCGGCGCCTCACACCGCCGCCCGCCGCCCGCTGAGCGCAGCGTTCCGCCGGGGAAACAGAGGGGATGCGGGCGGGTAACAGGCGCGCCGCAGGCTGACCGGCATGACCTCGACAACGCGGGAGCGAACGACGCCACGGGTGGTGGTGATCGGCGGCGGCATGGCCGGAGCCCGGCTCGTGCGGCAGCTGACCGCCGCGCGGCCCGGCGGCGCCGGCACCGCCCCCGGCGCCCTCACCGTCATCGGCGAGGAGCCGTCCGCGCCGTACAACCGCGTACTGCTCGCCGAGGTACTCGCCGGCCGCTATGCGCCGCAGGTCATCGAACTGCCCGCGCCCGGCGCCGGGGTGGACTGGCGCAGCGGCGTACGGGCGGTGGCGATCGACCGGGACGCGCGCCTGGTGCGGTGCGACGACGGCGGGGAGATCGGGTACGACGCGCTGGTGCTGGCCACCGGCGCCAACCCGGTACTGCCGCCGCTGCGCGGGCTGTTCGCCCCGGGGCGGCAGGATCTGCCGGACGGGGTGCATCCGTTCCGGACGCTGGACGACTGCCGAGCGCTGGCCGCGGCGGCCCGGCCCGGCGGACCGGCCGTGGTGATCGGCGGCGGGCTGCTCGGCGTATCGGCGGCCCGTGCGCTGGCGGCGCGCGGTGCGCAGGTCGTACTGGCGCACCAGGGCGAGCACTTGATGGAGCATCAGCTCGATCCGGGGGCCGCGGAGCTGCTGCGCGACCACCTCACCGCGCTCGGCATCGAGGTGCACACGGAGTGCCGGGTCCGCGGGATCGAGACCGCCGTGCCGGACGCGGCGCGGCCCGGCACCCGCCGGGTCCGGGCGGTCGAGCTGGCGGACGGCTTCCGGCTCGACGCCGAACTCGTCGTGCTGGCCTGCGGCGTGCGCCCGCGCACCGGGCTCGCGGTGGCCGCCGGGCTGGACGTCGGCCTGGGCATCCGCGTCGACGACTCGCTCCGCACCTCCGATCCCCGCATCCACGCCGTCGGCGACTGCGCCGAGCACCGGGGGACGGTCTACGGCCTGGCGGGCGCCGCCCAGGAGCAGGCCGATGCGCTCGCCCGCGTCCTGGCCGCTCCCGGAGCGCCCGCGCCGGCCGGCACCGCACCGGAGCCCGACCCCGCCGCCCCGGCCTATACGGGCACCCGCCTGCTGACCCGGCTGACCCTCGCCGCCGGGGGCGCCCCCGCCACCGGATCCGCCCCCACCGGGTCCGCCCCCTTCGACCTGGCCTCCTTCGGCCGGACCACCCCGCTCCCCGGCGACGACGTCATACGCCTCGCGGACGCCACCCGCACCGCCTACCGGAAGGTCGTCGTCCGCGGCGACCGGCTGGTCGGCGGCATCCTCCTCGGCGATCTCGGCACTGTCGGCGCGCTCGCCCGTACCTGGGAGGGCGACGAACAGCTCCCCGCAGCTCCGCTGCTCCACCTGCTCACCACCGACGGAGGCTTCTGATCATGGCCGCACCCGCCACCCCGGCAACGCCCGGCACCCACGACACCGCCCGCCCCACCATCGTCCTCGTCGGACACGGCATGGTCGGCCAGCGCTTCCTGGAGGAGCTGGCCGAGCGCGGGGTCACCGGGCGGGCGCGGGTGGTCGTGCTGTGCGAGGAGCCCCGCCCCGCGTACGACCGCGTCCAGCTGACCTCGTACTTCGCCGGGCGCACCCCGGACGACCTGAGCCTGACCGCGCCGGACTTCATGGCGCGGCACGGCATCGAGCTGCACATCGGCGATCCGGCCGAGGCGATCGACCGGGAGTCCCGCACCGTCACCGCCCGCTCCGGGCTGACCGTCCGCTACGACACCCTGGTGCTCGCCACCGGCTCGTACCCGTTCGTGCCGCCGGTGCCGGGCAAGGACAGCGCCGGGTGCTTCGTCTACCGCACCATCGAGGACCTGCTCGCCATCGAGGACTACGCCAGGACCGCCGGGTCCGGCGTCGTCGTCGGCGGCGGACTGCTCGGCCTGGAGGCGGCCGGTGCGCTCAAGGGGCTCGGACTGCGCACCCACATCGTGGAGTTCAACCCGCGGCTGATGGCCCTCCAGGTCGACGAGGGCGGCGGCAGCGCGCTGCGCCGCACCGTCGAGGAGATGGGCCTGGAGGTGCACACCGGCGTCGGCGGCAAGGAGATCACCGCGGACGAGGACGGCGCGGTGACCGGCATGGAGCTGTCCGACGGGTCCCGGATAGCGACGGACCTGGTGATCTTCTCGGCCGGCGTCCGGCCCCGCGACCAGCTCGCCCGGGACTGCGGGCTGGCGGTCGGCGAGCGCGGCGGCATCGTCGTCGACGAGCAGTGCCGGACCAGCGACCCGGCGGTGCACGCCATCGGCGAGTGCGCGCTGGCCGCCGACGGCCGGGTCTACGGCCTGGTGGCGCCCGGTTACGACATGGCCCGGACGGCGGCCGACGCCATCGCCGGGAAGGACAGCGGCTTCACCGGCGCCGACCTGTCCACCAAGCTCAAGCTGCTCGGCGTCGACGTGGCGTCCTTCGGCGACGCGCACGGCACCACGGAGGGCTGCCTGGACGTCGTCTACGCGGACTCCCGCAGCGGCGTCTACAAGAAGCTGGTGATCGGCGCGGACGGCACGCTGCTGGGCGGGGTGCTGGTCGGCGACGCCGAGTCGTACGGGATGCTGCGCCCGCTGACCGGGAGCGTGCCGCCGGTGGCGCCGGAGCAGCTGGTGCTGCCCGCCGGGGCCGGTGCGCCCGCCGCGCTCGGCCCGTCCGCGCTCCCCGACGACGCGGTGGTCTGCAACTGTCACAACGTCACCAAGGGCGCGATCCGTTCGGCGGTCACCGAGCACGAGTGCACCACCGTCCCGCAGGTCAAGAAGTGCACCAAGGCCGGCACCGGCTGCGGCTCCTGCGTCAAGGCGCTCACCACCCTCGTCAACGACGAGCTGGCGGCCGGCGGCGTCGCCGTCGACACCGGCCTGTGCGGCTGCTTCCCGCACACCCGCGCCGAGCTCTACGAGATCGTCCGCACCCTGCGGCTGACCAGCTACGCCGAACTCCTCGAATCGCACGGCCGCCCCGAGGCCCGGTCCGGCGACGGCTGCGAGGTCTGCAAGCCCACCGTCGGCTCGATCATCGCGTCGCTGGCCCCCGCGGTCGGCGCCGACGGGTACGTGCTGCACGGCGAACAGGCCGCCCTCCAGGACACCAACGACCACTTCCTCGCCAACCTCCAGCGCAACGGCTCGTACTCGATCGTGCCGCGCATCCCCGGCGGTGAGATCACCCCGGAGAAGCTGATCGTCATCGGCGAGGTGGCCCGCGACTTCGGCCTCTACACGAAGATCACCGGCGGTCAGCGGATCGACCTCTTCGGCGCCCGGGTCGACCAACTCCCGGTGATCTGGTCCCGCTTGGTCGACGCCGGCTTCGAGTCCGGGCACGCCTACGGGAAGGCGCTGCGGACCGTGAAGTCCTGCGTCGGGCAGACCTGGTGCCGCTACGGCGTGCAGGACTCGGTCCGGATGGCGATCGACCTGGAGCTGCGCTACCGGGGCCTGCGCTCGCCGCACAAGCTGAAGTCCGCGGTCTCCGGGTGCGCGCGGGAGTGCGCCGAGGCCCGCGGCAAGGACTTCGGCGTCATCGCCACCTCCAACGGCTGGAACCTCTACGTCGGCGGCAACGGCGGCGCCGACCCGCGCCACGCCGACCTGCTCGCCCAGGACCTGTCCGACGCCGAACTGGTCCGGCTCATCGACCGGTTCCTGATGTTCTACATCCGCACCGCGGACCGCCTGGAGCGCACCTCGGCGTGGCTGGAGCGGATCGAGGGCGGCCTGGACCACGTACGCGACGTCGTCGTCCACGACTCGCTGGGGCTGTGCGACGAACTGGAGGCCCTGATGGCCGCCCATGTCGCCCACTACCGCGACGAATGGGCCGAGACCCTCGCCGACCCGGACCGGCTGGCCCGCTTCGTCTCCTTCGTCAACGCGCCCGGCACCCCCGATCCGTCCGTCCGCTTCGTACCGGAGCGCGACCAGATGAAGCCGGATCCGGCGCTGCTGGCCGGTCCGACCCTGCCCGTTCGCACCCTGGAAGGGACCTCCGCCCGATGACCACCGCCACCGCCGCTTCCCCCGCGGCCACCACCGCCGCCCCTTCCCCGCTGGTCGAGATCCTCGGCCCCGAGGGCTGGCTCGCCGTCTGCGCCCTCGGCGACCTGATCCCTGGGCGCGGCGTCGCCGCCCTGCTCCCGGACGGGTCCCAGGCGGCCGTGTTCGTGGACCGCGGCGGCCGGACGTACGCGATCGGCAACCAGGACCCGTTCACCGGCGCGCAGGTCCTCTCCCGCGGCCTGACCGGCTCCGCCGCGGACCGGCCGTTCGTGGCGTCGCCGCTGCTCAAGCAGCGCTTCGACCTGGAGACCGGGGAGTGCCTGGACGATCCGTCGGCCTCGGTCCCGGTGTACCGCGTACGGATGGACGGCGCGGCGGACGGCGGCCGGGACGACTGACGACCACTCCGGGGCGGGAGCGGCCTACCCGACCCTGCCCCGGGGCATCAATGCGCAACCCATGGGTTGCACCTCCCACCCCGACATGCAACCATCGAGTTGCACGTAAGGCACACCAGAGCGGGCGGGAGGCCCTTCCCATGACCACGCACAGCGAACCCACCGGACACCCCGGCGACCCCGAGCGGAACCGCATCGAGCGGGAGATCACCATCGACGCCCCCGTGGAGCGCGTCTGGGCGGTGCTCACCGAGCCCGAGCACGTCGGCTCGTGGTTCGGCCAGGGCAAGCCGACCCCGGTCGATCTGCGGCCCGGCGGGATCATGCACCTCGACCACGGCCAGTACGGGCAGTTCGACACCACGATCGTGACGGTCGACCCGCCGCACCACTTCTCGTACCGCTGGGCCAGCGGCTACCCCGGCCAGGTGGCGACCGAGGACAACTCCACCCTCGTCGAGTTCACCCTCACCCCGGAGGGCGGCGGCACCCGGCTGCGGGTGACCGAGACCGGCTTCGCCTCCCTCGTCATCCCCGAGGAGCGCGAGCCCTTCGCCTCGTACGAGAGCCACAGCGAGGGCTGGACCGGGCAGGCGAAGAACATCAAGCAGTACGCGGAGCGGCTCGCGGCATGACGGACGACAGGGGGCGGGACCGGGAGACGGGATCCGCGGGCGGGCCGGACGCCGGCGCGGACGCCGCGACGGAGGTGTTCGCCGCGCTCGCGGATCCCACCCGGCGCCGGATACTCGACGCCCTCGCCGCCCACGGCGAGGCGACCGCCACGGTCCTGGCGGCGGAACTCCCGGTCAGCCGGCAGGCCGTCGTCAAACACCTCGGCGTCCTGGACCGGGCCGGGCTGGTCGCCGGCCGCCGGGCGGGCCGGGAGGCGCGCTACCACGTCGTTCCCGAGCGGCTGGGGATCACCGCCCGGTGGATGGACCGGATCGCCGCCGACTGGGACAGCCGCCTCGCGGCGATCAAGCGACTGGCCGAGGCGGGCGGCGGCGACCCCGGGAGCGCCCCCTGACGCGTGCACCCCGGGGCGTACGCTGGTGTCCCCCTACCGAGGAGTACGGCGTGACCCGGTGGAACACCAGCCACATCCCCGACCAGACCGGCCGCTCGGCGGTCGTCACGGGCGCCAACAGCGGTATCGGCTACGTCACCGCCCGCGAACTGGCCCGGCGCGGCGCCCGGGTCGTCCTGGCCTGCCGCAGCACCGAGCGCGGCGCCGCCGCCCTGGACCGGCTGCGCTCCGAAGTCCCCGCCGCCGAGGCGGAGTTCCGGCGGCTCGACCTGGCCGACCTGTCCTCCGTACGGGACTTCGCCGCCGGGCTGGACGACTTCGACGGCGACCGGCTCGGGCTGCTCATCAACAACGCCGGCGTGATGGCGCTGCCGCACCGCACCACCGCCGACGGCTTCGAGATGCAGTTCGGCACCAACCACCTCGGCCACTTCGCGCTGACCGGGCTGCTGCTGCCCAAGCTGCTGGCCACGCCCGGGGCCCGGGTCGTCACCGTCTCCAGCATGCTGCACGCCCTGGCGAACGTGGACCTCGGCGACCTCAACAGCGAGCGCTCCTACGGCCGCTGGACGGCCTACGCGCGCTCCAAGAGCGCCAACCTCCTCTTCACCCGCGAGCTGTCCACGCGGCTGGCCGCGGCCGGTTCGGCGGTCGTCGCCGCCACCGCGCACCCCGGCTACGCGGCCACCAACCTCCAGACGGCGGGCGTCAAGATGGAGGGCCGCAGGGCAGCCGAGCGCGCCATCGACCTGGGCACCCGCCTCATCGGCCAGCCCGCGGACGGCGGGGCGCTGGGCACCCTCTGCGCGGCCACCGCCCCGCACATGCGGCCGGACTCCTTCATCGGCCCGCGCAGCGGCCTCCGCGGCGCCCCGGCCCGCTGCTTCCGCGCCCCGTGGACGGCGAACGGCGGCACCGCCGCGGCGCTGTGGGCGGCGTCGGAGCAACTCACCGGCGTGCGCTACGACTTCGCGGTACCGGCCGCGACGCGCTGACCGGGGCGGCGCACCGCCCGACGGGGGCTCGCGCCATGGCAGCAGGCGGGGCGCTACGGCAGCAGGCCCGACGCCTCGAACACCGCCCGCGCGCCCGCGCCGTCGATCCGGTCCGCCAGCTCCTGGAGCGGGCCGGCACCGCACCGCAGCAGCCCGCGCTCGCGGGAGAGGCGGACGCCCTGGTCGAGCAGGTGCCACAGCAGCGGGTTCGCGGTCAGCGTCCGGGTGTCGATCTCGACCCGGCCGCCCAGTGCGTCCCGCAGCACCAGCCGCGGGGCCACTCCGTCGCTGCGGCGGACGAGCACCAGCAGATCGGTGTGCACCCGCTGGGTGCGCAGCAGCCCCCGGGAGGCCAGCCAGTGCGGGCCGGCCGTCACCCGTGCCGGGTAGAGGACCGCGAACAGCACCAGCGCGACGGACGTCCAGCACACTCCCCGACCGGGAGTGAGCGTGCCGTTGGCGAGGTCGACCAGCTGCATGACGGCAAGGAGTCCGGCCGCCCAGCCGAGTGCCGCCCGCAGCTCCGGACGCCAGGCGCGGTCGCCGGCGACCGCCGCCCCAGGGCGCAGCGCGGGTGGCGGAATCGCCGATCGTGCGCTCCGTGGCCCACCGGCCGCTCCTCCCGCATCGTCGCCACCGTCCCTGTCCTTCGCGGAGTCGGGCCCCGGGCCCCGTCGCCGTCCCATGGGCCAGAAGCTAGAGCGACGGCCCCGGCGCGGTACCGGGGTTGACACAGCACTGACACCGGATCCGCGAACCTTGACGCCGCCCTGACGCACCATTGACGCGGAGGTCATTCGGACGTCATACGCGGACCGCAGATTGCCATGACGCCGGTCACATTTCACCCCCGCCCACGTCAAAAACCCGTGAAGATCCCGGCACCGCACGCCAAGGCCCCGCCAAGGCCGCTCGCCGCCCGTCGACGTGCCCCGCACGCTGGGCTGGTCCCGACATGCCGCACGGAGGTACGACGAACGATGTCGACGGTGTCCCAGCCCGCAAACCGGCCCGACCAACCGCCGGATCCGGCGGGCCACACCGCCGGCACCGCCCCGCGAACCGCCGACGGCCCCGACCCGGCCGCCGACCGCCACCGCCTCACCGCCCTCCAGGGCGTGGCCGCCCTCTCCCTCGACGCGATGGCCTCCGTCGCGTACGGGCCCGAGTCGATCGTGCTGGTGCTGGCCGCCGCGGGCGCCCACGGACTGGGCTTCACCCTCCCGGTCACCCTCGCCATCGCCGCCCTGCTCGCCGTCCTGGTGGCCTCCTACCGCCAGGTCATCGCCGCCTTCCCCAACGGCGGCGGCTCCTACGCGGTCGCCCGCACCCACCTGGGCCGGCGCACCGCCCTGGTGGCCGCCGCCTCCCTCATCCTCGACTACGTCCTCAACGTCGCCGTCTCGGTGACCGCGGGCGTCGCGGCGCTCACCTCCGCCTTCCCCGCCCTCTACGCCGACCGCATGTGGATCTGCCTCGCCGTGCTGGTCCTGGTCACCGGCATCAACCTGCGCGGCATCGTCGACTCGGCGAAGGCGTTCCTGCTCCCCACCGCCGTCTTCATCGCCGCCATCCTGGCCATGGTGGTCGTCGGCCTGTTCCGGGACGCCCCGGCCTCCGCCCTCACCGCCCAGGGCCACGCCTCCGTCCTCGCCCACAACGCCACCGCCGTCGGCGCGCTGCTGCTCCTGAAGGCGTTCGCATCCGGCTGCTCGGCGCTGACCGGAGTCGAGGCGGTCGCCAACGCCGTGCCGTCCTTCCGTGCCCCGCGCGCCAAGCGCGCCCAGCGCACCGAGGTCGCCCTCGGCGCCCTCCTCGGCGTGATGCTGATCGGCCTCTCCGTGCTCATCGGCCGCTTCCACCTCCAGCCCGTCGACGGCGTCACCGTCCTCGCCCAGCTCGCGGACGCCTCGCTCGGCCACAACTGGGCCTTCTACGTGGTCCAGTTCGCCACCATGGTGCTGCTCGCCCTCGCCGCGAACACCTCCTTCGGCGGCCTGCCGGTCCTGATGGGCCTGCTCGCCCGCGACAACTACCTGCCGCACGTCTTCGGCCTCAAGGCCGACCGCCAGGTCCACCGCCACGGCGTCCTGGCCCTGGCGGCGGTCTCCGCGGCGCTGCTGGTCTTCTCCGGCGGCGACGTCAACACCCTCGTCCCGCTCTTCTCCATCGGCGTGTTCGTCGGCTTCAGCATCTGCCAGGTCGGCATGGTCCGCCACTGGTGGCTGGAACGTTCCGCCGGCTGGCGCGGCAAGGCCCTCCTCAACGGCTTCGGCGCGGTGCTCACCACCGCTGCGGCGATCGTCGTCACCGCCACCAAGTTCACCGAGGGCGCCTGGCTGATCGTCATCGCGCTGCCGCTGCTCGTCGTCGCCTTCGAAGCCGTCCACCGCGCCTACGACCGGATCGGCGCCCGCCTCGGCCTGGGCCGCGTCCCCGAACCCCCGCGCCGCGCCCACTCCCTGGTAGTCGTCCCGGTCTCCCACCTCTCCCGCCTCACCAGCGAGGCCCTCAACGCGGCGGTCTCCCTGGGCGACGAGGTGGTGGCCGTCACCGTCACCTACGCCAACCCCGACGACCGCCCCGCCGCCGAGGCCCTGCGCCGCGACTGGGAACTCTGGAACCCCGGCGTGGACCTCCTCGAACTCCCCTCCACGACCCGCTCCATCGGCCGCCCGATCGCCGACTACGTACGGCACCTGACGGAGCATCACCCAGGGACCCGGGTCACCGTCCTCATCCCCGAGGCCGAACCCGCCCACCTGTGGCAGCGCCTCCTCCAGAACCAGCGCGGCGCCGTCGTCGCCCACGCGGTCCGGCGCGACACCGACGCGGTCATCTGCCGACTGCGGTTCCGCCTGGCGACGGCGTAGCGGGAGAGCGCGCGGGCGGCGGCCGGACCGGCCGGAGCCGCCGCCCGGCGCGATCAGACTCTCCGCGCCGCCAGCTCGCACCAGACCGTCTTGCCGACTCCCAGCACGCGCACGCCCCAGCGGTCCGAGAACGCCCCGACCAGCCGCAGTCCGCGCCCGTGCAGGACCCGGGGCCCGGGATCCCCCACGCACGGCAGCCGCTCGCCCCGCGCGTCCGTCACCGCGATCCGGAGCACGGCCGCGGTCAGCGTCAGCCGCACGCGGACGTGCCGGCCGCGCACCCTGCCGTGCACCAGCGCATTGGTCACCAGCTCGGACACCAACAGCCGTACGTCCTCGGCCAGTTCGTCCTGCCTCCACTCGCCCGCCAGCCGGGCCGCGCGATTCCGTGCCAGGGCGATGCTCTCGGGATGCGCCGGATAGGTGCGGACGTCCTCGTGGAGGACCGCTTCTGCCGGGTTGTGCGGAGCGAGCACGGTCGACCACCTCCGGTCAGGACAGCACGCACAGGCCATTCAAGCACTTTCGCGCCGCTGCGCCACCGGCGCGTTACGGACCGTGGGGGCACGCGAAGTGAGGCTGCGTCAGCCACGCCGGACGAACCGGTTCGTACGGATGCAATGCGCGCGTCACGCCGGTGCGGCAAAGTACATGCCATGACGGAGATCGGCAGACGGCGGCTGCTCGCCGCCGGAGGTGGCGTGGCGCTCGCCGGGGCGCTGGCAGCGGCGTGCGGGTCCAACACCGGCCGCGGCGGCGGCGGTTCGGGTCCGGCACTGAGCCAGTGGTACCACCAGTACGGGGAGCCGGGCACGCAGCAGGCGGTGAAGCGGTACGCCGCGGCGTACAAGAAGGCGGACGTCACCGTGCAGTGGCGGCCCGGGGACTACGACCGGCAGACCGCGGCGGCGCTGCTGACCGACTCCGGGCCCGATGTGTTCGAGGTCAACGGGCCGCTGCTGGACCAGATCCAGGGCGGTCAGGTGGCCGATCTGACCGATGTCGTCGCACCGGTCAGAAGCGACTTCAACCAGGCCGTGCTGGCGCCGAAGATCTGGCAGGACAAGATCTGGGGCATCCCGCAGACCGTCGACACACAGCTCCTGTACTACCGCAAGAGCCTGCTGAAGGACGCCGGGGTGCAACCGCCGCAGACGGTTGACGCGTTGGTGGACGCGGCGAAGAAGCTCACCACGAGCAAGGTCAAGGGGCTCTTCCTCGGCAATGACGGCGGCGTGGGGGTGCTCGGCGGAACGCCCTTGTTCGCCGCCGGACTCAGCCTGATCGGCGAGGACGGCAAGGTCGGGTTCGACGACCCGGCCGCCGCCCGGGTGCTGGCGAAGATCCGGCAGCTGTACGCCGACAAGTCCTTGCTGCTGGGCGCGCCCACCGACTGGTCCGATCCGGCGGCGTTCGTGCAGGGGCTGACCGCGATGCAGTGGTCGGGACTGTGGGCACTGCCGCAGATCAAGAAGGCGCTGGGGGACGACTTCGGGGTGCTGCCGTTCCCGAAGGACGGGACGGGCGGCAGGCCGTCGGTGCCGGTGGGGGCGTATGCGTCGGCGGTGAGCGCGCGCAGCCGGCACAAGGCGGCGGCCACGGCGTTCGCGAAGTGGCTGTGGGTGGACCGCACGGACTTCCAGCAGGATTTCGCGCTGTCGTACGGATTCCATATCCCGGCCCGGTTGTCGCTCGCGAAGCAGGCCGGGCAGTTGCAGGACGGTGCGGCGGCGGATGCGGTGCGGTTCGCGACGGAGCACGGTTATGCCGAGCCGCTGCTGTGGACCACCGCGGACCGCAATGCGTATCAGGATGCGCTGAGCAGGATCATCAAGGACGGGGCGAATCCGGAGAGCGAGCTGAAGGCCGTGGTGCGGAAGGTCGACGCCGAACTCCAGCGGGTCAAGAAAAAGTGACGAAAAGCGACCACCAGATGCGTGATGACACCGCGGCGACCCTGCCGGCCCGGCTGCTCGGTCCGCAGCGGCGGAATCTGTGGTTCTGGGTATTCGTCGGGCCGTTCGCCATCGGCCTGGCACTCTTCACCTACGTACCGCTCCTCTGGAGCGTCTACCTCAGCTTCTTCAACGCGCACAACACCGTGAATCCGACGGACTTCGTCGGCCTGGGAAATTACACCGCGATGCTGAGCGACGACGCCTTCCTCAGCAGCCTGGGCACCTTCCTGCTCTTCACCGCATTCATCGTGCCGGCCACCTACGCACTCTCCCTCTCCCTCGCCCTGATGGTCAACCGGCTGCGTTTCGCCCAGGCTTTCTTCCGCTCCGTGTTCTTTCTCCCCACCGCCTGCTCGTACGTCGTGGCGTCGCTGATCTGGAAGCTGTCGATCTTCAACGGGGTGCGGTTCGGGCTGGCGAACACCGTGCTCGGCTGGTTCGGGGTGGACCAGACGGCCTGGCTCTCCACCACCAGCCCGCCGTGGTACTGGCTGGTCATCGTGACGGTACGGCTGTGGCTGCAAGCCGGCTTCTACATGATTCTGTTCCTAGCCGGACTCCAGCGCATTTCCCCGCAGTTGTACGAGGCGGCAGCGATGGACGGCGCCCGGCCCGGCTGGCAGGTATTCCGGCACATCACCTTTCCCCAGCTGCGCGCCACCTCGGTCGCCGTCGTGCTGCTCCTGGTCATCAACGCATTCCAGGCGTTCGACGAGTTCTACAACCTGCTGAGCGATGCCCGGGGTTATCCGCCATACGCCCGTCCGCCGCTGGTCTACCTCTACTACACCGCACTCGGCCGGGATCAGAATCTGGGGCTGGGCAGTGCGGGCGCGGTGATTCTGGCGCTGATCATCGCGATGGCGACCGTCGTCCAGGCGCGCTGGTTCGGCCTCGGCCGCAAGGAGGACTGAGCGAAATGCAGGATGCGCTGACCCGAGCCGGACGGGCACTGCGAGCGGTACTTCTGGTGGCCTTGGCCCTCCTCTTCCTCATTCCGTTCTACTTGCTGGTACGCAACGGACTGGCCGGCGAATCGGATATCACCGCGCCCAACTGGACCTTCTTCCCGGACCGGTTCCACTGGTCGAATCTGACCGAGGTCTTCACCGACCCGAATCTGCCCATGGCACGGGCGCTGCTCAACTCGTCGCTGATCGCGGTGTCGACGACGATCGGCACGGTCGTCCTGGCCTCCCTCGCCGGCTACGGCCTGGCCCGTATCCCGTACCGCCATTCCTCCGTGGTCTTCTACGCGATTCTGGGCACGCTGATGGTCCCGGCGGCGGTGACCTTCGTCCCCAGCTTCGTCCTGGTGTCGACCCTCGGCTGGATCTCGACGCTCCGGGGCCTGGTGATCCCGACGCTCTTCAGCGCCTTCGCGTGCTTCGTCTTCCGGCAGTACTTCCTGGGCTTCCCACAGGAGTTGGAGGATGCCGCACGGGTGGACGGGCTCGGATACTGGCGGACGTACTGGCGCATCGTGGTGCCCAACGCCCGGCCGGTCTTCGCGGCGGTCGGCACGATCGTCTTCATCGGGGCCTGGAACGCGTTCCTGTGGCCGCTGGTGATCGGCCAGGACCGGTCGGCGTGGACGGTGCAGGTCGCGCTCTCCACCTTCACCACCGCGCAGAACCTCAACCTGCACGAGCTGTTCGTGGCGGCCGGCGTCTCCATCGTCCCACTGGTCGTCGTGTTCCTGCTGCTCCAGCGGTACATCGTCGCGGGCGTCGAGCGCAGCGGGATCGACGACTGACCGCGGATCCGGGCATCCGGCCGGTACGCCGCGGGGACCGGCGCCCGACACCGTATGCGGTACGGCGTGTGGCACGAGCACGTACTCGGTCTCCCGTGAGGCGGAGCCGCGCGACCGCGGCCCCCACGGCGAGTGCGCGCCCCGCGGCCTGAGCTTTCTGCGCCGCCGCGGCCGGGTGGGCTCTCCCCCCGGCCCGCTGTCCCCGTACGTCCTGAGGCCCCCGACCACGGGCAACGACGACCGGCACCCGCACCCGACGCCCGCCGTCCCCCACCCCTCCCTCCCTTCATGGACGACGCCCCCGCCCCCACGGCCCCCCACCGCCCAACTGCCCCACCTCCCCCCACCTCACGCCCCAGGAGGACCAGTTGACGACCCACCCCGCACACCCCCTCGCCGACTCCCCCGCCCTGCGTCCGCACCGCGTCCCCGCCGACGGGATCCACGAGGGCCACCGGATCCTGCGCCGGACGCCGGACGGCTGGGACGACCGGCCGCACGAGCCCTTCGAGGCCGTCCCGCAGGCCGCCGCCATCGGGGCCGAGATCCGCGGGCTCGATCCGTCGCGCCCGCTGTCCGGCGCGCTGCGGGCGG
The DNA here is from genome assembly GCF_014648695.1 of Streptomyces albospinus. Classification (GTDB taxonomy): domain Bacteria; phylum Actinomycetota; class Actinomycetes; order Streptomycetales; family Streptomycetaceae; genus Streptomyces; species Streptomyces albospinus. The sequence goes on from NZ_BMRP01000006.1 coordinate 159,325, forward strand.
AGCTGAACCGGGCACTGCTGGAGTGGAAGGTGCTGTTCTTCCGCAGACAGCACCTGCCCTCCACCGCGCAAGGCCAATTCGCCGCCAATTGGGGGGAGTTGGAGACCAGCCCGCTACTGGCGCGCGGCGACTCGAAGGAGGTGGCGCGGTTTGACAAGACGGCCGGCGGCGTGCATACGTTCGAGAGCGTATGGCACACGGACGTAACCTTCCGCGAACGCCCCGCAATGGCGGCGGTGTTGCAGCTGCGCGAGGTCCCGGCGCGGGGCGGGGACGCCATGTGGGCCGATATGGCTGCCGCGTACGACAATTTGCCGGTGGAAATCCGGGAGCGGATCGATGGCGCACGGGCGGTGCACGACTATCTCCCGGGCTTCTCCCGTTTCCGCTCCCCCGCTCAACTCGCCCCGTTCCAGGCTGCGTTCCGTCCAGTGGAGCATCCGGTGGTGCGCCGGCACCGGAGACCGGGCGGCGCATGCTGGTCGTCGACGCGTCGTTCACGACCAGGATCGTGGGACTGGCGGAGGAGGGGAGCGACCTGCTGCTGCGGGTGCTGTTCCAGCAGGCGCAGGTACCGGAGTTCCCGGTGCGGTTCCGCTGGCAGGCCGGTGACCTCGCGTTCTGGGACAACCGTGCCACCCAGCACCACGCGGTGTTCGACTACGGCACGCAGCGGCGGGTGGCCGAACGGGTGGCCATCGCGGGGGATCGTCCGTATGAGGGGGTTCCCCTAGGGGACGGGCACGCCCCTTGCGGGCCCTCTACCCGGCGGGCGGCCCGACGAGACTCGGGAAACCCCTGAGAGAACCCGGACCGGACCCGGAGCTGGGCCCGGACGGCATCCGACACCGGAGCGACCCGAGCCCGGCCAGGACCCAGCACCAGCCCGAACTGCCCCCACCCCCGACCCACTCCCGCTCTCCCCCCACCCCCGCTCCCACCCCTCCCCTACGCCTCCACCGCCGTCGTCCCCTCGGGCGTCGGTCCGCCGGCCGTCTGCTCGGCCGGTCGGGCGCCGCGGAGGAGGGCTGCGCCGAGCGGCGTCAGGGTGTGCAGCACCGCGTTGCCCTGGCGCAGGGTGACGAGGAGGCCGGCGTCACGGAGGACGGTGGCGTGCTGGCTGGCAGAGGCCAGGGAGACGTCGACGCGGCGGGCCAGTTCGCTGGTGGTGCAGCCGACGCCTATACCGTGCAGGATCGCCGAGCGGGTCTGGCCCACGAGGCGGCCCAGGGAGCGGTCGGGCGGCACCGGCGGGGTCAACCGCGGAGCCTGGTGCTCGACCGGGTAGACGAGGACGGGCGTCAGGTCCGGGTTGTAGAAGGTGACCGGGGTGCGGCGGCAGAAGTACGAGGGGAGCAGAAGCAGGCCGCGGCCCGCCAGGTGGAGGTCGCGTTCGACGGGATAGTCGGCCTCCAGGACGGGCGGGCGCCAGCGCATCATCGGCGGGAGGGACGCCAGCAGGCGGTCGGCGCCGCCGTCCAGGAGCGCCCGGCCGCGGGCGGCGCGGTCGGCCTCTATACGGCCCTGGACGCGCGGCCAGTACGGAGCCACCGCCGCCTCGTAGTAGCGCCTGAGTATCCCGGCAAGCCGGCTCAGCGCGCGGGTCTCGCCGTCCGCCATGTCCCGTATCCACGCGGGGAGCGGGCGGCCGGCGGCGGGCGCCAGCCGGGAGAGCTCGTCGTGCAGGCGGGCGGCGGGCGTCTCCCGCAGCGCGGCAAGCGCCTCGTCCATGCCGAGCAGGCCCTCGGCGGGCGTCAGGAAATCAGGGAAATAGCCGCGGGTGGGCACCAGCGGTGCCAGCAGACGCGTTTCGCCATTCAACTTTCCGCGCGTTTCCGATCGCCATTTCCCGAACGCCGAATCGTCGCGCCTGTCACGTAGTCGATGAAAGCTGAGGACTGTCTCCCACAGTGCGTCGGGGCGTGCGGCTATCCGCACGCGGGCCAGATCGAGTCCACTGAAATGGACGCGTAACACCGAACCCCCACCCTTGGTTTCCGAAGTCGGCCCCCGGCACGCCTGAGTATGCACGCAAACACGTGCGGTCACCATGCCCTTTTGGCCAGAGTTGAAAAGGGTCGCGCCGGCGGGGGCCCGACGGGAATGCTGTACTCAATTCAACGGCGGTGCGAACGGCACGGATTGCTCGATCCCGTGGGGGGTGATGGGCAAACAACCGGCCGGCCGCGGACCGTTGAAGGCCGCCTCCCACGCCGACTGGGAGGGCGGCAGCTCCCGAGGGGGGAGTCCGGAGAAAGCGAGGGCGGCACCTCCGCACAGGTGCCGCCCTCGTAGGGTTGACCTGCGCAGATGTCGAACTCATGGGCGAGTAAGGCACCCTGGGGCACATCAGGCCAGAACCGCGTCGATGATGTCCGCGGTGTCGTCCTCGTCGTCCTTCCACAGATGCGCACAGAGATCCCACGTGATCGAGGGCTTCGCGTGGCCGAGGAGCCGCTGAACCTTCTTCATCGTAGCGCCGTGTGTGATCCACACGGACGGGCCCACCATTGCCGACCCCACCGGGGCTGCTTCCACGCACCGCCCGGCACCCACCGCCCGGGCCACCGAGCGCGTGGCCGCCGCCGACACCGGGACGAGACCACCTCCCATTGCTCGCACCGCAGGCCGAAGGACGCCGGGAGGGAGCCCGACCAACCAAGGCCGTTCCGGGCTCCGGTCCACGTACGTCTCTGTCAGTGGGGCACTGCGGCCGACCTGTGGAGAGCGGTGAGCCGGGCCGCTTCCTCCTCGCGGAAGTCACGGACTTCGGCGCACCGCTGGCTCATCACGAACTCGCCCAGCGTCAGGCACAGGTCCATGCGCTGAATGCAGACGCCGACCATGAAGGGGCCGTTCTGCGCCCGGTACATGCGCACGCCGTAGTACCCCTCCGTCGTGGCGGCGAGAGCGTCCGGCTTCCGCGCCGCCAGCTTCGGTGAAGCGAGGCGCGGCGCCTGGACGGCGGCGAGTTCCTCGGGCGTCGTTCCGAAAACAGACAGGTTGATCCGGTCGAGCCCGGCCGCCGCACACTCGGGCAGAACGGCCGCTCCATTCTCGCCGTTGCTGGTGAGTCCCACCGTCAGGCCGAGGCGGCGCGCGATGCGGACGAGCGCCGGCAACTCCGGGTGCAGAGTGGGCTCCCCGCCCGTGAAGTGAACCTCGGTCGTCGGGAGGCTGCCGCGCACTGCCGCCAGGGCCGAGGCGAAGTCCGAATCGGCCTTGATCCGCTCCGGAAGGAAGCTTGCACTGTTCGTTGAGAGGTAGATCGAGACCCGACCGGAGCGACCGGGCGTTCCCGTGAACTGCCCGGCTTCGCGGCCTAGGTTGTCCGTCGTGACGGGGGTGCCTTCGTTGTGGCAGAAGGTGCAGGCGAGTCCACACGCGTCAATGATCTTGACGCGCAAGGTCCGGTCCGGCACTACCGTGACCGGTAAGTGGTTCGCGTCGCTGTCGGTCATAGTTGCCTCCTAGCCGGCGGGGCCTGGTGACCCCGCCGGCGCGCAGTGGAGAGGTCTACGTGAACCGGAGTTCGCTGATCGAGTCGAGGTCCATCCCGTACCGAGCGAACACCTTCGTCGTGTTCTGGCTGGTCAGGCCGGTTCTCGGAATGGAAAGGCGCTCGGCGGCGGCCCACACCTGTTCTTCGGTGTCGCCCTCGATCTCCAGATAGGGCGGGATGCGCGGCCACTCGTCGATCTCCAACCGCACACCGTCCAGCAGCCAGGACGACCGCCGGTTCTCCTGATAGCCGCGGTGCGTAAGCCCCATGAGCCCGAGCAACACGTGCGTGTCCTCGAACGAGCCGACCGTCGTTTCGGTCTCCCGCGTGCCGTCGATCTCGTCCGAGCTGATCGTCTTCACACACAGGGTCACCGCGCCGCCGGAGTCCCGCAGCCGCACCCAACGGCCCTCCACCGGGGGGACGGTGTCGTAGACGTACCGGCGCATAAGACGCTCGCCTTGGAAACTGCCCCCGGCCACCTTGATGCGCTCGGCCATGGCATCCGGATCGATGCCCAGCGCTTTCACTTCGTACTCGATGGTGTGCATATATCTCCCTTTGGTGTGCCGCGTGCTGTACGTGAGAGCGTGAGCCCGCCAGGGGCGTTACGTGTTGCGGTCGCGTCCGTCTCGCTGAGTTGCGTCGCGGCGGCTCTGTCTGCGCTCGTCACGTCCAACCTCATGCATGAGGGCCTAGCACAGGGGGCTTCCTGGCCACTGAACCCGATCCGGCGAGCGGCAGCTGTGACAGCCTTGACGGTGGGACGGACGAGGGCTTTCCGGTGTGGTGTGATGCGGCGTCAGCGCAGCATCGGCGGGACGCCGGGCCCGCGGGCGACCGCGGCTGCGGACCGGTCCCGGCGGGGCACATCCCAAGCATCCACCTGCTTGGCCACCCAACCGTCCCTTATGGAGGCGTACGAGCGGGCCAGCGAGGCGGCGGACTCGCCCTCGTTGTACCGGGCGATCACGTTTTCTCGATTGGCAATGAACTTGTTGCGCGCTTCGGTCAGCTCTTCTCGGGAACGACGGGGCACGGCTCCTCCTCAAGCGGTCCCATGGCGCTCACCTCGACGCACCACTCCAACCCGCCGCCCGGCGGGCGCAGCCACACGCAGGACGGCTGCTCGTGGTGGAGCACGTAGGGCTGTCCGATCCCGTGGACGACGGCCTCGCACGCCTGGACGGTGTCAAGCACGCGAGCCCCGATGGAGATCCACTTCGGCATGCCCGCGGGGCGCTCACCGGATGCTTCACGACCGGCGGTTCCTTCGTCGCCGTCATCCCGTTGCAGGTTCTTCTGCTCGACGTACGTGGGGGTGCATCTGCTCATGCCTGACCTCCTCGATTCCTGCCGCGTTCGGCAGCTGCGCCGCTGGGAATGCGAGACCCCTCCCCCGCTGCCCCATCCGAGTCAACAGACCGTCCTGGAAGCAATGTTCGAGGTCCCCCTCTACGAGATGGGGTTCGATGTTCCAGACCATCGCGTGTGGGTGTCCGCGCCGATCGGCGATCCTGGAGGGGTGAATCGGAGGACGTTCGTCGCCGACGCCGGTGTTCTTGCCGCAACGGCTCTGGTGTCCGCTCGGTCAGGACCTCGGATCGGCGTCGGTGACCTCGGCCGGCTGCGCGAGCGACTCGACGGTCTGTACCAGACGGACCACAGCGAGGGCAGCGTGCCGGCCATGACCACAGCGCGCCGGATCGAGAACGAGATCACCGGAGCGCTCAGCGCAGCTTCGTACACCGGCCGCGTCGGTCGCGAGCTTCAGACGATGCTGGCCGAGCTGCACGGGCACCGAGCTTGGTACGGCTACGACGGCGGGCGGATCGCCGAGGGGCGAGCGGCATGCATGGAAGCGCTGGCCGCGGCCCAGCTCGTCGACAGCCCTCTCCTTCACGTCTCCGTCCTGGAAACGCTCGTGCTGCTCGCCATCAGGGCCGAACGGGCATGGGAGGCCGCGAGCGCGGTCGAGAACGCCTACCGCCTCGCGCAACGCGCCGGCGCCGGGCACACCGTGCACCTCGTGATCGCGCTGCGTGCCGCCAACGTGGCTACCCATGTGGGAGACCTGTCCGGAGCGCGCCGTGCCTTGAGCCGTGCCGTCAGCCACCAAGGCCGAGTCGATGCGGACACTGAGGTACCCAACTGGGCCCAGTTCGTCGGACCGTTCGAGGTGGACTACGCCACGGCAGACATGTATGTCCGGGCGGAGCAACCCAAGCGCGCCGTTCCCTCTCTGCGTGCTGCGGTGACCGGTATCGGTGGTGAGCTGCTCCGCAACAGCGCCTCGTACCGCGTAAAACTCGCGGGTGTACTGCTTGAAGCGGGGGAAGCCGAGGAGGCATGCGCCGAGATGGCCACCGCACTTCAGGCGTGCGGAGGGATCTCGTCACCGCGTCTGCTGGACAAGATTCGGAAGTTCCAGCACGCCGTCGCCAGAATCGACACGGCCGTCGCCCGCGAGTGTGGCGCCCGCATCCGCGAGACCGTCTGAGGAGCACCACGTGTCCCACCCCGACCCCCTCACCGTCGTACGCCTGGACGGCCCAGCCGCAGAGGAGGCCGAGGGTGACTTCACGCTCGTCTACGCCGAGGTATTCGCCGAGCCGCCCTACTGCGAGACCGGGGACGACGTCGTGGCCACCTTTCGGCGCTTCCGCTCCCAGACACGGAAACGCACCTTCCGTGCTGCCCTGGCCCGCACGGCGGACGGCACTCCGGTCGGCATGGCGTACGGCTGTCCCCTGGGACCGAAGACCGGCTGGTGGGACACGCTCACCCAGCCCGTGTCCGAAGAGATGCGCCGCGAGGACGGCCACCGCACCTTCGGCCTGATGGAGCTGGCCGTACGCCTGCCATGGCGCAGGCACGGCATCGCGCACCACCTGCACGAAACGCTCCTCGACGGCATCGATACCGAGCGCGTGGTGCTCAACGTCCATCCGGCGAGTGAGGCAGCGCGGGCGGCCTACCGAGCGTGGGGCTACCGCAAGGTCGGTGATGCCCGCCCGTGGACCGGTGCCGATCTCCACGACGTCATGGTTCTCGACTTGCCCCAGCCGCCGGCGTAGGCCGGCACCTCACCTCACCTCACCGCACCCGCAACAGATAGGCCCCGGCTCGCCGCTCATCGCGGCGGGCCGGGGTGTCGTGTGCCCTGTCTCCGCACCCCCGGGGCACGACCAGGGCACAAGGACCAGGAAACCCCCGGAGAACACCGACCAGCACTGCGCGTGGTTTTCGCAGGTCAAAGCCGTGATCCAAGAGTTCCCGCAGGCCGCAAGACCGAGGGCGGCACCTCCGCACAGGTGCCGCCCTCGTTGCGGTGCCGGAGCCGACGGGCGGGCATGAGGGTCAAGGTGCCCGGCCGCCGTCTCCGGTGGTTCGTGGGGCGGATGCCCCGTCGGGTCAGCGGCTGTCGCTGCCCTTGGCCTCCGCCGCCGCGCGGCCCGCCTCCAGTCGTGCGACCGGGATGCGGAACGGCGAGCAGGAGACGTAGTCGAGTCCGACCTCGTGGAAGAAGTGGACCGACTCCGGGTCGCCGCCGTGCTCACCGCAGACCCCGAGTTTGAGGTCGGGGCGGGTGGCGCGGCCGGCCGCCGCGGCGTTGCGGACCAGCGAGCCCACGCCGTCCTTGTCGATGGTCTCGAACGGGCTGACGCCGAAGATGCCCTTCTCCAGGTACGCGGTGAAGAAGCTGGCCTCCACGTCGTCGCGGGAGAAGCCCCAGACGGTCTGCGTGAGGTCGTTGGTGCCGAAGGAGAAGAAGTCGGCGGACTCGGCGATCTGGCCGGCCGTCAGCGCGGCGCGGGGCAGCTCGATCATCGTGCCGAGGGTGAGCTTGAGGCTGACGCCGTAGCGCTTCTCGACCTCGGCGATGACCTGTTCGGCCTCCTCGCGGACGATCTCCAGCTCCTGGACGGTGCCCACCAGCGGGATCATGATCTCCGCGCGCGGGTCGCCCTTGGCGTTCTTGCGCTCGGCGGCGGCCTCGGCGATGGCCCGTACCTGCATGGCGAACAGGCCGGGGATGACCAGGCCGAGGCGGACGCCGCGCAGACCCAGCATCGGGTTCTGCTCGTGCAGCTTGTGCACGGCCTGGAGGAGCCGGAGGTCGTTCTCGTTGGCGTCCTTGCGGGCCTCGGCGAGCGCGACCCGGACCGACAGCTCGGTGATGTCGGGCAGGAACTCGTGCAGCGGCGGGTCCAGCAGCCGGACGGTCACCGGCAGCCCGTCCATCGCCTCGAACAGCTCGATGAAGTCGGTCTTCTGGAGCGGCAGCAGCTCGGTGAGCGCGGCCTCCCGGTCGGCGTCGGTGTCGGCGAGGATCAGGCGCTCGACCATCTCCCGGCGCTCGCCGAGGAACATGTGCTCGGTGCGGCACAGGCCGATGCCCTGGGCACCGAACCGGCGGGCGCGGGCGGCGTCCTCGGCGTTGTCGGCGTTGGCCCGTACGCGCAGCCGGCGCACCCGGTCCGCGTACGCCATGATCCGGTGGACGGCCTTGACCAGCTCGTCGGCGTCCTCGGCGCCGGCGTGCATGCGGCCCTCGAAGTACTCCACGACCGGGGACGGCACGACCGGCACCTCACCCGCGTAGACCTTGCCGGTGGAGCCGTCGATGGAGACCACGTCGCCCTCTTCGACGACGGTCCCGTCCTGGGTCGTCATCCGGCGGGACTTGGTGTCGACCTCCAGCTCCTCGGCGCCGCAGACACAGGTCTTGCCCATGCCGCGGGCGACGACGGCGGCGTGCGAGGTCTTGCCGCCGCGGGAGGTGAGGATGCCCTCGGCGGCGATCATGCCGTTGAGGTCGTCGGGGTTGGTCTCGCGGCGGATCAGGATGACCTTCTCGCCGGACCGGGACCACTTGACGGCGGTGTACGAGTCGAAGACGGCCTTGCCGACGGCGGCGCCCGGGGAGGCGGCGATGCCGCGGCCGAGCAGGTCGGACTTCGCGCTCAGGTCGAAGCGGGGGAACATCAGCTGGGCCAGCTGCGCGCCGGTGACCCGCTGGAGCGCCTCGGCCTCGTCGATCAGGCCCTGGTCGACGAGCTGGGTGGCGATCCGGAACGCGGCGCCGGCGGTGCGCTTGCCGACCCGGGTCTGGAGCATCCACAGCTTGCCGCGCTCGATGGTGAACTCGATGTCGCACAGGTCCTTGTAGTGCGTTTCGAGCGTCTCCATGATCTGCATCAGCTCGTCGTACGACGCCTTGTCGATGTTCTCGAGGTCGGCGAGCGGGACGGTGTTGCGGATGCCGGCGACGACGTCCTCGCCCTGCGCGTTCTGGAGGTAGTCGCCGTAGACGCCCTGCTGGCCGCTGGCCGGGTCGCGGGTGAAGGCGACGCCGGTGCCGGAGTCGGGGCCGAGGTTGCCGAAGACCATGGAGCAGACGTTGACGGCCGTGCCGAGGTCGCCGGGGATGCGCTCCTGGCGGCGGTAGAGCTTGGCGCGGTCGGTGTTCCACGAGTCGAAGACGGCCCTTATGGCCAGGTCCATCTGCTCGCGGGCGTCCTGCGGGAAGTCCCGCCCGGTCTCCTTGGCGACGATCTGCTTGAACTGCTCGACCAGCGCGCGGAGATCGGCGGCGTCCAGGTCGACGTCGACGGTGACGCCCTTGTCCCGCTTGGCCTCCTCCAGCGCCTCCTCGAAGAGCTCGCCGTCGACGCCCAGCACGGTCTTGCCGAACATCTGGATGAGGCGGCGGTACGAGTCCCACGCGAACCGCTCGTCGCCGGCCTGAGCGGCGAGGCCGGAAACCGACGCATCCGAGAGGCCGATGTTGAGGACGGTGTCCATCATGCCGGGCATCGAGAACTTCGCCCCGGAACGCACGGATACGAGCAGCGGGTCGTCGGCCTGGCCGAGCTTCTTGCCCATCTGCTGCTCAAGCGCATTGAGGTGCTCGGAGACCTCGGCACGGAGTGCCGCCGGTTCGGTGCCGCTCTCCAGGTAGACCTTGCAGGCTTCGGTGGTGATCGTGAAGCCCGGAGGGACGGGAAGTCCCAGGTTGGTCATCTCCGCGAGGTTGGCGCCCTTGCCACCGAGGAGGTCCTTGAGGTCCTTGTTGCCCTCGGTGAAGTCGTAGACGAACTTCACGGAAGAAGACTGGCTTACGTGGGGATCTTGTGTTTCCGGCACGGGTCTGACTCCTCGCCGACGGGCTGCCCTGACGGCGAGGAACATACCCAGATCGAAGGCGTATGGGTACGTCCACTTGGTCGACATACGTGCGTAACCCGACGTCCGCCAGTAGATCGAAAGTGATCATGGGGGTTTGCCGTTGTTTACTTCCTGAATGGATGGTTGCGGTGTGCAGTCGACAGGGCGATGAAGTTCTACGCAGTGCAACGAATGGATTGAGGAGTTGAACAGATGGCGGATGGCACCCGGTGCCACCATTGCGAGAGGTGGAGTCCGACTCCTAGCGCTCATCTGAGCGGGACCCTTATCAGGGGTGGCGAGAATCACGCGCTCATGTGTGACCGGGTCCCATCATTTGGACCCGCTTCGGCTAGTTGATCAAGGGATGCGTCGGCCGGTGTGCGCGCCCGTTCCCGTACGGCCGGACGATCCGCACGCAATTCGGCCACCCACCGCTCCCGTTCGGCCCCGGCGCCGGTCGCGACCCCGCAGCCGACCCGGCGCGCAGCACGGCGCCGCCGCGACGCACGCGCGCCACGGCGGCCGGCGCCGGTTCCGCCCCGATCCCGGCGTTCCGGCGCGCCACCGGCCGGGGAGCGCCGGACGCCGGTATCAGGCCATAGTTCCCCGGCTGCGGGAACGCCACCTCGGCACCCCGTGTCGTATACCGGGCCTCACTCCCCTCCCTCGGCGGCGGCACCTCGCCGGCACAGCAGCGGGAGCAGTGCCAGGGCGCCGAGCAGGGCGCCGGCCGTCACCGGGAGGGCGGTCGCGTAGAGGGCCTGCGCCGAGGCGGCGGCGGCCGGCCGGCCGGGGTGGTCGGCGCGGGCCAGGAAGACGCTGCCGTACGCCGCCACCCCCACCACCTGGGCGATCTGCGGGACGGTGGTCAGCACCCCGCTGGCGTCCGCGGCGTCCGCCGGGACGATCCGGGACAGCGCGAGGGTCAGCAGCGGGCTGGTGGTGTAGCCGAGGCCGAGCCCCCAGACGAGTTGGAGCAGCGGCAGTGCGCAACCGCCCGCGCCGCCCGTCCGCAGGGCCAGCCCGATGCCGAGGTAGCCGGCCGCGGCGAGGGTGCAGGCGGCGGCGATCAGCGGCAGCTGCCAACGGGCGGGCAGCTTCTGCCAGGTGAGGCTGCCGGTGGCGACGCCGAGGGCCAGCGGCACGAAGGCCAGCCCGGCGCGGATCGGGGACTCGCCGAGGCCCGACTGGAGGTGCTGGGAGAGGGAGAAGAGGAACCCCGCGTAGCCCGCCGTGCAGAAGAACAGCGCCGCCGCGCCGTACACCAGGTGCGGGGAGCGCAGCACCCGGCCGGGCACCAGCGGTGCGCCGCCGCGCCGGGCCACCGCCCGCTCGACGAGGACGAACACCCCGAGGACCGGGGCCGCGGCGATCAGGCAGACCGCGGTCCACCGCGGCCAGTGCTGCTCGTGACCCAGCACCAGCGGTACGACCAGCAGCAGGAGCGCGGCGGTCAGCGTGACCAGTCCGGGCAGGTCCGGGCCCCCGGACGGGCGCGGCAGGGCGGGCGGCAGCAGCCGCACCGCGGCGGCCAGCAGCGCCAGCCCGACGGGCACGTTCAGCAGGAAGACCGGGCGCCAGCCGGTGCCGCACAGATCGGCGCTGACCAGCAGCCCGCCGGCGACCTGGCCGACCACGACGGCCACCGCGATCACCGCCGCGTACAGGCTCAACGCCCGTGCCCTGGCCCGCCCTTCGAAGGCCAGCTGGATGAGGCTGTAGATCTGCGGCACCATCAGCCCGGCCCCGAGGCCCTGCACCACGCGGGCGCCGATCAGTGCCCCGGCGTCCGGCGCCAGTCCGCAGCCGGCCGACGCCAGCGTGAACAGGGCCAGCCCGGTCAGGAACACGCTGCGGAAACCGTGCCGGGCACCGAGCCGGGCGCCGGTGATCAGCAGCGCCGCATAGGAGATCGTGTAGCCGGAGACGATCAACTGGAGTGCGGAGCCGGAGGCGTGGAGGCCGGTCCGCATCGTCGGGGTGGCGACATTGACGACGGTCGCGTCCAGCAGCGCCATGAATACCGCGCCGAGGATGACGACAAGGAGTCCCGTATTGCCGGCTGTTCCGCCGCCTGCCCTTCCACTCGCCCTTCCACTCGCCCTTCCACTCGCCTTTGTTCTCGCTTTTCCGGCGGTGCGGTGGTGCCGGCGCTTCCCGGGCGCCGGCCGCGCCCCACAGGCGAAATCCGCGGCACGGGAAGTCCGTTCATCGGTGATCTCGTTCATGGCAGCGATGGTCACGACCGGCGCATTCCGGTACCAGAGATCCAGTGATCCTGGTACCGGCGGTATCTGGCACCGGCCGGCGGGCGTCCCGCATGATGGGCCGGTGTCAGCGACCACCCGTTCCGCATCCGCCGCAGCCGCCCGGCGCGGTGAACTCGCCGCGTTCCTGCGGCTCCGCCGGGAGCGCATCACCCCCCAGGACGTGGGCCTGCCCGGCGGTCCGCGGCGGCGTACTCCGGGCCTGCGCCGGGAGGAGGTCGCCGAGCGCGCGGGCGTCGGCGTGGCCTGGTACACCTGGCTGGAACAGGGCCGGGCGATCAACCCGAGCGTCCAGGTGCTGGACGCCATCGCCGGTGCGCTGCTGCTCGGCCCGGCGGAGCGCGAACATCTGCGCCGGCTCGCGGACGTCCCCGGAGCCGCCGGCTCCGCCGAATCCCCCGCGGCGGAGATTCCGGTTCCGCCCGGCGCAAAGGCGCTGCACACCATTCTGGATTCGCTGAACCCGCTTCCGGCGGGCCTGGTCGGCGCCCGCTATGACGTCCTGGCATTCAACGACGCCTATGCCGCACTGGATCCCCGGATGGTGCTGCTGCCACCACCGGAACGGAATGTGCTGTGGCGGCTTTTCACCGCGGAAAGGGAATCCCAGCCGCTGGTCGACTGGGAGCGCGAGGTCTCTTTCATGGTGGGCCACTTGCGCGCCGAATTCGGCCGCCGGCTCCAGGACCCGCAATGGCAGGCGTATATCCGTAGACTCTCCGCGGCCAGCCCGCTGTTCGCGGAGATGTGGGCCCGGCACGATGTCCTGGCGCCGGCCACCCACCGCAAGGCCTTCCGTACGGTCGACGGCCGCGAGGTGACGATCACCGCGACGGGTTTCACCCCGGCCGAGGCGCCCGGCACCAAGTTGTGGATCTATACGCCGGACGGCCCGGACGCGGAGCGGGTACTCGGCGAGCTGCTCGCGCGCTACCGGCGGTTGGGGGCGGCCGGGCTGGTGGCCGCGGGCGCGCCCGGCCGGCCGGGCGGCTGACCGCCGGACCGGCTACGCCTTCGCCCGCCGCCCGCTCCTGCGCGGTGCCGGGTCCGCCCCGTCCAGCAGTTCCAGCCGCCGCTCCGCGCCGCGGGTCTCCACCTGGGTGACGATCCGCCGCAGCAGCTCCGCCAGGGTCAGCGCCTCGTCGTCCGTGAGCTCCTCGGTCACGAACGCCTCCTCGGCGTGGAACTCCGGGAAGGTCCGGGCCATCAGCGCCTCGCCCTCGGGCGTGAGGGAGAGCAGCGCGAGCCGGCCGTCGGTGGGATGCGGGGTGCGTGCCACGAGGCCGCGGGACTGGAGGGTGCGGGCGACGCCGGTGAGGGTGCCCTTGGAGATGCCGGCCTCCTCGGCGACCCGGCGGGTCTCCCAGGCGCCCCGGATCCACACCACCCACAGCACGACGAACGAGGTCCAGGTCAGGTCGGCACCGCGCAGCACCGAGTTCTCGAAGTGCTGCCGCACGGACGCCGCGGCGCGGTAGAGGCTCGCGACCGCGGCCATCCGCTCGTGCCGGACGGGGCTGTCGCCGAGCCTGGCCCGTACCGCCTGCTCCATGTCCTCGACGGAGCGGTGCCCGCTCACCACGGCATCTCCCTCACCTCTCCCGCACCCGGCCGCCCGACGCGCACGCCGCACGGGGGCACATGGGCTGCACACGGTAACGGGGGCCCGGCCGGACGGCCGCCGGGACATCACGCCGTACACCCGGACGGCGCCACCGCCCCGGGGCCGGCACCCGGATCCCGCCCGCGGTCAGCCGCCGGAGGTGTCCAGCTCCGCTTCCTCGCCGACGCCGGCGCAGTCGTACGGGTCCCGCAGCCAGCCGTCGGGCAGCACCACGCGGTTGTTGCCCGAGGTCCGGCCGCGCGGTCCGTCGGCGCCCTCCGGCCACGGCTGGTCGAGGTCCAACTCGCCCAGCCCGTCCTCCAGTTCGGCGAGCGACGAGCTGATCGCCAGCCGCTTGCGCATCTCCGAGCCGACCGCGAAGCCCTTCAGATACCAGGCGACGTGCTTGCGGAAGTCGATGACGCCGCGGGCCCCGTCGCCGATCCACTCGCCGAGCAGCGCGGCGTGCCGGACCATGACCGCGGCGACCTCGCGGAGGGTCGGCGCGGCGGGCGCGCCGGTGCCCTCGAAGGCAGCGACCAGGTCGCCGAAGAGCCAGGGGCGGCCCAGGCAGCCGCGGCCGACCACGACGCCGTCGCAGCCGGTCTGCCGCATCATCCGCACCGCGTCGTCCGCGGACCAGATGTCGCCGTTGCCGAGCACCGGGATCTCCGGGACATGCTCCTTGAGGCGCGCGATGGCGTCCCAGTCGGCGGTGCCGCCGTAGTGCTGGGCGGCGGTGCGGCCGTGCAGCGCGATGGCGGTCACGCCCTCGTCGACGGCGATCCGGCCGGCGTCGAGGAAGGTGATGTGGTCGTCGTCGATTCCCTTGCGCATCTTCATCGTGACGGGCAGGTCACCGGCACCGCTGACCGCCTCGCGCAGGATGGCGCGGAGCAGGTTCCGCTTGTAGGGGAGGGCGGAGCCGCCGCCCTTGCGGGTCACCTTCGGGACCGGGCAGCCGAAATTCAGGTCGATGTGGTCGGCCAGGTCCTCCTCCGCGATCATGCGGACGGCCTTGCCGACGGTGGCCGGGTCGACGCCGTACAGCTGGATCGAGCGCGGCTGCTCGCTCGCGTCGAAGTGGATCAGCTGCATGGTCTTCTCGTTGCGCTCGACCAGCGCCCGGGTGGTGATCATCTCGCTGACGAAGAGGCCCTTGCCGCCGCTGAACTCCCGGCACAGCGTCCGGAACGGGGCGTTGGTGATCCCGGCCATGGGCGCGAGCACCACGGGGGGCTGCACCGTGTGCGGGCCGATTTGCAGCGAAGTCATGGACCCCATTGTCCCGCACCCGGCGAGTTGCCCCGCCGGGTACGCCCGACGGGGATCGTTGTAGCGTTCAACCATGTCCGTCGTCAGCCGCCGTCGCCGTCTGCTGGTCCTGGCGATCTGCTGCCTGAGCCTGCTGATCGTCAGCCTCGACAACACCGTCCTCAACGTCGCGCTGCCGACCATGCAGCACGAGCTGGGCGCCTCCGTCTCCGGGATGCAGTGGACGATCGACGCCTACACCCTGGTCCTGGCGTCGCTGCTGATGCTGTCCGGCTCGACCGCGGACCGCCTCGGCCGCCGCCGGATCTTCACCGTCGGGCTGGTGGTCTTCGCGATCGGGTCGCTGCTGTGCAGTCTGGCGCCCGGCCTGGAGTGGCTGGTGGTCTTCCGGATGGTGCAGGCGGTCGGCGGGTCGATGCTCACCCCCGTCGCGATGTCGATCATCACCAACACCTTCACCGACCCCCGGGAGCGGGCCCGCGCCATCGGGGTGTGGGGCGGCGTGGTCGGCATCAGCATGGCGGCCGGGCCGGTGATCGGCGGGCTGCTGGTGCAGAGCGTCGGCTGGCGGTCGATCTTCTGGATCAACGTGCCGATCGGCGCCCTGGCGCTGTTCCTCACCCTGCGGTACGTCCCGGAGTCCCGCGCCCCCAGGCCCCGCCGGGTGGACGTGGTGGGGCAGCTGCTGGTGATCGCGCTGCTCGGCTCCCTGACGTACGCGATCATCCAGGCCCCGGAGACCGGCTGGACCTCCGCGGAGATCCTGTCGTTCGTGCTGGTGGCGGCGGCCTCCCTGGCGTCCCTCGTCGGCTACGAGCGCCGGCGCCGCGAACCCCTCATCGACCTGCGGTTCTTCCACAGTGTCCCGTTCAGCGGCGCCACCGTCACAGCGGTCTGCGCCTTCGCCGCACTCGGCGGCTTCCTCTTCGTCAACACCCTCTACCTCCAGAACATCCGCGGACTGTCCGCCCCGGACGCCGGCCTCTACATGCTCCCGATGGCCGGGATGACCCTCGTCTTCGCACCGCTCTCCGGACGGCTGGTCGCCGGCCGCGGCCCCCGGCTGCCGCTGCTGCTCGCCGGTACGGCGACGGCCGCCAGCGGTCTGCTCTTCGCCGCGTTCGACGCCGAGTCGGTCACCGCCCTGCTGTTCACCGGCTACGTCCTCTTCGGCATCGGATTCGGCCTGGTCAACGCCCCTATCACCAATACCGCGGTGTCCGGTATGCCGCGCGCGCAGGCCGGGGTGGCGGCGGCGGTGGCCTCCACCAGCCGGCAGGTCGGGCAGTCGCTGGGCGTCGCGGTGATCGGCGCCGTCCTGGCCGGCGGAGCACATCTCGGCGCCACCCGCGCCGCCTTCCTCGCGGCCGGCCGCCCCGCCTGGTGGATCGTCACCGGCTGCGGCGCCGGGATCCTCCTCCTCGGCGCCCTGACCACCGGCCGCTGGGCACGCGCCACCGCCCGGCGCACCGCGGCGCTCTTCGAGGACGAGACGGCCCGCGGGCAGCGCCGGGCGGGCGCGGAATCGTAGCCCGCGGGCAGCGCCGGGCGGGCGCCGAGTCTCGGCCCGCGGCCCCGCCCGGTCACTCCTGGCCGAACGCCAGCTTCTCCAGTTGCTCCAGCCGCTCCCGGGACACGTCGTCGACCGGGGTGTACGCCAGTACCTTCGGCCCGGGATTCGGCCCCGTCCACAGATTCGTGCCGGTCAGCTGGAGGAGGCCGACCTTCGGGTGCCGGAAGACCTTGAGGGCGCTCGCCGGGCGCTCGACCTCGTGCTGCGCCCAGATCTCGCGGAACTCCGGCGACGCCTCGGTCAGCCGCGTCACCAGCGCCTTCCACGCCGGCTCCGCGACGTGCTCGGCCATCGAGGCGCGGAACTTGGCGGTCATGGTCCGGACCGTGGCCTCCCGGTCGGCGAGCGTGGCCCGCCACCCGGGGTGGGTGAACGCCAGCCACATGCAGTTGCGGTCCTCCTCGGGCAGCGCGTCGAGGTCGCACATCAGCTGCCCGTACGTGCTGTTGTAGGCGAGGATGTCGAACCGGCTGTTCTGCACCACCGCGGGGAACGGCGCGAGCTGGTGCAGGATCTGACGCAACGCCAGCGGAACGCCCGTGCACTCCTTGCCCGGCAGCGGGTCGATCGCCCCGGCGAGCGCGAAGAGATGGCTGCGCTCGGCGCGGTCCAGCAGCAGCGCGCGGGCCACCGCGTCCAGCACCTGCGGCGAGACGTGGATGTCCCGGCCCTGTTCGAGCCAGGTGTACCAGGTCACGCCGACCGCGCCGAGATGCGCGACCTCCTCGCGGCGCAGCCCGGGGGTGCGCCGCCGGCTGCCACGCGGCAGGCCGACCTGCTCCGGGGTGATCCGCTCCCGCCGGCTGCGCAGGAACGCGGCCAACTCCGCCCGCCGGATGGCGTCGCCGGCCCGCGGGGCTGCGCCGCCACCGCCACCTGTGGCACCCTGCCGTACCGTCACATCCGCGGCGCCGCCCGGTCCGGTCGGCCCCGCCGCCACTGCCACATCGGTCGCATCCACGCTCATGCACCCAGCCTGCCGCAGAGCCCAGCCGGTTGCCAGGTAGCGCTGATACCAGGATAAGGACACTCTGGTACCCCTCTGAGCCAGCCGCGATCGTCTAGTGCGTGACCGAAACCCAGATACAGCGCACCACACCGGCGGCACCCACCCCGGCTGCCCGGCACCGTACGGCACCCACCCCGCTGCTGACCCCCCTGGGCCTGCTGACCGTCCTCCTGGGCGCGGCCCTTCCGATGATCGACTTCTTTATCGTCAACGTCGCCCTGCCGACCATCGACCACGACCTGCACGCGGGTCCCGCACTGCTGGAAATGGTCGTCGCCGGCTACGGCGTCGCCTACGCCACGATGCTCGTGCTCGGCGGACGGCTCGGCGACATCGCCGGCCGACGCCGGCTGTTCCTCTGGGGCCTGGCCACCTTCGGTCTCACCTCGCTCGCCTGCGGACTGGCTCCCGACGCCTGGACACTGGTGATCGCCCGGGTCGCCCAGGGCGCGGCAGCCGCCCTGCTGCTGCCGCAGGTACTGGCCACCATCCAGGCCACCACCACCGGCAAGCGGCGCGCCAAGGCCGTCAGCCTCTACGGCGGCACGGCCGGCGTCTCCAGCGCCGTCGGCCAGGTGCTCGGCGGGCTGCTGGTCTCGGTCGACCTGGCCGGCACCGGCTGGCGGGCGGTGTTCCTGGTGAACGTCCCGATCGCCGTGGTGGCCTGGCTACTTGCGGCCCGTACGGTCCCCGAGACCCGGTCCCCGCACCCCAGCCGCGTCGACGGCCCCGGCACCGCGCTGCTCGCCACCTCCCTGATCGCCCTGCTGCTGCCGCTCACCGAGGGCCGCGCCGCCGGCTGGCCCGTGTGGTCCTGGCTGCTGCTGGCGGTCTTCCCGTTCTCGGCCGCCGCGTTCATCGCCGTCGAGCGCCGCGCCGAGCGGTCCGGCCGCACCCCCCTCGTGCCGCCGTCCCTCCTCCGCATCCCCTCCGTCCACAGCGGCCTGTCCATGATGATCCCGTTCTCGGTCGGCTTCGGCGGCTTCATGTTCGTGGTGGCGGTGGCTCTCCAGACCGGCCTCCGCTACGGCCCGCTCGCCGCCGGCATCTCGCTCGCCCCGCTCTGCCTCGCCTTCTTCCTCGCCTCGCTGGCCGGGCCGCGGCTGGTGCAGCGCTTCGGCCGGCGGGTGGTGATCACCGGCTCGCTGATCCAGGGCGCCGGGCTGCTCGCCCTGGCCCTGACCGTCCACGCCGGCTGGCCGCACATCTCGGTCATGGAGCTGGCACCGAGCATGACGATGCTGGGCATCGGGCAGGGCATGCTGCTGCCGGTCGTGGTGCGGATCGTGCTGAGCGAGCTGCCGGTGGCACAGGCGGGCGTGGGCGGCGGCGTCATGGTCACCACGCAGCAGTCCGGTCTCGCCCTCGGCGTGGCCACGCTGGGCACCCTCTTCCTCGCCCTGCTCCCCTCCGCCGGCATCCGCGACGCCCTGCTCGCCGCCGTGCTGACCCAGCTCCTGATCGTCCTGGGCACGACCCTGCTCGGCTTCCGCCTCCCCCGCACCCTGAGCTGAGGCCCGAGCCGCGCCCTTCCACCACGGCCCGCTCCCCACCCCCCACCACCCACCCTCACCCTTACGACTGACAAATATTGAAATCTGTCAGCCGTCATGTCATGGTGAATACACGGCTGCACACCAGCCACCCACCGCCCCTCCCTCCCCTCAGGAGCACGCCGTGCAGACCCGCACCCTCGGCACCACCGGCCCGCAGACCTCCGCCCTCGGCCTCGGCTGCATGGGCATGTCCGCCCTCTACGGCGACAGCGACCGCGCCGAATCCCTCGCCACCATCCACGCCGCCCTCGACGCCGGCATCACCCTCCTCGACACCGGCGACTTCTACGGCATGGGCCACAACGAACTCCTCATCAACGAAGCCCTGCGGACGGCCCCCGCCGCCGCCCGCGAAAAGGCCCTGACCAGCGTCAAGTTCGGCGCCCTGCGCACCGTCGAGGGCGGCTTCAGCGGCTATGACGGCCGGCCCGCCGCGGTGAAGAACTTCGCCGCGTACTCCCTCCAGCGCCTGGGCACCGACCACATCGACATCTACCGGATCGCCCGTGTCGACCCCGACGTCCCGATCGAGGAGACCGTCGGCGCCATCGCCGAGCTGGTCGCGGCCGGCCACGTCCGCCACATCGGCCTCTCCGAGGTGGGCGCGGACACCCTGCGCCGGGCCGCCGCCGTCGCCCCGATCGCCGACCTCCAGATCGAGTACTCCCTCATCTCCCGCGGCATCGAGGACGCGATCCTCCCCACCGCCCGCGAACTGGGCATCGGCATCACCGCCTACGGAGTGCTCTCCCGCGGCCTGATCAGCGGCCACTTCACCCGTGACCGCAAGCTCGCCGCCAACGACTTCCGCGGGATGTCACCGCGCTTCCAGGGCGACAACCTGGACCGCAACCTCGACCTCGTGGACGCACTCCGCAAGATCGCCGACCAGAAGGGCATCTCGGTCGCCCAGACCGCCATCGCCTGGGTTCTCTCCCGCGGCGAGGACATCGTCCCCCTGGTCGGCGCCCGCCGCCGCGACCGCCTCACCGAGGCCCTCGGCGCCCTGGACGTCACCCTGGACGCCGCCGACCTGACCGCCATCGAGCAGGCCATCCCCGCCGGCGCCGCCGCAGGCGACCGCTACCCGGCAGTCCAGATGGCCCACTTGGACAGCGAACACTGACAACAGAGAGGAGCGACACCCGCCGACCGACACCCGCCGAGCGGCGACCGACGAGCGGCGACCGACGAGCGACGGCAAGCGCCGTACCACCGAGCCCCCCACGGAGCGCCAGGCTGGGGCACCTCCCCAGACCCGACCGCCCCGCCCGGCAGTCGCTTGAGCTCTCGACACCCGGCGCTGCGAGGCTTCGCCGAGCGGCAAGCGGCAAGCGGCAAGCGGCAAGCGGCAAGCGGCAACGAGACATGGCAGGAAACGGGTGGGCTCCGGAACCAGGCGGAAGGGAAAGGGACTTCGGTCGACGTGGGGCTATGGCTATAGCTACGGGGCGAGGGAGAGGCCATGGGGTCACGCCGACGCCCGCCGATCGCACACCGCTCACGGTCCCACCGGCCAGGCATCAGCTGAGGGTTGCCGAGGGCCCAGTAAGCGAGCCGCTGGCCGATGGCCGTCGGCGATCCCGCACTCGGCGCGCCTGCCGGCTGAGGATGGCTCGCTCGAAGCTCAGGGCTGGAGTTCGTGCCTGCGACTCCTGTGCCGGGGGCTCCCATGGCCGGAGTTCGTCGGCCGGGGTCCGTACCCGGGGCTCGCGCGGCAGGGCTTGCGCAGCCGGCGTTCGTTGGCTGGGCTTCTTGCCTGGGGCTCCCGTGCCTGGGCTCCCCTGGCTGGAGTTCGCCAGCCGGGGTCCGTGCCGAGGCGCACGCAGGCTCGCGCCACGGCGCAGGCGAGTCCTTGTCGGGGCGTACGCGAGCTCGCGCCGAGGCACACGGAGGCCCTGCCCGGGCGCAGGCGGGCCCGTGTCAGGGCGTACGAGAGCCCGTGCGTCGAGGCACACGCGAGGGGGAGGGGTGGGGGGAGGGGGAGGCCCCCGGGGAGAGCGGATCGCGGGTACCGTCCATAGAGAGCCGAGACGCGCGACCCCCCGGCCGGGCACCAGCCAGGTACCCGCCACCGGACACCCGTCGGTTGCCCACCATCAGGCGTCCGTCGAGTGCCCACCATCAGGCCTCCGTCGGTTGCCCACCACCAGGCCTCCGTCGGTTGCCCACCACCGGACACCCGTCGGCTGCCCACCACCGGGCGCCCACCGGTTGCCCACCGCCGTCTCTGTCCCCACGTCCCTGCCACCGCCACCCCTGCCGTCCCGCCCCGCCCCCTCCCCGAAAGGCCGGCCCGTTCCATGCCCCCCGAGACGTTGACCCCCGAGCGCATCCTCGAAGCCACCGAGGAGGTGCTGCGCCGTTACGGCCCGGCCAAGGCCACGGTGGTGGACGTCGCGCGCGCCCTGGGCGTCAGCCACGGCAGCGTCTACCGCCACTTCCGTACGAAGACGGCGTTGCGGGAGGCGGTCACGGCGCGCTGGCTGGACCGTACGAGCGAGCAGCTGGCAGCCATCGTCACGGACGGGGGTCCGGCCGACGACCGGCTGGGCCGCTGGCTCGCCGCCCTCTTCGAGGCGAAGCGGCACAAGGCCGGTGACGACCCCGAACTCTTCGCCACGTATATGACGTTGATCGGTGAGAGCGGCGGTGTCGTCGACCGGCATGTCACCGACCTCGAATCCCAGCTCGCCACGATCATCGAGGCCGGCGTCGCCGAGGGCACCTTCCGCGCCCCCTCCCCCGCCACCACCGCCCATGCCGTCTTCGCCGCCACCGGCCGTTTCCACGACCCCTGTTACGCCGCGGAGTGGTCCCGCCCGGAGATCACCGCCGACTTCGAGGCGGTCCGCGATCTGGTGATGCGGGGGCTGCGGGGCTAGACCCTGCGGTCGAAGTCCCGCCTGTCACCAACCGTCTGGCACGCCGCTCGCCGTACCGGACGCCGCCCCCCAGCACGCCCCCTCGCCGTACCGGCCGCCGCCCCCAGCACGCCAGCACACCCAGCCCCAGTACACCCAGTCCCCCGTACGCCCAGTCCCCCGTACGCCCAGCACAAGGGTCATCTCCTCGGACACCCACCACAAGGGCCGTGGCCCGGCGCGGCGGGAGCACACGCCGGATGCCGCCCGGGCCGCGTTTCGGGCGGACGGCGGGAGTTCGGCGGCAGGGCCCAGGACGCCGCCCGCGCTCCCGGTGCGTGCCCTGTAGACGCAAAACGC
>NZ_BMRP01000006.1:181558-191128 GCF_014648695.1 Streptomyces albospinus
GGCGTCTGTCGTTGCCGTGCGGGCGGCTGGTCAGCAGCCGAGGAGGCGGCCACCCAGGTAGGACTGGATCTGGTCGAGGCTGACGCGCTCCTGCTTCATCGTGTCGCGCTCGCGCACCGTGACGGCGTTGTCGTCGAGGGTGTCGAAGTCGACGGTGACGCAGAACGGGGTGCCGATCTCGTCCTGGCGGCGGTAGCGGCGGCCGATGGCGCCCGCGTCGTCGAACTCGATGTTCCAGTTCTTGCGCAGGTCGGCGGCGAGGCCCTTGGCCTTGGGAGAGAGCTGCGGGTTGCGGGACAGCGGCAGGACCGCGGCCTTGACCGGGGCCAGGCGCGGGTCGAGGCGCATGACCGTGCGCTTCTCCATCTTGCCCTTGGCGTTGGGCGCCTCGTCCTCGACGTAGGCGTCGAGGAGGAAGGCGAGCATCGCCCGGCCGACACCGGCCGCGGGCTCGATGACGTAGGGGGTCCAGCGCTCGCCGGCCTCCTGGTCGAAGTAGGAGAGGTCCTGGCCGGACGCCTTGGAGTGCGAGGAGAGGTCGTAGTCGGTGCGGTTGGCGACGCCCTCCAGCTCGCCCCACTCCGAGCCGCCGAACTGGAAGCGGTACTCGATGTCAGCGGTGCGCTTGGAGTAGTGCGAGAGCTTCTCGGCGGGGTGCTCGTACCAGCGGATGTTCTCCTCGCGGATGCCGAGGTCGCGGTACCAGTTCCAGCGCTGCTCCATCCAGTACTCGTGCCACTGCTCGTCCTCGCCCGGCTTGACGAAGAACTCCATCTCCATCTGCTCGAACTCGCGGGTGCGGAAGATGAAGTTGCCCGGGGTGATCTCGTTCCGGAAGGACTTGCCCATCTGCGCGATGCCGAACGGCGGCTTCTTGCGCGAGGTCTGCTGCACCTGGGCGAAGTTGGTGAAGATGCCCTGCGCGGTCTCGGGGCGCAGGTAGGCGACCGAGGCGGTGTCCTGGGACGGGCCGAGGTGGGTGGAGAGCAGGCCGGAGAACTGCTTGGGCTCGGTGAAACCGCCCTTGTTGCCGCAGTGCGGGCAGTTGATGTCGGCGAGGCCGTTCTCGGGCAGCCGGCCGTGCTTCTCCTCGTACGCCTCTTCCAGGTGGTCGGCGCGGAAGCGCTTGTGGCAGGAGGTGCACTCGGTGAGCGGGTCGGTGAAGGTGGCGACGTGGCCGGACGCCTGCC
This sequence comes from Streptomyces albospinus, assembly GCF_014648695.1. Lineage (GTDB taxonomy): Bacteria > Actinomycetota > Actinomycetes > Streptomycetales > Streptomycetaceae > Streptomyces > Streptomyces albospinus. Next base: position 182,749 of record NZ_BMRP01000006.1, read on the forward strand.
ATACCTCGGGGGCCAGGATCACCGACGAGTCGATACCGACGACGTCCTCGCGCGAGGTGACCATGGCGCGCCACCACTGGCGCTTGAGGTTCTCCTTGAGCTCGACGCCGAGGGGGCCGTAGTCCCAGGCAGCCCGGGAGCCGCCGTAGATCTCACTGCAGGGGTAGACGAAGCCACGGCGCTTGCTCAGGCTGACGATGGTATCGATCTTGTCGGCGGCCACGGTGCTCTCTTCATTACGACGACGAACAATGGACAGGACGGCGCGTAGCGCCTCGACGAGGGGGTTGCTCGGGAGACGGGTGGGCGAATAGTTCAGGGTACCGGCGGCCGTACCCCCCGGATCAAATCGGTTCCGGCCGCTTCCGCGGCGCACTGTGACCTGGTGCGCACTTTGTTGACAATCATTTCCATGTTTGTTGAAAATGAGTGTCATGAACGTACGCCCGCACATATCCACCGCAGCCATAGCCGGAGCCGCGGTCCTCGGCCTGTTGAGCCTCTCCGCCTGCTCCACCGCCGGTGCCGGGCGCTCCGGCGACGGCAAGCTGAAGGTGACGGCGTCCTTCTATCCGATGCAGTTCCTCGCCGAGCAGATCGGCGGCTCCCATGTCGAGGTGTCCAACCTCACCAAGCCGGGCGTCGAGCCGCACGACCTGGAGCTCACCCCGAAGCAGACCGCGCAGCTCGGTGAGTCCGGCGCCATCGTCTACCTCAAGGGCCTGCAACCCGCCGTGGACGACGCGATCAAGCAGTCCGGCGTCAAGAACGTCGCCGACGCGGCCTCGCTCACCGGCCTCGAAACGCACGGCACCGAGGTCGACGGGCACCACCACTCCACCGGCGACAACCACTCGCACTCCGAGTCCGAGCCGGGCCGGGACCCGCACATCTGGCTGGACCCGGTGAAGTACGCCGAGGTCGCCAAGGGTGTCAACCGGACCCTCGCCGCGGCCGACCCGAAGAACAGGGCCGACTACCAGAAGAACACCGACGCCCTGGTCAAGAAGCTGGACGGGCTGGACAAGGAGTTCCGGGACGGGCTGAAGAACCGGGCCTCGGACACGTTCATCACCACCCACGCGGCCTTCGGCTACCTCGCCGAGCGGTACGGCCTGACCGAGGAGGCGATCAGCGGCCTGGACCCGGAGTCCGAGCCCAGCGCCAACCGCATCAAGGACCTGCACACCCTCGCCGCGCAGCACCATGTCTCCACGGTCTTCTTCGAGACCATCGCCAACCCGGCCACCGCCGAGGCCCTGGCCGGGGATCTGCATCTGAAGACCGACGTCCTCGACCCGCTCGAAGGGATCACCGGCAAGTCCCGCGGCAAGGACTACTTCGGCATCCAGCGCGCCAACCTCGCGGCGCTGGAGAAGGCGCTCGGCAGCAAGTGACCGCGCGCCGGCGGCCCGGCGCGCCGCCCCGCACACGTCAGACGTACCGCACGACGGAGGTCGGCACATGAAGGACAGGGACCAGCCCGCCATAGCGGACCAGCCCGTCATAGAGGACGCGCCCGTCATGGAGGACGAGCCTGTCATAGCCCTGCGCGGTGCCACCGCGTCGCTCGGCGCCCGGCCCGTGCTGCGCGGGGTCGATCTGACCGTGCGCCCGGGCGAGGTCGTGGCGCTGCTCGGCGCCAACGGTTCCGGCAAGTCCACCGCCGTACGGTCGGTGATCGGCCAGGTCCCGCTGACCGGCGGTGAACTGTCGCTGTTCGGGACGCCGTTCCGGCGCTTCGGGGACTGGGCCCGGATCGGGTATGTGCCGCAGCGCACCACCGCGGCGGGCGGGGTCCCCGCCACTGTCCGCGAGGTGGTCACGGCCGGCCGGCTGGCCCGTACGAAGCTGGGGATCCTGCGCCGGGCCGACCGGTCCGCGGTGCATCACGCGCTGGAGCTGGTCGGGATGGCGGACCGGGCCAAGGACTCTGTCAACGCGCTGTCGGGAGGACAGCACCAACGGGTGCTGATCGCCCGTGCGCTGGCCGGCGAACCGGATCTGCTGATCATGGACGAGCCGATGGCCGGGGTCGATCTGGCCAGCCAGGAGGTGCTGGCCGCCGCCCTGCGCGAGCAGGTCGCCCGGGGCACCACGGTGCTGCTGGTACTGCACGAACTGGGGCCGCTGGAGCCGCTGATCGACCGCGCGGTGGTACTGCGCGACGGCTGCGTCGTCCACGACGGCCCGCCGCCCAAGGCCGTCGGCCAGCACGCACTGCCCGGCCACGACCACGTCCACCCGCACGCCGACGCGTCCGCGGAACCGCTTCGAACGGGGCTGCTGAGCTGATGGAAATCCTCGACTACGCCTTTATGCAGCGGGCGCTGATCGCCGCCCTGATCGTCGGTGTCACCGCGCCCGCCATCGGCATCTACCTCGTCCAGCGCCGCCAGGCACTGATGGGCGACGGCATCGGCCATGTCGCCCTCACCGGCGTCGGCCTCGGCTTCCTGCTGAACGCCAGCCCGGTGTGGATGGCCACCGCGGTCGCCGTCCTCGGCTCGGTGGTGATGGAGCTGATCCGCTGGTACGGCAGGACCCGCGGCGATCTCGCGCTGGCCATGCTGTTCTACGGCGGCATGGCGGGCGGTGTGCTGCTGATGAACCTCTCCGACGCCGGCTCCAACGCCAATCTCGGGACGTACCTCTTCGGTTCGATCACCACCGTCTCGCCGCAGGACATGACGACGATCTACGTGCTGGCCGCGCTGGTGCTGGCGATCACCGTCGGGCTGCGCCGCCAGTTGTTCGCGGTGTGCCTGGACGAGGAGTTCGCCCGGGTGACGGGGCTGCCGGTGCGGCTGCTGAACCTGCTGGTCGCGGTGACCGCCGCGGTCACCGTGACGGTGGCGATGCGGGTGGTCGGCCTGCTGCTGGTCAGCGCGCTGATGGTGATCCCGGTCGCGGCGGCCCAGCAGCTGAGCCGCAGTTTCGCGGTGACCTTCGCCGCGGCGGTGGGGATCGGCGTGGTGGTCACCGTCGCCGGGACCACGACCTCGTACTACGTCGACGTGCCGTCCGGCGCGACCATCGTGCTGTTCGCCATCGGGCTCTTCGCGGCGTTCACGGCGCTGGCCGCCCCGCTCGCGAAAAAACGCGCCCGGGCAGCGTCGGAGGCCGGCAAGGGGTGCACTCTGGAGGTACCCGCCGGCCGGGTGCCGGCGGACGACGTGAGGGTGTGAGCATGTGAGCGCGTGCGGCGGGTGGCCGGACACGGGCGGGTGGCGCATCTGCGACGGGTAGCGGCGGCCGGCCCGGGATACTGATAGAGGTAAGTGTCCCACCAGGGTTCCGGTCATCACCTGGCACAATGGCCCGACGCATGCGCAGGGCAAGTCCTGACGTCCTAGGGAGGCAACGGTGGCGACGAGCGCGGGATCTCCGGTACGCGGCCGGTCGACGCGGCAGCGGACCGCGGTTTCGGCCGCACTCGACGAGGTCGACGAGTTCCGCAGCGCGCAGGAACTCCACGACATGCTCAAGCACCGGGGCGACTCGGTCGGGCTGACCACCGTCTACCGGACGCTCCAGTCCCTCGCCGACGCCGGCGAGGTCGATGTGCTGCGGACCAGCGACGGCGAGGCCGTCTACCGCCGGTGCAGCACCGACGACCATCACCACCACCTGGTCTGCCGGGCCTGCGGCAAGGCCGTCGAGGTCGAGGGCCCCGCGGTCGAGAAGTGGGCGGACCAGATCGCCGCCGAGCACGGCTTCCGCGATGTCGCGCACACCATCGAGATCTTCGGTACGTGCGGCGAGTGCGCGGACCGCGCGGCGGCCAAGCAGTAGCCGCGGGCAGCCACGGGCCGCAGACAGGCCGGAACGGCCGCCTCCGCTTCCGGGCGGGGGCGGCCGTTCCGTGCTGTGCGGGCCGTTCGGCGCGGGGCGGGCCCGCTTACGTGGCCGACTCGCCCTCGGCGATCGGCGCCGCCCCGAAGCGGCGGTCCCGCTTCGCGTATTCCAGGCAGGCGTCCCACAGGTTCCGGCGATCGAAATCCGGCCAGAGGATGTCCTGGAACACCATCTCGGCGTAGGCGCTCTGCCAGATCAGGTAGTTCGACGTCCGCTGCTCGCCGGACGGCCGGACGAAGAGGTCCACATCGGGCATGTCCGGGTAGTACATGTACTTCGCGACGGTCTTCTCGTTGACCTTGGACGGGTCCAGCTTCCCGGCCCGGACATCCGCCGCGATGGCCGCCGCGGCGTCCGCGATCTCCGCCCGACCGCCGTAATTCACGCAGAAATACAGCGTCATCGCGTCATTGTTCTTGGTCTGCTCCTGGGCGATCTGGAGCTCCTGCACGACGGACTTCCAGAGCTTCGGCATCCGCCCGACCCACCGGATGCGGATACCCAGCGCGTCCATCTCGTCACGCCGCCGCCGGATCACGTCCCGGTTGAAGTTCATCAGGAAGCGGACCTCGTCCGGCGACCGCTTCCAGTTCTCCGTGGAGAAGGCGTAGAGCGAGAGGTTCTTCACGCCCATTTCGATGCAGCCCTTGAGCACGTCGAGGACGACGCCCTCGCCGACCTTGTGGCCCTCGGTGCGCGGCAGCCCGCGCTCCTTGGCCCACCGGCCGTTGCCGTCCATCACGATCGCGACATGGTTCGGGACGAGCTCGCCGGGGATCTTCGGCGGGCGCGCGCCGGACGGATGCGGCTCGGGCGTCTCGTACTCACGTCGATTACGGCCCAGAATCCCGCGTACTGCCATGCGCCCCAGTCTCCTATGCAGATCGTTGACTCGATTGACGGCCCGCGCTATTTCTCCACGTAACGCAGGGAGCGCAGGCCCCGTTCCAGATGCCAGTGCAGATACGCCGCGACGAGGCCGCTGCCCTCCCGGACATGCCGCGCCTCGCAGGCGTCCGCGGTCTCCCAGTCGCCGGTCAGCAGCGCGCCGAGAAGCCCGATGGCCTCTGAGGAGGGTACGACGCTTCCGGGCACCCGGCAGTCCCCGCAGACGACGCCGCCCGCGGCCACCGAGAAGAACCGGTTGGGTCCGGGCAGACCGCACCGCGCGCAGGCACCGAAGCTCGGTGCGTAGCCGTTGACCGCCAGCGAGCGCAGCAGGAACGCGTCCAGCACCAGATGCGGCGCGTGCTCCCCGTTGGCGAGCGTGCGCAGCCCGCCGACCAGCAGCAGGTACTGCTGCACGGCCGGCTCGCCCTCGTGGTCGGTGAACCGCTCGGCGGTCTCCAGCATCGCCGTCCCGGCCGTGTAGCGCGCGTAGTCGGTGACGATCGCGCCCCCGTACGCGGCGATCGTCTCGCTCTGCGTGCACAGCGGCAGCCCGCGCCCGACCAGCTCGCCGCCCCGCGAGTAGAACTGCACATCGACGTGCGAGAAGGGCTCCAGCCGGGCCCCGAACTTCGACTTCGTCCGCCGTACGCCGCGCGCGACGGCCCGCACCCGGCCGTGGCCGCGGGTGAGCAGGGTGATGATCCGGTCCGCCTCACCCAGCTTCTGGGTGCGCAGCACGATGCCGTCGTCGCGGAACAGACTCATGCGGCCATTCTCCCGCACGACGGCAGGGCGGCGGTCCCGGGTGGCTCTCAGGGCCGCTCGCCCCGGGCGGGCTCCGCCAGCGCGGCGGTCAGCTGCCGGGCGACCTCCATCGAGCACCGCCCCAATTCGACGAGCGGCGGCATATAGCGGTGCGCGATCGAGACGGGGTCGGGGCGGAGCGACGGCAGGACGACTCCGGCGCGGGCGAGGGCCTCGCGCAGTTCCGTCGTCAAGGCATCCACTTCCTTGAGGTGCTGCTGCATGATCGTCCGCCCTTTCCGTGGGGGTTTCACTGTTCGCAAGCAGAGCGTGACGCTGCGGAACTACGCTGGGCAATGGGATCGGCACTACAACTGCCGCGCAGGCAGAGGGAGTTAGCCATGGCCGATGGCTCACGCATGGCGGCATGGGAACACTGGGGCGCGGAGCTCAAGTACCGCAGGGAACTCGCCGGACTGACCCAGAACGAACTGGGTCGGCGGGTGTTCGTCTCCGGCGGCTACATCGGCCAGTTCGAGCAGGCGATCCGCAGGCCGCAGCTGGATGTGGCGATCCGGATCGACGAGGTACTGCAAACCGACGGCTTTTTCGAGCGGGCCTGGCGGAAGCTGATCGACGACAAGCGGTATCCGGACTACTTCGCGGCGGTGGCGGAGCTGGAGCGGTTGGCGACCAAGATCTGCGAGTTCGCGCCGATGATCGTGCCTGGGCTGCTGCAGACGCCTGCGTACGCCCACGGCATCATGCTCGCGGGCAACCCGTTCGCGGCTGACGAGTACATCGAGGAGAAGGTCCGGGCCCGCCTGGAGCGGGCACATATCCTCAAGGAGGCAACGCGGCCCGTGTATTGGGCGATCCTGCACGAGTCCGTGCTCCGTGTGCCGGTGGGCGGCCCGGCCGCCATGGCAGAGCAACTGAAGCGCATCGCGACGCTCGCGCGCGAGCGGAAGATGCTGGTGCAGGTCCTGCCGTATGCCGCAGGTGCGTACCCGGTCATGGGGAAGATGCTTGCGCTCATGGAGTTCGAGGACGCACCACCAACTGCCTATACAGAAGGCGTGTATTCAGGCAATTTGCTGGACGATCCGGCAGTGGTGAAGCGGGCGCAGGAAGCCTACGATCTCATCAGGGCCGCCTCGCTGTCGCCGGAAGCGTCCCTGGCCTTGATCGAATCGGCGGCTGAGGACTACAGACGATGCGAGACTACGACCTGAGCGCGGCCTGTTGGCGCAAGAGCAGCTACAGCGACGACAACGGCGGCAGCTGCGTCGAGGTCGCTCACGACTTCCCTGGCGCCGCCCAGTGGCGTAAGAGCAGCTACAGCGACGACAAGGGCGGCGACTGCATCGAGGTCTCCGACGACCTCCCCGGCGTCGTCCCCGTCCGCGACAGCAAGGACCCGCACGGCCCCGCCCTGGTCTTCCCGGCCATCGGCTGGACCGCGTTCGTCGGTGCCGTCAAGGACGAGCGGTTCCGGACCGCCTGACCTCACCTCACCCGCACCACCCACGGCCCCGCCATCCCCGGATGGCGGGGCCGCATCACGTTACCGACCGGTCATCACCGGCTGAATGCGACCTTCCACACTTCTCCGTCGCTGCACGTCGAGGGCCCTCACACGGCGTCAGGTGGCAGGTAGCATCCGGTGATGATCGGCGGCACGGCAGCCGTGACGGCCGGCCATCATCCCCGTCAGTCCCCAAACGAGGATCCCGATGACATCCATACCCGAGGCGCTGTTGTGGTGCCTCAGCGCAGGTACGGCCGCCGCCGTGGTGCTGGCGGCGCTCTCGATCCGGGCGAGCGGACAGCGCAAGGCCCTGAGAGCGCGGCTGGCCGCCGCTGAGGAACACAGCAGCGCCACGCTCCACAGCAACACGGAGCTGTCGGCCCGGCTGCGGGCCACGGAGGCCGAGATCCGGCATCTGGCCGGGGCGCGGCTGCCCGACCTGACGATGGCGCTGGCCCATCCGCACGTGCCGGTACGGGGCCTGCTGGACGGCCGGTTCGCCGGGTCGGAGACCGATGAGGCGCTGAGCGGCGTACTGGAACAGGTCGGCGAGGCGATCACCAAGGAGCGGCAGCGGGTCGACGCGGCGGCGCAGTCGACGCTGCGGGGGGCCACGACGACGATTCAGGCACTGCTGTACCGGCTCCAGACGGCGTTGCAGGACATGCAGCACAAGTACGACGACCCGCAGATCGCGCAGGATCTGCTGGACGCGGACTTCCTCAACGAGCAGGCGCTGCGGCGGGTGCAGGCGACGGGTGTGGTGTGCGGTGCGTGGCCGGGGCTGACGCGGGAGGACTCGTATCTCGCGGAGCTGGTCGTGGGCGCCACGTCGCGGCTGCGCGGTTACGAGCGGGTGCAGGTCAGCAATCAGCTGCGGGATCCGGTCGCCGTGGTGGCGCGGGCCGTCGAGCCGATCGCGATCACCGTCACCGAGCTGCTGGCGAACGCGCTGCACCACTCGCACCGGGAACTTCCGGTGACCGTCACGCTCCAGCAGGGCAACCGCGGCGCTTCGGTGATCATCGATGACTACGGCGTCGGGATGCACGACGACGAGATCAAGCACGCGATGGAGCTGCTGGCGGGTGACGAGAGCCTGCTGCTGACGCAGCTGGGCGATCCGCCGCGGTCGGGTTTCGCGGCCGCCGGTCAGCTGGTGCGGCAGTACGGGTTCGGGGTGCATGTGGAGCCGTCGCCGTACGGCGGGGTGCGGGCCGTGGTCTACATCCAGGGTGATCCGCTGCTGACCGTGCTCGACGAGGCGGCGCAGCCGATGTCGGTGATGGCGCCGCTGCCGCGCGGTTCCGCCGCCGGCACCGGTGCCGGGGGGCGCGACCGGTCGTCGTCGGCGGC
>NZ_BMRP01000006.1:191173-243514 GCF_014648695.1 Streptomyces albospinus
ACCGGGGTCGCCGGGGGCACCGGGGCCGCTGCCCGTCCTGCCACCGCGCCGTCCGCACCGTCCGCTGAAGTCCCGCAGGCCGACGGTGAGCTGCCGCGCCGGCGGCGCCGCAGGCCGACGTCCGAGGAGCAGCCCGACCCGCACGACGACAGCACGATCAACCTGCGCTCCCCGGAGGAGACGGCGTCCCGCTGGGCAGCGCTCCAGCAAGGCACCGAGTCCGGTCGGGCCGCAGCCCAGTCAGACCCCCCTCGCCGTCCCGAAGGGAACACCGAGTCATGAACAGCCCCACCCGCCGCCGTGTCGCCGAGGACAAGTCCTGGGTGCTGGCTCCTCTGTTGGAGCTGCCGCACGTGGTCCACGCCGCCGTCATCTCCGGCGACGGCTTCATCGAGGGCGCCTCGCCGGGCCTTTCGCGGGAGGCCGCGGAGGGCGTGGCCGCGATGATGTCCGCGCTCCAGGGCGCGGGGCGCGCGGTGACCGCGGCGTTCGCCGAGAAGACCGACACCCGGCTGCGGCAGACGGTCATCGAGTCGGAGGAAGGTTTCGTCTTCGCGATTCCGGCGGGGGAGAACACCTGCCTCGCCGTGTTCGCCGGTCCGGAGGTGAACATGGGCGTCGTCGCGCACCACATGCAGATCCAGGTGACGACCCTGGGCAGCAAGGTCATGAACAGCCGCGCCCGGGACACCGGTACACCGGCATGACGCCCCGCCAGAGCGGCGGACGGCGCCTCGTACCGGCCTATCTGGCGACCGGCGGACGCGCCCAGCCGAGCCGCAACACGTTGGACCGGCTGACCGTGCTGCACGGCGTGGACATGCCGATCACCAGTGAGGTACGCCCCGAAGAGCACCGGATCCTGGAGCTGCTCCAGCCCGGGGCGCTGACTCTGGCCGAGGTGGCCGCCCATCTCCACCTGCCCGTCAGCGTGGTGAAGGTGCTGGTGGCCGACCTCGTCGATGCCGGGCGCCTGCACGCCCGAGTCCCCATACCCGAAGCCGAGCAATTCGACCGGCAGATCCTGGAGAGGGTTCTCGATGGACTCCGCTCTCTCAAGTCCTAGCACCGGTCCCGGAACCGGCGGCATGTACCTCGACGGCGACCGCCAGACGCTGGTGAAGCTGCTGGTCGCGGGCCCGTTCGGGGTCGGCAAGACCACGCTGATCCGTGCGCTCTCGGAAATCCAACCGCTGCACACCGAAGAGGTCATGACGCAGTCCGGCGCGATGGTCGACGACCTCGCCGGTGTCCGGGACAAGACCACCACCACGGTCGCCATCGACTTCGGGCGGCTGACGCTGCCCGGGGACCTGGTGCTGTACCTGTTCGGCACACCCGGGCAGAAACGCTTCCGCCCGCTGTGGCAGGACATCGCACGCGGCGCGCTGGGCGCCCTGGTCCTCGCGGACACCCGCCGGCTGGCGGACTCGTTCGAGGTGATGGACATCGTCGAGGAGGCCGGGCTGCGGTACGCGGTCGCGGTCAACACCTTCCCGGACGCCCCGCAGTACGACGTGGAAAAGCTCCGCGACGCACTCGATCTGCACCCGGACACACCGCTGGTGCTGTGCGACGCCCGCGACAAGGAGCAGTCCGTCGACGCGCTGATCGCACTCGTCCGCCATGTCCTGGACAACCTCCCCGAGGAGAACCCGAACCCGTGACTTCCCCGTACCAGCCGGGCGCCGCACCATCGCCGTCCTGCCCCGCGCAGGCCGTCCCCCCGCCGCAGGAGCAGGCGCCGCCGCCGGGCTGCCCGGCGCACGGGGCGCCGCAGCACCAGGCGCCGGCCCAGCCGGACGCGCACGCACCGGTGAAGCTGTACGGACCGGACTTCGCCGCCGACCCGCACCGCTTCTACCGGCATCTGCGCCAGTACGGGGCGTTGGCGCCGGTGGAGATCGCGCCCGATGTGACCGCGATGCTGGTGACCGACTACCGGGCCGCGCTCGACCTGCTGAACGACGACGCCACCTGGTCGAAGGACTCCCGGGAGTGGATGACCACCGTCCCGCAGGACACCCCGGTCATGCCGATGCTGATGTGGCGCCCCAACGTCTTCTACAGCGACGGGCCGGCGCACGTCCGCTACCGGGACGTCATCGTCGACAGCTTCAAGCTCGTCGAGCCGCATGAACTGCGCGCCCGCGTGCAGCATGCCGCGGACACCCTGATCCAGCGCTTCGGGGCCCGGGGCGAGGCCGACCTGATCGCCGACTACGCGCGGCTGATCCCGCTCCTGATGTTCAACAGCCTCTTCGGGCTGCCGGACTCCTACAGCGAACGGCTCATCGCGGCCATCGGGGGAATGCTGGAGGGCAATTCCCCCGAGGAGGCCGCCGCCGCCAACGAGGCGTTCACCACGTACATCATGGAGCTGGTCGGTTCGAAGAAGGGGCAGCGGGGGCCGGACCTGACGTCGTGGTTCATGGACCACCCCAACGCGCTCAACGACGAGGAACTGATCCACAACATCATCCTCGTGATGGGCGCCGGCAACGAGCCGCTCGCCAACCTCATCGGCAACGCCCTGTCGCGGATGCTGTCCGACGACCGCTACTACAACACCCTGTCCGGCGGCGCGCTGACCGTGCACGACGCGATCAACGAGGTGCTGTGGAACGACCCGCCGCTGACCAACTACTCCGCCCACTTCCCGGTCCGCGACGTCTTCTTCCACGGCACCTGGGTGCGCGCCGGGCAGCTGGTGATGGTCTCGTACGCGGCGGCCAACAGCCAGTTCGACACCACCGAGGCGCTGGCGCCCGGCTCGGGCAGCGGCTCGCACCTGTCGTGGGCGGCGGGCCCGCACGCCTGCCCCGTGAAGCGGCACGCGCTGCTGATCGCCACCACCGCGATCGAGCGGCTGACCGCCTGGCTCTCGGACATCGAACTTGCCGTCGACCACAGTGAGTTGGAGTGGCGGAACGGCGCCTTCCACCGGGCGCTGGCCGCCCTCCCGGCCCGCTTCACCCCCATCTCCCCGGACCAGGCAGGAGCTACGCCATGGCACAACAGCGATCGCAGCCCTATGTCATCGACCCGGCCGGAACCGACATCCACGGCGAGGCAGCCCGCCTCCGCGCACTAGGCCCGGCGGCCCGGATCGAGCTGCCCGGCGGCATAGCCGCCTGGGCGATCACCGGCCACGGCCTGCTGAAGGAGCTGCTGACCGACGACCGGGTGTCCAAGAACCCCCGGGACCACTGGCCGGAGTGGCAGCGCGAGGAGATCCGCGGCAGCTGGCTCCAGTCGTGGATCGGCGTGACGAACATGTTCACCGCGTACGGCGCCGACCACCGACGGCTGCGCAAGCTGATCGCCCCGGCGTTCACCGCCCGCCGCACCGACGCGATGGTGCCCCGGGTGGAGCAGATCACCCGCGCCTTACTGGACGGCCTCGCGGCGCGCCCCGCCGGCGAGGCCGTCGATCTGCGCGAGTCCTTCAACCACCCGCTGCCGATGCAGGTGATCTGCGAGCTGTTCGGCTACCCCGAGGGGCAGCCGCGGGTCGAACTGGCCCGTATCGTCGCGGAGATCATGGACACCACGGCCACGCCCGAGCAGGCGACGGCGACCTGGGTGTCGGTCGACGCGCTGCTCGGCGACCTGGTCGCCGCCAAGCGCGCACAGCCGGCCGACGACCTGACGAGCCTGCTGGTCGCCGCGCGGGACGACGAGGGCCAGGGAATGACGGAGCGGGAGCTGCTGGACACCCTGATCCTGGTCATCGGCGCCGGCCACGAGACCACCGTCGACCTGCTCGGCAACGCGGTGTACGCGCTGCTGACCCACCCCGAACAGCTCAGGCTGGTCCTCGACGGCACCGTCTCCTGGAACGACGTCATCGAGGAGACGCTCCGCTGGTCCCCCAGCATCGCCAGCCTCCCGCTGCGCTTCGCCGTGGAGGACATCGAGCTGCCGCACGGCGAGGTGATCCGCAAGGGCGAGGCGCTGCTCCCGATGTACGCGTCGGCGGGCCGCGACGCGGCGCAGCACGGCCCGGACGCGGCGGTCTTCGACGTCCGGAGGGCGAGCCAGGAGCATCTGGCGTTCGGGCACGGTGTCCACCGCTGCATCGGGGCGCCGCTGGCCCGTCTGGAGGCCCGGACCGCGCTCCCGGCCCTCTTCGACCGCTTCCCGGACATCCAACTGGCCGTGAAGCCCGGCGAGTTGGAGCCCGCGGGCGGTTTCATCGCGGGCGGGCTGCGCAGCCTGCCGGTACGGCTGACGGCCGGCTGACCCACCGCCGTTCCCGGAAGAGAGCCGACGGCCCCGCCACCTTCCCGGTGGCGGGGCCGTCGGCGTCGTCCCGGGGCTACCTCGGAGTGCGGGCCGCGGCGGCGAGGAGCCGGTCCACATCGGCCGGGCGGAGCGTCAGGGCGGCGCCGACCGTGCCGAGCACCTCGCGTTCGGCGGGGGTGTAGGAGCCGTCGGCGAGGGCGATCCGGGCGCCCTGGAGGAGCAGCGCCTCCCGCCCGGCCGGGGCCAGGTGGGGCGCCAGCGGCTCCAGCGCCTCGTGGAGCTCTATGGCCAGCGCCGTACCGCACGGGTCGAGGCCCTGCTGTCCGCAGTGCCCGCCGGTGACCGCGTCGTACGTGCCGGTGAGCCCGCCGGTGTCGGCGGCGAGTGCGGCGAGCAGGGTGAGCAGCTGGTCCTCGGAGCAGTCGGCGGACCCGGCCGCGCGGACCGTGTCGACGGCGGTGTCGCGGACCGTGCGGGAGGACGTGCCGCCGGCCGCCAGCAGCGCCAGGGTCAGGGTGTGCACGGCGTCCCGGAGCATCGCCGAGAAGCGGACGGTGGTGGGGTGGTCGAGGGCGTCCGGGCCGAAGTGGCCCTGGCAGGCGGAGCATTCGAGGACGGGTCCGGCGGCCCCCCGGGGCAGGACCGGGACCCCGAGGACGGCCAGGCGGCGGCGGCCGGTGCGGCGGAGGTAGTTGCGGTCGCCGCCGCAGTCGGGACAGAAGAACTCGCCGTCGGCGACGGTACGCCAGGACGTGCGCACTCCCATCACACACCAGTTGCGCATCACGTCTGCCTCCGTAACTCCCCCGCTGCCTCGACGACACGGGGAGGTACCCCACGGCCCCGTCGCCGTTCGGTACGTGATGTTAGCCACATACGTGATGCGCCGTCAGTACCCCGTATCGGACAACGCCCGGACACCTGGCCGGAATGCAGGGGCCCCGCCCCCTCCGCGAAGGAAGGAGCGGGGCCCGCCGGACGTGCCGGGGCGGGTGGTCAGCGGCCCGCGCGGTTGACGGCGGAGACGACCGCCTTGAGCGAGGCCCGGGTGGTGTTCGCGTCGATGCCGATGCCCCACAGCACCCGGCCGTCGATCGCGCACTCGATGTACGAGGCGGCCTGCGCGGAGGCGCCCTCGCTCATGGTGTGCTCCTGGTAGTCCAGCAGCCGCGCGTCCACGCCGACGCCCTGGAGCGCCTCGAAGAACGCGGAGATCGGGCCGTTGCCCGAGCCGACCAGCACCGTCTCGGCACCGTCCACCTCGGCCTCGACGGTGAGGGTGTCGACGCCGTCCTTGTCGGTGGTGGTCTGCCCGGTCTTGACCTGGATACGGCCCCACGGGTCGTGCGGGTTGGGCAGGTACTCGTCCTGGAAGACGGACCAGATGGCGGCCGGGGTGACCTCGCCACCCTCGGCGTCGGTCTTCTCCTGGATGATCCGGGAGAACTCGATCTGCATCCGGCGCGGCAGGTCCAGCTTGTGGTCGTTCTTCAGGACGTAGGCGATACCGCCCTTGCCGGACTGCGAGTTGACGCGGATGACCGCCTCGTAGGAGCGGCCGACGTCCTTGGGGTCGATGGGCAGGTACGGCACCGCCCACTCGATGTCGTCGACGGTCCCGCCCTGGGCCGCGGCGTCGGCCTCCATGGCGTCGAAGCCCTTCTTGATGGCGTCCTGGTGGGAGCCGGAGAAGGCGGTGTAGACCAGGTCGCCCGCGTAGGGGTGGCGCGGGTGGATCTCCATCTGGTTGCAGTACTCGCTGGTGCGGCGGATCTCGTCGATCTGCGAGAAGTCGATCTGCGGGTCGACGCCCTGGGAGAAGAGGTTCATGCCCAGGGTGACCAGGTCGACGTTGCCGGTGCGCTCGCCCTGCCCGAACAGGCAGCCCTCGATGCGGTCCGCGCCCGCCATGATCGCCAGCTCGGCGGCGGCGACGGCGGTGCCGCGGTCGTTGTGCGGGTGCACCGACAGGCATACGTGCGCGCGGCGGGAGAGGTTGCGGCTCATCCACTCGAAGCGGTCGGCGTGCGTGGACGGCGTCGAACGCTCCACGGTGGCGGGCAGGTTGAGGATGATCTCGCGGCCCTCCTCGGGCTGCCAGACGTCCATCACCCCCTCGCAGACCTCCAGCGCGAAGTCCAGCTCGGTGTCGGTGAAGATCTCCGGGCTGTACTGGTAGCCGAAGACCGTCTCGTCGCCGAGCAGCTTGTCGGCGTACTCCATCACCAGCCGGGTGCCGTCCACGGCGATCTGCTTGACCTGCTCCTTCGAGCCGCGGAAGACGACCCGGCGGAAGGTGGGCGCGGTGGCGTTGTAGAGGTGGACGGTGGCGCGCCGCGCACCGATCAGCGATTCGACGGTGCGCTCGATCAGTTCCTCGCGCGCCTGGGTCAGGACGGAGATGGTCACGTCCTCGGGGATCGCGCCCTCTTCGATGATGGAGCGGACGAAGGCGAAGTCGGTCTCACCGGACGACGGGAAGCCGACCTCGATCTCCTTGTAGCCCATGCGCACCAGCAGGTCGAACATCTCGCGCTTGCGGGCCGGCGACATCGGGTCGATCAGCGCCTGGTTGCCGTCGCGCAGGTCGGTGGAGAGCCAGCGGGGGGCCTCGGTGATACGCCGGTCCGGCCAGGTGCGGTCGGGGATGTCCACGGCCTCGTAGGGGCGGTACTTGTGGATCGGCATCCCGGACGGCTGCTGCGTCCGGGTGGCGTTGGTGATCGGGGTGGGGCGGCCGACAGGCTGCGACATTGCGTAGGGCTCCTCGGGAGATCCGTAAGGACGGCCGACGGTCGAACGCAGCACCAGATCCCGCGGGGAGGGGGTCGGCCTACGACTACAGGCCCTCGCCGCGGCAGCTAAGGAGAAGCAGCCCGAAACGCATGATGTGCAGCACCTTAGCCGAGGTCGGTGGGATCCGACGGACGCGTATCAGTATGCGGGACGGGATGGACGGAGCAGAGAAAATGCGACCAACCACACGTTTTCGGGAATTTCACCCAACGGCAGTGACAGGCGGATTACACAGTGCCACCGTTTGTCCATGGACCACAACGTGACCCGGAAGCGCACCGCCCCCACTGCCCCTGTCTTCTGCACGATCGTGCCGCCGCACATCCTCGGCAAGCTCGCCGAGTCCGACGACCCGGAGCGGCACGAACCCGCCCGCAGCACCCTGGAGCACGACGCCCTCCACCGCACCCGGCGCACCGACCTGGCCGGCCGCACGGTCACCCCCAAGGAGGCCCGCGCCGCCGCCGACAAGCCCGACCGCACCGTCTACGACGCCGGCCACCAGCAGAACCTCCCCGGCACCAAAGTCCACTCCGAGTCCGACGGCCCCTCCAAGGACGCCTCCGTCAACCGCGCCCAGTCGGGCCTCGGCGCCACCTTCGCGTTCTATCTGAAGGCCTACGGCCGCAAGTCCATCGACGGCAAGGGCCTGCCGCTGGACGCCACCGTCCACTACGGCGTGAAGTACGACAACGCCTTCTGGGACGGCGAGCGGATGGTCTTCGGCGACGGCGACGGACAGCTCTTCCGCGACTTCACCATCCCCGTCGACGTCATCGGCCACGAGCTGACCCACGGCGTCACCCAGTACACCGCCGCCCTCGACTACCAGGGCCAGTCCGGCGCCCTCAACGAGTCGATCTCCGATGTCTTCGGCTCGCTGATCAAGCAGTACGCGCTCGGCCAGACCGCCGAGCAGGCCGACTGGCTGATCGGCGCCGACCTGCTCGGCCCCGGCATCCACGGCAAGGGCCTGCGCTCCATGAAGGCGCCCGGGACCGCGTACGACGACCCGCACCTGGGCAAGGACCCGCAGCCCGCGACGATGGCCGGGTACGTCACGACCACCGACGACAACGGCGGGGTGCACCTCAATTCGGGCATCCCCAACCACGCCTTCTACATCGCCGCCAGCACCCTCGGCGGCAAGGCGTGGGAGCGGGCGGGCCAGGTCTGGTACGACGTGCTCACCGGCGGCCACCTGGCCAAGAACGCCCAGTTCGCGGACTTCGCCGCACTCACCGTGCAGGCCGCCCAGGCACGCTACGGCGCGGGCGCGGAGCACGACGCGATGGTCAAGGCGTGGTCGGAGGTCGGGGTGACCGGGAAGAAGTAGCCCGGCGCCCGCGGGGTGGGGCGGCCGAGTGCCGTTCCCGCCCCTCGGCACGTCTACACCCGCCCCGCGGGGTAGGAGCCCGGTATGCGTATCCACATCCGGCGCACCGGCGGCTTCGCGGGCATCGAGCGCCGCGCCGAGGTCGACACCGACGGCCGCCCCGACGCCGCCGACTGGCAGGCCCTCGCCCACCGGGCCGTCGCCGACGCCCACCCCGCTCCCCCGGCCGGGGTGCCGGACGGCTTCGGCTACGAGATCACCGTCGACGGGAAGACGGTGTACTGCGCCGACCCGCGGCTCACGGAGGACCAGCGGGAGCTGGTCACGAGAGTCCTGAAGGAAGGGGCGTAGCCATGGGCGGCCCCCGGGTGGAGCGGCCAACTCCCGTGCACTGCACAGACCTTGACAGGTGTTACCGGCGGTTACGAGGATCCCGCCCATGACCACCGTGCCGGCGTCGTCGCCCCTCCCCCGCTTCCCCGACGGCTTCCTCTGGGGAGTCTCCACCTCCGCCCCGCAGATCGAGGGCGCGGTGGACGAGGACGGGCGGGGGAGGTCCACCTGGGACGTGTTCGCGGCACAGGCCGGGCGCATCAAGGACGGCTCCGACGCCCGGGTGGCGACCGACCACTACCACCGCTTCCGCGAGGACGTGGCGCTGATCCAGGAGCTGGGCGTCGGCGCGTACCGCTTCTCGGTGGCCTGGCCGCGGGTGGTGCCGGACGGCGCCGGGGCGGTCAACGGGGCCGGGCTGGACTTCTACGACCGGCTGGTGGACGCGCTGCTGGAGGCCGGCGTCGCGCCGGTGCCGACGCTGTTCCACTGGGACACCCCGCAGGCCCTGGAGGAGGGCGGCGGCTGGCTCCGCCGGGACACCGCCGAGCACTTCGCGGCGTACGCGGACGCGGTGGCGGCCCGGCTCGGCGACCGCGTGGAGTGCTGGATCACCCTCAACGAACCGGCCGAACTGACCCTGCTGGGCTACGGGCTCGGACAGCACGCGCCCGGCCGCGCACTGCTCTTCGACGCGCTGCCGGCCGCCCATCACCTGCTGCTCGGCCACGGCCTGGCCGTCCAGGCGCTGCGCGCCCGCGGCGCCACCGGCATCGGCATCGCCAACTCGCACGGCCCGACCTGGCCGGCGTCCGACTCCGCCGCCGACACGGCCGCCGCCGACCTCTACGACCTGCTCCTCAACCGGCTCTTCGCGGACCCGCTGCTGCTCGGCCACTACCCGGACGACGGGCTCGCGGCCCTGCTGCCGGGCCCGGTCGCCGACGACCTGGCGACCATCTCCGCGCCCCTGGACTGGTACGGGATCAACTACTACCAGCCGACCCGGATCGGCGCCCCGCGCCCGGACGCGGCCGGCCCCACCGACTTCGCCGGGATCGCGCTGCCGCCCGAACTCCCCTTCGCCCCGCAGAAGATCGAGGGCTATCCGCGGACCGCCTTCGACTGGCCGGTGGTCCCCGAGGCGCTCACCGAACTGCTGCTGTCCTTCCGCGCACGGTACGGGGCGAGCCTGCCACCGGTGCTGATCACCGAGAACGGCTGCTCCTACGACGGCATCGACGACACCGAGCGGATCGCCTTCCTGGACGGACACCTGCGGGCACTGCACCGCGCCATCGAGGCCGGCGCCGACGTCCGCGGCTACTTCGTCTGGTCACTGCTGGACAACTTCGAATGGGCCGAGGGCTACGCCCAGCCGTTCGGCCTCGTACACGTCGACCGCACAACACTGGCCCGCACGCGGAAGGCGTCGTTCCACTGGTTGCGGGGGGCGCTTCGCCTTTAGCCTTCCCACGTTGTCGGCCGTCCCGCCGGTCCGCTGCGCTTTGCCTGCTTCCCACGTTGTTGGCTTTCCCGCCGTGCGCCTGCGGCGGGGCGGCTTCCCACGTTGCCGGGTGCGGCACCGTTGCGCCTGCGGCGGGCGGTGCCGCTGCGCGGGGCTGTTGGGGTGCGGTGACGGTCCTGCGGGGCTGGGTGTCCGGACTGCTTCGCTTTACGTCCGGACACCCTGCCCCTCCGGCCCGTCCCCTCCCGTGGGTGGGTGGAAAAACCAGTAGGGGTGCACGTAAGTGGGTCCGTGCGGGCTCATAGGTCGATGGAGACCGTCACCGGACCACTCTGCCCAGCCCCCACCCACCGCTTCTCCCCTCCCACCCACGGGAGGGGACGGGCCGGAGGGGGCGGTGTGCAGGACGTAAAGCGCAGCAGTCCTGCACACCGCCCCCGCAGGACCGTCACCGCACCCCGAAAGCCCCGCGCAGCGGACAACACCCCGCGCCGAAGGCGCAAAAGACAGCAACCCCCACGGCGGGAAAGCCGACAACGTGGGAAGCCTAAAAGCCCAGCTTGCGCAACTGCTTCGGGTCGCGCTGCCAGTCCTTGGCGACCTTGACGTGCAGGTCCAGGAAGACCGGCGTGCCCAGCAGCGCTTCGATGTGCTTGCGGGACTTCGTGCCGACCTCCTTCAGGCGCCGGCCCTTCGGGCCGATGATGATGCCCTTCTGGCTGGGGCGCTCGATGTAGATGTTGGCGTGGACGTCGAGCAGCGGCTTGTCGGCGGGGCGGTCCTCGCGCGGGATCATCTCCTCGACGACGACGGCGATGGAGTGTGGCAGCTCGTCGCGTACGCCTTCCAGGGCGGCCTCGCGGATCAGCTCGGCGACCATGACCTGCTCTGGCTCGTCGGTGAGATCGCCCTCGGGGTAGAGCGCCGGCCCTTCGGGGAGCAGCGGCACGAGCAGATCCGCCAGCAGCGAGACCTGGGTGTCGCCGACGGCGGAGACCGGGATGATCTCGGCCCACTCGATGCCCAGTTCCTTGCCGAGCTGGTCGACGGCGATCAGCTGGGCGGCGAGCGCCTTGGAGTCGACGAGGTCGGTCTTGGTGACGATGGCGACCTTGGGGGTCTTCTTGATGTCGGCCAGCTCACCGGCGATATAGCGGTCGCCGGGGCCGATCTTCTGGTCGGCGGGCAGGCAGAAGCCGATGACGTCGACCTCGGACCAGGTGGTGCGGACGACGTCGTTCAGGCGCTCGCCGAGCAGGGTGCGCGGCTTGTGCAGGCCCGGGGTGTCGACGAGGACCAGCTGGGCGTCGGGGCGGTGCACGATGCCGCGGACGGTGTGGCGGGTGGTCTGCGGCCGGTTGGAGGTGATGGCCACCTTCGTACCCACGAGAGCGTTCGTGAGGGTCGACTTGCCCGCGTTGGGGCGGCCGACGAAGCAGGCGAACCCGGCGCGGTGCGGGGTGGCGGAGTCTGTACGAGCGCTCATGGCGCCCATTCTCCCCGATCCCCACACCCGCTCCGACCATCCGCCGCTCCGGGACCGCCGGGGCTCAGTCGACGACGGCCGCCTTGCCCTCGAAGGCGGTGGCCTTCAGTGCGGTGTCGACCCGGGCGAGGGTGTCGGCGGAGAGGGCGATGCGGGCGGCGGCCAGGTTCTCCGCGATATGGGCGGGGGTGCGGCTGCCGGGGATGGGCACCACGTGCGCGTACTGGTGCAGCAGCCAGGAGAGGGCGAGCTGGCCGGAGGAGATGCCGAGGTCGTCGGCGATGGCCCGGACGGGGGCGAAGCGGTCCCGGTTGGCCTTGAGGTTGGCCGCGTCGAAGCGCGGCAGGTGGCGCCGGAGGTCGTTCTCGGCGACCTCTGCGACGGTGCCGGTGAGGAAGCCGGTGCCCAGCGGGCCCCAGGCGACGATGCCGACGCCCAGCTCACGGGCGACCGCGAGCAGCTCGGCGTCGACCGGCTGCCACATCGACCACTGCACCTGGACGGCGGCGACCGGGTGCACGGCGTGGGCGCGGCGCAGCTGGTCGGCGGTGACGTTGGAGAGGCCGAGGTGGCGCACCAGCCCGGGGCCGATCAGGTCGGCGACCGCGCCGACGGTGTCCTCGAAGGGGATCTGCGGGTCGGGGTAGTGGGGGTAGTAGAGGTCGATGCGGTCGGTGCGGAGGGTGCGCAGCGAGGCTTCGGCGTAGCCGCGGACGTGGCGGGGGTCGGCGTTGACGGCGAGTTCACCGAAGCCGTAGTTGACCGGGAAGGGGTGCGGCTCGACGCCGTCGGGGAGCCGGAAGCCGAACTTGGTGGCGATCACCACCTCGTCGCGGCGGCCCTTGAGTGCCGCGCCGATCAGCCGCTCGTTGTGGCCGTCGGGGCCGTAGCCGTCGGCGGTGTCGATATGGGTGGCGCCCTCGTCGAGGGCGGCGCGCAGGGCGGCGGTGGCGCGCCGCTCGTCGGTCTCGCCGTAGACGCCGGGTGAGAGGACCATGGCGCCGAAGGCGACGGCGGAGCTGGTCAGCGGTCCCAGGGTGCGGGTGGGCAGAGCGGTCACGGCGGCTCCTCGGGCGGATGCGGGCGGGGCCGGGGTCGGCGGGCCCCGGTTGCCACGATCATGGCCGGAACTGCCGGTGGGCGTCCAAGAGTTGCGGTGATAGCCGTTGGTTATGGGAGTGGGTGCGGGCGGGGCGCCGAGGGGCGCCCCGCCGGTGCCGGTCAGGCCGTCGGGCCGGCGGCCGGGACGGTGGTGCGCAGGGTGCCGTCGGGGGCGGCGACGAGCACGGGGGTGTCGGGGCCGCCGAGGTCGCGGACGGCCGCGCGGTCCGCGTCGGCGGCCTGTTCGGCGTCGGTGACCACGGCCGCGGCCTCCAGGGACGTGGCGCCGCTGGCGACGGCCATCGCGACCGCCGTCTGCAAGGCGCTGAGTTGCAGGGAGTCCAGGGCGACGGTGCCGGCGACATAGGTGCGGCCGGTCTCGTCGCGGACGGCGGCGCCCTCGGGCACGCCGTTACGGGCCCGCGCCGAGCGCGCGAGCGTGATGATCTTGCGGTCTTCGGGGTCCAGCGGTGCGGCTTCGGTCATACGGGCGAGCATATGCGGGACCGGTCCGGCGCGGTCGGCCGCTCCGGCTGCGCCGTGGGTGCCACACACCATGGCTGAAGAGTGCGGTTGCCCCGCTCCCCTGTGCCGGGGCACCCGACTCTCCAGCCAAGACTCTTCGCCGTGCGCGCATCGGGCGTCTGCCACGCGGATGCGGATCAGGGCGCGTCAGGCGTGCATCCGGGGATGCCGCCGCGGGAGCAGCACCGCCGGCAGCGGTGCCGCGGCGGCGCACTCCGCCGCGGCTTTCCGTGCACGCATTTCGCTTCAACTTCCCTGTACGGCAAATGAATCCGGCGCCTTTCCGGCACCGGCTCGACGATCTTTCCACGGCTTTGCCGGGGGAATCCAGATCTGCCGGAAATGGCATTCAGGAAATTTCCGGTGCACTGGAGATCAGTAGCCGGGTGCGCCGGAACAGCGGGAAGAGAGGGGAAGAGACGGGAGCGCGGTCAGCTTGCGGCCGGGCCGCCGCCCGCTTCGGAGCGGACCGGCTCGCACAGCACCGTGACGATCTTGTTGCGGCGACCGGCCGGCGACTCGGCGATCAGCCGCAGCGCCTTGAGGTCCGGGTCGGAGGCGTCACCGGAGAGGTCGACCTCGGCGGTCGCCCCGGCGATCGGAACCCGGCCCAGCAGCTTGGCGAGCAGCCCGCCGACCGTCTCCACGTCCTCGTCGTCCAGCTCCAGGCCGTAGAGCTCGCCCAGTGCGCCGATGTCCAGCCGGGCGGTGACCCGGTAGCGGCCGGCGCCCAGGTCCTGGACGGGCGGCAGCTCGCGGTCGTACTCGTCGGTGATCTCCCCGACGATCTCCTCCAGGATGTCCTCGATGGTGACGATGCCGGCCGTGCCGCCGTACTCGTCGATCACCACCGCGACGTGATTGCGGTCCCGCTGCATCTCGCGCAGCAGATCGCCGGCGTTCTTGGTGTCCGGTACGAACACCGCCGGACGCATCGCCGACGACACCAGCTCGCTCTCCGCGTCCCGGCTGATGTGCACCTTGCGGGCGAGGTCCTTGAGATAGACGACGCCCACGATGTCGTCCTCGTTCTCCCCCGTCACCGGAATCCGGGAGAACCCGGAGCGCAGTGCCAGGGTCAGCGCCTGCCGGATGGTCTTGAACCGCTCCACGGAGATCAGGTCCGTGCGCGGCACCATCACCTCGCGGACGAGGGTGTCGCCGAGCTGGAAGACGGAGTGCACCATCCGGCGCTCCTCGTCCTCGATCAGCGACTCCTTCTCCGCGAGGTCCACCAGCGACCGGAGTTCGGCCTCGGACGCGAACGGGCCCTTGCGGAAGCCCTTGCCGGGCGTCAGCGCGTTGCCGAGCAGGATCAGCAGCTGGGGCACCGGGCCCATCACACGGGCCAGCGGCAGCAGCACATACGCCGCGGCGGTGGCGGTGTTCAGCGGGTGCTGCCGGCCGATCGTGCGCGGCGACACCCCGACGGCGACGTACGACACCAGCACCATCACGGCGATGGCGACGGTCAGCGCCTGCCAGGTCTCGTCGAACGACCGCAGGCAGGCGTAGGTGACCAGCACCCCGGCCGCCATCTCGCAGCCGACCCGCACCAGCAGCGCGACGTTCAGATAGCGGGTGGGGTCGGCTGCCACCGCGGCGAGCCTGGCGCTGCCGCGGCGTCCGGAGCGGACGGCCTCCTCGGCGCGGAAGCTGGTGGTCCGCGCCAGCCCGGCCTCCGCGCACGCGGCGAGCCAGGCGATCACGACGAGGAGTACCGCGACGGCGATCAGCTGGGTGGTCATCGCGTGCCCCGTCAGGTCACGGTCGGCGCCGGCGAGGGCCCGGTGAGCCCGCGCTCGGCGCGCCAGCCGTCGATGATCGCCGCCTGGAGCCCGAACATCTCGGCCTTCTCGTCCGGCTCCTCGTGGTCGTAGCCGAGCAGGTGCAGCACGCCGTGGACGGTCAGCAGCTGGAGCTCCTCGTCCATGCTGTGCCCCGTCGGGGCCTCCGCACCCTGCTTCGCGGCGACCTCCGGGCACAGCACGATGTCACCGAGGAGCCCCTGCGGGGGCTCCTCGTCGTCCTTGGCCGGCGGGCGCAGCTCGTCCATCGGGAAGGACATGACATCGGTCGGGCCCGGGAGGTCCATCCACTGGATGTGGAGCTGCTCCATGGCCTCGGCGTCCACGACGATGACGGACAGCTCGGAGAGCGGATGGATGCGCATCCGGGCCACGGCATAGCGGGCGACGTCCAGGATCGCCTGCTCGTCGATGTCCGTACCGGACTCGTTGTTGACGTCGATCGACATGGGGAAGGTGCGTCTCACTTCTTGATCGCGCAGCGCGGCCTACCGGCCGTTGCGGCTGTCGTACTTCTCGTATGCGTCGACGATACGGCCGACCAGCTTGTGCCGGACGACGTCCTGGCTGGTGAGCAGGGAGAAGTGCACGTCGTCGACGCCGTCCAGGATCTCCCGGACCTGGCGCAGACCGCTCTTCGTGCCGCCCGGGAGGTCGACCTGGGTCACGTCACCGGTGATGACTATCTTCGAGTCGAACCCGAGCCGGGTCAGGAACATCTTCATCTGCTCGGGATTGGTGTTCTGCGCCTCGTCGAGAATGATGAAGGCGTCGTTCAGCGTCCGGCCGCGCATGTACGCCAGCGGCGCCACCTCGATCGTGCCCGCGGCCATCAGGCGCGGGATGGAGTCGGGGTCGAGCATGTCGTGCAGCGCGTCGTAGAGCGGGCGCAGATACGGGTCGATCTTCTCGTAGAGGGTGCCGGGCAGGAAGCCCAGCCGCTCGCCGGCCTCGACCGCGGGGCGGGTCAGGATGATCCGGTTGACCTGCTTGGCCTGGAGCGCCTGGACGGCCTTGGCCATGGCGAGATAGGTCTTGCCGGTGCCGGCCGGGCCGATGCCGAAGACGATGGTGTGCTTGTCGATGGCGTCGACGTAGCGCTTCTGGTTGAGCGTCTTGGGGCGGATCGTGCGCCCGCGGTTGGAGAGGATGTTCTGGGTGAGCACCTCGGCGGGCGTCTCGCTCACCGCTCCGTTGCCGTCCTCCGCCGCGCGCAGCATGGCGATCGAGCGTTCCACCGCGTCCTCCGTCATCGGTTGTCCGGTGCGGAGCACCAGCATCATCTCGTCGAACAGGCGCTGGACGAGGGCGACTTCACGGGCGTCGCCGACCGCGCTGATCTCGTTGCCCCGGACGTGGATGTCGGTGGCGGGGAAGGCTTCTTCGATCACGCGCAGCAGCGCGTCTCCGGATCCCAGGACCATGACCATGGGGTGCTTGGCCGGGACCGTGAACTGAGCGCTCGCCTGCGCTTGTGTCGGTGTCTGCGTCATGGGTAGGCCGTGCGGCCTGCTCAACCCCCATCCTTTGCTCATCGCGGGTACGGCCCTCGGCAGAGCTGCCCGCACCGGGCTCCTTGCGCTACCAGAGTACGACGGGGCACCGACAAGCCCCGCGGGATTTCCCGGCGGGGGGCCGGGCGGGCCGGACCGGCGGGCCCGCCGCCGCTCAGGCCGGGCGGCGGAAGCCGATCGTGGGGACCGCGCGGGCCAGCGGCGCCGGCCGGTACGCGGCGGGCAGCACGGCGTCCAGGAACCCGTACTGGCGGCTCAGCCCGGCCGCGGCCGGTGTCCCGCAGGCACGCACCCCGCGCCACCAGGCCGCGATCTCCGCCCAGCCGGGCGCGGACAGCGAGCCGCCGAATTCCTGCACGGACAGGGCGGCGCTAAGCCCCGCGAAGGCCAGCCGGTCGGCCAGCGGCCACTCGGCGAGGGTGCCGGTGACGAACCCGGCCACGAAGACGTCCCCGGCGCCGGTCGGGTCCAGTGCCTCGACCGCGATGCCGGCCACCTCGGCGCTCTCGCCGGTCCGCCCGTCCACCGCGTACGCGCCCTCCGGCCCGAGGGTGACCACCGCGAGCGGCACGAGGTCGGCGAGCTTGCGGGCGGCGGCCCGCGGGCAGCTGGTGCGGGTGTAGCGCATCGCCTCCTCGGCATTGGGGAGGAACGCCTCGCAGTGCTCCAGGTCGGCGAGGTCGGCCGGGTCCCAGCGACCGCTGTCGTCCCAGCCGACGTCCGCGAAGATCCGGCTGCCGCGGCCCGCCGCGCAGCCCAGCCAGCCCTCCCGGCGGCCCGGGACGAGCGAGGCGACGCAGGCGCGGGACGGCGGCGGGCAGCCCGGGGCGTGCTTGCCGTCGAAGGCGTGCTCCGGCGGCGGCGCCTCGTGGCCGTGCGAGACCATCGTGCGCTCGCCCTCGTAGGCCATGGAGACGGTGACCGGGGAGTGCCAGCCGGGGACCTTGCGGGACAGCTCCAGGTCGATGCCCTCGCCCTGTTCGAGCGCCTCCCAGCAGTACTCGCCGTACATGTCGTCGCCGAACGCGGCGGCAAGGGAGGTGCGCAGGCCGAGCCGGGCCAGGGCGGTGGCCATGTTGGCGACGCCGCCGGGGCTGGAGCCCATGCCGCGGGCCCAGGACTCGGTGCCGCGCACCGGGGCGGAGTCCAGGCCGGTGAAGATGATGTCGAGGAAGACCGTGCCGGTGAGATAGACGTCGGTGCGCGGATCGCCGTCCGCGCGCACCGCGGCCAGCGGATCGAGGCCCGGCGGCACGGCGGCCGGCCCCGCAGGCGGTTGGACATCGCGTCGGCCAGTGCTCACCGCGCTCGCCCCTCTCGTACTCAACTCGTGCCGCCAGTGTGCCTGATGCTGCGGTACGTTCCGCCCCATGAGGCTCTCCATTCTCGGCGGGGGCGGCTTCCGGGTGCCGCTGGTCTACCGTGCGCTGCTGGACGACCCGGCACGCTCCGTCTCCGGGCTGACGCTGTACGACACCGATCCGCGCCGGGTCGCGGTGATCTCCGAGGTGCTGGCGCGGCTGGCCGCGGGCCGCCGCGGAGCGGTACCCGTACGAGTGGCGGACTCCCTGGACGCCGCGCTGACCGGAGCCGACTTCGTCTTCTCCGCGATACGGGTCGGCGGCACGGCCGGCCGGATCCGCGACGAGCGGATCCCGCTGTCGGAGGGCGTGCTCGGACAGGAGACGGTCGGCGCGGGCGGGGTGCTCTACGGCCTGCGGACGATCCCGGCGGCGCTGCACATCGCCGAGCGGGTGGCGGCGCTCGCCCCGGACGCGTGGGTCATCAACTTCACCAACCCCGCGGGCATGGTCACCGAGGCGATGTCCCAGGTGCTGGGTGACCGGGTCATCGGGATCTGCGACTCCCCCGTGGGGCTGGTGCGGCGCGCGGCCCGCGCAGCCGGCGCGGACCCGGCGGCGCTGACGGATCCGGCGCGGTCCGGCTTCGACTACGTGGGGCTCAACCACCTCGGCTGGCTGCGGTCGTTGACCCTCGACGGCACCGATCTGCTGCCCGGCCTGCTGGCCGACGACGCGGCCCTGGGCTCCTTCGAGGAGGGCAGGCTGTTCGGCACCGACTGGCTGCGCACCCTGGGGTCGCTGCCCAACGAGTACCTGCACTACTACTACTTCCGCCGCGAGACCCTGCACTCCCTGCGGGACACCGCCGAGACCCGCGGCGAATTCCTCGACCAGCAGCAGGGCGGCTTCTTCGAGCGGGCCGCGGCGGCCGACTCCCCGGACGCGGTCTACGAGCTGTGGGAGCGGACCCGGCTGGAGCGCGAGGAGACGTACATGGCGCACAGCCGGGAGGCGAGCGGCGGCTGGCAGCGCGACAGCCACGACCTGGAGGGCGGCGGCTACGACCGGGTGGCGCTGGACCTGATGCACGCCATCGCCCACGACACCGGCCGGCGGCTGATCCTCAACGTCCGCAACCGCACGACGGTGCCGCAGCTGGCGCCGGACGCGGTCGTGGAGACGGTGTGCGAGGTGGACGCCCGAGGGGCCCGTCCGCTGCCCTGCGCGCCGCTGCGCGAGGACCAATTGGGGCTGATGCTCCAGGTCAAGGGGGTGGAGCGGGCGACGGTGGAGGCCGCGGTGTTCAAGGATCGCTCGGCGGCGCTGCGAGCGCTGGCGCTGCACCCGCTGGTGGACTCGCCGGCGGTGGCCGCCCGCATCCTGGAGCGGGCGGCCGAGGAGGCGTGGCACCGCGGAGGCGTGACACCACAGCGGTAGGGCACGCGGGGGCGTGACGCCGCGGACGCCCCCGCGTGCCGCACCCCCGGGAATCCCCGCCGCCTCCGCCGCGTTGTGGCCCAGCAGGGGGTGCCCGTTCCCCCTAGGGGATCTGTTCGCCCGCCCCCTGGTGGCCCCGGGCCCGCGGCGCAGCCGCTAGCGGCTCAGCCACTCCGGCAGGTGCGGGGCCTCCTCCCCGATGGTGGTCGCCTCGCCGTGCCCGGTCCGTACGACGGTGTCCGGGGGCAGCGTCAGCAGCCGGTCCCGGATCGAGGCGATGATGGTCGGGAAGTCGGAGAACGACCGGCCGGTGGCGCCGGGGCCGCCCCGGAAGAGGGTGTCCCCGGTGAAGACGGTGCCCAGGTCGGGGGCGTACAGGCAGACCGCGCCGGGGGCGTGGCCGGGGGTGTGCAGCACCGTCAGGTCGACCCCGGCGATGGTCAGCACCTGACCGTCCATCAATTCCACGTCCGGCGGGGTGTCCGGGTGCGTCTGCTTCCACAGCGGCAGGTCGTCGGGGTGCAGATGGATCCGGGCGCCGGTGCGGCTCGCCAGCGCCGGCGCCGCGTCGATGTGGTCGTTGTGGGCGTGGGTGCAGATGATCGCCCGCAGCGTCCGCCCGTCGAGGGCTTCGTAGATGGCGTCGGCGTCATGGGCGGCGTCGATGACCACCGCCTCCGCGCCGTCGCCCACGATCCACACGTTGTTGTCGACGTCCCAGGTGCCGCCGTCCAGGGAGAACGTCCCCGACGTCACGAGGTGATCGATGCGGGCGGTCATCACAGCACCACCACCGAACGCAGCACATCACCCGCGTGCATCCGCGTGAACGCCTGCTCCACGTCGCCGATCCCGATGGTCTCGGTGACGAACGCGCCGAGGTCGATCCGGCCCTGCTGGTGCAGGTCGATCAGCATCGGGAAGTCCCGGGACGGCAGGCAGTCGCCGTACCAGGAGGACTTGAGGGCGCCGCCGCGGCCGAAGACGTCCAGGAGGGGGAGCTCCAGCGTCATCTCCGGGGTGGGCACGCCCACCAGGACGACGGTCCCGGCCAGGTCGCGGGCGTAGAACGCCTGCCGGTAGGTCTCCGGCCTGCCGACCGCCTCGATGACGACATCGGCGCCGAAGCCGCCGGTCAGCTCGCGGATCACCTCGACGGGGTCGGTGGTGCGGGAGTTGACGGTGTGGGTGGCGCCCATCGACTTCGCGGTGTCCAGCTTGCGGTCGTCGATGTCCACCGCGACGATCCGCGACGCCCCGGCCAGCCGCGCCCCGACGACCGCCGCGTTGCCGACCCCGCCGCAGCCGATCACCGCGACCGAGTCCCCGCGCCCGACGCCGCCCGTGTTGATCGCGGCGCCGATGCCGGCCATCACGCCGCATCCCAGGAGCCCCGCGACGGCCGGCGAGACCTCCGGGTCCACCTTGGTGCACTGGCCCGACGCGACCAGCGTCTTGTCCGCGAACGCCCCGATGCCGAGCGCCGGCGTCAGCTCCGTACCGTCCTTGAGCGTCATCTTCTGCCGGGCGTTGTGGGTGTCGAAGCAGTACTGCGGCCGGCCGCGCAGACACGCCCGGCAGGCGCCGCACACCGCACGCCAGTTGAGGATGACGAAGTCCCCCGGGGCGACGTCGGTGACGCCGTCGCCGACCGACTCCACCACGCCGGCCGCCTCGTGCCCGAGCAGGAACGGGAACTCATCGGTGATCCCGCCCTGCTTGTAGTGCAGATCGGTGTGGCACACCCCGCACGCCTGGATCTTCACCACGGCCTCGCCGGGCCCCGGATCCGGCACCAGGATCGTCTCCAGCCGCACCGGTTCGTTCTTCCCCGGCGCAACGACGCCGCGCACTTCCTGTGCCATCGGTACCGCCCCTCTTCGAAGATGAAGATCACGTACGGGACCACTGTGGCGTACCGCCACCGCGTCGTGCCACACCGCGCGCGGGCGCATCAGGGGGCGCGGCGTCAGCCGCTCCGGTGGAGCCGGTGCTTGCGCCGGGGGCGCACCGGATCACAGCCGCGCACGGGTCACCAGCGCGGCACCGCGGGGGCGGTCCAGCCGGGATCGGCGCGGCGCATCGCGGCGGCGTCGTCGCGGGAGCGGTGGGTGCCGTCGTCGGCCAGCCAGCGGCGGTGCAGGGCGGCGAGCCGGTCGCGGTCGAGGGTGACGCCGAGGCCGGGGGCGTCGCCGACGTCCAGGTGGCCGTCGCGGAAGGTGAGGCGCTCGGTGAGGACGTCCTCGGTCTGCCAGGGGTAGTGGGTGTCGCAGGCGAAGTCCAGGTTGGGCACGGTGGCCGCCACCTGGGTCATCGCGGCCAGGCTGATGCCCAGGTGGGTGTTGGAGTGCATGGACAGGCCGACGCCGAAGGTGCGGCACAGGGCGGCGAGTTCCCGGGTGCTGCGCAGCCCGCCCCAGTAGTGGTGGTCGGAGAGGACGACCTGCACGGCGCCGCGGGCGAAGGCTTCGGGGATCTCCTCGAAGGCGGTGACGCACATGTTGGTGGCCAGCGGCACCGGCGCACGGGCCGCCACCCGGGCCATCCGGTCGGTACCGCTCGCCGGGTCCTCCAGGTATTCCAGGACGTCGCGCAGCTCATCGGCGACCCGCAGCGAGGTCTCCACCGTCCAGGCGCCGTTGGGGTCGAGGCGCAGCGGCTGCCCGGGGAACGCCGCGGCCAGCGCCCGGATCGCCGCGATCTCCCGGTCCGGCGGGAAGACGCCGCCCTTGAGCTTGAAGGACGTGAAGCCGTGGCGGTCGGCGAACCGGCGGGCCTGGGCGACGATCCCGGCCGGGTCGAGGGCCGCGCCCCAGTCGTCGGGCTCGCCGCGGTCGCCGGGGTGGGCGGCCCAGCGGTAGAAGAGGTAGGCGCTGTATTCCACG
The DNA here is from genome assembly GCF_014648695.1 of Streptomyces albospinus. Lineage (GTDB taxonomy): Bacteria > Actinomycetota > Actinomycetes > Streptomycetales > Streptomycetaceae > Streptomyces > Streptomyces albospinus. The sequence goes on from NZ_BMRP01000006.1 coordinate 213,415, forward strand.
CGGTCGCGCACCCGGCCGCCGAGGAGTGCGTGCACCGGCAGGCCGGTGGCGCGGCCCCAGGCGTCGAGGCAGGCGACCTCGAAGCCGGAGAGCACCGAGCGCCGCAGCTTGCCGGCGGTCCGGGCACCGCGCAGCCCGGCGGCGTCGACGGTGGCGACGGCGTCGACGGTGCCGGAGGTGGCGACTGCGTGGACGGTGCCTGCATCGGTCGCGTCCGGGGAGTCCCCGCACACCCGGTCGGCGAGCGCGGGCAGCCCGTTCAGGTCCGTGACCCTCCGACCGACCAGCGCATCGGCCAACAGGCGTGCCGGGCCGAGGTATTCGGTGTCGCCGTAGGTCTCCCCGAGCCCGGTGGCACCGCCCGCGGTGACCACCTCGATGATCAGCCGCGGGGTGTACGGCTGGTGGACGCCCTGGATGTTGAGCAGCGGCGGGTCGGCGACCAGGACCGGGGTGAGCCGGACCTCGGCGACGGTCAGGTCCTCGGGGGCGGCGGCCATCGGCGCTCGTCTCCATATGTAGATGACGTCCATGGACGGAAATGGAGCGTAGGGAGCACGCTCCAGCAGCGTCAATACCCCCGGCGGGAAGGGGCAGTTGGGCGGCACGCTGCCGCCACCCTTTACCAACGCTTTAATCTTCGCGCGTAGATATACCGATTGAGGCTCTGTTAGACCTACCCGGGACCACCCCCACCTCCCTAAGGAGCCGCGCATGCCCCGCCCCCTCCTCTCCCGCCGCACCCGCCCTGCGCTCTCCCCCCGCACCCGCCTCGCCGGTGCGGTGGTCGCCGCCCTCGCCGCCGGCACCGCGGTGTTCGGCGCCGGCCAGGCGACCGCCGAGCACTCCGTGCCGCGCACCGACAAGGAGATCCCCAACCTCACCCAGGTGCAGGACAAGATCAAGGCGTACTACGGCGACACGGTGACGGCCGACGGCGAGCACTACGCCTCCCCCACCAGCAACTACGCCCGCCAGGTCCGCGGCATAGAGGCCAAGGCGCGCACCTACCTGGCCGGCGCGCTCGCCGAGAAGGGCACGGGGAAGGCCAAGCCGGCCATCGTCCTGGACATGGACGACACCACGCTGCTGACCTACAACTACGAGCTCAAGGTCGGCTTCAACTTCACCCCGAAGACCCAGGACGACTACCTGGCGCACACCGACATGGCCCCGGTCTTCGGCATGAACCAGCTCGTCAACTGGGCGCACAAGAAGGGCGCCGAGGTCTTCTTCATCACCGGCCGCAAGGAGGCGCAGCGCGACTGGAGCGTGCGCAACCTCAAGCACGTCGGCTACGACGTGCCGCTGGACCCGGCGCACGTCTTCCTGCGGGACAAGGAGCACCCGCCGGCCTACCTCCCGTGCGGCGCGACCTGCTCGACCATCGGCTTCAAGTCCGGCACCCGCAAGCACATCGCGTCGCTCGGCTACCGCATCGTGGCCAACTTCGGCGACCAGTACAGCGACCTGCTGGGCGGCTCCGCGGACCGCGGCTTCAAGCTGCCGAACCCGATGTACTACCTCCCGTAGGCCCCGTAGGGCTGTCGTGGGCCCCGTAGGGCAGCAGGCACCGAGGGCGCTCAGCGCCTCTTGGGGAGCGGCACGCGCAGCAGGTCCCGGGCGATGGTGAGTTCACCGGCGAAGCCCGCTGCGCGTGCCTGGCGCGCGAACTCGTCCGGGTCGGTGTAGCGCTGCGAGAAGTGCGTCAGCACCAGATGCCGCACGTTCGCCTCCGCGGCCACGCGGGCGGCCTGCCCTGCCGTCAGATGGCCGTGGTCCGTGGCCAGTTGGACGTCCTCGTCGAGGAACGTCGACTCGATGACCAGCATGTCCACCCCCTCCGCGAGCGCGTGCACGCCGTCGCACAGCCGGGTGTCCATGACGAACGCGAACCGCTGGCCGGGCCGGAGCTCGCTGACCTCGTCGAGGGTCACACCGTTCAGCTCGCCGGCCCGCTGGAGGCGGCCGATGTCGGGCCCGGCGATGCCGCGGGCGGCCAGCAGGTCCGGGAGCATCCGCCGGGCGTCCGGCTCGACGAGGCGGTAGCCGTACGACTCGACCGGGTGCGAGAGCTTGCGCGCCTCCAGGAGGTACGACGTCGAGCGGTCCAGCTCACCGTCCTCGACGACCGGCCGCTGGGCGATGCGGACCGTCTCCCGGTAGGCGGTGGCGTAGCGCAGCCGGTCGAAGAACCGCTCCCCACTGGCCGGGTAGTGGGCGGTGACCGGATGCGGCACCCGGTCCAGGTTGATCCGCTGGATCACCCCGGCCAGGCCCAGCGAGTGGTCGCCGTGGAAGTGCGTGATGCAGATCCGGTTGATGTCGTGGGCGGCGACCCCGGCCCGCAGCATCTGGCGCTGGGTGCCCTCACCGGGGTCGAAGAGCAGCCCCTGGCCGTCCCACCGCAGCAGATAGCCGTTGTGGTTGCGGTGCCGGGTGGGGACCTGGCTCGCGGTCCCGAGGACCACCAGTTCGCGTACGGACACGGCTCGTTACCCGGGGGGCCACTGGAGGCCGCGGCCACCGAGGACGTGCAGATGGGCGTGGAAGACGGTCTGGCCCGCGCCGGAGCCGGTGTTGAAGACGACCCGGTAGCCCCCGTCCTCGACCTCCTCCGCGGCGGCGACCTCGCGGGACTCGCACAGTATGTCGGCGATGACCTGCGGCTCGGCGGCGGCGAGCGCCGCGGCGTCCGGGTAGTGGACCTTGGGGATCACCAGGATGTGGGTCGGCGCCTGGGGGTTGATGTCGCGGAACGCGACGGTGGTCCCGGTCTCCCGGACGATGGTCGCCGGCACCTCCCCGGCAACGATCTTGCAGAACAGGCAGTCGGCCTGCGGTTCTCCCGCCACCGGTGGCTCCTCCCGGGTCGCGCGGCGTGCGCACCGTGCGTACGCCCCTGGGATGCTAGCGGATCACTAAGCTGGCCCTTCAGACCGCATTGGCCCCACAACCGGGAGTTATGCACCATGGCAACCACCCGCACCGCCACCACCCACTGGGAAGGCAACCTCCTGGAGGGCAAGGGCACCGTCGCCCTGAACTCCTCCAACGTCGGCACCTACGACGTGAACTGGCCGGCCCGCGCCGAGCAGCCGAACGGCGTCACCAGCCCCGAGGAGCTGATCGCGGCGGCCCACTCCTCCTGCTACTCCATGGCCTTCTCGCACGGCCTGGCCGGCAAGGGCCACACCGTCGCCTCCCTCGACACCCGCGCCGACGTCACCTTCCAGCCGGGCGAGGGCATCACCGGCATCGTGCTGACCGTCAAGGCCAGCGTCCCCGGCCTGTCCGAGGCGGACTTCCAGGCCGCGGCCGAGGACGCCAAGAAGAACTGCCCGGTGAGCCAGGCACTCGCGGGCGTCAAGAACATCACGCTCAACGCCGAGCTGATCTGAGCTGACCTGATCTGACGGAGCGCCGGGGCGGCCGTCCGCCCCGCGCGCGGTCAACGGCGGTGCGCCGGCGGGCCCTTGGGCCGGGCCGGCGCACCCCGGGTCCGACCGGTGGTCAGGGCCGGGCCCTAGCTCCAGCGCCCGGTGCGCCCCAGCAGCAGCGCGGTCGCCGCCGTGCCGGCCGTGGAGGTGCGCAGCACGGTAACACCCAGGCGGTACGGCTTGGCACCCGCCTCGGCGAAGGCGGCCAGCTCCTCCGGGGAGACGCCGCCCTCCGGGCCGACGACCAGCACGATCGAGCCCTGGGCGGGGAGTTCGGCGGTGGCGAGCGGGGCGCTGCCCTCCTCATGGAGGACGGCGGCGAAGTCGGCGTCGGCGAGCAGCGCGGCGACCTGCTTGGTCGTCAGCGGGTCGGCGACCCGCGGGAAGGTCAGCCGGCGCGACTGCTTGCCCGCCTCGCGCGCCGTGGCACGCCACTTCGCCAGCGACTTGGCGGCACGCTCGCCCTTCCACTGGGTGACGCAACGCGCCGCCGCCCAGGGGACGATGGCGTCCACGCCGGTCTCGGTCATGGTCTCCACGGCCAGCTCCCCGCGGTCGCCCTTGGGAAGCGCCTGCACGACCGTGATCGTGGGCGCCGGAGGGGCCTCGGTGCGCAGCTCCGCCACGGCGACGGTGAGCCGGTCCTTGCCCTCGACGGCGGCGACCGTGCCCTGGGCGCCGGCGCCCGCGCCGTCCGTCAGCACGACCTCCTCGCCGACCCGCAGCCGCCGTACCGACACCGCGTGCCGGCCCTCGGGACCGTCCAGGGTGAGGGTGCCCCCGGCCCGTACGCCCGCCAGCGACTCGACGAGGAAGACCGGCGCGGTCATGCGGCACCGCCGGTGACGTCCGGCTCCGCGGCGCCGCGGTCCTGGCCCAACGCGGCGCGTGCCGCGTCCAGTTCGGCCATCAGCACCTCCACCAGCCGCCCGGCGGGCATCTCCCGCGCCAGCCGGTGCCCCTGCCCCGCCCACAGGTTCATGCCCTGCGCGTCGCCGGCCTTGGCGGCGGCCTTGCGGACGGTGGAGGTGAGGTAGTGCACGGCGGGGTAGGCGGCCGGCGCGTACGGGCCGTGCTCGCGAAGGAAACGGTTCACCAGCCCGCGGGCCGGCCGGCCGGAGAACGCCCGGGTCAACTCCGTGTGCGTGAAAAGGGGGTTGGTCAGCGCCTGCTTGTGCAGCGGGTTGGCGCCGGACTCGGGCGTGACCAGGAAGGCGGTGCCCAGCTGCGCCATCGACGCCCCGGCGGCCAGCACCGCCGCGATCTGCGCCCCGCGCATCAGCCCGCCCGCGGCGATGACCGGGATCTGCACGGTCTCCCGGACCTGCGCGAGCAGCGCCAGCAGCCCCAGCCCCGCGCCGGTGCCGTCCGCGTGCGGATCGTCCCGGTGGGTGCTCTGGTGGCCGCCCGCCTCCACACCCTGCACACAGACCACGTCCGCGCCGGACCACTGCGCGGCCTGCGCCTCGGCGGCCGTGGTGACCGTGACGACGGTGTACGTGCCGACCTTGGCGAAGGCGTCGAAGACCGCCCGCGAGGGGCAGCCGAAGGTGAACGAGACCACCGGCACCGGGTCGTCGCGCAGGATCGCGAGCTTGGCCTCGTACCCGTCGTCCGAGGGGCCGTCGATGTCGCCGAGCTCGGTCTCGTACCAGGCGGCCTCGCCCGCGAGTTGCTCACGGTAGACCTCGACGGCGGACGTGTCGGCCAGCGAGGGCTGCGGCATGAAGAGATTGACGCCGAAGGGGCGGTCGGTCAGCGCCCGCAGCTGTTTGATCTCCTGGTACATGCCGTCGGCGGTCTTGTATCCGGCGGCGAGGAAACCGAACCCGCCGGCCTGGCAGACGGCCGCTGCCAGCTCGGGCCCGGAGGCGCCGCCCGCCATCGGGGCCTGCACGATGGGGTGGCGGCAGAGATCGGTGAGCGCGGTGGGCATGACCACATCGTGTCACGCCCACCGCCCTGCCCCGAACCGGGGCGCCACCTCGAAGTAAGGGACGGCCTACCGTCCGTCGCGGTGCCTCACGGGGACCCGGGGGAGCGCCCCCGGACCCCCGGACGGTACGCCTAGCGCCCGTTGAAGGCGTCCTTCAGGCGGGAGAAGAGCCCCTGCTGGCCGGGCTGGAACTGTCCGGTGGGACGCTCCTCGCCGCGGAGCTTGGACAGGCGGCGGAGCAGCTCCTCCTGCTCGGGGTCGAGCTTGGTCGGGGTCTGGACCTCGACGTGGACGATCAGATCGCCCCGGCCGCCGCCGCGCAGATGCGTCACGCCCCGCTGGTGCAGCGGGATCGACTGGCCGGACTGGGTGCCGGGCCGGACGTCGACCTCCTCCATCCCGTCCAGCGTCTCCAGCGGGCACTTCGTGCCCAGCGCCGCCGCCGTCATCGGGATGGTCACCGTGCAGTGCAGATCGTCGCCGCGCCGCTGGAAGACCGGGTGGGACACCTCGTGGATCTCGACGTAGAGGTCACCGGCGGGGCCGCCGCCGGGGCCGACCTCGCCCTCGCCGGCCAGCTGGATGCGGGTGCCGTTGTCGACACCGGCCGGGATCTTGACCGTGAGCGTACGGCGCGAGCGGATCCGGCCGTCGCCCGCGCACTCGGGGCACGGGGTCGGCACGACCGTGCCGAAGCCCTGGCACTGCGGGCACGGCCGGGAGGTCATGACCTGGCCCAGGAAGGACCGGGTGACCTGCGAGACCTCGCCACGACCGCGGCACATGTCGCAGGTCTGCGCCGACGTACCGGGCGCCGCGCCCTCGCCGCTGCACGTCGTGCAGACCACGGCGGTGTCGACCTGGATGTCCTTGGTCGTACCGAACGCTGCTTCGCTGAGCTCGATGTCGAGGCGGATCATCGCGTCCTGGCCGCGGCGGGTCCGCGAGCGCGGTCCGCGCTGCGACGCCGTGCCGAAGAACGCGTCCATGATGTCGGAGAAGTTGCCGAAGCCCGCGCCGAAGCCGCCCGCGCCGCCGCCGGCACCGCCGGACTGCGAGAGGGGGTCGCCGCCGAGGTCGTAGACCTGCTTCTTCTGCGGGTCGGAGAGGACCTCGTAAGCGGCGTTGATCTCCTTGAACCGCTCCTGGGTCTTGGGGTCCGGGTTGACGTCCGGGTGCAGCTCGCGCGCCAGCCGCCGGAATGCCTTCTTGATCTCGTCCTGCGAGGCATCGCGCCGTACGCCCAGGACCGCGTAGTAATCCGTGGCCACTTACGACTCCGCCAGGATCTGTCCGACGTAACGTGCCACTGCGCGTACCGCTCCCATCGTTCCGGGGTAGTCCATGCGGGTCGGTCCGACCACGCCCATTTTTGCGACGGCCTCGTCGCCCGAACCGTAGCCGACGGCGACGACCGAGGTGGACGTCAGGCCCTCATGGGCATTCTCATGCCCGATACGTACGGTCATGCCCGAGTCCTTGGCCTCCCCGAGCAGCTTGAGCAGCACCACATGCTCCTCAAGGGCTTCCAGCACCGGCCGGATGGTCAGTGGGAAATCATGCCCGAAGCGCGTGAGATTGGCGGTACCGCCGATCATCAGCCGCTCTTCGGTCTCCTCCACCAGAGTCTCCAGCAACACCGACAGTACTGTCGAGACCGTGCCGCGGTCGTCCTGCTCGAACGACTCCGGGAGATCCTGCACCAGCTGCGGCACGTCCGTGAACCGCCGCCCGACGACCCGGCTGTTGAGCCGGGCCCGCAGGTCCGCCAGGGACATCTCGCCGAACGGCGACTGACAGTCGATCAGCCGCTGCTCGACCCGTCCGGTGTCCGTGATCAGCACCAGCATCAGCCGCGCCGGGGCCAGCGCCAGCAGCTCGACGTGCCGGACCGTGGACCGCGTCAGGGACGGGTACTGCACGACCGCGACCTGCCGGGTCAGCTGCGCCAGCAGCCGGACCGTGCGGCCGACCACGTCGTCGAGGTCGACGGCGCCGTCCAGGAAATTCTGGATGGCCCGCCGCTCCGGGCTGGACAGCGGCTTGACGCCGGCCAGCTTGTCGACGAAGAGGCGGTATCCCTTGTCGGTCGGGATCCGCCCGGCGCTGGTGTGCGGCTGGGCGATGAAACCCTCGTCCTCCAGGGCGGCCATGTCGTTGCGCACGGTGGCCGGGGAGACCCCGAGCTTGTGGCGCTCGGTGAGCGCCTTGGAGCCGACCGGTTCCTCCGTGCCGACGTAGTCCTGGACGATGGCGCGCAGCACCTCGAGCCTGCGTTCACTGAGCATCCTGCACACCTCCAGTCCGGCCGTTCCGCCGTGTCTCGATCTCTCCTGGCACTCACCTGAGCCGAGTGCCAGACCCAGTAAGTGTACGGCCGGGTAGCACGGATGCGGCAAGGGCAGGCGTGGTGGGGACTTACCCGGGACCGCGGACTCCGACCCCCGGCCGGTCCCCGAGCGACCCCCGAGCGCCCCCTGCCCCACCCCCTGTCCGGGACCCCGGACAGGACCGCCGGACCGGCCGACCGTCGCGCAACGCTATCGCGATGGCGCTAGCGTCTCGGTATGCGTACTGCATGGGAAGAGGCAGGCTGGGAGCAGCTCGGTGACGGTGTCGCCCGGCGCCGGATGCCCGGCTGGGACGAAACGATCGGGGTGGTCGCCGGCACCGCCGGGGTCATGATCATCGACACCGGCGCCACCCTCCGCGACGGCGCCGAACTGCGCCGCACCGTCCGCGGCGTGCTGGGCCGGGACGTGACACACATCGCACTGACCCACGCGCACTTCGACCATGTGCTGGGCACCGCCGCCTTCGCGGGTGTCGAGGTGTTCGGCGCGGCCGGACTGGGCGAGCTGCTGCGGCGGAGCAAGGACGAGCTCCGGCACTCCGCGATCCGGCACGGCGTCGACCGGGACGCCGCCGCGGAGGCCGCCGACCTGCTGGTCGCGCCGCACCACCACGTCCACGGCGAGCTGACCGTCGACCTCGGCGACCGGCAGGTGCTGCTGGCCGACGTCGGCCCCGGCCACACCGCGCACGACCTGGCCGTCCTGGTGCCCGGCCGGCACGGCTCCCCGGAGATCGTCTTCTGCGGCGACCTGGTCGAGGAGTCGGGCGAGCCGCAGGCCGGGCGGGACGCGCTCCCCCAGCAGTGGCCCGCCGCCCTGGACCGCCTGCTGGCCCTGGGCGGTGCGGACGCGGTGTACGTGCCCGGCCACGGCGCCGTCGTCGACGCCCGCTTCGTCCGCGCCCAACGCGACGCCCTCGCCGCCCGGTTCGGCCCCCCGTCGTCCTGAGCCGCCGCCCCGCGCCGCCCCTTCGCTTCCGCCGCTCCCCCTCCTTCTCCTCCCGGCCGCCCGGTCCGAGTCCGACCGGTCCGAGTCCGACCGGTCCGACCGGTCCGACCGGTCCGCCCAGAGAAGTCCGTCGACAGAACAGGCCCTCATGCAGAGCAAGCGCTACAGCCCCGACCTCACTCCCCCGTGGAAGAAGCAGCAGCCGGCACCCGAAGTGCCCGCCGACCCCGATCTGGTCGTCGAGGAGGTCACCACGGGCTACTGCGGCGCCGTGATCCGCTGCGAGAAGACCGCCGAGGGTCCGACGGTCACGCTGGAGGACCGGTTCGGCAGGCAGCGGGTCTTCCCGATGGCGCCGCGCGGCTTCCTCCTGGAGGGCAGGGTCGTCACGCTCGTACGCCCCCGGAGCCGCCCCGCGCCGACCGGTCCGGCGCGGACCGCCTCCGGGTCGCTCGCGGTCCCCGGCGCCCGCGCCCGGGTCGCGCGGGCCGGCCGCATCTACGTGGAGGGGCGGCACGACGCCGAACTGGTCGAGCGCGTCTGGGGCGACGACCTGCGCATCGAGGGCGTGGTCGTGGAATATCTGGAGGGCATCGACGACCTCCCGGCGATCGTCCGCGCCTTCTCTCCCGGCCCGGACGCCCGGCTCGGCGTCCTGGTCGACCATCTCGTCCCCGGCTCGAAGGAGTCCCGGATCGCGGCCGAGGTGACCGGCGACCACGCGCTGGTCGTCGGGCACCCGTACATCGACGTCTGGGAGGCCGTGAAGCCGTCCTCGGTGGGCATTCCGGCGTGGCCGTCCGTGCCGCGCGGCCAGGACTGGAAGACCGGGGTGTGCCGGGCGCTGGGCTGGCCGGAGAACACCGGCGCCGCCTGGCAGCGGATCCTCTCCCGCGTGCGGTCGTACAAGGACCTGGAGCCGGCTCTGCTGGGGCGCGTCGAGGAGCTGATCGACTTCGTGACGGCCCCGGAGGGGGCTTAGGCCCGGGCCGGGCCATGTGGTGCGGGGGCGGTGGCGAGCGCACTCTGGTAGCAGCGATTCCGGAGGTGACCGTCATGTTGAAGACCGCTGTCGGATGGCATGTCGAGCTGGAATTCGAGGAGGACACCCATCGCACCCGGGCCGCGGCGCTGGTGCGGCTGCCCGACGGGACCGAGGTGCGGTCCCACGGTTATGCCAGCCGCCACCCCGCCGACGGGAACCAGCCACGGGTCGGCGAGGAGGTCGCGGGCGCGCGGGCGCTCAACGATCTGGCGATGCAGCTGCTGACCAAGGCCCATGACGAGATCGACACGGCCTCGGGGCGGCAGTCACGCCCGCTGACCCACTGACCCGCCGTGACCCACGAGCCTGCCGTACTCCGCTGAAGTGCCGTGATCCGCCGACCCGTTGCCCCGGCAGCCGTCCCGTGGCCCGGCGGCCGGGCGGTCGGGCTGCGCCGGTCCGGGGTGGGCCCGCCGGTCGGTCCGCTCAGTCGACCAGGTCGCGCACCACCGCGTCCGCCAGCAGCCGCCCGCGCAGCGTCAGCACCGCGCGTCCCGCCTCGTACGGGCCGGGCTCCAGGAGCCCGTCGGCCAGCGCGCGGGCGGCGGCGCGGGCGCCCGCGGGGGCGAGGAGGGACAGCGGGCAGCCGGCGGCGAGGCGGAGCTCCAGGAGGATGCGCTCGACGCGGCGGTCCTCGGCCGGGAGGACCTCGCGGCCGGCGCCCGGGGAGCGGCCCTCGCCGAGGGCCTGGGCGTAGGCGCCGGGGTGCTTGACGTTCCACCAGCGGACGCCGCCGACGTGGCTGTGGGCGCCGGGGCCGGCGCCCCACCAGTCGGCGCCGGTCCAGTACAGCTCGTTGTGGCGGCAGCGGGCGGCCTGCGACGTGGCCCAGTTGGAGACCTCGTACCAGGTGAAGCCGGCGGCGGTGAGCCGGTCCTCGGCGATCAGATAGCGGTCGGCGTGCACATCGTCGTCGGTCATCGGGATCTCGCCGCGGCGGATCCGGCGGGCCAGCTGGGTGCCCTCCTCGACGATCAGCGCGTACGCCGAGATGTGGTCGGGGCCGGCGCCGGTGGCCGCGTCCAGGGAGGCCCGCCAGTCGTCGTCGGTCTCGCCCGGGGTGCCGTAGATCAGGTCGAGGTTGACGTGGTCGAAGCCGGCCGCGCGGGCCTCGGCGACGCAGGCTTCCGGGCGGCCCGGGGTGTGGGTGCGGTCGAGGATCTTCAGGACGTGCTGCCGGGCGCTCTGCATGCCGAAGGAGACCCGGTTGTAGCCGGCCGCCCGCAGCTCGGCGAGATAGCGGGGGTCGACGGACTCCGGGTTGGCCTCGGTGGTGATCTCGGCGCCGGGGGCCAGGCCGAACTCGTCGCGGAGGGCGGCCAGCATCCGGCCGAGGTCGGCGGCCGGCAGCAGGGTCGGGGTGCCGCCGCCGACGAAGACCGTCTGCACGGGGCGGGGGTCGTCGCCCAGCACCTTGCGGGCGAGGCGGATCTCCTCGACGACCGTGTCGGCGTAGTTGTCGCGGGAGGCCAGGGCGCCGCCGGAGCCGCGCAGCTCGGTCGCGGTGTAGGTGTTGAAGTCGCAGTAGCCGCAGCGGGTCGCGCAGTACGGCACGTGCAGGTAGAAGCCGAGGGGCCGGTCGGCGGCGCCGGTCAGTGCATGGCGGGGCAGTGCCCCGTCCTGGGGCATCGGCTCACCGTCGGGCAGTGCGGAAGGCATGGAGTCCATTGTCCGTCATGCGGCGGCGGTGCCGGCTGCGCTCCGGCGGCGGCCCTCGTCACACCGCCCGGCCCGCCCTTACGGCACCCCGTTCGCCGCCCCGCGGGCCGCGGCCTGGAGGACCAGCAGCGCCAGGTCGTCGTCGGGCGGCGTCGGCCCGAAGGCGTGGACCGTGCGCCGGATGTGCTCCGCGATGTCCTCGGCGCCCTGCCCGGCCGCCGCGGCGAGGGCCTGGGCCAGCCCGTCCTCGTCGTCGAACAGCTGCTGTCCCGAGCGGCGCTCGGTCACCCCGTCGGTGACGCACAGCAGCGTCTCCCCGGGCCGCAGGTCGAACGACTCGCTGACGTACGCGGCGTCCTCGACGACCCCCAGCAGCATCTGCGGCGCCGCCACGACCCGGACCGCGCCGTCCGTGCCCAGCACCAGCGGCAGCGGGTGGCCGGCGCTGGCCAGGGTGCAGCGGGCGCCGCCGGAGCCGCCCCGGTACGGCACGATCTCGCCGTAGAGGAGGGACAGGAAGCGGGCCTGCTCGCCCTCCTCGCGGATCTCGACGGGCGCCTCGGCCCCGGCGCCGGCCGCCGCCACCGCCGCCGCGACCGCCGCGACCGAGTCCGCGGCCTCCCGCGCCATGGTCTTGTTGAGCCGGTCGAGCACCTCCGCGACCCCGAAGCCGTCCCGGGCCAGCAGCCGCAGCACCGGCCGGGCGAGGCCGGTGACCGCGGCGGCCTCGGGGCCGCTGCCGCAGACGTCGCCGAGGGCGAAGCACCAGCGGCCGTCGCCGGCCTCGAAGAGGTCCCAGAAGTCGCCGCCCGCCCAGGCGCCCTCGCGCGGCTCGTAGACCACCGCGGACCGCACGCCGGGCACCTGGGCCCGGCCGCGGGGCAGCAGCCGCCGCTGGAGGACCTGGCTGATGCGCTCCTGGCGGCTGTAGGCGCGGGCGGTGGCCACCGCGCGGGCGGCCCGGCGGCACAGGTCCTCGATCAGCGCGACCACCTCGTCGGGGAAGCGCAGCAGCCCGGCCCGGCCGAGCAGCACGGTGCCGAGCCGGCGGCCACCGGCGACCAGCGGGCAGGCCAGGGCCGCGCCGCCGGGATCGTAGTCGGCCGGTTCGTGCGGCCAGGGCCAGGTCGCCGCGGTGGGCCGGCCGCCGAGGGCCTCCCCGGCGGCGGCGCCCGGCGGCTGCTTCTCCAGGGCGGTGCGCAGCGCGTCGATCCGGCCCTCGCACATGTGCCAGACGCGGGCCAGCCGCGGCGCGTCGCCGCTCGCCGCCAGGCCACGTCCGGGGGCGCCGCCGTCGCCGTCGTGGAGCCACACCGCGCACCAGTCGGCGAGCCGCGGCACGATCAACTGGGCGGCCAGGGAGGCGACTTGGTCGGCGTCGAGCTGTCCGGAGAGCAGATCGGACGCCTCGGCGAGGAAGGACAGCGCCCCGCTGTCGACGCCGCCCCGGCCCCGGGCCCGGCCGGCGGTGCCGTCGGGGCCATCGGGGCCGTCGGGCGGGGCGGTGCGGCGGGGCACCGGGGCGAGGAGTTCGGCGGCCCGCAGCCCGCGGCGCAGCAGCGCGTCGTCGACCGCGCCGTACTCGCTGTACTCGCCGTACGTCCCGAACTCCTCGGCCACCCCTTCGGGCTCCGGCCGTACGCCCTCCGGGACGCCCACGGGCAGCCGGAACCACACGGTCTTCATCGCCCGCCGGTAGGTCACGCCCCACGCCTCGGCCACCGCGCTGATCAGCTGGAGCCCGTGGCCGCCGCCCTCGTGGGCGCCGGTGTCCTCGCGGGCGCGGACCGGCTGGGTGGGGTGCCGGTCGGAGACCTCGACGACCAGGCCGGCGCGCGGCGGCTCCTCGGGGTCCACGCCCGGCGGGGCGTCCGGGAAGGGCCCCGGCTCCGCGTCCGGGTCGAGCCGGCAGCGCAGTTCGACGGTGGTCCCGGCGTGCACCACCGCGTTTGTCACCAGCTCGCTGACCAGCAGCACCGCCTCGTCCGCCAGCCGGTCGGTGAGCCCCTCGGCGCCGGGCAGCCGCTGGGCGGCCCAGTCGGCGAACGCGCCCCGGACGAACTGCCGCGCGGCGGCTGCGGCCCGCGGGTCGCCGGGCAGACTGGCCCGCAGGGACCGCGTGGCGGCTCCCGCAAGGTCGTTCCGTTCAGACGAAGTTGTCGTCCTCATTGAGCAACTCCCGAGCAGCTCCCCTACAGCGCCGGATGCGCCAACGCCAGGGTGACAGAACGAGCGCACCCATAAGCGGTGAGTCACGGAAGTGCGTGGTCAGCGCCGTCAATTCGGCTGACGCGGCACGGTAGTTGACCGACACGCGAAGATACGTGCGAATCAACCTGTATGGACAACTTCACCGGCACCGCCCGCCCGTCCGGACACGGCGGTGCGGGGCGGACCCACCCGGCCCGCCCCGCACCCGCGGCCGTTACGCCTCCCGCGACCCGGCGTACATCTCGTCCAGCAGGTCCTTGAACGCCCGCTCGACCGCCGGCCGCTTGACCTTGAGGCTGGGCGTGACCTCGCCGTGCTCTATGTCCAGATCGCGCGGCAGCAGCCGGAACTTGCGGATCTGCTGCCAGCGCTGGAGCCCTTCGTTGACCCGCTCCACGTAGCCGTCGATCAGCTCGCGGACCTGGTCGGTGGCGACGACCTCGGCGTACGTCCGGCCGGCCAGCCCGTGCTCCTCGGCCCAGCCCAGGATCGTCGGCTCGTCGAGCGCGATCAGCGCGGTGCAGAAGTTGCGGTTGGCGCCGTGCACCAGGACGTTGGAGACGAACGGGCAGACCGCCTTGAACTGGCCCTCCACCTCCGCCGGCGCGATGTACTTGCCGCCGGACGTCTTGATGAGGTCCTTCTTGCGGTCGGTGATCCGCAGATAGCCGTCCGGGGAGAGCTCGCCGATGTCGCCGGTGTGGAACCAGCCGTCCTCCTCCAGGACCTCGGCGGTCTTCTCGGGCAGGCCGTGGTAGCCCTGCATGATGCCGGGGCCGCGCAGCAGGATCTCGCCGTCCTCGGCGATCCGCACCTCGGTGCCGGGCAGCGGCTTGCCGACCGTGCCGGTGCGGTACGCCTCGCCGGGGTTGACGAAGCTGGCGGCGCTGGACTCCGTCAGGCCGTAGCCCTCCAGGATGTGGATGCCGGCGCCGGCGAAGAAGTAGCCGATCTCCGGGGCGAGCGCGGCCGAGCCGGAGACCGCGGCGCGCAGCCGCCCGCCGAACGCCTCGCGCAGCTTGGCGTACACGAGCGCGTCGGCGACCTTGTGCTTGGCGGCGAGCGCGAACGGCACCGAGGCGTTGCCCGTGCGCTTGAAGTTGTCCTGGGAGAGCTTGGCGTACTCGCGGGCCACCCCCGCCGCCCACTGGAAGATCTTGTACTTGGCGGCGCCGCCCGCCCGGGCCTTGGCCGCGACGCCGTTGTAGACCTTCTCGAAGATCCGCGGGACGGCCGCCATGTAGGTCGGCCGCACCGTCGGCAGGTTCTCGATGATCTTGTCGACCCGGCCGTCCACCGCGATCACCTGGCCGGTGGCGATCTGCCCCGCGGTGAGCACCTTGCCGAAGACGTGCGCGAGCGGCAGCCAGAGGTACTGCACGTCCTCCGCGGTGACCATCCCGGTCGCCTGGATCGCGCGCGCCATGTACGCCCAGCAGTCGTGCGGCAGCCGCACGCCCTTGGGGCGGCCGGTGGTGCCCGAGGTGTAGATCAGCGTCGCCAGCTGGTCGGCGCGCAGCGCACCGACCCGCTCCTTGACGCACTCCGGGTGCTCCTCCAGGTAGGCGGTGCCGCGCTTCTCCAGTTCGGCGAGAGAGACCACCCAGCCCTCGGGGTCGCCCTCGGCGGGCTGTGCGTCGCTCTCGTCGATGACCACGACGTGCGCCAGCTCGGGCAGCTCGGCGCGCTTCTCGCGGGCCTTGGCGAGCTGGCCGGCGTCCTCCGCGATCAGCACCCGGCTGCCGGAGTCGGCCAGGATGTACGCGGTCTCCTCGGCGTTGGTGCTGGGGTAGACGGTGGTGGTGGCGGCACCGGAGCAGAGCACCCCGAGGTCGGCGAGGATCCACTCGACCCGGGTGTTGGACGCCAGCGCCACCCGCTCCTCGGGGCGCACCCCGAGGACGATCAGCCCGGCGGCCATGGCGTAGACCCGCTCGGCGGCAGCGGCCCAGGTCAGCGTCTTCCAGTCGTCCGGGCCGGCGGAGGAGGACGGCACCGGATAGCGGTACGCCTCGTTGCCGGGCGTGGCCGCGACCCGTTCCAGGAACAGGGTCGCCACCGAAGGCGGCCGGTTTTCGATCAGCGTGTGGGTGTCCGTCACGGCATCCTCCGGGGCCCGCTTCATTGCTGGTGACTCGCGAGTAACCTTTGAGCAGTGATCAGAGTAGAACGCGTGACGCCGCCACGTAAGGGGCTGCGGCCGAATGGTTCGCGATGTGACCACCGCGATAGGTGTACGTAGCAATCGCATTACCCGGCGGAGAGCGGCGGCCCGCACCGCAACCGGCACGGCAAAGGGCGCCGGCTCCCGGAGGAACCGACGCCCCGCAGCCGTCCACCGGCCGGCTGCTTCTTCCTGCTTCTTCCTGCTTCTTCCTGCCTCTTCCTACTTCTTCGCCTTGCCGTCGCCCTCGGAGTCCGACGACAGCACCGCGATGAAGGCATCCTGCGGCACCTCCACGCTGCCGACCATCTTCATCCGCTTCTTGCCTTCCTTCTGCTTCTCCAGCAGCTTCCGCTTACGGGAGATGTCACCGCCGTAGCACTTGGCGAGGACGTCCTTGCGGATGGCGCGGACCGTCTCACGGGCGATGACCCGGCTGCCGATGGCGGCCTGGATCGGCACCTCGAAGTTCTGCCGCGGGATCAGCTCGCGCAGCTTGGCCACCAGCCGGACGCCGTACGCGTACGCCTTGTCCTTGTGCGTGATCGCGGAGAACGCGTCGACCTTGTCGCCGTGCAGCAGGATGTCGACCTTCACCAGGTCCGAGGTCTGCTCGCCGGTGGGCTCGTAGTCCAGCGAGGCGTAGCCGCGGGTCTTGGACTTGAGCTGGTCGAAGAAGTCGAAGACGACCTCGGCGAGCGGGAGGGTGTAGCGGATCTCGACCCGGTCCTCGGAGAGGTAGTCCATGCCGAGCAGGGTGCCGCGGCGGGTCTGGCACAGCTCCATGATCGCGCCGATGAACTCGCTGGGCGCCAGGATCGTGGCCCGTACGACCGGCTCGTGGACCTTGTCGATCTTGCCGGTCGGGAACTCGCTCGGGTTGGTGACGACGTGCTCGGTGCCGTCCTCCATGTCCACGCGGTAGACCACGTTGGGCGCGGTGGCGATCAGGTCGAGGCCGAACTCGCGCTCCAGCCGCTCACGGATGACCTCCAGGTGCAGCAGGCCCAGGAAGCCGACGCGGAAACCGAAGCCCAGCGCGGCCGAGGTCTCCGGCTCGTAGACCAGCGCGGCGTCGTTGAGCTGGAGCTTGTCCAGCGCTTCGCGCAGCTCCGGGTAGTCCGAGCCGTCGAGCGGGTACAGCCCCGAGAACACCATCGGCTTGGGGTCCTTGTAGCCGCCCAGCGGCTCCTCGGCGCCCTTGGCGAGCTGGGTGATGGTGTCGCCGACCTTCGACTGCCGGACGTCCTTCACGCCGGTGATGAGGTACCCCACCTCACCGACCGACAGACCGTCCGCCGGCGTCATCTCCGGCGAGTTCGTCCCGATCTCCAGCAGCTCGTGCGCGGCGCCGGTGGACATCATCTTGATCCGCTCGCGCTTGCCGAGCGTGCCGTCGACGACCTTCACGTACGTCACGACGCCGCGGTACGCGTCATAGACCGAGTCGAAGATCATCGCGCGCGCGGGGGCGTCCTTGACCCCGACCGGAGCCGGGACGTCGCGCACCACGCGGTCCAGCAGCTCGGGCACCCCGACGCCGGTCTTGGCGGAGACCTTCAGCACGTCCTCGGGCTCGCAGCCGACCAGGTTGGCCAGCTCGGCGGCGAACTTCTCGGGCTGCGCGGCCGGCAGGTCGATCTTGTTGAGGACGGGGATGATCGTGAGGTCGTTCTCCATCGCCAGGTAGAGGTTGGCGAGGGTCTGCGCCTCGATGCCCTGGGCGGCGTCGACGAGGAGGATGCAGCCCTCGCACGCGGCGAGGGAGCGCGACACCTCGTAGGTGAAGTCGACGTGGCCCGGGGTGTCGATCATGTTGAGGATGTGGGTCGCCCCACTCCCCTCCTCGCCCTCGGACGGCGCCCAGGGAAGCCGGACCGCCTGGGACTTGATCGTGATGCCGCGCTCGCGCTCGATGTCCATCCGGTCCAGATACTGCGCGCGCATCTGCCGCTGGTCGACGACACCGGTGAGCTGGAGCATCCGGTCGGCGAGCGTCGACTTGCCGTGGTCGATGTGCGCGATGATGCAGAAGTTACGGAGGAGCGCCGGGTCGGTACGGCTCGGCTCCGGCACGTTCGTAGGGGTCGCGGGCACGCAGGATCCATTCAGTGAACGCGGTAGGCGGAACGGGGGTGTGTCATCTCGTGTCAGACGACGTCTCCCCCATCGTCCCATGAGCGACGGGGGTGGGGCGGTTTGGGCGTCCGCGGGGCGGACGGCCGGTCCACCCGGACGCTCCGGCGACGGGCCGGGCCGGACACTCCGCGACGGGCGGGCCGGAACCCCCGTGCAGCGGATTCGGCGATCCCAGCCGGTACGGGGCGGGCGGTACGGTCCGCCCAGGGCGCCTATGGTCCGCACCGGGGGCCGGTACAGGGCGGGCGGGGCTGGTACGGGGCGGCAGCGGGCCGCATCCGAGGGCGGTGCCTGGTGTGGCGGCGGTCCCTGGGCGGGAAGCGGTGCCCGGTCGGTGCCCGGTACGAAGGCGATACCTGGTCGGGAGGCGATCCCCTGATCGGGAGGCCGCTCCTAGGTGGGGAAGCGGCTCCTGCTCCGGGGGCGGCTGCGCTGCTCCGGGGGCGGTCCCCGGCCCGGTTTGGGTGCCCGTAAACCCTGCTGGTAGCCTGGTCCACTGCGCTTCGTGCCCTCTCTCGTGCGCGGCGCAAATCGAAACTCCAACGAACCTGAAAAGGCTCTTTCGTGGCGAACATCAAGTCCCAGATGAAGCGGATCAAGACCAACGAGAAGGCTCGTCAGCGCAACAAGGCTGTCAAGTCCGCTCTGAAGACCTCGATCCGTCGTACCCGTGAGGCCGTGGAGGCCGGTGACCTCCAGCAGGCCACCGCCGCCGTCGCCGTCGCTTCCAAGAAGCTCGACAAGGCCGTCAGCAAGGGTGTCATCCACAAGAACGCCGCCGCCAACAAGAAGTCGGCGCTGGCCAAGAAGGTCAACGCCCTCAAGGGCTGACCTTCGTTCCCGACCGCACCAGCTGCGGTCACCCTGCCGCCAGGGACCCAGCGGCCCCTCTCACCGCTCCCTGACCGGTGCACCACCGCGCCGCACACGGCCTGCGTTCGCCACGCGGGTGCGGCGCACCCGGCTCGTACGGCGGAATCCGCCGAAGCAGCCGACCATGCTGCATACGAAAAGCCCCACCTCCGCCCCCTCCCCGGGGCGAGGGCGGGGCTTTTCGCTTACGTGCGGGGGGATGGGTGGCGCGGACCCGGGCCGGGACCGTGCACGGGTGGCGCGGGCGGCGTACAGGTCGTGCGGGCGGCGAGCTCGGAGGGGAACGGCGTACGCCAGGGGGCCGGGCAAACCGGCTGTCAGGGGTCGGGCGACATGGCCCTTGATATACGCCCCAGTCTCGGATATCTGGATAGCTCCGGACAGGGTTGACTGTCGGCGATGTCCGCTACGCTGCGGCCATGTCCAATACGGGGGACCAGAACAGCCCTTACAACTCCCAGCCGCAGCCGAGTCCTTACGGCCCGGCACCCGCACCGCCGAACCCGCTGCCCGCCCAGCAGAATCCGTACGGGCCACCGAACCCACCGGCCGGGGCACCGCCCCAGGGGCCGGGCGGTTACGGCTATCCCGCGGTCGGCGCCGCCGGAGCACCCGGACCGCCGGGAATGCCAGGAATGCCCGGGATACCCGGGATATCCGGGGCGCCGGGGGCACCGACAGGCGCTGCGGGAGTGCCCGGCATACCCGCATGGGCCCCGCCCGGCGGCGTTCCCGGCGGCACGGGCCGCGGCGTCTCCGGCTGGCTGTGGGCCATCGGCGGCGCGGTCGCAGCCACCGCCATCGGGGCGTCCGTGATGTTCGCCACCGGCGGCTTCTCCTCGGCCCCCGACCCCGACCTCAAGGGCTACGCATACAAGAACGACCTCTGCGCCGCCACATCCATGACCCCCTTCGAGAACGCCCACTTCCAGACGAAGCCGAGCACCGGAAGCGCCGGCTCGGCCTCGTCGGGCTCGTCCACGGAGAACCCCCAGCACAGCGGCGTCCAGCAGCCGTCGATGGACTCGATGTGGTGCAACGTCACGCTGACACCGGACGGCGCCGGCAGCACCGGCTACTCCTCGACCTGGCTCAACAACGCCGTCACGCTGCACAAGAAGTCCGACCCGACGCCGGAATTCGCGGACACCTACCGCTCCTGGGAGAAGCAGCAGGCGTCGGTCCACTACAAGGTCGAGTCCGTCTCGGACCTCGGCGACGAGGCGTATCTGGTCACCCGCGACGACGCCTCCAACAACAACGGCTCGTACGTCGTCCTCGCCGTCCGCGACGGCTGGATGACCTACCAGTCGACCTGGTCCAGCTATACGTCGAGCGCCGGCACCAGCAAGCCGCCGACCACCGCCGAGATCACCACGATGCTCGAAACCAGCGCCAAGGAAACGCTGCGCCGGCTGAAGGAATAGACGGGGAAGGAACAGACGGGGACGGGGTAGGCGGGGAAGGCGTAGACGGGGAAAGGCTCGGACCGGGGCAAAGCGGCTGTGAGCGTTGGCAGGTGGGCCCCAGTCGCGAGGACCGTCACGGCGCCTGTCCCGGGGGGCGTCAGGGCCCGTCGAGGGCGCCTGTGCCGGGGTCGGGTCCCGTCGAGGGCGCCTGGCGTGAGTGGCCCCGCCCTGAGTGCCCGTCGTGAACCCCTCGCGAGCCCGTCGCGAGCCCGTCGCGAGCCCGTCGCGAGCCCGTCGCGAGCCCGTCGCGAGCCCGTCGCGAGCCCGTCGCGAGCCCGTCGCGAGCGACGCTGCGGTGGAGGCCCATGGGCGACTGTGGTGGAGGCCCTTCGGAGGCGCCTGCGGTTGGGGCGGCTCGGCACCGCCCGACCGCTCCCGCACCCGGGGCCACCGCCCCGCAAACCCGCAAGCCCGCAAGCCCGCAAGCCCGCAAGCCCGCCAAAGGCCTACCGCGCCACGCCGCCGACGACACGTGTGCTGCCCACCTGCCCTGACGGCGGGACCGGGCTGCATGCCTGATGCCGGGGCCGAGCTGCTTCCCTAACGCCGGGACCGGGCTGCCCGGGCAATCGCCACCACGGCCTTCTCCAGGGCGTATTCGGGATCGTCCCCGCCGCCCTTCACCCCCGCGTCGGCTGCGGCCACCGCACGCAGTGCCGTCGCGACACCGTCCGCCGACCAGCCGCGCATCTGCTGCCGTACCCGGTCGATCTTCCACGGCGGCATCCCCAGATCGCGGGCGAGGTCACCGGGGCGGGCGCCGCGCGGGGCGGAGGCGAGCTTGCCGATGGCCCGGACCCCCTGGGCCAGCGCGCTGGTGATCATGACCGGGGCGACACCGGTCGCGATCGCCCAGCGCAGCGCCTCCAGTGCCTCGGCGGCCCGGCCCTCCACCGCCCGGTCGGCGACCGTGAAGCTCGACGCCTCGGCCCGGCCCGTGTAATAGCGCGCCACGACCGCGTCATCGATCGTGCCCTCGACATCGGCGGCCAGCTGCGAGCACGCCGACGCCAGCTCCCGCAGATCGCTGCCGATCGCATCGACCAGTGCCTGGCACGCCTCCGGCGTCGCCGACCGCCCGGTGGCACGGAACTCACCGCGGACGAACGCGAGCCGGTCGGCCGGCTTGGTCATCTTCGGGCAGGCCACCTCGCGCGCCCCGGCCTTACGGGCCGCGTCCAGCAGGCCCTTGCCCTTGGCCCCGCCGGCATGCAGCAGCACCAGAGTGATCTCCTCGGCGGGCGAGCCGAGATACGCCTTCACGTCCTTGATCGTGTCCGCGGACAGGTCCTGGGAGTTCCGCACCACCACGACCTTGCGCTCGGAGAAGAGCGAGGGGCTCGTCAGCTCGGCGAGGGTGCCGGGCTGGAGCTGGTCCGAGCTGAGGTCGCGCACATCGGTGTCCGCGTCGGCCGCCCGGGCAGCCGCCACCACCTGCTGTACCTCACGTTCGAGCAGCAGGTCTTCCTGGCCCACCGCGATCGTGACGGGGGCGAGCGGATCGTCGTTAGCTGTCTTCCTGGCCATCGCGTTCCAGCATCCCACGCCCCACTGACACCGCCGTCCGCGCCGCAGCCCGGCCGCGCTCCGGCCCACTTCCCGGAACGCCCTACCGCTCCCCGACAATGGTCCGGTGAACGACACCCATCACCGGCGCCACGTACTCGTCCTCCCCGATCGCGACGCCGCGGAGCAGGTCGCCGAGGCACTGACCGAGCGCTTCGGCGTCGCCGAGGAACCCCAGCTCGTACGGGACGCACTGGCCGGCGAGGACGACGCCGAGGACGCGCAGTGGCTGGTGGTCGTAGAGGACCCCGAGGCCGCCTACGACGCGGCCCGGCTGGACGACCTCGCCGCCGAGTACGAGGGCTGGCGCGAGGAGGAGTAACGACCAGCGGCAGCCCGGGCAACCGTCGATCGCCGAGCGGGGACTCGGGCTCCCCTCTCCCGTCTCCCGTCTCCCGTCTCCCGTCTCCCGTCTCCCGTCTCCCGTCTCCCGTCTCCCGTCTCCGACCGTCGACGGGGGCTTCCCCTGGGGGCTCCCCTCCCTCCCTCCCTCCCCTCCCTCCCTCCCCCTCCCTCCCCCTCCTTGCTCTTCCTGCCTCCTTTCCCCTTACCTCTTCTGCTCGTTAGCGTTTCTCCTCGTTACCGGTGAATGGCGTGACGACCGGCTCCCTGTCCAGCGTGATGCCGAAGTGACTGCGATAGGCGGGCAGGACCTCGGCCCCGCCCAGTTCACGTTCCTCGCGAGCGCCATCGGCCCCGGTGATCAGCAGCGTACGGCCGGAGAGCGTGACCCGGCCGGTCCCCGTCAGCCGCGAGCAGACCAGCGACCGCGTGAAGTGGGACCGGGGCGAGGTGCAGTTCCACCAGCACCCGACCTCGAAGTCCGCGAGCGTCCGCGGGCGTTGCTCGACCCTGTACTGCGGAACCCCGACCCGCAGAACATCCAGATCCCCCTCGGTGGTCTCCTCTATACGGAAGACACCCCCGGGGTCGGCCTGGTCCTCGCGGCTGTCCAGCAGCAGCGGATAGTGGCTGTGCCGGCCGAATCCGACATCCGCGAGCCACGGCCCGGTGGGCGTCTGCACTCTCAACGCCAGGTGGTCATAAGGAATCCCGATCCCATCGGGCCCGAACACCCGCGCCGACAGCAGCGCGACCTCGTACCCGAGCGCCCGGAGCAGTACCGCGAAGGCGCCGTTGAGCTCGTAACAGAACCCGCCCCGCCGCGCCCCGACGATCTTCTCCAGCAGCGGCCCCTCCGCAAGCACGATCTCCTCACCGAGATGGATCGAGAGGTTCTCGAACGGCACGGCCCGAAGATGGCTCAGATGCAGCCGCCGCAGTGCTTCGGCATCCGGGACGACAGGCCGTTCGGCACCTATCCGCCGGAGATACCGGAGACAGGCGCCGGCCTCGTCGCTCATGCCTTTCCTCCTCACACCCGTCGCGTCGCTCACACCCGCCATGTTGTTCACACCCGTCGCGTTGCTCACGCCTGTCACGTCGGTCGCGCCCGCTGCGTCGGTTATGCCGGTGGCGTCGGGCGCGCCTGTCACACCCGTGCTCTCGGGCGCATTGGAGACGCCCGTCGCATCCGTGGGGTTTATGGGGTCGATGGGGGCGGCGTCCATCAGAAGTGTGTCCTCTCCCTCGGATATGCGTCTCCGCCATGATGCGGATATGCGTCCCCTCCATGAGGAATCGGGCGTCGAGGCGGGGTCGGCGGCCGGCTCCTCCCCCGGCCGGTGGTCCGGGCGGCGACGCCGGGCGGAACCGGACCGGCCCCGGGAACGGCGTCCGCTGACCACCGCGGACAGCTTGGCGGGCGTGCCCAGGACCGCGAGGGCGCCATCGGTGTCGGTGCGCAGCACCCGGGCACCCTGGGCGCGCAGCGCCGCGATCGTACGGGACGCCGGATGGCCGTACGGGTTCCCGGCACCGCAGGAAATCAGCGCCAGCCGGGGCGCAAGGCGTTGTATCAACTGAGGGTCCTGGTAGGCGGAGCCGTGGTGCGCCACCTTGAGGACGTCGACCGCGGCCAGCTCCGGATGCGCCTCCAACAGGGCCTGCTGGGCGCCCGGTTCGAGATCACCGAGCAGCAGCACGGTCAGTCCGCCCGTACGGACGAGCAGGGTGACGCTGGCGTCGTTGGGGCCGGTGAGCCCACTGGTGCCGGGCGCCGCGTCGGTGACGCGCGATGCCGTCGGTGCCATTGCGGGCACCGGCAGTAGGGGCTTCGGCCATAGGGGCGCCGGCCCTCTGGGCACTGGCCCTCGGGGCGACGGAGGTGGGGGTGGGGGTGGGGGTGTCGACGGGGCGAACGGCGCGGGTGGCCAGAGCACTTCCCAGGTGAGGGCGCCCAGGCGGCGCCGCTCCCCCGGTACGGCGGGGGCGACCGGGACGTGAGCGTCCGCTGCCTCTCGGCGCACGGACCGGACCTGCCCGTACGGCTCCTGGAGCGACGTGGTCTCGATCGCGCCGACCGAACGGCCTTGCAACACCCCTGGAAGTCCGTCCACATGGTCGGCATGAAAGTGCGTCAGCACGAGGAGGGGAATGCGCCGGACGCCGAGTTCGCTCAGGCAGCGGTCGATGGCGCGCGGGTCGGGGCCGGTGTCCACCACCAGTGCCGTACCGTCGCCGGCGGCCAGCACCAGGCCGTCGCCCTGCCCGACGTCACAGGCCACCATCAGCCAGCCCGGCGGCGGCCAGCCGGTCAGGATGCGGGTCAGCGGCACCGGACGGCACACCGCCAGAACGAGGGCCAGCGCGCACAGCACACAGAGCCAGGGCCGGCGCAGCGCCCGCCGGCCGACCACCAGCAGCGCCACGGAGGCAGCGGCGAGCGACAGCCCGCCCGCCCAGCCGCCCGGCCAGTCGAACTCCGCCCCCGGCAGCGCCGCTCCCGTACGCGCGACCCCGGCGATCCACCCGGCCGGCCAGCCCGCACACCACGCCAGCCCCCGAGCGAGCGGCAGGGCGACGGGGGCGGCGGCGAGGGCCGCGAAGCCGAGGATCGTCGCGGGAGCCACGGCCAGCTCGGCGAGCAGGTTGCAGGGCACCGAAATCAGCCCCACCCGCGCCGAGAGGACCACGATCACCGGGGCGCAGACCACCTGGGCGGCAGCCGCGGCGGCGATCACCTCGGCGAGCCGTGGCGGCACCCGGCGCCGCTGGAGGGCGGCGCTCCACCGCGGGGCGATCAGCAGCAGCGCGCCGGTCGCCAGGACGGAGAGCAGAAAGCCGTAACTCCGGGCGAGCCGGGGATCGTAGAGGACCAGCAACAGGACGGCGGCGGCCAGTGCGGGGAGCAGCGAACGGCGGCGGCCGGTGCCGATCGCCAGCAGCGTGATCAGCCCGCAGGCGGCGGCCCGCAGCACGCTCGGATCCGGGCGGCACACGACCACGAACATCAGGGCGAGCCCGCCGCCGACGAAGGCGGTAGCGCGCAGCGAGAGCCCCAAGCGCCGTGCCAGGCCGCGGCGTTCGGCCCGGGTCGCCAGATGCGGTGGGCCGATGAGCAGAGTGAGCACGATCGTCAGATTGCTGCCGGAGACGGCCAGCAGATGCGTCAGATCGGTGGCGCGGAAGGCGTCGTCGAGGTCCTGCGACACACGGGAGGTGTCGCCCACGACGAGACCGGGCAGCAGCGCCCTGGCATCCGGACGCAGGCCCTCGGTGGCTTCTCTGAGCCCGGCGCGCAGACTTCCGGCCAGCCGCTGGAGGGCGGATGGCGGCTCGACCGTGAGCGGCGGCCCGTAGGCCGTGATCCGCAGCACCGCGGCGACCTGCTCGGCGGACGACAGCGGCGGTACGGCACGGGCCGCCACCCGAATCCGCGTCGACGGCAGCAGCCCACGCCACTCCGGCGACAACCCGCCGGTCCCCTCGGCCCGGCCTCCCGCCCCCGGCACGTCCGGCCCACCGGCCGGACTCCCCGCAGACTTCCGGCGCCCCGCCCCCCGTTCCCCCGAGCCGTCCCCCGTCCCCTTCCCTGAACCGTGCCCCGAGCCTGGCCCCGCCTCTTGCCCCGAGCCCTTCCCGGCATCGTGCTGCTGGACGACGGCGAGCACCGGCGTCCGGACGGCGGTGACCGACCCGTCCGGCGCCATGACCCGGACGGCATCGGCGGTGAACAGCAGCGACGGCGGCGTCCGTTGCGACCCGCGCACCTTGGGCCGGGTCACCCGTGGATCGCCGGTCACCTCTAGCTCGACCGTGAGCCGCGCGTACCGCCGTGCCCAGCCGGTCAGCGGACCACTCCGTGCCTCTGCCGCATGCAGCGCCGCGGACGTCGCCCCCGCCGCGGCGCACAGCAGCACCGCCGCCACGGCGACGAGCGCCCCCGCGAACCGGACGCGAGACGGGCGGGCGCGGCCCGTCGTCCGGACCTCGGCAACGGCGGACGGGCCTTCCCCGGCCTTCGCCCTCCACAGGGCGCAGGCCGCGAGCACCACCGCCACCGCACAGGCCACGGCCACACCGCCGCCCGGCGCACCCAGGCCGATCGCGGCAGCCGCCCATGCGGCCAGCGCCGGAGCAACCAGCCGGAGGTCGGCCGGGCCGTCCTGCCGCGGCCCCGAAGCATCCGTCGAGTCGCGATCGGCAGGCACGGAGCCCGGAGGGGCGTCCACGCGGCCGTCTGGAACACGGGTGGCCGTCATGGCTCCACCAGAGTGCGCAGGTCGGCAAGCCGCCGTTCACCGATACCGGGCACCTGACGGAGCTGGTCCACAGAGGTGAACCCGCCGTGCTGGGTGCGGAATTCGATGATGTGGCGGGCGAGGACAGGCCCCACCCCGGGAAGGCCGTCGAGCTGCTGCTGCGTGGCCGTGCTGAGACTCACCGGCCCGCCCGCACCACCCTGCGGTCCGCCCCCGGCGCCGCCACCCATGTCACCGGCTCCACCACCGGCCGGCCCGCCGGCGCCGGCGGCGCCTTCCTCACCGACAACGATCTGTTCGCCGTCGGCCAGCAACCGCGCCCGGTTCAGCCCGCGGATGCTCGCCCCGTGCAGCACCCCGCCCGCGGCCTCCAGGGCATCGGTCACCCGCGAGCCCGCCGGCAGCCGGTGAATCCCCGGATGCCGCACCTTCCCCACGACGTCGACGACCACCATCCGGCCGGCCCCACCCGGCAACCCGCCCGCGACGGAACCGGCGGACGATCCGTTCGCTGCCGATGGCGGCAGAGGCGACGAACGGCCACCGGGGCCACGCGGCGGCGCCGTCACTGCCCGGTCGGCGGTCGGAGCACGCACCGGCTCGGGTCGCGCGGCCCAGAAGTGCTGAACGGCGAAGCCCACCGCCACCACGAGCACCAGCACGAGCGCGGCAAGCGCCTTCGGGTCCGTACCGCACCGTAACTGCACCCACAGCGGCAGCCGTTCACGTACGGCGGGCCACACCCGCCCCGCACGCCGCACACCCGGCGGATCGTGTTCACGCGACGGCGGCGCACGATGGGCGTGCGACGGACCCACCCCGGCGCCACCGCCGGCCGGTCTTCCCACCCCGGCGCCCGGCCCCGGCTGCGTATCCGCATCGGTGGGCGCATCGGTACCGACGGCCGGATCCGCGTCCCTGTCCGGGCCCGTGCCCGTCTCCGTCCCTGTCTCCGTACCGAAGATCGCGGCGGCCCGGACCCGCATGCGCTCCCGCCTCCATTCCCTCAGCCGCTCCCGCTCCCGCCGCCCCCTCATGGACGGAACGACGGGGAAGGAGGACGTCGAGGCGGGTGGGAGAGGGGGAGGGACGGAGGAAGGGATCGCGGAAGGGATCGCGGAAGGAAAGGAAGCCGACGACGAAACCGGCGAGGGAACCGACGGCGAAGCCAACGAAGGAACAGCCGAAGGAACAGTCGAAGGAACGGTCGAAGGAACTGACGAAGAAGCGGGTCGAAAAGTGCTCATAGCTCTCGACGGTAAGCACCCCGCACGCATCTCGCCGAGCCGCGTCAAATACCGTGGATAACCATCGAGTTGTGGATAACTCCGTCACTCTTACGTGCAAGCGCAGCCGGCACCGGCCGCACCTGCTGCGCGCTTCACCGCGGTGACACCACGGCCCCCAGCAACCCGGGCCCCGTGTGTGCGCCGATCACCGCGCCGACCTCGCTCACATGGAGCTCGTTCAGCCCCGGCACCCGCTCCTGCAACCGCTGGGCCAGGGCGTCCGCGCGCTCCGCCGCCGCGAGATGGTGGACGGCGATGTCGACCTGGCCCTCCCCTGCCCGCTCCACGGCGATCTCCTCCAGCCGCGCGATGGCCTTGGAGGCCGTACGGACCTTCTCCAGCAGTTCGATCCGCCCCTCGGCGAGTTGGAGGATCGGCTTCACGGCGAGCGCCGAGCCGAGCAGCGCCTGCGCCGCGCCGATCCGGCCGCCGCGCCGCAGATAGTCGAGGGTGTCGACGTAGAAGTAGGCGGAGGTACCCGCGGCACGCTTCTCGGCGGCGGCCACCGCGTCGTCCACGTCCCCGCCGCCCTCCACCACCTCGGCGGCGGCCAGGGCGCAGAACCCGAGGGCCATCGCCACCATCCCGGTGTCCACGACCCGTACCGGCACGGGGGCGTCCTTCGCCGCCAGCACCGCCGCGTCGTAGGTACCGGAGAACTCCGAGGAGAGATGGAGCGAAACGATGCTGCTCGCCCCCTCCGCCGCGATCGCGCGGTAGGTTTCCGCGAACACCGTGGGGCTCGGCCGCGAGGTCGTCACGGGCCGGCGCTTCTGGAGCGCC
The DNA here is from genome assembly GCF_014648695.1 of Streptomyces albospinus. Taxonomy (GTDB): domain Bacteria; phylum Actinomycetota; class Actinomycetes; order Streptomycetales; family Streptomycetaceae; genus Streptomyces; species Streptomyces albospinus. Next base: position 241,895 of record NZ_BMRP01000006.1, read on the forward strand.
TGGGCGACGGATCTCGCGGAGATCTCGGTGCCCTCCTCCAAGGCCTGGTCCCCCAGGACAACGGTCAGCGGTACGGCCGTGATGTGGTGGCGCTCGACAGCCGTCCGCGGCAAGTAGGCCGTGGAATCGGTGACGATCGCGACATGGCGGGACATGACTGGGAGATTATCCGGGGATCCGAACGCCCGACAGTGCGGGCCCCTCCCCAAGATCTTCCAGGTTTTACCAAGGCTCTGCCAAGACCCCACAGCTCACCGGCCGTCGGGCCGGCGTCCACCGGCAACGGACCGGCGGAACGGTGTTGTGCGGCCCCCGCTTTCCACGCTTCGCGCTCTTCTTCTCCCCCTCCCCCCCGGCCCACCCACCCCCGCCCCACTTCGCCCCGCTCCCGCCCCACCAGAGCTTCGGAGCCGCAGAGCCTCGAAGTCCGAGACCCCGCATGCCCGGAGCGTCAACGGCCCAAGCCCAAGCTCAGGCCCCGGGGCCCGGAACGCAGGCGCCCGTGCCCCGCCGTCCCTGGGCCTGCCGTCCCTGGGCCCGTCAGGTCTTCTCGCGCTGGGTCTTCTCCCACGGATACGACCGCTGGGTGCGCGGGTCCCGGGCGGTGATCGCCGGAGCCTCCTCCCCCGCAGGCCCCCACGAAAAGCCCCCGCCTGCCGCGCCGGCATCCGAACCGGACGCCGCACCGGGGGTGGTACCCGAGCCGGAACTCGCACCGGAATTCGCTATGGAGCCGACACCTGATCCCGTCCGCGCGGGTCCGCTCTCCGGGGCGTCCGCCGTCCAGTGCCGCAGTGCGCCCGCCTCCACGTCGATCTGGTCGCTCAGCGCCGCCAGGTCGTCGTCGGCGAACTTGCGGGCGCGGTCGCGGGCGGCCCAGCGCAGCGACTCCGCGGAGTGGGTGATCCGCTCCATGCGCTCCCGGAGGTCGGGGAGTCGGGCCGCGATCATGGCCTTGTCGGGCTCCCGTTCCAGTCGGCGGAGCTCGTCGTCCAGTTCGTGGCCGTGGGCGCTGAGCCGCTCGAAGAGGCCGACCGCCTCGCTGAGCGAGGCGTCGTCCGAGGAGCCGGTGCGCAGCACCTCCTGGGTGGCCCGCATGGACGTCCGCAGCGACAGCCGCAGCTGGGCCAGCTCGCCGACCACACCGGGCTGGGTGAACTGCCGGGCCCGCAGGGTGGTGTCCTCGACCGTTCTGCGGGCCTGGGCGACTTTGCGGTCCACCCCGCGCTTGGCCGCCTGCATCGCCTTGACCGTGAGGAACACCCCGGCTGCCACGAACAGCACGAAGAGCAACCCGATGATGGCGAAGGCGGCTTCCATGGACACTCCCCAAGGTGTCGGCGGCGCCGACTCCGCGTCGGCGCCCGTACCTCAACGGTAAACGCCAGGGGCAGGTCGAGGGTTCCGAACGAACCCCCAACCTGCCCGTAGGGGAAAGCCCCTAGACCGATGGTGGCGCACCCTGACACGGGGCCGTTGCGGACGGCATTCCCGCAGGTCAGCCGCCGGTCGAGACCCGGAGGACCGGAGCCCCGGAGAGCCGCCGGCCATGCCCTGGTCGAGCGGCGGCCGGTCATCGGCCGGTCACCGGTCAGCCGCCGCCCGGACCATGGCCGCCCG
>NZ_BMRP01000006.1:243555-265982 GCF_014648695.1 Streptomyces albospinus
CGTGCACCGGCAGCCGCTACGCCGTGACGATGTTCACCAGCTTCGGCGCCCGGACGATCACCTTGCGGATGCCCGCGCCGCCCAGCGCCGCGACCACCGCCGGCTCCGCCAGCGCGGCGGCCTCCAGGTCGGCGTCGGAGATCGACGGCGCGACCTCCAGCCGGGCCTTGACCTTGCCCTTGATCTGGACGACGCAGGTGACGGTCTCGTCCACCACGTACGCCGGGTCGGCCACCGGGAAGTCCGCGTGCACCACCGAGCCGGTGCGGCCCAGCTTGCGCCACAGTTCCTCGGCGATGTGCGGGGCCAGCGGGGCGATCAGCAGCACCAGCTGCTCCGCCACGGCGCGCGGGACCGCGCCTCCCGCCTTGGTCAGGTGGTTGTTCAGCTCGGTGATCTTGGCGATGGCGGTGTTGAAGCGCAGGTTCGCCATGTCCTGGGTGACGCCGTCGATGGCCTTGTGCAGGGCCCGCAGCGTGGCCTCGTCGGGCTCGGCGTCGACGACGGTGACCTCACCGGTCGCCTCGTCCACGACATTGCGCCACAGCCGCTGCAACAGGCGGTACTGGCCGACCACGGCGCGGGTGTCCCAGGGACGGGAGACGTCCAGCGGGCCCATCGCCATCTCGTACAGGCGCAGCGTGTCCGCACCGTACTCGACGCAGATCTCGTCCGGCGTGACCGCGTTCTTCAGGGACTTGCCCATCTTGCCCAGCAGCCGGGAGACCTTGCCACCCTCGTAGTAGAAGACGCCTCCGTCGTGCTCCTCGACCTCCGCCGCCGGGACGGCGATACCGCGGGTGTCCCGGTAGACGTACGCCTGGATCATGCCCTGGTTGTACAGCTTGTGGAACGGCTCGGCGGACGAGACGTGCCCCAGGTCGTACAGCACCTTGGACCAGAAACGGGCGTACAGCAGATGCAGTACGGCGTGCTCGGCGCCGCCCACGTACAGGTCGACGCCGCCGTGCGGCTGACCCTCGCGCGGCCCCATCCAGTACTGCTCGACCTCCGGGTCGACCAGTGCGCCGTCGTTGTCCGGGTCCAGGTAGCGCAGCTCGTACCAGCACGAACCCGCCCAGTTGGGCATGGTGTTGGTCTCGCGGCGGTACTGCCGCACGCCGCGGCCGTCGCCCAGGTCCAGCTCGACGTTGACCCAGTCCTCGTTGCGGGACAGCGGGGTCTCGGGCCGGGTGTCGGCGTCGTCCGGGTCGAAGGTGCGCGGCGAGTAGTCGTCGACCTCGGGCAGTTCCAGCGGCAGCATCGAGGCGGGCAGCGGGTGTGCCACGCCGTCCTCGTCGTAGACGATCGGGAACGGCTCGCCCCAGTAGCGCTGGCGGCTGAACAGCCAGTCGCGCAGCCGGAAGTTGACGGTGCCCTCGCCGATGCCGTGGGCGGTCAGCCAGTCGGTGATCTTCGCCTTGGCCTCGGGCACGCCCAGGCCGTCCAGCGAGATGGTGTCGCGGGACGAGTTGACCAGCTTCGCGTCGTACGAGGCGAACGCGTCGTCCCAGGCGGCGGGGTCGGTGCCGCGGCCGTCGGTGGGCTCGACGACGCAGCGCATCGGCAGCTCGAAGGCGCGGGCGAAGGCGAAGTCGCGGGTGTCGTGCGCCGGGACGGCCATGATCGCGCCGGTGCCGTAGCCCATCAGGACGTAGTCGGCGATGAAGACCGGGATCCGCTCGCCGCTCACCGGGTTGGTGGCGTGGACGCCGGTGAAGACGCCGGTCTTGTCCTTGGCCTCGGCCTGCCGCTCGACGTCCGACTTGGCGGCGGCCTGCTTGCGGTAGGCGGCGACGGCCTCGGCCGGGGTGGCGTGACCGCCGGTCCACACGTCGTGGGTGCCCTCGGGCCAGGCGTCGGGAACGATGGAGCCGGTGCCGTTGTCGGAGCCGGCGATCAGCGGGTGCTCCGGGGCCAGCACCATGTAGGTCGCGCCGAACAGGGTGTCCTGGCGGGTGGTGAAGACGGTGATCTTGTCATCGCCCACGGGGAAGTCGACCCGGGCGCCCTCGGAGCGGCCGATCCAGTTGCGCTGTTGCAGCTTGATGGCCTCCGGCCAGTCCAGCGCGTCCAGGTCGTTCAGCAGCCGGTCGGCGTAGGCGGTGATGCGCATGTTCCACTGGCGCAGCTTGGACTTGAAGACCGGGTAGTTGCCGCGCTCGGAGCGGCCCTCGGCGGTGACCTCCTCGTTGGCCAGCACCGTGCCCAGTCCGGGGCACCAGTTGACCGGCGCGTCCGAGGCGTACGCCAGGCGGTACCCGCCCAGGACGTCGGCCCGCTCGATGGGGCTCAGCTCGCTCCAGGGGCGGCCGTCGGGCGTCTGCCGGGTGCCGGCCTCGAACTGGGCGACCAGGGTGTCGATCGGGCGGGCGGCGTCCGCCTCCGGGTCGTACCAGGAGTTGAAGATCTCCAGGAAGATCCACTGGGTCCACTTGTAGTACGCCGGGTCGATCGTCTCGATCGAGCGGCGCCGGTCGTGGCCCAGGCCCAGCCGGCGCAGCTGGCGCCGCATGTTGACGATGTTGGCCTCGGTGGAGACCCGCGGGTGGGTGCCGGTCTGGACGGCGTACTGCTCGGCCGGCAGGCCGAAGGCGTCGAAGCCCAGGGTGTGCAGGACGTTGTGGCCCGTCATGCGCTGGTGGCGGGCGTAGACGTCGGTGGCGATGAAGCCCAGGGGGTGGCCGACATGCAGCCCCGCGCCCGAGGGGTAGGGGAACATGTCCATGATGAACTTCTTCGGGCGGGCCACCAGCTCGGCGTCGCCGGCCAGGCCGCCCCTCGGGTTCGGGGCCTCGTAGGTCCCGTCCGCCTCCCAGAAGTCCTGCCAGCGTGCCTCGATGTCGGCGGCCAGCGCGGCCGTATAGCGGTGCGGCGCTGCCACCTCGGCAGCCGAAGTCGTCTCGCTCATCGTCCTCAAAGCTCCATCGATCGTCTCTGCCTGCGGCTGCTGCGGACACGGTTCCTGCCGAAACAAAAATGCCCCTCACACAGGAGGGGACGCCGCGCCGATGCCGATCCGGGCGGCCACAGCACATGGCCCGGTCGGGACTGAGTCAGCGCGGCCCGCTAAGCAGAAGGCGTACGGCACACATGGCGCCAGGGTACCGCAGGGGCAACAGGGCCCGCGCCCGGGTTTCCCCCGGCGCGGGCCCCGCGGCCGTTGCGCCACGCTCCGCCACCGCCGCGCCCATGAGGTCACGGATCACGCGGAGCGGTGGTGCGGGCCCCTGGCATCAGGGGCGGTAGGAGCTCACATATCCGGCGCCCGGCGAGCCCACGCCGGTGACGTCGTCGTAGCCGACGGTCGCGTGCAGGGAGCTGTCCGCACCCAGGGTGCGCAGCGACGTCGTGGTGCCCTTGGCGGCGTCCGCCCCGTTGACGTAGTCGACACGGACGACCGCCAGGCCACGGCCGGCACCCAGGGGGTGGTCGGTGACGTCGTGGTACGCGGCGGTGCCGTAGCGCTGGTAGATGGCGGGGTTGGCGAAGCCGATGGCGACGCCGTGCCGGGCCTGCGTCGCCAGCGCCTGGACGCCCGCGATGACCGGCGCGGCCAGGGAGGTGCCGCCGATGCGGTACTCGTCATAGCCGAGCTTGCCGTTGGGCAGGGTCTGGGTCTGGCCGACCAGGAAGCCGGTGTTGGGGTCCGCCACGGCCGAAATGTCCGGGACGGTCCGCATCGCACTGCCACCGTTGGCCTTCGCCAGCCCGTCCGGGACGACACCGCGCTGGTAGAAGGGCTGCGGGACACTCTTGCTGGTGCCGCCGCCCGCGCCGCCGTTGAAGGTGCCCGGGAAGTCGGTCCAGCCGCTGCCGTCCTTGGAGAGCACCGCCTTCTGGGTGCCCCAGCCGGTCTCCCACTGGTACGTGTTGCCCTTGCCGATGGCCAGGGAGGTGCCGCCGACCGCGGTCACCCACGCGGAGTTCGCCGGGGTGCCCACCTGCTTGCTGCCGGTCTTGGCGACCTCGTCGCCGTCGTCACCGGAGGAGAAGTAGAAGCCGATGCCCTGCACCGCGCCCTGCTGGAAGAGCTGGTCGTAGGCGGCGGCCACGTCCGGGGTCTCGTTCGCCTCGACGTCGCCCCAGGAGTTGGAGACGATGTCCGCGAGGTGGCCGTCGACGACCTTGCCGAGCGAGTCCAGCAGATCGTCGTCCTGGCAGGAGGCGGAGCCGACGTAGACGATGTCGGAGGCCGGGGCGACCGCGTGGACGGCCTCGACGTCGAGGGTCTCCTCGCCGTACCAGCCGGCCGCTCCGCAGTCCTTGATGTGCGTGTAGTCCTTGGGCAGCACCTGCGACAGCTGGCCCTTGCGGTAGCGGGGGTCGCCGTTGCGGTGCGCGTAGGTCTCCGCGTCCTTGGCGATGGTGGGCGAGGCGTACGCGTCGGTGATCGCGACGGTGACGCCCTTGCCGGTCCAGTTCTTCGCCCCGTAGGCGGCGCGCAGCTGCTTGCCGGTGTAGCCCTTGATCGCGTACGACGCCTTGCCCCCGTAGGCCGACGGCAGGCCGGTGTTCGTCCGGGAGCCGTAGTACGAGGAGAACGGCCCGGCGTTGCGGAAGACCGGGGAGGGCGGCGGCAGTTGCGCGGAGTGGTGCTGTGCGAACCGCGGTGCGTTGTCCAGGCCGGTGACCGTCAGGACCGCGTCGGACACCGATCCCGGCGCGGAGGCGGTGGCCGACGGCGCGTGGTAAGTGTGGCCGCTCTTGCGGTAGTTGTGCAGGTCGGTCGCGAAGGCCCGCTCGGCGGCAGCCGCGTCGCCCTTGACCGTGAGAAAGCGGTTGGTGGTTCCGGTGACCGTCAGGCCGGACTTTTTCAGCCAGGCGGTCACCCTGGCTATCTGGTCCTGCGTGGCACCGTAGCGGGCGCGCACCTGGGCGGGGCTCAGGTACTTCCCGTACGCGGCGGAGTGCGGGTCGGACACTGCCTTGGCGTACTCCGCGAGGCCCTTGGCGTCGCGGCCGGCCAGATAGACCCGGGCGGTGACGTCCGTGGAGCCGGCGGTGGTGCCCTGGTCGGCCTGGTCGGTGGCCCACTGCGGCTTGGTGCCTTGCAGCGCGTGCCGGCCCCCGTCGTGGCCTGCGGCGTCGGCGGCCGGCGCGCCGAGCGCCAGCGTTCCGACGACCAGCGGCAGCGCCGCTGCCCAGGCCAGACCGGCACGGGCTCGCGGCGATCTGGTACGGCTTGCTCTCATGTAACCCCCTGCTGTGGCGATGCGGTGCGCTACGTGGTGACGCGCTGCGCCGGTGCGCCGATGCGCGACCCCTCACGAGCGGTGAATGCGTCGGATGTGACGCTCACGCGATTCGCCACTCTTTCGGTGAACCGTTCATGTCAGGGATATGCGATCACCAAGAAGAGACCAAGGAATGGCAATGTCCGGGCAGGGGTGACCTCTGAGAGGACGCGCAACTCTCCCTGGCGGACGCATCGTTGACCGAATATCGGCGCAACCCCGGAGAAACTCCCCCGCCCTGGGCGCTATCGCCGGCAACACGCGACAGAGCGGGCCGTCCGTTTCGGACGACCCGCTCTGTCTTCTGTGGAGCTAAGGAGAATTGAACTCCTGACCTCCTGCATGCCATGCAGGCGCTCTACCAACTGAGCTATAGCCCCAGGTCTTGTCTCCGCTGCGGTTTTCCCTTCGGCTCCCCGCTGCGGCATCGCCTACATTACACGGACCTCCCCGCCTTCTGCCAAATCGCCCACCCGTCACCCGACCACCGCCCCTGAACGAGGCCCTTCGGGCCGCAGCGCCCCTGGGGGCCCTCCGGTGGGACGCGAGGTACTGTCGGCGAGCCGTGCCCGATTCGTCCAGGGGAGCCCGTACGCCGTGACCGCGCCGGAGCTGGAAGCGCCCACCGACCCCCGCGGTCCGCGCCCCGTCATGGGGGCAGTCCGCCGCCACCCGACCCTCGCGGCGGCGCTGGTCTGCCTGGTCTCCTTCGCCGCCTTCTGGGTCGTCCAGCGGATGGCGCATGTGTCGATGGTCGACCTCATGGTCTACCGCGCCGAGGGCTGGACCGCCCGCAACGGCGAGGACCTCTACGACATGGTGGCCACCTCCGCGCACCTGCCCAACACCTATCCTCCCTTCGCCGCGCTGCTGTTCATCCCCCTCACCTTCTTCGGTGTCGGGACGATGCGCACCCTCGCCACCGCCGGCAACCTCGTGCTGCTCGTCGCCGTCGTCCACCTCTCGCTGCGCCTGGTCGGCCGGCCCCGGCGGCTGCCCCGGCCCGCCGCGACGCTGGCGCTCTCCGCGCTGCTGGTGTGGTGCGAGCCGGTCTGGACGACGCTGCGCTACGGCCAGATCAACCTGCTGCTCGCCGTCATGGTGCTCTGGGACCTGACGCGCCGGGACAGCAACCGCTGGGCGGGCATAGGCATCGGTATCGCCGCCGGCATCAAGCTGACCCCGGCGCTCTTCGCCGTCTTCCTCGCCCTGGCCGGTGCGGTCCACGCCGGTCGGATGCTCCGCTCCGGCGCGGGCCGCCGCGCCGCCTGGAACCCCTGGCTGCGGCAGGCCGCCGTCGCCACCGGCACGTTCTGCGTCACCGCCCTCCTCTCCGCGATCGCGCTGCCGCGCGACTCGCACCGCTTCTGGACCGAGATCGTCTTCGCCGCCGACCGGGTCGGCGAGGTGGAGATCACCGCGAACCAGTCGCTGCGCGGCGCCCTGGCTCGGCTGCTGCACACCGACACCCCGGACGCCGCCTGGCTCGTCCTGGCCGCCCTGACGGCGGCGGCCGGGCTGTCCCTGGCCACCGGGTCGCTCTTGCGCGGCCAGCGCTCCTGGGCGACCCTCACCTGCGCCGCGACCGCCCTGCTGGTCAGCCCGATCTCCTGGTCACACCACTGGGTGTGGGGCGTCCCGATGCTGGTCCTGCTCGGCTCCGAGGCCCTGGAGCACACCGGCGCCGCCGCGCGCCGCTGGTGGGCGGTGACCGTGGCGATGGGGCTGATGTTCTGCTCGTTCGCACTGTGGTGGGTGCCACACGCCTGGCACCAGCACGCGGAACTGCACCAGAACGGCGGCCAGATGCTGCTCTCCGCCGTCTACCCGCTCGCCGGGCTGACGCTGCTGGTGCTGACCGCGGTCCGGCTGCGGCGGCTCACCCGGAACGACGCCCGGAGCGGTACCGACGGCGCGGGCAACACCGGCGAGGACGGTGGCAGTGCCGGCGGCGGCAACGGCCCCCGTCAGGCCGCGGTGGCCGGCGATATCTGAAGCCGCCGCACCCGCCCGGTAATTGGCCGGCGGCCTTTCCGGGCTCCGCCGGACCCGCGGGCTTTGTCGGCCGGTCCGGCACGGCCCGTATGACCGGCCGTAAGGCGAGCCGTACCCCGGCGCGCTGCGCGTCCTTCCATAACCGCCCCCGTCACGCTGTCCCGTGCCGCCGCGGCCGGTTCCGGCGGCGGCTCGTGCTGCGGGAACGCACGGCCGTTCCGCGGGAGTTCCGACTTACCGAAGACGATCGAAACTGTTCACCGATGCCCTGCGTCGCCCGGAAATGACCGCGTGACGGAAATGCGCGGCCGGGCCGACGGGCCCCAACTCACGCCGTGGCGAACGAATAGAACCGTTTCAGCGTGCAGTGCTCGTCCAGCAGCCGCCCGTAGATCGGCTCCCCTTCGAGCTCCCGGTAGGTCTCGATGGGATCGCCCTTTATCACCAGGGCACGGGCACATTCCTCGCACCAGTACTGGTAATCGGCGTTGACCGGTTCCATGTCGCGGACGATCGGCGTTCCGCTGCCGCACCAGTCGCATTTCCTGCTGTGGGCGCATCCATCAGCTCCAACTGTGGCCGCAGGCCGTACAGACGAAGGAAATCCCCCCGTTGTCACCCAGTACCTGGGCGACGTGGGAGGAACCGCACGAGGGGCACTGGAGAGCGGAACCCTCACTACCGCCACCACCACACACGGAAACCGGACCGTCGACAGGGCAGGTGAAGCGGAGCGCGTATTCCGGCAGCCAGTCATAACCCTGCGCCTCGGCCACTTCGAGGAGGTCATTGACCTCCTCAAGGATGCTCGTAGGCATCGCGATCTCTCCTCCCCTGGCGGCGCCGTCCGATTCTGCCACGGACCGCCCACCGGGTCAGGTCCGCCTTCCCGTCACCCCCCACCGCCCAGCCGAACGCCGCCGCCCCGGCCGGCAGACGCCGGCCGATTCGGGAAGAGCGTCCCGAAAAGCGATGCCCTCACGGGATGCAGCCGCTGCGGCAGCCGCCATCACAGCCCCACCGCCCCGTGGGCCAGGGCCGTCGGAACGAACGTCAGCCCGGTGCGCAGCGCGCTGTAGTGGAGCGCGTTCCGGAAGTGCGGCGTCAGCACGAGCGTATGGCCCGCGTTGACGGCCATGACCACGGCGATCCGCACCACCTTCCGGGGCATTCCGGGCGCGCCGATCACCCGCGGCGCGATCAGCGGCGCCCCGCCGCGCCCGCGCAGCAGCCGCCCCGAGCCCTTCGCCCGGCCGTCCGCGGCGCCGTTGTCAGTGCCACCGGCTTTCATGGCGGGTGGAGTTGACGGGGTGCCGGCGGCGCCCGCGAGGTGAGGGCGTCCGTGGTCTTTCCGGTCGTGTCGTCTCTCCTGCCGAGAGCCTGGAGGCGGACGGATACGGGGAACGAGTGCCCGCCGCGACGACGGGAGTGTGAGCAGCGTGACGACGGCCCGACCATCGCACTCGCCCACGGCCCGGCCCACAACGTGCCGTGGCAGCTGGTCACGATGCCGCGATGCCGCCGTGCCGCTGCACGATCCGCAATCGCGACGAGGAGTCCCCGGCCCCGGTCGCCCAACTCCGCGGGGCCTGCGGGCGCATGCCGGAGAGCCCTCGTGGGAGACCCCGATCGCCGGCTGTCGCGGGCCGGTGAGGAGTGCGCGCGCCAGTGGGCGAGCGGCGACGTCGCACCGCACGCCCACCGCATGAAGGTGGTCCGGTACGCCCCGGTCGGCGAGGTGCGGCTGATATCGACGTCGCTGGGGGCGGGCGCGGCGCCCGAGACCCGGATCGTGGTCTCCACCCCGGCCGACGAGGAGCGCCGCGGGCGGACGGCGGTGCTGCGCACGGTCCGTGCCTCCGCTCATCGGCTGCCCGGCGCATCTGTGGCCCGCCTCCGAGGCCCGCGCGGAGCTGGAGCGGAAGGGGGAGCGCGGCGGGACCGCGCCCCGCAGCCCCGGCCGGCGGCGTGCGCGCCAACTCCGGGGCCCGCGGCCCGAAGCACGCCGCCACGCGGTGCTCGGTGCTCGGCGCTCGGCGCTCGGCGAAAACGCGAAGATCCCGCCTCCTGCTGGAGACGGGATCTTCCGGGTTGTGGAGCTAAGGAGAATTGAACTCCTGACCTCCTGCATGCCATGCAGGCGCTCTACCAACTGAGCTATAGCCCCGGGTCTTGTTCCGCCCCTCCGGGTTTCCCCCGGCGGCGCCGCGAACAAGAAGAACTTTAGCCTGCGACCTGCCCGGATGTGAAATCCGGTCGGCCGCCCCCGCTCCGGAGGCTCAGGCGTCGTCGCCGAGCACCGGCTCCGGGAGGGTGCCGGCGTTGTGCTCCAGCAGCCGCCAGCCGCGGGCGCCCTCGCCGAGGACCGACCAGCAGCAGTTCGACAGACCGCCCAGGCTCTCCCAGTGGTGGGAGTCCAGGGCGAGCATCCGCCCGATGGTGGTGCGGATCGTGCCGCCGTGGCTGACGACGACCAGCGTGCCCTCGTCGGGCAGCTTGTCGGCGTGGTTGAGCACCACCGGGGCGGCCCGGTCGGCGACCTCGGTCTCCAGTTCGCCGCCACCGCGGCGCACCGGCTCTCCGCGCTTCCAGGCGGTGTACTGCTCGCCGTACTGCGCCAGGATCTCGTCGTGCGTCAGGCCCTGCCAGGAGCCCGCGTAGGTCTCCCGCAGCGCCGGGTCGTGCGTCACGTCGAGACGGGTCAGCGCGGCCAGCTCGCGCGCGGTCGCCGCGGCCCGGCTCAGGTCCGACGCGATGATGGCGTCCGGCCTCAGGGCGGCGAGCAGCCGGGCCGAGCGCCGCGCCTGGGCGAGGCCGGCCTCGGTCAGCTCGATGTCCGTCGAACCCTGGAAGCGGCGCTCCAGATTCCAGGCCGTCTGGCCGTGGCGCCACAGGACGACGCGGCGACCCCGGCCGCCCTTTCTGCTGTTCAGAGCAGATCTCCGTCCTCGTGGCCCGCGGTGGCCTCGGCATGCGCGGCGGCCTTGCCGCGGGTGGCCTTGGCCTCCTCGGGGAGGTCGAGCTCGGGGCAGTCCTTCCACAGGCGTTCGAGCGCGTAGTACACCCGCTCCTCGCTGTGCTGGACGTGGATGACGATGTCGACGTAGTCGAGCAGCACCCAGCGGGCTTCCCGGTCGCCCTCGCGGCGGACCGGCTTGGCGCCGAGATCCTTGTTGAGTCGTTCCTCGATCTCGTCGACGATCGCCTTGACCTGGCGGTCGCTGGGCGCGGAGGCCAGCAGGAAGGCGTCGGTGATCGAGAGGACGTCACTGACGTCGTAGGCGATGATGTCGTGCGCGAGCTTGTCGGCCGCTGCCTGAGCGGCGGCGTTGATGAGCTCGATGGAGCGGTCCGTGGCGGTCACAAGCGGCTTTCCGGGTCGGGGGCTGCGTCTCCGGCCGGGGCGCGCCGCGGCCCGCCGGTCGGTCGGATCAGCGGTCAGGTACCCCTCAAGGGTCTCACGGACCACCGACACTCCCGGCGGGCTTTTCGGGCCCGCCGGTCGGTGCCGGTGTTCGACCAGGTCAGCCCTTGTAGTCCTGGCCCAGGACGACGCCGATGTCCGCGTTCGAGGCGACCTTGCCCTGGGTGACCGCGCCGGCCGGGAGGCCCAGCGTCTTGGCGACCTCGGCGGCCTTCGCCTTCTGGCCGGCGTCCGCGTACGTCACCTGGGAGGTGGCCGCCGTGGTGTCGCTGCCGCCGTCGACGAAGGTGTAGCCGCCGTTGAGGAGCGCGACCTGGGCCTTGCCGGAGGCGGCCTTGTCGCCGGAGGCGTTGCGGACCGAGACCCGGGGGGTCGCGCCGGGGGCGGTCTTCTTGACCGTGCCGCCGAGGACGTCCTTGACGACGCCGGCCGCCGTGGACGGGCTGAGCGTCCCGTCGGCCTGCACGGGCAGCATCGTGGTGGTGTAGGCGCCGGTCTTCGCCAGCTCCGCCCGCTGGGCCAGCGAGCTGCCCAGCTGGGCCTCGGTGAGCGGCGGGTCGAGCACCTGGAGGAGCGTCTTCACGGTGGCGGTGGCGCCGTCCGCGTCACTGGACACCTTCTTGAGGGTGGCCTGCATGACCTGCCCGAACCGCGTCAGCTGCTTGGTCTCGCTCTCGCCCGGCCCCTGGTAGGTGGCGTAGGCGACGGCCGCCTGCCCGTTGAGGACCTGGCCGGAGCCCTGCTTGACCACCGGGGAGTCGCCCTTCTTGGCGCCCGGTACGGCGGCGTCGGTGTCGACGGTGATGCCGCCGACCGTCTCGACCAGGTTCTCCAGGTAGGGGGTGTCCAGCCGCCAGCTGGCCTTGAGGTCGGCGCCCAGGAGGGTGTTGAGGGACTCCCGGGTCGGGTCGGTGCCCTCGTCCTTGACGGACTTGCCGAGGGTGGTGGCCGAGCCGTCGTCCTTGGTGACGATGAGGCTGTTGGGCAGCAGGACGGTGGTGCCCTTGTGGGTGGTCTCGTTGTCCACGAGGAGGGCCGTGGAGCTGTTGCCGGTCTTGGTGTCCCGCAGATTCACGACGAGGACGTCCCGTTTCTGCGCGCCGGCCGCCGTGGCGGCGGCGCCGCCCGCGCCGGAGAGCCCCGGCAGCTTGCCGGCCCACCACAGGTAGCCGACCCCGCCGGCCACGAGGAGGGCCAGCACGACCGACAGCGCGACGATCCGGCTGCGCCCGCGCCGCTTGGCCTCCTCGCGCCGCTCGGTGCGGCTCTCGGTGAACTTCAGCCAGTCGATGACGTCTTCGGAGTCCTCGTCCGGCTCCTCGATGAACGAGAACTGCTCGGTGCCGTAATCGGGCGCCCCGGAGTCCGGCGCGGCCCCCTCGGCCTTCTTGGAGCCGGCCGGTGCGGTCGGCTCCGCCGGGCGCCGCTGCGGCGCCTCGGTGTGCTGCTCCCCGTAGGCGAACTGCTCGGGGACCTGCTCGTAGGCAGGCTGCGGGGCCTGCTGCGGGATCCACTCCCCCTGGTGGGGCTGGTGGGGCTGCTGCTGCGGCTGGGCGTACGGGTCGTACTGCTGGGGGTACCCGGGCTGCTGCTGCACCTGCTGGCTGCCGTAGGTGTCATAGCCGTACCCCGGCTGCGCCTGGTACGACTGCCCGCCCTGGCCGGGCTGCGCCCCGTAGGGGTCGTAGCCGTCGTGGGCCGGCGGTGCGGTCTGCGGGGCCGGCTGCCCGTAAGGGTCGTAGTGCTGCTGCTCGTACGGCTGCTGCGGCGCCTCCTGGTGCACCGGCCGGCCGTAGGCGTCGTAGGCGTGGTAGCCGTGGCTCTGCTGTCCCCGACCCTGCCCCTGGGCATACGGGTCGTGGGCATACGGGTCCTGCGGCACGTACGGATCGTGTCGGTCACTCACCGGTACCCCTTTCCGTCAGCCCCGTCAGCGATCGTCGCGGTACAGCTGCTTCTTGTCGATGTAGCGCACCACACCGTCCGGTACCAGGTACCAGACCGGATCCCCCTGGGCGACGCGTGCCCGGCAGTCGGTCGAGGAGATGGCCAGCGCGGGCACCTCGACGAGCGACACCGCTCCCTCGGGCAGCCCGGGGTCCGCGAGGACGTGGCCGGGCCGGGTCACCCCGATGAAGTGGGCGAGCGAGACCAGCTCCGCCGCATCGTGCCAGGTCAGGATCTGACTGAGCGCGTCGGCGCCGGTGATGAAGAACAGATCCGCGTCCTGATGTTCCGCTCGCAGATCACGCAGCGTGTCTATCGTGTACGTCTTGCCGCCGCGGTCGATGTCGATGCGGCTGACGGAGAACTGCGGGTTCGACGCGGTCGCGATGACCGTCATCAGATACCGGTCCTCGGCCGGGGACACCTTCTTGTGGCTCTTCTGCCACGGCTGCCCCGTGGGCACAAAGATGACCTCGTCGAGGTGGAACTGGCTGGCCACCTCGCTGGCGGCGACAAGGTGTCCGTGATGGATCGGGTCGAACGTGCCGCCCATCACTCCGAGTCGCCGCTTCACGGGTCCTGTGTGCTCTCCCATGCGTGCAGACCCTACTTGGCGGGACGCGTCGCCGGGGGCCGGGTGTTCAGGCTCAGTGGTCGCGGTTGAAACGGGTGGTGATCCAGAGCAGGAGAAGCAGGATGAAAAGGGCGCCACCACCGGTGATGAACGGGTTGAGGCTGTCGTGGTTGCCACCCTTCATCCCGCCTTCGGCGAGGGTGACCAGGGACTGTGCGGTGGAGTGCAGACTCATCGTTGGCAGGACCAATCCGGGCGGGTTTCGGACAGAGGCTTCCGCCACATCGTAAGCGCCGCGTCACCGGGGGCTCACGCCGACTCCGCCCGAAGGCGCCCGGCCGGCGTCGGTGCCGGTCGCGGCGGGTGCCGGTCCCGGTCGTCAGTCCTGGTTCCCGTAGCCGCGCAGCAGGAACCACGCGAGCAGCGCGGCGCCCACGACGCCGACGATGATCACGGTGCGCAGGAGCCAGCCGGGGCCGTCCCCCCTGGAGGTCTCCTCGGCGGCGGCGAGCAGCAGGCTCGGATGCGGCATGGCGGTGGCTCCCTTTTGTGGCGGCCTGTTCGGGCTTGGATGCGCTCGCCAGCGTACGCCCGGGCATCCATTCCGCTGTCGGTGGCGTCCTCTAGGCTGAAACACACGCAGTCGAACAGGGGGAGGCCCCAATGACGGAGAGCCCAGACGGCAGCGCCAACGTACCGAGCAGGGACCGCAGGCGGTTCCCCGGCATCTCGTCGCGGTCCTACGAGCACCCGGCGGACCGCTCGGCGCTGGTCGCGCTGCGCAAGCTGAGCGGGTTCGACACCGTCTTCAAGACGCTGAGCGGCTTGTTGCCGGAGCGCAGCCTGCGGCTGCTCTTCCTGTCGGACTCGGTCCGGGTCGGCGAGCAGCAGTTCGCCCACCTCAACGACATGCTGCGGGACGCCTGCCACATCCTGGACCTGGAGAAGGTCCCGCCGATGTACGTCAATCAGGACCCGCAGCCCAACGCCATGTGCATCGGCCTGGACGAGCCGATCATCGTGGTCTCGACCGGCCTCGTCGAGCTGCTCGACGAGGAGGAGATGCGGGCGGTCATCGGCCACGAGGTGGGCCACGCCCTGTCCGGGCACGCGGTGTACCGCACCATCCTGCTGTTCCTGACGAACCTGGCGATGAAGGTCGCCTGGATCCCGCTGGGGAATGTCGCCGTCATGGCGATCGTGACGGCGCTGCGCGAGTGGTTCCGCAAGTCGGAGCTGTCCGCGGACCGCGCCGGCCTGCTGGTCGGCCAGGATCTCCAGGCGTCGATGCGCGGCCTGATGAAGCTGGCCGGCGGCAACCACCTGCACGAGATGAACGTGGACGCGTTCCTCAAGCAGGCCGAGGAGTACGAGGCCGGCGGCGATCTGCGGGACTCCGTGCTGAAGATCCTCAACCTCCTCCCGCGCAGCCACCCGTTCACCACCGTGCGGGCGGCCGAGCTGAAGAAGTGGGCGGAGAGCCGCGACTACCAGCGCATCATGGACGGCCACTACCCGCGCCGTGACGAGGACAAGGACGCGTCGGTCTCCGACTCGTTCAAGGACTCCGCCACGCACTACGCCGAGTCGGTCCGCAACAGCAAGGACCCGCTGATGGGCCTGGTCCGCGACATCGCGGGCGGCGCGGGGGACTTGGGCGGCAAGCTGCGCGACACGGTGTTCGGGTCGCGCTCCGACGGCTCCGGTGGGGCTAACGGATCGGATGGCTCGGGTTCGGCTGGGAAGTAGCCGAAAGCTCGCCGCAGAGCGAGGCGTTGGGCCGGCCCGTGGCGTAGGGGTCGGTGCCGGCGGGCCGGTCGGTGCCGGCGTGCTGGCCCGCGAGCAGCGGACGCAGCACGTCGGCCGGGTTCGAGGAGCAGGCCAGCGGTCCTGCCTGGAGGGTGCTCTGGAGCACCTCCAGGCGGTGGTCGTTGAGGTCGTCCCGGCTGAACCGGAAGTGCATCTCGCGCCGGACGGTGAACAGCGAGGCGGCGCCCGGCGTCGGCGTGCCGGTGTTCTGCCCCGCGGCGCCGTCCTGCGGGGCGCCGGCGGCCGGCCGTACTGCGTAGACGAAGGTGTAGTCGGCGGTGACGTCCAGCGCGTCGGAGCTCAACTCCATCGCGGACAGGGTGCCGTTGACCCGCACGTTGCGGTCGGCGAGCTCGGTCCGCCCGGGGTCGAAGCGGACCAGCCAGCCGGTCGCCGCATAGCGGCCGTTGTCGTCGGGGTGCGCCATGCTCCGGTCGAACTGGTCGAGTTGGCCGGTGTCCAGCAGCAGCCGCACCGGCCGTACGGACCCGCCGGTGAGGGTGGCCGGGTCCACCGACGAGCGGACGAGGTAGTCCTTGGCGATGGTCAGCGCGGTGACGATCTGGCCGTCCGAGAAGTGCGCACTGCGCTCGACGTCGGGGAGGTTGACGCCCGCCGCGCCGATCCGGAAGTCCGCCGCCGGGCTGTGCGCGAAGAGGTCGGCGGGCGTCGCGCCCGGTACGGTCCCGGGCGGCGTCAGCGGCACCACCGCGGACCGCAGCGGCTGCGCGCGGACCGGCTCCGGGGCCTTGTACGGGTGGCGTATGCCCATATAGACGGCGGTGCCGAAGGCCAGCACGATCAGCAGCACCAAGAGGATCGCCTGGCGGGAGCCGCCCGGCCGCAGCCACGCGTGGCGGGTCCGCACGGCCGGTGAATGGTGCTCGCCGAGCCGCTCGTCGGCGGAGAATTCCTGAAGGCGCGCAGCGCGCACGAACGACTCGTCGAAGACAACGGATCGGTACTCGTCGTCACCGCCTCCCGGGGCGCCGTCGGGCGTCCCTTCGGGAGGGTCACCAGGCCGGCTCATACAACAAGGGTAGGTCTGCCGGGGCGAAGGTAAACGCCGGGAACTGCCACAACTTCACGTCAGTGCGGCTTGGGCACGGCGGAGGACGACGGGCGCTGCGGCACCGCGGAAGCGGGCGGCGGCAGGCCGGGGCGGGGCGTGTGCACGGTGCCCGCGCCGCCCGCGGACGGGGTGCCGGTGGCCGGTGTGTCCACCCCGCTGCTGCTGGTCGGCGTCGCCGGGCTCTGGGTGCGTCCGGCGGCTCCTCGATAGACGGCGCTGAAGGCCAGCGCCACCAGCCCGATGCCCATCACCACGGCCAGCACCCACGCGATGGGGCGGTGCCAGCGCACGCTGCCGCGGTACGGGCGCAGGGCCCCGCCGTAGGGGCCGTACGGGCCGTCGGCCGGATAGCCCTCGTCGTCGTAGGGCCCGTGGCCGCCGGCCGCCGCGTAGTCGAAGTCGTCGCCGTCCGGGCCGAACCCAGGCCCCGGGCGGGCTGCCGCCTCGGCCTCCGCGCGCGCCTCGGCGGCGGCCAGTATCCGCTCGACCGCCGAGGGTTCATGGATCGTCGCGGACCGTACGAATTCCTCGTCGAAGACCACGGACGCGAACTCCTCGTCCGCTTTTCCGTGGCTCCCGTGGTGGTGCTCGTCGGGCTCTTCGCCGTCCGGGAACGGCGTGCCCCCCACGTCGTCCGGCACCCGTCCAGGGTAGCCCCGGCCGGACTTTTTGGGCAGAGAGCGGAGCGGCCGAACAGCGCGCGGAACGGAGCCGTCCGCGGGGCGGTTCAGCGGGTGTGGCCGTCGCCCGTGACGATGTACTTCGTGGACGTCAGCTCCGGAAGACCCATGGGACCGCGGGCGTGCAGCTTCTGGGTGGAGATGCCGATCTCTGCGCCGAAGCCGAACTGGCCGCCGTCGGTGAAGCGGGTCGAGGCGTTGACCGCGACCGTCGTGGAATCCACCAACTGGGTGAACCGGCGAGCGGCGGCCTGCGAGCCCGTGACGATCGCCTCGGTGTGGCCCGAGGTCCAGCGCCGGATGTGCGCCACCGCCGCGTCCAGGTCGGGCACCACGGCCGCCGCGATGTCGTACGAGAGGTATTCCGTCGCCCAGTCCTCGTCGGTGGCCGGGGCGACCAGACCGGGGCCGGCCTGCTGCCAGGCGGCGTCGCCGTGCACCACCACGCCGGCCTGGGTCAGCGCCTCCAGGGCGCGCGGCAGGAACTTCTCGGCGATCCCGGCGTGCACCAGCACCGTCTCGGCGGCGTTGCAGACGCTGGGACGCTGCGCCTTGGAGTTGATGAGGATGTCGATCGCCATGTCGAGGTCGGCGGCCTCGTCGACGTACACATGGCAGTTGCCGGTGCCGGTCTCGATGACCGGGACGGTGGACTCCTCGACGACCGTGCGGATCAGGGCGGCGCCGCCGCGCGGGATCAGCACGTCGACCAGCCCGCGGGCGCGCATCAGCTCGCGCACCGAGTCCCGGCTCTCCCCGGGCACCAGCTGCACCGCGTCGGCCGGCAGCCCGGCGCTCTCCACGGCGCCGCGCAGCACGTCCACCAGCGCGCTGTTGGAGGCGTACGCGGAGGACGAGCCGCGCAGCAGCACGGCGTTGCCGGACTTCAGGCAGAGCGCGGCGGCGTCCACCGTCACATTGGGCCGGGCCTCGTAGATGATGCCGATCACGCCGAGCGGGACCCGGACCTGGCGCAGGTCGAGGCCGTTGGGCAGGGTCGAGCCGCGCACCACCTCGCCCACCGGGTCGGGCAGCGCCACGACCTTGCGGACGTCGTCGGCGATGGCCGCGATCCGCTCGGCGGTGAGGGTGAGCCGGTCCACGATCGAGGGGGAGGTGCCGGCGGCCCTGGCCTTCTCGACATCCCGGGCGTTGGCGGCCACGATCGCGTCGGTCTGCGCCACCAGCGCGTCGGCGATGGCGAGCAGCGCCCCGTCACGGGCCGCACGCGGCAGCGGCGCCAGGACGGCGGCGGCCTCCTTGGCACGGCGGGCGGTGTCGAGGACGGGCGAGGACTGCGATGCACTGCTGGTCATGGCCGCAGCCTAACGCCGCCGCGGCCCGCGGCCGTGCCGGATTCCACAGAGCGGGACACCGGTGTCACCGGCAGGACGGGGCTGGGGAAAAACCCCGCGGGCCCGGCGGTGACCCACCGGCCGCGCTCAGTAGGGGTGGACCCCGACCGGTGACGCCGGCGGCGGACCGTAGCCCTCGGCGACGCGCTGGTGGTAGGTCTCCCGGTCGATGACCTCCAGGCCGACGATCTCCCACGGCGGCAGCTTGGCCGTCGAGCGGTGCTCGCCCCACAGCCGCAGCGCGACCGCGGCGGCGTCGTGCAGGTCCCGGGCCTCCTCCCAGTAGCGGATCTCCGCGTGGTCGTTGGCGTAGCGGCTGGTCAGCAGGAAGGGATGGTCGTGGGCGAGCTGCTCCAGCGACCGCCGGACCTCCTTCAGCGGAGCCTCCGCGCCCGAGACGCTGAGGGTGATGTGCCACAGCCGGGACGCCTCGCGGCGCTCGCCCTCCGGCGCCGGCTGCGCGGCCCCGTCCCGCTCCGCGCGCCGGTCGTCCGCCGGCCGGGCTGCTTCGCCGCCGGTCCCGACGCTGGTCAGTGCGCGCTCCGCCGTCCCTCGGGGCGGTGCCCCTGGGCGCCCTCGTCTCACCGGCGGCCTCCTGTGATGCGAATCGCTCCGCCCCGAGGGTGCGGAGCCGACTGGTGCGGTCGTACTTCGGCGTCTGCGCTCGCGCGCTGCGGGCGCCGCTCCCCGACGGCGCCCCCGCAACAAAGTTGACCAGTCCGCGGCCCGTCGCGGGGGCGTTTTGCCGAAGGTGCCCGTGGAAAGGCCGGTGCACGCCGGTCCCGGAGGAGCCGGTCTCAGTGATGCAGCAGCACAAGATCGTCGCGGTGCACGACCTCGCGCTCATACGCCGGTCCGAGCTCGCGGGCCAGATCCCGGGTCGAACGGCCAATCAATCGAGGGATTTCCCGGGCATCGAAGTTGACGACCCCGCGGGCGACCGCACGGCCGTCGGTGTCCCGCAGCTCGACCGGGTCGCCGGCGGAGAACTCCCCCTCGACGGAGGCGATGCCGGCCGGCAGCAGCGAGGAACGCCGCTCGACGACGGCCCGCACCGCCCCGTCGTCCAGTACCAGCGCGCCGCGCGGTGCGGAGGCGTGCGCCAGCCACAGCAGCCGGTCGGCGGAGCGGCGGCCGGTGCGCAGGAAGTGGGTGCCGGTGGTGGCGCCGGCCAGCGCGTCCCCGGCGTGCACGGCGGAGGTCAGCACGACGGGGATGCCGGCCGCCGCCGCGATCCGGGCCGCCTCGACCTTGGTGACCATGCCGCCGGTCCCGACGCCGGCCTTGCCCGCGCTCCCGATCGAGACGCCCTCCAGGTCCTTGGGGCCGGTGACCACCGCTATCCGGGACGTGCCCGGGGTGGACGGGTCGCCGTCGTAGAGGCCGTCGACGTCGGACAGCAGGATCAGCAGGTCGGCGCGGACGAGATGGGCGACCAGCGCGGCCAGCCGGTCATTGTCGCCGAACCGGATCTCGTCGGTGGCGACGGTGTCGTTCTCGTTGACGATCGGCACCGCCCCCATGGCCAGCAGCTGGTCGAGGGTGCGGTACGCGTTGCGGTAATGGGCCCGGCGGGCGGTGTCGTCGGACGTCAGCAGCACCTGGCCGACCCGGCGGCCGTAGCGCGCGAAGGACGCGGTGTAGCGGGCGACCAGCAGGCCCTGGCCGACGCTGGCGGCGGCCTGCTGCCGGGCCAGGTCCCGCGGGCGGCGCTCCAGGCCCAGGGGGGCGAGTCCGGCCGCGATGGCCCCGGAGGAGACCAGCACGATCTCCTTGTCCTGGTGCTTGGCCAGCACGTCCACCAGCGCGTCGACACGGTCCGCGTCCAGCCCCCCGGTGGCGGTGGTCAGCGAGGACGAGCCGACCTTCACCACGATCCTGCGGGCGTCCGCGACGTCCTGCCTTGCCCCTGCCACCTGCATACCCCTGTGCTCGCCGATCCCACTGCCGTACGAATTCCGTACAGCCGCAATCTACGGCAGCGGCCCCCTCGGGCGCGTCGGCATATCGCCTGGCGGACGCCCCGGCGGACACCGGAAACCTGCCTCCCCGACCTATGTCCAAATTTTATTAAGACGGTAAAGGCGGTCATGAGGTTGCGTTCGACTGGTCCGCTTTCGCGGTGAAGAGAGCCACAGCAGATTGTCACCAAGGCCAACAAGGTCATACGGTCGGGTGTCCATCGGTCCCGTTTCGCCGCTCTTGTGGCGTTGCAGCGCGGGACCCGGCCGCTGTCCCCGGCCTCCCCCTGACCTTTCTTGCCGCCAGGAGCCCCCTCCCGTGCCTTCCGCCGGAATCGCCCCCAGACGAGCCGCACAGCTCGCGGCGCTCTTCGCGATGATGGTCGCGTTCATCGCCCAGCTCATCGGCGCGCTGCTGCCCGTCATTCCGCTGTTCATCGCCGCGTCCGTGGTGAACCTCGGACTCGACCTGGTCCTCCAGCACCAGCAGCCCGGCCTGCTCGCCGTACTGGGCCGGATCCGCCTCGACGTGACGGTGCGTCAACTGCTGCGGGACATGGTGATACTGGTCGGCCTGCTGCACATCGACGGCATCAACCCCCTGGAGGAGCAGGCACCGCTCACCATCACGCTGCTGCTCTTCTACGGCACCCACTTCGTGTGCCAGACGGTCGCGGTCCTGGTCCGCAGGGCCCGCACCCTGCCGATCGTCACCCGCAACATCGACGCGAGCGCGCTCGCGCTGACCGACGCCCCGCCGCGGCTGCTCTTCCGGCAGACCGGCCGGCGGCTGCTGCGCTTCTCGGTGCCCACGACGGCGGGCATGATGGTCACCGCGGTCACCGGCAACGCCTCCTGGGGCGGCCTCGGCATCGCCGTCGCACTGCTGCTGTCCGCCGGCGGCACCCTCTACCTGAGCACCTGGCTGCTGCCGAAGAAGCGGGCCCTGGACGAACAGCGCGCCCTGGCCTGGCTGGACCGCTGGCTGGCCGCCTACCGGCCCACGGTCGGCATGTACTTCTCCGGCGGCTCGACCTCCGCCTACCAGGCCAACATGTGGCTCGGCACCCTCGCCGAACTGGGCGGCAATCCCATCATCGTGCTCCGCGAGCGCTTCATGGTGCAGAAGATCGAGGCCACCGACATCCCGATCGTCTGCATCCCCAAGGTCACGCACCTGATGCGTCTGGAGCGCTCCACCCTCAAGGTCCTGCTCCACCCGGCGAATTCCGGCAAGACCTCGCAGATCCTGCGGATCCCCTCCATCAAGCACGCCTTCATCAACCACGGCGAGAGCGACAAGCTCTCGTCCTGCAACCCGTACGCGAAGGCGTACGACGAGGTGTGGGTGGCCGGCCCGGCGGCCCGGGACCGCTACCAACTCGCGGACATCGGCGTCGAGGACAAGGACGTCGTGGAGGTCGGCCGCCCCCAGCTGGCGCCGATCCGGCCCTACGAGGGCGCCCCGCTCGGCCGGTTCACCACCGTGCTGTACGCGCCGACCTGGGAGGGCTGGGACGGAAACCCCGGCAACACCTCGGTGATCCTGGCCGGCGAGAACATCGTCCGCGCCCTGCTCGCCGACCCCAAGGTGCGGCTCCTGTACAAGCCGCACCCGATGACCGGCTCCGTGGACCCGGGCGCGGGCGCCGCCGACGCCCGTATCCAGGCGATGATCGCGGAGGCCAACGCGCGGCGCGGCGGTGCGCTGCCCGGCCCCGAGGCCGCCGCCGAACTGGCCCGCCGCACCGCGGAGCTGGACCGGCTGACCACCGCCGACTTCCGCGCCAGCGCCGACGAGCCGGAGCGGATGCGGCTCCAGGGCACCCCCGAGGAGGGCCGCGCCGCCGCCGTCGACGCCGCCGTCGCCGCCTGGGAGGACGCGTACTGGAACTCCCTCCCCGAGTGGGAGCACCTGGTCATCACCACCCCCCGGCCCGGCATCTTCGCCTGCTTCAACCAGGCGGACGTGCTGATCAGCGATGTCTCCAGCGTCGTCTCCGACTACCTGACCAGCGAGAAGCCGTACGCGGTCGCCAACACCTCCGGGCTGGACGAGGACGACTTCCGGGCGCACTTCCCGACCGTGCGGGCGGCCACCATCCTGGCGCCGGACGCGGACGGGGTGGCCGGCCTCCTGGACACGGTCCGCCATCCGGAGCGGGACGGCCTGGCCGCGGCCCGCGCCGAGCTCAAGGAGCACCTCCTGGGCCCGTCCGACCCGCCGTCCGCGGTCCGCTTCGAGGAGGCCGTGCGGAACCTGTGCACCAAGGCCGACGAACGCCGCGTACGGATGGAGAGCCGGCTCTCCGGCATCCCCGTGCAGCGCTCGCAGCGGGGCCTGAACGCCGCCGGGACGGCCGGGCACGGCGC
>NZ_BMRP01000006.1:266011-270759 GCF_014648695.1 Streptomyces albospinus
CTCCTCCCGGGGGCCTGCCGCCGTATCCGGCGCCCGCCCGTCAGAACGGGTTGAAGCCGTCGTACTCGCCCTGCGCCTCGTCCCGCTCCGCATCGCGGTCGCGGCGCCGCTGCGCGGCCGGCCGGGGCGCCTCGAAGCGGTGGTCCTCACCGCGCCGGCCCAGCATCTCCGCACCGGCCGACATCGACGGCTCCCAGTCGAAGACCACGGCGTTGTCCTCGGGGCCGATCGCCACGCCGTCCAGGGCGCGGGCGCCCGCCTTGAGGAGCGCGTCCTCCACACCGAGGCGGCTGAGCCGGTCGGCCAGATAGCCGACCGCCTCGTCGTTGTTGAAGTCGGTCTGGCGGACCCAGCGTTCGGGCTTCTCGCCGCGGACGCGGAAGAAGCCGTCGTCCTCCTGCGTGACCGTGAAGCCCGCGTCGTCGACCGCCTTGGGGCGGATCACGATACGGGTGGCCTCCTGCACCGGCTTGGCGGCCCGCGCCTTGGCGACGATGTCGGCGAGCGCGTACGACAGCTCCTTGAGGCCCTGGTGGGCGACCGCGGAGACCTCGAAGACGCGGTAGCCGCGCGCCTCCAGGTCGGGGCGGATCATGTCGGCGAGGTCCTTGCCGTCGGGGATGTCGACCTTGTTCAGGACGACCACCCGCGGCCGGTCGCCGAGACCGCCGTACTGCGCCAGCTCCTCCTCGATGACGTCGAGGTCGGAGACCGGGTCGCGGTCCGACTCCAGGGTCGCGGTGTCCAGGACGTGGACCAGCACCTCGCAGCGCTCGACATGCCGCAGGAACTCCAGGCCCAGCCCCTTGCCCTGGCTGGCACCCGGGATCAGGCCCGGGACGTCCGCGATCGTGTAGACCGTGGCACCGGCCGTGACCACACCCAGATTGGGCACCAGCGTGGTGAAGGGATAGTCCGCGATCTTCGGCTTGGCCGCGGAGAGCACCGAGATCAGCGAGGACTTGCCGGCGCTGGGGTAGCCGACCAGCGCCACATCGGCGACGGTCTTCAGCTCCAGCACGATGTCCCGCGCCTCGCCGGGCTCGCCGAGCAGCGCGAAGCCGGGGGCCTTGCGGCGGGCGGAGGCCAGCGCGGCGTTGCCGAGGCCGCCGCGACCGCCCTGGCCCGCGACGAAGGTGGTGCCCTGGCCCACCAGGTCGGCCAGCACCTCGCCGTTCCCGTCCAGCACGACCGTGCCGTCCGGGACCGGCAGGACCAGGTCCTTGCCGTTCTTGCCCTCGCGGTTGTCGCCCGCGCCGGGCTGGCCGTTGGTGGCCTTGCGGTGCGGGTGGTGGTGGTAGTCGAGGAGGGTGGTGACGTCCTGGTCGACGACCAGGATCACGTCGCCGCCCCGGCCGCCGTTGCCGCCGTCGGGGCCGCCGAGCGGCTTGAACTTCTCCCGGTGAACGGAGGCACAGCCGTGGCCTCCGTTACCCGCGGCGACGTGCAGCTCGACGCGGTCCACGAAGGTGGTCATGGTGGGGATGCCTCCAGATCAGCGGGATTGTCTGCGTACTGCTGGGATTCAGCGGGGATGTCTTCTTCGTAACGCGCCAAGGGCGGACCAGCCTTCCCGCTCCCGCGAGAAAAGGCGGTCCGCCCTTGGCGTGCTGCTGTACTACGTCCGGGCCGGAATTACTCGGCGACCGGGACGATGTTCACGACCTTGCGGCCACGGTGGGTGCCGAACTGCACCGCGCCGGCCTGAAGGGCGAACAGGGTGTCGTCGCCACCGCGACCGACGCCCGTGCCCGGGTGGAAGTGGGTGCCACGCTGGCGGACCAGGATCTCACCGGCGAGGACGGCCTGACCGCCGAAGCGCTTCACGCCGAGCCGCTGAGCATTGGAATCGCGACCGTTCCGAGTGGACGATGCGCCCTTCTTGTGTGCCATGTCTCCTCAGTCCCTTACTTCGCCGGAGCGTCGATGCCGGTGATCTTCAGCGCCGTGTGGAGCTGGCGGTGGCCGATCCGCTTCTTGTAACCGGTCTTGTTCTTGTACTTCTGGATCCGGATCTTGTTGCCCTTGTGGTGGTCCACGACCTCGGCCTGGACCTTCACGCCGGCCAGGACCCACGGGTCGCTGGTGACCGCGTCACCGTCGACGACCAGCAGCGTGGAGAGCTCGACGGCGTCGCCGACCTTGCTGGTGGAAATGCGGTCAACCTCGATGACGTCGCCAACAGCAACCTTCTGCTGGCGCCCGCCGGTGCGCACGATCGCGTACACGCGGAACTCTCTTTCGCTAGGTTCGGATCCTCTGATGCCAGCCGCTCACACGGGCTCGGGATACGGCCCGTGGAATCCGAGTGGACGAGCGGCCTCCCTCGGCGGAGCCGAGAGGTAGTTGCTCAGGGGGGTGGTGCCACACAGACACCGACGGTCCAGGTTACGGGGCCTGGACCAGAGGGTCAAACCGGCCCCGGGCCGCCGTGACGGCCCGGGGTACCGGGTACTTCTAGTCCTCCGCGGAAGCCGACACCGATCCGGCCGAGGAGTGCTCGGCCGCCGCCGTCTTCTTCGCCGCCGCCTTCTTGGCGGTGGTCTTCTTCGCGGTGGTCTTCTTGACCGCGGCCTTCTTGGCGGTGGTGGTCTTCTTCGCCGCCGCCTTCTTGGCCGTGGTCTTCTTCGCCGCGGCCTTCTTGGCGGTGGTCTTCTTCGCCGCCGCCTTCTTCGCGGTCTTCTTGGCGGCGGGCGCCGCCTCCGCGGGCTCGGCCGCCTCGACGAGCCCGGCGCTCTCGGCCGGCGCCTCGACCGGCTCGGCCACCGGCGCGGTGATCACGATCGTGCCCGCCGCCTCACCGGCGACCTCCGGCGAACCCGCCGGGGCGGTCACCTTGCGGGTCGCCCGGCGACGCGGCCGGGCCGGCGCGGGCTCCGCCGCCGGCGCCTCGGCCACCGGCTCCACAGCGGGCTCCGGCTCGGCGGCCGGGGCCGCCGGCTCGGCCGGCACCACGATCGCGGCGGCCTCCTCCGCGGCCTTGGGCGCACCCGCCGGAGCGGACACCTTGCGGCTCACCCGGCGGCGGCCACGGCCCCGCCCGGCAGCGGCGGCCTCGGCCTCGGCCGGGCTGCCGTACCACTCGTCGGTGCCGTCCACCGAGGGCTGGAGCTCGGCCTCCGTCACCGCCACGGGCTCCAGCTCCGGCGCCGCCTCCTCCGCGGTCACCTCGGCCTCGACAGCCTGGTCGGGCTGCGCGCCGTTGGCGCCGGCCTTGCCCTTCTTCTTGCGCTTGCCGCCACCGCCGACCGCCGCCGGCTGGTCCATGTGGACGATGACGCCCCGGCCGTTGCAGTGCACGCACTGCTCGGAGAAGGACTCCAGCAGCCCCTGGCCGACCCGCTTGCGGGTCATCTGGACCAGGCCGAGCGAGGTGACCTCGGCCACCTGGTGCTTGGTGCGGTCCCGGCCCAGGCACTCCAGCAGCCGCCGCAGCACCAGGTCCCGGTTGGACTCCAGGACCATGTCGATGAAGTCGATGACGACGATGCCGCCGAGGTCGCGCAGCCGCAGCTGGCGGACGATCTCCTCGGCCGCCTCCAGGTTGTTCCGGGTGACGGTCTCCTCGAGGTTGCCGCCCTGACCGGTGAACTTCCCGGTGTTGACGTCGATCACGACCATCGCTTCGGTCTTGTCGATGACCAGCGAACCGCCGCTGGGCAGCCAGACCTTGCGGTCCAGCGCCTTGATCAGCTGCTCGTCGATCCGGTACGTCGCGAAGACGTCGACCTCGGACGTCCACTTCCGGAGCCGGTCGACGAGGTCGGGCGCGACGTGCGAGACATAGCCGTGGATGGTCTCCCAGGCGTCGTCACCGCTGACGATGACCTTGGAGAAGTCCTCGTTGAAGATGTCGCGGACGACCCGGACGGTCATGTCCGGCTCGCCGTAGAGGAGGCTCGGCGAGCTGGTCGAGGACGCCTTCGCCTTCTTCTGGATCTCCTCCCACTGCGCCTGGAGACGCTCCACGTCCCGGCGCAGCTCGTCCTCGCTCGCGCCCTCCGCGGCGGTGCGCACGATGACGCCCGCGTCCTCGGGGACGATCTTCTTGAGGATCTGCTTCAGCCGGGCCCGCTCGGTGTCCGGGAGCTTGCGGCTGATACCGGTCATCGAGCCCTCGGGCACGTAGACCAGGTAGCGGCCGGGCAGCGAGACCTGGCTGGTCAGCCGGGCGCCCTTGTGCCCGATCGGGTCCTTGGTGACCTGGACGAGGACGGACTGGCCGGACTTCAGCGCGGTCTCGATGCGGCGCGGCCCGTTGGCCATGCCCAGCGCCTCGAAGTTGACCTCGCCGGCATACAGGACGGCGTTGCGGCCCTTGCCGATGTCGACGAAGGCGGCCTCCATCGACGGCAGGACGTTCTGGACCTTGCCCAGGTAGACGTTGCCGACGTACGAGGTGGCCTGCTCCTTGTTGACGAAGTGCTCCACGAGCACGTTGTCCTCAAGGACGCCGATCTGGGTGCGCTCGCCGCTCTGGCGGACCACCATCACCCGCTCGACGGCCTCGCGGCGCGCCAGGAACTCCGCCTCGGTGATGATCGGCACCCGACGGCGGCCCTGCTCGCGCCCCTCGCGGCGGCGCTGCTTCTTGGCCTCCAGACGCGTCGACCCCTTGATCGACTGCACCTCGTCCGCGCCGGTGCCCTCTTCCTTCTTGCGGGGCTCGCGGACCTTGACGACCGTACGCTCCGGGTCGTCCGCGTGCGCGGCCTCCACCTCGGCGGGCTCACCGCTGCGGCGACGCC
>NZ_BMRP01000007.1:0-34205 GCF_014648695.1 Streptomyces albospinus
CCCCGACTCTTCCACCTCACCCCCACCCCAGCCCCACCCCCGCCCCCCCCCACGAGCCGCCCCACGCAGTTGCCCCCTGCGGTCCCCGACGCCGTCGCCCGGTGCGGTCGCCGGTGCGGCCCGCGGGCCGGTGACGGCGAGGGCCGTACGCTGACCGGGTGACGAACTCGCACGCGGAGAACGCGCAGGACGGCCAGGACCGACCGGACGTACCGGGGGCACCCGGTGCCCCGGCCGAACCGCGGGCGGTGGACGCCCGCGGGGAGGCGCGGGGCGATGGGCGGCGCGATGCGGCGGCTGCCGTCGGCCCGGAGGGGGACGCTCCGGAGAGCCCGGACGGGGCGGCCGACGGCCGGGGCGGGCACGACGAGGCGACGCGGCGGCTGGCGAAGGCCGTGCGGGCCGCCGAGCAGGCGTTGATCGAGTTCGAGATCGCGGTGGAGACGTTCCGGGTCGAGGTCGAGAATTTCTCCCGGCTGCACCATCAGCGCCTCGGCCCCATGTACGCGCGGCTGGACGAACTCGATGCGCAGATCGCCGAGGCCGTGGCGGTTCGTACGGGCGACCCCGAGGACATCCGCAAGGCCCGGGAGGCGCGGGCGTCGGTGCTGCCGATGCCGGAGGTGGAGGAGCTGTTCCACGGCTGGCTGGGGTCGGAGGGGCTGTTTCCCGAAGCCCAGGCGATGCTCACGGATCAGCCGGTGAGCCCGCCGCAGAAGGTGCGGCCCAGTGAGGAGGCTCGCAAGATCTACCGCGAGCTGGTGCGCAAGGCGCATCCGGATCTGGCGCGGGACGATGCGGAGCGGGCGCGGCGTGACGGGTTCATCGCGCGGGTCAATGCCGCGTACGGGCGGGGTGACGAGGCGGCGCTGCGGGAGCTGGTGCGGGAGTGGGAGGCCGGTCCGGCGCCGGCCGAGGAGCGGCTGAGCGAGAGCGAGGAGCTCTACGCCCGGCTGGAGTGGTTGGCCCGGCGCAAGGAGCTGCTGGCAGCAGTCGCGGGGGAGCTGGAGACCAGTGCGATCGGCGCGATGATCAAGATGGCGCCGGAGGACCCGGACGGGCTGCTGGAGGAGATCGCCGAGAAGCTGCGCGCCGACGTCGCGGAACGCGAGGCGTACCTTGCGCAGCTGGTCGGGTAGCGTCGGGAGTATGCAATTTGGTTCTCTGCCCACGGTCGGTGTCGATGATCTCGCGTCCGGGGACTTCCTGCTGGACGTACGCGAGGACGACGAGTGGGAGGCGGGGCACGCCGAGGGTGCGCTGCACATCCCGATGAGTGAATTCGTCGCCCGTTACGGGGAGTTGACGGAGGCGGCGCCCGAGGGCGGCAAGGTGTTCGTCCTGTGCCGGGCCGGCGGGCGTTCGGCGCAGGTGGCGCAGTATCTGCTCCAGCAGGGCATCGACGCGGTGAATGTCGCGGGCGGTATGCAGGCGTGGGAGGCGGCCGGGCGTGCCGTGTCGGATGGCAAGGGCGGCGTGGGGACGGTCGTCTAGTAGTCCGACGGTTGTCCGGCGGGGCGGCGCATCGGTGGGTGGCGGGATGGCCGCCGGGCGTGGCGCACCGGCCCGGCGTCCGCACCGGCGTCTTTACCGTGCCTGCTTTACCGTCCCGGCGCCCGCACCGTGCACGGCCGCTCCCGCCTTCCCGCGTGGCTGCTTCCGCCTTCCGGCGTAGCGGCCTCCGCCTTCCGGGATACGTCGTTCGCCCCCCCTGGTCGCGGCTCAGCCCAGTGTGTGTGCCGCCAGTAGTTCGCCGAGTGCCTCCTCGTGGGCGGCGGCCGGGCCCAGGGAGAGTTCGAGCTGTTTGGCCCAGGCGTGGTAGCGGTGCAGCGGGTAGTCGGTGTCGGCGCCGAAGCCGCCGTGCAGGTGCTGTGCGGTCTGGACGATGCGGCGGACGCCTTCGGCGGCCCAGATCTTGGCGACCGCGATGTCTCCGGCGGGCGGGAGTGGGCCGGCCGTTTCGGTGGTGATGCGCCAGGCGGCTTGCCAGAGGGTGGCTTCCATGGCGCGCAGGTCGATGAAGCGGTCGGCGGTCTGGACGGCGACGGCCTGGAAGGTGGCCACGGGGAAGCCGAACTGTTCGCGTTTGCCGGTGTAGTCGCTGGTCATGGCGAGGACGCGTTCGCCGAGGCCGAGTGCGAGTGCGCAGGTGCCGGTGGTGAGCAGGTTGCGCAGCGATTCCCAGGCGGCCGGGTCGGTGATCGTTTCGCGGGTGCCGAGGCGTACGGAGTCCAGCCGGACCTCGGCGTAGCGCTCTCCGTTGGTGGAGGTCTGGGGGGCGAGCGAGACGCCGGGGTGGGTGCGCGGAACGAGTGCGAGGACGGCGTGGCCGTCGGGGGTGTGGGCGGGGAGCAGGATCCGGTCCGCGGTCTGGGCCCAGGGGACGGCGGTGTGGGTGCCGTCGAGGAGCCATTCGGTGCCGTCCTGGCGGGCGGTTGTGGCGAGTTCGGCCGGGTCGTGGCCGGTGCGTCCGGCCGCGGCGGCGGTGATGACGAGGTCGCCGGTGGCGATCCGCGGCAGTACGTCTGCCCGGAGGCCGTCGGTGGCGTGTTTCTGGAGGGTGAGCGCGGCGGCGCCGGACTCCAGCAGGGGTACGCGGGCCAGTACTTTGGCCGACTCGCGCAGTACCAGGCAGAGGGCGATCGGGTCCAGGCCGGCGCCGCCGTGCTCGGGTGCGATGGGCAGGCTCAGCAGGTCGGCGTCGGCGAGCTTGCGCCACAGTGTGCGGTCGAAGTCGTCGGCGACGGCGCCATGGGTGAGTGCCGGGCTGGGCACGCTGTCCGGCGCGACGTCGGAGAAGACGGCCTCGGCCGCTTCGACGGCGGCCTGCTGCTCCTCGGTGAAGGTGAAGTCCACTGGTCTGTCCTCCCGCACGCCGTCTGAATCTGACGAAGCGTCAAGGTAGAACAGGTTCCAGGAATTGGGAATGGTGCGGTGGGTGATGGACGGGGCTTACGGGGCGGGCGGCGGCTGTGCCGGGCCTCCTCTCAACGGTCGAAGTCCAGCTCGACCTTCTCCGTGACGGGGTGGGACTGGCAGGCCAGCACATAGCCGGCGTCGACCTCGTCGGACTCCAGCGCGAAGTTGCGGTCCATGCGGATCTCGCCGGAGACGAGGAACGCGCGGCAGGTGCCGCAGACGCCGCCCTTGCAGGCATACGGCGCGTCCGGGCGGTTGCGGAGCACCGCTTCCAGGAGGGATTCGCCGTCGTGCACCGGCCAGTTGCCCGAGCGGCCGTCGAGGGTGGCGGTCACCGTGCTGTGGGCGGGCGCGGTGGCGGCGGGCGCCGGTGCCGCGGCGCCGTTGTCTATGTGGAAGATCTCTTCGTGGATGCGGTCACGCGGCACCTTGAGGGCGCGCAGGGCCCGTTCGGCGCCCTGGACGAGACCGAAGGGGCCGCACAGGAACCAGCCGTCGACGGACGCGACCTGGAGCAGCGCGGGCAGCAGTGTGAGCAGGCGCTGCTCGTCGAGCCGGCCGGACGGCAGGCCCGCCTGCTGCTCCTCGCGGGAGAGGGCGTGGATCAGCTGGAAGCGTTCCGGATAGCGGTCCTTGAGGTCGGCCACCTCCTCCAGGAACATCGTCGAGGCGGCCGTGCGGTCGCTGCGGATCAGGCAGAAGTGGGCGTCCGGCCGGCGGGCGAGCAGGGTGGACGCGATGGAGAGGACCGGGGTGATCCCGCTGCCGCCGACGATGCCGGCGAACCGGCCGGGGCGCGGTTCGAGGGTGAAGCGGCCGGCCGGGGCCATGACGTCGACCGTGTCGCCGACGGCCAGCTCCTTGAGTGCGTAGGTCGAGAACGCGCCGTCCTCGACCAGCCGGATCCCGACCCGCAGCACGGGTTCGTCGGTGGCCGGGGTGCAGATGGAGTACGTCCGGCGGATCTCCTGGCCGTCGACCGTTCTGCGGAGGGCGATGTGCTGCCCGGGGGTGTGCCGGAACGTCGTGCGCAGCTCGGGCGGGACCGTGAACGTGACGGCCACCGCGTCGTCCGTGAGCCGCTCGATCTCCCGCACCTGGAGCGGGTGGAACATCACAACTCCTTGAAGTGGTCGAAGGGTTCGCGGCAGGACTCGCAGCGGCGCAGCGCCTTGCAGGCCGTGGAGGAGAACCGGCTCAGCAGGGTGGTGTCGGTCGATCCGCAGTGCGGGCAGCGGATCGTGAGGTCGACGGCGACCGGGCCGCCGGCCGGTGCCGTGGGGCGTGGTGGGGCGATACCGAATTCCGTCAGTTTGCGGCGGCCTTCGTCGGTGATCGCGTCCGTGGTCCACGGCGGGCTGAGAACCGTGCGGACCTCGACTTCCGGTATGCCGTGGTCGTGCAGTACGCGCTCTATGTCGGCGGACATCGCCTCGATGGCGGGGCAGCCGGTGTAGGTGGGGGTGAGGCGGACCTCGACGCGGTCCGGGGCGGTGAGCCGCACCCCGCGCAGTACGCCGAGCTCGGCGAGGGTGAGGACCGGCAGCTCGGGGTCGGGAACCGAGCCGGCCAGGGCGAGCAGTTCCGCTTCGAGGGCGGTGGGGGTCACCATGTCGCCCCCGGGTGGCTGCGGTGGAGGTGCTGCATCTCGGCGAGCAGCCGGCCGAACGGTTCGGTGTGCAGGCCCTGGCGTCCGCCGCCGGCGGTCCAGGCGCCGCGCTGGGGGCCTTCGGGGACGCTGAGGGTGGCGCGCTCCAGGATCGCGGTGATGCGGGCGGTCCACCGGTCGTACAGGGCCGGCCAGGGGACGGTATCCAGTCCTTCCACCGGTTCGAAGAGCTCGCCGGTGAAGCGCCAGAGGGCGTCCAGTGCGCGCTGCATCCGGGTGTGGCTCTCGTCGGTGCCGTCGCCTAGGCGCAGCGTCCACTGCTCGGCGTGGTCGCGGTGGTAGGCGACCTCTTTGACGGCCTTCGCGGCCAGGGGCGCCAACTCTCCGTCCCCGGTGGCGAGGTGGGCGTACAGCAGCTCCTGGTACGTGGAGAAGTAGAGCTGGCGGGCGATGGTGTGGGCGAAGTCGCCGTTGGGCTGCTCGACCAACTGGAGGTTGCGGAACTGCCGTTCCTCGCGCAGATACGCCAGTTCGTCCTCGTCGCCGGCGAGGGAGAGCAGGACGCGGGCCTGGCCGAGGAGGTCCAACGCGATGTTGGCCAGGGCGACCTCCTCTTCCAGGACGGGGGCGTTGCCCGCCCACTCGCCCAGGCGGTGGGAGAGGATCAGCGCGTCGTCCCCGAGGGGCAGGGCCGGGGTGGCCGTCCGCTGCGTCACAGGTGGTGCACCCCCTCCGGGATCTCGTAGAAGGTCGGGTGGCGGTAGGGCTTGTCGCCGGCCGGTTCGAAGAACTCGTCCTTCTCGTCCGGTGAGGAGGCGGTGATCTGGGCGGAGGGCACCACCCAGAGGGAGACGCCTTCCGAGCGGCGGGTGTAGAGGTCGCGGGCGTTGCGCAGCGCCATTTCGGCGTCGGGGGCGTGCAGGCTGCCGGCGTGGGTGTGCGACAGGCCGCGGCGGCTGCGGACGAAGACCTCCCACAGCGGCCAGTCGGCGGGGTGAGGGGCTGCGCCGGCGCCGGTGTCCGCCGGGGATGCGGCTGCGGCGGACGGCGTCGAGGTGCCCGAGGGCCGTGCTGTCGTCATCGGGTCGCCTCTCCTGTACCGGCCGTGCGGGCCGCGTTCCTGGCTTTCCTGGCGGCGTGTGCGGCGGCTGCCTCGCGTACCCAGGCGCCCTCTTCATGGGCGCGGCGCCGGCGGCCTATCCGCTCTTCGTTGCAGGGGCCGTTGCCCTTGAGGACCTCGCGGAACTCGGCCCAGTCGATCGGTCCGAAGTCCCAGTGGCCGCGCTCCTCGTTCCACCGCAGGTCCGGGTCCGGGAGCGTGAGCCCGAGGGCCTCGGCCTGCGGGACACAGATGTCGACGAAGCGCTGGCGCAGCTCGTCGTTGGAGTGCCGCTTGATCTTCCAGGCCATGGACTGCGCGGAGTGCGCCGATTCGTCGTCGGGCGGGCCGAACATCATCAGGGAGGGCCACCACCAGCGGTTCACCGCGTCCTGCGCCATGGCGTGCTGGGCGTCGGTGCCGCGGCTGAGGGTGAGCAGGAGCTCGTATCCCTGCCGCTGGTGGAAGGACTCCTCCTTGCAGACGCGGATCATCGCGCGGGCGTACGGGCCGTAGGAGCAGCGGCACAGCGGGACCTGGTTCGTGATGGCCGCGCCGTCCACGAGCCAGCCGATGGCGCCGACGTCGGCCCAGGTCAGGGTGGGGTAGTTGAAGATCGAGGAGTATTTCTGGCGGCCGGAGTGGAGCTTGTCGAGCAGTTCGTCGCGGCCGGCGCCGAGGGTCTCGGCGGCGCTGTAGAGATACAGGCCGTGGCCGGCCTCGTCCTGCACCTTGGCCATCAGGATCGCCTTGCGGCGCAGCGACGGGGCGCGGGTGATCCAGTTCGCCTCCGGCTGCATGCCGATGATCTCGGAGTGGGCGTGCTGTGCGATCTGCCGCACCAGCGATGAGCGGTAGGCGTCCGGCATCCAGTCCCGTGGTTCGATCCGCTCGTCCGCGGCCACGGTGGCGTCGAACACGGCCTCGCGGGCCGTTTCCTCCGGCGCGATCGTCGTCATGTACTGCCCCCTCGCTCCCGACCGACCGATCGTTCGGTTCAATGGTGAGTGGCCGGACCGCGGGTGTCAAGCCTGTGGATAACTCGGGGAGGGTGTGCCCGGCGCGGCGGCATAGGTACGGTTCCGGAGCGGAGTCAGCCGCAGAGAATCTCGGAACGGGGCGGGAATGCAGTCATACGGGGACGAATCGCGGCCACTGGCCGCGCTCTCGCTGCCCTCGCGGATCGTCATAGGCGCAGCGGCCTGCGCCATCGCCGTCAGCGTCGCGCTGCATCTCGCCATGATGTTTCTGCACGTCGCGCCGTCGAACACGCTCAGCAAGCAGCAGAGCAAGCTCATCAGCGACTACGTCTATCCCGAGTACGAGCAGAACTGGAAGCTGTTCGCGCCCAATCCGCTCCAGCAGAACATCGCGGTCCAGGTCCGTGCCCAGGTGCGCACCCAGGACGGCACCGCGCAGACCACCGGCTGGACCGACCTCACCGCCCTCGACGGCCGGGCCATCCGCCACAACCCGCTGCCCAGCCACACGCAGCAGAACCAACTGCGCCGCGGCTGGGAGCTGTTCACCAACACCCATGACGCGCAGGACCGGCCGATCGGCCGGCGCGGCGAGCTCTCGGAGCGCTACATCCGGCGGATCGTGATGCTCCGGATGTCCGCGGAGTGGACCAAGGACGGCGGCCGGATCGAGCAGATCCAGGTCCGGTCGCAGACGACGGCGGTCAGCCCGCCCCCGTGGAGCGACGAGAAGATCAGCGACAAGCCCGTATACCGCGTGCTGCCCTGGTGGCAGGTCACCGCAAACGACCTGCCCGAGGGGGCGACGAACAAGTGACTTCGCCGACGCCGCAGCAGCCGCAGCCCGCCCAGCCGGTCTCCGGTACCCCTGAGGAAGCCACCGCCCCGCCCGCCCCCTCCCAAGAGGCCCGCGCCGCCTACGAGGAGACCCGCGTCGAGCGCGCCATAGGCCGCGGCTTCATATGGGCCACCGGGCGGGCCATGGCCCCGTACCAGACCGCCGTCATCCGGATCGGCTTCGCCGCCACCTGGCTGCTGTTCCTCCTGCGGGAATGGCCCAACCGCCAGGACCTCTACGGGCCCGGCGGCCCCTGGAACGCCGGGATGGCGCGCGAGCTCCTCAACAGCAACCACGCCTTCTCGGTCCTGCTCTGGTCCGACAGTCAGACCTGGTTCGAGTGCGTCTACCTCCTCGCCATCGTGGCCAGCGCCCTGCTGATGCTCGGCTGGCGCACCCGCACCATGTCGGTGCTCTTCATGCTGGGCGTGCTCTCGCTCCAGAACCGCAGCGTGTTCATAGGGGACGGCGGCGACAACGTCATCCACCTGATGTCGATGTACCTCGTCCTGACCCGCTGCGGACAGGTGTGGTCGCTGGACGCGCGCCGCGCGAAGCGGGAGGCCGCCGCCGCGGCGACCGGAGAGGGCGCGGCGGGCGCCACACCGCCCCGCGACCTGCCCGGCATCGTCCTGTGGGCGGTGCTCGGCCTCGGTCTGGCCGCGGCCCAGGTGCAGGGCGGCTACGCCCTCACCTGGTTCGACCACGGACCGTTCCCGTACGTCGGCTGGAGCCTGGCGCTCTGGGGCCTGTGGGCGACGCACGGCCTGTGGTGGGCGGTGCGCCGCTACGCTCCCGGGGAGCCCCGGACCGTCCTCGACACCCTCGCCAAGCTCGCGCACAACGGCGCACTGCTGGTGATCATGGTCGAGGTCTGCCTGATCTACTCCACCGCCGGCTGGTACAAGATCCAGGGCTCGCGCTGGCAGGACGGCACCGCGGTCTTCTACCCGATGCACCTGGACTACTTCTCCCCCTGGCCGGCGCTGTCCGGGATGCTCGGCGGCAACGGTCTCATGATCATGCTGCTGACCTACGGGACGGTGATCGTGCAGGTCGCCTTCCCGTTCACGCTCTTCAACCGCCGGATCAAGAACGTGCTGCTGGTCGTGATGATCTGCGAGCACCTCTCGATCGCGTTCCTGCTCGGGCTGCCGTTCTTCTCGCTCGCGATGATCACCGCCGACGCCGTCTTCCTGCCCACGAACTTCCTGACCTGGCTCTCCGGGAAGCTCTCCGGACCGGGCCGGCGGCTGTTCCGGCGCGGCGCCGGCGCCCCGCCCGACACCGGATCCGGCGGCGGTGAGCCGGAGGCCCGTACGCATTCCGCCGGCGATGGCCATACGCTCGTGGGGTGAGCAGCGAGAACACCGCCCCCGCCGAGCCCCTCCAGTACGACGAGGAGTACGGGCCCAAGATCGGCGTCGGGCCGCATCCGGAGCCCTGGCCGCAGGACGGCCGCTACGACCCCGAGCTGCTCGCGCACGGCGACCGCCGCAACGTCGTCGACGGCTACCGCTACTGGACGCGCGAGGCGATCGTCGTCGCGGCCACGCGCCGACGTCGCGGTGGTCGCCCCCGCCACCTTCAACACGATCAACCAATGGGCGCTGGGGATCACCGAGAAGTTCATCGTGGGATTCGCCGCCGAGGCCATCGGCAAGAAGATCCCCCTGGTCACCATGCCGTGCGTCAACGCGGCCTACGTCCAGCACACCCAGTTCGCGCACAGCATCGAGACGCTGCGAGCCATGGGGGTGCACGTCCTGTACGGCGAAGGCGGGTTCGTACCCAACGAGCCGGGCAAGGGGCGGCCTGACGCCTATCCGTGGCATCTCGCCTTGGAGGCCGCCGAACGTGCTGTCGGCTAAGCCCTGACAGCCCCGGAATCCAAAGGGACTATGAACAAGGCTTGACATGGATCAAGCCGTCGTTCCTGTGGATGATGTACCGCTGCGGCTGGGGCGCGAAGGCCGACCAGGAGACGGTGCCCGCCGTCGAGATCGACCGGGCCGGCTTCGACTGGGCGCTCGGCAACGCCTGCCTGTCGCACCACGACCCCGCCGAGCATCCCAGGCGGGTGCATCGAGCGTGGAGAGTGCCCGTGGCCGCCTGCCGACCGGAGGTCGAGGAAGAGCTCGGCATTACTCCCGCCATCGGGCCGCTGCTGATCATCGACTGGGCCCCGATCCAAGCGGGGGGCGACAAGGTTCTGTACGTGTTCAACGGTGGGCAGCTGCACCCCGAGCAACTGGCCCAGATCAATCCCGCTCCTGATGAGTTGCTGGCTAGGGCCCAGGCGCACCCTGTGTATCTGGAACACAGCGAGCTACCGAAAGTCGAGCGAGAGCGCGCCACCTTCTGAACGCGACAGGAGGTGATCGGTGGCTTCTCCTCCGAATGGTTGTCAGCAGCTACAGCGACCAGGGGATCGACAACTGCATTGAGGACGCGGGCGGCCCCGCTGCCACAGTGCCTGTCCGCGACACAAGAACCCCGTCCGGTGCCGCACTTCCCATCCGCTGCCTGATCAGCCTTCAAGGACGCCGTGAATGCCAACTGGCACAAGATTGGCCGGATTTCGCGCGGTTGAGGTTAGTTCTGGAGCCATCGCGTAGGGTGACAGACTGTCCATTCCTGGGAGCGCTTGACAATGCCTCCTCACGGACCCAGGAGCACACGGGGGATCGGGGGAACTTTGTCGACCAACAAAGTCAATCCAACTGCGCTTCGTACGGCCGCTACCCATAGCGAAGAGATGCAAGCTGGCGTAGGAACTGCCCTTGGGAGCCTGAACGCACGTCATCAGGGCCTAACTGGGCAAACGGAGGGTTTCGAATTCACTGGGGAACTGATGAGGACTCATCAGTCCTGGCACGAACGACTCAGCGATGTCTAGAAGGAGTGCGGAGAGGTCGCACGCTCGCTCAGGGAGTCCGCGGACAACTACGAGAAGAACGACGAGGCAACAGCCCAGTCGTTCACCCGTCCTGCCGCTGGGAGCTCGGTCTCCTTCCGCCCAGCGATGCAGAGCGCCGCCCGCCTCGACAGCCCTTTTGGATGATGCCCAATGGCACTGACCATACAAGACCTCCAGAACCTCCGCTTTTCCGAACTGGAAGGCGCAAAGGAAGAATGGGCACAGATCGCCCGGCGTCTCGGAGGGTATAGCGATCGCGTCGATGCATACATGCGCCGTTCGCTGGAGCATGAATGGTCCGGGGAGGCAGCCGATAAGGCACAACAGCGCATGAGCAGACTGAGGGAGAACTTCCAGTTCAGTGACCAGGAATGCGCGCTGATCGAGACGACGCTGGACGGGGTTATCACGGAGCTGCGAGCGCAGCAGAGGTCGCTCCATCAGGCATTGGACGAAGCCACCACGAAGGGCTACAAAATCGCGCCGTCCGGCGAGGTCATCTACGCCGACGAGGGCGACATACCCACCGGAGACCCTGACGCGGGAGTTCCAGCAAAAGAGCAGGAGCGGCGCGGCCTTGAGGGCAACATATTCTCCGTCCTGCGCAATGCTGCCGAGATAGATGCTCGCTATCGAGCCGAACTGTCGAGACTACGGGTCGGCCGAGGACTTGCCGTGGACGGCCTAAAGTCGCAACGGGATGCCGCGGACATTTCCAAGATCGCGGGAGTGGCCGTCGGGCTTGAATCAACTCCCACGAAGGGTACAGACCCGAAGAAGGTCCGAGACTGGTGGAACGGCCTAAGCAAGGAAGAGCAGGAGGAGCAGCTGGCGCTCAACCCGAGCGTAATCGGAAACCTCGACGGGATACCCGCAAGGACGCGCGACAAAGCCAATCGAGTTAACCTCGACAGGCTGATCGCCATGTATCCGGAGCCTGCGCCGGACGAGGTGAAGGAAAAGCACGACGGCTTCAAGGCAATCAGAGACCGCCTGGCGGACGGCGATGGGAAAAATCCGGAACCGCTTCTGCTCGGCATCGGCCCGGAGGGACAGGGGCGAGCCATCCTGTCATATGGGAATCCCGATACAGCGGACAACGTCGCCGCCTACGTGCCCGGATTCAGCACCACACTCTCAAATGTCGGGGGAGAGGACGGGGGTCGCGCAGAGAATGTCTGGGACTCCGCAAATAAAGCGGACCATAAGCACAAAACCGCCTCGATTGTCTGGCTTGGATACGATGCACCGCAGGGCCCTGAAGTCGCAGGCACAGAGCGAGGCAAACGAGGCGGGGCGGACTTCGGGACATTTCTGGACGGCATCCAGGCGACTCATCAGGGGGACCGCCCACACGTAACGGCGATCGGGCACAGTTATGGGTCCTTCACGGTGGGCCAGGCAGCTCAGCGTGAGGGAGGAATCCCTGCCGACGACATTATCCTCGTAGGAAGCCCTGGTACGGGGGCACATAAGGCTGAGGACCTTGGGGTCGGCGCAGACCATGTATGGGTGGGAGCGGCTGATAGCGATCCGGTTACCCATGCACCTTCCAAAAATGAAGCAGGTTTTGGCGCCATCACCGGCCCTATTGGTGGCGGCATAGCCCACCTTGCCGATCCGCATAAATTGTGGTTCGGGCAGGATCCAGCCAGCGGGGAGTTCGGCGGGAATCGATTCGGCGTCGCATTCGGGAATCCTGGAGATTCCCATTCTAATTACTTCAAGCCCGAGGGTGGCGATTCACTGGATAACATGGGTGCAATTGTGGCCGGCCATCCCGAAAAGGTCACATTCCAAGGGGAGCGATAAAACGTGATGAGTCGACAGAAGTTCCCCGTGTCAGTCGCCAGCATGCTGCTTGCAACTATCTGCCTCGGTGGCTGTTCAACCCTGTCGGGAGACACCCCAGAGCCGACCGTTAACGTGAATGAGGCCGTCAAGCAGGTTGACTCCATCCTGGATGGAACCGTCAACGCAGTACGCCCTCAGCTTAAATGGCGAGACGGCCCGGCTCGGATATCAGAGCGCAGAAATTCGTTCACGAACAAGGCGAACGGAGAAGCGGATGTTAGCAGGTACCGCTATGTGCGCACCAAGGTCTCGAAAGCGAAGTTGAACGGGCTTCTCGCAGCTATCACCAAATATTGGAACAAGGAGGGATTCAAGGCCAGCACCTCGAATCCCCGAGAGCCTTCACTTTCCGGCAAGGCAGAAGATGGCCGCTTCGCTAAATTCTCGATGAGCAGCTTCGGTGACGTCGAATTCTATGTCAGTGTTGGCGCCCTGTCTTCCGAGCGCAGCGGTGACATTAAAGGAGAGGAAGGCGACCAGTTCCCTGAGGCACCCAATGGCGGCCCGGACTACACCCCAGATGTGCAGGACTCCTACTGGTCCAAGTGACACCCACGCCGACGCGCCGCGCGCATGGTGATGTCATGCAGACGTGGTCCTCTGGGTGTGCAGCCTCCAACACACCACCTAACGATCGCGAGAAGGAACGGGCCCGTGTAGGGCCCGCGTAAGGCACCACACGCAGATGCGCCCCGACCGTGACATCGGGGCGCATCCCTGGGTTCAGCACAGCGCGCTACGCAGCAACCGGCGCCGGCACGGATCCCTTCTCTTCCGCACCATCGACATCGGGAGCGTCCAGGCCGACGCCCTTGGCGCCGTTGTACGCATCGCGATCGAGGATTCCCTCACGCGCGGCCATGAGCAACGTGCATACTGATTGGCCAGCAACGGTCGTAGCGGTTTGCAGCTGTCGGCAGCCCGCTCACGGGCCGACCTAGCGAAACGATGAGCAAACCGGGCATGCAACGTGGTTATCCCCTCCGGTCACGACCCGGCCTGCCCAACTGTTACCTCATCAGCGCACGGTCACACCAGCGAGACCCAACGCCGTCCGTCACGCCATATACGGTTGCGGCTCCAGTACTCCGGGGAACTGAGCCTTGACGTCCTTGACCTCGCGGATTTCCTGTGCCTTGGCGTTGTAGAAGCAGTACTGCTCGCCCTTGAACATCCACAGGCGTTCCCAGTTCTCGAACCCGAAGGCGTCCAGGCCGGTCTGGAAGGCGGGCGGGATCTTGGTGAACTGCTGCTTCAGCAGATTCTCCGACCGAACCTCATTTTCCTTCGCGTTGTAGAACACGACCCTGTCGCCCTTGACAAACCACATGCGCTCCCAGTTCTCCCAGCCGAGGGCGTCGATCCCCTTCTTGAAGTCATCCGGCAGCCTGGTGAACTGGTCCTTGATCTTCCGCGACTCGCGAACCTCCTGCGCCTTGGCGTTGTAGAAGCAGTACTCGTCCCCCTTGAAGAACCACAGGCGCTCCCAGTCCTCGAACCCGAAGGCGTTGATGCCGCTCTGGAACTGCTGAGGAATCGCAGTGAACATGTCTCCGATC
This sequence comes from Streptomyces albospinus, assembly GCF_014648695.1. GTDB lineage: Bacteria > Actinomycetota > Actinomycetes > Streptomycetales > Streptomycetaceae > Streptomyces > Streptomyces albospinus. Next base: position 13,779 of record NZ_BMRP01000007.1, read on the forward strand.
TTCTTGCGGTCCCGGACGGTCCCCTGCTTGCCGTTATAGAAGATGCATTCCTGCCCGACGAAGAACCACATGCGCTCCCAGTTCTCCCAGCCGAGCGCGTCGACCTTACTGGCCATCGAAGCCTCCTTTGTAGTCGAGGTGATCGGATCGGCTGAGACGCCGAGCCGCATTGGATAGTTCTTACACTTCCGAGCATTCGCATACACGGATTCGATGATCTTGACTCGGCTGGCCTAGAGGTTGTTGGGTAGGCCGTTCGGCTCACATTCCGTCGGCCATCGGGGCGAGATTGAATGCATTCACCTGCGTGGCGTGTTTTCCAACACGTCACCTAATGATCACGGCAAAGAACGGGCCCGAGTAGAGCTCGCGTCAGGCAACACGCACGCAGCTGCGCCCCGACCGTGACATGGTCGGGGCGCATCCCTGGGTGCAGCGCAGAGCGCTACGCAGCAGCCGGCGCCGACACGGCCCCAGATCCGCGAGGGACGACATCCTTACAGGGGCACTTCTGACGAAGTCTCTGGTAGCGGCCGTGAGTCGTAGTCTGATGTGGTGAGTGAGGACGAGATCACCAGAGCCGTACGACAGTGGCGGGACGCTGCGCCTGAGATGGTGTTGCTGGACGGGTTCCATGCCTTGAAGCATGCTCTCCGCTTTGGGGCGGACGTCCGCGTAGCGATCTCCAGTGACAAGGGCTCCATCCTGACACTGGCAGATGAGTTGGCCAGCGACCTCACGGACCGGATCGACGATCTTGTGATCGAGGTGTCGGCCGAAACGTACCGGGATCTTGTGCCCAAGGTGCACCCCACGCAAGTAGCCGGTCTGGGTGTTCGACCCGACCCCCAACGCAATCTGGAGAACCTGTCGAGAGCCCCGCGGCCGGCTCCGGTCGTCGTCTTGGAGAACCCCCGAAACTTGGGGAATGTCGGCGCCGTGGTCCGGCTTGCTGCCGGGTTCGGCGCCACGGGAGTGGTCACTACCGGTGATTTGGACCCGTGGCACCCCAACGTGGTGCGCGCAGCAGCCGGCCTTCATTACGCGACCGCGGTTGAAAGTCTCCCGCTCGACGACCTACCTCCGGGTCCGGTGTACGCGCTGGACCCGGAGGGAGACGACATCAGGTCTGTGGCTCTCCCTGATGACGCGCTGCTGGCGTTCGGTTCTGAGCGGCACGGGATATCGCCGGAACTCCGGAAGCGGGCCACCAAGCTCGTAGCCCTCCCGATGAGGCCCCAGGTGTCCAGCTACAACCTGGCTACGAGCGTCGCCATGGCCCTGTTCCACTGGGGAGGCCCGCCTCCGGCGACGTGAGCAGCCGCGATGACGGGGATGCGCTCCACGCCTGTTATGTAACCGATACTTCAACATCGGCTCGGTCGTACGGACCGCCAACGCCTTCCTGGCCAAGGAGGTCCACATCGTCGGGCAGCGCCGCTGGAACCGGCGCGGCGCGATGGTGACCGACCGCTACCAGCACGTCCGCCACCACCCGGACACCGCCGAGCTGCCGCCTGGGCCGCCGCCGAGGAGCTGCCGATCATCGGGATCGACAACCTCCCCGGCTCCGTCCCCCTGGAGACGACCGAGCTGCCCCGCCGCTGTGTGCTGCTCTTCGGGCAGGAGGGGCCGGGGCTCACCGAAGAGGCGCGCCGGCACGCCTCCCTGGTCTGCTCGATCGCCCAGTTCGGCTCGACCCGCTCGATCAACGCGGGGGCCGCGGCGGCCATCGCGATGCACGCCTGGATCGCGCGCCACGCCCAGATCTAGGGCCCGCCCCACGCGACCGCGACCGGGTGGATCGGCCCGCGGGCCCGGGGCCCGCTGCGGCACGACCGCCCGGGCCCCGGGCTTCACGCCTCCCGCCTCACCTCCACCGTCCGGAAGCGGTTCGCCACGAAGGCGCCGTCGCACAGCACGGCGTTGGCCGCCGGATTGCCGCCCGAGCCGTGGAAGTCGGAGAACGCCGCGGTCTGGTTCACATAGACCCCGCCGGTCAGATTCAGCGACAGCTGCGCGCACTCCTCCAGGCAGGCTTCCTCTACCAGCCGCTCCACCTCGGGCGAGGTGGTGTAGGCGCCGACCGTCATGGCGCCCTTGTCGCGGATCGTACGCCGCAGCAGAGCGACCGCGTCGGCCGCGGAGTCGACGGCCACCGCGAACGACACCGGGCCGAAGCACTCCGACAGATACGCCGCCTCGGAGTCCGGCTTGGCGCCGTCCAGCTTGACGATCACCGGCGTCCGGACCGTGGCCTTGGGGAACTCCGGATGGGCCACCTCACGGGAGGCAAGACCCACCTCGCCGAGTCCCGACGCCGCGTCGATCCGCTCCTTGACCTGCGGATTGACGATCGCACCCAGCAGGGCGTTGGCTCGCGCGTCGTCGCCCAGCAGGCCGCTCACCGCGCCCGCCAGATCGCTGACCACCTCGTCGTACGACTTCGGCCCGGCATCCGTGCTGATGCCGTCCCGGGGGATCAGCAGATTCTGCGGGGTGGTGCACATCTGGCCGCTGTAGAGCGACAGCGAGAACGCGAGGTTGCTGAGCATGCCCTTGTAGTCGTCGGTGGACTCGATGACGACGGTGTTCACGCCGGCCTTCTCCGTGAAGACCTCGGCCTGGCGGGCGTTCTCCTCCAGCCAGTCGCCGAAGGCGGTCGAGCCGGTGTAGTCGATGATCCGGACCTCGGGGCGCACGGCCAGCGTCTTGGCCAGCCCCTCGCCCGGCTTGTCCACGGCCAGGCACACCAGGTCCGCGGGGAAGCCGGCCTCGGCCAGCACCTCACGGGCCACCCGGACGGTCAGCGCCAGCGGGAGCACGGCGCGCGGATGCGGCTTGACCAGCACCGGATTGCCGGTGGCCAGCGAGGCGAACAGGCCCGGATAGCCGTTCCACGTCGGGAAGGTGTTGCAGCCGATCACCAGGGCGACGCCGCGCGGCACGGCCGTGAAGCTCTTGGCCAGCTCCAGCGGATCGCGCTTGCCCTGCGGCTTGGACCAGGCGGCCTTCTCGGGCGTCCGGGTCTGCTCGGCGTACGCGTACGCCACCGCCTCCAGGCCGCGGTCCTGGGCGTGCGGCCCGCCCGCCTGGAAGGCCATCATGAACGCCTGCCCACTGGTGTGCATCACGGCCTGGGCGAACTCATGGGTGCGCGCGCTGATCCGCGCCAGGATCTCCAGACAGACCGCGGCGCGCGCCTCGGGCCCCGCGTCCCTCCATACGGGGATCGCGGCCCGCATGGCCGGCAGCAGCACCGAGACGTCCGGATGCGGATAGCTGATGCCCAACTCCGGGCCGTACGGCGAGACCTCCTCGCCCGTCCAGTCGTCCGTGCCGGGCTGGTCGAGTGCGAAACGGGTGCCGCGCAGGGCCTCGAAGGCGGCCAGTCCCTCCGGCGCGGCGTTCTCGCCGTACGCCTTGGGGTGCTCGGGGTGCGGGGACCAGTACTCGCGGGTACGGATCGCTTCCAGCGCCTTGTCGAGGGTCAGGCGGTGCTTCTCGATCAACTGCGCTGCGGTCGGTTCGGCGGCCATCGGTGACCAACTCCTCGTCGAGTGCTGGGCGGAGATGCGAACAGGGCTGGGAGCTGACAGGGCAGCAGAGTTAGAGTAACCGAACGATCGGTCGGGGCAAGAGGGCCCGGCGAACCTGTGGAAAACTCGGTCGGGGAGGATCAGCTGCCATGACGGCAATCGGAACCAGCAGCACGGTTGCAGTGGTCGGTACCGGCACCATGGGGCAGGGAATCGCGCAGGTCGCGCTGGTCGCCGGCCACCGCGTACGCCTCTACGACACCGCCCCGGGCCGCGCCGAACAGGCCGCCCGGGCCATCGGGCAGCGGCTCGACCGGCTGGTGGAAAAAGGCCGGATCCCGGCTGCGGAGCGGGACGCCGCACGCGAACGCCTCTCCCCCGCCACGTCCCTCGCAGAACTGTCCGACGCCGCGCTGGTCGTCGAGGCGATCCTGGAGCAACTCCCGGCCAAACAGGACCTGTTCAGGTCCCTTGAGGACGTCGTCGCATCCGACTGCCTGCTCGCCACCAACACCTCCTCCCTGTCCGTGACCGCGGTCGCGGGACCGCTGCGCCACCCCGGCCGCTGCGTGGGCCTGCACTTCTTCAACCCCGCGCCGCTCCTCCCGCTGGTCGAGGTCGTCAGCGGCTTCGCGACCGACGAGGCCGCGGCCACCACCGCGTACGAGACCGCCGCGGCCTGGGGCAAGACGCCGGTGCGCTGTGCCGACACCCCCGGCTTCATCGTCAACCGCATCGCCCGCCCCTTCTACGCCGAGGCCCTGCGCCTCTACGAGGAGCGGGCCGCCGACCCCGCCACCATCGACGCCGTGCTGCGCGACGGCAGCGGCTTCAAGATGGGACCCTTCGAGCTCACCGACCTCATCGGGCAGGACGTGAACGAAGCGGTCACCCACTCCGTGTGGACCGCCTTCTTCCAGGACGCGAAGTTCACGCCCTCCCTGGCGCAGCGCCGGCTGGTGGAATCCGGGCTGCACGGCCGCAAGACGGGGCGCGGCTGGTTCGACTACGCCGAGGGTGCCCGCCGGCCCGCGCCGCACACCGCCGAGCCCTGCCCAGCGCCCGCGTCGGTCGCCCTGCACGCGGAGCTGCCGGGCCCGGCCGGGGTGCTGCGCGAGCTGATCGAGGAGGCCGGCATCAAGATCACCCGTGACCGCACGCCAGGGGAGTCGGAGGGCTTCATCCGGCTGCCCGGTGGTGCCTGCCTGGCGATGACGAACGGCCACCCGGCCACGAGAGCGGCCCACGGCGCCTCCATCCGCTTCGATCTCTCGCTCGACTACCGGGCCGCGACGCGGATCGCCCTCGCGCCCTCGGCGGCGACCTCCGAGGGGGACCTCGCCGAGGCCGTCGGGCTGTTCCAGGCGCTGGGCAAAGAGGTCAGCGTGATCGACGACGTCCCGGGCCTGATCGTCGCCCGGACGGTCGCGATGATCATCGACTTCGCCGTGGACGCCGCGGCCCGCGGGGTCGCCACCCCCGAGGACATCGACACGGCCATGCGGCTCGGCGTGAACTACCCCGGCGGCCCCATGGAGTGGGCCGACCGGCTCGGTGCCCCGTGGGTGCGGGATCTGCTGGATTCCCTGCACCACCGGAATGCCGGCGGACGCTACGTACCGTCCTGGGCGCTACGGCGCCGTGCGGACCTCGAGGAATTGGTGCTCTAATCATGACCATGGCCAAGCGCGACGCCTATACGCCCGATTCGCTGCTCGCGGTCTCCGTCGAGGTGTTCATCGAGCGCGGCTACGACGGCACCTCCATGGAGCACCTGTCCAAGGCGGCCGGCATCTCGAAGTCGTCGATCTACCACCATGTGCGCAGCAAGGAAGAGCTGCTGCGCCGCGCGATAAGCCGCGCCCTGGACGGGCTGTTCGGGGTCCTGGAGGAGCCCGGCGCGGTCCAGGGGCGGGCGATCGAGCGACTGGAGTACGTCACGCGGCGCGAGGCCGAGGTCCTGATGGACGAACTCCCTTATGTGACACTGCTGTTGCGGGTGCGCGGAAATACGGACACCGAGCGGTGGGCCATGGAGCGCCGCCGGGAGTTCGACCACAGGGTCGCCGAACTGCTCAAGGAGGCCGCCGCCGACGGTGACCTCCGGGACGACGTGGACATCCGGCTGGCGACCCGGCTGCTCTTCGGCATGATCAACTCGGTCGTCGAGTGGTACCGGCCGGGGCGCGGCGACGCGGCAAGCCGAGACGAGGTCGCCGAGGCCGTGGTCCGCACGGCGTTCGGGGGGCTGCGCCGGGCCTGAGGGCGGGGCGAGTGCTTGCTCGGCCGGGGTGCGAGTGAGGGCGAGCTTTCCCGGGATGGGCTTGAGCGATTGCTGTGCCGGGGTGGGCTTGCGCGCCTGTCTGGGGCGGCGCGCTGGTCGTTGTTCCGTGGTGGGGGGATGGTCGCTTGGGTGCGGGTGCGGGTGCGGGTGCGGGTGCGGGCGCGGCGAGGGTGAGGCTGGCCGTGTGACCGGCTCACCGGGTTCTTCGCGTCGTGGTGCGATCGCTGGTGCTGGTGCTGGTGCTGGTGGCCCGGTGCCCGGGTGTCTGCCCCGTCTGCGACGGCTGTGCGCCCGTGGCGTAGAGCGGCCACTGCTTCGCCCCCCCACCCCCGAACCCACCCCCCGCCCCCTCCCCCGAAGGGGGAGAGGGGGAGGGGGCGGGGGGAAAGCCCGAGCAGGCGCGGCGGATCCGCCAGGCGGACCACGCTCGGCGATCCCGGAAGGCCCGACGCCCCCGAAGGCCCGACCACGCCCGGCAGGCCCGACCACGCCCGGCAGGCCCGACCACGCCCGGCAGGCCCGACCACGCCCGGCAGGCCCGACCACGCCCGGCAGCCCCGACCACGCCCGGCAGCCCCGGCAGCAGCGCCCCTACCCCACCCCCTACCCCTCCTCCACCCCCAGGTCGGTCTCCTCGAAGACCAGCAAGGTGCGGGTGCTGAGCACTTCCGGTATCGACTGGATGCGGGTGAGGACCAGCTCCCGTAGCTCGCGGTTGTCCTTGGTGTGGACGAGCAGCAGGACGTCGAAGTCGCCGCTGACCAGCGCGATATGGGCGGCTCCCGGCAGTGCGGTGAGCTGTTTGCGGACGGTCCGCCAGGAGTTCTGCACGATCTTGAGCGTGATGTAGGCGGAGGCGGCCTGACCTGCTCTTTCCTGGTCGACGAGGGCGCTGAAGCCACGGATGACGCCGTCGTCGAGCAGCCGGTTGATGCGGGCGTACGCATTGGCGCGGGAGACGTGCACCTGCTCGGCGACGGAGCGTATCGAGGCCCGGCCGTCGGTGCGCAGCAGGCGCAGGATGGCGCGGTCGATGGTGTCGAGGGGACGCGCGGCCGGAGACGGCGGAGCGGGCGGCGCCGGTGGCTGCCCGCCTGGATTGGCCATCTGTTCCTCCGGCATATGGTCCCGCCTCCCCTTTGTGGACGCCCTGCCTTCATCACAAGCTGTGGAGAACCGTTTGTCCACAGGCTGAACCCGCCTGTAGCCAAAATGCATCAGCGACCGAACAATCGGTAGGGAAGGGCGTACCCGCCCCGACCGATTCCATCCTGCCCGTGCGTCGCCCGCCCACCACCCCATATGAGGCGCCTCGCGCCGCCCCTTCGATCCGAGGAGGTGCTCGTCATGACGGTCCTTGAGCAGCCCGGCAGCAGCAGGCACACGAGCGGCCTGGCCGGACCGCCGCCCGCCTGGCGGCCCCGTGTCGACCCGGCGCCCCTCCTGCCCGACGCGGAGCCGTATCGCCTCCTGGGGACGGACGCCGCCGGCCGGCTCGACCCCGGACTGCTGAAGCGGCTGTACGCGGAGCTGGTGCGAGGCCGCCGGTACAACGCCCAGGCCACCGCGCTGACGCGGCAGGGACGGCTGGCGGTCTACCCGTCCTCCACGGGGCAGGAAGCCTGCCAGGTCGCGGCGGCGCTCGCGCTCGAAGACCGCGACTGGCTCTTCCCCAGCTACCGCGACACCCTGGCCGCCGTGGCCCGCGGCCTCGATCCCGTACAGGCGCTGACGCTCCTGCGGGGCGACTGGCACACCGGGTACGACCCGCACGAGCACCGCATCGCCCCCTTGTGCACCCCGCTCGCCACGCAACTCCCCCACGCCGTGGGCCTGGCGCACGCCGCCCGCCTCAAGGGCGACGACGTGGTCGCACTGGCGATGGTCGGCGACGGCGGCACGAGCGAGGGCGATTTCCACGAGGCGCTGAACTTCGCCGCGGTCTGGCAGGCACCGGTCGTCTTCCTCGTGCAGAACAACGGCTTCGCGATCTCCGTCCCGCTCGCCAAGCAGACCGCCGCGCCGTCCCTCGCCCACAAGGCGGTCGGCTACGGCATGCCCGGCCGCCTCGTGGACGGCAATGACGCCCCCGCGATGCACGACGTCCTCACCGAGGCCGTACGGCGGGCCCGCGAGGGCGGCGGCCCCACCCTGGTCGAGGCCGTGACGTACCGCCTGGAGGCGCACACCAACGCCGATGACGCCACCCGCTACCGCACCGATGACGAGGTCGAGACCTGGCGGGCGCACGACCCGATAGCCCTGCTGGAGCGCGAGCTGGCGGAGCGGAAGCTGCTCTCCGACACATTCGTCGCCGCCACCCGGGACAGCGCCGAGCGCCTGGCCGCCGACCTCCGGGAGCGCATGAACGCCGCCCCGCCCCTGGACCCGATGGACCTGTTCGACCACGTATTCACCCGGCAGACCAGCCAACTGCGCGACCAGGCGGCCCAGTTGCGCGCCGAGCTGGACGCCGAGGCCGAGGGACACACCGAGCACGCAGCGGGCGCCGCGACGCCCGCCCAGGAGGCCAGGCCATGACGACCACCGCTCCGGCGACCGCGCGCAAGCCCGCCACGATGGCGCAGGCGCTGACCCGCGCGCTGCACGACGCCATGGCCGAGGACCCGTCCGTCCATGTGATGGGGGAGGACGTGGGCGCCCTGGGCGGCGTCTTCCGGGTCACCGATGGCCTGGCCGAGGAGTTCGGCGAGGACCGTTGCAGCGACACCCCGCTCGCCGAGGCCGGCATCCTGGGCACCGCCGTCGGCATGGCGATGTACGGGCTGCGCCCGGTCGTGGAGATGCAGTTCGACGCGTTCGCCTACCCGGCCTTCGAGCAACTGGTCAGCCATGTCGCCCGGATGCGCAACCGCACCCGCGGCGCGGTGGCCATGCCGCTGACGATTCGCATCCCGTACGGCGGCGGGATCGGCGGTGTCGAGCACCACAGCGACTCCTCCGAGGCGTACTACCTCGCCACCCCCGGCCTCCAGGTCGTCGCCCCGGCCACGGTCGAGGACGCGTACGGGCTGCTGCGCGCCGCCATCGCCTCCGACGACCCGGTCGTCTTCCTCGAACCCAAGCGGCTGTACTGGTCCAAGGCCGAATGGTCGCCGGACGCGCCCACTCCGGTCGCCCCCATAGGCCGTGCCGAGATCCGGCGCCGCGGCAGCAGTGCCACGCTGATCACCTACGGCCCCTCGCTCCCGGTCTGCCTGGAGGCCGCCGAGGCCGCCCGGGCCGAGGGCTGGGACCTGGAAGTTCTCGACCTGCGCTCGCTGGTGCCGTTCGACGACGAGACGGTCTGCGCGTCCGTGCGGCGCACCGGGCGGGCCGTGATCGTCCACGAGTCCAACGGATTCGGCGGCCCGGGCGGCGAGATCGCCGCGCGGATCACCGAGCGCTGCTTCCACCACCTGGAGGCGCCCGTGCTGCGCGTCGCCGGTTTCGACATCCCCTATCCGCCGCCGATGCTGGAGCGGCACCACCTTCCGGGTGTGGACCGGATCCTGGACACCATCGCCCGTCTCCAGTGGGAGTCGGACTGGACCGAGGGACGTGGTGAGTGATGGCCGTGGTCCGCGAGTTCACCCTGCCCGACCTGGGGGAGGGCCTCACCGAGGCGGTGATCGTGCAGTGGCTGGTCGAGGCCGGCGACGTGGTGGCCGTCGACCAGCCGGTGGTGGAGGTCGAAACCGCCAAGGCGATGGTCGAGGTGCCGTGCCCGTACGGCGGTGTGGTCACCGCCCGCTTCGGTGAAGAGGGGGCCGAAGTCCCGGTGGGGGCGCCCTTGGTGACGGTCGCCGTGGGGGCGGTGCCGGACGATCTGGCGGCGAGCGGCGGGGCGCCCCCGGTGCCCGCCGCGGAGGGCGCGGACGGCGCGGCGGATTCCGGATCGGGGAATGTGCTGGTCGGGTACGGGACGAGCGCGTCGGCGGCACGCCGGCGGCGGGTCCGGCCCGGGACGCCGGCCGGCCCCGGGGCGGGTGCGTCGGCGGAGTCCCCTCAGGCGCCCGCGTCCGCTGCTGCCGGGCCCACCGGCAGCCGGGCGGACGCCGCCGGAGCCGCTGCCGCCGGCGCCCGTACGGTCGCCGTCATCTCGCCGCTGGTGCGCCGTATCGCGCGGGAACACGGCCTGGATCTCCAGGGGCTGACGGGCACCGGCCGCGACGGGCTGATTCTCCGTACGGACGTCGAGTCGGCGATCTGGGCGCTGCGTGAGCGGGAGACGGCCGCCGCCGGGGCCGCCCTCGGCGCGGGGACCGCGGCCGTCCCCGGGGAGGAGCGGATCCCGCTCCGGGGGATGCGCGGTGCCGCCGCCGAGAAGTTCAGCCGCAGCCGCCGGGAGATCCCGGACGCGACGTGCTGGGTGGACGCCGACGCCACCGAACTCCTCGCCGCCCGCGCGGCGATGAATGTGCCCGGCGCCCCCAAGGTGTCGCTGCTCGCGCTGCTGGCCCGGATCTGCACGGCCGCGCTCGCCCGTTATCCCGAGCTGAACGCCACCGTCGACACCGCCACCCAGGAGATCGTCCGGCTGCCCGCCGTCCATCTGGGCTTCGCGGCGCAGACCGACCGCGGCCTGGTGGTGCCGGTCGTCCGGGACGCACAGAACCGCACGGTCGAGGAGCTGTCCGCCGAGATGGCCCGGCTCACCGAGACCGCGCGCTCCGGTGGGCTGTCGCTCGCCGAGCTGACCCACGGCACGTTCACGCTCAACAACTACGGCGTCTTCGGCGTCGACGGCTCCACACCGATCATCAACCACCCCGAGGCGGCGATGCTCGGCGTCGGCCGGATATCCGCCAAACCCTGGGTCCACGAAGGCGAGTTGGCCGTCCGGCAGGTCGTCCAGCTCTCGTTCACCTTCGACCACCGGGTGTGCGACGGCGGCACCGCGGGCGGCTTCCTGCGCTATGTGGCCGACTGTGTGGAGCAGCCCGCGCTGCTGCTGCGCGCGCTCTGACCGCCGGGCCGGTGCGGCCGGCCCGGCCCGGGGCGGGCGCGCCGACTGTGACGGTCGCGACAGCGACGACACAGCCGGAGGCTGTGTCGTCGCGTCACTCCTGGTGATACTCAAGGGGTGAGCGACCACACCGTCTACGACACCATCGTGCTGGCCGGGGGTGCGGCTCGGCGGCTCGGCGGGGCGGACAAACCCGCCCTGTCCGTCGGCGGCCGTCCGCTCCTGGACCGGGTGCTGGCCGCCTGCCCCGACGCCGCGGTCACCGTCGTCGTCGGCCCCGGCCGCCCCACCGTCCGCGCCGTCGTCCACGCCCTTGAGGATCCGCCCGGCGGCGGCCCGCTCGCCGCGCTGGACGCCGGGCTGCGGCACACCACCGCGCCGACGGTCCTGGTCCTCTCCGCCGATCTGCCGTTCCTGACGGCCGCGACCGTACGGGACCTCCTCCGGGCGGCGACCGCGCCCGACGCCGCCCCCCGGGACGGTGCGCTGCTGCGCGACGCGGACGGCCGCGACCAGCCGCTGGTGGCCGCCTACGGCGCGGCGCCGGTGCGCCGCCGGCTCGACCTGCTGCGCGCCGAACACGGCACCCTGGCCGGGCTGCCGCTGCGCCGCCTGACGTCCGCGCTGGCGCTGGCCCGGGTCCAGGACGCCACGTCCACGGCCTCCTTCGACTGCGACACCTGGGAAGACATCAGCGCGGCGCGCGCCCGTATCAGGGAGCATGGACACGTGTTGGACGAATGGATCACCGCAGTCAAGGCCGAACTGGGCATCGACCTCGATGTCGACACGGCGGCACTTCTCGACCTCGCGCGGGACGCGGCGCACGGCGTGGCCCGTCCCGCCGCGCCGCTGACGACCTTCCTGGTCGGTTACGCGGCGGCCCAACAGGGCCGGGACGTGGCCGAGCTGGCGCAGCGGGCCGCCGAGCTGGCCAACCGCTGGGCAGCGGAGGCCGAGGCCGAAGGGGCGCAGGCGGCCGGGGCGGCGGAGGCGGGCGGCGCCGGCAGCGAAGCGAAGCCCGCGGAATGACCGACGGGGAGTTCGGCGGCGCGTTCCGCGACGTGACCGGGGACCCGTTCGACGACGCGCTCGCGCTGGCCAACGGCACCGCACCGGCGCGCCTGCGGTCCGGAGCCGCCGACGGGCCGTACGGCGCCCGCGGCACCGGCCCGTTCGCCGCCGGTGGCAACCCCGGCCCCGGCGATGCGGCCGGCCCGCACCACCCCACCGGGCCGGAGTCCCGGAGGGCGCGGCCCGCAGGCGCCCCCCGGCCGCCCGCCGGCCACCCCGCCACCCCCTGGCCCGCGGCCCGGGAGACCGCGGGGCGAGCGGTGCCCGAGCCGCCCGAGCCCGGGACGGCCGCGCTGGGCGACGCGCTCGGCCGGACGCTCGCCGCGGCCCTGACGGCACTCACCGACCTGCCGTCTTTCGACACCTCGGCCATGGACGGCTGGGCGGTCTCCGGCCCCGGCCCCTGGCGCGTCGCCCGCCCCGCGGAGGAGGACGCCGAGCCCGGCCCCGCCGCCGGCATCCTCGCCGGCCACGCCACCACCGAAGCGCTCCCCGACGGCCATGCGATCCCGATCGCCACCGGCGCCCGCATCCCGCCCGGCGCCACCGCCGTACTGCGCAGCGAGCACGGCGAGGTCCTCGACCTGCCCGACGGCCGCGCCCGGCTGTACGCGCCGCGGCCGGTGCCGCCGGGCCAGGACATCCGCCCGCGCGGCCAGGAGTGCCGCCGCGGCGACCACCTGCTGCCGGCCGGCGCCGTGGTGACCCCCGCGGTCCTGGGCCTGGCCGCGGCGGCCGGCTACGACGAGCTGTCCGTCTACCCCCGGCCGACCGTCGAAGTGCTGGTCCTGGGCGATGAGTTGCTGCGCGAGGGGCTGCCCGAGGACGGCCGCATCCGGGACGCGCTCGGCCCGATGCTGGCGCCCTGGCTGCGGGAGCTCGGCGCCGAGGCCGCCGCGCCGCGGCATCTCGCCGACGACGCCGACACGCTGTACGAGGCCGTCGCCGGGTCCACCGCCGACCTGGTCGTCACCACCGGCGGCACCGCGTCGGGCCCCGTCGACCATGTGCACCCGACCCTGCGCCGGCTGGGTGCCGAACTGCTGGTGGACGGCGTGGCGGTGCGCCCCGGCCACCCCATGCTGCTGGCCCGCCTCGCGCCGCGCCGGCACCTTGTCGGCCTCCCCGGGAACCCCCTCGCCGCGGTGTCCGGCCTGCTCACCCTCGCCGAGCCGCTGCTCCGCTCCCTCGCCGCCCGCCGGCCCGCCGCCCCGTACCGCGCGCCGCTGGCCGCCGCCGTCCACGGCCATCCGCACGACACCCGGCTCGTCCCGGTCGCCTACCGCGACGACGAACGGCACGGCCTGGTGGCCACTCCGCTGCACTTCCACGGTCCCGCCATGCTGCGCGGAATCGCCGCCGCCGACGCGATGGCCGTCATCCCGCCCAACGGCGCGGAGTACGGCGCCGAGGTCGAACTCCTCGAACTCCCCTGGCCGGCGAGCTGGTCGGCGGGGTGGGCCGCCCCCGGAGCGCCGTACGACGCCGCAGCCCCGTCCGGGGGCCCCGCGTGAAGCTCCCGTCCCACGACGCCGTGGCACGTGAGCTTCCCGAGGACCGGTCCCACCGGGTGATCCTGCCCCGCCGCATGTCGAAGGCGCCGATACGCGATACGGCGGCATCGTCCCCTACCGCGCCGGCGCCCGGCTGTCGAACATCCTGCTCGTCACGCCGCTGCGCGCGGTGTTCCTGATCGTCCTGGTCGGCGCCACCCTGGAAGCGCTGACCGAACGCACCCGCGAGCAGTGGCAGTTGAAACGCCGGAGTCAACACTTTGCCGCAGGGAAGGCAGGCTTTCAGCTCGCGTGGTCCCCGGACGTTGCCCGTTGAACGGTGATGAGCCGGTCCGTGAGCTGGAGCGTCGCGGCCTCGGGCTCGGTGTAGTCCAGCACCCTGCCCCCTCGTAGGACGGCCACGACCAGGTCACCGCACTCGCGGGGGGAACGTCCCGCCTCGGACTTCGCCACCGCCCGTTCCTTGAGGTCCAGTCCACTTCCGTACGTCATCAGCTCTTCCAGGACGGTGCTCGCGCTCGGGCTCGTCATCGCCATACCGAGCAGCTGGCCCGCCGAGCTGGAACTCGTGATGACCGTGTCGGCTCCGCTCTGCTTCAGCAGTGGGATGTTCTCGTCCTCCCGGACCGCCACCACGATGGATGCGTGCTTGTTGAGCTGGCGCGCGGTGAGCGTCACCAGGGCGGCTGTCTCGTCCCGATGGGTGGCGACGACCACCTTCGAGGCCCGGTGCAACTCGGCCCTGCGCAGCGCGTCGGAACGGGTCGCATCCCCGAGGACGCCCACGAGTCCGTCATTGCCGGCTGCATCCACCGTCTGCTTCTGAGGATCGACCACAACGATCTTCTGCTTCGAGACGCCCTGGCCGACCAGGGTTTCGACGGTGTGGCGGCCCTTGGTTCCGTACCCGATGACGACGATGTGGTCGCGCATACGGGACCGCCAGCGATGAACGCGTACCTGATGCCGGGTGCGCTCGGTGAGCACTTCCAGCGTGGTGCCGACCAAGATGATCAGGAACAGGACGCGCAGCGGTGTGACGACGAGGATGTTGGTCAGCCGTGCGCCGTCGCTGACCGGTGTGATGTCGCCGTAGCCCGTGGTCGAAAGGGTCACGGTCGCGTAGTACGCCGAGTCGAGGAACCCAACGGTCCCGCCGGCGTTGTCGTGGTACCCAGCACGGTCGACCCACACGACGAACGTCGTGAGTGCCAGCACCAGAAGAGCCATGACCAGCCGACGGAAGACTTGCTGAAGCGGGGGTTTCACGCCCTGCACGGGCATGACGACGGACCGGCCGTCCTCGGCGTCCTCCTCGGCCTGGGCGCGTGAACGCGACCAGAGGGACCGGAAGATGGAGCCCTTTCCGCTATCCCGGAATGGCTGTTGCTCTTCCCTCATCGGGGCGGCCCCTCTTGTGCGGCCTGCACTGCGGAAGTTCGTCCGTAAGGCATAAGGCCATCCTCGGGTATCAGGCTGCGCCGTGTCCCGTTTGGAGTACCCCGTCAGGCATTCGGTCTCATCCGGATGTACTCCTGGATACATGACATCGGAGAGCCCCAAGCCCCCTGATGCATCCGAAAAGCAGGCGAAGAAGCGATGGGATCCTACGACCTGGGCGGCGTGGGGGAGCCTGGCTGTGGCAGCCATCGCACTGGGGAACTCCATCTACGGGGCCCAGATCGCCAGGGATGCCAGTGATCAGGCGAAGAGGACGGAGCATCGTTCCGAGGAACAGAGCGAGAAATCTCAAGCATCGCTGGTTTCGTACTCCTTCCTGAACAACCCCCAAGGGCAGACGGAGTCTCTGACCATCTTGAACCGCAGTGATGTCGCGATTACCAAGGTGGTCATGGTGTTTCAGGATGTGAAGTGGTATGCCTACTTCGATCAAATCCCGCCTTGTAGTTGGCAGAAAGTCGAACAGCTTCACAACTATAGCCTCGGGGCGCACGAATTTATTCGTTTCCTGGATGGCAATGGTGTCGCGTGGCAGAAGGTGATGGCGGACGGCCGTTCCGGGCTCAAGAAAATCGACAATCCGAATCCGCCGCAAGATGACACGAACGTCAGCTCCACCATTGAGGTTGGCCAATCAAACGGAAGTGTGTCGAACTGCCGGTGAGTCCCACTCGCGAGCGCCCTGCTTTCGGTGTGAGCTAGAGCTGTCGCCGTGCGACTCCTGTCCGAAGCCCAGGGGCGGAGGGTGTCATAGGCGCTTCGTGGCGCGCGCATCTCCAAGCGTTGTCGTTGGCCTTGAAGGTCACCAGGGCATTCTGCATTCGGGGCCGATTTGGCGCTGGTGCAGGAGTGTGTGATATCCGCAATCGGCCCTTTCCGGGTTCCAGGTGAAAATTCTAATTCTCTGTGATTTCGACGGTTTCGGTCTTTCTGGTAGTGGCGATGTCATCGCGAGATCTACCAGAAGCTCGCTGGGGAACCGCCGTGCTCCAAGGGTTGTCCCATATTGATCGGTCCCCGGGTTATTGGCCGACGGAGAGGACGGATTCCGCGACGGACGTGCGTGCGTACAGCACTGAGCGGCCGGCCCGGTGGGCGGTGAGGAAACCGGCATTGCGCAGTGCCGTGAAGTTCTGGGAGACCCCGGCTTCGGAGATCCCGGTGCGGTGAGCCGGTTCTGTCGTTGTGGCCGGAGTCTCCAGTTCGGTGAGCAGGAGGGCCCGTGCACGGCCGACCGCGGCGACGATCGCCGCGGTACTGATGACGGTGCGGCGTTCCCACGGCGTGCCGGTGACGTGTGAGAGCTCCTTGCTCGCGCTCATGCAGCGACGTGCGGTTGAGCAGGTGGGCACTACCGCGCATGGCGTGGTGGCCGCCATCGCCTCCGAGACGGCAGTCGCGGGTGAGTCGACCGATGTCGTAGACGATCAGTGCCTCGACGCGCTCGCCGTTCGGCGCGGTCCCGCGCTGGGGATCGTCCAACGCCCCTTCACACACAGGGCGCACGACGCGGTAGCCGATTTCCCCGTTGGGCAGACGTACGCGCTTGCGTTTCCATGCGCTCGTGTCCGGCTCCTCGTACGTGGAGACCTACCGTCCGCCCCGCCACTCGACGCACGACCGGTTGTCCTTCTCCTGCTCGTCGCGGCTCTTGATGTCCGCCCGGTCATGGGACGGAAGGCGGGCTTGGTCTCCGTGTTGTCGGTAGCGTCGTTCTCAGCAGTGGTGGACCTCTCGTCGGCCGTGAAGGACAGACGGACAGGACCGGCCCGGTTCTGGCCTTTGAGATCGTCCCAACGGGCCCGCTGCGCAAGCCCGTTGTCCACGGGCGGGTTGCTTTCGTCAAAATGCTGGAGAAACGCCGTGCGCGATCACACCGTCATCGTCGGCTACGGGACCAAGGGACGGTCCGCGGTCCAGACCCTCTGCGCCACGGGCCTGGCCCGCGACCGCATCGTCGTCGTGGACCCCAGCGCCAAGGTGATCGACGCGGCGGTGGCCGAGGGGTTCGCGGGGGTGGTCGGCGACGCGACCCGCAGTGACGTCCTGCTGCGGGCCGAGATCCAGCGCGCGCACCAGGTCGTCATCGCCACCCAGCGCGACGACACCGCCGTCCTGGTCTCGTTGACCGCCCGTCAGCTCAACAAGCGGGCCAATATCGTCGCCGCGGTGCGCGAGGAGGAGAACGCCCCGCTGCTGCGGCAGTCCGGCGCCGACGCGGTGATCACCTCGGCCAGTGCGGCCGGCCGGCTGCTGGGGCTCTCCGTGCACAGTCCCAGCGCGGGAACCGTCATGGAGGACCTGATCCAGCAGGGCAGCGGTCTCGACCTCGTGGAACGTCCGGTGGTCAAGGCCGAGGTCGGCAGGTCCGTCCGGGAGACCGACGACCTGGTCGTTTCCGTCCTGCGGGGCCACCGGCTGCTGGGGTACGACCACCCGGAGGCGAGCCCGCTACAGGCCGCGGACCGGCTGATCACCATCGTCCGGGTCGCCCCGGCACAGGAGCCGGACCGGTTCGGCAAGCCGCCCGTCCGCCCCGCCGGGCCGACGCTGCCCGGCACCGGCGTCTCCCCGATGCGCCGGGCGGACGAATAGGGAGCAGCCAGGCGGGGGCCGGGCAACCGGCTTCTCCGGGGCTCCTATCCGCCCGACCTGCCGCGACGCCGACCCGCACCGTCGCCCCGCAGCCGGTCGGCGAGTAGCCTCGCGCCCATGCGAGCGATCACTATCCCCGAGCCCGGTGGCCCCGAAGCACTCGTCTGGGCCGAAGTGCCCGATCCACAGCCCGCCGAGGGCGAGGTCCTGATCGAGGTCGCGGCCAGCGCCGTGAACCGCGCCGACCTGCTCCAGCGCCAGGGCTTCTACGACCCGCCGCCCGGCTCCTCCCCGTATCCCGGTCTGGAGTGCTCGGGGCGGATCGCCGCGGTCGGCCCCGGCGTGCACGGCTGGGCGGTCGGAGACGAGGTCTGCGCACTGCTGGCGGGCGGTGGGTACGCGGAGAAGGTCGCCGTCCCGGCCGGTCAGGTGCTGCCGCTGCCGCCCGGACTCGACCTCGTCACGGCCGCCGCGCTTCCCGAAGTCGCCTGTACCGTCTGGTCGAACGTCTTCATGATCGCGCACCTGCGGCCCGGTGAGACGCTGCTTGTCCACGGTGGCGCGAGCGGCATCGGCACGATGGCGATCCAGCTCGCCAAGGCGGTCGGAGCCCGGGTCGCGGTCACCGCGGGCGGTCCCGAAAAGCTGGCCCGCTGCGCCGAGTTGGGCGCGGACATCCTCATCGACTACCGCGAACAGGACTTCGTCCAGGAGATCCGCAAGGCCACCGATGGAAAGGGCGCAGACGTCATCCTCGACATCATCGGCGCCAAGTACCTCCAGCGGAACGTCAAGGCGCTGGCGGTCGCCGGACGGCTCGCGATCATCGGCATGCAGGGCGGAGTGAAGGCGGAGCTGAATCTCGCCGCCCTGCTCTCCAAACGCGCCGCGATCACCGCCACCGGCCTCCGGGCCCGCCCGGTGAGCGAGAAGTCCGCGATCGTCGCGGCCGTGCGCGAGCACGTCTGGCCGCTGATCGGCAACGGCCAGGTCCGCCCGATCGTGGACCGTACGCTCCCGATGCCGGAGGCCGCCGAGGCGCACCGCATCCTGGAGGCCAGCACCCATGTCGGCAAGGTCGTGCTGACCGTCTGAACCGACCGCCCGTAGCTCCTGGGGCCGTTGCCGCCCCGTGCCCCTCCCCCTGCCGGCAGGTCACTCGGTCCGACCTGCTCGAGATGCCGCGGATATTCCGCCGTGTGACGCTGGGCACGTCACTCGACGGCTCGGCACGGGAGGGGCACTGTGGTTGTACCAGGACTCCGTTCGCGCATCGCCACCGGTCTGTTGGTGGTCGCCGCCTCCCTGCCCGTCCCCATGACAGCCGGCACCGCGATGGCCGTGGACGTCCGCGCCACACCGGCCGCCCGCCCCGACGCACCGATGGACGACTACGCGGCGGATCCCCCGCTGACGCTGGTGGCGGGCCACGCGGTGGAGGGCTATCACGGTCGGCTCGGGGTGCCGGTACGCCTGCCGGAGTTCCCCAGCGTCGACGACCTCCGGGACCTGCCGGACCGCCTGCTCGTTCTGCCGGGCGCCTTTCCCCGGTTCCCGCGCCACCCGGGCAGCCCGTTCCTGCGTGCTTGGCTCCGCCACCACCACCCGCACCACCCGTTCGGCCCACACCTGCGCTGGCCGGCGTACTTCGCCCCGGACCCCGCCGACCGCGACGCCGACGGCGACTCCCCGGGCACGTCCCGTTCCGAGCCCGCCACCCCGCCGCGCCCGCCCAAGGCCGCCCCCGTCCGGCGCCCGGCCCACAGCTCCGCACCCGTGCCACGCCACAGCGCGGCCCCGCCGAAGCCCGGCGCGGCGCCCACCGGCCCGGTGCGGCCGTCCCCCTTGAACGACCGCGACCTCGCCGGCCCACTCACCCCGGGTCCGTACCAGCCGCTGCCCTCGCCCGCCCCCGAGCAGGACCCGGGTACCGCCGCCGGACCGGCACCGGCGGAGAGCCACTATGCGCTCGATGCCCCAGCAGCCCGCGTGGAGCGCGTCCTCCCGATGGGCGCCGGGATGGCGCTCACCGGCCTGGGGCTGGCCTTCCTCGGCCTGCGGCTGCGCCGACGCTGAGCGCGTGTTTCACGTGAAACGCGTGCGAGATCGCCGTTTCACGTGAAACAGCCCGTACAACGCGGTTTCACGTGGAACCGGCTGCACACCGTGGTTTCACGTGAAACGACGCCAGACTGATGGTCCATGCCAATCGGTACGGTCGCTCCGTTTCACGTGAAACGAGGAGAAACGTGTGGTTTCACGTGAAACGGGTCGGTGAAACAGCCAGGTGAATGCCGATGTCCTGTGGTATCGGCGGATCGCAGCCCTGGAAAGGTGGATCACCTTCTCCCGGGGGCACCACCGTTCTGGAGCTGTCGTACGAGAGAATGGCGGCATGGATATGCCGATGAACGAACGGTCGCAGGAGAACCAGCACGTCCTGGTTGTCGGCCCGGACGGCATGGCGCTCGGCAGCGCCGGCGCCGGTGGCGGGGACGAGGGCGACGAACCCCGTGAGATTCCGGTGACGGACATGGTCGAACAGCCCGCGAAGGTCATGCGTATCGGCAGCATGATCAAGCAGCTGCTGGAAGAGGTGAAGGCCGCGCCCCTTGACGAGGCGAGCCGAGTGCGCCTCAAGGAGATCCACTCCAGCTCGGTCAAGGAGCTGGAGGACGGGCTGGCGCCCGAGCTGGTCGAGGAGCTGGAGCGGCTGTCGCTGCCGTTCACCGATGAGTCGGTGCCGACGGAGGCGGAGCTGCGGATCGCACAGGCCCAGCTCGTCGGTTGGCTGGAGGGGCTCTTCCACGGCATCCAGACCGCGCTCTTCGCCCAGCAGATGGCGGCGCGCGCCCAGCTGGAGCAGATGCGCCGCGCCCTGCCGCCCGGTGTCCCGATGGAGGGGCATGAGGACCACCCTGGTCACGGCGCTGCCCGGTCGGGCCCGTACCTCTGAGTTCGGGCGCACGGCACGCTCGTAACGGCGGAGGG
>NZ_BMRP01000007.1:34262-82799 GCF_014648695.1 Streptomyces albospinus
CTCCGCCGTCTGCTGTCCGCTGCCGTCAGTTGCTGCGGCCGGTCGAGATGGTCAGCTGGATGGTGTCGCCGCTGTTCGGGTCCCACCAGCTGATGGCTGCCGGGGTCTGGTCCGTGACGGTGTTCTTGGCCCAGAGCGAGTCGTTCTCTTCCCTGACGACCTTGTACTTCCAGCCGGCCGCCTGGATGCACGCCTTGACCGAGTCCAGGTTCTTGTACTTGAAGGACGGGACGAGGATCTTGCCCTTGTCGCTGTAGCTCTTGGCCGGGCTGGTGCACTCGGACGCCAGGATCGTCGCCGTCTTGTCCTCGGGCCGGACGCTGTTGGTCGGCGACGGGGTGTAGGAGTACGGCGTGTACGACGACGACGGGGAGCCACCGCCGTCGTCACCCGAGCTGCCGGCGCTCAGGCCGATACCGATGGCTATCGCGGTGACCACGACCACGCCGACCACCGCCGCGACGATGATCACCGGGCTGTTGTTCTTCCGGGGCCGCGGGCCACCGGCCGACGGCATCGAGCCGGTCACCGGCGGCACCGGCGGCCCGGTGAACGGCGGCGGGGCCTGGAAACCGGCGTTGGCGAACGGCGCCGGGGTCGGCGCCGGCGTCGGGAAGGCGTTGTTCACCGGCGGCGGCGTCGAGGGACCGAAGGCCGCCTGCGTCGGCTGGTACGGCTGCTGGACGTTCGGCGGGACCGGGGTCTGCGGGGTGCCCGACGCGGTGGGGAACACCGCGGAGGACACCGACGAGCCGCTGGTGCGGGCGCGCGGGCCCTCGCTGATGATCAGCGGCGTCGCCCCGGACTGGGCGGACCCGGCGATCCGCAGGCACTCGTCCCGCATCGCCTCCGAGGTCGGGAACCGTTCGTTGGGGTTCTTCTTCAGCGCGCGGGCCACCAGCGCATCCACGGCCGGCGGCAGCGAGCGGTTGATGCTCGACGGGACCGGCGGCTCTTCCTGGACGTGGGCGTAGGCGATGGCCAGCGGGGAGTCCGCGTCGAACGGCAGCTGGCCCGTCAGCAGCTCGAAGAGCATGATGCCGACGGAGTAGAGGTCGGAGCGCGCGTCCACACCGCGGCCCAGTGCCTGCTCGGGCGAGAGGTACTGCGGGGTGCCGACGACCATGCCGGTCTGCGTCATGGACGTCACGCCGGACTGCATGGCGCGGGCGATACCGAAGTCCATGACCTTGACGACATTGCGCTTGGTCATCATGACGTTGCCCGGCTTGATGTCCCGGTGGACCAGGCCCATCTCATGGCTCGCCTCCAGCGCGGCGAGCACATCGGCGGTGATTTTCAGCGCCTTTTCCGTCGGCATCGCGCCGTGCTGGGCGATGTCGGTGTCCAGCACGGAGCGGAGCGGCTGCCCGGAGACGTACTCCATGATGATGTACGGCACCATGCCGCCGTCGAGCTCGTCCTCGCCGGAGTCGAAGACCGAGACGATGTTGGTGTGCGTGAGCTTCGCCACTGACTGGGCCTCGCGCCGGAAGCGTTCGCGGAACGCCTGCTCGCGGCCGAGTTCGGTGTGCAGGGTCTTGATTGCGACCTCGCGGTCCAGCACGCTGTCGTAGGCGAGGTGAACGGATGCCATGCCGCCGGCTCCGAGAAGATCACGAAGCTGGTAACGTCCACCGCCGACCGAACGGCCCTCGAATTGGCCCTGAGCGCCGTCCTGGCTCATGGTTCCGCTTCCCCCTAGGCGCACTGCCCATATGTGTGGCAATCAAAATCTGGAATTCCGCAGCCAAGTCTGCCCCAGGCCGCGGACACGTCAAGCTGTGTGCCCGTTCCGTGACCAGATGTGCAAGATCCGATCACGGGTAGGAGAGGTTTCGGCCTTCCGGTCACCCCTGGTGAACTTGCCACACTTGGTGGGTGGAGGGTTTGATGGCCGGTCCACGACGGACCGGTGGGTGCCGAGGAACCTGTAGCGTGCTCTAGCGAAGACCGAGACCTTACCGCTGTAACGCGGATCGATTCGACGGCGAGGACCGATGGCACCGACGCAGCGCCCCCAGGGGCCGTCCGATCCTGACGCCACCGGCTCCAATGTCCCGGACGCACCGGAGATGTGGGGTAACGGCGGACTGGTCGGCGACGGCCGCTACCGGCTGACGCGCCGGCTGGGCCGCGGCGGCATGGCGGAGGTGTTCGCGGCCGAGGACGTACGGCTGGGCCGGACCGTCGCCGTCAAGCTGCTGCGCGCCGATCTCGCCGAGGACCCGGTGTCCAAGGCGCGCTTCACGCGTGAGGCGCAGTCCGTGGCCGGGCTGAACCACCACGCGGTCGTCGCGGTCTACGACTCCGGTGAGGACTTCGTCGGCGGCAACACCGTGCCGTACATCGTGATGGAGCTGGTCGAGGGCCACACCATCCGCGATCTGCTGCTCAATGCGGACGCCCCGCCGCCGGACCAGGCGCTGATCATCGTCTCCGGCGTCCTGGAAGCGCTGGCCTACAGCCACCAGCACGGCATCGTGCACCGCGACATCAAGCCCGCGAACGTGATCATCACGAACAGCGGCGCCGTGAAGGTCATGGACTTCGGCATCGCTCGTGCGCTGCACGGTGCGCAGTCGACCATGACCCAGACCGGCATGGTCATGGGCACGCCCCAGTACCTCTCCCCGGAGCAGGCGCTCGGCAAGACCGTCGACACCCGCTCCGACCTGTACGCGACCGGCTGCCTGCTGTACGAACTCCTCGCGCTGCGGCCTCCGTTCACCGGTGAGACCCCGCTGTCGGTCGTCTACCAGCACGTCCAGGACATGCCGGTGCCGCCCTCCGAGGTCGCCGAGGCGGTGCCGCCGGAGCTGGACGGCCTGGTCATGCGGTCGCTGGCCAAGGACCCCGACGACCGCTTCCAGACCGCCGAGGAGATGCGCGGTCTGGTCCAGTACTCGCTCCAGATGCTGCACGAGCAGGGCGGCCACACCGGCACCTGGAACACCGGCCCGGTCGCGATGCACGACGGCGGTCACACCATGGCCCTCCGCGGTGGTGGCGGCGCCGGTGAGACCACGGCGCTGTCGCACCCGGACGCCGGCCGGACCGCGGCGCAGCCGATCGTCGCGCCCGGGATGCGGGACGACGAGGGCGGGCACCGGTCGGGCAAGGGCGGTCGCGGCAAGGTCTGGCTGATCGCGGTGCTCGCACTGATCGCCATCGCGGTGGGCGTGGCCTTCGCGATGCAGAACACCAGCGGCCAGAAGCGCAAGCACCAGCCCCCGGTGGTCCAGTCGCCGTCGGTGTCGCAGTCCGAGGAGTCCAGCGCGCCGCCGACGGACGAGCAGACCACCCACGAGACGTTCCCGGGCAGTTCGACCGGCGGCGGGAACACCTACACCCACCGGCCGAGCCACCGGCCCAGCGCCCCGCCGTCGTCCGAGCCGCCCAGCTCGGAGCCGCCGACCTCGGCACCGCCGAGCTCCGAGCCGCCGACCTCGGCGCCGCCCAGCACCACCACCGGCGGGACCACCAACGGTGGCACCACGAACGGCGGGACGACGAACGGCGGCACGACGAACGGCGGGACCGGCAACGGCGGGATCAACAACGGCGGTACGACGCTCGGTACGACCGGCGGCTGACCCGCCGCGGACGGGCTGACCCGCGTGGGTCAGCCCGTGAACGCCTTGCGTACGGCCGGGTATTCGCGGGTCCACCACACCGCGAGCGCCGCTGCCGCGGGGAACTGCGGATCGGTGCGGCGGTCGCCCAGCCGGTAGCGCCAGGTGAGCATCCAGAAGTCGTTCAGCCGCTCCCACCACACCCGGTGGACGGCCGCGGCCAGTTCGTCGGCATCGGCCCCGCAGACGGCCCGGTAGGCGCTCGCGTACGCCGCGACCTTGGCCAGGTCCAGGGTGCCGCAGGGGCGGACGAAGAAGATCGCGGCGGCGCGTACCGCTTCCTCGGCGCGTGGTTGGACGCCCAGCCGGTCCCAGTCGACGATCGCGGTCGGTTCCGTGCCGCGGTAGAGCACGTTCAGCGGATGGAAGTCGCCGTGAACCCAGCCCGCCGGGGGTTCCGCGCCGGCCGGCGGACGGCGGTGCGCCTGCCGGTCCAGCAGGGCCCGGCGTTCCAGGAGCCGGTGCTCGGCGAGCTCGTCGAAGCTGGTGCGGGGGCGGGCGCCGCGGGCCAGGGCCAGCAGTTCGTCGATGGTCTCGAAGGTGCGCTCGGGGTCGGCGGCGGCGTCCGTGCCGGGTGGCCGCGGCGGGGCCGGCTCGTCCGCCATGACCTGGGCCAGCGCGGTGTGGACGAGGCCGAGCAGGGCGCCGAGCCGGCGGGATTGGGCGGCGGTCAGCGCGGTGCCGCCCAGGTGCCGGCCCTCGATCCAGGGGTGCAGGGCGTAGCAGCGGCCGTCCAGGACGGTGACGGTGCCGCCGTCCGCGTCGGCGACCGGCGGGGCGACGGGCAGGCCGAGCCCGGCGAGCCGGCGGGAGGCGCGGTGCTGGCGGGTGAGGGCGGCGCGGTCGCCGTCGAGGTGGTGCTTGAGGAAGTAGCGCCCGCGGGTGGTGGCGAGGAAGTAGCCGTGGTTGAGCAGGCCCTCGGCGACGGGTTCGCAGGAGAGCGGCGCGCCGGCGCGGTCGTAGTGGCGCAGCAGGGATCCGAGGGTGTCACGGTCGGGCGTCGCCGCCGGCCGGACTACAGATGAGCGCAGCACGCGCCAGATGTTAGATCAACTACGCCCACTGGAGTGGGTATTCCGGAAAGCCTTACAGAGGGTGTGCATATCGGAAGACCGGTACGTCCGTGAGGTAATGCATCGTCACGAACTCCGGCTCGATCCGCAGGAAGACCGGGTCGAAGGGCGCCCCGTCGGCCAGCCGCGGGGTGCGGCCGAACAGCTCGCGCTCGGCGGGGGTCGGCAGGATGACCCGGGCGGTGCCGGTGAACTGCACGGACCAGGTGTCGGGTTCGCCGCTGTTGACGTTGTCGGCCTCGTACGCGACGACGCTGCCGTCCAGGGCCTGGTGGTAGCCGTAGCCGCGGTGCAGCCGCAGGATCAGCCGGCCGTCGACGACGATGTGCCGGGTGACGGTGGTGAAGGGGAGCGCCCGACGGCTGGCCGATACGCGCCCGTAGGGGGTGCGGCTGAGCAGCTCGATGGAACGGAAGTCGTCGGTGGGCATGGTTCCACCCTGCCCGCCGGGCGCGTCGGTGGGTAGGGGCGGCAGCCCCGGAGCCGTGGGACGTTGGTCCTTTTCCCCGGACGCGGTCTCGCCGGTGCCGCGGCCGTGGCCTGCGCTCAGGGCCTGGTCAGCGCCGTTCGGCCTGCATGCGGGCGACATAGGCGGCGGCCTGGGAGCGGCGTTCCATGCCGAGCTTGGACAGCAGGCTGGAAACGTAATTCTTGATCGTTTTCTCGGCGAGATGGAGCCGTTCGCCGATTGCGCGATTGGTCAGGCCCTCGCCGATGAGATCGAGGATCTTGCGTTCCTGCTCGGTGAGATTCGCCAGCCGGTCGTCGCCTTTCGCGGTGTTCCCGTCGCGCAGCCGTTCCAGGACGCGGGCGGTGGCCACCGGATCGAGCAGCGACTTTCCGGCTGCCACGTCGCGGACCGCGGAGAGGAGTTCGCTGCCCCGAATGGCCTTGAGGACATATCCGGACGCACCGGCCATGATCGCATCGAAAAGCGCCTCGTCATCGGCGAACGAGGTGAGCATCAGGCATTTGATGTCCTCGTTCTGGGCGCGGATCTCACGGCAGACCTCGACGCCGCTGCCGTCCGGGAGCCGGACGTCGAGCACCGCCACGTCCGGACGCGTCGCCGGGATCCTGACCAGCGCGTCTGCGGCCGTGCCGGCCTCGCCGACGACCTCGATGTCCTCCTCGACCGACAGCATTTCGTGGACGCCCCGCCGGACCACTTCGTGGTCATCGAGCAGGAAAACCGTGATTTTTCCGTCTTCGCGCACCTTCCCAGTCTCACACATCAACCCTTCCCGTGCTCCAGGTCACCGATATAACGTGCCGTTGTCCCGGTGGCCTGCAACGCTGTGACCAGGAGTTGTTACCGGCCTTCGCGATTTACTTGGAAATCCAAGCAAAATCGCAGGTCAGAGCGGTTTCCACTTACCCATTGGCAATGGGTAACGTGCAATGAGCAGGCCACTCCGGGCGCTTTGTTCCACCCGGATCCGGCCGCGTTCGCACACACCCCGTGCGCCGTATCGGATACCGGGTGAGCCGCAATACGGCCACCGGCGGACCCCGGGGGCCGGACAGACGGAGGAGCAGCACGTGACCGTGGAAGGCACTGCCGAGCGGAAAACCGCCCGCGGCGGCAGCAAGCGCACCACCGCCAAAAAGGCGACGCCGACGAACAAGGCGCCGCAGTCCAAGGCCGGGAACAGCGGCCGTGCGGACCAGGCGGAGCAGGACCAGCTCGTACAACTGCTGACCCCGGAAGGGAAGCGGGTCGAGCACCCGGATTACGCGATCGATCTTTCTCCCGAGGAACTGCGCGGGCTGTACCGCGACATGGTGCTGACGCGGTGCTTCGACGCCGAGGCGACCACGCTCCAGCGCCAGGGAGAACTGGGCCTGTGGGCCTCGCTGCTGGGCCAGGAGGCCGCCCAGATCGGCTCCGGCCGGGCGCTGCGCGACGACGACTATGTCTTCCCGACCTACCGCGAGCACGGTGTGGCCTGGTGCCGTGGCGTCGACCCGACGAACCTGCTGGGAATGTTCCGGGGTGTCAATCACGGCGGTTGGGACCCCAACAGCAACAACTTCCACCTCTACACCATCGTGATCGGTTCGCAGACGCTGCACGCGACCGGCTATGCGATGGGCGTGCAGAAGGACGGCGCGGATTCCGCGGTCATCGCGTATTTCGGTGACGGCGCCTCCAGCCAGGGCGATGTCGCCGAATCCTTCACTTTCTCCGCGGTCTACAACGCTCCGGTCGTCTTCTTCTGCCAGAACAACCAGTGGGCGATTTCCGAGCCCACCGAGAAGCAGACCCGGGTGCCGCTCTACCAGCGCGCCCGCGGCTTCGGCTTCCCCGGCGTACGGGTCGACGGCAATGACGTACTGGCCTGCCTGGCGGTGACCAAGGCGGCACTGGAGCGGGCCCGCACCGGCCAGGGCCCCATGCTCATCGAGGCGTTCACCTACCGGATGGGTGCGCACACCACCTCCGACGACCCGACGAAGTACCGGGCCCACGAGGAGACGCTGGCGTGGGAGGCCAAGGACCCGATCCTGCGGCTGCGGACGTATCTGGAGTCCGAGGGCTTCGTCGACGAGGCGTACCTCGCCGCGATCGACGAGGAGAGCGAGGCCCTGGGCAAGCGGGTCCGCGATGTCGTACGGGCGATGCCCGACCCGGACACCATGGCGATCTTCGAGAACGTCTATGCCGACGGGCATGCGCTCGTCGATGAGGAGCGCGCGCAGTTCGCCGCGTACCAGGCGTCGTTCGCCGACGCCGATGCCATCGCGGAGGGGAACTGACCATGGCCGTCTTCGAGAAGATCACCATCGCCAAGGCGATCAACGCCTCGCTGCGTGCCTCCATGGAGGCCGACCCCAAGGTCCTCGTCATGGGCGAGGACGTCGGCAAGCTCGGCGGCGTCTTCCGCGTCACCGACGGCCTCCAGAAGGACTTCGGCGAGGAGCGGGTGATCGACACCCCGCTCGCCGAGTCCGGCATCATCGGCACCGCGATCGGCCTGGCCCTGCGCGGCTACCGCCCCGTTGCCGAGATCCAGTTCGACGGCTTCGTCTTCCCCGCCTACGACCAGATCGTCACCCAGCTCGCGAAGATGCACGCGAGGGCGCTCGGCAAGGTCAAGGTGCCGGTCGTCATCCGCATCCCGTACGCGGGCGGCATCGGCGCGGTCGAGCACCACTCCGAGTCCCCCGAGGCGCTGTTCGCGCATGTCGCGGGCCTCAAGGTGGTCTCCCCCTCGAACGCCTCCGACGCCTACTGGATGCTCCAGCAGGCCATCGCCGGCGACGACCCGGTCATCTACTTCGAGCCCAAGCGCCGCTACCACGACAAGTCGCGGCTGGACACCGAGTCGATCCCGGACCCGCTGCACAAGGCCCGGATCACCCGCACCGGCTCCGACCTCACCCTGGCCGCCTACGGTCCGATGGTGAAGGTCTGCGAGAACGTCGCCAACGTCGCGGCCGAGGAGGGCAAGTCGGTCGAGGTCGTCGACCTGCGCTCGATCTCCCCGATCGACTTCGACACCGTGCAGTCCTCGGTGGAGAAGACCGGCCGGCTGGTCGTGGTCCACGAGGCGCCGGTCTTCTTCGGCTCCGGTGCGGAGATCGCGGCCCGGATCACCGAGCGCTGCTTCTACCACCTGGAGGCACCGGTGCTGCGGGTCGGCGGCTTCCACGCCCCGTACCCGCCGTCCAGGCTGGAGGACGAGTACCTGCCGGGACTGGACCGGGTGCTTGACGCCGTTGACCGCGCGCTGGCGTACTGAGGGCTGAGGAGAGCCGTGACCATGACTACAGGAACCGCCGGCGCCGCGAACGCGCAGCGCATCCGCGAGTTCAAGATGCCCGACGTGGGCGAGGGGCTCACCGAGGCCGAGATCCTCAAGTGGTACGTCAAGCCCGGTGACACCGTCACCGACGGCCAGGTCGTCTGCGAGGTCGAGACCGCCAAGGCCGCCGTCGAACTGCCCATCCCCTACGACGGGGTGGT
This sequence comes from Streptomyces albospinus, assembly GCF_014648695.1. GTDB lineage: Bacteria > Actinomycetota > Actinomycetes > Streptomycetales > Streptomycetaceae > Streptomyces > Streptomyces albospinus. The sequence continues at coordinate 42,941 of NZ_BMRP01000007.1, forward strand.
GCATGCGCTGAACTTCGACGAGGGCACCACCGTCGACGTCGGCACCGTGATCATCTCGGTCGACACCGACCCGGGCGCCGGGCCCGTCGCGGGGCAGCCGGGCGAGGCCGCCGCGCCCGCCGAGGAGGAGGCCGAGCCGCAGGGCCGGCAGGCCGTGCTGGTCGGCTACGGCGCTGCGCCGGCCTCGACCAAGCGCCGGGCGCGCAAGGTGCCGCCGGCCGTCCCGGCGCAGCCGGAGCCGGTGACCGCCGGGCTCCAGGCGGAGCTGAACGGGCGGACCGCATCCGCTCCGGTGGCCACCCCCGTGGTCGTCCCGGAGGTGCCCGCGGTGCCGGCCGCTCCTGCGCCGTCCGCCGACCGTCCGCTGGCCAAACCGCCGGTCCGGAAGCTCGCCAAGGACCTCGGCATCGATCTGGCGACGGTGGTCCCGACCGGCGCGGGCGGGATCATCACCCGCGACGACGTGTACGCGGCGGCCACTGCCGCCGCGGCTCCGCCGGCCGCGGTGCCCGTCGTCGCCGAGGTGAGCGCACCGGCCGCGGCGGCGCCCGCCGGGACCTTCGACGCGGCGGCCCGCGAGCGCCGGGTGCCGGTCAAGGGCGTGCGCAAGGCCACCGCTCAGGCGATGGTCGCCAGCGCCTTCACCGCGCCGCATGTCACGGAGTTCATCACCGTCGACGTGACCCGCACGATGAAGCTCGTCCAGGAGCTGAAGCAGGACCCGGACATGGCCGGGCTGCGCGTCAATCCGCTGCTGCTGGTCGCCAAGGCGTTCCTGGTCGCGCTCAAGCGCCACCCGGAGGTCAACGCGGCCTGGGACGAGGCGAATCAGGAGATCGTCTACAAGGACTACGTCAACCTCGGGATCGCGGCGGCCACGCCGCGCGGGCTGATCGTCCCCAACATCAAGGACGCGGGCGCCAAGACGCTCCCCCAACTCGCCGCGGAACTGGGCGAGCTGGTGGCGACCGCCCGCGAGGGCAAGACCTCTCCGGCGGCGATGTCCGGCGGTACGGTCACCATCACCAACGTCGGCGTCTTCGGCGTCGACACCGGTACGCCGATCCTCAACCCGGGGGAGTCGGCGATCCTCGCCTTCGGTGCGGTCAAGCTCCAGCCGTGGGTGCACAAGGGCGAGGTCAAGCCGCGCCATGTCACCACCCTCGCGCTGTCCTTCGATCACCGGTTGATCGACGGCGAGTTGGGCTCCAAGCTCCTCGCGGACATCGCGGCGATTCTGGAGCGGCCCAAGCGGTTGATCACCTGGGGCTGAGCCGGCGGAGCCCATAGCGGCATCAGGGGCGGTGTTCCACGTGAAACGGTCGGCGCGTTTCACGTGAAACACCGCCCCCGGCCATTGCTCAGCCCCGGATGATCTCCACAGCGCGACCGAAGTGCGCCACGGGCCCCGTCGGGGCGGACGGATCGGCCTGTGCGGCGCCGCGGGTCAGTGCGGTGCCTGCCCACAGGGCGGCGACGATCAAGGCCAGTACGACGGCGTTCCGGGCGCGGCGGCCGGTGTTCGTGCTGGGCTGCATGGTCAACTCCCCTTGTCCTGCGGAGCCGCATCGACTCCATGCCTCCATTCACCCACGGCATCCCGGCCCGTCCGTACGCGCCAGGTACGGACTCTCGTCAGCCTTGAGTCGGACCGGCGGTCCTCCTGGAGACCCCCTTCCGGCCGGGGCGCGGTCGGCCGGAAAGGGTTTGCCGCCGTTGGCCGGGCTGCCTACGGTCGGCGAAATGAGCAGTCAAACGATCATCCGGCGCTATCGGCCCGCCGACCAGGACGCGGCGACCGACCTGTGGTCCCGGGCTTCACGGCAGGCGCATCCGTTCATCGAGGGGGAGGGCGGGGGCGAGCGGGCCCGCCTCCTCCGTGAGGTGCATCTCGTCGAGGCCGAGAACTGGGTCGCCGAGCGCGACGGCACCGTGATCGGGCTGCTCGGTCTGCTGGGCGGCGGGACCGGGAACGACGGGGGCGCCGAGGTCGGCGGGCTGTTCGTGGCGCCCGAGGCGCAAGGCGGCGGCACCGGGCGGGAGCTGCTGGAGCACGCGGCGGCGCGGTACGGCGCGCTGTCCCTGGAGGTCTTCGAGGAGAACGCCCGGGCCCGCCGCTTCTACGCGCACCTGGGCTTCACGGAGCGCGGGCAGCGGACCGACGAGCAGACCGGCCATCCGCTGATCGCCCTGGAGCGCCAGGCGCCGCTGAAGTCGGTGTCCTGGCTGCATGTCCGCGACGGCCGGCTGCTGAGCGTACGGACGCGGGGGAACGACACCTTCTACCTCCCGGGCGGCAAGTACGAGCCGGGCGAGACCGCCCGGGAGGCGCTGTCCCGTGAGCTCTCCGAGGAGCTCGGCCTGCGCATTCCCGTGGAGGAGCTGACGGAGGCGTTCGTCGTCCACGCCGTCGCGCACGGCAAGAACGGCCGGCGGCTGCACATGACCTGTTTCACCGGCGGGCCCCAGGACATCGCACCGGCTCCCGGCCGGGAGATCGCCGAGTACGCCTGGTTCGACCGCGAGGGGGCGCGGACGCGGTGCGCGCCCGCCCATGGCCAGGTGGTCGAAAGGCTGATCGCCCAGGGGCTGATGCACGGCTGAGGTGTGGGCGGCCGGTGCCCGTGCGCGGGCCCCGGCCGTTCCGCTCATAACGCTTCTACCAGGACAAACACCCTGTGGATTGTCCGTATCGCGGAATGGCGTGACGGTCGCATACCTGTTGTATCTATCCTGTGCGCATGCCGTCAGCGTCCACGCCCACCGCTCCCACAAGGGAGACCGGTCCCGTTCCCGCCAAGCAGCCCCCCGCCGCCGAGCGGGTCTACGCGCACATCAAGGACGCCGTTCTGGAGCGCCGCTACGAGGGCGGCATGCTGCTCACCGAAGGGGAGCTCGCCGACGCCGTGGGGGTGTCGCGGACCCCGGTGCGCGAGGCGCTGCTGCGGCTGGAGGTCGAGGGGCTGATCAAGCTCTACCCCAAGAAGGGCGCCCTGGTCCTGCCGGTCTCCGCGCAGGAGATCGCCGATGTCGTCGAGACCCGGCTGCTGGTGGAGAAGCACGCGGCGGCCAAGGCGGTGCCCGCGAGCGAGACGCTGATCGAGGAACTCGGCGCGCTGGTGGAGACCATGCGCGAACAGGCCGCGGCCGGCGATCTGGCCGCCGTCTCCGTCACCGACCGCGCCTTCCACGCCGCCATCGTGCGCAGCGCCGGCAACCAGATCCTGGACCGGCTCTACGAGCAACTGCGCGACCGGCAGCTGCGGATGGGCGTCGCGGTCATGCACGCCCACCCCGACCGGATCGCCAAGAACATCGCCGAGCACACGGAAATCCTCGAAGCGCTGCGCGCGGGCGACGCCGACGCGGCCACCGACGCCGTACAGCGGCACGTCAGCTGGGTCCGCAATCTCGCGCAGGGGGACGTGCGATGAATGAGAGTGCCGACACCTCCGCCGGCGGTGGCATAGGCGGAGGCGCCGCCCGGCTGCTGCCCTCGGACCCGCCCGGCGGCCGTAAGGCGATGGCGGTCTGGGGCATCGGCGTCGCGGTGTACTTCGTCGCGATCACCTATCGCACGAGCCTGGGCGTGGCCGGCCTGGACGCCGCGGAGCGCTTCCACATCAACGCCTCGGCGCTGTCCACCTTCTCGATCCTCCAACTGCTCGTGTACGCGGGCATGCAGATACCCGTCGGGCTGCTGGTCGACCGGTTCGGCGCCAAAAAGGTGCTGACCCTCGGCGTCGTCCTCTACACCGTCGCGCAGTTCGGCTTCGCGCTCTCCGCGTCGTACGCCATGGCGCTCGGCTCCCGCGCGCTGCTCGGCTGCGGTGACGCGATGACCTTCATCAGCGTGCTGCGGCTTGGCTCGCGGTGGTTCCCGGCCCGCCGCGGCCCGATGATCGCGCAGATCGCCGCGCTCGTCGGCATGGCGGGCAACCTGATCTCCACCCTCGTCCTGGCCCGGTTGCTGCACACCTTCGGCTGGACGACGACCTTCGCCGGCAGCGCGCTGGGCGGTATCGCCGTACTGGTCCTGCTGCTGCTCTTCCTCAAGGACCACCCCGAGGGCTTCGCGCCGCCGCCCGCGCCCGCCGAGCACAGCGGTGCCGTGTTCGTGCGCCGGCAGATCGCGGACGCCTGGCGCGAGCCGGGCACCCGGCTGGGGATGTGGGTGCACTTCACCACCCAGTTCCCCGCGATGGTCTTCCTGCTGCTGTGGGGGCTGCCGTTCCTCGTCGAGGCGCAGGGCCTCTCCCGCGGCACGGCCGGTGAACTGCTCACGCTCGTGGTGCTCTCCAACATGGGAGTGGGCCTGGTCTACGGGCAGGTCATCGCCCGCCACCACGCGGCCCGTACGCCGCTGGCCCTGAGCACCGTCGCCGCCACCGCCCTGCTGTGGACCCTCACCCTGTGCTGGCCGGCCGCCCACGCCCCGATGTGGCTGCTGGTCGTGCTCTGCGTGGTGCTGGGCGCCTGCGGTCCCGCCTCGATGATCGGCTTCGACTTCGCCCGGCCCGCCAACCCGCCGGAGCGCCAGGGGACCGCCTCCGGCATCGTCAACATGGGCGGCTTCACCGCCTCGATGACGACCCTGCTGGCCATCGGCGTCCTCCTGGACGCCACCGGCGACGACTACCGGATCGCCTTCTCCTCGGTCTTCGTGCTGGAGGCCATCGGCCTCTCGCAGATCCTGCGGCTGCGCCGGCGCGCGGCGCGGCGCGAGCGGGAGCGGCTGGTCGTTAGCAGGGTGGAGGCGGTTCACGTCCCCGCGTGACGGGCGCCGGTGCCGGTGTCGCCGTGCGCCGGTGCGCCCAGGAGCGCCGTCCGGGGATGCCCCATCTCCCGGAAGGCGGCGGGGAGTTGGCGGCCCGGGTGGGGAGTGGCTCCGGTTTCACGTGAAACCGCGCAGGCCGTTTCACGTGAAACGGATAACTCCCCGCTCGTCGTCCAGTCGACGGGCAGCAGCCTCGGCGCATTGAGGCTGTGCTCCGCGGGGCCACGGGTCCGCATGTCCGCGTCCAGGGGAACGCCCCGTCAGGACCACCCGTTCCCGCCGGGGCGTGCTGCCGGGGAGCCGCTACGGCGTCACCGCGAAGTTGTCGAGGATGGCCTGGGCCAGCTCGTGGTCTCCGTCGATCTTGATCTGCTCGGCGATGGCCGCCGGGCGGACCCGGCCGCAGGCCAGCCGGTGGAAGGTGTCCCAGTCCATGGCGAGCGTCACTGTCGGGCCGAGCGAGACACTGCCGTCGATCGTCGCCTTGCCGTCGGCGCCGACCCGCACCGTGCGCATGAACTCCACCGGGCCGGTGATGTCGAAGACAACGGCCGAATCAGCGGGCGCCTGCGCCCGCTTGGCGACGATGCCGGGCAGCACCCGCACCAGCAGATCGCGGGTCACCTGCGCGCCGGGGGAGTCGGCGTTGCCGGGCTTGCCGAGCGCCCGGCGCAGATCCTGCTCGTGCACCCAGACATCGAACGCTCGCTGCTCCAGCACGAATTCCAGCGTCCGGTCCTCGTCGAGCGGGCTGCGCACCACGGCGTCCGGCTGGCGGGACTCGTTGCGCAGCTGCCGGGACCGCCGGATGACGGTGTATTCGAGCTCGCTGAGCATCTCCGGTGCGGTGTGGTGCCGGCGGACGTCGACCTGGACCTCCATGCGGCGGGCCGACTCGCTCCGTACGTGGTAGAGGTCGCGCGGCAGTGTGTGGATCGGCCGCGGGTCGCCCAGCATCTCGCATTCCAGGCCGATGACGTGGGAGACGACATCGCGTACGGACCATCCTGGGAGGTCCGTCGCCCTGCTCCACTCCCCCTCGACGAGCGGCGTCACCAGCTCTGTTATCGCTTCTATGGAATGCGTCCAGGCATCGATGGAGGACTGAAGGCTGGGATGGACGGTCACGGGACCCCTCGGACGGTTCGTACGCGGGCTGCTGTCTGTGCAGTTAAGTTACTTTGCGCACGGGCACCCCGGCAGTGCTTTCGGGTGACCATCGTAGGTGGATGTTTGACGGGGGAGCCGTTCGAAAGCTTTGGCGGTGGTACTGTGCGCGGTTCGCCGATCCCGAACGGTACGGAACTGGCGAAATCGGTCAATTCCCTTCGGAGGTGGGCCGCTTGGCCGCACCCGCCCCGGCGGCCGGCTCAGTGGTCCCCGCGCTCCCGCTCGGCCATCCGGATCACGCATACCGCGATGGCGATCAGCAGCGGCGGATCGGCGTCCTCCCGTACGACATTGACCGCATAGGTGTCGCGTACGGTCAGCCAGCGCCGGGAGATCTCGGCGAGCAGTTCGCCGTCGTACTCGACCGCGAACTCCCGGTCCAGGATCTTGCCGCTGACGTCCAGCTCGGTGCCGTCGACCAGCTCCACGCGGTAGTGGTGGCGCAGCAGCGACAGCCGCTTGCGCCTGATCGTGGCCAGCGGTGCGTCGTCCCGCTCGATCGTCATCGCATCGCGCAGGCCGAGCATCTTCTTGCGGATGGTGATCAGGACCCGCCGCTCGGTGTCCTTGAGCTCGAAGGTCTCCCGCAGGCGCAGCGCCTTCCCGTCCACCAGGAAGGCGTGCCGACCGTGGTCGTCGTCGACCCAGTAGTCCTCGCCGATGCCGAAGATCCGGTCGTGCACGAAGTACTTGCGGGAGCGCGGGGAGTGCTCCCCGTGGGATTGCAGCATGGGTGACGTGTTCCCCCTGGCCCCTGCGGAATGCGGGCGCACCGGAGTGACGTTGAATGTCCACATGGCTTCACGTGCGCGCGTCCGGGCCCCCGAGCTGATCGGCAAGGGCGGCTGGCTCAACACCGGCGGAAATGATCTCACCCTCTCCGACCTGCGAGGACGCATTGTCATCCTCGATTTCTGGACCTTCTGCTGTGTGAACTGCCTGCATGTCCTGGACGAGCTGCGGGAGCTGGAGGAGCGGCACCGCGACTCGGTCGTGATCATCGGCGTGCACTCCCCGAAGTTCGTGCACGAGGCCGAGCACCAGGCGGTCGTGGACGCCGTCGAGCGGTACGGCGTCGAGCACCCGGTCCTCGACGACCCCGAGCTCGCGACCTGGAAGCAGTACGCGGTGCGGGCCTGGCCGACGCTCGTGGTGATCGACCCCGAGGGCTATGTGGTCGCCCAGCACGCGGGCGAGGGCCATGCGCACGCCATCGAGAAGCTCGTCGAGGAGCTGATCGCCGCGCACGGCGCGAAGGGCACGCTGCGGCGCGGCGACGGCCCGTACGTACCGCCGGAGCCGGTCGCCACCGACCTGCGCTTCCCCGGCAAGGCGGTGCGGCTGCCCGGCGGCACCTTCCTCGTCTCGGACACCACCCGGCATCAGCTGGTGGAGCTGGCGGCCGACGGCGAGCAGGTGCTGCGCCGTATCGGGAGCGGTGAGCGCGGGCTGGGCCCGGACTCCTTCAACGAGCCGCAGGGCCTGGCGCTGCTGCCCGACGGCACGGTCGCCGTCGCGGACACCGTCAACCACGCCGTCCGGGTCTTCGACCCCGAGAGCGGTGCGCTGGAGACGGTCGCCGGCACCGGCAGGCAGTGGTGGCAGGGCTCGCCGACCTCCGGGCCGGCCCGCGAGGTGGACCTCTCCTCGCCGTGGGACCTCGCCTGGTGGCAGGACCGGCTGTGGATCGCGATGGCCGGGGTGCACCAGCTGTGGACGTACGACCCGGCGGACGGCACGGTCGCGGTCGCGGCCGGCACGACCAACGAGGGGCTGGTGGACGGGCCCGCCGCGGAGGCGTGGTTCGCCCAGCCCTCCGGGCTCGCGGCGGCCGGCGACCGGCTGTGGATCGCCGATTCGGAGACCAGCGCGGTGCGCTGGATCGAGCGGGCGGCGAGCGCCGGCGACGGCGCTGCGGGGGACGGTTTCGTGGTCCGCACGGCTGTCGGCACCGGGCTCTTCGACTTCGGGCACCGCGACGGCGACGCCGCGCAGGCCCTGCTCCAGCACCCGCTGGGCGTCACCGCGCTGCCCGACGGCTCGGTCGCCGTCGCGGACACCTACAACCACGCGCTGCGCCGCTTCGACCCCGCGAGCGGCGAGGTGACGACGCTCGCGACCGATCTGCGCGAACCGTCCGCGGCGGTGCTCGCCGACGACGACATCGTGGTCGTGGAGTCCGCGCGGCACCGGCTGACCCGCCTGCGGCTCCCCGAGGAGGCGGTACGCGTCGAGGCGGTGGCCCACCGCACCCGGCGCACGGCCACCGACGTCGCCCCGGGCGGCCTCCGGCTGGACGTGGTCTTCCAGGCCCCCGCCGGCCAGAAGCTCGACACCCGCTACGGCCCCTCGACGCGGCTGCTGGTCAGCGCGACGCCGCCGGAGCTGCTCGCCGACGGTGCTGGTGCGGGCACCGATCTCGTGCGGGACCTGGTGCTGGCGGACGGTGTGACCGAGGGCGTGCTGCATGTCTCGGCGATGGCCGCGTCCTGCGACGACGCCCCGGACATCGAGTACCCGGCCTGCCATGTGCACCAGCAGGACTGGGGTGTTCCGGTCCGGATCACCGACGGCGGCGCGGCCCGGCTGGGGCTCGTCCTGGCGGGGCTGGACGCGGAGTAGCCCGGACAACGGCGTGGCCCCGGCCTAGGAGGCCAGGGCCCCGCGTGCCGGATCAGTTGCCGACGCCGGCTTCCAGCCTGGCTCCGGAGAGGCTGCTGTTCCAGTCGCTGACCTTGCTCCGGCCGACGGAGATGACGTCGCGCTTCTCGGCGAAGTCGAACGTCACCGGCGACCCGGTGGACCGCGCGAACCGGACGGCCACGTTCTCCTGCCGAGTGCCCAGAGCGGCGGGGGTGTTGGTCGGGATGACCGCGTAGGCGGTGTCGCGGGGGCGGAGGGTGACCTGGTGGCTCCACCCCTCCTTCACCGGCGGCAGCGGGGTCTTCGCCTGGTTGAAGGACAGCAGCGGCGCGCCGTACAGCGTGCAGCTCAATGTGCTGGAGGAGTTCCGGTACCGCACGGAGACATACCCCTTCGGCCCCGTCTGCTGGTTGAACTGCAAACGGGACGTGGAGAGGGAGCAGGACGTCGTACGACCGTTGCGACGGGCCGCGGCGCCCGCTCCCGCGCCCGCTCCCGCGCCCGCTGCCGCTCCGCCGACGATGCGGTGCTTGCTCTTGGAGGCCGAGGACGAGCTCTTGTGTGTTTTCGAGCTGTTGCAGCCGGTCAGGGCGAGCGAGCCGGCCAGTCCGAGGGCCAGCGCGGCGCAGGCGGTGGTGCGGCGTGCGGTCATGAGAGGTCCCCCCCGGGGAGTCACTGCGGTCAGGTATGGGTGTCTGTCATGGCGTCGCCACGCTATCCACCGGCGTCCACAGGGACCGGGCGGGTGCGCCGCCGGGCCGGTGTCCGTGCAGGTCGGACGGGGTACGGCCGGAAATTCACGATCCGTCCCGGCAGCGGGGCAGTGCCGCGTTCGCCAGCTGTTCCGGGCGGATCCGGATGCCCGGCATCCAGACCTGCCCGCCGCCGTGGTCGACCCGGAACCACACACTGCTGTGCCCGCCCATCTCGTCGGTGACGGTGACACCGTCGGCGCTCTCGCAGACGGCGTGCAGCACATCGCCGTGCCAGACATGGCCCACCACATTGGGCCGCAGATACGGCGCGTACGGATCACGGGCCAGCCCCAGCCCGCAGTAGTCGCTGCGGCTGTGCTGGCAGGCCCGTTCGACGTTGTTGACGGTGATCATGGCGGAGCCGCTTCCGGTCGACGCGCTCGATGCGGCCGGCGCCCGGCCGCCGCCCCCCGCCGGACCGCCGCCGTCCGGGGCGGTCAGCGCCAGGACGGCGAACGCGGCACCGGCCAGCACGGCGGCGGTGCCGAGCCCGGCGAGCAGCAGCCGCAGCCGGCGCCGGGCCGGTGCCGGGCCCTCCGGTTCCGTCCGGTGGTCGGGACCCGGCGCGGCCCCGTCGCCGGGCTCCGGTGCGGGCACCGGCGGCGCGTCCGCCGCCTCCTGGGCGCGGTGCAGCAGCTCCACCAGCGCGGGCATCCGGTCCTCACCGGTGAACGAGAGCTTGCACCACTGCACCAGCAGCCGCTCGTCGGGCAGGCTCTGGCCGCGCAGATAGCGCGAGAGGGACGACCGGCTGGCGGGCAGCCGTCCCGCCAACTCCTGAAGGCTGTAGCCCAGTTCGCCGTGCATCCGGCGCAGGGCGGCGACGAAGTCCCGTACGGGTCCGGAGAGTTCGGCGGGGAGCGGGGCCAGTGGCTTGCGGCGGACATGGGCGGCGTCGTTCTCATGGCCAGGCACGTCTCGCATTCCAGCACAGCGGACATGCGCGCGCGAGGGGCACTTCCGCTCCCCTGTGACGGAAGTGCCCCTCGTTACGCGATCCGGAACGCACCCGGATCGCTCTGTGAAGTGGCAACAGATTCCGTGCCCCGGATCCATCCCGGAACACGCCCCCCCACTACGGGTCAGTCGCCGAACTCCACGGGACGGTAGGGCTTGAACCGGGCGTCGCCGCCCGGCAGGCCGTAGGTCAGGCTCCGGTGGTCGGTGCCGTGGCCACCGCGCTGCTCGAATGCGGTGTACGAGGAGTGCGCGGCGTTGTTCCACTTCTCGAAGATCACGACATGCCGGTTGTTGTGGTCGCCGATCGCGTCGACGAGCAGGTCGCCGGCCTTCAGTTCGCCGAGCGGTATCGGCCGGGTGAGGCCGCGGTCGGTGGCCAGCCCCACGGTGTTGGTGCCCGGCGCCGGCAGCCCGAGCGCCATCGACACATAGCCCGAGCAGTCCTGGCGGTAGCCGTCCTTCCAGAACTCGGCCTGGCTGTACGGGACCTGGGCGCCGTTGTCGGCGGTCAGCCAGGTGGCGGCGCGCGCCAGCATCTCCTGGCGGCTGCGGCCGGGGTGCGGCGGCGGTGCGCCGTGGACCGGTATGCCCGGCAGCCGGTCCTGCGGGACGGCCACCGCGACCACGCTGAGGAACCCGCCGACCGGCCCGGTCAGATGCGCCATGTACGTCGAGCAGGCGCCGCCCTCGCACACCCGGTGGCCGGTGTCGACCTGGTAGTCGGCGGTGATCCGGTCCTGGCCCGCCGCGGTCTTGTTGATCATTCCGACCGCGGGGGAGACGGTGTCGGCCGTGGCGTGCACGATCCAACGGGCGCCCCAGGTCGGGAAACTTGCGGCGGCGGCCACTCTTCCCGGGGCCGCGGTCTCGCTGCCGTGCGCGGTCCCCGCGATCCCGGCGACGCCGATGCCGGCCGCGGCGACCGCGGGCAGCACTCTGCGCACCACGGTCCGGCGGATCGCGGATGCTGTGCCGTCCGCGGGGGTTGTGCCGCCCCCCGGGTACGTGGTGCCGTGCTCGTCCATGCCGGTTCCCCTCCGAATCGGTCCGGTCCGTATGGCCGGTTGCGGCGACGGAGACCATGGTGGGGCGGGCGCGCGTCGCGGTCCGCGGTTCCGCGTCCCATGGGACGTACCGCCCGCCGGGCAACGCTGTGACCTGCGAAGGCGCGGCGGGAGAGACGTCATTGCGGGACACCGGGCGGGCCGCGTGGGACATGACGGGACAGCCGCAGCCGGTCCGGAAGCCGCCCGGACACCGTGCGGGAGCCGCCCGGCCGGCCCTCGGCCCGGGGACAGACGAAGGGGCGCCCGCAGGGGGAGTCGCGGGCGCCCCGCTCAAGGGAGCGACGGATCGGCCTGCCAGGAGGCGGGCCGGCCTACCAGGAGGCCGCGTCGCTCGGGTCCGCCTGCCAGTACGACACCCGGGCGCTGTCGTCGATGTAGGCCGAGCCGCCCGGCAGCGCCACCTTCGCCGCACCGCCGACGCTGCCCTTGCCGTCACGGCCCGCGACCCAGACGGACAGCGAGGTGACCGTGCGGCCGTGCGCGCCGCCGTCGCCACCGGACGTCATCACCCCGGCATAGCCGGACCGGCCCGGCGCGAGGGTGACCACGGCCTGCGGCTTGCTGTCCGGCAGGTCCGGGACCGGCGACTGGGCGTCCTCGAACGCCAGGACCGGGGCGGCGTAGAGGTCGCAGGTGGTACCGGAGGTGTTGGTGGCCTCCAGCAGCAGATGGTTGATCGGCCGGGTCAGCGGCTTCGCCACGATGCGGATCCGGGAGGCGTCGCACGCGGTGTGCCCGGCGCCCCGCCCCCGGCCGGCGGTGGACCCGCCCGGCGCATGCGAGCCGCGCTGCCGGGCAGTGCCGGCCGAGCCGTCCGTCACGGTGGCGTTGCCGCCGCGGCCACCGGACGCATTACCCTTCGCGGCGCTCCCGCCGCCGCTCACCGAGGCGTTGGACTCCTCCGTGCCCTGCGTACCCTGCGTACCCTTCGTGCCGTTGGCCGCCGGGTCCTTGGCGTCCTGGGGCGCGGGGTTGAACGGCTTCGCGGCGCTGGTCTTCAGCGGGTCGTCCTGGCCGCCGCAGGCGGTGAGAGCGAGCGCGGCGACGGCGGTCAGTCCGGCCGCCGCGATCCGCACCGTACGGCGGCGGGCGGTGCGGGGCGTACGGGTGGTGCGGGCGTGGGCGTCGGTGTGCGGCATGTCGGTCTCCCCCGTGGGCAGCGCGCCGTACGGTGCGCTCTGCGGTGCGGCCGGGTGCGGTCCGGCCCGGCCCGGTCGTCCTGCGGTCTGTCCACAAGACTGCCGCCCGCCGCTGGCGTGCCGCTAACGCTTGCCTAACGGCCGCCGCCCGCCGCCACGGCGCTCAGCCGCCACCACCGCCGGAGCCCTCGCCCTGCCCGCTCCCCTCACCGCGCTCACCGCGCTCATCGCGCGCGAACAGCTGCGTCAGCGTGCTGATCGTGTAGACGTCGGTGGCCTCTTCGTCCACCAGATGCATCTCGGCGAGCCGCTCCAGGCCGTCCTGGGTGCGCTCCGGGTCGTAGCCGGCGAGCGCCGCCGCCACGGACGCGTTGAGATGGCCGTCCGCGCTGGTCGCCAGCGCGCTCAGCAGCCGGGCGTCATCCGCCGACAGCCGGGCGACGGACATCCGCAGCGCCGCGGCGATCCCGGTGTCCTCCGCCGACAGCAGCGCCAGCCGCCGCCGTTCGTCGCGCAGTGCCGCGGCCAGCCGGGCCAGCTTCCAGCGCGGCCGGGCGGTCAGCTGGGCGGCGGCGGCCCGCAGCGCCAGCGGCAGCCCGTCGCACAGCGCCACCAACTCCTCGGCGGCGGCCGGGTCTTCCGCGACCCGCTCCGGCCCGAGCATGGCGCCGAGCAGCGCCGCGCCCTCCTCGTGGCCGAGCACCTGGAGGCTCACCGGCCGGGCGCAGTCCGTGGCGACCAGGCCGTCGAGCCGGCTGCGGCTGGTGACGACCGTGGCGCAGTGCGGGCCGCCGGGCAGCAGCGGGCGCACCTGCGCCGAACTCCGGGCGTTGTCGAGGACGACCAGCAGCCGGCGGTGGGCGACCAGCGAACGGAACAGTGCCGAGGCGGCCTGCGCGGATCCGGGCACCCGCTCGGGCGGCGTGCCGAGCGCCAGCAGGAAGTCGCGCAGGATCTCGGCCGGCGCCGCCTCGTCGCCCTCGCCGAAACCGCGCAGATCGGCGAAGAGCTGCCCGTCGGGGAAGGCCCCGGCGTGCAGATGCGCCCACTGCACGGCGCAAGCGGTCTTGCCGACGCCGGCCGGCCCCGCGACCACCGCGAGCGGGCTCTCCCCCGTCGTACGGTCCGTCAACGCATCCGTCAGCGCGCCGAGTTGGCCCTCCCGGCCCAGGAAGCGGGCGGGCGGACGGGGCAGCAGCCGCGGTGCCGCTCCGGCCCGCCCGTCCCCGCGGCCCGTCCCCGTCGTCGTGGCCTCCGCGGGGGCCGCAGCGGCGCCGGCATCCCCGGTCGGCTGCTCCTCCTGCGCGTGTTTCACGTGAAACGACGACCCGCCCGCGGAACCGCTGTCGGCCCCGCCCGCGGGTGCCGCAGCCTTCCGGCCGCCATCCGCCGCCTCCGCGCGGAGAATCTCCTCGTACGCGTGGCGCAGCCGCTCGCCGGGATCCACGCCCAGCTCCTCGTTGAGCAGCCGCCGGGTGCGGTGGAACCACTCCAGCGCGTCGGACTGCCGCCCCGTACGGAACAGCGCCCGCATCAGCGCCGCGATCAGCCCTTCCCGCAACGGGTGGGTGACGGCCGCGGAGTAGAGGATCGCCGCGGCCTGTTCGTGCTCGCCGAGCGCGCCGTGGGCCCGCGCCAGCGTCTCGACGGCGGTCAGCCGGCGCTCCTCCAGCGCATGCGCGGCGGCGGCGAAGGGCGGGCTGCTGACCGTGCCGGTCAGCGCGGGGCCGCGCCACAGCCCCAGCGCCTCGCGCAGCAGCGACACGGCGTCGGCCGGTGCCGCCTCCGGGCGTGCCAGCGCCACCAGTTCACTGAAGCGGTGGGCGTCGATCAGTTGCTCCGGCAGCCGCAGCAGATAGGCGGAGCCGTGCGTGGCCAGCTCGATGCCGTACGTCTCCGCACCGCCTGCGGCCAGCGTCGCGCGCAGCCGCGAGACATGCCCCTGGACGACCGTCCGGGCGTGCTCAGGCGGCTCGTCCTCCCACAGGGAGTCGATCAACTGCTCCAGTGGGACGGTGGTGTTGGGCTGGAGCAGCAGCAGCGCCAGCACACTGCGCCGTTTGGCGGGCCCGAGCGACAGCTCCCCTGAGCCGGTCGTCACGGCGATCGGGCCGAGCAGTGAGAATTCCAACTCAGCCCTCCAGGAAGGCCGTCAGGGCGTTCGCCAGCAGATACGGGTCCTGGGCGCCGCACAGCTCGCGGGCCGAGTGCATGGACAGGATCGCCACGCCGATGTCGACGGTCGCGATGCCGTGCCGGGCCGCGGTGATCGGCCCGATCGTCGTGCCGCACGGCATCGCGTTGTTGGACACGAACGACTGCCACGGCACGCCGGCCCGCTCGCACGCCGCCGCGAAGACGGCCCGCCCGCTGCCGTCCGTCGCATACCGCTGGTTGACGTTCACCTTGAGGATCGGCCCGCCGTTGGGCATCGGGTGGTGCCCGGGGTCGTGCCGCTCGCTGTAGTTGGGGTGGACGGCGTGACCGGTGTCGGACGACAGGCAGACGGTGCCGGCGAAGGCCCGCGCCCGGTCCTCGTACCTACCGCCGCGGGCGAAGACCGAGCGCTCCAGCACCGTGCCGAGCAGCGGGCCGTCGGCGCCGGTGTCCGACTGGCTGCCGTTCTCCTCGTGGTCGAAGGCGGCCAGCACCGGGATGCCGGTCAGGCTGCTGCCGGCGGCTGCCGCAGCGGCGAGCGCGGCCGTACCGGCGTGCACGGACAGCAGGTTGTCCATCCGCGGCCCGGCGACCAGTTCGCGGTCGCGCCCCAGATAGGCGGGGGGCTCAACGCTGTGCACCATCAGGTCCCAGCCCTTGATGTCCTCCGCCGGGACCCCGGTCTCCTCCGCCACGAACGCGATCAGATCGCCCTCGGCGACCTCGCCCAGGCCCCAGATCGGCGTCATATGGCGCTGCTTGTCGAGCTTGAGCCCGTCGGTGTTCACCGAGCGGTCCAGGTGGACGGCGAGCTGCGGCACTCGCAGCAGCGGCCGGTCCACGTTGACCAGCCGGTGGCTGCCGTCGCGCAGCGTCACCCGGCCGCTGAGCCCCAGATCGCGGTCGAGCCAGGTGTTGAGCAGCGTGCCGCCGTAGATCTCGACGGCGATCTGCCGCCAGCCGCGGGCCCCGGTGTCCGGGATCGGCTTGACGCGCAGATTGGGCGAGTCGGTGTGCGCTCCGACGATGCGGTACGGGGTCGCGGGAGTTGCGCCCTCGGGGACGTACCACGCGATGATGGCGCCGCCGCGCAGCACGTACTTGCCGCCGCTCTCGCCGCCCCACTCGTCGGTCTCCGCCACCTGCCGGAAGCCGGCCTTCTCCAGCCGCTCCGCCGCGTTCGCCACCGCGTGGTAGGGCGACGGGCTGGCGGCGAGGAAGGACATCAGGTCGTCGGTGTGGCCGCGGTCGAAGCGGGTGGAGTTGGTCATGGATTCAGCATAAGGAGCGAAGTCCGCTATTCCCCGTGCCCCGGGGGCGCGACTCCGTTGCCTTCCGGCCACGATTTCCGCATTCCAGGCCGCCGACCCCACTGGAGCGAACGATTCCGTTTCTGGCCGGGCGCACCGGCCCCAGCCGGCTCGTCCGCCTCATCCGGCCCGGAACGACGACGCCCGCCTCCTCGGGGGAAGGGAGGCGGGCAGCCATCAGTCTGGTCGCCGATTCTGAGAGCTCTCTAAGAAAGGCGTGACGGTCCGGGAACAGGCCCCGGACCGTCGGGACGTGAGGGAGCGTCGCTCAGAACGCGGCCTCGTCGAGCTCCATCAGCGACTGGTCGACGGACTCGGCCAGCCCGCGCTGCACCGCGACGCCCGGCAGGACGTTGTGCGCGAAGAACTTCGCGGCGGCGATCTTGCCCTCGTAGAACGGCTTGTCCTTCGAGGACGCACCGGCCAGCTTCCCGGCCGCCACTGCCGCGCCCTTGAGGAGCAGGTAGCCGATGACGACGTCACCGGAGGCCATCAGCAGGCGGGTGGTGTTCAGACCGACCTTGTAGATGGACTTGACGTCCTTCTCCGTGGCGGCGAGGTCGGTCAGCATGGCGCCGACGATCGCCTCCAGGTCGGCGGCGGCCTTGGCCAGCTCGCCGCGGGCCTGCTCCAGCTCCGCGCCGCCCTCGGCGTCGGCCAGGAACTTCTTGATCGTGTCCGAGAGCTGGGTCAGCGCCGCGCCCTGGTTGCGGACGATCTTCCGGAAGAAGAAGTCCTGCCCCTGGATGGCGGTGGTGCCCTCGTAGAGGGTGTCGATCTTGGAGTCCCGGATGTACTGCTCGATCGGGTACTCCTGGAGGTAGCCGGAGCCGCCGAAGGTCTGGAGCGACTGGGCCAGCTGCTCGTAGGACTTCTCCGAGCCGTAGCCCTTGACGATCGGCAGCAGCAGGTCGTTCAGCGCGTTCTCGGCGGAGGCGTCCTCGCCGGCGGCCTCCTTGATGAGGATCTCGTCCTGGACCGTCGCGGTGTACAGCACCAGGGCGCGCATGCCCTCGGCGTACGCCTTCTGCGTCATCAGCGAGCGGCGCACGTCGGGGTGGTGGGTGATGGTGACGCGCGGCGCGGCCTTGTCGGTGAACGCGGCCAGATCCGGGCCCTGCACGCGCTCCTTGGCGTACTCCAGGGCGTTCAGGTAGCCGGTCGAGAGGGTGGCGATGGCCTTCGTGCCGACCATCATCCGGGCGAACTCGATGATCCGGAACATCTGGCGGATGCCGTCGTGCTTCTCGCCGATCAGCCAGCCCTTGGCGGGGTGGCGGTCGCCGAAGGTCATCTCACAGGTGTTGGACGCCTTGAGGCCCATCTTGTGCTCGACGTTGGTGGCGTAGACGCCGTTGCGCTCGCCCAGCTCGCCGGTCTCGAAGTCGAACTCGTACTTCGGCACGAGGAAGAGCGACAGGCCCTTGGTGCCGGGGCCGTGGCCCTCGGGGCGGGCGAGGACGTAGTGGAGGATGTTGTCCGTCATGTCGTGCTCACCGGACGTGATGAAGCGCTTCACGCCCTCGATGTGCCAGGAGCCGTCCTCCTGCTTGACGGCCTTGGTGCGTCCGGCACCGACGTCCGAGCCGGCGTCGGGCTCGGTCAGTACCATCGTGGAGCCCCAGGCCTTCTCCGTGGCGAGCTTCGCGATGTGCTTCTGCTGCTCGGTACCCTCCTCGAAGAGCACACCGGCGAAGGCCGGGCCGGAGGCGTACATCCACACCGCCGGGTTCGAGCCCAGGATGGACTCGGCGAAGGCCCACAGCAGCGAGCGCGGCGTGGTGGTGCCGCCGATCTCCTCCGGGACGCCCAGGCGCCACCACTCGGCGTCCATGTAGGCCTGGTAGCTCTTCTTGAAGGTGTCCGGGACCGGCGCGGTGTTGGTGTCCGGGTCGAAGACCGGGGGATTCCGGTCGGCGTCCGCGTACGAATCGGCCAGCTCGTTCTCCGACAGCCGGGCGATCTCGGACAGCACGCTCTTGGCGGTGTCGACGTCCATCTCCGCGAACGGTCCGGTGCCGTACACGCTGTCACGGCCGAGCACCTCGAAGAGGTTGAACTCGATGTCGCGGAGATTCGACTTGTAGTGCCCCATGGGTACGGCTCCGTAAGGGTTCGGGAGGGCCTCTGTGCGAGGACGGACCTCGATGCGAGGAAGGGACCTCGATACGCAATACCTGCAAGTAGTCATGATGATGCTACCCGCGGGTAATAAGAAGCAACCCCTAACGGCCGATCTGTGACGAGCGTCCCCCGCGCAATCCCCGAATCAGTACGCTGTGGCGCATGTACGGCTACGACCAGAACGCGGGTGCCGGGCAGCAGCAGTACGGAGCTCCGCCGCCCCCGCCGCAGCAACCGGCCCCCGGGGGCTACGGCGAGCAGCCGCTCTATCCCGAGCCGTCCCCGCCCTCCCTCGCCGACGCGGTGCGCGCCTTCACCACCGGCTCGATGTCGGCCGAGGACTTCCAGGGCATCTTCTCGACGTCGAAGGTCTACTGCCCGCGCGGTGACAACCCGGGCTTCCTGGCGCTGCACAACACCCAGCAGCCGGTGATCCCGATGTTCACCTCGCTCAAGGAGCTGCGCCGGTACGCGGGCAAGGAGTCCAAGTACTTCGTGATCACCGGCGCCGAGGTGCTCGATCTGCTGCCCACCGGCTACGGCTTCGTCCTCGACATGGAGGGCGACCACCGGATGGTCTTCGATGCCAAGGCTGTGGAGCAGATGGTCGACTTCGCCATGCGGCGCATGTACGGCTGACCCCGACTCTCTGTACTTCACCTTTTTTCACTCCCGTCCGACCTGCGGAAACAGCAATACGGCGCATGTGGGAATGCCGCACGCCTTGCATGTTGTTCAGGATTCAACTAACTTATTGAATCGCGAACGATCGAGGAGGCCGTCATGCCCGCTGTGACCGTAGAGAACCCGTTGACCCTGCCGCGGGTGGCCGCACCCGCCGGCGTGCACACCCGGCCCGTGCTGACCGTCGCCACCGCTCCGAGCGGCCACGTATCTGATCGACGGCACGTTCGTGCACCGCGACTCGCACGGTGGCGGGGGCGTCATCAACGACGGCGACACCCAGTGGATGACGGCGGGCTCCGGCCTGCTGCACATCGAGGCGCCGCCGGAGTCGCTGGTCATGTCCGGCGGCCTCTTCCATGGCCTCCAGCTGTGGGTGAACCTGCCGAAGAGCGACAAGATGATGGCGCCGCGCTACCAGGACATCGGCGGCGGCCAGGTGAAGCTGCTGACCTCCGACGACGGCGGCGCGCTGTTGCGGCTGATCGCCGGTGACCTCGACGGCCACCGGGGGCCGGGCGTGACCCACACTCCGATCACGATGATGCATGTGACGGTGAACCCGGGCGCCGAGGTGACGCTCCCCTGGCGCACGGACTTCAACGCCCTTGCCTATGCCCTGGCCGGCCGCGGTACGGCCGGTGCGGAAGGCCGCCCCTTCCACATGGGCCAGGCGGTCGTCTTCGGAGCGGGAGACGCGATCACGATCCGGGCGGACGAGAGTCAGGAGTCGCGCAGCCCGAACTTCGAGGTCGTGCTGCTGGGCGGGCTGCCGATCCGCGAGCCGATGATGCACTACGGCCCGTTCGTCATGAACACCCACGCCGAACTGGCCCAGGCTTTCGAGGACTTCCAGGCCGGACGGCTTGGAACGATACCCGCCGACGCGCGCTGAGCGGCCCGCCGCGGAAGGGAGTCGGGGGCGGCGTTTCACGTGAAACGCCGCCCCCGCACGCGTGTTTCACGTGAAACGCCGGCCCGTGCGCGGTGCGCCGGTACCGCTGCCACCGCGCCCCATGCCCGTCAACTGCCGCACAGGCGTGGTGGACTGTCGAGGTGCGAAACGACTCGGATCAAGACCGGAGCGGCGCCGAGCCCGGCCGGCCGCCGCACGACAGGCAGCCGCTGCTGCCGATCGAGGCCCGCCGGGCCGCGGCCTGGTGCGCGGCGGTGCTCCTGGTCGCGGCCGTGCTGGGCGTCGGGGTGTGGCTCTGTGTCGAGCTGAGCGCCGCAGTCACGCCCGTCCTGCTGGCGCTGCTCGGCAGCGCGCTGCTCGGGCCGCTCTACCGGCAGCTGGTGTCGATGAAACTCAACCGTTCGCTGGCGGCCGGGCTGACCTGCGCCGTGCTGGTGGTCGTGGTCGGCGGCGCCGGATACATCGTGGTCAGCGCGCTGGTCGACACCGGTGACCAGATCCTCGCGTCGCTCAAGGACGCCGCCTCGGACCTGTCCAAGCACTTCGGCATGGCCGGCAACTCGCTCAGCGACCTCGCCACCAACGCCAAGACCCTGGTCACCAAGTTCGGCGGCACCGCGGCCTCGGGGCTGCTGGCCGGTGTCAGCATCGTCGGCCAGTTCATCGCCGCGGCGGTGCTGGCCCTGCTGCTGACGTTCTTCTTCCTGCGGGACTCGGACAAGGCCGTCCGCGCGCTGCATGACTGGGCGCCGGGCGACTCGGCGCCGCAGCTGGAGCGGATGGCCCGGCGTGGCTTCCAGTCCATCGAGGGCTTTATGCGCGGCACCACCGTCATCGCGCTGATCGACGCCATCTGCATCACCGTCGGACTGCTGATCCTCCAGGTGCCGGGCGCCCTCGGCCTGGGCGCGCTGGTCTTCGTCGGCGCGTATATCCCCTACCTCGGCGCGTTCATCTCCGGTGCGGTGGCGATCCTGGTGGCGTTCGCGGACCGCGGCATCGTGATCGCGCTCTGGGCGCTCGGCGTGGTCGTCGCCGTACAGGTGCTGGAAGGCCATGTGCTCCAGCCGATGATCCAGAGCCGCACGGTGCAGATGCACCCGGCAGTGGTCATGCTGGCGATCACGGCAGGTGCGAGCGTCGCCGGCATTCTCGGCATGCTGCTGTCCGTACCGCTGACCGCAGCCGCCTCCGGTGTGCTCCACGAGCTGCGCAAGGGCTACGCGGCGGACTCCGGCACCGGCTCCTCCGGACCCGATGACACCGGGCCGGACGGCTCCGCCACCGCTCCGGCGTCCTCGTAGAGCTCGAACCAGGTCGACTTGCCGTCCCCGCGCGGGTCCACTCCCCACGCGGCGGCCAGCAGCTCCATCAGCACCAGACCCCGCCCCGAGGACGCCAGTTCGCCGGGCCTGCGGCGGTGCGGCAGCTCATCGCTCCCGTCGGCGACGTCGACCCGGATGCGCCGGCCGCCGCGCTCACCGGAGATCTCGGCGACCAGCAGCGCGTCCCCGTCGGTGTGCATCAGCACGTTGGTGACCATCTCGGAGACCATCAGCACCGCCGAGTCGACCTGGTCCGGGTCGGCCCAGTCGTGCAGCACCGCGCGGAGCTGCCGGCGTGCTTCGGCTATCCGTTCCGGCTCGGCCTGGGCGACGGAGAACACAGTCCGCCGTACGGGCTGTTGCGCGAGCCGCCCGCCGGTGCCCACCCCGCAGCTGCCGCCGTGGCGGGAGAGCAGCAGGACGGCGATGTCGTCCTCGCGGCGGTCCACCAGCGGCCCGGTGGTGTGGTGCGAGGACGGGCCGTGCACGGCCTGGACGAGGGTGTCGGCGAGCCGCTCCAGACTCTCACCGCCGGTCTCCTCTGCTCCTGCGTCATGTCCTTCGAAGATGTCGCGCAGCCTGGCCCAGCCGGTCTCCAGGTCGTGCCCACCGGTCTCGATCAGCCCGTCGGTGCACACCAGCATGGTCTCGCCGGGTTCCAGGACGAGCCGGGTGGTGGGGTAGTCGGTGTCCGGGTCGATGCCGAGCGGCAGCCCGCCCGCGGTGGGCCGGACCAGCATCGTGCCGTCGGCCATCCGGATCGCCGGGTCGGGGTGGCCGGCCCGCGCGATGTCCAGCAGCCCGGTGGCCGGGTCCACCTCGACGTACAGGCAGGTTGCGAAGCGCTGGTCCTCACCGTGGCCCCGGAGCTCGGTCTCGTTGATCCCGGCGAGAAAGCGCGAGGCGCGGGAGAGGACCGCGTCGGGGTGGTGGCCCTCGGAGGCGTAGGCGCGCAGCGCGATCCGCAACTGCCCCATCAGGCCCGCGGCCCGTACGTCGTGCCCCTGGACGTCCCCGATGACCAGCGCGATCCGGCCGGACGGCAGCGGGATCATGTCGTACCAGTCGCCGCCGACCTCCAGCCCGCCACCGGTCGGCACATAGCGGGCCGCGACCGTCATCCCCGGGATGTCGGGCTGCACCGTCGGCATCATGCTGCGCTGCAACCCCACCGCCAGCTCGTGCTGCGACTCCTGCACACCGGCCCTGGCCAGCGCTTGCGCCAGCATCCGGGCGACGGTGGTCAGCACCGAGCGCTCGTCGGGTGTGAAGGCGACCGGCTGGGCGAAGCCGGCCATCCAGGCGCCGATCGTGCGGCCCGCGTTGACCAGCGGCAGAAACGCCCACGAGGTCCGCCGGAAGCGGGCGGCCAGCGGCCAGGTGGAGGGGTAGCGGCGCCGGTACTCCTCGGGGGTGGGGAGGTAGATGGCCCGGCCGGTCCGGATGACCTCGGCCGCCGGATATTCGGTCTCCAACGTCATGCCGGAGAACGGCCGCTCGTCGCCGGGGCGGTGGCCGTGGTGGCCGATGACCGAGAGCCGGTCGCCCTCGATGCCGAAGACCGCCAGGCCGTCCGGCATGAACCCCGGCATGGACAGTCCGGCCGCGACCCGCAGGACCTCGGCGGTCGACCGCGCCTCGGCCAGCGCCCGGCCCGCGTCCAGGAGGAACGCCTCGCGCGAGCGGCGCCAGTCGCCGGTGATCGGGGTGTGCGCCGCGGACGTGCCGGGCTGCGGTTCGGGGACTTCCTGGAGGGTGCCCACCAGATCGAAGTCGCCGTTGACGATCCGGGGCCGGGAGCGGGTGCGGACGATGCGCAGCACCCGCCCGCGCTCGTCGACGATGCGCAGCCGGGCCTCGGCGAGGGTTCCTTCGGAGACGGCGAGCTGGACGACGCCGTTGATCTCGGCGAAGTCCACGGGATGAAAACGGGACCGCACCGCGGCCTCGGTCAGCTCCACCGGCTCGGCGGGAAGCCCGAGGAGCCGGGCCGCTTCGGCGTCGAGGGTCACCCGGCCCGATGCGTTGTCCCAGCGCCACAGGCCGGTCGCGATGGCGGCCAGGAGATCCTCGGTGCGCATTGCATCACTTTATGTGGGTTTGCCGAAGCCCGGCCAACGAGCCGGACGTGACCGTCGTCGCAGCAGGGGTGCCCGGTCTCACGTCGGAGAGGGCCTGATGGGGATATGTCAACCAGGTCATAGGGGCCGGGCGGTAACCTGGAGCGGTTATGCCATTCCTGGGGTGGTCTTCGGGTGATCCACAAGGCGATCGATCGGGCGTTCGAGTCTCGTGTCGCCCCTTCTCTCCCGACAGCTCCCCACCTCGACTCGCGACGACTTGGATGAGCGATGCATCGGTACCGGTCCCATAACTGCGGCGAGCTCCGAGCCGCGGACGTCGACACCGACGTCCGCCTCAGCGGCTGGCTGCACAATCGACGTGACCTGGGCGGCATCCTCTTCATCGATCTGCGCGACCACTACGGTCTCGTGCAGCTCGTCGCCCGTCCCGGCACCCCCGCCAACGAAGCGCTCGGCTCGCTGACCAAGGAATCCGTCGTCCGGATCGACGGCAAGGTCAGCGCGCGCGGCGCCGACAACGTGAACCCCGATCTGCCGACCGGTGAGATCGAGATCGAGGTCACCGAGGTCGAGGTGCTCGGCTCCGCCGAGCAGATCCCGTTCACCATCAACGCGGAAGACGGCGTCAACGAGGAGAAGCGGCTCGAATACCGCTTCCTCGACCTGCGTCGCGAGCGCATGCACCGCAACATCATGCTGCGCACCGCCGTGATCTCCGCCATCCGCCACAAGATGGTGGCCCTCGGCTTCAACGAGATGGCGACCCCGATCCTGTCCGCGACCTCCCCCGAGGGCGCCCGCGACTTCCTGGTCCCCTCCCGCCTGCACGCCGGCAAGTTCTACGCGCTGCCGCAGGCCCCGCAGCAGTTCAAGCAGCTGCTGATGATCGCCGGCTTCGACCGCTACTTCCAGATCGCGCCGTGCTTCCGCGACGAGGACGCCCGCGCGGACCGCTCGCCGGGCGAGTTCTACCAGCTCGACATCGAGATGAGCTTCGTCGAGCAGGAGGACGTCTTCCAGCCCGTCGAGAAGCTGATGACCGAGCTCTTCACGGAGTTCGGCAACAGCCGCACGGTCACCTCGCCCTTCCCGCGCATCCCGTTCCGCGAGGCGATGCTCAAGTACGGCTCCGACAAGCCGGACCTGCGCGCCGAGCTGGAGCTGGTGGACGTCTCCGACGTCTTCGAGAACTCCGGCTTCAAGGCGTTCGCCGGCAAGCACGTGCGCGCCCTGGCCGTGCCGGACACCGCTGACCAGCCGCGGAAGTTCTTCGACCAGCTGGGCGACTTCGCCGTCCAGCAGGGCGCCAAGGGCCTGGCCTGGGTCCGCGTCGGCGAAAGCAACGCGCTGACCGGCCCGATCGCCAAGTTCCTCACCGACGAGGACATCAAGGCGCTGGTCGTGGCCCTGGACCTCAAGCCCGGCCACGCGGTGTTCTTCGGCGCCGGCGAGTTCGACGAGGTCTCCAAGATCATGGGCGCGGTCCGTGTCGAGGCCGCCAAGCGCGCCGGCCACTTCGTCGAGGACGAGTTCCGGTTCTGCTGGATCGTCGACTTCCCGATGTTCGAGAAGAACGCGGACACCGGCCAGATCGAGTTCTCCCACAACCCGTTCTCCATGCCGCAGGGCGGTCTGGAGGCGCTGGAGACCAAGGACCCGCTGGACATCCTCGCCTGGCAGTACGACATCGTCTGCAACGGCACCGAGCTGTCCTCCGGCGCGATCCGCAACCACGAGCCGGACGTCATGTACAAGGCGTTCGCCATCGCCGGTTACGACAAGGAGACCGTCGAGGCCGAGTTCGGCGGCATGCTCCGCGCCTTCAAGTTCGGCGCCCCGCCGCACGGTGGCATCGCCCCCGGCGTCGACCGCATCGTGATGCTGCTGGCCGACGAGCCCAACATCCGCGAGACCATCGCCTTCCCGCTCAACGGCAACGCCCAGGACCTCCTCATGGGCGCCCCGAGCGAGGTCGACGAGGCGCGCCTCAAGGAGCTGCACCTGAGCATCCGCACGGGCCCCGCGAAGCCGACGCCGTACAAGCCGACGAAGTGACGCCGAGGAGCTGAGGAGGGGCCCGGAACCGCTCGGTTCCGGGCCCCTTCGCCCACCGGCCGCACACACGACGACGCCCCCGGACCGAACCCGGCCCGGGGGCGTCGCACATGCTCGGGGTGCGGCCTACTGGTCCCCGCCGCCGAACCGCTCCCGGTACGCCGCCAGATCATCCTCGGTGATCTTCGCGAACAGCACCGGCGGCACCGTGAACGGCGTCCCGGCGGGGACGGCCGCCAGCGCCTTCGCCTCGTCCTGCGAGACCCATCGGGCGGTGTCGTTCTCCAGGGCGAACGCGCTCCGCATGGCCTTGGCCGACGCCGGAATGAACGGCTCGGAGACCACCGCGTAGAGGTGGATCAGGTTCATCGCGGTCCGCAGCGTCAGCGCCGCCGCGTCCTTGTCGGTCTTGATCTCCAGCCACGGGGCCTTCTCCTCCAGGTAGGAGTTGCCCGCGCTCCACAGGGCGCGCAGCGAGGCCGACGCCTTGCGGAACTGGAGCGCCTCCATGTGGCCCTCGTACTCCGCCAGCAGGCCGGCGATCTCCTCGCCCAGCTTCTGCTCGGCGGCCCCGGCCTCGGCGCCCGCCGGCACCTCGTCGCCGAACCGCTTGCGGGAGAACGACAGCACGCGGTTGACGAAGTTGCCGAGCGTGTCCGCCAGGTCCTTGTTGACCGAGGACGAGAACAGCTCCCAGGTGAAGGAGGTGTCGTCCGACTCCGGCGCGTTGGCCATCAGGAAGTAGCGCCAGTAGTCGGCCGGCAGCAGCTCCAGCGCCGCGTCCGTGAAGACGCCCCGCTTCTGCGACGTCGAGAACTTCCCGCCGTAGTAGTTGAGCCAGTTGAACGCCTTCAGGAAGTCGACCTTCTTCCACGGCTCGCGGGTCCCCAGCTGCGTCGCCGGGAACATCACGCTGTGGAACGGCACATTGTCCTTGGCCATGAATTCCGTGTACCGGACGTCGTCGGCCTCGTACCACCACGACTTCCAGTCGCGCTCCTCCGGCGCCTGGTCCGCCCACTCCTTCGTCGAGCCGATGTACTCGATCGGCGCGTCGAACCAGACGTAGAAGACCTTGCCCTCCGCGGCCAGCTCCGGCCACACATCGGCCGGCACCGGGACGCCCCAGTCGAGGTCGCGGGTGATCGCCCGGTCCTGGAGCCCCTCGGTCAGCCACTTGTGCGCGATGGAGGAGGCGAGGGTCGGCCACTCCTTGCTGCCGTTGCCAGCCAGCCAGCCCTCGACCTCGTGCTGGAGCTTCGACTGGAGCAGGAAGAGGTGCTTGGTCTCGCGGACCTCCAGATCACCGCTGCCGCTGATCGCCGACCGCGCGTCGATCAGGTCGGTCGGGTCGAGGACCCGGGTGCAGTTCTCGCACTGGTCGCCGCGGGCCTTGTCGTAGCCGCAGTGCGGGCAGGTGCCGACGATGTAGCGGTCCGGCAGGAAGCGGCCGTCGGCGTTCGAGTAGACCTGGCGGATCGCCCGCTCCTCGATGAAGCCGTTCTCGTGGAGCTTGCGCGCGAAGTGCTGGGTCAGCTCCACGTTCTCCGGCGACGAGCTGCGCCCGAAGTAGTCGAACTCCAACCCGAAGCCGTCGTAGATCGCCTTCTGCTTGTGGTGCTGCTCCGCACAGAAGACGTCGACCGACTGCCCCGCGTCGTTCGCCGCCAGCTCGGCCGGCGTCCCGTGCTCGTCCGTCGCGCAGATGTAGAGCACGTCGTGCCCGCGCTGCCGCATATACCGGGCATACACATCGGCCGGGAGCATGGACCCCACCATGTTGCCCAGGTGCTTGATCCCGTTGATGTACGGAAGGGCGCTGGTGATGAGGTGTCGAGCCATTGCCGGCTGCTCCCAAGTCGCTACGGTGAGTGAGGATTTGCTTTACGGAACGTCAATATCGTACTGGACGGGATGGTGGCGGCTGCGAGGGGATTTTCGGGGGCGGACGGGGCGCCGAGGCCGGGAACCGACGGGGATTCCGGACCTGCTCCGTTTCACGTGAAACGCACCCCCGCATCCCCATCGTCACGTGCACCGCAAGCGGCAGGTACGGCGTGTTTCACGTGAAACGGACCGGTGGCCGCGGCCACCGGTCCACTGCGTGCCTCGCCGCTCAGGGGACGCTCACACTCCCGCCCCCGCCGACTCCGCGCCGTCCGCCGTCCGTACCGGCCCGCGCCGCGGCGCCTTCCCGTTGACCACCACGCCGGCGACGACCGCGGCCAGCAGCATGATCCCCGACCCCACCCCGATCGCCGTGGTGAACCCGTGCACCACCCCGTCCTTGATGATCCCGGCCCGCGTCGACGGATCCAGCCCGAGCCGCCCGGTGCGCCGGGCTGCGTGTGCCAGATGACCGGCGATATACGTCGCACTCGTCGACGCCGCGATGGTGTTCAGCAGCGCCGTACCGATCGAACCCCCCACCTGCTGCGCGGTGTTGACCGTCGCCGATGTGACCCCGGCGTCCTGCGGGGCCACCCCGGCCGTCGCCGTCGCCATCACCGGCATGAAGATCAGCCCCATGCCCAGGCCGACCAGGAGCTCGGCGGGCAGGACATGCGAGGCGTACGCAGGCGTCGCGGTCAGGAACCGCAGGGTGAACAGCCCCGTCGCCGCGAGCAGCGCACCCGGCACCATGAGCAGCCGCGGCGCCAGCCGGTGCAGCAGTCGCGCCGAGATCTGCGTCGATGCGACGACGATGGCCGCCGTCATCGGCAGAAACGCCAGCCCTGCCTTGATCGGCGAATACCCGAGGACGATCTGCAAGTAGTAGGTCAGGAACAGAAACATCCCGAACATCGCGATCACGGCCAGTGCCATGGTCAGAAACGCACCGCCGCGATTCCGGTCCCGTACGACCTGCAAGGGCAGCAGGGGGTGCTGCGCCCGGGTCTGCCACCAGGCGAAGGCGCCCAGCAGCGTCGCCCCCCACACCAGCATGCCGACGACCAGGCCGTTCCCCCATCCCCGGGGTGCCGCCTCGCTGCACCCGTAGACGATCGCGACCAGACCACCGCACCCGAGCGCCACGCCCGGTACGTCCAGCTGCACCCGCCCGCGGCCACCCCGGTCGCGCAGGAGGACGGCCGCACCGATCCAGGCGACCACCGCGACCGGCACGTTCACGTACAGGCACCAGCGCCAATTCACGTACTCGGTCAGCAGCCCGCCGGCGAGCAGCCCGATCGCCGCACCCCCGCCCGCAATCGCCCCGTACACCCCGAACGCCTTGCTGCGCTCCCGCCCCCGCGTGAAGGTCGTCGTCAGCAGTGACAGCGCGGACGGCGCCAGCAGCGCCCCGAAGGCTCCCTGTAGGGCCCGCGCCCCGAACAGCATCCCCGGCCCCGTGGCCGCACCCCCGATTCCCGACGCGAGCGCGAAACCCACCAGCCCGACCATGAACGTCCGCTTCCGCCCCACCAGATCGGCGATCCGCCCGCCCAGCAGCAGCAATCCGCCGAACGCGAGGGTGTACGCGGTGATCACCCACTGCCGGTTCGTATCGGAGATCCCCAGAGCCTGCTGCGCCGACGGCAGCGCGATGTTCACGATGGTCGCGTCCAGCACCACCATCAACTGCGCCATCGCGATCACGCCGAGCCCCCACCACCGACGGGGATCGGGCTCGCCCGGCGGAGCACCGCCAGGGGTACCGGTGCCGGCACCCGGAAGAGCTCCGGCGCTGCCCTCTTCACCTTCGCCGCTCGGGTGCCTCATCACGACCCGCCTCACAACTGGATCAAACGGAGCGCTCCATCTCTTCAGCGTAGGTAAGGGGGTGGGGACTCGCCCGTTGTGCGGGCGCGGCGCGGTGCGGGGCCGGTGCTGTGCGGGGAAACGGCGCCGGCCGCGGGCGGGCCCGGTGGGGCCCGGCCGCGGCCGGTGGGACGCCTGAGTGGCGGTTCAGTTGTCCTTGAGGACGCCGGCGGTACGGGCCTCGGTGAGCCACTCGGGGAACTCGACCATCAGCTGCTGGTAGAACGCGTCGTGGGAGAGGCTGCGGGGGTCGCGGCCGGCGTGGAAGAAGCCGGCGTTGTCGACGGCGCGCTTCTCCGGGACGGTCAGGTCGTCGAGCTTCCGGAGGAAGTCGAAGCCCTTGGCCTCCGGGTCACCGAAGCCGATGAACTGCCAGAAGACGGGCAGCCCGGCCGCCTCGCACAGCGCCCGCTCGGCGGCCGGCTTGGAGGTCGGCGCGCCGTCGGTCTGGAAGATGACGAACGCGGGGTCCGTGGAGCCGGACTTCTTGTAGTGCTCCACGACGGACTCGATCGCCCAGTGGTAGTTGGTACGCCCCATGTGGCCCAGACCGGAGTGCAGTTCCTCGATGCGGCCCTCGTAGCCGGTGAGGTCGAGGTCGGCGGTGCCGTCGACGTCGGTCGAGAAGAAGACGACCGGAACGGTGGTCTTCTCGTCGAAGTGGGCGGAGAGGGCGAGTGCCTGCTCGGCGAGGTGCTGGACCGTGCCGTCCTTGTAGTAGTTGCGCATCGAGCCGGAGCGGTCGAGGACGAGGTAGACGGTGGCGCGCTGGGAGGCGAGCTGGTGCTTCTCCAGGGTGGCTGCGGCGGAGTCGTAGAGGGGGAGGAGCGCGGGGGCGGTGGCGGCGAGGGGGTGCGAGGCGCTGGGGGCAGGAGCCTCCGACGCGGCCGTGGCGGCGGCCTCGGTGTCCGCTGCGGCGGGCTCGGCGACCGGTTCCGCCGCGGGAGCGTCCTCGGAGGCTTCGGCAGCCGCGACCACTACCTCTGCCGCAGCCTCTGCCTGAGGCTCCGCCTCAGCCGTGGCCTCGGCCTTGTCCTCCGCGGCCTCTTCGGCCTTCGCCGGCTCTGCCGCTGCCGCGGCCTCTTCCTCCGGCTTCGGCTCGTCCTTGACCGCGTTCTCGACGCGATCCTCAGCCTCGGTCTTGGTCTCGTCCTCGGCCTGTGCCGTCTCCACCGGCGCGACCGGCGCCGGGTTGTCGAAAGCCCGGCTGACGAGGTCGGATGCGGCCTCGTCCTCGGCCGTCTCCCCCGTCGCTTCCTTCGTCGCTTCCCCGGCCTCGGTCTTGTCCGCGGTCTCTTCGGCCGGCTCCGTCGCCTCCGGCTCGACGGCCGGCTCGTCCCGTACGACGGCCTTCTCGCGCACCGAAGGCTCCGGCGCACGGTCAACCGGGCTTCCCTGTGCCGGGAGTGTGGCCGTCGCCGGCAGCGGCGCCGGTTCGGGGGTCTCGCCCGGTGCCGTACGGGCCGCCGGGACCTCGGCCTCAGGAGCGCGGGGGGTCGGGGCCGGGGTGGACTCCTCGCGCGCCTCCGGGATCGTTGCCGATTCCGGCTTGTCGGCACCGCTCCGGGCCGCGCCGGATTCCTCGCGGGTCGCCTTGGAGCGACCGAAAGCGTTGCGCAGCAGACTCCGAATGCCCATCGGCGGACCTCTCTTGCGTGTGGTGGGTGCGGCGAATGTCCGTGAAGCACGGACATGTCCCTGACCAGGACGGATACGTAAGGGTAGCGGCCTGCACCGGTCTCTTCGTGGGAACCCGCGCCTCGCATGGTGGGCCATACGGGGGTGTTGTGCGGGGAGGTGGTTTCGGCCAGCGCATCGAAGGCAGGGAAAGAGCGCGGTGCGCGGGGGAAATAGCGGGATCGACCTTTGGGGAAATGACACTTGATCGTTGATAAGGGACGGTTGCGATCGTTCCTCTGGCTGGACTTGACCCCTTGTGTGGTGCGGTAGTGGCGTATGGGGCGTTCAATGCGAGGGGCAGTGAATTTGTCGGTGTTGTCACCTGGGTGCTGTTGCGCGCCGGGGCCGTAGCTTCAACTGCCCGGGCGGGGGCCGCAGTTCGTCTGCCCGCTCGGTGACCCACCGGTATCGGCGCCGAGGGCGATCGGTGCCACCGGCCGCCGTGGTCGCCGGTGTCGCGTTTCACGTGAAACACGTGCGTGGATCTTCGATCTCGTACGTACGTGCCTGCCCCGTTCGCACACATCACGCCGGAGAAACGAACGGGCAAGAGGTCGGTAAGAAATAACTCGTGCAGGTATCCGATTCCCCGATGGGCTCGTCTTCTCCGGTGACCATTGTCCTGAGCCGCCCGTTGTGCCTCGGGGGGCGGCCGGTAAGAAGGCAAGAACCCTTTCGAGGGTGACGGGAGATGTGGGCGCATGGGGCTGACCAGTCAGTCGCTCGAAATCACGGTGGTCGTGCTGGCGGTGGCGTGTGTGGCCGCGACCGTGTGGCTCTGGCCGCGGTTGTCGCGGAACGGGTGGCGGCAGGTGCTGGGCAGGCTGGGAGCCATCCTGGTTACCCAGGTGTCGATCGTGGCCGCGCTCGCCCTCGCCGTGAATGCGAACTTCGAGTTCTACGGCAACTGGGACGAGCTGCTGGGCAACAACGACCAGGCCCCGGCCTCGGTGAGCCAGGGGGACGGGCAGTACGCCACGGTCGGGAACATCAAGGGCGGACTGGTCCAACCGGCAGGCCCACAGGGCCTCGACCGGGTCACCGGGCTGCCGAAGGGTCCCGCCGACAAGGTGGGCAAGGTCGAGTCCGTGCGGATCGTCGGCCGGCGTACACGGGCCATTAACCCGGGCTTTGTGTATTTGCCGCCGCAGTATTTCCAGCAGCAGTTCCACCGGCAGCGGTTCCCCGTCATGGTCGTTATCAGCGGCTATCCGGGCGGAATCATGAATCTCGCCCAGCATCTCCAGATTCCGCAGAATGCGGGCCGGTTGATCGCCGAGGGCAAGATGCAGCCGACGGTGATCGTGATGGTCCGGCCGACGATCGCGCCGCCGCGGGACACCGAGTGCGTGGATGTGCCGGGCGGACCCAAGGCCGAGACGTTCTTCACCAAGGACCTGCCGGACGCCATGAAGTCGGCTTACCGGGTCGGCCACGACCCCAGCGCCTGGGGCGCGTTCGGGTACTCGTCCGGTGGCACCTGCTCGCTCCAGCTGGCGATGCGCAACCCGAAGGCGTACACCTCGGCGGTATCGCTCTCCGGTGACTACGCGATCAAGGACGACCTCACCACCGGCAGCCTCTTCGGCCCCGGCCCGACGGGCGCCCAGCGCGAGCGCGAGCACGACCTGCTGTGGCGGTTGCAGAACCTGCCCGCGCCGCAGATCTCCGCGCTGGTGGCCAGCAGCCGCCAGGGCGAGTCGGACTACGGCGAGACCATGAAGTTCATCCAGGCGGCGAAGCCGCCGATGACGATCGACTCCATCATCCTGCCGCACGGCAGCCACCAGTTCGGGACCTGGCGCCGCGAGGTCGTACCGGCCCTGGAGTGGCAGAGCCAGCAGTTGACGTTCCCGCAGGACACGGAGGCGGCCACGCCGCAGAAGCCGGCGCCGGGCCAGGCGAGGAGCATGCCGTCCAAGGAGCAGCAGCCCGCAGATGACAAGGCGCACAAGCGGGTTGAGGCGGAGAGCCCGCAGGGGTGATGCGCAGGCCGTAGCGCGCGGCACCGCGCGAAAGGGGGCGCCGGCACGGTCCGGCGCCCCCTTTCCGTGTACGGCCGTCCCCTGAGTGCGGCCGTACGCCCCGCCCCAACGGGGCCCCGCTCAGGGCCGGTAGACTATCCCCGGCTCCGGCTTCGCCGGGGACAGCAGCTGGGAGACCGTGACGACCGTGTAGCCGCGCTTCTTCAGTTCCTTGAGGATGCCGGGGACGGCCGGCACGGTGCCCTTGTAGATGTCGTGCAGCAGGATGATGCCGTCGCGCTCGGTCTGGTCGAGGACCCGCTTGGTGATCAGGGCCGAGTCATTGGTCTGGTAGTCCTTGGCGGTCACGCTCCAGAGGACCTGAGCCAGGCCGAGGTCCTTGCTGATCTTGGAGACCTCTTCGTCGGTCCTGCCCTGCGGCGGACGCATCAGCTTGGGGGTCTTGCCGGTGATCTTGCGTACCGCGTCCTGGACGCGGGACAGCTCGCGCCTGGCCTCGTCCGGCTTGATCTTGGTGAGGATCTGGTGCGACCAGGTGTGGTTGGCCAGCTCGTGGCCCTCGGCGTCGATCCGCTTCACCTCGGCGGGGCGCTCGGCGATGTGGTTCTTGCCGAGCATGAAGAAGGTCGCGTGGGCCTTGTTCTCCTTGAGGATGTCCAGCAGGCGGTTGGTGTTCTCGCTGGGGCCGGCGTCGAAGGTGAGCGCCACGCACTTGGCCTTGCGGCAGTCGACGTCGCCGCCGCTGTCCGCGCCCCGGGCCTTCGCGTCCTGGGCCCTGCTGTCGGCGGCCGGGGCGTCGGCCCGTGCGTCGGCCGGCGCGGTGACGTCGTACGAGGCGCAGCCGTTGAGGGCCAGGACCAGGGAGGTGGCCGTCAGCAGCCCGGCGAGGGAGGTGCGGCGGGCCGCGGATATCTGCTTCGGCATGGGATGTCTTTCCTGGTCTCGTCTCGGGTTCGTGCGGGCTTTCTGCGGGACTCCGCGGACGTGGGTGCGGCGCGCACGTCCGTGACCTGCGCTTTCGGGCACGGCGAAGCGGGCGGACGAACCGTGGCCCGCTGCGCCGACCTGTGGCCGTACGGGCTTCAGCGGCTATACATAGATAGTACACACCATGTGTATAGGTGGGGTGGATAGGTGCCGCGAGTTCGGCGGCAGCCCGATCGGACGCACCCCGCGCGACACCCCGCCCGGCCCGGGGTGGACTTCTACCGTGACCGCACCGCCGGACGACTGCCTGGCCCGTAACGACTGGATCTGCGGCGACTACCTGAGCACCCGCCGGCAGATCCTGCTCGACGCGGTCGGGCAGCACGTCCAGCTGACGGTGGTCTCGGTGGCGCTCGGGCTGGTGATCGCCCTCCCGCTGGCGCTGCTGGCCCGGCGCCGGCGCTGGACGATCGGGCCGGTGCTCGGCATCACCACCGTCATCTACACGATCCCGTCGCTGGCGATGTTCTCGCTGCTGCTGCCGGTCTACGGGCTCTCCGCCACCCTCGTCGTGGTCGGACTGGCCCTCTACTCCCTCACGTTGCTCGTCCGGAACATCCTGGCCGGGCTGGACGGCGTCCCGGCCGAGGCCAAGGAGGCCGCCCGGGGCATGGGGTACGGGCCGATGCGGCAGCTGCTGACGGTGGAGCTGCCGCTGGCGGTGCCCGCCGCGATGGCCGGGCTGCGGATCGCGACGGTCTCCGCGGTCGCGCTGACCACGGTCGGGGCGATCGTCGGCTACGGCGGGCTGGGCAACCTCATCTACGCGGGCATGAACGCGTTCTTCAAGGCGCAGGTGCTGACCGCGTCCGTGCTCTGCGTACTGATCGCGGTGGTCTTCGACGTGCTGCTGCTCGCTGCGGAACGCCTGCTCACCCCGTGGCGGCGGGTGGTCCGGAGGCCCCGGTCCGCACGTGGAAGGCGGTTGCTCACCGCCTCCGGGCGGCGGGCATGAACACCCTCCCGGCGGTCTGGTCCTGGCTGACCACCGCCGCCAACTGGTCCGGCGAGAACGGCATCGGCCACCGGCTGGAGCAGCATCTCGTCCTGACCTTCGCCTGTCTCGCCATCAGCGCGCTGATCGCGCTGCCGATCGCGCTGACGCTGGGGCATCTGGGGCGGGGCGGCGCGCTGGCGGTCAACCTCGCCAACGTCGGCCGTGCGGTGCCGACCTTCGCCGTTCTCGTCCTGCTGCTGCTGACGCCCATCGGGCGGCACGAGCAGTGGCCGACGGTCATCGCGCTGGTGCTGTTCGCCATTCCGCCGCTGCTGACCAATGCGTACGTCGGCATGCGAGAGGTCGACCAGGACGTGGTGCGGGCCGCGCGGGGCATGGGGATGACCG
The DNA here is from genome assembly GCF_014648695.1 of Streptomyces albospinus. GTDB lineage: Bacteria > Actinomycetota > Actinomycetes > Streptomycetales > Streptomycetaceae > Streptomyces > Streptomyces albospinus. The sequence continues at coordinate 77,866 of NZ_BMRP01000007.1, forward strand.
GGGCGCAGCTGGTGTGGCGCGTCGAGGCGCCGCTCGCCTTTCCGCTCGTCCTGACCGGCGTCCGGATCGCCGCCGTGCAGCTCGTCGCCACCGCCACACTCGCCGCGCTGGTCGGCGGCGGCGGGCTCGGCCGCATCATCACCGCGGGCTTCAACCTGGCCAGTACCCCGCAGGTGGTGGCCGGGGCGGTGGTGGTCGCGGTGTTCGCGCTGCTGATGGAGGCCGCATTCGAGCTGGCGCAGCGGTTCGCACCGGTGTGGGTGCGGGGGCGGACCCGGTGAGACCGGCCCGTACGTCCGTCCCGTTCCCCACGGCCCGCAGCCCTGTCCTGACGGCACTGTCCGCGCTGATCGCGCTGGTGGGTCCGACGGCGTGCACCGGCGGGCCGTCGTTGGAGAACCGCGGCGCGATCACCGCCTCGCCCGGCAACAGCCGTGATCTGTCCGTCGGTTCGGCCGGCTTCACCGAGAGCGAGCTGCTGGCCCAGATGTACGCGGCACTGCTCCGCCGGGCCGGCTACCACACGGACATCCTCACCGTCGGCAACCGCGAGCTGTACGAGCCCGCGGTCGAGTCCGGCCAGATCGATGTCGTGCCCGAGTACGCCGCCACCCTCGCCGACTGGCTCAACGCCAAGGAGCATGGCCCGAAGGCCGCCCCGGTCGCCTCCCCCGACCTCGGCGAGACCATGGCCGCACTGCGCCGGCTGGCCACCCCGCGCGGCCTGACCGTGCTCCCGGCGGGCCGGGCCGTCGACCAGAACGCCTTCGCGGTGAGCGCCGCGTATGCCGCCGAGCACCATCTCAAGACCCTCAGCGACCTGGGACGCGCCAAGCTGCCGGTCCGGCTGGCGGCGGGCGACGAATGTGTCCAGCGGCCGTTCTGTGCACCGGGGTTGAGGAAGACGTACGGGATCGACATCACCGCGGTCGACCCGAAGGGCGTCGGCACCACCCCTGCGAAGCAGGCCGTGCAGAACGGTCAGGACCAGATGGTGCTGACCACCAGTACCGACGCGACCCTGGACCAGTTCGGGCTGGTGGTCCTCGACGACGACAAGAAGCTCCAGAACGCCGACTATGTCGTGCCCGTCGTCAATCGCGCCCGCGCCGGCAGCGCCCGCCCGGTTGCCGCGCTGAACCGCCTCAACACCGTGCTGACCACTGCTGATCTGGCCAACCTGAACGAACAGGTCGACAGCTGGCGACGGCTTCCGGCAGACGTGGCACACAACTACCTCGTGTCGAAGGGGCTGTTGAGGAAAAGCTGACGGAGGCGGCGTGGCGTTTCACGTGAAACGTCAATGATATGCAGGTGTTTCACGTGAAACAGGGCACCATCCCTCATGTTTCACGTGAAACGCCACGTTCCTGCCGTACGACGCCGTGTGGGCTCGCCTCACTCCGTCGGGACGGAGTCCACCTCTGCGCGGCCCCGCGGCACTCCCCGCTCGTCCGGGGAGATGGTGCGGCGCAGCGCTTCGTGGAGGGTGGTGGGGGTCAGCACGCCCAGGAACCGGTGGCCGTCCAGGACCGCGATCCAGCCGGCGTCATGCTTGAGCATCTCGCTGAAGGCCGCCTTGAGGGTGCCCGTCACCGGGACCCATGCCTCCATCCGTCGGGCGTGGTCGGCGACGGTGCCGCCGGCGCCGGCCAGCTTCTCCGTGCCCACCCAGCCGTGCAGTGCGCCGTCGCCGTCCAGCACCACCGCCCACCGCGCGCCCTCGGACCGCAACCGGGTCACCGCCTCGGCGGCGGGCTCGGCGAGTCGGGCGAACGGCGGGCGCTCCAGGTCGTCGCGGTCGATACCGGTGACCGAGAGCTGCTTCAACGCCCGGTCGGTGCCGACGAATTCGGCGACGTACGGGGTGGCGGGGGCGCCGAGCACGCTCGCCGGGGTGTCGTACTGCTCGATGCGGCCCTGTCCGTAGACCGCGATCCGGTCACCGAGCCGGATGGCCTCCTCGATGTCATGGGTGACCAGCAGCACCGTCTTGTGCATGGTGGCCTGGAGCCGCAGGAACTCCTTCTGGAGGCGCTCGCGGACGACCGGGTCGACCGCGCCGAACGGCTCGTCCATCAGCAGCACGGGCGGGTCGGCGGCCAGCGCGCGAGCCACCCCGACCCGCTGGCGCTGGCCGCCGGAGAGCTGGTCGGGATAGCGCGAGCCGTAGACGGCGGGGTCCAGCCCGACCAGGTCCAGGAGTTCGGCGGCCCGCTCGCGCGCCCTGGACCTCTTCCAGCCGGTCAGGAACGGCACGGTCGCGGTGTTGTCGAGGACGGTGCGGTGCGGAAAGAGACCGGTCTGCTGAATGACATAGCCGATGCGGCGGCGGAGCTTGACCGGATCGACGCCGGCGATGTCCGAGTCCTCGACGAAGATCCGGCCCTGGGTGGGGTCGATGAGCCTGTTGACCATCATCATGGTCGTCGTCTTGCCGCAGCCCGAGGGTCCGACGAGGGTCACCAACTCGCCCTCGCCGACCTCGAAGGAGAGGTTGTCGACGGCGGTGGTCCCGTCGGGGTAGCGCTTGGTGACGGAGTCGAACCGGATCATTGCGCCATTGAATCCCGCGGTCCGCCACCGGTCCCGTCATGCGGGCAATCGAGTGGGCAGGCCGATACGGGACGGGGGCCGTAAGAGTTGCTTCCGGGGCACCGCCTCCCGTCCTGCCGCGTCCGGCCCCACCCCCGTGCTTACGATCCACCCGGCCTCCTCGGACGGGTGGAAGGGAACGCCGCATGAGAGCCGTAGCAGTCAGCGCATTCGGTGAACAGCCGCAGCTCATGGATCTGCCGCAGCCCGAGCCCGGGCCCGGGGAGGTCCTGGTGCGGCTGGCCGCCGCGGGACTCAACCCGGTCGACTGGAAGCTGGCCGACGGCATGTTCGGGGACGCAGTGAAGGCCGCCTTCCCTCTGGTCATGGGGACGGACGGAGCGGGCGAGGTGGTCGCGGTCGGGCCCGGCGTACGGCGGTTCACCGTCGGCGACCCGGTGTTCGGCCAGTTCCAGCGGCCGGAGCAGGGCGGCGGCTCGTACTGCGAACTCGCGGTCGCCGACGAGAACTCCATCGGGCCGGCCGCCCGCAGCGTCACCTACGCGACCTCGGCCGCCGTGCCGACGGCCGGGATGACCGCCTACAACCTCGTCGAGGAGACCCGGATCGGCGAGGGCCGCTGGGTGCTGATCGTCGGCGCGACCGGCGGGGTCGGCACCTTCGCCACCCAGCTCGCGGCCGGCCGCGGGGCCGAGGTGATCGCCACCGCGCGGCCCGCCAAGGCGGAGCTGATGCGGACCCTGGGCGCCGCGGAGACCGTGGACCACACCGCGGGCTCGGTCGCCGATCAGGTCCTGGCGGCGCACCCGGACGGGGTGGACGTCCTGATCGACATGACCAGCGGTCCGGAAGAATTCATCGAGCTGACCCGGGCCGTGCGGGACGGCGGCACGGCCGTCTCACTGATCGGCTCGGCCGACGCCGATGTGCTCACCGAGCACAATCTGCGCGGCTTCAACTTCGTCAACCGCCCGTCCCCGCAACTGCTGGACATCCTCGCCGGCCATCTCGACGCGGGCCGTCTGACGGTTCTCGTGGGCCGCGAGGTCCCGCTGGAGGAGGCCCCCGAGGAGCTGGCGGCGAGCCGCACCGGACGGGCGCAGGGGAAGACCGTCCTGGCGATCTGAGACCGCCCGCCCGCGGAGCGTCTTCCGCGTCAACTCCTACGGCCTCACGGGGGCGTTGGAGGTGTCCCGCACCGCGCACAGGGGCTCGGTGGGGTGCGCGTTCCGCTCGTCGGTGAGGTTCTGCTCCTCGATGGGGTGGTCGCCGTCGCCGCGGTCACGGGGGCCCGCTGGGAACCGGAGGTCAGGCGGGTGAGCGGAGCACGCGGGTGGTCAGCGGGCCCGCGGCGGCGATCGCGAAGACAAGGGCTCCGCCGCCGATGGCGCACCACACGCCGGTGCGCAGCGGGTCGGTCAGCGCGTCCGCGTACGCATCGGCGGCCGGCCTGGAGACCGAGGCGGGCAGCGCGTCCAGGACCCGGGTGCGGACCAGCGCCAGCGCCGCGGCCAGCAGGGCGCAGGCCACCGTGCAGCCCCCCGCCGCGCAGATCAGCGCCCGGCGCCGGCGCCGGGCCAGCAACAGCCCGGCCAGCAGGCAGAGCGCGGCGGCCGGCGGCAGCACCAGTGCCCCGGTGCGCGCGACCTGGAACCCCGCGCGAAACCGCGGCACGTCCGGCGATCTCAGCAGCACGATCGAGGCTCCGGTGCGGGGCATCCGGCGGGCGATGTCGATGCCCAGGCCGTTGCCGCTCAGCTGGTGTTTGACGCGTTCGACCACCGGGGTGAGGTCGAGGGTGACGGGAGAGTCGACCGAGGTGGCCAGCGTGCCGTCCAGGGCCTGGTGCGCGGTGCGGTGCACACCGGTCCAGACGGAGGGAAAGGTGCGGCCGGTGACGACCTGGCGGACCTGTTTGTCGACGAACTCGCGGATGCCGCGGGTGAACTTCCGCCGCAGTGCGGGCCGTTCGGCCCGCGGGACGACCTTGAGCAGCCCGTCGAGCCGGACGTGGGGCATCACGCCGTTGGTGACGTCGTCGACGATGGCGTTCTGGACGGCGCGATTCCCGGCGAGCGGGGCGACCGCGGCCACATAGCTGTCGGTGTCGGTGAGTTCCGCGCGGGCCCATACGGCGGTCAGGCTCAGCGGCAGCAGCAGCGTCCCGACCAGCAGCAGCACCCCGCCGGCCAGCGAGCGTCCGCGGCGCGGCGGCTGCCCGGGAGGGCACCGCGCCGCCGTCACCCGGCCGTCGGCGCGTACGGGTGCGCTCGCTGACATCGCGTCCCGGTCCTTCCTGAAACGGCGGACTACGGCCACGCTCCAGGCAAGTCCGTGGGGCGCCCGGCCGCGAGCGGGGCCGGTGCCAATGGGTGACC
>NZ_BMRP01000007.1:82823-212189 GCF_014648695.1 Streptomyces albospinus
GGCGGTCGCCGTTGTCAGCCGGCTCGCCGGGCCCGGCCGCGCCGGATCGTCCGGACCGCCCCGGGGACGAACACCGCGCAGACCAGGGCCGCCACGCCCCACCACACCCACCCGTCCCGGCGCTCCGGCTCGGACCGGGACTCCGGCAGGTCGTCCAGATTGCCGGAGCAGGCGGTGGGCGCAGCGGACGGGCCGGCGTAGACGCAGACCGTGGAAGCGGCCCGCAGGGTGCCGGGAGCGGCGGTGACGCCGGGGGCACGCGGGGCACCGAGCACCGCGCCGGCGGTGAACACCTGGATGTCGTGCGCAGGCAGATCGGCGTGCCAGACGGCCTTCTGCTCGCCCATCCCGTGGCCGTCGACGGTGCCGCCGTCCGCGGTGGCCGAGATGGTGGTGGCCGGCATCTCCTGCTCGATGCGGGCCCTGTGGACGTCGTTGGCGCCCAGGTTGTGGACGGTGACGCGGTAGTCGAGCCGCCTGCCCGACTCGGCCCGGTCGACCCCGTCGGTCACCGATACCGAAACCGAGACGGCGGGCGGGGCGGGTGCGGCGGCCGTTGGTGCGGGGAGCGTGGCGGCGTACAGCAGCGCGCAGGCGGCGGCAGTTCTCATGCCGTCATCCGAGCACCGGGGCCGCTCCGGTCGGTGGCTTGCGGGGCGTTCGCGGGCCGGGTTCACCCGAGTGAGGGCGGCCCGCGGGCGGCGCTCAGTGCTGGTGCGGCCCCGGCCGGTGCACGGGCCCGTGGGAGTCGTCGCAGTGACCGGAGGCCGGCTCGGGCCCGGGGCCGGGGCCGGGACCCAGCGTCAGCAGCTCTTCGTCGTCCTGTTCGCCGACGTGGTCGACCTGGAGGGTGGCGTGGGTGATGCCGTACTCCCCGCTCAGCAGTTCCTGGAGGCTGCGGCGGACCTTGTGGCAGTCGCCGGCCGGCGCGACCAGGATGTGCGCGGAGAGCGCCGGCTGCCCGGAGGTGATCTGCCAGATGTGCAGGTCGTGGACCTCGACGACCTGGTCGGCGGCGACGAGGTGATCGCCCAAGGAGTCCGGGTCGATCCCGGCCGGGGCGGCCTCCATGAAGATCCGGCCGGACTCCCGCACCAGGCCCGTACCGGCCTTGAGCATCAGCGCCACGACGACGAGCGAGGCGATCGCGTCGGCCCGCTCGAAGCCCGTGGTCAGCACGATCAGACCGGAGATGGCGGTGGCGATGAAGCCGAACAGGTCGGTGAGGATGTGCTGGTAGGCGCCCTCGACGTTGAGGCTGGAGCGGTTGGCCTTCGACAGGAACCAGGTGCAGATCAGGTTCACCACCACACCGGACAGCGCGGTGACCACCACCAGCCCGCCGGTGACCGCGGGTGGCGAGATCAGCCGCTGTACCGCCTCGTACGCGAGCCAGAGGGACAGCAGTAGCAAGGTGATGCCGTTGGCCTGCGCGGAGAGGATCTCGGCGCGCTTGAGCCCGTACGTGTACCCGCCCCGGGCGGGCTTCGCGGCCAGCCGCATCGCGACCAGCGCCAGCACGATCGAGACCGCGTCGGTGAGCATGTGGGCGGCGTCCGAGATCAGCGCCAGCGACTGCGCCAGGAAGCCGATGGAGACCTCGACCGCCATATAGGCGGTGAGCAGGATGAGCGCGGCCTTCAGCCAGCGCCGGTCGGCGTCCGGGGAGACGGCGTGCGAGTGGCTGTGCGCGTGGCTGTGGCCGCTGTGGGCGTGCTCGGTCATGGGCGCGCTCCTTCCTGGGTCCTCGCTGCGAAGCAAACCGCACTTCTACAAAAGATCCAAAGGCTGCACCGGTGACCGTTGTCATTACCGTCGAACGGCGTATCGTCCCTGGTCAGAGCGGTGCAGCGAACCGAGTGCGCGGACCGGCACCAGCGGCGCCGGACAGCGCTGCCGCACGCCCGGCCGCCGTTTCACGTGAAACACGCCGTCCCGGAAACGACGCCATTCCGGAAGCGGTGCGCCCGCGCTGCCGCGTACCGGGCACCCCTCACGCGGCGAGTGCCCGCCCCGCCGTCACCGGGTGCAGCGCGGCGTACTCCAGCGGCGCCGACGGGTCGATCGAGACATCGAGCGGAGCGGGCTCGGCACCCGCCCGGACGAGCAGATCGCCGACCGCGGCGATTATCGCGCCGTTGTCCGTGCACAGCCGCAGCGGCGGTACCCGCAGCGTGATGCCCGCCGCGGTGCAGCGCTTCTCCGCCAGCGCGCGGACCCGGGAGTTGGCGGCCACCCCGCCGACCACCACCAGCGTCCCCACACCGTGCTCGCTGCAGGCGGCCACCGCCTTGCGGGTCAGCACATCGGCGACCGCCTCCTGGAGCGCCGCCGCACCGTCGGCGACCGGCAGCGGGCGCCCCCCGGCGTGATGGCTCTCCGCCCAGCGTGCCGCCGCGGTCTTCAGCCCCGAGAAGGAGAAGGTGAACCGCTTCTCGGGTGGGCCCGCGGTGAGCGGACGGGGAAAAGGGACAGCGCGCGGATCCCCCTCGCGCGCTGTCCGGTCAATGGCCGGGCCGCCGGGATACGGCAGCCCGAAGACCCGGGCGACCTTGTCGAAGCACTCCCCGGCGGCGTCGTCCAGAGTGTCGCCGAGGTGCACGATGCGGTCGCGGGCCAGGTCGCGTACGAGGAGCAGCGAGGTGTGCCCACCGGAGACGATCAGCACCATGCAGGGGTCGGGCAGCGGACCGTGCTCCAGGGTGTCGGCGGCGACATGCCCCGCCAGGTGGTGCACCCCGTAGAGCGGTACCCCCAGCGCGTACGCCAGTCCCTTGGCGCCGGCCAGCCCCACCTGGAGCGCACCGGACAGCCCCGGTCCGGTCGTCACCGCCACCGCCCCGATATCGGCGGCCCGCAGCCCGGCGTCGGCCAGCGCGCCCCGCACCACCGGGGTCAGCGCGTGCACATGCGCCCGCGCGGCGATCTCCGGCACCACGCCGCCGAACCGGGCGTGCTCGTCCATGCTCGACGCGAGCGCGTGCCCGAGCAGCCGCCCGTCGCGCACCAGGCCGGCGCCCGTCTCGTCGCAGGACGACTCGATGCCCAGCACCACTGGCGAGCCCATGGACCGCACTCCCCTCGTGTCGTGTCCCGTTCGGTGTCCCCGGACAGTCATAGTCATACCAAGTAATTGCAACCTATGTGCAATAGGGGCGTTCGGTCACCTCGCGGACCCGCTGTGGCCTCCCCGCGGGAGGGCGCGGCCCGGCCGGTCAGTAGAGTTCGGCACCCGTCCCCGTCCCTTCGCGCCCCTTGAGGTACCCGGCAGTGAGCGCCCCACCACCCCTCTCCGTCGTAGGCATCGGGGCCGACGGCTGGGACGGCCTGTCCGCCACCGCCCGGCGGGAGCTGTCCGCGGCCGAGGTGCTGATCGGCGGGGCGCGGCAACTCGGGTTGCTGCCCGCGGAGTGCGCGGGGGAGCGGGTGCCGTGGCCCTCGCCGCTGCGGCCCGCCGTACCGGGGCTGCTCGCCGCGTACGAAGGCCGCCGGGTGTGCGTACTGGCCAGCGGGGACCCGATGTTCCACGGGATCGGCCGGACGCTGACCGAGGTGCTGGCGGAGGGGGCGGCGGCGCCCCGGCCGCTGCGGGTGCTGCCGCATCCGTCGTCCGTGTCCTACGCCTGCGCCCGGCTGGGGTGGGCGGTGGAGGACACCGAGGTCGTCACGCTCGTCGGGCGGCCCGCGGGGAACCTGGCGCGGGCGCTCCACGACGGGCGGCGGGTGCTGGTGCTGTCGGCCGGGGCCGGGACGCCCGGCGAGGTCGCGGCGCTGCTGCGGGCGCGGGGCTTCGGGCCGACCCGGATGCGTGTCCTGGAGCAACTCGGCGGCGCGCGCGAGCGGTTGGCCGAGGGCACCGCCGACGGCTGGGACGCGCCGGCGGGCGATCCGCTGAACGTCATCGCGCTGGACTGCGTCCGCGCGCCGGGCGCACTGCGGCTGCCGGCCGTTCCCGGGCTCCCGGACGACGCCTACGAGCACGACGGTCAGCTGACCAAGCGTCATGTCCGGGCCGCCACCCTGGCCGCGCTGGCGCCCGCGCCCGGCGAACTCCTCTGGGACATCGGCGGCGGCTCCGGCTCCATCGCCATCGAATGGCTGCGCACGCACCGCAGTTGCCGTGCGGTCAGCGTCGAGCGCGACGCCGTACGGGCCGCGCGGATCGCCCGCAATGCCGACGCGCTCGGCGTACCGGCGCTGCGTGTGGTGCACGGCCCCGCGCCCGCCGCGCTGGACGGGCTGCCGACGCCGGACGCGGTGTTCATCGGCGGCGGCCTGACCGCCCCCGGCCTGCTGGACGCCTGCTGGGCGGCGCTGCCGCCGGGCGGCCGGATCGTCGCGAACACCGTGACGCTGGAGTCCGAGGCTCTGCTCGCCGACCGGTACCGGCGGTTCGGCGGCGAACTGGTGCGGCTGGCGGTCGCGCACGCGGTGCCGGTCGGCGGCTTCACGGGCTGGCGGCAGGCGATGCCGGTCACCCAGTGGTCGGCGGTGAAACCCGCAGAGCCCGGTGCCCGGGAAACCTCCGTGCACCCCGTCCCCCAGGAGACCGAGGAACCATGACCGTCCACTTCATCGGCGCGGGTCCCGGCGCCGCCGACCTGATCACCCTGCGCGGTGCCCGTACCCTCGCCGCCTGCGGGGTGTGCCTGTACGCGGGCAGCCTGGTGCCGCGCGAGCTGCTCGCCGAATGCCCGCCCGGGGCGCGGCTGATCGACACCGCGCAGCTCGACCTCGACAGGATCACGGCGGAGATGGTGCGGGCCCACGAGGAGGGCCAGGACGTCGCCCGGCTGCACTCCGGCGATCCGTCCGTCTTCAGCGCGGTGGCCGAGCAGATGCGCCGCCTGGACGCGGCCGGGGTGCCGTACGAGGTCGTGCCCGGTGTGCCCGCGTTCGCCGCCGCGGCGGCGGCCCTCAAGCGCGAACTGACGGTGCCCACCGTCGGGCAGACCGTCATCCTCACCCGCGTCGCACAGCGTGCCACTCCGATGCCCGAGGGCGAGGACCTGGCCACGCTGGGGCGCAGCGGTGCGCTGCTGGTGCTCCACCTTGCGGCCATGTACGTCGACCGGATCGTGGACGAACTCCTGCCGCACTACGGCGCCGACTGCCCGGCCGCTGTCGTGGCGATGGCCTCCCGCCCCGAGGAACTCGTCCTGCGCGGCACGCTGGGCGATATCGCCGGTCAGGTGAAGGAGGCGGGGGTGGTCCGGACGGCAGTGATCATGGTCGGCCGCACGCTGGGTGCCGAGCAGTTCCGCGACAGCCACCTCTACTCGGCGGAGCGGGAGCGCCCGCACGCACCGTGCGGAGAACCGGCGGCCTCTGAGGGTGCGTCAGCGCCGTGATGGGCCGATCGAGCCTGTCCGGCTGATTATATGACCGCATCGGGGTGAATGTCCGTTTCTGTGTCGAGGGCTGCCGGTAAGGAAGCTGCGACACCGGGGGGACCGATGCAAAGGAGCACGCCACGATGCGTACCAAAATGGCCGCGGGCGCGGCCGTCGCCGCGACCCTGCTGACCCTGTGCGGCAGCACCGTCGCCAGCGCCGACGGCAAGGAAGACCACGCCAAGATGAAGCGCCATCACTTCGAGATGAAGGAAAGCCCGATCAGAATGGCCGCCTGCGCCCTTGGGTCGGCGGTGGGCGCACTGACGGGTGGGGATGCCGCCTGCTGGCGGGACCACGGTTACGGACCTGCCTTCCACCCTCACGAGAGAACCGGTCTCCAGCGCATGGACAAGGGCCGCGAGGGCGATTTCGGGCGCCGGAACGAGATGCCGCAGATGTGACGACGGGCCGCGCGGCGGGGCGCCGGTCTCTTCCGGCGTCCAACCGCCGCGGCGCGGTTTCACGTGAAACCGTCAGGCAGCGGCCCGTTCAGCCTCCCGGCCCGCGCGGCTCCGCCCGTCCCACGACCATCCCCGCCCGGTCGATGCAGATGACATCGACCGCTACCGGCGCTCCGCGCAGCACGGCCAGTGACGCGTCACGTGCCGTGGCCGCCACCAGGTCGCCGAGCGGAACGCCGGCCGCCGCGCACAACTGGAGTGCGGCGAGGCCGGTGTTGGCCCCGGCCACCGCGTCCGCCAGCGCCTCGTCCGCGCCGCCCCGCCGAGCCAGCTCGGCCAGGAAGCCCTTGTCCACCTGGGACCGCGCCGAGTGCAGGTCCAGATGCCCGGCCGCCAGTTTGGACAGCTTGGCGAAGCCGCCGCAGATCGTCAGCCGGTCGACGGGATGGCGGCGGATGTACTTGAGCACCGCCCCCGCGAAATCCCCCATGTCCAGGAGTGCGTCCTCCGGCAGATGGTGCAGCGCGACGGCGACCTTCTCCGAAGTCGATCCCGTGCACCCGGCCACATGCCGCCGTCCCGCGGCGCGCGCCACATCCACCCCGCGCCGGATCGAGTCGATCCATGCCGAACAGGAGTACGGCACGACGATCCCGGTCGTCCCCAGGATCGACAGCCCGCCCAGGATCCCCAACCGCGGATTCCAGGTGCTGCGGGCGATCTCCTCGCCGTGATCGACGGAGACCTCCACCTCGACGTCCGCCGCTCCCCCGCCGCCGTACCGTTCGGCGACCGCCGCCAGATGCTCCCGGATCATCTGCCGCGGCACGGGGTTGATGGCGGGCTCGCCGACATCCAGCGGCAGCCCCGGCCGGGTCACCGTCCCCACCCCGGGACCGGCCCTGAACACCACGCCCGAACCGGCCGGCAGCGCGCGCACCGTGGCGCGCACCAACGCCCCGTGCGTCACGTCCGGATCGTCCCCCGCGTCCTTCACCACCCCGGCCATGGCGCGGGCCGGCTCCGGCCCCGGGGCCGTCAGCTCCTCGACGGCGAGCGCGAAGGACGGCGTCTGGCCCTTCGGCAGCGTGATCGTCACCGGGTCCGGGAACTCCCCGCTCAGCAGCGCCGTGTACGCGGCGGCGCTCGCCGCCGTGGCGCACGCCCCGGTCGTCCACCCGTGCCGCAGCCCGGTGTGCGCGAGCTGTGCGCTCCGCCCTCCCGTACCCTTCGGTTGCGCGTCAGCCACGGAGGAACCCACCACCCATGCCGATGAACGACCCCGCCCGCCACGTACTGGTCCTCGGCGGCACCACGGAGGCCCGCCGCCTGGCCGCCGTCCTCGAACCGGAGCCGGGGGTACGGGTGACGAGTTCCCTCGCCGGACGGGTGGCGGCGCCGCGGCTGCCCGCCGGGGAGGTGCGCATCGGCGGGTTCGGCGGCCCCGAGGGCCTCGCCCGCTGGCTGCGCGAGCACGCGGTGGACGCGCTCATCGACGCCACCCATCCTTTCGCCGGCACGATCAGTTTCCACGCGGCCCAGGCCGCCGCCACCGCCCATGTTCCCCTGCTGGCACTCCGCCGTCCCGGCTGGGTCCCCGGACCCGGCGACATCTGGCACCAGGTCCCCTCATTGGCCGACGCCGCCCGGGCCCTCCCCGGCCTGGGCGCCCGGGTCTTCCTCACCACCGGCCGGATGGGGCTGTCCCACTTCGCCCACCTCACGGACCTCTGGTTCCTGGTCCGCTCCGTCGACGCGCCCGAGCCGCCGCACCCGCCCCGTATGACGGCCGTTCTGGACCGCGGCCCCTTCACCCTGGACGGGGAGCGGGACCTGCTGCGCCGCCACCGGATCGACGTCCTGGTGACCAAGGACAGCGGCGCGGCGGCGACGGCCCCCAAGCTGGCCGCGGCGCGTGAGGCCGGGGTGCCGGTGGTGGTCGTCCAGCGGCCACCCGCCCCCGAAGGGGTGCCGGTGGCCGCGGGACCGGAGGAGGCCGCGGACTGGCTGCGGACGACCCTCGGACTGCCGCGGGGCACCCGCCAACTCGGCTGAGAACGGCCCGCCTTGGGGCCCTGCCCACCCGACGGGCCCTACGCCTCCGGGTACCTCCTGGGCGTCCAGACCGTCTGCGTCCCGTCGTCGCGCCGCACCGCCTGCGTCTGCGACGAGCCGACGAGGAGGATGGTGCGCATGTCGACCTGGTCGGGGTCCAGGTCGGCGAGCGGGACGGTCCGCAGGGATTCCTCCGGACCGCCGATGTCGCGGGCGAGGATGACCGGGGTGTCGGGCGCGCGGTGTTCCAGGAGGAGTTCGCGGGCCTTGGCCACCTGCCACTTACGGGAGCGGGAGCCGGGGTTGTACAGGGCGAGGGCCAGATCGGCGGAGGCCGCCGCATGGAGGCGGGTGGCGATGACGTCCCAGGGCTTGAGGCGGTCGGAGAGGGAGATGACCGCGTAGTCGTGGCCCAGCGGGGCGCCGGCGCGGGCGGCGGCGGCGTTGGCGGCGGTGACCCCGGGCAGCACGCGCACCGGCACGGACCGGTAGGGGTCCTGGGAGGCGACTTCGAGGACCGCGGTGGCCATGGCGAAGATGCCGGGGTCGCCGCCGGACACCACGGCCACCCGCCGGCCGCGGCGGGCCAGGTCGAGGGCGAGTTCGGCGCGCTCGGACTCGACCTTGTTGTCGGAGCCGTGGCGGCGCTGCCCAGGGCGTATCGGGACCCGGTCCAGGTACGTGGTGTAGCCGACCAGGTCCTCGGCGGCGGCCAGCGCGCCGCGCGACTCGGGGGTGAGCCAGAGGGGGCCGGCGGGACCGGTGCCCACCACGACGACCTCGCCGCGCTCCGCGGGCGGCGGCGGTTCGGTGGCCGCGATCCGGCTGGGCACCACCGCGACCGAGAAGTACGGGACGGTGTCCGCGTCGATGGCGGAGAGCCGGTCGGTGCGCTCACCGGGCATGGTGGCGCGTTCGACGTAGCGGGCCTCCGCGATCCGGCCGGAGCGTTCCATGGCGCGGCGCACGGTCGGGAAGGTGCGGCCGAGTTTCATGACGACGGCGGAGTCGGTGGCGGCCAGCCGCGCCGTCAGCTCTTCCTCCGGCAGCGTGCCGGGGAGGATGGTCAGCACCTCGTCGGCCTCGGCGAGCGGGGTACCGAGGCGGGCCGCGGCGGCGCTGATGGAGGTGACGCCGGGGATGACCTCGGTCGGATAGCGGTCGGCCAGCCGCTTGTGCATGTGCTGGTACGAGCCGTAGAAGAGCGGGTCGCCCTCGGAGAGGACGGCGACGGTGCGGCCGGCGTCGAGATGGGCGGCGAGCCGGGCCGCCGCGGACTCGTAGAACTCGTCCAGCGCGCCCCGGTAGCCGCCGGGGTGGTCGGTCGACTCGGTGGTGACCGGGTAGACCAGCGCCTCCTCGATGTGGTCGGGGCGGAGGTGCTGCGCGGCGATGGAGCGCGCGATCGAGCGTCCGTGCCGGGCGCTGTGGTACGCGACCACATCCGCCCGGGCGATGACCTCCACCGCCCGTACGGTCATCAGGGACGGGTCGCCGGGGCCGAGGCCGACGCCGTAGAGGCGGCCGGTGGACCGCTCGGGGTGCTGCGCCGTCTGCTGCTCCGGCACGCCGTTGTGGGCCTGCTGCTCGCTCACGCTCACTCTTCCTCGCTTGCCAGGGCGTTGATCGCGGCTGCGGTCATGGCGCTGCCGCCGCGCCGCCCGCGCACCACGATGTGATCCAGCTTCGACGGGTGGCCGATCAGCGCGTCCTTGGACTCGGCCGCGCCGATGAAGCCGACGGGGATGCCGATGACGGCGGCGGGGCGGGGTGCCCCTTCCTCGATCATTTCGAGGAACCGGAAGAGTGCGGTGGGGGCGTTGCCGAAGGCGACCACGGCGCCCTCCATCCGGTCCCGCCACAGTTCGAGGGCGGCGGCGCTGCGCGTCGTCCCCATCCGCGCGGCCAGCGCCGGCACGGACGGGTCGGCGAGCGTGCAGAGCACTTCGTTGTCGGCGGGCAGCCGCTTACGGGTGACGCCGCTGGCGACCATGTTGGCGTCGCAGAGGATCGGAGCACCGGCGCGCAGTGCGGTGCGGGCGCTCGCCACGACCCCGGGGCTGAAGGCCAGATCGCGTACGAGGTCGACCATGCCGCAGGCGTGGATCATCCGGACCGCGACCTGGCCGGCGTCGGCGGGCAGCCCGGAGAGATCCGTCTCGGCGCGGATGGTGGCGAAGGACTGGCGGTAGATCTCCGCCCCGTCCTTTTCGTACTCGAACGCGGTCACTGGGGCCTCGGGGTGGTGGTGGGTTGAGGGGTGCCGGGGGTGGCATGGGACGGACCCGGTGCCGGCGGCGTTTCACGTGAAACCGGCTCCGGTGCGGCGGATTCCCATGAAACGGAGGGCAGTTGGGCCGTTTCACGTGAAACCGGCGCCGGTCGTGGCGTTTCCCGTGCAACGGGGGACGGTGCCGGGTCCTCGGGCCGGACGACGGTGGTGCGGTAGCCGTCGGGTGTCGCGACGACATCGACCCAGGTTCCGTGGGGGTGTCCGCAGCGGCGTGCGCAGCCGGACCAGTGGACGGGGAGGCCGGCGCCGCCCGTGGGGGCGGAGGTATCCGCGGCGAGGGCGGCTGCCACATCGGCGCGGACATCCGTCAGGGACTTGGCGCAGCCGGGGCGGCCGATGCAGGCGCTGAGGCGGTGCCAGGGGGAGGCCGGGTCGGTGATCAGTCCGGCGGCGGCGAGTTCACGGAGGCGCGACGGCGCGGTCGCGGCCGGCAGGCCGGGGAGGACGATCCCGCGCCACGGGGTGAGGCGCAGTTCGCCCGCGCCGTCGGAGGCGGCGATGCCGGTCAGCGCACGCCATTGGGTGACGGTCAGCCGGCCCAGCGGTGCGAGGACGGCGAGGGCCCGGCGTCCGTCGGCGCCGTCGACGAGGCCGGGAGCGCCGGAGTCGGCGTACGGCGGGGCGGGGGCCTCGGCAGCGTATTCCGGGTATCCCGCGTACCCGGCGTATTCCGTGTATTCCGCGGCTTCCTTGTACTCCGCCGCGATGCCCGCCGCCCGCAGCGCTCGTGCCACCTCGCGGGCGGTGAGCGCGCGGTCGGCGGGGAGTTCGCGGACCCGCCAGGCACCGCTGCCGCTCGCCGCGGCGGCGGTCAGAAAGGTCTCGGCGGCGGTGAGCGCGGCCCGCGGAACGTCCTCGCCGGCGATCCGCAGCACCGCCGGGTCGTCACCGACCCGCAACAGCGCCCCGCGCCCGGACGCGGCACCCGCGGTGCTCTCCCCGGCCGATTCCGCGATGCCCGGTGCAGCGTTGCCCGGTTCTGCGATCAAGGTCACATCGCCGCCGAGACCCGCCACGTCCCCCCGCCCGTCGTCGAGGACGAAGAGGAAACGGCCCGAAAGCCCCGTCGCGGCCGTGCTCGCGCACAGCAGCGCGTCCAGGCCGCGGGCCCACAACCGCACGTCAGGCGGGGTGTACCGGTCCAGTCCGGCCAGCGGCGAGGCCACGATGTTGCGGATCCGCTCATGACGGACGGAAGGGAGCAGACCGGCGTCGGCGAGCAGGTCCGCGAGCTGCCGGCCGCAGCCGTCGGGCAGCCCGCGGAGTTCGGCGTTGCCGCGGGAGGTGAGCGAGAGGTGACCGTCGCCGAGGCGCTCGGCGGCGTCCGCCAGCGCGGTGGCCTGGCGCACCGTCAAGTCCCCTGCGGGCAGCCGCACTCGGGCCAGCCGGCCGTCCGCGGCGGAATGCAGCCGCAGCGCTCCCGGGCAGGCGTCACCGCGATCCCGTACGGGCGGTTCGGTCCCGTGGGGCAGCGGTGCGGGGGAGGGCGGCATGGCGGCGAGCATACCTACGCCGGGTCGCTCCGAAACCGGGGGCGCGGGGCCCCGGCGAGCGCTCCCGGAGGCGCGCTCCCGCAGCCGGGACGCAGCCCTTACTATGCAGGTCGGTGGGTCGGCTGACCCGCCGGACGCCAGCGACGGCGCCAAGGGAGGAAGCCCGGTGAGAATCCGGCGCGGTCCCGCCACTGTGAACCCGGCCACCGCCGGGTGAGCCAGGAACTCCCGCCGTCCATACGACCACCCGGGGCGCGGACACCCCGAGGAAGGGCTGCGCCGTGATTCTGCTGCTGTCGACCTCCGACACCGACCTGCTCAGCGCCCGCGCCGCCGCGGGACCCGTGCCGTACCGGCTCGCCAACCCGGCCCGTCTCGACGTCGCCGACCTGCCCGGCCTCCTCGACGGCACCGACCTCGTCGTCGTGCGCCTCCTCGGCGGCATCCGCGCCTGGCAGGACGGGCTCGACGTGCTGCTGGCCGCGGACCAGCACCGCCCGGTCGTCGTCCTCACCGGCGAACAGGCCCCCGACGCCCAGCTCATGGAGGCGTCCACGGTCCCGGTCGGCATCGCGGCCGAGGCGCACGCCTACCTGGCGCACGGCGGCCCGGCCAACCTGGAGCAGCTGGCCCGCTTCCTCAGCGACACCGTCCTGCTCACCGGCCACGGCTTCGAGCCGCCCGCGCCCGCGCCGTCCTGGGGCCCGCTGGAGCGCGCGGCGCGCGACGTCAGCGGCCCGACGGTCGCCGTGCTCTACTACCGCGCCCACCACATGAGCGGTAACACCGGCTTCGTACGGGATCTGTGCGAGCAGATCGAGCAGGCCGGCGGCCGTCCGCTCCCGCTCTTCGTCGCCTCGCTGCGGGCCCCCGAGCCGGAGCTGATCGACGAGCTGCGCGCGGCCGACGCGATCGTCACCACCGTGCTGGCCGCGGGCGGCACCAAGCCCGCGGAGGCGTCGGCGGGCGGCGACGACGAGTCCTGGGACGCGGGCGCGCTGGCCTCCCTGGACGTGCCGATCCTCCAGGCCCTGTGCCTGACCGGGTCGCGCGCCGCCTGGGAGGAGAACGACGAGGGCGTCTCCCCGCTCGACGCCGCCTCGCAGATCGCGGTGCCCGAGTTCGACGGGCGGCTGATCACCGTGCCGTTCTCCTTCAAGGAGATCGACGAGGACGGCCTCCCGGTGTACGTCGCCGACCCCGAACGCGCCGCCCGGGTCGCCGGAATCGCCGTCCGGCACGCCCGGCTGCGGCACATCCCGGCCGCCGAGAAGCGGCTGGCGCTGGTGCTCTCCGCGTACCCGACCAAGCACTCCCGGATCGGCAACGCGGTCGGTCTGGACACCCCGGCGAGCGCCGTCGAACTGCTGCGCCGGCTCCAGGCGGAGGGCTACGACTTCGGCACCGAGCCGGTGCCCGGGCTCGCATCCGGCGACGGCGACGAGCTGATCTACGCCCTCATCGAGGCCGGCGGCCACGACCAGGAGTGGCTGACCGAGGAGCAGCTGGCCCGCAACCCGGTCCGGATCCCGGCCGCCGACTACCGGCGCTGGTACGCCACGCTGCCGCAGGAACTCCGCGAGTCCGTCGAGGAGCACTGGGGCCCGCCGCCGGGCGAGATGTTCCTCGACCGCAGCCGCAACCCGGAGGGCGACATCGTGCTCGCCGCGCTGCGCCGCGGCAATCTGCTGATCCTCATCCAGCCGCCGCGCGGCTTCGGCGAGAACCCGATCGCGATCTACCACGACCCCGATCTGCCGCCCTCGCACCACTACTTGGCGGCCTACCGCTGGATCGCCGCCCCCGCCGAGGACGGCGGCTTCGGCGCCGATGCGATGGTGCACCTCGGCAAGCACGGCAATCTGGAGTGGCTGCCCGGCAAGAACGCCGGGCTCTCCGCCGCCTGCGGCCCGGACGCGGCCCTCGGCGACCTGCCGCTCGTCTACCCGTTCCTGGTCAACGACCCGGGCGAGGGCACCCAGGCCAAGCGCAGGGTGCACGCCACCCTCGTCGACCACCTCGTGCCGCCGATGGCCCGCGCGGACTCCTACGGCGACATCGCCCGCCTTGAGCAGTTGCTCGACGAGTACGCCGCGATCTCCTCGATGGACCCGGCCAAGCTGCCCGCGATCCGGGCCCAGATCTGGACGCTGATCCAGGCCGCCAAGCTCGACCACGACCTGGGCATGGACGAACGCCCGGACGACGACGGCTTCGACGACTTCCTGCTGCACGTCGACGGCTGGCTGTGCGAGGTCAAGGACGCCCAGATCCGCGACGGGCTGCACGTCCTGGGCGGCGCGCCGACCGGCGAGGCGCGGGTCAACCTCGTCCTCGCCATCCTGCGCGCCCGGCAGATCTGGGGCGGCACCTCGGCGCTGCCCGGACTGCGCGAGGCGCTGGGCCTGGACGAGTCGGCCGCGACCCGGACCGCCGCCGACGACGCCGAGGCCCTGGCCCGCGCGCTCGTCCAGGCCATGGAGGACGCGGCATGGGACCCGGCCGCGGTGGCGCGGGTCGCCGACGGGCACCCGGCCGCGGTCGCCGACATCCTCGACTTCGCCGCCCGGCAGGTCGTTCCGCGGCTGGCCGCCACCACCGACGAACTCGACCACACGGTGCACGCCCTCAACGGCGGCTTCGTGCCGGCTGGTCCGTCCGGCTCGCCGCTGCGCGGCCTGGTCAACGTCCTGCCGACGGGCCGCAACTTCTACTCCGTCGACCCCAAGGCCGTGCCGTCGCGCCTCGCCTGGGAGACCGGTCAGGCGCTCGCCGACTCGCTGCTGACCCGCTACCGCGACGACAACGGCGACTGGCCGGAATCGGTGGGCCTGTCGCTGTGGGGCACCAGCGCGATGCGCACCTCCGGGGACGATGTGGCGGAGGCGCTGGCGCTGCTCGGCGTCCGTCCCGTGTGGGACGACGCCTCGCGCCGGGTGACCGGCCTGGAGGCCATCCCGCTCGACGAGCTGGGCCGCCCCCGCATCGACGTCACCCTCCGCATCAGCGGCTTCTTCCGGGACGCGTTCCCGCACGTCATCGGCCTGCTCGACGATGCGGTACGGCTCGCCGCCGGCCTCGACGAGCCCGCCGACCGCAACTTCATCCGGGCCCACGCCCAGGCCGACCTGGCCGCCCACGGCGACGAACGCCGCGCCACCACCCGGATCTTCGGCTCCCGCCCCGGCACGTACGGCGCGGGCCTGCTCCAGCTCATCGACTCCCGCGACTGGCGCACCGACGCCGACCTGGCCGAGGTCTACACCGTGTGGGGCGGCTACGCGTACGGCCGCGGGCTCGAAGGCCGCCCGGCCCGCGACGAGATGGAGACCGCCTACAAGCGCATCGCGGTGGCCGCCAAGAACACCGACACCCGCGAGCACGACATCGCGGACTCCGACGACTACTTCCAGTACCACGGCGGCATGGTCGCCACCGTCAAGGCGCTCAAGGGCAAGGCCCCCGAGGCGTACATCGGCGACTCGACCCGCCCCGAGACGGTCCGCACCAGGACGCTCGTCGAGGAGACCTCCCGGGTCTTCCGCGCCCGGGTCGTCAACCCCCGCTGGATCGAGGCGATGCGCCGCCACGGCTACAAGGGCGCCTTCGAACTCGCCGCCACCGTGGACTACTTGTTCGGCTACGACGCCACGACCGGGGTCGTCGCCGACTGGATGTACGACAAGCTCGCCCAGACCTACGTCCTCGACCCGGAGAACCGCGCCTTCCTCCAGGAGGCCAACCCCTGGGCCCTGCACGGCATCGCCGAACGCCTGCTGGAGGCCGAGTCCCGCGGCATGTGGGAGAAGCCCGACGCGGAGACGCTGGCCGCCCTGCGGGACGCCTTCCTGGAGACGGAGGGCGAGCTGGAGGGGGAGGACTGAGGCGCGAAGTGGCGTGACGAGGGCGGTGTTTCACGTGAAACGCCGCCCTCGTGCCCTTCTGCTGACCGCGGCCCGGCCCCTCAACTCCGCGGCCACTCCCGCCGCTTGGCGAAGTGCGGCCACGCCGCCGGGACCACCAGGGCCGCGGTCGCCCCGCCCAGCACCATCACCGTCGACGGCGACGTACGGTCCACGATCATTCCGCCGGACAGTGCGCCGAGCGACAGCGCCCCCATGACGGCGCAGGTCGTCCGCCGGCCGGCGAGGTTGCCGAGGTAGGTCCCCGCGGGCACCCGAGCACCGAGCCCAGCGGAACCGCGGAGAAGATCACCGCGGTGGCCCGTCCCGCCGACTCCGCGGGCACCCGCCGCGCGGCCGGCCCGGCCCCGATCGACCAGAAGCCCCCGATGACGACGCCGGCCAGGACCCGGGACAGCAGCACCAGCCAGTAGGCCGGCGCGACCGCGGCGAGCAGGTTCGCCAGCGCCAGCAGCGCGATGAAGGCGCACAGCATCAGCCGCCGGTCGATCCGGGCGGTGGCCACCGTCACGGTCGGCGCGGCGCCGGCGGCCGGCAGCCCGGGGAGCGTCATCGTCAGTCCGGCCGTGCCGTCCGAGATGCGGAAGTCGGCCGCGATATCGGTGAGCAGGCCGATCGGCAGGATTTCGGTGGTGACGACGGAGAAGATCCCCAGCATCACCGCGATCACGGCGAGCCAGCCGTTCAGCGGCGAGCGGGCAGCTGCCGGCCCTGCTGAGACGGCTGCCGATACGGCTGCGGATTCGGAGTCGGTGGCGGTGCGGGCGGCGGTCGACATGGATTCCGTCCTGGTGAGCGGCCTGTTGCGGTGCTCACCGGTCCAGCACCCGGCCACCCCCGCAGTCCGGCAGCTTTACGACGTCGCACTGCGGGGCCGCGCACGGCGTTGCACACGACCTGACGGAGCGGCGGCGCAGCGGCCTCAGCCGGCGGCGCTCTCGGCGGTGATCTCCCCGTTCGTCGTGCTCAGGTCGAGGCGGTACCGCCCTGCCGGGTCCTGGGTGACGCCGATCTTCTTCGCGCCGTTGTCGGTGTCCGCGGACACCCGGTAGCGGGCGTTCGGCACCGTCACCGCGATCGCGCCGTTGGACGTCTTCGCCCGGATGTCCTGCGGCGTCGTCGTGGTCAGGTCGATCCGGCCGTTCGAGGTCTCGACGGCGGTGCGGGGGCCCGCCAGCCCCTTGCCGGTGACCTCGCCGTTCGTCGTCCGGACGTCCACGGCTCCGGACACCTGGTCCAGGTCGATGCGCCCGGAGCTGGTGGCCACCTTCACCGCGCCCACCCTGGACAGCTTCAGCGCGCCGTTGCTGGTCTCGCCGCTGACCGGGACCGTGCCGGGCAGATCGACGGTGTAGCTCACCGAGCACTCGTCGCCGCAGCCGCCGAGCACCAGGGTCCCGCCCTCGACGCGGTGGCTGGGCCCCTGCGGGCGGTCGCCGCGGTAGTCGACCGAGCGGTGGACGGAGACCGTGTCGCCGCCCTTGCCGCCGCGCACCGTCACCGCGCCGTTGCTGGTGTCCACCCGCACGGAGGTGATCTTCTGCGACACCGTGGCGTCGTCCGTGAAGGTCTCGCCGGCCACCAGGCTGCACGCGCCGAGGGCGAGGACCCCGATTCCGGCCAGTGCGGCGGCTCCCACGAAGCGGACGTGCCTGCGCATGAATTCCCCCTGATACGAGATGAGTTGGCCGCTCCTGCCGAGCGCCCCCGGGTGACGGTCCGGGGCCCGTCGCGCGGGCCTGCTCCCACCGGATCCCGGCCCGTCCCGCACGACATTACGGAGGAGGCTGCCCGCCCGGCCATGGGGCTATCCCCCCAATTGCCCTGCGGGCAGCCTCCAGATGCGGCCCGTGGGCGCCGGTGCGACGCTGTGTGTGGGGACTGTTCCCAGGGGGCGGAGGGAGGCTTCCGGTGACGGGTACGGGTACGCGTACGAAGACATGGAAAGCCGAGATCAGCATCGTCGAATCCGGCAGCGAGGTCAGGGCCGAGGCCCGGCTGCGCGGCGAGGACGGCGGGCAGATCGTCGGTGAGGGAACCGCCAGGTGCAATCCGGCGGACGAGAATGTCCCCGCCATCGGGGACGAGCTGTCGGTCGCGCGGGCGCTGTCGGACCTCAGCCACCAGCTGCTCAACCGCGCCGCGCACGACATCGAGGTGCACACCGCTCGCCCCGTCGAGCGGCTGCACGCCTGACGGACGGCGGGCGCCCGCCGCGGTGCGCTCCGGATCGGGCGAGCCGGAGCGCAACTGCGCGGCAGGCGTCAGCTGTTGGCCGTGGTGAAGTCCGGCCCGATGGTCAGCGTCACCGTGCCCGGTGACGCCTGCGCCGACTCCGCGGCCTTGGTGCCCGGCAGCCGGGCGGCGAGCACCTCGCCCTGGGTCTTCAGGGAAGCCGGGTAGCTGATGCTGGTCTTGTCCGTGGTCGGGGCGTTGCCGGTGGAGACGACGGTGAAGCCGAGCTTGCGGAGCTCCTCGGCGGCGGTGGCGGCCCGGCCGGGCGTGCCGGTGCCGTTGAGGACCCGGATCCGGACGGAGTGCGCGGTCACCGGGTTCTTGGCGGCCTCGGCGAACTTGGCCTTCCCGGCGGCGCCGACCTCGTGGTCGTGGGCCAGGTCGCTGAACAGCTCACCGGCCTCCGGGTACTGCCAGATCACGTTGGCCTTGTCGCTGGGGACGTCCGCCTCGCGCGGATAGGTGGGCACGGTGAGGAAGGTGAGGCGGTCGGAGGGGATGTCCTTGACCGTGGAGGCGAGGTCGGACAGGGGCGGGATGCCGGCCAGATCCTTGTCCGTGGTGAGGGACTTGGTCGCCGAGTCCAGGAAGCCGTAGAGATCGGTCGGGCTGGTGAGCTTGGACTGGGCCTTGGCCGCGAGCGCCTTCATGAACTCCTGCTGGCGGCCGATCCGGCCGAGGTCGGAGCCGTCGCCGACGCTGTAGCGGGTGCGGACGTAGCCGAGCGCCTTCTCGTCCTTGACGGTCTGGCAGCCGGCCTCCATGTCCAGTTGGGCCTTCTTGTCGTGGATGGCGTGCTTGGGGCAGACCTCGATGCCGCCCAGCGCGTTGACCATGCCCTTGAAGCCCTCGAAGTTGACGGAGACGAAGTGGTCGATCCGCAGCCCGGTGTTCTTCTCGATCGTCTTGATGCTGCACGCCGCGGCCTTGCCGACGTCGCCGCTGAGCCCGCCGATCGAGAACGCCTCGTTGATCTTGAAGTGGTGCGGTGACGACTGCCCGCCGCCGCCCTTGTCGCACTCCGGGATCCGCACCCAGGAGTCCCGCGGGAAGGACACCGCGGTGGCCCACTTATGGTTCGCCGCGATGTGCAGCACCATCAGGGTGTCCGACTGCATCGTCGTCAGGCCGCTGCCGTACTTGCCGCCGGTGCCCGCCCGGCTGTCGGAGCCGACGACCAGGATGTTCTTGGAGCCGGGGCTGAGGTTGACCGGCCGGTCGCCGCCCAGCGTGGAGCCGACGTCCGCGCCGGTGATGTTGCCGTCCAGGTGCTGGTACACCCACGCGCCCACCCCGGCCGTGCCGAGCAGGACGACGCCGACCACCCCGCCCGTCCAGGCCAGGATCCGGCCGCGCCGGGTCATCCGGGTCTTCCCGGCCTTGCGGCGCTCGGCGCGGGTGACGCCGTCCGCGGCGAACGCGTCGTCGTCCGCCGCCGCGCGCCGCCCCGAGCCCCGCCCGCTCCCGTCGCCGCCGCCCCGACGGGCCGTCTGCCTGTGCGTCTGCCTGTCATGCACGCCGATGGCCCTTCTGGTCCTTCTGGAGCTGGTCTTGCCGTACGAGGGGGTGCGCGGAAACGGAGTCGCGCGGGCGTCCGGGGATGGCCGCGTATCTGGAAACGCGCGTGTATCCCAGCACCGGCGCGGGTACGGGACAGGGCGTGGTTTCCGTGGCCGGGGACGGCAGCAGCGGCGATCCGGGGCGGGGCGGGTGCCCGTGCGGGCGGCTCAGATTCCCGTGGTGGGCAGGAGCCGTACGGACTCCGGGTCGTAGCGGAGCCACCGCGGGCTGGTGCCGGCGGGCACGGTGCGCAGCAGGCACCACTCGTCGCCCGCGGCGTCCGTCCACCAGGCGCTGATCCGGCCCAACTCCCAGGCGCCGTCCGGATATTGGACCTCGACTGGCTGATAGACCCATCGCACCTCCGCTTCTGGAGGCGGGCTGTCCCAGGTCAGGGGTCCGCACCTCGTCGCCATCTCCCCCTCCGGCCGCGCCCGTTGCGCATGTCAGGCGCAACCCTACCGGCAACTTCTACAACGCTGTAGAAGTTGGCTGGTGTGCTACGGATCACAGATCGGTGTCCGCCGCGTGGCGCGCTGGAGAGCCAGGCATCAGTGTGCCCTCACAAGGGCGTTGCCGCCTTCAGAACGAGGAACAGGGCTACCGCTGCGTTCAGCGAGGACAGCGCGGAGGCCGCCGTGCCCGCCGCCGCGACCAGCGCGGCCAGCCCCGCCGGGGTCAGCGCCGGCGGCCAACTGCGCGCCGACGGCACCGGTCCGAGCAGCGCCGCCACCCGCCGCGGCACCGGCCCCGGCTCGGGCGCTGCGAACTGCGCCAGCCCCGGATACGGCGCGGGCCGCGCGATCAGCGCCGCCTTGCCCACGGCCCGCGCGGTCAGCCGCCGGTCGCCGACCGCCCGCGCCGCCTCCTCGTCCGCCCAGCGCTCGGTGCTGAAGGCGACCGCCGAACGCAGCGGCAGCAGCAGCGGATTGACGCAGCCGGCCAGCCGTACGGCGAGCAGATAGCGGTGGTGGCGGCAGTGCAGATGCGCGCGCTCATGGGCGAAGAGGGCGCGCCGCTCGTCGCCGTCCAGACTGCGCAGCATGCCCCGGGAGACCGCGATCCGGCCGGGCCGGGCGGGCCGCCCCGGCCGCGCGGGGGTGCCGGGCACGGCATAGGCGTACGGATCGTCGTCCGGCAGCACCGCGGGATCGGCGCCGGCCGGCAGCACGTCCAGCGCGCCGTGGGTCCGTGCCCGGATGCGGCGGTCGCGGCGCAGCGTGCTGCCGACCGCGGTGAGCGCGGCGGCCAGCGCGAGGATCGCCGCGGTGCCGGCGATCTCCGCATGGGGCACCGCGGACCGGACCTCCGGGTCCGACCAGCTGTCCGGCAGGGGATTGCCGGGCAGTTGGGCGGTGCCGACGACCACCAGCAGCCCCAGGCAGAGCGTGCTGCACAGACCGAGGACCGCGGCGAGCAGGGTCAGCAGGCGGGTGGTGACCCGGGGGTGGAGATGCTGCTCCGCGAGCCGGGCGATCGGCAGCGTGCAAAGCGGCAGGACCAGCGGCAGGAACACGAAGACGCCCACCGGTCAGCCCCCGCGCGCTTCGTCCGAGGGGTGATCGGGACCCGCTCCGGGGCCGGGGGCTGCATCTTCGGCGTCCTCGCCGTCCGCACCGTCCTCGACGCGGTCCAGGAGGCTGCGCAGCAGTTGTTCGTCATGTGCGGACAGCGCGGAGACGAAGCTGGTCAGTACGGCGTCCCGGTCCGGTTCGCCGTCCAGCACGCGGCGCATCCGCAGCGCGGCGAGCCCGGCCTCGTCGGCGGCCGGCGTCCAGACGTACGCCCGGCCGGCCCGCTCGCGGGTGACCGCTCCCTTGGTGTGCAGCCGGGACAGGATCGTCATCACGGTGGTGTACGCGAGCCCGTCGCCGAGCCGGTCCTGGACCCAGGCGGCGGCGACCGGGCCCGGTGCGCGGTGCAGCGCGGCCAGGACCTGGGCCTCCAACTGCCCCTGCCCGCGCCGGATCCGGTCCCGCCCGGGGCTCTGGCCGAGGGCCTTCCCGAAAGGGGTGCCGCCCATCTCGTCGCCTCCCGTCGCACCGGGCGTCCCGGCCGTCCGGGACACCCCGGCATTTTACGGCGCGGAGCCCGCCCGGCCAGGGCCGGTGCCGGTCCGGTGGTGCAGGGCCGCGCGCGGATCGCGGCGGTTGCGCCGCGCGGCGCAGATCCCCGACGCCGGCTTCTACACTCCTGTAGTTTTTCTGGATCACCGCCGGAAAACGGGCAACACCGGACGATACCGGCACACCATCACGCAAACCGGCACCACCTGGAGGGAAGCCATGGGAGTCTCGCTGGCCAAGGGCGGCAATGTCTCGCTGTCGAAGGAGGCGCCCGGTCTGACCGCGGTCTCGGTCGGCCTCGGCTGGGACGTGCGGACGACCACGGGTGCGGACTACGACCTGGACGCCAGCGCGCTGCTGTGCACCGACGGCGGCAAGGTCGCCTCGGACCTGCACTTCGTCTTCTACAACAACCTCAACAGCCCGGACGGTGCGGTGCAGCACACCGGCGACAACCTGACCGGCGAGGGGGAGGGCGACGACGAGACCATCAACGTCAGCCTCACCGGCGTCCCGGCCGAGATCACGAAGATCGTCTTCCCGGTGTCCATCCACGACGCGCAGAGCCGGGGGCAGAGTTTCGGCCAGGTTCGCAACGCGTACATCCGCGTCGTCAACCAGGCGGGCGGGGCGGAGCTGGCCCGCTACGACCTGACCGAGGACGCCTCCACGGAGACCGCGATGGTCTTCGGCGAGCTCTACCGGCACGGCGGGGAGTGGAAGTTCCGCGCCGTGGGCCAGGGTTACGCCTCCGGGCTCGCGGGCATCGCGGCGGACTTCGGCGTCAACGTCTGAGCGGGTCCGGCCGCGCGGCAGGGGAGCGGGAGCCCGGTGGGGCGCCCGCTCCCTTCGTATGCGGTCAGAGGTCGAACTCGGCCGGGGCGATCCCCAGCGCGAAGCACACCTCGCGCACCAGTGCCCGCTCGGTCGCGTCGAAGTCGCCGTCGGCGCCGCCGATGACGATGCCGATCTGGATGACCGCCCGCGCCTCCACCGGCTTCTTCTTCGCCTTGCCGACCTCCTGGAGCACCGCGACCCTGCCGAAGTCGAAGTCGGCGGCGAGCTTGTCCAGGTAGCCGTCGAAGCGCCGCTGGAGATCGTCCGCCGGGAAGTTCCGGAGCACCTCGTTGGTGGCGATCAGCTGTGCCACCCGCCGCCGCTCCGCGGCGTCGACGGTGCCGTCCGCGGCGGCCACCAGGGCGCATATCGCCATGCTCGCGTCGCGGAAGGCGCCGCTCTTGAGGTCGTTCTTCCTGGCGACGAGCTGGGTCTGCATCGTCTGCGCGGAATCCTTGATCCGGTCCCACAGCGCCATCTGGATCTCCTCGACTGGTCGGGCGGACGGCATCCGGAAGCCCTGCGTGAGGCGAGCGTCAGGCATGCTTCCGGTATGCCATTGGTCATGCAGAAGTAAAATCTACCGCCCTGTGGAAGGTGCGCGGACGCCGCCCCTCGTCGCCCTGCCCCGCTTTGGTGCGCTATGCGGCACCACCGCGGGGTACCGTGGGAGGCGTCGTCGAAATGCGAAGAATGCCGAGGAAATTCCGAGATCATCTGGGATATCCGGAAGTATTCGGGTGAGCACCATGCAGACCTTCTTGAGCTTGATCGTGCTGCTGGCCCTGGTCGCGGTGGGCGTGCTGTTCCTCGCCCGGGTCAATGCCCAGCAGGCCGGACGCCCCAACCCGCACCGCTATGCGCACATGTGGGAGTCGTTCCAGCAGCGGCTCCACAAGCACCCGCACGGCGCCCACCCCGGACCGCATCCGGCGGGCCCGCCGCCATCCTCCCGGGACACGGGTCACGAGCGGTGACCCCGACCGCCGGCCACGTTCCGTCGGCGAAGGAGTACGACGGGACGTCACCGTTCCCCGATACCGGCCCCGACCCGCGGCCGAGCGGCGGCCGGAGGATGTATGTCGCGGTCACCGGCATCATCGTCGTCGCCCCGTTCGTCGGCCTGGCCGTCGCCATCCCGCTGCTGTGGGGCAGCGTCGTCCACCTCGCCGATCTGCTGCTGGCCCTCGTCTTCTACGTCGTGACCGGCCTCGGCGTCACCATCGGCTTCCACCGCGGCCTCACCCACGGCAGCTACACCGCGGCGCCCGCGCTGCGCGTCGTGCTCGCCGTCGCCGGATCGCTGAGCTTCCAGGGCGACGTCATCGACTGGGTGGCCACCCACCGCCGCCACCACGCCTTCACCGACCGCCCCGGCGACCCGCACTCCCCCTACCGCTACGGCACCAGCCTGCGCGGCCAGCTCCGGGGACTGGTGCACTCGCACATCGGCTGGCTCTTCGGCAACGACCCCACCCCGCACGACCACTACGCGCCCGACCTGCTCGCCGACCCCGCCATCCGCGCGGTGGACCGGGCGTTCCCCGCGCTGTGCCTGCTCACGCTGGCGCTGCCGTTCGCCCTGGGCTGGGCCCTCGGGGGCACCTGGGTCACCGCCCTGACCGCCCTGCTGTGGGCCGGCTTCATCCGGATCGCGCTGCTCCACCACGTCACCTGGAGCGTCAACTCGCTCTGCCATGTGGTCGGCGACCGGCCGTTCCGCACCCGGCGCCACGACCGGGCGACCAACCTGTGGCCGCTGGCCCTGCTCTCGTTCGGCGAGAGCTGGCACAACCTCCACCACGCCGACCCGACCTGCGCCCGGCACGGTGTCGACCGCGGCCAGATCGATGTGTCCGCCGCGGTCATCCGGCTCTTCGAACGCCTCGGCTGGGTATGGGACGTGCGCTGGCCGGACCCGGCGCGGGTCGCGGCCCGTCGCGTCAGGAGCCCCGTATGACCACCGCCCCCGGGGGCCGTGCCCCGCATCCCGATCCTCCCCGGCACCACGCGCCGCTGCCCGTCGCCCGGCTGGCCATCGCACCGCACAGCGCGGTGACCCGGCGGATCGACGGGGTCTGGTGGCCGCACTCGGCCGACCTGGTCACCGAACTCCCCGAGCTGCTGGCCGCGTTGCCCTTCGACTGGCCGCGGATCACCCATGCCACGGTGAACGGCGCCGGCTGGCCCGCGCTGCCCGGCAGCATCCTCGTCGCCGGCCATGTCGTCCGCCTCCGCCGGACCATCAACCGCTCCGGCCCGGACACCGTCTGCCTGGTCTCCACCGGCGTCGGCCGCTGGGACCTGCTGATCATCCCGCCCACGACCCCGGAGCCCACGGCGGTCCGCATCATGGCGGAAATGTCCCGATCCGGCGAGCCGGCACCGGCCTGACACCGGTACCTGTCCGGCGCCGCGCGGTCTGCAAGAGGCCTACCCCGGGGATCCACCGTGCGCATCCGCTGACGCTCAGCCGCGCCCGCCCCCGGCCCCCGCAGCCGGCCGCTCCGCCCCTGCCCGCACCCCCCGGGCCAGGGGTTTCGCGGGTCCGGCTACTGCGGACGGGTGGTGTTCATCAGAAGAACGCCGATCCGGGGGCGTCGGTCCGTGAATCCTCCCATTGCGTACTCATCATAAGAAAACGCAACAGAAGGAACGCGTGGATCCCCCAGTGGGGTCCCGACCGAAAGAGAGGGATCATGGCTGCGACCAAGGTCATGAAGTTCTGGGCGGCGTGCCTGGCCGTCCTCGGCAAGCTGCTGGCGTCACTGGGTGTCTCCGCCGCGGCATCGGCGGCCCGCCGCGACGCCGCGATCTACGAGCGCACCCTGGGCAGCACGGACCCGGGCCCGGCGACCCCCAAGGCGGTGACCGGCAACGAGCCGGATCACGATCCCGCGGTGACCCCTGCCGCGGAGCCGGTCCGGCCCCTCGTGCCGGCCGCGCGCACCGCACCGCGGTACGGCCAGTCCGGCTCCGTCCGGCTGATGCACCCGCTGCCGTCGCTCCCGCCCACCATCAAGCAGCGCATCGGCGCCGAGGCGCACGGATCCTCGCCCACCTCGCGTACCGCGCGCACCCGCGTCTTCGCCGGCAGCGCTCCGCTGTACAGCGCTCCCGCCGATGCCGCACTCCACGGCGGCAGCGCCCCGGTCACCCCGCTCATCCCGGCGGCCCGCGACCGTTCGCACAACGCCCGTGCCGTCTGAGCCGGGCGGACGCGTTGCGCGCAGGTCGGGACCGCTGGTCGTAGCGGCCGAACGCCGCGTACCAACTCCGCATCGCAGCACCACGGTTGACGTTCACGGGCAGCCCCGGACGGACGCAGCACACCTTCGTAGGACGCACGGCAGCACCCACAGCAGCACGCACGGTACGACGTAGCGCAAGACGTGCGGCAGAACACGGAGAAGCAGCCGCAGAAGCAGCCACAGCAGGACCCACAGCAGGACCCACAGACTTTGATGTGACGTTGCACAGGACGTCGCGGGCGCGAGGGCAGGACACCGCAGCCATCCGCCGTTTCACGTGAAACGGCCGGCGGCCGGGGTCCGTTCAGCCCCCCGCACCGGGGCCCGGCCCCGGCGCCAGACCCAGGAGCGCACGCAGCGCACGGGTGTCGGTCTTTCCGTTCGCGGTGAGCGGGAAGTGGCCCACGACATGGACGGCGTTGGGCTGTTCGTACTCCGCGAGATGCGGGGCGAGCCGCCGGCGCCACGTGAGCGGGGCCTCGCCATCGGGGTCCGCGACGACGAAGTGCAGCGCACTGCCCCGGCGTTGGTCCGGGACGGCCAGCACCTTGACCGGCCGCCCGCAGGCCTCGGCGCGGCGCTCCAGGCTCTCGGGGTAGAGCGTGAAGCCCAGCCGGTGCACGGCCTGATTGCGGCCCACGACCCGTACGATGCCGTCCGCGTCGACGCTGCCGAGGTCGGCCGTCGGATACCAGGCGTCCGGGTCGACCGGTGTCAGCGAGCCGTCCTCCTGGAGGTAGCCCGCCATCAGCCCCGGGGAGCGCACCTCGATGCCGCCGAGTTCGCCGGGCGCGGCAGCGGTGCCGTCGGGGCGCATCACGCGCAGCCGCACGCCGGGCAGCGGACGCCCGCAGCCGAGCGGTGCGTCGGGGGTGGCCAGCGCGACATTGCCGAGTTCCGTCAGGCCGTAGCCGTCCAGCAGCGGGCGGCCCATCGCCGTGCGGAAGGACTCGGCCAGCGGGGCGGGCAGCGGCGCGCCGCCGACGCCCCAGATGCGGACGCCCGCGAGGCCGGCGCGGACCTCGGGGCGGCGGCGCAGTACGCCGAGAAGCGAGTGATAGGTGGACGGGGCGGCGTCGACGGCGGTGGCGCCGTGCGCCGCGGCCTGCTGCACGGCCGCGTCGATCCGCTGGTAGGGGGTGACCAGCAGGGTGCAACGGGCCAGCCACCACAGCAGGATGACGGAGAGCCCGTACTGGTGGGAGAACGGCAGCAGCGGGGCGAGCACGTCATCCGCGCGGTAGCCCATGGCCTGGATGGTGCGCTGCGAGTTGTCGAGCACGGCGCGGCCGGGCTTCACCACGCCCTTGGGCCGCCCGGTGGTGCCCGAGGACCACAGGACCAGCGCGTCGGGGCGGTCGAACCAGCGGGTCAGGTCGACGGCGGCGGGCGGCAGCTGCGGGGCGTCCGCGGCGAGCCGGGGGTAGTGGACGACGCGGTGGGCGGGGAGGCCGGGGAGAGCCGTGGTGGTGCCGGCGGTGACCAGCCAGTGGGCGTGCGCCTGCCGGGCGGCGGCGCCCGCGTCGGCCGCGGAGAGGCGGTGGTCGAGCGGGACGAGGGAGGTGTCGAGGTGCATCAGGGCGAGCAGCGTCACGACGTAGTCGACGCTGTTGTCGCCCTGGACCAGGACCCGGTCGCCGGACCGGATGCCGAGTTCCCGTAAGGCGTGCGCGGCGGCGTGGACCCGGCGGTCGAGGGTGGGGCCTTCAATGCGGGCGGTGCCGTCGACGAGGCGGGCCGCACTGACCGGCGGGGCGAGCGTGGTGGCGATGGTGTCGGTCATGAGTGTTCCGATCCCGTGGGGTCGAGGGGGCGCCGTTCCGGTCCCCGCGGCACGGCGGCGGGGCACAGCAGCGAGGACGTGGTGGTGGCCACCCAGGTGCCGTCGGGGGCCCGGAACTCGCTCTCCAGCGTGAGGAGTCGGCGCCCGGCGAGGGTGCTGGCGGCGGTGACGCGGACTGTGGCGTGGAGGGTGTCGCCGGCGTGGACGGGGCGGGCGTGGCGCAGGCTCTGGGCGCGGTGCACGGCGCCGTCGGCGGTGCATCCGGCCCGGTCGCGCAGCAGCCGGTCCTCCGCCTCGGCGGTGAGGGTGGCGAGGTAGCCGGGCGGCGCGATGACGTCCGGGTGGCCGAGGGCGCGGGCGGCGGCCGGGTCGGTGTGCGCGGGGTGCGCGGTACCGCCGAGCGCCGCGGCGTAGGCGGCGATCCGGGCCCGCTCGATGACGTACGTACGGGTCACGGCCCCGCCCGCCGGTCTCCCGTCCATCGGCGGTCAGTCGCCGATCATGTGGTGGCCGCCGTCCGCGTGCACGATCTCGCCGGTGGTGGCGGGCAGCCAGTCCGACAGCAGTGCCAGGCAGGTCCGGGCGACCGGCTCGGCGTTCTGCGGGTCCCAGCCCAGCGGGGCGCGGCCGGCCCAGCCCTTCTCGAAGGACGGGCCGTCGCCGCCGATACCGCTCGCGGCCAGGGTGCGCAGCGGTCCGGCGGCGACGAGGTTGGCTCTGATGCCCTGGCCGCCGAGGTCGCGCGCCAGGTAGCGCGAGCACGCCTCCAGCCCGGCCTTGGCGACGCCCATCCAGTCGTAGCCGGGCCAGGCGCGGGAGGCGTCGAAGTCCACGCCGACGACGGAGGAGCCGGGCCGCAGCAGCGGGCGGCAGGCCATGGTCAGCGCCACCAGGGAGTACGTGGAGGTGTGCAGGGCCTGGGCGACATCGCGCCAGGGGGCGGTGAGGAAGCCGCCGTCCAGGCAGCCGGCGGGCGCGTTGGCCACCGAGTGCAGGACGCCGTCGAGCCCGTCGAGGTGGGCGCCGACCCGTTCGGCGAGGGTGCCGAGCTGCGCCTCGTCGGTGACGTCCAGTTCCACGACGGGGGGTTCGTCCGGCAGCCGGCGGGCGAGCCGGGCGACGAGGGACGGCCGGCCGTAGGCGGTCAGCACGATGCGGGCGCCTTCCTGCTGCGCGAGCCGCGCCACGGCGTAGGCGATCGAGCTCTCTGTGATCACTCCGGTGATCAGCAGCCGCTTTCCGTCGAGCAGACCACTCATCGCTCCTCCGTCTGACTCATCCTGACTCTTTCCCGACCCCGGAGTCACCGGACACAACTGAGAACGCGCCCGAATCCAGCGCCATGACAGCGGCCTGACAGGTCGTCAAGCCAATCATTGACAACATATCCGACCTCCAGTTGACTACAATAGTCAAGCAGAGTCAAAAGAATGACTGACGCGCGCGGGCCTCGTCACCGCGCGGCGACCGCACCCGCACGCCCACTCCGGGCGCGGGTGGCGACCGCCCTCCGTACGCACCCCCAGGCCGATGCCCCACCCCGTCAAGTCCCCTTCCACCCAAGAGAGGTGAACCGCCATGACACGCGAAGAGATCGTTGCTCAGCTCGCCGAGATCCTGAACGAGGTGGCCGGCGTCGTGCCGGCCGAGGTGACCGAGGAGAAGTCCCTGGTCGAGGAGCTCGATGTCGACTCCCTGGCGATGGCCGAGGTCATCGTCGTCGCCGAGGAGCGCTTCGGCATCGAACTCCCCGAAGAGGAGATGAAGGACATGCATACCGTTTCGGACATGGTGATCCGGGTGGAGAAGCGGCTGGCCTCCTGAACCCCGCCCGCTGTCCGCGGCGTTCCGGCCGGGCCGCGCCGGCCCGCCGGAACGCCCCTTCCGCAAGGGATTTGAATAACAGTCAGTGAATTGCGCCCAACGGCCGGGTGGCGCGCGGCCGGTCGTCAAGGCGTGACACGCCGTTCCGTCGCCCGGGTTCAAGTTGGCGAAATCTGGTAATCGCAGTCAGTAAACCGGAGTTGATTTAAGTCGGCACTTGTTGACTCAGGCATAGACCAGGGTTACCTTGAAGATCGCCAGAGAGTAATTGATATCGACTCAGTGCACTGCTTTCCCGGACGTGAACGGCCGGAGAAAGGAGACAAGGTGCGAGGGGATTTATGCGGGGGGATGAGCCCTTCTGTGGCGCGCATACGCTCGACCGAGCGAACGGACCCGCCGACTCCCCCTGGTGGGAGGGTGGTTGGGCATCGGATCGGCAGGATGAATTAGCCGACGGCTACTTGCACGTATTCGCGCCGGATGCCGCGGATATGCACCGGCCGGCCGTTTTACTGGATTTCCTGGCGCGATTGCTGCAATGCTCCGCGGACGATATTTCCCTGACCCGCGACGACTTCGGGCGCCCGGTCTCCGCCGAACCGCCCGGGTACACCGGCTGGCCCCCCGGAGCCCGCCTCTGCCTCGCCCTCGGCGACGATGCCGGTCGCCGGCTGCTGGCCCTGGCCCGTGATGTCCCGGTGGCCCTCAGCGTCCACACCGTGCCCCGCGGCCCGGTCAGTGAACTGCTGCTGCCCTTCACCGCGTTGGAGCGCGAATTCGTCCGCCGGGCCCCGGCCGAACGGCGGGCGCGGCGGCTGGCCCGGCTGTGGACCCGTAAAGAAGCCGCCCTCCGGCTCACCGGCCGGGGCGGGCTGGCCACCGCGGACGAGATCGACGCGCTGGGCGGGGCGCGGGAGGCGGACGGGACCGTTGCCCTGCCGGTCTCCGTGACGCGGTCCGGGGGGTCCGCGTACGGCGGTGGCGCTCACGGAGGCACCGCGCACGGCGGGCTCGCCTACGTACGGGAGCTGCCGGCCGGGCCGGGCCGGGTGGCCTGCGCGGCCACCGCCGCCCCGGTGCCCGGCGTGCGGCTCTGGGGGCCGTCCGCCCTGGACTCGCGGCCCGTTCCCGGCAGTTGAGCCGCGGGGGCGGCGACGCGGCGGCCCTACGGCATGATCACCGCATGCGGGTCCGGCCCCTCGCCGCCGCGTTCGCCGGCGCTCAGTTCGCGCCAGGTCTCCAGCGCCAGCCGGAACGCGCCGGCCCTCTCGTAGCCGGCCGCGGCGGCCTTGAAACCGTCCTCGGCGGCTGCCGCGTCGCCGGCGGCGCGGTGCGCGCGGGCCCGGTAGAGCGTGCACCGCGCGCGGTCCAGCGGGGACAGCTCGCCGGCTTCCAGGTCGATCGCGGCGGCGTGCCCGGCAGCCGCCGCGGGGTCGCCGTGGCGCAGCGCGGCGGCGGTCTCCAGGACGGCGAGCCAGCTCCGCGCGCCGGGCGTGGCGACCAGCGCCGCGGCCTGCCGGGCGCGCTCCACGAGGGCGTCCGCGGCGTCCTCGGGGCCCGCGGTGAGCGCCAGCAGCGTACGGGAGCGGCCCAGCCGCAGCCGGAGCCGTACGCCGTCGGTCTCGGCGATCAGCTCGTCCGCCTCGGCGAGGAGGGCCAGCGCCCGGTCGGGGTGGCCGCCCAGATACTGCGCACCGGCCGCCGCCCACAGGGCGCTCGCCCGCAGTTCGCCCGCGGGCAGCGGCGCGACCTCCGCCCGCAGCGGCGCCCCGAGCTCCTCGGCGCGGCTCCACTCACCGCTGTCCACGGAGGCGGAGAGCAGCGCGACCTGCGCCTGGGCCCGCTCCGGGCGGCCCGGCTCCAGCTCGCCGGTGACCCGTACGGCCTCCTCGGCGAAGCGGACGCCGTCGGAGAGCCGGCCGGCGGCGCGCAGCAGCTGGGCCAGCTCGATGGCGACCCGGGCGTGCAGGACGGGCGCGGAGCGGGTGAGCGGGTCGTCGAGCAGCCGGCGCAGCGCCGCCTCATGGCGGGCGGGGTCGTCGAGCCGGCCGAGGACCGTGGCCAGCTCCCAGCGGGCCTCCCAGCGGACCTCGTCCTGGTCGGCGCCGTCGGCCTGCTCGACCACGGACTCCAGCTGGCGCAGCGCCGCGGACCAGTCGCCGGCCAGCTGGCTGGCCCGGGCGGCGACCAACTGGCCGACCAGGCCCAGGCGTTGGGCGAGCCGGTCGGCCGGCTGCTCGGTGGCGCTCAGCGCCTCGACGGTGGTGCCGAGCCGTTCCGCGATGGACCGGGCGATCTTGGCGCCGGGGATTCTGCGGCCGTTCTCGACCAGTGAGACATAGCTGGGGGAGAGGTCGCCGCCGGCGAGGTCCCCCTGGGACAGACCCTGAGCGCGCCGGACCTCCCGCACTCGCTTCCCGAAAGCAGGCTGCTCAATCGTCAAGAAAATCGCTCGCAGTTGAGTTGGGGGGACGGACAGTGACGGTCGGTGGACGGCGTTGCGCGGTGTGGTGACGGTGAGTCTACTCACCGGGCCGTGGCGCGGTGCGGCCTGTGGACGGCCGGGCGCGGGCCGGATGGGTGCCCGGCCGCGGCATCCGTGGCCACCGTTGAGTCATTTTTTGTCATGGAGATGTTAGGGGGAAGGTCGCCCTGGTCGACGCGCGGGTGCCGGGAAGGCGCGCATGTCCTGGGGGTTCTGCTGCACTACCTCTTGTCATGTTCTCTGGTTGCATGCAATGACTCTGCTTGACAATAAATGACAATTGGCTGACGCTGACCCTCCATGGACTACGCCCCGAGGAGGGACACATGAGCTCCGCTCCCGCATGGCCGACCGTGGCCGCCGAGCCGGAGGAGGCCGACCGCACCGAAGGCCGTGGGGAGGGCGGCGCCGAAGGCGGCAGCGAGCGCCGGCGGGCGGCGGCGTTACGCCGGGTCCGGGACTTCCTGGTGGCGGACGGCGGCGCCGTGCACGAGCTGCTGTGCGAGATCTCCACCCACCGCGCCGCGCGCTACGAGATCGAGTCGACCATCGCCACCCTCGACGGAGCCCTGGACGAGGTGGCCGCCCACCGGCCCGGCCGGGTGCCGCGGCTCGCCGCGTTCATGCCGTCGAACGTCATCCTCTACTCCTACGCCCTCTACCTCCTCGTCCCCGCGCTCTACGCCGACGAGCTGGTCTTCCGCCCCTCCAGCCGGGTCAAGGACCAGATGCGCCGGCTGCACGCGCTGCTCGCCGAGCGGCACCGGCTGCCGATCGCCCTCAGCGGCGCCAGCCAGCGGGAGTTCCTCCGCGAGGAGGTGCTGCCCGCCGACGTCGTGGTGTTCACCGGCGCCTACCGCAACGCCGAGCAGATCCGCGGCCAGCTCTCCCCGGGGCAGCTCTTCCTCTTCCTCGGGTCGGGCGTCAACCCGTTCGTCGTCGCCCCCGGGGCCGATGTCGCGCAGGCCGCCCGGGACGCGATCGCCATCCGGGTGCTGAACACCGGTCAGGACTGCCTGGGCCCGGACCTGTTCACGGTCCACGAGTCGCTGCTCGGTCCGTTCGTCGACGCGCTGGTCGGCGAGCTGAAGGGCCTGCGCTACGGCCCGTACTCCGACCCGGACGCCGACTTCGGGCCGATCTTCTACGAGGACGCGCTGGAGGAGGCCGCCCAGTTCCTCGCCCGCAACCGGGCCGGCATCGTGCACGGCGGGCACGTCGACTTCCGTACCCGGAGGCTCGACCCCACGGTCGTCGTCGGCGAGGAGGTGAGCCCGCGCACGCACGTACCGGAGTTCTTCGCGCCGATCTTCAACGTCGCCGGCTACCGCGACCAGGACGCCCTGGCCGCGACCCTGACCACCGGCATGTTCACCGAGCGCGCCCTGGGCTCCAGCGTCTACGGCGACGCCCCCGAACTGGTCGCGGCGCTGCGCCGGCGGACCACCGTCACCGTCGACACCACGCTGCTGTCCATCGACAACGGCAACGCGCCCTTCGGCGGCTACGGCCGGATGGCCAACTACATCTCCGACGGCCACGAAGTGCGCGCCGAGCCGGTGCTGATCTCGCAGGCCGTCGCCGCACACCGCCCGGGAGCCGCCCGGTGACCCCGCAGACCTACCCCAGCGCCTGGGCGGCCGTCGCCGACCATCTGCACCACTTGGGCACCGGCGCGGTGTTCGGGCTGCCCGGGGACGACATGGCGCCGCTCGCCGAACTGGAGCGCGCCGACACCCCCGTCGTCCTCTGCCGGGACCAGCGCAACGCCGTCTTCATGGCGACCGGTTATGCGCTCGCCGCCGGTCGCCCCGGCGTGTGCGTGATCGGCAAGGGCCCGGCGCTGACCAATGCGCTCACCGGTGTCCTGGAGGCGCGTTCGGCCGCCGCCCCGCTCCTCCTGATCGCCGACGGCACCCGGCTCGACCGGCTCGGCACCGGCGCGTTCCAGGAGCTGGACCAGCTCACCGCGGTCCGCCCGTACGTCAAGTGGGCGGCCCGCGTCGACACGCCCGAGCGGCTGCCCGCCACCCTGGAGAAGGCCGCCGCGCTCGCCGTCAACGGCACCCCGGGCCCGGTCTACATCGAGCTCGCCGAACAGCTGGCGGACCGGCCGGTGACCCGTACCGGACCCTGGCGCAACGCCGCGCCGCAGCGGTTGGCGCCCGACCCGGACGCGCTGGCCGCCACCGCGCGCCGGATCGCCGCGGCCCGGCGCCCGCTGCTGCTGGTCGGCGGCGGCGCCCGGCACCGCAACACCGGCCGGCGGATCGAGCGGCTGGCCGAGCGGCTGGGCGCGGGCGTCTTCTGCACCGCCTCGGGCCGTGGCACGGTCGCCGAGGACCACCCGCTGTACTGCGGCGTCAGCGGCCTGTACACGGTCGCTCCCGCGGACGCGCTGTGGCGCGAGGCGGATCTGGTCATCGCGCTGGGCAGCCGGCTGGAGGAGACCGCGACGTTCGGCTGGCCGGACGCGGAGGCGGGCGAACTCCCCGTCATCCAGGCCGTGTTGGGCGAGGACGGGCTGTCCATGGAGCGGCCGGGGGCGTATGTCCTCGGGGACGCCGGGCGGATCGTCGACGGCTGGACGGAGCTGCTCGCCGGTCACGAGACGGGCACCGGGTGGCCGGACCGGGTCCGGGCGGTACGGGCCGGACTGGCCCGGCGGGCCGCGGACCGCACCGCGGAGGCGGAGAAGGCGGCGCCCGAGGGCACCGTTCCGGTGGCGCGGGTGCTGTCCTCCCTGGACCGCGCGGTCCCCGCGGACCGGGTGCTCGTCCAGGAGAACGGCCTCCAGGACATGTGGTCCTACTACTTCCCGCACGGGACGCTCGGTGCGGGCGGCGGGTCGGTGGTGCCCAGCGAGCAGACGCCGCTGGGCTTCGGCGCCGCCGCCGCGGTCGGCGTCCGGCTGGCCGGGCCCGCCGGGCGCCCCGTGGTGGCGCTGGTCGGCGACGGCGCGTTCCACCTCTTCCGGGCCGAACTGCCGTCCGTCGCCGACGCGCGGGCCGCCGTGCTGTACGTCGTGCTCGACAACGGGGGCTACGGCTGGCTCCAGTCCAACCTGGACCGGGTCTCCGGCGAGGGCTCGCGGTTCGCGTTCACCGTGGCGCGCCCCACGGGCACCGAGGGCCTGGCGGCGGCCTACGGGCTGGGCTACCGGCGGGCGACCGACGCCGGTGCGCTGGACGCGGCGCTGGCAGCCGCCTGGCAGGAGGTCGCCGGCGGCACCGCCTCGGTGGTGGAGGTGGCGGTCTCGCTGGCCGACACCCCGCCGGGGATGGCCGGTTCGGCGGGCGACTTCCCGGAGCGGGAGGGCGCGGAGGAGGACCCGGGCGGCGGATGAGCGCGGCGGCCGGCGCCGCCGATAGCGCGCGCCCGCCGCCGCCCGCCGCGCTGTGGCCCGGCGGTGTACGTCGTCCACGTCGTACACCGCCGGGCCTTGTGCGTGCCCCGCCCCTGCCGGCCACGGGGGAAGCCGGGCGGGGGCGGGGCACGTCTTCTTCGTACGGAGGGGGCCACGCCGCGGCGTGCCGGGGGTGGGTGCCGCCGCTCCGTACGGGTCCGGGTCAGGTCTTCCTGGCGAACTTGGCCAGGGCGATCGGGGCGGTGACCGCCGTGAGGCCCACCGACCACAGCACCGTCCAGGTCACCGGGCCGGCCACCGGGCCCTCGCCCAGGGCGAGTCCACGGGCCGCGTCGGCCATGTGGGTCAGGGGGTTGAGGCGGGTGAAGCCTTCGAGCCACGCCGGCATCGTCGTCGGCGACACGAAGATCGAGGAGCCGAACTGGAGCGGCGTCAGGACCACCACCGACAGCCCCTGGACGGCCTGGGCGCTGCGCAGCGTCAGCCCCAGGAGCATGAAGACCCACACCAGGGACGTGCCGAACAGGGCGGTCAGTCCGATCGCGGCCAGCAGGCCGGGCCAGCGGCCGGTGAAGTCGAAGCCGAGCAGCGCGGCGACGGCCAGCAGGACCGCGATGGCGACCAGCATCCGTCCGGTCTCCACCACGACCTTGGCGACCAGCACCGAGGAGCGGGCGATGGGCAGGGTGCGGAAGCGGTCCATCAGGCCGGTGCGGAAGTCGTCGTTGACGCCCGTGCCGACCGCCATCGCGATGGTCATCCCGAGGATCACCATCAGGCCCGGCACCAGGAACGCCAGGTACTGCGTGCGGTCGCCGCCGGCGCCGAGCACCCCGCCGAAGACGAAGACGAACAGCAGCGTCAGCACGACCGGCATCAGCAGCGCGTCGGTCATCGACTCCGGGTGCTGCCGGATCTGGAGGAGGCTGCGGCGGACCAGCGCGCCGATGTGCCGCAGATGGGACCGCACCGGGATGCGGCCCTCGGCACGCCGCGGGGCGGCCGGCGCGGCCTGCGGCAGGGCCTCGTACGACGTCATCGCTGCTCCTCCCTCGGATCCGGCGGCCGGCGGCTCAGGCCCCGCGCCGGCGCTCGTCGAGCCACTTCTGCCAGTACGTGCGCCGGTCGCTGCTGGGGTGGGCGACGACGATGTCGCCGAAGACCGCGGAGCCGGTGATGCGCACCAGCGGGGTGACGGACTCCGGGCCGGAGTGCGCCCGGGTCAGATCGCGCAGATCGCCGAAGAGCTTGCTGCAATTCAGCTCGACCCGGACGCCCTCGGGGAGGAGCAGGTGGACATCGCCGAGCACCGCGCGGGCCGAGATGGTCAGTTCGCCGGTCGTCGGGGCCGGGGAGGAGCACAGGTCGAGGGTCAGATCGCCGAAGACGGCGGTGGCCTCGATGCCGTGCTCCAGGGCGGGGCTGCTCAGCGTCAGGTCGCCGAACACCGCCTTGAACACCCGCTGTCCGGCGGAATCCGGGGAGGGCTGCGGTGCGGTGGCGGGCAGATCCTCGCCGACCGACGCCAACTCCTCGCGCGTACGGGCCAGATAGGCCGCCTCATAGCGCTCGGCCAGTTCCTCCAGCGTCAGCCGGCCTTCCGCGGTGGCTTCCCGCAGCCGCTCGATCATGTCCTCGCGCTCGGCGTCCGAGGCGAGTACCGAGGACTGCCGGGGCGCGGGCGGAACGGGCGCCGGATCCTTGTGCAGATCGGGGCGTTGGGGCTGCGTCATGGGAGGTGCCTCCGCTGGTCGGGCGGTAGTGGTGCGGGAGCCGCGAGGCTCCCGCGCGGTCTCATCCGACCACGTCACAGGGGGTGCGGACATCGGCGTCCGGTACTACATCGAAAGGTGCAGACGGCGGTGGCGGGCACCCGGTTCGGCCTACCCGCCGGCCGGTTCCGGCGGACGCGCGGGCGCTGCGCCGCGTCTGCCCCGCCTCTCCCCGGGGCTCCCCGTATTGATCCGGACTCCATTGATCCGGCTCCTGATCCAGACCTTTCGGGTCCTGATCCGGGCCCTGATCCGGGTCCTGCGAAATGATCTCGTCATGGCTTGGTGAAGCCCTGTGTGAAGGCGGGTGAAGAAAGTAAAAAGCGTGTCGACTTCTTCTTGACTACTTGGTAAAGTAGCCCGCGCTCATTGTGACTCGGGATTTGGCTAGCCGACCACAGTCATCAAACCGTTCGAATCCGGAGGATTTGTCGAATGCCTGAGCTGGCGGACACCGGGAGGCGAATCAAAGAGCTCCGGGTCGGCGCGGGAATGACCCAGCATGATCTCGCCGGGTCCGACATGTCCTCCAGCTACATCTCCCTCGTCGAACGCGGGAAGCGCATTCCCAGCGGCCGGGCCCTCAAGATCCTGGCCGAACGCCTCGGGGTCGGCGTGACGGAAATATCCGGCGGCGCCGAGCCGGCCGAATCCGGCGGCCGGGTCCGCCGGCTGGACCTGGTCGGCCGATTGGTCGCGGCCCGCCGCCAATGGGAGGGCGGCGACGCCGAGGGCGCGCTGCGGGAATTCCGCACGCTGGCCGAGACCGAATCGGCCGGCCGGCAGGACGACGTATATACCGAGGCGCAGCTCGCCATTGCCGAAATACTGGGCTCACTGGGCCGCGCCGACGAAGGCGCGGCCGTCCTGCTGCGGATGCAGGACGCGCTCGCCGCGGCGCCGTACGCCGAGGCCCGGCTGCGCGCGCTGATCGCGCTCGCCGACCTGCTGGAGTCGGCCGGCCGGGTCCAGGACGGGCTGCGCTATGCCCTGGCCGCCTCGCTGGAATCCGACCGGGCCCCCGGCACCGGCTTCCACTCGCTGCTGGTCCTCGACGTCCTGACCCGCTGCGCCTACTGGAGCGGCTGCGCCCACTGGGCCCCGGACGCCGACCGCGGCCGGCCGCCCGCGGACGGGGTGCTGCCCGGGCCGCGGGCCGGCATCGATCTGCACCGGGCGCTGGACCTGTGGGACCGCGGCGAGGCGGACCGGGCGGCGGAACTGCTGGCCGACACCGCGCGGCGGGTCACCCCGGCCGCCGGCTTCCGGCTCTGGGAGAAGATCAACGGCCACTACGCGCTGCTGCTGCTCGGCCGCGGCGAGCGGACGGCGGCGCGCAGCATCG
Source organism: Streptomyces albospinus (assembly GCF_014648695.1). Classification (GTDB taxonomy): domain Bacteria; phylum Actinomycetota; class Actinomycetes; order Streptomycetales; family Streptomycetaceae; genus Streptomyces; species Streptomyces albospinus. The sequence continues at coordinate 120,913 of NZ_BMRP01000007.1, forward strand.
TGGAGCGCGGGCTGGTCGTCGCCTCCGTGGCGCAGGAACCGGACTTCCCGCTCTGGCTGACGACCGCGGAGGCGGTCTGCGCGGAGGCCGCCGGCGACCGGGCGCGGGTCCGGGCGCTGGGCGACGAGCTGGCCGCGCTGCCCGATACCGGACGCAGCCACGAGAAAGCCGCCGCGCTCCTGGAGATCGCGGCGGCACACGAGCGGCTGGGGGACCGGGAAAGGGCGGCCGGTTACTTCCGGTATTCCGCCGAGCTGTTCCGGCGCGCCCAGGCGTTCCGGCACGCCGACCGGGCCCGGGAACGGCTCGCCGATCTCCTCGAAAAGCGGAACTGACGCACGCCGCGGAGAACCGCAGTCCACCCGGGCGGAGGCCGGAGCAGAAACTGCCAAAAGCGCCGGCCGTGCCGCAAATGCCGCCATTTCGACGCTATTTATTCGACTTCTTTCCCAGCCCCAGTAGCGCGAACAGCGCCTCCGCGCCGCCGACGATGGCCAGGACGAGTCCGGCCTTGTGAAGTGAGATGATCGGCGTCTCGACTTCCTTTGTGGTCAGCCACAGGATGACGCCGACGATCGCCAGAAAAATGCCTACGGCAATACCCTTCATGAGTTCCCTCGTCCCTCGTTGATGGTGCCGGAGCTGGTTGACCGCTCCAGCGTCCCGTCCGGCCCGGTGATGCGGATCATCCGCAGGTAGGCACTTTCCCCGGCGCCTCCTGTCACTTTCTATGTACGCCGGGCCCTACCCGAGGGCGGGCGCACGGGAGCGGACACGGGGCGCGGCGGTGGCGGCAGCCGGCGCACCGCCCTCGCCGGACGCCCCATCAGTCAAATTTCATGACTCTGTCAGTCATGTAAAGGGTGGCGTTTCCGCTGGTAGGCGGGGTTCTGGCCCCCGTTGACCTGGTCTATCGACTGACTCTGCCGCGGCGGAGCCGTTGACAACTCTCTGACTCAGCTGTCATCTTTCTGGTCATGAGGGCGCCCCAGTCGTGACAAGGGGCAGAAAAGTAGGAGGCGGGTTTCATGGAGTTACGGGCAGCGGATCGGCGGCGCGTCGTCGTCACCGGCTGCGGCGTGGTGTCCCCCGTGGGCAACACCACCGCGGACTTCTGGGCCGCTCTCCTGGCCGGCCGCAGCGGCGTCGGCGCCGTGACCCGCTTCGACGCCTCCGGCCTGCCGGTGCGCATCGCGGGTGACGTCAAGGACTTCGACCCGACCGCCGACGGTTCCCTCACGCCCCAAGAGGCCCGCCGCAGCGACCGGTTCACCCGGTACGCGGTGGCCGCCGCCGCCCAGGCGCTGCGCGCCGCCGGCCTCACGCCCCCGGACGGCATCGACCCGTACCGCTTCGCCGCGGTGATCGGCTCCGGCTACGGCGCCGCCCCCGCGATCCAGCAGCAGTACGACGTCCTCAGGGAGCAGGGCCCGCGCCGGGTCTCCCCGTACCACTCGGTGCTCACCGCGATCGACCACCCGGCGAGCCTGCTGTCCATCAAGTACGGCATCGCCGGCCCCAGCAACGCGGTCTCCGCGGCCTGCGCCACCGGCGCGGTGGCCATCGGGGAGGCGGCCGAGCTGATCCGGCACGGCCGCGCCGACATCGCACTGGCCGGCGGCACCGACGACTCGCTCACCGCCGTCGACCTGGCCGGCACCGCCAACGCCAAGGCCCTCTCCCGCCGCAACGACGACCCCGAAGGCGCCAGCCGGCCCTTCGACCGGGACCGGGACGGCTTCGTGATGGCGGTCGGCGCCACCGTACTGACGCTGGAGGAGGCCGGGCACGCCGAGCGGCGCGGCGCCCCGATCCTCGCCGAGGTGGCCGGTTACGCCGCGACCACCGACGCCCACCACGCCACGGCCCCCGACCCGACCGGCGCCGGAGCCGTCCGCGCGATGCGGGCCGCGCTCGCCGACGCCGGCCGAAACCCCGAGGACGTCGGGCAGATCAGCGCCCACGGCACCGGCACCGTCCTCAACGACCGCATCGAGGCCGCCGCGCTGCGCGAGGTGCTGGGACCCGACACCCTGCGGCGCATCCCGGTCACCGCCGTCAAGAGCATGACCGGGCACATGCTCGGCGCCTCCGGGGCCGCCGAGGCCGCCGCCGCGGTGCTCTCGCTGCGGGACCGGGTGATCCCCCCGATCCGCAACTGCGACCACCCCGGGGAACCCGATCTCGACCTGGTCACCAAGGGCGCCCGCGACTGGGACGGAGACGTGGTGCTCAGCAATTCGTTCGGCTTCGGCGGCCACAACGCCGTACTCGTACTGGCCCGCTACAGCGGCTGAGGAGGGAACGCACCGTGCAGGGACGACTGGTGACCTTGGAATGGCCCGGCGACGACGACTGGGCGGCGATCGCCTCCTGGCTGCGGCCCGGCTCGCCGGCGGCCGTGATGAGCGGCGACTGGGAGCTGCTGGGCGCCGCCGACGTCGAGCAGGCCAACCGCTCCGGGCGGGTCAGCCACATGGTGATCCGCACCCATGACGGCGAACGCATCGGCACCGTGAGCTACCAGCGCACCGGGCGGATCGGCGGCTACTCCGTCGGCGGCGCGATCGGCACCCCGGAGCTCTGGCGCCGCGGCTACGGCGCGGAGGCCGTGGTCCTCCTCGTCGACTACCTCTTCCACCAGCTCGACGCGCACCGCGTCCAGGTCACCACCGCCGCCTACAACAAGAGCATCATCCGGCTGATGACCAAGACCCAGTTCGTGGTCGAGGGCATCCTGCGGGACCACTGCTACCTCGACGGCGCCTACCACGACGCGATCGTGTGGGGGATCCTCCGGGACGAGCACTACGCCTCGCTCAAGCCCAGCGCCACCAACCGCGTACTGGCCGTCGGGCTGGAGGACTTCGTGCCCGAGGACGACAAGGTCCAGGCCCGCGAGATCCTCGCCGGGCACCTGGCGGCGACCGGCCGCAGCGCGGTCGCGGCCTTCCTCGACACGGCGGCGCCGGCCGGGAACGAGCGGGGTGCCGCATGAGAGACGGCGCCGAGAGCTTCGCCCTGGCCGACCGCACCTTCTTCGACTGGCCGGGCAACTGGGACCTGGAGGCCACCCGCTTCCCGGCCCCGCCGCTCCCCGAAGGCTGGACGCACGACGAGAACGAAGCCTGGTCCTTCTGCCGCCCGCCCCGGGACGCGAACCGCCAACTCCCCGACCAGGGCTGGAAGATCCACGTCAGCGCGGCCCCCGAGGACGCCGAGCGCACCCTCGCCGACGTCGCCGACTACTGCGTCCGGCACGGCCTGCTGTTCAAGTACCTCAAGAGCGCCAACGTCCTGCGCGCGCTGAGCCGCAAGTACGCCCAGCGCTCCTCCGCCGGCAAGCTGCTCACCGTCTACCCCGTGGACGAGGCGGACCTGGCCCGCACCCTCGAAGGGCTGGACGCCGTCGTCGGCGGCCGTCCCGGGCCGTACGTCCTGACCGACCTGCGCTTTCGCGAGGGCCCGCTGTACGTCCGCTACGGCGGCTTCCGCGCCCTCTACATGGAGGACGTCGAGGGTGGCGGCGACCTCGTCACGGCCGTGCGGCGACCCGACGGCACCCTGGAACCGGACCGCCGCACCCCCGTCTTCCACACCCCCGACTGGGTCCCGCTCCCGGACGTCCTCAAGGACTCGCTGGCCGCCCGCCAGGCCGTGGACGACTTCCCCTACCGGATCACCGGAGCGCTGCACTTCTCGCACGGCGGCGGCGTCTACCGCGCCGAGCCGGCCGGCGAGCACGCCCTCGGCGCGGGAGCGCCGAGCGTCGTCCTCAAGGAGGGCCGCCCCTACTCCGGTACGGACGGCGTCGGCCGGGACGCGGTCGCCCGGCTCGCCCACGAGCACCGGATCCTGACCACGCTCGCCGGGCTGCCCGGCATCCCCCGCACCTTCGGCACCTTCGAGGTCCGCGACCACCTGTTCCTGGTCCTGGAGGACATCGAGGGGCAGGACCTCCAGTCCTGGCTCGCCGGCGTCTACCCGCTGACCGTGCCCGAGCCCGACGAGGCGGCCGTGGCCGCCCACCGGGACCGCGCACTGGCCCTGTTCGGCCGGATCGAGGCGCTGGTCGCCTCGGTGCACGGACGCGGCATCCGCATCGGCGACCTGCACCCGGGCAACTTCATCATCCGGTCCGGCGACATCCCGGTCCTCCTGGACTTCGAGGTGGCCGACGCGATCGACCGGGCCACCCCCAGCAGCCTCGGCGCACCGGGCTTCCACCGGGCCGACGCCACCGGCGCGGACGGCGACCACTACGCACTCGCCGCCATCGCCCTGTGGCTGTTCCTGCCGCTCGCCGCGCTCGGCGGCCTGTCCCCCGACAAGGCGCCCGCGCTGCTCGACACCGCGGCCCGCCGGTTCGGCCTCCCGGAGGACCTGGTGGCCCGGCTGGCCGGGCAACTCGCCCCGGCCGCTCAGCCGGCCCCGGCAGCCCAGTCCGGCGGTGCCCCGCCGCGCGCCCTGGCCAGTGCCCCCGGCCCCTTCCCGGGCCCGGACCTGATCGCCTCCCTCGGCCGCGGGCTGCGCGACAGCGCCACCCCGCACCGCACGGACCGGCTGCACCCCGGCGACTTCGCCCAGTTCGCCGAGGGCGGCGCGGGGTTCGCGCACGGCGCGGCCGGCGTCCTGTGGGCCCGGCACACCGCGCTCGGCGACCGCGACGCGGACCACGGCGCCTGGCTGCGGGCCGCCGCCGACCGGGTGCCGGCCGAGCGGATCGGCTTCTACGACGGGCTGCACGGCATCGCGTACGTCCTCGCGGAGCTCGGCGACGAGGAAGGGGCGCGCCACGCCCTGGACCGCGCCGAGGGGCAGCTCGCCGTACGGCACTGCCCCAGCCTCTACCGCGGACTGTCCGGCGCCGGCCTCAACCTGCTGCACTTCGCGGAGCGTTGGGCGGACGACACGGCACGCGCCACGGCCCTGCGGCTGGCCGACCGGGTCACCGACCGGCTGGCCGCCGCCCACCGGGAGCCCGTCGAGCACAAGCGGCGGACCGGTTCCCGGCACGCCGGGGGGCTGATGTACGGCTGGTCGGGACCGGCGCTGTTCCTGCTCCGCGCCCACCAGGCCACCGGCGACGCCCAGTTGCTGGACGAGGCGGTCCGGGCCGTCCACCGCGACCTCGACCGCTGTGCGTCAGGACCGCAGGACACGCTCCAGGTCGACGAGGGGTTCCGGCTGCTGCCCTACCTGGACAACGGCAGTGCGGGCATCGCCCTGGTGGCCGCCGAACTCCTCCGGCACCGCGACGACGACCGGATCCGCGCGGCCCTGCCCGGCCTGCTGCGGGCCTGCTCCTCCGACTTCGTCATCGAATCGGGGCTGTGGGGCGGACGCGCCGGACTGATCGGCACCCTCGCCACCCTGCGCGAGTGGGTCCCGCTGCCCGCGGCGGACGCCGAGCGGCAGTTGCACCGCCATCTGGCCAATCTCCAGCAGCACGCCATGACGCTGAACGGCGCGACGGTCTTCCCCTGTGACGGCCGGGCCCGGATCTCCATGGACGTGGCCACCGGCGGGGCCGGCGTACTCCTGGCCCTCGCCGCCGCCGAACGGGGCACCCCACTGCTCCCGTTCCTCACCGACTCGCGTTCCGCCGCGGCCGTTCACCCGGCCGTCCCGGAGCGCGCCCGCGGCGCCCACGGCGCCGCGACCCCCGCCGTCCCGTCCGGGCCGGAGGGCACCGCGGACAACGGAAGGGAGGTGTCGTAAATGACCATCATGGACCTTCAGGGCATCGAGGTGCCGGCCGAGCGTGAGGCTCAGGCGCTGGGCTCGACCGTCAGCACCGGCTGCTGACGCGCCGCCAGGTGTCCCGCAACGGCACCTGACACGGCACGTCACCACCGTGGCCATCGACCACTACGACACATCGAAGGGAGGTTCCGATATGTCGATCATGGACCTTCAGGGTATCGAGGTGCCCGCCGAGCGTGAGGCTCAGGCGCTGGGCTCCACCGTCAGCACCGGCTGCTGACGCCCGTCCGGTGCCCGCTGAGCACCGGACCTCTCACCGTACACATCACCACCGAATCGCGGAAGGGAGGTGTCGTAAATGACCATCATGGACCTTCAGGGCATCGAGGTGCCGGCCGAGCGTGAGGCTCAGGCGCTCGGCTCCACCATCAGCACGGGTTGCTGACACGGCGCCCGGTGGTCCCGCGCTGCGGTGCGGGCCACCGGGCTCCTGTGTTTTCCGGGCGCCATCCGGGGCGTGCTCCGGGTCGGGTTCCGGTGGCGCGTTCATCAAAGGCACGGCAGGACGGGGAGGACGGCGATGGGGAAGGACCCGCACCACGGCGGGAACACCGGCGCACCGCTCTCCCTCTGCGTCATCGGCTGCGGCCCCCGCGGCGCCTCCATCGTGGAGCGCATCCTCGCCAACGTGCCCGCCCTGTACGGCGATCGGCCGCTCGACCTGCACGTCGTCGACCCGTACCCGCCGGGCGCCGGCCGCACCTGGCGCACCGACCAGCCCGGCCTGCTGTGGATGAACTCCGCCGCCGACCAGGTCACCATGTACCCGGACGAGAGCGTCGCCTGCGCCGGACCGCCGCGCCCCGGCCCCACCACCGCCGCCTGGCTCGGCGCGCCGCTGCACGACGGCGCCTATGCCGCCCGCCGGGACCAGGGCCGCTATCTGCGCCGCTTCTTCGCCGAGGTGACCGGCGCGCGGCCCGCGTCGGTACGGCTGCACCTCCACCGGGCGCGCGCCGTCGATCTGCTGCGGACCGCCCCGTACGGCGGCCCGGGGCGCCAGCGGGTGGTCCTCGACTCCGGCCGGACCGTTCTCGCCGACCGGGTGGTCCTCGCCCAGGGCCATGTGGACACCCTCGCCGCCCCCGCCCCGCCCGGACTGACCCGGATCGGCCCCGGCCCCGCCGACCCGGACGCGCTGGACCGCATACCGGCCGGCGCACCCGTCGTCGTGCGCGGCCTCGGCCTGGTCTTCATCGACTGCCTGGCCCTGCTCACGGAGGGCCGCGGCGGCCGGTTCTCCGGGGCGCCCGGCGGCCCGCTGCGCTATCTGCCGTCCGGCCGCGAGCCCCGCCTGTACGCGGGCTCCCGCCGCGGCGTACCGCTGCCCCCGAAACCGTCGGCCACCGCGCCCGGGGCACCGGACGGCGGCCTCCGCTTCGCCACCCCGGGCGCCTGCCGCGCCGCGCTGGCCCGCCCCGGCGCGTCCTTCGGCCGCGACGTCTGGCCGCTGGTGCTGGCCGAACTCGCCTGGCGCCACTACCGCGCCCTGTTCGCCACCGCGCCCGACCGCACCTGCATGACCTGGCAGGACTTCGACGCCCAGTACGCCCTGCTGTTCACCGACGCCGGGCGGCTCGCCAAACTGGCCCGCGCCGCGGTCCCCGACCCCGCCGACCGCTTCGACCTCGACCGACCGGCCGACCCGCTGTCCGGCCGCCGCTTCACCGGCGGCGACGACCTCCAGCGGCAGCTGCGCGCCCACCTGGCCGAGACCCTGCGTCGCCGTACGGGACCGGCGGCCGGCCCCGAACTCGCCCTGGTGGACGGCCTCCGCCGGACCGGCGAGGTCGTCGAGGAGCTCTGGCGCTCCGGCGACCTGGACGACGCCTCGGTCGCCGACGCGCTGCGCCGCTTCGCCGTCGGCACGTACCTGAGCTCGGGCCCGCCGCCGCTCCGCGCCCGGCAGCTGCTGGCGCTGTCCGAGGCGGGCGTCGTGACGTTCGTGGGCCCCGGCATGAGGGTGGAGACCGGGCCGGCCGGATTCCGGGCGCTGAGTCCCGCCGTACCCGGCGCCGTCCACGAGGCGGCCGTCCTCCTGGACGCCCGGCTGGCGCCCGCCGACCCGGACCGGGTCGCGGACCCGCTGCTGCGCGCCCTGGCGGCCCGCGGCGAGCTGGCGCCGGACCCCGCCGGGGAGGGGGGCGGGCAACCGCGGCTGTCCGGTGCGGAGCTGCACCCCGTCGCCGCGGACGGCACCGTGCACCGCGACCGGATCGTGGTCGGCCCGGCCCAGTTCCCGCGTCCGCAGGCCAACGCCGTGGCCTTCCGCCAGAACGACGCCGTCGCCCGGCGGCTGCTGACCGGCTGAGTCCGGGCCCGACCCACCGGACGGACCCCGAGTCCTCACCCCCGCAGGGTGATCCCGTGCTGTTGCGCCAGGATCGCCGCCTGCACCCGGCTGCGCAGGTTCAGCTTCGACAGGATCCGGCTGGTATGCGTCTTGACGGTGCCCTCGGCCAGATTCAGGGTCTGTGCGATGGCGCTGTTGGCCAGCCCGCGCCCGATACAGGCCAGCACCTCCAACTCCCGCTTGGTGAGGGTGTTCAGGGACTGCGCGGTGCCGTCCGGCAGTGAGGGCCCCGACGACGGCGCCTGGAGCGCGAACTCGGAGATCAGCCGCCGGGCGATCGCCGGGGTGAGGAAGCCCTCCCCGTGCGCCACCTCCCGTACGGCGCCGACCAGGACGGCCGGTTCCGCGTTCTTGAGGATGAAGCCGCCGGCCCCGGCCCGCAGCGCCCCGAAGATGTACTCGTTGAGGTCGAAGGTGGTCAGCACCAGCACCTCCGCCAGCCCGCGCTCGACGATCCTGCGGGTGGCGGCGACACCGTTGAGCAGCGGCATCTGCACATCCATCAGCACGACGTCGGGCCGCAGTTCGCCGGCCATCCGCACCGCCGCCTCGCCGTCGCCGGCCTCGCCGACGACCGTGATGCCCGGGTCGGTCTGGAGGACGAGGACCAGGCCGGACCGCACCGCCGCCTGGTCGTCGGCGACGAGCACCCGGATGTCCGGCCGGTTCTCCTCAGGGGCCACCGCACGCTCCGCCAGCCGATTCTCCACCGCATACTCCACTTCTGATCACCGTCCAGGAACTCGGGACTCGGACACACAGGACTTCGGGACGCGCCCACGGCAGGACGCGCCACCGCAGGACGCGCCCCCACAGGGCACGGGCCCGGGCCGGTGCGGGCGCGCAGCGGTGCCGCCGGCCCGCCGACTCCCGCCCGCCCATCAGGAGTTCTGGCCCAGCGGGAGCACCGCGCGGACCTGCCAGCGACCGGGGGCCGACCGGTCGGGACCCGCGTCGAAGACACCGCCGACCAGGGTGGCCCGCTCGGACATCCCGGCGAGCCCGGCGCCCGCCCCGGCGGTCGCCGGATCCCCGGGGCGCCGCTGCCGGGCCGGTACGTCCGGACGGGACAGCGGGCTGTCGACGGAGATGGTCAGCTGCTCCGTCCCGGCCTCGCAGCGGATCCGCACCCGCCCGGCCGCGGCGTGCTTGAGGCAGTTGGTCAGCGCCTCCTGCACGATGCGGTACGCGGTCACCTCGATCACCGACGACACCTCGGGGAAGCTCTCGGGGAATTCGGTGTGCAGCGTCAGCTCCGCCGCGGCGGCGGCGGGCCGGGCCTGTTCGACCAGCGCCCCCAGCGCGTTCAGCTGCGGCCGGTCCCAGTCGTCGTCCACCGCCCGGTCGGAGCGCAGCAGCACCACCATGCGCCGCATTTCGGCCAGCCCCTGCACGCTGTTCTCGCGGATCACCGCCAGCGCCCGCAGCACCGGATCCTCCTCGTCCGCCCGGTCCGGTGCCCCGCCGCTCCGGTCCTGCCGTCCGCTGTGGGCCTCCTGGAGGGACAGCACCGCGCTGGAGTGGATGGCGATGGCGCTGAGGTGGTTGGCGACCAGGTCGTGCAACTCCCGTGCCATCCGGGTGCGTTCGGTCTGGAGCACGGTCTTGCGGTCCAGCTCCGCCAGCCGGTTGATCTGCGCCGCCCGCTGCCGCTCGGCGTCCGCCTGCTCCTTGTGGTTCCGTATCAACACCCCGGTCCACACAGGCGAGATGAGCAGCAGCGCCACGATCAGCCCGGTCGTCACCCCCTCGGACCGGTCGCCGATGAAGAGGAAGACGACGGTGGCGGCCATGGTCGCGGCGACGGTCCCGAACTGGAGCGCCCGGCACAGCCAGGGCGCACCGTACAGCGCCGCCGCGTACAGCAGATCGGTGTAGATCAGCACCGGTCCGAGCCCGCCGCTGGCCGCCGCTTCGAGGCTGACGGTGACGGTGCCCACGAGCACCGCGACCAGCGGCAGCACGCTGCGGAAGGCGGTCGCCGCGCACAGCACCAGCACCGGAAGGACGGCCTGCCATACGGGAATCTCGCCGCCCATCACCCGCGCCCCGCCCAGCACGTACAGAATCAGGCAGCCGGCGAAGAAACCCACCGCCATTCTGAGGTCACGGAGAGGTATGGGTGCACGGCGCAGTTGCTTGCTTGCGAAATCGCGTAACCACACACCAGGACACTACTTCCGCGTACGGCCTGTTCCCTTGGCCTGGCTGCCGAATTGGGTGGCTGTTGCGTACATCGAAGTATGTAGCCGGACATCAGCAAGAGGGATGAGTCGAAGGATCCGGAGGATCTGCAAACCTTGGGCTGACTGTACCGATCGATGTAGGCGAAAAAGGGGGAGCAGGATTCGCCCATCGATTGAAGGCTGTCACTCACCGGTGCGGCCGTGCCACCGCTCGACTGTGGAGGACGGAAAGTACGTGGAAACGAACGCCGCTCTTCTCGATCTTGACCGGGAGCTCCTCGACCAGGAGCTCCTCGGCCAGGACGTCCCCGACCAAGTCCCCGTCTTCGTGGTGCCCGTGGAAGACGCCCCCGAAGAGACCGAACCGCCCACCGGATCCGGCAGCGAGTTGACCGCCGACCGATGTCCGGCCCTCAACGGACACACCCGGGCCACCCTGGACGCCGCGTCCCGCGGCTGGCTGCTCGCCCGGCTCCCCGCCCGGGTCCGCGCCGCGATGACCGCCGCCACCCACTGGGAGCTGTACGGCACCCGCGGCCTGCTGGTCGTGGCCTGCGGCGACGGCGCCCGCCAGATGGGCTTCTCCGTCGAATCCGTGCGCCGCGTACGCCAGGAGACCTCCCCGCTGCACACCCCGTACGAGATCCTCACCGCGCGGGAGTCCCGCGCCGCCGCCGACCGCCCGGCCGCCGAGCGCGAACGCCTCATCACCCGCTTCTGGGTGCGCAAGGACGCCGCCCTCCAGGCCGTCGGCCGTGGCCTCTCCCTCGCCCCCGAACGCATCGAAGCCGGTTTTCCCGCAGACTCCGGCACGGTCGCCGTCCCCGGCCCCTGCGGCACCGAAATCCCGGTCTGCGTACGCAACTTCACCTTCTCCCCGGCCTACGAGTTCGCGGTGGCCACTCCGGAACCGCACTGTGTCACCCCTGCGTTCGCCTATTCTGTCAGGTAAATTCCCGCGGAGACCGCCCGTTTCCACCCCGACGGACCGGGGAAAGGGAAACGGGCCGATCCGCGGCCGGTTTTCCGTCGCCGCAGAACGCCGCAGCCGAATTCGCGTAACCCGCCTGACAGGAGGCCCACCCGAGTGAAAAAGCCTTCTTCTGGCCTATGCAGTCCTGCCGAAAACCATATTGACGGGTTATCTGGTGCCTGCCCCTCAGTCGTGGCGCGCAGGACGTCGCGATGCCGCCGGAGCACGCAGGAGGAAGTACCGCCATGCCGTCGCCTCTCGCCACCCGCACCGCCGTCGCGCTCCCGTCCGCCCTATTGACGCTCCTCGCCCTCTTCGCCACCACCGGCAGCGCGGCGGCGGACCCGCCCCCCTCCGGTACCGACTGGGAGAAGATCGCCGCCTGCGAGAGCAGCGGCGACTGGCACATCAACACCGGCAACGGCTACCACGGCGGCCTCCAGATCTCCCGGTCCACCTGGCGCGCCTACGGCGGCGACCGGTTCGCGCCCCGCGCCGACCTGGCCAGCCGCGACGAACAGATCGCCGTCGCCGAGCGCATCGTCCAGGACCGCGGCCTGGGTGCCTGGCCCAACTGCGCCCCGCAGTCCCTCACCCACTCCCGCTACACAGCGGCCCACGCGGCCGGCAACACCACGCGGCCCGGCGACTGCCTCTCCGCCCTCGCCGAGCGTGCCGGGAGCGGCGTCCTCTCCGTACTCGGCCAGGAACGGCTCCTCAAGGGTCCGGACCGCAGGTGTCCGGAACGGCGCCTCCAGCTGCATTTCTGACCGGGCGGAATGCGCCACCGCAATCCGGCCGGCCCGCTCGGAGGGCCGTCACGGTGAATTCGGTGGTCGGAGAGAGTGAACGCGGGAGACCGGCCGCTATCCAGGCTTGGCCGGCGTGAGGCCGCCCGGTAGCAAGACTGCGGGGTTTACCAAGGGGTTCACCAACCGCGAGGGGCAGGACCGCACAGTGAAGAAAACGGCACGCATCAACATTCTGCTCGCAGGGGTTTTCGGCCTCCTGCTGGTCGGCGGCGCGGCGTCACCCGCCATGGCCTGGGACGGGGAGAACGACGCCGACGGCCACACCTACATCAACTTCGACGCCGGATTCAGCTGCGAGGGCCGCACCAGCAGGGTCTGCATCAACGGCCCCGTGGGCAGCGGGAACGTCCGGAACGCACAGAACATCAGCATCAGCGGCAATCCCGGCAGCACCGCCAGCCCGGTGTCCAACAGCGGTTCCACCAACAGCGGTTCCACGGGTACGGGCGCCTCGGCGGGCAGCAGCAACAAATACAGCTGACCGGGCAGCCGGGCCCCAGGGCCTGCCCGAACCGGCCCCGGAGCGATCCGGGGCCGGTTTTCCGTTGTCCGCGGGCCGGAGCCCGGTCGGGGAACGGCCTCAGCGAATGACCTTGATGATCTTGGCGATGTCGTTCTTGGAGATGTCGTTGTGACTGGCCTTCTCGATACCGTGGGCCTCGTTGAGGCTGTTGGTGGAGCCGGCGGCGATTTTGGGGTTGCCGGCGTCCACCGGGTTCCCGCGGTTGTGGAAGTTGTTGCTGTTCTTGTTGTTGCCGCTGTGCACCGGCCCGTTGATGCACGGATGCGGCGATTTCACCCTGGGGGACTGGTAGTTGAAGTCGACGAGGCGGTTGTCGCACAGCACGCCGGACATCATTCCGGTCACCGAGCCGAGATCGGCGCCCGCCACCGCGGACAGCAGCGATCCGTCCGTGCCCGCCAGCGCGGACAGCAGCGATCCGTTCGAACCGGTCTGCGCCTGCGCGGCTCCGCTGCCGAACAGCACCAGACCGCACACCCCGGCGACCGTTCCCGCCTGCACTAGTCTTTTCACGACGCTCCTTGCTTCGTCAGCCTGCTGTCCGGACGTATCGTGCTGCCGTTGTCCGCCCGTGTCGTCGATAACCCGCAGGGAGCCAAACCCTCACGGGCCATAATCAGTCGGGTGGCCCAACAGCTCCGGACGGCGCGGCGCGGCCCGGCGGGTGCGGGGGGATAACCCCACCCGAAGTCTGCGGCGGCCCTCATGGGCAGCACCGGCGGCGTCAACAACCCTTGATCCATGACGACTTACACGGGGATCCACACCCGGCGGGCGCTGCTGTGCGGGATATCCGCGGTCGCGCTCGCGGCGATGCCGCTCGCCGCCGCACCGGTGGCCCGCGCGCAGGCCGGCGGCGTTGCCGGCCCGGCCCGCACCGCGGTGCCGCCGCTCGCCTGGCGCGCCTGCGAGCGGCCCGGCGGCCCGGCCGGCCAGGAGTGCGCCGACCTGCCGGTCCCGCTCGACTACCGGCACCCGGACGGACCGCGGCTCACCCTCGCCGTGACCCGCATCCGCAGCGACCGGCCCGCGGCCCGGCGGGGGACGCTGCTGATGATCCCGGGCGGCCCGGGCTCGTCCGGGGTGCAGTGGCTGGAGCAGAAGGGAGAGGCGCTGCGCCGGCAGCTGGCCGGGGCGTACGACATCGTCAGCCTCGACCCGCGGGGCGTGGGCGGCAGCACGAAGGCGGCGTGCGGGCTGGCCGCGGCCGACCGGGAGCTGGTGACGCTGCGGTCCTGGCCGGCGGCGGACGGCGGCATCGGCGCGAACGTCCGGCGGGCCCGGCGGATCGCCGAGGCGTGCGGGCACAACGGCGGTGCGGTGCTGCGCAGCTTCAGCACGGCGAACGAGGTGCGGGACATCGACCGCTTCCGCCGTGCGCTGGGCGAGCGGAAGCTGTCGGCCTGGGGCGTCTCGTACGGGACGTACGTCGGGGCGGTGTACGCGCAGAAGTACCCGCAGCGCACCGACCGGTGGGTGCTGGACAGCAGCGGGGACCCGGATCCGGCCCGGGTCGAGCGGGGCTGGCTGGCGAACATGGCGCAGGCGGCGGACGACCGGTTCCCCGACTTCGCGTCCTGGGCGGCCGACCCCGCGCGCGACGCGGCCGGTCTGCGGCTGGCCCAACGGGCCGACGCGGTACGGCCGTTGGTGCTGGGGCTGGCGGCGAAGCTGGACCGGGAGCCGAAGCCGTCGAACGTGCCGGGCGTGCCGCTGACCGGCAACCGGCTGCGGCAGTCGTTGCAGATCGCGCTCTACGACGGCTCCGCCTTCCCGCAGCTGGCCCGGCTGATCAAGGCGGCCCAGGACCCGGCCGGCACACCGGAGCTGCCGGGCGACATCGCCGGGCCGCTGCCGGATGCGGACGCGGCGGTGACGGTCGCGACCATCTGCAACGACGTGCGGTGGCCGCGGTCGGTGGACACGTACCGGCGGGCGGTGGCCGCCGACCGGGCGCGCCACCCGCTCACCGCCGGGATGCCGGCGAACATCACGCCGTGCGCCTTCTGGAAGGACGCGCCCGCCGAGCCGCCCACCCGGATCACCGCCGACGGGCCGTCCGACGTCCTGATGATCCAGAACCTCCGGGACCCGTCCACCCCGTACTTCGGCGCGCGGAAGATGCGGGCCGCCTTCGGCGACCGGGCGCGTCTGGTCACCGTCGGCCGCGGCGGGCACGGCGTCTACCTGGCGAACGGCAACGCGTGCGGCGACCGGGCGGTGACGTCGTTCCTGACGACCGGGCAGCGGCCGGAACGGGACGTGTACTGCGCGGGGTGACGCGCGCGGTGCGGACGGGCCGGGCCACCCCGCGCGGGGCGGTCCGGCCCGTCCGTCCGCTCAGCGGCTCGCCGCTTCCGCGCCCAGCCGGACACCACCCCGCTGGCCTGGCTCACCGGCGAACGGCTCGCCCTCGCCTGCCGGTTGATCGAACGCGGCGAGCCCCGCCTCGACGTCGTCGCCCGGAAGTGCGGCCTGGGCACGGCGGGCGATCTGCGCGCCCTGATGCGCCGCGAGACCGGGCTGACACCGTCCGCGTACCGGCGCCGCTTCGGTCCGCCCACGGCGCCCCGCCCCGCCGCATGACATCCCCCGCCACCCGCCTTAACCTGGGAAAATGGCCGGTGATCTGGTCACAGTCAGTCTCTGCGGCGATGTGATGCTGGGCCGCGGTGTCGACCAGATCCTGCCGTGTCCCGGCGATCCCGAGCTCCGCGAGCCCTACGTGGCGGACGCCCGCTCCTACATCGGGCTGGCCGAGGCGGCGAACGGCCCGATCCCCCGCCCCGTCGCCTTCCCCTGGCCCTGGGGCGACGCGCTGGCGGTCCTCGACGGGGCCGCCCCCGACGCCCGCGTGATCAACCTGGAGACCAGCATCACCCGGAGCGACACCTTCGCCCCCGGCCGGCAGATCCACTACCGCATGAACCCCGCCAACCTCCCCTGCCTGGCCGCCGCCCGCCCCGACGTCTGCGTGCTGGCCAACAACCATGTGCTGGACTTCGGCCGCGCCGGACTGGCGGAGACCCTGGAGAGCCTGGCGGGCGCGGGCCTGCGCGCCGCGGGGGCGGGCGCGAACGCGGCGGCGGCGCGGCACCCGGCCGCCGTCCCCGTCGACGGGCGCCGCCGGCTGCTGATCCTCTCCTTCGGGATGCCGTCCAGCGGCATCCCCCGCACCTGGGCCGCGACCGCGCGGCACGGCGGCGTGCACTTCGTCGCCCGCCCGACGCCCGCCGCCGCGACCGAGCTGGTCGCCCGGCTGGGCCCGGAGAAGCGCCCCGGCGACCTGGCGGTGGCCTCGGTCCACTGGGGTTCCAACTGGGGCTACGAGGTCTCCGGCGACCAGATCGCCTTCGCCCACACGCTCATCGACGGCGGCGTGGACGTCGTCCACGGCCACTCCGCGCACCACCCCCGCCCCCTGGAGGTCTACCGGGGAAAGCTCGTCCTCCACGGGTGCGGCGACTTCATCGACGACTACGAGGGCATCACCGGCTTCGAGCGCTACCGCGACGACCTGCGCCCGCTCTACCTCGCCTCGCTGGAGCCCGACACCGGCCGGCTCCACGAGTTGCGGATCGCCCTCTTCCAGGCCCACCGGATGCGCCTGCGGTACGCCGGGCCGGACGACTGCCGGTGGCTGGCGGCCCTCCTCGACCGGATCGGCAACGGCTTCCGCCCCTGCGCCGTCTCCGCCGCGGAGGCCGCCCTGACCCTCCGCCCGGCACCGGCCGCGGCCTGACGGCCCCGGAACCGGACCGGCCCTACCTCCCGGCCACCGCCGCGGCCAGCGCCAACACCCGCCGGGCGTCCTCCACATGCAGGTTCTCGATCATCCGCCCGTCGACGGTGACCACGCCCCGCCCCTCCCGCTCGGCGAGCTCGAACGCCTCGATGACCTTCCGCGCGCGGGCGATGTCCGCCTCCGCCGGCGCGAACACCCGGTTGCACGGCTCGACCTGGGACGGATGGATCAGCGTCTTCCCGTCGAAGCCGAACTGCCGTCCCTGGACGCACTCCGCCTCGAACCCCGTGAGGTCCCGCACGTCGTTGTAGACCCCGTCCAGGATCGCCTTCCCGGACTCGCGGGCCGCCAGCAGCGCCAGCGACAGCCCGGTCAGCAGCGGTGCCCGGCCCGGCACATGCTCCGCGTGCAGCTCCTTCGCCAGGTCGTTGGTGCCCATCACCAGCACCGTGAGCCGCTCGCTCGCCCCGGCCACCGCACGGGCGTCCAGCATCGCCCGCGGCGTCTCCACCATCGCCCAGATCGCCGTGCGGTCCGGTGCCCCGGCCGCCTCCAGCGCCCGCTCGACGTCCCGTACGGTCTGTGCGGACTCCACCTTCGGCACCACCACCGCGTCCGGACCGGCCTGTGCCGCCGCCCGCAGATCATCGGCATGCCAGGCCGTGCCGGGCCCGTTGACCCGGATCGTCACCTCCCGGTGCCCGTACGCGCCCGAGGCGGCGGCAGCCGCGACCCGCTCCCGGGCCTCGGCCTTGGCGTCCGGCGCGACCGCGTCCTCCAGGTCGAGGATCAGCGCATCGGCCGGCAGCGTCCTGGCCTTCTCCAGCGCCCGCTCGTTGGCCCCCGGCATGTACAGCACCGACCGCCGGGCCCGCACGGCTCCGTGCGCCACCGCGTTCTCCGTCACATCCTCCGTCACGTCACTCACCGGTCCTCCCCTGCCGCGGCATACGCCGCCCGCAGCTCCGCGTCCCGTGCCGCGAGCGTCTCCGCCAGCTCCGCCACCACCTGGCACTGCTTGAACGTGGCGTCGTCCTGCATCTTGCCGTCGATCATCACCGCGCCGGTGCCGTCGCCCATCGCCGCGATGACCCGGCGGGCCCAGGCGACGTCCTCCGGAGCCGGCGAGAACACCTTCTTCGCGATGCCGATCTGCACCGGATGCAGGCTCCACGCCCCGACGCACCCGAGGAGGAACGCGTTACGGAACTGGTCCTCGCACCCGACGGTGTCCTTGATGTCCCCGAACGGCCCGTAATACGGCAGGATCCCGTGCGCCGCGCAGGCATCCACCATCCGCGCGATCGTGTAGTGCCAGAGGTCCTGCTGGAACACGGCCCGCGGCGCGTCCGGGCGCTCCCCGTCCGGATCCTGGCGCACCAGGTATCCCGGATGCCCGCCGCCGACCCGGGTGGTCTTCATCCGCCGGCTCGCCGCCAGATCGGCCGGCCCCAGCGACATCCCCTGCATCCGGGGGCTGGCCCCGGCGATCTCCTCGACGTTGGCGACGCCGGCGGGCGTCTCCAGGATGGCGTGCACCAGGATCGGCCGCCGGATCCCGGCCCGCGCCTCCAGCTGGGCGACCAGCCGGTCCACGTAGTGGATGTCCGCGGCGCTCTCCACCTTCGGCACCATGATCACGTCGAGCCGGTCCCCGATCTCGGTGACCAGGGTCAGCAGATCGTCCAACGCCCATGGCGAGTCGAGGCTGTTGATCCGCGTCCACAGCTGCGTCTCGCCGAAGTCGACGCTCTTGGCGACCTCCACCAGCCCCGCCCGCGCCGCCTCCTTGCGGTCCGCGGCGACCGCGTCCTCCAGATTGCCGAGCAGTACGTCGACCGTCGGCGCGATGGCCGGCACCTTGGCCGCCATCTTCGGATTCCCCGGGTCGAAGAAATGGATCATCCGTGACGGCCGGAACGGTACGTCCCGTACCGGCTCCGGCGCCCCGACCGCCAACGGGCGAAAGAAGTCCTTCGGAGAGCGCATCCACATCTCCCAAATCGGATCGGCATCCCGGCCGCCCCCACCCGCCATCCGACGGCGACCGCCGGCCTCACTCTAGGGCCGCGACCCCCCGACGTTACCGGGCAGTATGTGTGCCCTTGATCACCCAGCGCGAGAGACCCGCGGGTGTCGCCCCCGTCACGCCGCCCGCTGGAACGCCGCACCGGACCGCCGGTGCGGCAGGTCCACGACGCGCACCGGCACGAAGCCCGCCGTGCGGTGGCAGCGGTGCAGCCCGGGGTTGTCCTTCCAGGCGTCCAGCCGCAGATGCGCCTTCCCGGCCGCCGCCGCCCGGTCCGCGGCCCAGTCCGGCAGGGCGGCCCCGACCCCTTCCCCCGCGGCCTGTCGGCCGACCGCCATCCGGTGCGCGGAGAGCGCCGACTCCGGCCGGTCGCCGGACTCCCGGAACTCCGGGTCGGCGAAGCCGTCGAGCTGGACCGTCCCGACGGGGCGCCGCCCGCGCAGCGCGAGGAGCACCTCGCCGCGCCGCAGCGCCGCGGTGATCAGGTCGCGGCGCGGCGGATACTGCCACTGGTCAATTCCCCTTGCGACAAGCCAGGTTGAGGCTTCCGTGAAGAGCTCCTCCACCACTGCGCGCTCGTCGGGCCGGGCGGCCCGGATCTCCGGTTCGCTCATCTCTCCTCATTCCGGCCCCGGTTGCGGGTGTCCTCCATCGGCCCACCCGGCCGTTTCCTTCCCCGGGCTCGGCCGTTGGCCCAGGTACGACATATTCGCTCTCCTCACGAAAGGACCATGATGCGTCTGTTCCGCCCGATCACCCTCGGTCTCACCGGGTTCGCGCTTGTCGTGACCCTCCCCGCAAGCGCGGCGCTCGCCGCCGGCGGAGCGTTCGGCTGGGTGGGGCCCGGGGGCAAGTCGTACTTCGTCAAGAACCTGCCGGACAAGCGGTGCCTCGACATGCGCCAGGAAGCCCGCGGCGCCCGCAACGGGACGAAGCAGCCCCTCCGCATCTACGCCGGCAAGCACTGCACGGGACCGGCGACGCGTCTCGCCCCGGGCGCGTCGGCCCCCTCCGGCACGCGCTTCGCCAGCGTCGTCCTCAACCCCCGCTAGACCGCCCCGCCGCCCGCTCCGCCCGCGGGTCCGGGGCGTCCGGGCGGGCCAGCCCGGTCCGGTAGGCGAGGACGACGAGCTGAGCCCGGTCGCGGGCGCCGAGCTTGGCCATGGCGCGGTTGACATGGGTCTTGGCGGTGAGCGGCGTGACGCACAGCAGCTCGGCGATCTCGTCGTTGGACAGCCCGTCGGCGACCAGGGTGACGACCTCGTGCTCCCGCGGCGTGAGGGTGGCGAGTCCGGGCGGTGCGGTACGGCTGCGCGGGGCCGGCTGGGCGAGGAAGCGGGCGATCAGGGCCTTGGTGGCGTGCGGCGACAGCAGGGCTTCGCCGGCCGCCACGACCCGGATGGCGTCCAGGAGTTCATCGGGGTTGATGCCCTTGCCGAGGAAGCCGCTCGCGCCGGCGCGGAGCGCCTCGGCGACGTACTCCTCGTTCTCGAAGGTCGTCAGGACGAGGACCTTCACCCCCGCGAGGTCCTCGTCCGCGGTGATGAGCCCGGTCGCGGTGATCCCGTCGAGGTCGGGCATCCGGATGTCCATCAGCACGAGGTCGGCGCGCCGGCTGCGGGCGAGTGCGACGGCTTCGCGCCCGGTGGCCGCCTCGGCGACGACTTCCATGTCGGGGGTGGAGTCGATGAGCATCCGGAAGGTGCCGCGCAGCAGCGCCTGGTCGTCGGCGAGCAGTACGCGGATGGTCATGGTCAGCCCTTTCGGCCGGTGTGCAGCGGCAGTTCGGCGTGGATGCGGAAGCCCCCGGCGGGGTGCGGCCCCGCGGTGAGGGTGCCGCGCGCGGCCTTGGCGCGCTCGTACATGCCGATCATCCCGTGCCCGGTCCCACTGCCGGGGCCGCCCTGCGTACCGGTGCCGGCACGGCCGTCGTCCTCGACGGTGAGGCGCAGGACGTCGGGGCGGTAGTCCAGGTGCACGCGCGCCGGGACGGGGCCGGCGTGCTTGCGGGTGTTGGTGAGCGCTTCCTGGATGATCCGGTAGGCCGCCAGGTCGGTGATCGACGCCGGCTCGGTGGGGTGGCCGGTGCGCTCCAGGGTGATGTCGAGCCCGCTGTGCCGGAACGAGGCCAGCAGCGCGTCGAGGCCGGCGAGGCCGGGGGCGGGCTCGCGGGGCGCGTCCGGGGACTCACCGTGCCGCAGCAGCCCCACGGTGGTGCGCAGTTCGTCCAGTGCCGCCCGGCTGGTGTCCCGGATGCGTTCCAGCGCCTGGTAGGCGTGGTCGGGGTCGGACCGCATCAGGTGGTGGGCGACGCCCGCCTGGGCGTTGACCAGGGTGATGTGGTGGGCGACGACGTCGTGCAGCTCCCGGGCGATGCGCAGCCGCTCCTCGGTGACGCGGCGGCGGGCCTCCGCCTCCCGCGTGTGCTCGGCGCGGTCGGCGCGCTCCACGGCGGCGGCGAGCAGCCGGCGGCTGCTGCGCACCGCGTCGCCACTGGCCACCGCCAGGCC
Source organism: Streptomyces albospinus (assembly GCF_014648695.1). Classification (GTDB taxonomy): domain Bacteria; phylum Actinomycetota; class Actinomycetes; order Streptomycetales; family Streptomycetaceae; genus Streptomyces; species Streptomyces albospinus. The sequence continues at coordinate 141,810 of NZ_BMRP01000007.1, forward strand.
CATGCCGGCGAGTACGGCCAGGTACTGCCAGAGGCTGTCCGGGCCCGGCCGCCGGATCACCGATACGGCGAACAGCAGCGCGGCGCTGGCCGCGCCGATGCGCCACGCCGTACGCCGCTCGGTGCGCACCGCCACCGTGTAGAGCGCGACCCCGGTGGCGGCGGGCGACGGCCCGGGGAAGGAGAGGAGGGCGAGCTGGGCGGCGTTGGCGGCCAGGGTCGCCGCGACCACCTGGAAGGGCCACCGGCTGCGGACGAGCAGCGGCAGGCAGGCCAGCGCCAGGCCGGCGAAGTACCCGGCGGCCGGCGCCCGGTGGTAGTACGCGATGATCACCACCACCGGGCTCGACACGGCGAAGCAGAGCCCCGCGCCCGCCAGATCCGCCACCCAGGGCCGGACCGCCGGCCACCCGGTCCGGTCGCTCAACTGCACTCCCTCACCACTGCACTCCCTCACCGTACGCACATCGCTGGGGACCTGCGGCGAAGCCGTTGCGGCCGGCTACCTCTCCACCGTGATCGCGAGCGCGGGGCAGCTGGCGGCGGCCTCCTCGACCTCGACCAGCCGCGCGCCGGACGGCGTGGGGTCGAGCAGCACGACGATGCCGTCCTCGTCGCGCTGGTCGAAGACGTCGCCGGCCGCCAGCACGCACTGCCCGGCACCGACGCACCTGTCCTCATCGATGGTGACCTTCACAGGGATCCTCCGTACGCAAGGGTGTGGTGTTCCACGGTTCGTACCGCGCCGCTTCCGTGCTGCCGCGGTGCGCTCGTGCTCACCAGGTCACCGGCAGCTCGTGGACGCCGTAGACGATCATGTCGTCGCGCATCGGCACCTCCTCCACCGGCACCGCCAGCCGCAGGTCCGGGAACCGTGCGAACAGGGCGGACAGCGCGGCCTTCATCTCCACCCGCGCCAGCTGCTGCCCCAGGCACTGGTGGATGCCGTGGCCGAAGGCGAGGTGCGAGCGGCTTGTCCGGCTGACGTCCAACTGCTCGGGGTCGCCCGGGAATTGGGTGGTGTCGCGATTTCCTGACGGCAGCGCGGCAACCACCAGGCTGCCCGCCGGGATCCGGTGGCCGTCCAGCTCCACATCCTCCCGGGCGGTGCGGCGCACCCCGTACTGGATGACGCTGAGATAGCGCAGCAGCTCCTCGACGGCGCCGTCCATCAGCGACGGGTCGGCGCGCAGGGCGGCCAGCTGCCCGGGGTTGCGCAGCAGGCACATGGTGGCCAGGGCGATCATGTTGGCGGTCGTCTCGTGCCCGGCGACCAGCAACAGCACGCCGACACCGGCCAGTTCCTCCTCCGTCAGCTCGCCCGACTGCACCAGCTCGCTGAGGATGTCGTCACCGGGCTCGGCCCGCTTGTCGGCCGCCAGCCGGCGGAAGTACGCGTTCATCGCCGTCTGGGCCTCCTGCACCTCCTCCGGGGCCGCGTCGATCCGGAGCAGCGTGGCCGAGTTCCGCTGGAACTCCTCCCGGTCGGCGTACGGCACCCCGAGCAGCTCGCAGATCACCAGGGAGGGGATCGGCAGCGCGAAGGCGTGGACGAGGTCGACCGGGCCGCCGGCGGCGGCCATCGCGTCCAGGTGCTCGGCGACGATCCGTTCCACGGCGGGCGCCAGCTGCCGCATCCGGCGCACGGTGAACTGCCCGGTGAGCAGCCTGCGGAACCGGGTGTGCTCCGGTGCGTCCATCATGATGAACCACCCCGTCGGGGGTGGCGGCACCGGCGCGTCCGCCGCGGCGGTCCGCAACGGCCGCCGCCGCGCACTGAACCGCGGGTCGGCGAGCACGGCCCGTACGTCCGCGTACCGGCTGACCAGCCAGCCGGTCGCGCCGTCGGGCAGGGTCACCTCGGCGATCGGGGCCTCGTCCCGCAACGTGCGGTACTCCGCCGGCGGGTCGAACGGGCAGGTCCGCGTCACCGGCTGCCTCTCGGTGACGTGTTGCATCTCGCTCACGCAGCGGTCCTTTCACGACGAACGACGGAAGATCTCGGTGCCCGGGGCCCTCCTGGGCGGACGCTGTCCGCGCCGGCCCCGACCCTGTCCACCGTGCCGCCCCGCCCCGGCCGCTGTCGTCGCCCACCCGCAGACACTTCACCTGCCGCACACGCGGTACGCGGCCGATGCCCGTACCGCACCCGCAGCACCCCCTGCGGACCGCCGGGCCCCCTCGACGCCCCCTCGGCCGCCGCAGGCGGGCGACCACGACGGCGCCGACCGGGACCGCGCCCGGGCCCCACCATCGACCAGAGGATCCGGGTGCACGTCGACGCCGGGATCGACAGCGGCCCCGCCCGGGGCTGCCAAGTCGCCCCGGACGCACCGGCGTTCACCTGCCGACGGCCCGTCCACGGCGCTGCCCGCCGCGGAGCGAACCGTGCCGCACCACCCGCCCACGCATCGCTCGCGCGGGGGGCCGGTCCGACCCGGCCGGTCGTCCCGGACCGCCGGCCACTGCCGTTACGGCCTCGCCGTCCTGCCCGCGCCGCTACGCCGGACGGCTCGCCGTGACGACGTAGTAGTCGAGGAGCCGCTGCTCGTAGGCGCGCAGGAAGTTCCGTGGCCAGGTTCCCGGGGCCCACTTCTGGCCGAGCCAGAGGTCCCAGCCCGGCCAGACGTGCGGCCCGATCGCCTCGACGCGCACGTTCGTGAGTCCGCGCTCCGTGAACGCATCCGTGAGCGCCTTCACCGGCCGGGCGATGTCCAGGCCGTTCGCGTAGGTGTCCAGGAGCCTTGCGAGCTCCTCCGGTCGGCCGGGCGCGTCGTCCACGGTGAAGAAGCTGGCGACGGCCACCCGGCCGCCCGGTCGCAGTACCCGCGACGTCTCTGCTGCGAAGGCGCCGAGATCCGGGAAGTGCTGAGCGGCCTCCACGCTGATGACGGCGTCGAATTCGCCGTCTTCCACGGGCATGCGCTCCGCCGCGCCCTGGACGAAGCGCAGCCGCTCCGGCTCCGCCCGGAGCAGATCGGCGTGCGCGCCGCGCGCCCTCTGTAGTTGCTCCGGATGGATGTCCATGCCGGTGACCGCGGCGGGGCCGTATTCCCGCAGGGCCACCGCACATCCCATGCCGAGCCCGCAGCCCACTTCCAGGACTTTCCGGTCTTTCCGCAGTCCAGCGACGTCCATGACATGCCGGTAGAGATCCTCCTGGCTGCGGATCCGGTCCGCCTCGCCGAGCGGGCGGTCGAGGTCGATGGCCTGCCAGTAGCCGAAGTTGATGAACCCCCCGGCGAAAATCGGATCCCTGCTCAGATCAGCCGGACCATACGTCTCCTGCACCACGGGACGCATGGCGGGACAAGCCCGCTCAGCACCGTTAGCCACTGTGCCGTACCTCCCGAAAGAAACCATCACACCGTGCGCGAATCCTCGTGAACTCTCGTGAACCCTCGTGAACCCGTGCGGTCCGCAAGAGCCGCTCGACCGTGACAACGCCGCGCACGGTGGACGGGTGACGGTCGGGACCGAGGACGCGGTCGCGGGCGGCCCGCGCCACAGCCGAACCCTCCGCCGAAAGGTCGAGGACGCCCTCCACTTCACCCGCCCGCCCTCCCCCGTACCGCCCGGCCGACTCGCAGGCGGCAGCCGTGCCTACGAGGGCGTGCGCCGCCGCCCGACGGTCGGCTCACGCCCTGCGGGTGGGGGCATGTGGACTCACCTTCACCAAGGGCGGTCGGAGGCACAAGGGCGGTCGGCGGGACAAGGGCGGGTGGCGGCACACGGGACGGCGCTGCTCCGTGACCACTTTCGTAGACCGGGCACGCGACCTTCGGCGGTCGCCGCCCGGCGGGGCCGGTGCCTATGGTGCGAGGGTGAAGAGCGTGGAACGGGCGGGCGCAAGGGCGTGGGCCCGTGCACTGTGGCGGCGCATCGCCGAGCCTGGCCAGTGGTCCCGGCGGCGGGTGGCCGGGGAATGCGTGCTGGCTGTCGTGCTGGCCCTGCTCGCGGCGGGTACGGAGGCGCTGGGCGGGCCCGGCGGGCTGCGGACACTGCTCGTCGCGGTGGCCGTCGCGACGGTGTCCCTGCTCCGGCGTGCCCTGCCGGAGGCCATGCTGATCGCCGCGGGTGCCCTGGGCGGGAGCACCGGCGGCGGCGACCTGCTGCTGATCGTGGTGGCCTGGTCCGCGGGGCGCAGGATCGACGGGGTGCTGCGGGCGACGGTATCCCTCTGCGCGTCCTTCGCCGTCTACGAGGCGTTCGATCTGTGGCCGTGGCCCGAAGCGGCCCCGGCTCCGGCTGTGTTCACGGCCGTCGGGTTCCTGGTGCTCGCGGTGGTTCCGGGGCTGGCCAGCCGCTACTGGGTCCAGCGGCGCACCCTGCTGCGGACGCTCCAGGAGCGCAACCTCCAGTTGCTGCGCGAGCGGCAGATGATCGCCGGTCAGGCGCGGATGCGGGAGCGGCAGCGCATCGCGCAGGACATGCACGACAGCCTCGGGCACCAACTGGCCCTCATCACCGTGCACACCGGCGCCCTTGAGGTGGACCACGAGCTGACCGGGCGGCAGCGGGAAGCGGTCGCAGTGCTGCGCGAGGCGTCGGTGGCCGCCATGCACGAACTGAGGGCGGTCGTCGGCATCCTCGGCGACGGCACCCCGGGGGAGGCGAAACCCGCCGCCAAGGGGGTGGCCGGTATCCCGAGCCTCGTCGAGTCGGCGGCAGCCGCCGGTACGCCGGTGCACCTGGCGGAGTCCGGGGAGCCCCGTCCGCTCGCGCCGACGGCCGACCACGCCGGGTATCGCGTCGCCCAGGAGGGGCTGACCAACGCGTACAAGCACGCACCGGGTGCGCCGATCACCGTCAGCCTGCGCTACGAGCCGGACTCCCTGGTGGTGGAGGTGGCCAACGGGCCGGTACCGCAGGTCGGCGCCGGGCACCGGGCCGCGGTCAGCGGCGGGCAGGGGCTGACCGGCCTGTGGGAGCGGGCCCGGCTGGTCGGCGGAATGCTGCACGCCGGCTCGACGGAGGACGGCGGCTTCCGGCTCGCGGGCGTGTTCCCGTACGGAGCGGGGAACGGCCACGGTCCGGGCGACGCGCACGGTTCGGGGAGCACACGGACGACTTCCGACAGCGCTGTGGACGACTTTTGGCGGCAGAACGGGGCGGCGCCGCTCGGCGAGGGTGAGCCGGTCATCGACCAACTCGACCCACGCGAGGAGCTCAAGAGCATCATGGGTACGCGGAAGCGGAGCAACGGCTGCCTGATCATCGCCGGGACCGGCCTGCTGATCCTGGTGGGGCTGATGGCCGCCGCCCTCTTCGGGGTCGGCTCGCTGGTCGACGAGGCCGACAAAGGGGCGATCGACCCGCAGGACTACGCCTCCGTGAAGGTGGGCGATCCCGAGGCGCAGGTACGGCACGCACTGCCCTCCGGCAGTTCCCTCCTCACGTCTCACGCCAGGAGCAAGCTGCCGGCCAAGCCGGCCGGTTCGACCTGCCTGGTGTTCCTCTCCACCGCGGATGAGGACGACTCTGCCACCGACACCGTTTACCGTTTCTGCTTCAAGGACGGCAAACTGGCCGACAAGCGGGAGTTTCACGTCAAGAGCTGACCGCCGGCAGACAGGAGACCAGGTGATCCGCGTCCTCGTCGCCGACGACGAGCCGCTCATCCGGGCGGGCATCAAGATGATCCTCACCTCCGCCGACGACATCGAGGTGGTGGCCGAGGCGGCGAACGGACGCGACGCGGTCGAGCTGGCCCTCCGCCACACGGTGGATGTCGCCCTGCTCGACATCCAGATGCCCCTTCTGGACGGCCTCTCGGCCCTGGCCGAACTCGGCCGGGCCGCCCCCGGTATACGGGTGCTGATCCTCACGACCTTCGGGGAGCGCGACAACGTCCTGCGGGCACTGCGACAGGGCGGGGCGGGCTTCCTGCTCAAGGACACCGCACCCGGCGAACTGATCGCGGCGGTACGGGCAGCCGCTGCCGGCAAGGCGTACCTGTCACCCACGGCCACCCGGCACGTGGCCGACTCGCTCGCAGCGGAGCCCGCCGTGAGCCGTGGCGAGGAGGCGCGCCGGCGCATCTCGGCACTGACCGGGCGGGAGCGCGACGTACTGGCACTGCTCGGCGAAGGGCTCTCGAACGCCGACGCCGGGCGGCGCATCCACATGAGCGAGGCCACGGTGAAGACCTACGTCAGCCGCATCCTCGCCAAGCTGGACTGCGAAAACCGGGTCCAGGCCGCGCTGTTGGCCCGGGACGCCGGCCTTTCGGCCTGACACACCGACAGGCCGCAGTCCCGGCATTCCCCCGCCACCCCCTCAGGATCTCCCCTAACTCCCCTAACTCCCCTAACTCTCCTAACTCTCCTAACTCCCCTAACTCCCGTCTACCGACCGCCCCTTGCCGACCGCTGTTCACCCCTCTGTCCGGCACGACAGTGGCACGGCGGTGCACTCGGCCCCGGAGCGGGACTGTTCCCGCAGGGGGAGGCCCGCTGCGCGGCACGGGCTCCGCTGCCGACGGAACGCGGATCGCTTGGGCGAAGGGGGGCGTCCGGCGGTGTGCCGGTGGGCCGGGCAGATCGCCGAACTCCGCCGGATCGACGAGCGGGCGGAAGCGGACCGATGAGCGCCCCGGGCGCCCGGGCGCCCGGCCCGCCCGCCGCCCGGCTGGCCGAAAATCGCGGGCGCCCGCCCCCAGGTGACGCACCCTTCGGGCAGCGGCGCCGAGGGTGACGCACCCCCGCGCTAGTGTGCGCGCGTGAGCCATTACGTCGTCATAGGATTCGGGCCCGCCGGGGCGGCCACCGCTCGACTACTGGTCGAGAAGGGGCATTCGGTGCAAGTCGTAACCAAGTTAGGTAGAAGCCCCGAGCCCGGCATCGAGCATCTCGCGTTCGACGCGGCGGACCGCACGCGGCTGAGCGAGGCCGCGCAGGGGGCTGCCGCGATCTTCAACTGCGCCGGACCGCCCTACCACCGCTGGGCGGACGAGTGGCCGCCGCTGGCCTCCTCGCTCTGCGCGGCGGCCGAGGCGAGCGGCGCCGTCCTGGTGATGCTGGGCAACCTCTACGGCTACGGCCCGGTGGACGGCCCCATGACCGAGGAGCTCCCGCTCGCGGCGACCAGCCGCAAGGGGCGGATCCGCGCCGCCATCTGGCAGCAGGCCCGGGAACTGCACGAACAGGGCCGGATCAAGGCGGTCGAGGTGCGGGCCTCGGACTTCTTCGGCCCCGGTGTGACCGATGGCGGGCACCTGGCCGGGCGGGCCGTGCCGCGGCTGCTGCGCGGCAAGCCGGTCTCCACGTTCGGGGACCCGGACGCCCCGCACAGCTGGTGCTACCTCCCCGACGTGGCCCGCGCCCTGGTCGAGGTCGCGGGTGCGGAACAGGCATGGGGCCGGGCCTGGCACGTGCCGAACGAGCCCGCCCGGTCCGCCCGGGAGATGGTCGACCTCCTCGCCGCCGAGTCGGGAACGGGGCCGGTCGCGGTGCGCCCGATCCCGCCGGCCGTGCTCGCCGTCGCGTCGCTGCTCTCCCCGCTGATCCGCGAGATGAAGGAGATCCGGTACCAGTTCGACCGTCCTTTCGTGGTCGACGCGAGCGCGTACGAAGCCGCCTTCGCGGTACGGGCCACCCCCCTGGACGAGCAGGTCAGGGCGACCGTGGACTGGTGGCGTGAGCGACCGGTCGGCACCAGGTGAATCCTGTGGCAGCGAACGATCCCGCGGCGGGTCCGGCCTCCCCTGTGGATGCGGCGGGAGCCCGGCCCGCGGACATCGCGATCGTGGGAATGGCCTGCCGCTTCCCCGGGGCACGGAACGTCAACCAGTACTGGCGGCTCCTCACCGACCCGCAGGCGCAGTTCTCCCCCGTCCCCGACGCGCGGTGGCGCGCCGCCGCCTTCCTCAGCGACAGCTTCCGCGACTCCTCCGCGGCCTACACGGACACCATGGCGCTGCTGCCGGACGTGGGCCACTTCGACGCCGCGCACTACGGCATCCCGCCGCGGCGGGCGAAGTCCATGGACCCCCAGCACCGGCTGCTGATCGACCTCGCCCGTGAGGCGATCCAGGACGCGGGGTGGGAGACCGAGGGCTTCGACCGCGAGGAGACCTCGGTGATCACCTCGCTCACCGAGAGCGGCTACCGCGAGATCTCCCTCATGCAGATCCGGATGCGGCAGCTGGCCGGCGGGGAGTTCGGGGCGCGACCGGCCGATCCCCGCTGGCCGGAGATGGTCCGCGCGGTCGACGGGCTGCACGGCACGGCCGTGGCCGGGCTCCTGCTCAACATGGGACCGAACACGATCAGCTCGGTCTTCGATCTGCACGGCGAGAGCTATGCGCTGGACTCGGCGTGTTCCGGCGGGCTGATGGCCGTCGCCAACGCCGTCTTCGCACTGCGCGCCGGCCGCTGCCGGATCGCCCTCGCCGGTGGCGCGCAACTGATGCTCACCCCCGACCTGCTGGTCGGGCTGTGCCGGATCGGCGCCATCTCGCGCAGTGGCCGGTGCCTGCCGTTCGGTGCGCAGGCCGACGGCTTCGTCCTGGGAGAGGGCGCCGGGCTGCTGGTGCTGCGACCGCTGGCCGACGCGCTGGCGGCCGGCGACCGGGTCTACGCGGTGATCCGCGGGGTGGGCACGGCCAACGACGGGACCGTACAGGGCGGTCTGCATCCCCAGGTGGCCGGCCAGCTCCGTACGCTGCGCCGGGCCTACCGGGACGCGGGCGTGTCCCTGGACTCGGTGGGCTACCTGGAGGCGCACGGCACCGGGACCGCGGTCGGTGATCCGGTCGAGCTCGGTGTGCTGCGCGAACTGCGCGGTGCGCGGAGCGCCCCCGCCTTCCTCGGCGCGGTGAAGGCGGTGCTCGGGCACTCGCTCAACGCCGCGGGGATGGCCGGGCTCATCAAGACCGTGCTGGCCGTGCAGCGGGGAGTGGTACCGCCGCAGCCGGAGTTCGACCTGGCCGACCGGGCCGGTCTCGACGCCGCGGGGCTGACCGTCCCGACGGCGCCGGCCCGATGGCCGGGATCCGGCCGTCCGCGCCGGGCGGGAGTGAGCGCCTTCGGCTTCGGCGGCACCGGCGTCCACCTGGTGGTGGAGGAGTCCCCCGCGGCACCGGTCCGCCCGGCACCGGACGGCGGGCCGCACCTCCTCGTCCTCAGTGCCCGCGACCGGGCCGGGCTGGCCCGTTACGCCCGGGAAGTGTCCGACACCATCGTCGGCGAGCGGCTTCCGCTGGACGGGGTGGCGGACACCCTGGCCCGCCGGGCCCCGCTTCCGGAACGCCTCGCCGTGGTGGCTGAGGACGCCGCCGAAGCCGTCGCCGAGCTGACCGCGGCGGCCGACGCCGTGGCGGCGGGCCGGACCGGAACGCCGGATGGGCTCACCGAGCGCGCGATCGGCGGCGCCGGGCTCCGTCCGGAAGGGGAGCGGATACCCCCGTGCACCCTGCCGCCCAGCCCGCTCGCCCCGCGCCGCCACTGGGTGGTGAACGACGCCGCCCGCGATGCCGCGGAGACTCCCCCCGCCGAGGACACTCCCGCCCGGGCCCTCGGAACGGCCGGGGCGGAGCAGTCCGTCCAGCCCGTCCCGGCCGGGCCGGCGCCCGCGGTGGCGCCGCGGACCGGCACCGCGTCCGCCGCCTCCCTCGTGCTCGAAGAGGTCTCGCGGGCCGGCGTCTTCCCCCTCTCCGACCTGAGCGAGCCGATGGCCCTCGTGGCCGATCTCGGCTTCGACTCCCTGATGCTGCAGGAGCTGGAGATCAACATCGGCAAGCGGATACCGGGCTTCCGCACCGACGAGATGTTCCAGCCCGACCTCACCGTCGAGCGGCTGATCGCGCTGGTCGACCCGCACCTCACGGAGCCGCCGGCCACCGGGGCGCCACTGCCCCGGCAGACCGGGGCCGACTGGGACGCCGCCACCGCGTGCGTCGACGACTTCCCCGAGGTGCGGCGGTTCGAGGACCTGCTGACCTCGATCGCCGACACGGGTGCCGACTTCCCGTACTTCCGGGTGCACCAGGGCATCATCCGCGACACCACGGTGATCGGCGGCCGGCCGTACCTGTCCTTCGGCAGCTACAACTACCTGGGACTCTCCGGCCATCCGGCGGTCAACGAGGCCGTGCACCAGGCGATAGACCGGTACGGCACCTCGGTCTCCGCCAGCCGGGTGCTCTCCGGCGAACGGGACCTGACCGTACGGCTGGAACGGGCGTTGGCCGCCTTCCTCGGCGTCGGGGACTGCCTGGCCCTGGTCAGCGGTCACGCCACCAACGTCACCGCGATCGGCCACCTGGTCGGCGCCGGGGACCTCGTGGTGCACGACGCGCTGGCCCACGACAGCATCCTCCAGGGCATCGCCCTGTCCGGTGCGGCGCGGCGCCCGTTCGCCCACGAGGACATCGGCCGGCTGGAACACGTGCTGCGCCGGAACCGGTCCCGCTTCCGGCGGGTGCTGATCGCCGTCGAGGGCGCGTACAGCATGGACGGCGACCTGGTCGACCTGCCCGCCGTGGTCGAGCTGAAGAAGCGGTACGGCGCCCTGCTGATGGTCGACGAGGCGCACAGCATCGGCACGGTGGGTGAACGTGGCCGCGGCGTCGGTGAGTTCCACGGCGTCGACCGTGCCGACGTGGACCTGTGGATGGGCACGCTCTCCAAGTCCTTTGCCAGCTGCGGCGGTTACCTCGGCGGCTCGGCCCGGATGGTGCGGTGGCTCCGGCACACACTGCCGGGCTTCGTCTACAGCGTCGGCCTGACCCCGTCCAACGCGGCTGCGGCGCTGGCCGCCATCGAGCTGATCGAGGCGGAACCGCACCGGGTGCGCACGCTCCGTCGGAACGCGGAGCTCTTCCGTGGCCTGGCCACCGAGGCCGGTCTGGCGACCGGCTCCAGCGCCCACACGCCGATCGTGCCCTGTCTCCTCGGCGACTCGGCGCGTACCCTGCGCGTCGCGGACCGGCTGTTCGACCGTGGTGTGATCGCCGACCCGATCTTCCACCCCGCCGTGGAGGAGGGGCTCGCCCGGCTGCGGTTCTTCGTCACCAGCGAGCACCACGAGGACGACGTCCGACGGGCCGTGGCGATCCTGGCCGAGGAGGTGGCGGCTGCGGGCGGATGAGCACCTCACGTCAGATCAGGGTGCGTTCGATCCGGCTGAGCATGGCGGTCTTCCCGGCGTCCGCGGCGTCCCGGGGCCGTCCGGTGTCCCCGGCCACGGGTGCGCCGTGCCGTTCCGCGGTGCTTCCCACCCGTTGGGAGAGCAGATAGGCGATGATCTCCGCCTCCTGCTCCTGGACGTCGTCGTAGGTCGCGCGCAGGAGCATGTCACGCACGACGCCGGGGTCGAGGTTGGGGAAGAGGAGGCGGGCACTCGCCTCGTCCAGCCAACCCGCCCCGCGATGGCAGCAGATGATGTGACCCAGCTCGTGCAAGATGATGTGCTCCTGATGCGCGCTGGTCGTGTTGGCGTCGTAGAAGATCAGGTCCTCGTCGCGGGCGGCGACCCACATCCCGCACGGGTGCGACGCGGGCATCTGCATCGGGACCAGCGTGATCGGACGGTCCCGGATCTCGCTGAGGTGGCGGCAGAGCTCGGCGACGTCGGAGACCTCCGGCAGATCGAGTTCGGTGATCCGCCGGGCGCCGGCCTTCCGGAGCCGCTTGAGCTGACTGCGGCGGTCCTGGTCGACCGCGCGGCCTTTCCTGCTGCCCCTCACGCCCCCGTGCTCCTCACTCGCCCTCCGAGGGGTCGGTGACGGGCGGCAGGCCCTGCATCTGCCGGTACTGGTCCATGATGGCCGTGATGGCCTGGAGGTTCTCCTTCTTCATGCCGGCCGCCCGCATCGCCACCGAGCGGACGCCCGCCTGCCGCAGCGCCTCGATGGCGGCGACCTGGCTGAGCACCGACTCGGCGACCTCGTCGTCGAAGAAGTAGGCGACCGACACGCCGAAGAAGCGCGCCAGCGCGTCCAGGAGGTCCGGGGAGGGATTGGACCGCTTGCCCGTCCGCAACTGCGACAAGTACACGCCCCCGACGCGGAGTTCGGGGTTGGCCCGCTTCAGCTCCTCCGCGACCTCGGAATTGGTCCAGTGCTTGCCCTTGGGGCGAACCGTCTTGAAGAGGTTGTCCAGACGTACCGCCAGTTTGGGCCGGTCCTCAGTCTCGGACATTGTGGGTCTCCCTCCCGTCACCTCCTAGGCGTTAGCCCTCGGCTAATCGTCAGTTTCGCAGATTAGCGGTCAGTTGACAATCGGCCGAGACTCCGTCACCGTGGATCCCGCCGATAGCTGTCAGCTAACTTCGCTTACGGGGGTAGCCGAGTTGGTTGCCGGCCATGTCGGCCTGGAGCGGCACTCGGGGGAAGGGCCGGTCCAGAACCGGACGGGGACATCCCGCCCGGCCCGACAGGTGAACACGGGGGAGCAACGGGGGATCCTGCGGGGGAAGCAACGGGGGAACAACGCAAGTGACGGGGGGCAACGGGGGAGTACCGAGAAAAAACCCGCCCCGGTCTGACGGGGGACAGACCGGGGCGGGAGCTCCCAACGCGGGTGATATCAGCCCGCGTTGTCGAGTTTACGGTAGGCGTACGCGACTTTGGTGAGCCAGTCGACTTCCGCCGTGAAGTTGTTCGTATCGCGGTCCTCGAAGTCGCCGGCGTCCTTGTTGTCGTCGGGGATGGTGCCGATGCGCTTGGCGTGCAGGGCCTGCCGGATCTGGGCCGCCTCGGCCAGCGCCTGCCGGGACTCTTCGCTCGCCCCGCGGTCCGCGCCGGGCGCCCCGTTGGCCGTGCGCTCGATGTAGGGGCGCAGATCCCGCCATCCGTCGCGGATCTCGATGACCCGGCGGTGGAGCCGGTAGTTGAGGTCGGAGACCGAGGCCCCCGGAGGCTCCAGCACGATGTCCGGGGAGGACTCGTACAGATCCCGCCAGAGCGGGTACAGCGCCCGGTACGAGCGGTAACTGCGGGCCCACTCCAGCAACTTGCCGGCCGACGGTCCCCAGGAGGAGATCGTCAGGGCGAGCGAGAGGGTGGCGATGCCCGCCGCACTGAAGACGTTGGCGGCGAGCTGCCAGACGCCGATGTCGATCCCGCACGCCGAGGTGAGGATGTTGACGGTCCTGGACAGGCAGTAGAGGAAGAGGACCACCGCGGCCACGGAGAGCAGGCGCAGGGCCTGCCGCAGCTCGGCCTTGTCGGTCATCCGGGCGTAGGGGCCGCACTGGCGGAAGATGGTGACGCACGGAACCGCCTGGGAGACGATGAAGACCAGGAGGTAGGTGAGGACCAGCGGCTGACCGCTGCCGCTGTTGAAGTCCGAGGCCGGCCGCCCCGGGCCGTCGGCGATCAGGAAGAGCACGATCAGCAGCGCGTTGAGGGCGATACCGGTGATCAGCCAGTAGCGGGTCTTGCGCACCGCCTCCTCGGTGGCGGTCGCCCAACGCAGCAGGATGATCTGCGAGCTGACGCAGAAGGCGACCGCCGCGACGTGCATCACCAGGATCGCGAGGTTGCCGACGCCCAGGAAGCGCTCGCTCCCCATGGCGACGGCGCCCATCGTGAAGGTGAGGCACTGGAACAGCAGCGTGATCACCAGCGTGCGGTAGGCGTTGTCCCGCCAGCTGCGCCGCATCTGGGTGAGCCGGTAGACGAGCGCGGCATACGACGAGAGCGCCGCTATGACGAAGCAAAGGGTTCTGGTGGAGTTCAACGGCCTGATTCCCCGCCGGCGCCGCGCACGCGGCGAACGGAACTAGTCGGTGTGCTCGCCCAGGGGAACAACGAGCCCGATCCCCTCAGCCGCCACGGCGATGGCGCGGTCGAAGAAGGCCGACTGGTCCTGGACGCTGTCGTGGGTACGGCTGAAGACCTGGAACACCAGGAGCCCGATCAGATTGCTCCACAGCACCATGCCGCGTTCGATGAGGTCCGCGAACGGGGCCTCGGGCGCCCCGCCGAAGACCTCCACGGCCGCCGGCAGCAGCACCGACGGCCCGGGCAACGGCCGCCGGGGCGGGGTGAGTTCACCGTCCTGAAGCGCCGAGCGGATGATGGCGCCCAGTGCCTCGGGGGTGCGCGAGGCGGGCGGCACCGTCTCCTGCGGGGCGTGGTACCCCGGGACCGGCGAACCGTAGATCAGCGTGAACTCGGCCATGTTGGCGAAGGACCACGTCCGCAGCGCCCGCACCACCGCCAGCAGCCGCTCCCCCGCCGACGCCTGCGCGTCCCGGGCGGCCTGGTCGGCCTGCTCCATCGCCGCGCCGGAGGCGTTGTAGGCATCGATGACCAGCGCGGTCAGCAGGTCGTCCCGGTGCGGGAAGACGGCCGCCACCTCGCTCACGGCAAGATCACTGACGGCGGCAACGGCATCCAGGGACAGCCCTCCGGCGCCCAGATCCACCAGCAGGCGGCGCGCGGCGGCCTTGACGGCCTCCGGCAGCTTGGTGTTCACGTCGTCCGTGCTCGTTCCGGAAACATCCATGGCCAAACCGTACCTGTCGGCTATCGCGGCCGGCGGCCCGATCACCCGGCCCGTCCGGCGATGCACGAGATCCGGCCATCCCCTGCCGCGGGGGCAGCCCCAACGCGGCGAACAGCTCACGGACGCCCCCCTGGAACGCGGACAACTCCGTGGACATGACCAGCAGTTGCACCCGGAGATCGTCATGGAACACCCGCACCACGTCCAACAGCCGTCGGCAGAGCTGACGTGGGGCACCACGAGCGATACCCGACGACACGTCGTCCGACCGACCCAGCGATCGGAGTCCTCCCCGACCGGCACGCGTATCACCGGGGAATCGCTCCCACTCCTGGGCCAGAAGAGGGTGCCGCCGCCCGGTCCGCACCGACGTCGCGCACGGCGCCGGTGAAGCGTCTGGGCGCGTCCCGGAGTTTCGCCGGGTGCCGTGGGCGGAGTTCCTGGTGGCGCCGGATGCTGTGGCGGATGGTCTCCGGCGGGGTCCCGGGGGCGTGCCTGGGCGCCGTGCCGTCCGCGTGGTGGCCCAGGTGGTGGTGGCTGCGTGGACCGGGCCCGGACTTGTGCCTGAGCCCGGGAAGGACGGGCTTCTGTTCGTAGGGGAGAAGAGAGCCCGGTTCCGCGGCTCCTCCTTCGGCCGGAAAGGGCGCCGAGCACGTGCCGCCGTGAGGATGCCGGAGAACCTCCGCTTCTACGGCCCACGTCACACCGGTCACACGCTCGCGACCCGATCCGGGGCCACCCTCCAGGGACACCATGGCGCGAGCCGGCCAGCCGTCCGGGAAGGCCGCAATGATCTACCAGCACTCCGACCTTGAGAGGCGGCGGGAGGTGGCCGGCGGGCGGGATCAGATGGTGCGGGCCGCGCGGAGAACGGCCGTTGAGCGACCGAACGAGGGCGAAGGTGGTGCGGGGGTGGCGCCCGGTGCCGGAGTCTGCCTGGACAACACAGAGGCCCAGCTTGGGGGTTGTACCCCTGAGCTGGGCCTGAGTCCTTGGAGCGGGTGACGGGAATCGAACCCGCGCTCTGAGCTTGGGAATCAGGGGGCTTTCACGACTTCAATGCTTGCCTGACCAGCGAAAACACCGCACCTGGGGCGGGGTTCCCGGCTGCATCTCTGGCCCGCGGTTGACCGATGCCTACCGCTCTGTCGGGCACGGCACTGGCACGGTGGTCGACGCGGCCGCGAAAGGAGCGTCGTCGCGTAGGGCACCTCGCCGTTCGCCACCGGGGAAGCTGCCGACGTAGGCGTGGATTGCTTGGGTGAAGGGGCTCCGGCAGGGCGAAGACTCGATGCACGTTGGCGTAGCACTGGAGGCAGGACGGCTCTCCGGACGGCGGACGGCTCTCGCTGGCCAAGTCCCGCCTCTCATGCCACGCCCGAGGCGCTTTGACGGCATAAGGGGGATTGTGCGGCAGTGGGGTGGCTGGGCTCCCGGAAGCGGCCTTCGTGTCGCCGTCAGCCCCGTTCCTCCTCTTCGGCTTCCAGGAGCCGGATTCCCTGGTGCGTCAGCGTGACCATCACGGGGGTGTTTCCCTGCGCCCAGTCGACGGTGACCAGCCCCTCGCCCACCAGGTATGCGCAGGCGGCGGCCAGATCCTGCTCGGGGATCTGGAGATCGTCGCGCAGCTTCGCCCCGGTGACGCCGAGGAATCGATTGCCTTCCGTGGTCTCGTACAGGGCCTTCATGATCGTCTCGCGGTAGTGCTTCCGCTCGTGCAGTGTTGCCATGATCGCTGCTCACTCGTGCCGGGCACCGACTCGGTGCCTGTGGGCCAGGCGCGGTGGTACGCCTGCCCCACCGCCCTTGCGGGCCTTCGCTTCAGATTTCGTCTGTCTGGGGGCGGACGTCCCCGGAGGGCCGACTGGATACCAGCCAGGGCTGCGCCGGCTCCGGTGTGTGGATGGTGTCGACGGTGAGGTGGAGGCGGGTTCCGCCCGAGTCGTCGACGGGGTAGCTGCGCTGTTCGGTGGCGGCGAAGCGACGACGGAGGACGTCTGCGACCTGACGGGCGGCTTCGGGGGACGCGGCGACGATGCGTACGTCGGCGCGCCCGGCCGAGGGGAGTTCTGGTGGCTTCATGGTGACCTCGCTCGCGTGGAACAGCAGGACGACGTGTCGGTGGGCGTGATGCCGTCGCGTCACACCCACCGCCCCCGGTTCAGAAAAAGGTCGGTGTCATGCGCGGCCCCCGTTTGCCGAGACGGCTCCGCCGTCGGTCTCCCAGTCCTCTTCCCGCCACAGCTTCTCCTGTGCGTCATGGGTGGTGTGCTCGCTCGTCATGAGGGCGCTGGCGGTCAGCAGGCCGCCGGAGGTGGCTGCGGCGGACATCAGCCGGGCGGCGGCGGCCGGATGGGTCTCCGGCGGGATCACCAGCAGGTCCCAGCGGCCCTCGGTGTAGGAGAGGAGGATCAGCTTGTTCGGGTCCTGCTCTTCCGCGAACCAGCCCACGTGCACCGTGTGACCGGCCACCGGCACCTTGCGCGGCACCACGGGCCAGTAGGTCGGGTTCACCGTGACATGAGTGATCCGGCCCCAGCGCGCGTCCAACACCGCTATCAGAGCGGGAAGTTCACGGAAGAAATCGCGAGAGCGAGGCCACCAGGCACCGTCCAGAAGACCCGGAGGCGATCCTGCCGGAGTGAAGGAGAGGCGGGCCGGTGGCGAAGGTGCGCGCTCGCCGATGATGACGCGGTCGATGGTCGCGGCCATGGCGCGGACCTGTCCCCGGGGCTCGTCGTCGAACGTCCCGGTGTTGTTGCTCGCCGGAAACGACACCGGCGTGGGAGCCGGTGTGCGAAATACTCCCGGTCTCTTCACCCTACTCCGGCCAAGGCCGTCCGTGACGGTGTACGTGAGCAGGATCTTTCCTGGCGAACGCGGATCCGGCGCAGTCACCGCGGGGTGCGACCGTGCCCCGGCACGCGGAGTACGGTGCAGTGAGGAGGTCGCCTCGCCGGGCGGACGCACCGCGCTGGAAGGCGGGCGAATGCACATGGCCGACTCCGACACTCCCGGCGTCCCGCAGCTTCTGCCGGACGCGGTGCACCACGCCGTCAGGCCCGGGGCGGCCCTGTTGAGGCGTGGCGACCACGCACACCCGCGAGCAGGTTCTCGACGGCGCGTGGTGGCCGCGGTCACGCGACATCGGCGCCGAGCTCCCCAGCCTGATCTCCGCGCTGACCGAGCACCTCGGACCCGTCCTGCGCGTCGGCCTCGACGCCGGCGCCTGGGAAGGACTACCGACCCGTCTGGTCATCGACGACCGGGTCGTGCACATCGACTCCTTCCCGGTCGGCGACGACACCGTCCTCATCACCCGAGGCGACCAGGACCACTTCTCCCTGCTCGTGGTCCCGCCGCACGCGACACCTGAAGCCGCCCGATCCGCCATGGCCAGGGCCGTCCAGGCCGGCAACCTCACCCAGGCCGAGCAGATCCTCATCGACACCGGCACCCATCGGGCATACCCGGTTCCCGCGGAAGAGCCTCGGACGGGCCGTGAACCCGGCGAGCGGTGAGGCAGCCGTCGAGGCTTCGGCGCTCCTTTGACGACAGGGACGCAGGTCGCCTCGAAGGTGCGGTTCCGAGGGGCACCAATAGGTGACACTACGTCACGTGTCGCACGTGCAGAGTGATGGCGGTGGAGAGGGCCGGGACTCCGGTGCGCTGAGCCCTTCGGCCGTCTTGCCGGGGCTCGACGAGGAGCAGCTGCGGCTGCTGCGTCGGGTGGGGCGTGAATGGGGGCGGGTGTCGGCTCCCGAGGCGTGGCACCGGGCGCTGCCCGTGGATTCCGATCTGGGCCGTTTTCCGTCCCCCGCGGAGATCCAGCCTGTCGGGTGGGGTCGTCTGGTCAGCGTCTCGCCTCTCGGCGGGCGGCCGCCCGCCCCCGGCGAGGCCGCGGGAGAGCTGCCGCCCGGCCGACTGGGCCGCTTCGGCTACCACGTGCGACGCGTCGTCCTGGGGGCCGCCCTGAAAAGCACGGCGATCGCGCAGGAGCGGATGCGCAAGCTGGTGGCGTTGCCCGTCCTGTCCGCCGACGCGCTCTCCTCGGTTGCCTACGGGCCCGAGGCCATGCTCGCCGTCCTCGTGCTCGGCGGCGCGGCGGGACTGGCCTGCTCCGTGCCGATCGCCGCCACGATCGCCTTCCTGATGCTGGCGGTGGGGGTGTCGTACCGCCAGACGATCCGCGCGTATCCGCACGGCGGCGGCTCGTACATCGTCGCCAGCGACAATCTGGGCCGCGTTCCCGGACTGATCGCCGCCGCCGGCCTGATGACCGATTACATCCTCACGGTCGCCGTGTCGATCGCCTCCGGGGTGGCGGCGATCACCTCGGCGGTTCCCTCACTCGCCACCGACGCGGTCCCGATCGGCGTCGGTGTGATCGCCCTGCTGCTCGCCGGGAACCTGCGAGGCATCCGGCAGGCCGGCGCACTGTTCGCCGCGCCGACCTACGCCTTCATCATCGCGGTGTTCGCGCTCGTCACCGTGGGCCTCGTCGACGCCGCCGGCCGCGGTTTCCACCCCACTGCGGCTCCGCACCTGAACGCCACGGAGAGCGTCGGTGTACTGCTGGTGACGCGCGCCTTCGCCTCCGGGGCCACGGCGATGACCGGTATCGAGGCGATCTCCAACGCGGTGCCGGCATTCGAGCCCGTGGAGTGGCGCAACGCCCGTACCACGCTGACCTGGATGATCGGCCTGCTCATCGCGCTGTTCGCCGGCACGATCGCCATGGTCCGACTCGACGGCGTCGTGCCCGGCACCCAGGAGACGGTCCTCTCCCAACTCGCCCACCACAGCTTCGGCTCCGGACCGCTGTACGCCCTCACACAGGCCGCCACGGCCGCGGTGCTGCTGCTCGCGGCGAACACCGCCTACAACGACTTCCCCCGCGTGCTGTTCCTGCTCGCCCGCGACCGACACGCCCCGCAGCTCTTTCTGCGCCTGGGCGACCGCCTCGCCTTCAGCAACGGGATCATTCTGCTGACGATCGCGGCGACGCTGGTCTACGTGGCCTTCAACGGCACGACCGCGTCCCTGATCCCGCTGTACGCCGTCGGCGTCTTCCTGGCCTTCACCCTGTCCCAGGCCGGAATGGTGGTCCACTGGTGGCGCCTGCGTGACCGCCACTGGCGCAAGAGCCTGTTCTTCAACGCCACCGGCGCCCTGCTGTCGGCCGTCGTCTTCCTCACCGCCGGCCTCACCAAGTTCACCGAGGGCGCATGGGTCGCCGTGCTCGCCGTCGGACTGTTCCTCGTGGTGACGATGCGCATCCGGCACCACTACGAGACCGTGGGCAAGGCTCTTCGTCTGCACCCGCACGCCATCGAGCTGCCCACCCCCACCCTCCCGGCCCGCCCCGGTCCCGACGCGGCACCGTCCGCGGCGACAACTCCGCAGTCCCCCACGGCACTTCCCGACGCCCGGACGGAAGAAGAGGACGAGGAGACACCCCAGGAGATCCGCCACCTGTCGGTCGTCCCCATCGCGGCCATGGACCTGGCCGGCATGCGCGCACTGGCCTACGCCGCCTCGCTCCACCAGCCCGTACTCGCCCTCCACGTCAGCCCCGAAGAGGACGAGGCCGAACGCTTCCGCCAGTACTGGACCCTGTGGGGCGACCACCTCCCGCTGGAAGTCGTGGTCTCCCCCTATCGCGCGATCGTCGCACCACTCGTCCACTACATCGAAGCCCTGCACGCGAAGCGCCCGGACCTCACCGTGACGGTCATCGTGCCGGAGATCGTCACCGTGCGCCGGCGTTACCGCCTGCTGCACAGCAGGATCGCCCCACGGCTGCGGCACGCCCTGCGCCCACTGCCGAAGATCGTCATCACCACGGTCCCCTTCCACGTGTAGCCACCTCCCCGTGGCTGTGTCGGTGCTTTGCGGCCTGCCGACCAGGACGTGCCGGTGACCTGAACGGTGTGCGACAGCTCGGGCGGCCCATCGGGGGTGGAGGATGATGTGCTGGCCGGTGGCTCGCTGCGGGGGCATGGCGATCTCCGCCCAGACGCATGTGCCGCAGGTGGTCCGATCCCCTCCAGCCGGCCCCTTTCCGCGAGTTGGGGCACGAGGAGGGCACGCGGCCTTTGAGAGGTCCAGGCAATAGACACGGCCCAGGTCGCTGACCTGGGCCTCAACTATGGAGCGGGTGACGGGAATCGAACCCGCGCTCCGAGCTCGGGAATCAGGTGGGCTTTTGGGGCATCCTGTCTGACCGGCAAAGACGCCGCGGCGGGAGAGCTGGCCCGGTACAGCCCTCGCATGGTGGTGCGGCTGTCGGCTCACTCCGGGACGGCGAGGTGGTCGGCGGCGCCCCCGCGCCACTCGATCAGGAAGAGGGTTGCGTCGTCGCTGGTGCTCCCGCCCCGCTCCTGTCTCAGGGTGTGGGAGAGCGAGCGCACCACCGCCCGCGGCCCCTTCCCTGAGTGCTCGATGCGGTTGACCCAGTGGATGAGTTGTTCCTCGCCGAACTGCTCTTCGCCGGCTTCGTGCTCCTCGATCAGGCCGTCGGTGAAGCACAGCACCCGGTCGCCGCGTTGGAGCATCTGCTCGCTGATCTGGGGCTCTTCACCACCGAAGCCGACCGGCAAGGTGGTCGGGCTCTCCAGTTGCCGGACGACCCGGCGGTTGCGGATCAGCAGCGGTGCGGGGTGGCCCGCGTTGACCCACTGCAGGTGGCCCATTGCGATGTTGAGGCGCATCATCTGCGCGGTGACGAAGTGGTCGGGTCCGAATTGCTCGGCGATGGCCCGGTCCATGAACGCGTAGATCTCGGACAGACCGACTTCGGCGCGTCTGGCGTGCCGGTAGGCGCCGATGGCGACGGTCGCCATGGTGGCGGCATCCAGGCCGTGGCCCATCGCATCGACCATGGCCACATGCAGGATGTCCTCGTTGAGGGCGTAGTCGAAGCTGTCGCCGGCGACGTTGTAGGCGGGCTCCAGGATTCCCGCCACCGCGACCTGCGGGACGGACATCGCCAGCGGCGGCAGCAGGGACCACTGGATCTCCGCGGCCAAGCTCATCGGTTCGCGGCGCCGGGCGAGGAAGAACTGGTCGGTGTAGCTGTGCTTGGTGACCAGCATGTCGGCGACGAGGCCGGCGAGTCTGCGCAACAAGCGCCGGTCATCGTCATCGACGGTGTCCAGGGTGAGGGCCAGCACACCCACCTGGTCGCTGCCGTCCAGCAACGGCAGATACATCCGTACGCCGTCGTCCTGCGGTACCTCGACAGGGGCCCCGGACAGGAAGGCCGTGCCCGCGTGCGAGTCATCGATCAGCTCGGGCCGGCCGACGGTCAGCCGCCTGCCTGGCAGCGGCACCAGCAGCAACTGCGCATAGTCCTGGAGGAGGATCGAGACGTGACGGCCGCCGACGCTCGCCACCTCTTCCGCGGTCAGCGGGGCGATCAACTGCGGCGGCATCTCGTGCGCCCGGTCCAGCAGCACCCCCAGCAGTCGCTCGCCGAACCCTTCCGACCGGTCCACGGCGCCCGTGTCCGCCTCCCGCTCACCTGCCGCCATACCCATGCCCTTTCACCAAGCAGCCTCGTTGCGACGTCACCCGCCATGCCGGCCGGCTCCAACGGGTCGGTCACCGAGCGGCCTGGCGTTCGACTTCGGTGGCTTGGCTCCGGTAGCACTGCGCGCGGGTCTGGATGAGGGGGAGGGGAAGGTGAGCCGGTCCGTGAATGACTGAGCGCGGGCGGGAGGCAACGAGGCCCTGCCGCACTCCACGGTCGGAGTGTTCGAGTCCGTTGCGGCCCTTCGGCTCCTCCCGCTCGGTGAGGGGCCGGAGCACAAGTTCACGCCTTGCTCGGCGGCCGCCGGCCGCGCAAGGACTGGCAGACCCCCTCATGCGACTGTGCACGCGGGCTCCGGAAACCACCGTGATCGACTCGCACAGAGTGACCCGGCCAACCGGGCCAGAGGGCTCATTGAGCCAGTGGCGGCGTGTCAGTCTCTCCTTCAGGGACGCCGGCTGAATGGCGTGGCGTGCGGTGGAAAGGTCCGGATAAGAGATAAGCCCCAGGCTGGTTGGCCTGGAGCTTTCCTCCGGAGCAGGCTGCGGGACCGGCGTCGCGCTCCCGATGACTGACACGATGCTCAGGCACCTTTCGTGGCATCTGGTACCTGGGCAATGGCTGCTTGGGCGGGCGAACGTGAGGTCGGCAGGCTTGCACCATGGCCGCCTTCGGAGTCCCAGACCGAGACCAGGGACAGTTCCATCTCCTCCGCGATCCGGCGTTGCTCCGCTTCGTCCATCAGGGCGCTCGCGGTGAGGGTGCACCGCGGATCGGCGGCCTCGGTCATGAGCCGGGCGGCCGTGGCGGGGCTGGTCTCCGGAGGGATCACCAGGAGGTCCCAACGGCCGACGGTGTAGGAGAACAGCAGCAGCTTGTGGGGATCTTGCTCGGCCTTGAACCAGCCGACACCCACCACATGCCCGTCGACGGGCACCTTCCGTGGGATGACCGGCCAGAACGTGGGGTTCACCGTGGCATGGGTGATCCGCCCCCACAGTGGGTCGAGGACGGCCGTCAGTGCGGGCAGTTCCGCCGCGAGGTCACGGGAGCGGGGCCACCACGCACCGTCGAGCAGAGCCGGAGCACTGCCGGCCGGCGCCAGCACGAGTCGCAGGGGCAGCGAAGCGGTCCGGTCTTCGACCTCCGGCGTATACGCAATGGTCGTGGTCATGACGCGGACCCTGCCCCGGGCCAACCGTGACCGGCCCGGTGTCGTGAATCGCCGAAAACGACACGAGCATGGGAGCTGGTGTGCGGAGTGCCCTCGGTAGTTCCAGATTACTCCCGGTAAGGCCCGCTGGACCGATGCGGAGCGATGTGGGTGCACGACAGAGAAGATCTTGGAGCAGTCGGCCCGAGAACCGCGAAGGGGCAGAGCCTCCCGTGCGGGCAGCCGGCGTGTGACATCGGCTGCCAAAAGGTGCCCCTATGGTTTTCGTCAAGCGGCGATGGCGGTAGGGGGCTCATAGAAGGTGCCGTCGCGGAGCATGGCGAAGAGCACGTCGATGCGCCGCCGGGCGAGGCAGACGAGGGCGGCGACGTGGTGCTTTCCCTGCCGTCGCTTCTTGTCGTAGTAAGTGCGTGATTCGGGCTGGGACAGCGATGCGAACGCAGCGAGGTAGAAGGCTCGTTTGAGCTGCTTGTTGCCTCGTCGGGAGGGATGCTCGCCGCGTATGGAGGAGCCGGAGCTCCTGGTCACGGGTGCCAGTCCGGCATAGGCGGCCAGGTGGCCAGCCGTGGGGAAAGCGCTGGCGTCGCCGACGTCGATGAGGATGCGGGCTGCGGTCCTGACCCCGATGCCGGGCATGGAGGTCAGGACCGGGGAAAGAGGGTGGGCCTCCAGCAGTTCCTCGATGCGGGAGGCGAGGTGCTTGCGCTGGTCGAGCACGGAGGTGAGTGAGCTGGCGAGGCTGGGGACGATCAGCGAGGCTGCGTCGGTGCCGGGCACGACGACGCTCTGCTCGTCGAGGGCGTCGAAGACGTCCTCGACCAGGCGCTCGGCCAGCCGCGGGGCCTTGGGCCGAAGCAGGGTCACCAGCCGGCGTCGCCCGGCTTTTCTCAAGTGGGCCGGGGAGCCATGACGTTCGAGGAGTGCCAGGACGGCGGGATGATCCAGTCTGGGACCGAGGACCCGCTCCAACGACGGGTGGATCTGGGTGAGCAGGCCACGCAGACGGTTCTTGATCCTCGTGGACTCGGCGGCCAGGTCGTCGTCGAAGCCGACGATCATCTCCAGCTCGGCAACGGTCTCGTCGGACGGCGCCAGGTTTCGCAGCGTGTGCGGTATCGTCCGCGCGGCATCGGCGATAATCGCCGCGTCTCGGGCATCGGTCTTGGCCTCACCGGTGTAGAGATCGGCGATCCGTCGCATCGTCAGGCCGGGCAAGTAGGCGACGCTGCAGCCCGTGTCGCGGGCCACCGCCAGCGGAAGAGCTCCGATCGAAGCCGGCTGGTCGACCACCACCAGCACAGTGCCGTGCTTGGCCTGCAGCTTGGCGAACACCTCACGTAGTTTCGGCTCGGTGTTGGGCAGCCGCTTGTCGAAGACCCGCTTGCCCGCCGGAGTCAGGGCGGTGGCATGGTGCTCGCCCTTGCCCACGTCCACGCCCAGGTAGACGTCGATGTCACCCGTGTCGATCACGTGCACTCTCCACAGCGGTCGCGCCCTCCCCGGCCTCACCTACGACATCAGCGTGCCGGCATCCACGTTACGAAGAGACTGCCTCACCCGGAACGGGATCGGCGCTCGTGCCCCTAATCAGCGGTCTGCCAATGCCTCCGGTACCCGGTGACACCACCTTTTCAATCATGATCGACTGGGGCTGCAAGTCATGCCGGGACCGGAGGCCGGGAGGCCCGTTGCGGGGCCACGAAGAAGGTAACGGGGCTGTCAGCCGCGGGACGGCGTGGGCCGTCATCCGAGGAAGGACAGCCGGACTTGGCGTTCGGGGCTGTCCCGGTCGGTGTTCACCAGTACGACGGACTGCGAGGTCCCCAGCTCCAGCTCACCGTCGACTACGGGCAACGTGGCGTGTGGCGGGACCAGAGCCGGGAGTACGTGGCCGCTGCCGTGGCCTGGACCGCCGTGGCGGTCCCGCCAACGGCCGTCCGCGGGAAGAATGTCGCGGAGCGCCGCCAGCAGGTCATCGTCACTGCCCGCGCCGGTCTCGATGATGGCCAGGCCGGACGTCGCGTGGGGGGTGAAGACGTTCAGCAGTCCGTTTCGCCCGTGTGCGACCTCCCGGAGGAACGCGGAGCATGCGTTCGTCAGGTCGTGCATGGTCTCCGTGGCGCCGGTTGCAATGTCGAGGGTGCGGGTGGTGAAGGTGCTGCCAGTCATGGTTCACCGGTACCCCTCGCGGAGGAAAAGCACTAACGGCCGGATGGGTTGTTCCTCCGGGCCTCCGCCGATAGGGGCACGTGCTCCCGGTTCGGACGCCGCCTGAGCAGGGCGTCAACTGTGCTCTTCTTCTTCGGCCTCCATACGCCGGATGCCTTGGTGCGTCAGCGTGACCATGGCCGGCGTATTGCCCGCGGTCCAGTCGACCGTGATCAGGTCCTCGCCCACCAGATACGTGCAGGCGGCAGCCAGATCCTCTGCCGGGATCGCGAGATCTTGGGCCGGCTTGGCTCCGGTGACACCCAGGAGGCGGTTGCCTTCAGTGGCCTCGTACAGAGCCTGCATGGTCTTCTCGCGGTACGCCTTCCGCTCGGTCAGTGATGCCATGACCGCTGCCTCCGGGGAGAACGGTGTCGCGCTCATCGCGGCGGAGAAGTGCCGGATGCCCGGTCGAGGGGCCGGCTCTGTCACAGCCGCGTATCCGAGGCCCGGCTTCCTCGGACCTCGTCCGCATGCGGGCGGTCACGCGCGGATGACTCGCTGGTCACCAGCCATGGCGCGGCCGTCGCGTTGGGCTCGGAGGTGTGCGTGGTGTCCACCGTGATGTGGAGCCGGGTCCCGCCGTCGTGGCCGGCGGGGTAGCTGCGCTGTTCGGTGGCAGGGAAGCAGCGCCGGAGCACTTCTGCGACCCGGCGCGCGGCCTCGGGGGATGCGGCGACGATACGGACCTCGGCCATCCCTGCCGAAGGCATCGGTTCTACCGGTCTCATGCTGGCCTCTCTGTCAGGCGTATGAGGTGCCCACGGGGTGAATGCTCATACCTACCGCCGCCGGTCGTGCAACGGTTGGCGTCCTCATCGCCCTTGTCGTGCTGTCCGCGGCGAGTTGCCGACGGGCCGGGAGATGAGCCGGCCGGGCCCACCGCCGGCCTTCCGACTCCGGTGAGGGGGGAGCGCGCGAAATGTCCCGATGTATTCACCGTACTCCGGGCGGTGGTCCACCGACCCCATGCGAGACCAGACGTTCGTGGAGGCGGGGGATGCGCCGCTTGGGCACACCCCCCGCCGACGCACGACCGCCGCGTTGGACCGCGCGTCGACGGCACGGACGACCATGCCGGGGCCGTAAGCGCGTCCCTGGGCTCGGCGGTGATCAGGTCGCTGACCTCGGCAGCACGGGCCGGCCCCAGCCGTGCCGGCACTGAGGGCGGCGGCGAGCCGGGGCGGCGGAGCGGCGGCAGCGCTCTTCCCCGTTGTGGCGCGCTCACCGGACCCAAACCGGCATCAGCCGAAGGGAGTTCGACGAGTACATGAGTGGCGCCCCTGCCGGCGAACGGGGCCGGGCTGACGAGAAGTCGGCCCGGCCCTCGCCGTACCCGCCTCGGTCGTGGCGATGCCAGGGGTGTTTGCAGATGTGTTGTTGCAGGTCACCCAGTAGCACGTGGCGCAGGCCGCAAAATCGCGTCTCGCGATGCGAGATGACAGCCGGTCACATTGCTCAGGAGGGGCTTGTGGGCGCCAACTCGGTGCGTTAATCGGTGGCTTATGGCACACGGATGGCGCGCGGGCCAGGAAGGGTCTAGGTAACAAATAAGCCCCAGGTCCCTGACCTGGGGCTCAAGCTTGGAGCGGGTGACGGGAATCGAACCCGCGCCCTGAGCTTGGGAATCACGGGCGCTGTGGGCACCAATACGTGTCTGACCTGCGGATACGGTCTGAAATGAGGGCTTGCCGAGGGGCTGTCCGCACCGGTGTCGACCGCTGTGCACCGGTCCGAAGGGCACGGCTGGGGCACGTCGGCAGGACCGCGACCCGTCCATCAGCATGGTGGAACGAGCCCAAGGCGTCTTGTCGCCCGGATCAGGAGCGCCAGGGCCGTGGACGAGATCGGCCGCGCCCGCCGGATCGTCGGCGTAGCGGGTGACCTGGAGAGGGCCCACCTCGCCAAGGATCACACCTTCCCACGCCAACACGAAAGTCAGCGCGAGCAGGGCCGAGTGACCGTTGCCATCGGCGAAGGGGTGGAAGAACGCGATGTCCAGATACGTCCGGGCCGCCCGGGCGGCCAGCGGCGCACCCCCTCGTCGCTTCTGCGCAGACATTAGGCGTCGCCCCGCCGGAACGGTGCGCTGCCAGTTCCGAGGAGGAGGTGCTGCCAGCAGCCGTTCCGCCCGTGAGGGGTCACGCCGGCGCACCAGGCCGCGGCACGACATTGTGGAACCGTCCATGCTCGGAGCGCGCCCCGGATTTCACCAGGCGTGGGTGTCAGTGCCCGGTTCTAGGGTGGCCCGCATGGCGACATTCCGATCCGGCTTCACGCTCTGGCGCATGGTGCAGGCGGCACGGGAGCTGACCGAGCACGTGCGCGTGCGGGAGCGCATCGACGCGGTGCTGGGCATCATGGGTGGCTTCGGCGGGACGTACGGCAAGGGCAGACCGCTCGTGAACGCTCTGGAGGATGTTGCCCAAGAGGCTGTTCTGCACGAGGACATCGGCCTCGCTCAGCGCTTTCAGCGTTTCGCCGCCTACGCCGGAGGCGAACTGTTCCTCGACATCTTGGAGATGTACTACGACGAGGAGGCGCGGCAGCGCAGTGAGGAGCACATGCGGAGGATGACCGCCATGGGCGCCGACCGAGCGGTCGCCGCCCTAGACGTCCTGTGCCGTGACAAGCCCGATGCCACCGCCGCCGACGCTCGTGATCTCTTCCGCGGCATCGCCTTGTCCGCCGACCACCTGGGCCTCGGGACCGGCGAGGGCGGCATCCAACTGTCCACCAAGGACATGAGGCGGCTTCAGGAGTACGGCCACATGGAGCTGATCCTCCGGAACCTGCCCCGACCTGCCTCTGCCGAGGCCGCCCGGATGATGAGTGACGTCCTGGCGGACACCGATGCGGGACTGCTGGCCCAGCTGCTGGAACTGAAGGCCAGGCGGGCCGGCCTCGCGGCCCTGCGTGCCGCGGTGGAGGACCCGGACAGCTCCGAGAGTGCCCTCCACGCCTGTTTGAAGAAGCAGGAGTGGATCTTCGGCGGAGCCTATGTGGCCGAGCTGGCCCGCCGTCAGTACACCCCGGACACCATTCTCGACATTCCGCTGTTGCGTGGTGATGGGTCCTTGCACGTGGTGGAGCTCAAGCGCGCCAACGTCAAGGACCTGGTCATCCGGCGCGGCGGCCATCTCATGCTGGGCGCCCCGCCGCATCACGCGGTCTCCCAGGCGCAGAACTACCTCCGGGCCATGGACGAGAACCGTCGGACCATCCTTGCGGATCACGGCGTCGACACCCGCAGGGCCTCGGCGACGGTCGTGATCGGGCACCCGCGGTACGTGAGCGGAAACATCACACCCCAGGAGGTCGCGGAGACGCTGCGGACCTACAACACGCATGCGGCACGCATAGAAGTGATCACGTACGAGACTCTGCTGGAGTCAGCGGCCCGGATGCTGGCGCTCTCGTCGGCACGGCAGGACCCCGACCCGACAGAGGAGCCCCCGGCGTGAAAAACAACCCTCCTGCAATCGAGCCGCTCCTGGCCCGACTGAGCGGTGGTGCAATCACCGGCAAGGACTACGTCGGCTACTTCCAGAACGAGCACGGGGAGGAGCTGGTCTTTGCCCAGCGTAGGGGTGAGAAGACCGCCCGGCTGTGGCACAGCGACGCGGAGTGGCAGATGTTCCGCGTCGGCGACCACTCGATCCGCGTCGGCAGCATGATGGACGGGATGATCACCGTCGACGATCTGATCATCAATCGCGCGGAGGCGACGTGGTTGTCCTCCTGCCTGGCTGCCTCCCGCCACCTGCGCCCGGGGCGCGCCTGACGAGTACCAGGCCGCACAACGACGAAGTAGGCGACCGGCGGCCAAAGGCCGCCTGGACCTTTCGAGGGCGGTGATCGACAGCTCCCATGTCCGGGCGCTCAAGGGCGGCCCAAAACCGGACGGAGCCCGGTCGACCGAGGACGTCCGGGCTCCAAACACCACGTGATCTGCGACGCCACCGGCATCCCCCTGGCCGTCACGTTGACCGGCGGCAATTGCAACGACGTCACCCAGCTCATGCCGCTACTGGCAGCGGTTCCACCCATCCGCGGCTACGACCATGACTGCTACCGCCGATAGGTCTGGGCGAAGGGCATCAAGCCCGTCGTCGCCCGACGGCGCACCGGCCACGGCTCCGGCCTGGGAACCAAGCGATGGGTCGTAGAGCAGACCATCGCACTCCTGCACTGGTTCGGACGCCTGCGAATCCGATGGGAGACCCGCGACGACATCCACGAAGCATTCCTCAAAATCGCCTGCTCACTCGTCTGCTGGCGCCGCCTGCAACCCGCGTTGCGTTAGGAGTTCTTAGGGCACGCGGAGGGCGCGTCGATCACTGGGAGGTCTAGACAACCAATAAGGCCCAGGTCATCGACCTGGGCCCTCAACTATGGAGCGGGTGACGGGAATCGAACCCGCGCCCTGAGCTTGGGAATCAATGACGTTTGTCGCCGTCATCGAGGGGCTGACCTGCGTATACGCGTGCTGTGGGGCGGAGCGGGCAGTGCCAGAGGGCACCCGCATTGACCTTGATTTACCGCTGGTTAGGGCATGCGGAGGGCACGAGCCTCGTCAGGAGGCTGCTGGTTACTGCAACCAGAGAGGGGCCGTTCTCGCTCGTCAGTAGTGCTTCGTGGGGGCGTTGATGGCGCCGCATCCAGCCGCGACATCCCCACCATCGCCCAGATCGTCGTACGGTCCGGGGTGCCGGCCGCGTCCAGCGTCGCTCGACCTCCCGCGCCGCCTCCTTGGCCTCCCGCGCACGCGACCGCGTGCACCAGATCCAGGATCAGCACGCCCGTCGGCAGCGACGCCGCCTTCTGAAACGCCCCCTCGCCGGCGCCCGGCATGTACAACCTCGACCACTGCGCCCCGCACATCCCCGTATTCCTCGCCGACGCCGGCATTTTCACCGCACACACTCTAGATCCGTCGAGCATCTCTGTTGCCGGACAGTACGTGCGCCATTGCTCACACAGGGCAAGGGATGCCCTTGAGTTCATGCGTTCGATCAATACCGGGCGGCTCAGGGGAGTAACAAGCCATATGCCGCCAGCTCCCTTGCCTTCCTGCGCCCCGACGGCAGCATGGGCAGGCCAGTTGGAGAGACGCGGCAGCGCCGCGGCACAGCATGAAGTAGTCGGGGGTAGCAGTGACGCATGTCTGGCCGCATTCCACTTTCCTTGGCCGGCTGTGGAGCAGTACTGCGGATGACCTCATTCGTCGCGGGACCCTGATGGCGTACCCCAGTCACCGGCTGCTTCTGCGGCAGGGTGAGGAGAGTCGGCACGTGCTGCTGCTCACCCACGGTGTGGTGAAGGTGGTCGCCA
This sequence comes from Streptomyces albospinus, assembly GCF_014648695.1. GTDB lineage: Bacteria > Actinomycetota > Actinomycetes > Streptomycetales > Streptomycetaceae > Streptomyces > Streptomyces albospinus. The sequence goes on from NZ_BMRP01000007.1 coordinate 172,515, forward strand.
GCGCGGAGAGCGGGTACGAGATGTTGCTCGCCGTCCGCGTAGCAGGCGACCTTGTCGGTGAAATGGCCGCGTTCGAGGAGCGCCCCCGTTCCGGGAGTGTGATCGCCTGTAGTGAAGTGACCGCACGCATCATCCAGGTGAGCACGCTGGAGACCTTCCTTACCCAGCATCCGGACGCGATGCGGGCCATGCTCGGCATGCTGAGCGCGCGGCTGCGATGGGCCAACCAGTGCCGCATCGACTTCCGTGCGTATGACTCGCGAACCAGGCTGGCGCGGGTACTGGTGGAATTGAGCCGGGCTTACGGGCATCCCATGTCGGAAAATTACGCAAAACAGCGCGTGATTGGCATAACGCTCAATCAGGCGGAATTGGCTTCGCTCGCCGGAGTGGCCCTGCCCACGGCAGAGAAGGCTCTCGCCGAACTCTCGCGACTCGGGCTGGTGGAGCGCAGTTACCGAAAGTTGACGATCAGTGACGTAGCCAAACTGCTTGAGTTCGCCAAAGTAGTTGAGTGAAACCCATATAGATATGGAATCGGTTGCGGCCGTGGCTCCTAACCTCTCGGGCAGCGCTTCGTGGGAAGTGCTGTCGGAGAAAGGAATGGCCGGGTGGCCGAGTGGGTCGGGTTCTACCCCTGTACGTGCATAGCCGTTGATGCGCAGGCATATGGAGGCAACAACGATCGTAGGCAGTCCGAAATCCAGTACGACCTGCGGCGGATTCTTTCCCAAGCGGCAAGGGGAACTGGACTGGACCGCTCGCAATGGCAGATTCAACCCAAAGGGGACGAGGAACTCGCAGTCCGCCCCATGGACGGCACAGAGCCGCGTCTGGTGGACGACTTGGTTCGGCACCTTGTGTCCGAGCTGCGTGAGTACAACGGACTTCGGGTCCCCGCTGCGCGCCTGAGACTACGCGCCGCGATCCACCACGGCCCGGTGGAACTCGCCGACAACGGATTTGCCGGCACGGCCGTGGTGGCGACCTCTCGGCTGCTCAGCTCCCGGTACCTCTATGAGGCGCTGAAGGTGCACGACGCCGCCGACCTCGCGCTCCTGCTCTCCGATGACGTCTACCGGTCCACGGTGGCCGGTGGCCACACCACCCTCTCCGTCGCGGACTTCCGACGCGTCACCGTGCGGGAGAAGGAGTACGAGGCCACCGCCTGGCTCCAGGTCCCCGGGCACGATGTCCAGGGTCTTCGTACCGTCGGAACGGTGCGGGAGCAGTCACCGGCGCCTCTCGGCGGTGACCCGACGGTGCGCCACGACTATCGGGGCGAGCAGATCAGCGTCAACAACTTCACCGCCCCGGTGGACATGCGCGGAGGTGTCGTCGGCTTCGGGAGTGCCGGTGGTTGACGGTGCCGAGGTCCTGGATCTCAGCGAAGCTCCCGGCCCCGTCGCTGAGAAGGGGGTCCCCCAGCAACGGGAGGATTCCGCCTCGACGGCCGAGCCGGGCAGCGAGGCCGGCCCACGCCCCGGTCCCGAGCACGATGAGCGGGAGGAAGACGGCAGAGGATACGACGATCTGGGCCGCGTACTGAGCCAGAGGGTTCACAACAACTTCTACGGACCCGTGGATGCCTCGGGCGCGGCGTTCGGCTTCGGTTCCGTCGCCGCTCCTGGTCTGGCGCCCGGCTTCGTGGGGCCCGAGGAGGTCACGAGGACCCTTCGCTTCTTCCTGCCCCCGCAGCCGTGCTTCGACGACGCGCTCTCCAAGCTCGGCGCGGACCGCATCGTCGTCCTGGCCGGCCCGGAGAGCAGTGGTCGCGGGGCAGGCGCATTTGCGCTGCTCCGAGAGGCGCTGGGCAAGGACAGCGGCCTGCGCAGCCTTTCTCCGGCAAATTCCCTGGCCGAACTTGCAGCGTCGAGCGCCATCAAGTCTGGCCAGGCGTATGTGATCCTCGACTACGTCGGTGAGATGAACGTCGACGCGGTGCAGGCTTTCGAGATCCGTCGACTGAGCGAGGAACTGCGCCGCAAGGATTCGTATCTGGTGATCACGGCCCCCGAGGCCACCCGTCGGCGGCTGGCGCTGAAAGACCACTGCGTGCCGTGGCAGGCCCCCGATCCGCTGGAGCTGTTCGAGCACTGCAGGCAGAGGGTTCCCTCGGTGGACCTCCCGCCGGGCGTCGAGGCGCAGTTGGCGGAGCGGGTCACCGCACTGCGCCGTCCGTCGGAGGTCGTCGACGCAGTCACCGGACTCGGCGCGGGACCCGAAGCCGTGCTTGAGCGGTTGCGTGACAGCGAGAAGGAGCGCGTCCAGAACTGGTTCAGACAGGAGCCGCCGGCCGCCGGCGACCTGCTTCCGCTGGCGGCTCTCGCCTTCCTGGAAGGCATTCCGGAGCGCAACTTCGAGAAGGAGTCCGTCCTGCTCGGTGTCTACGTGCGTGAGTGGGAGCAGACCGAGGCGCACACCACTGAGCCGGACGCCACGGTGAAAACGCCCTTGCGCGGCGTGTCCTTCGAGCAGACGCGGGTCCGGTGGAAAGAGCGGGCTACCGGACTCGTACGTACCGAGCGGCGTCCAGGGCCGGGACAGGATCCCAGCCGCAGTGAGCGACGCATCGTCTTCGAGTCACCACGGGTCCGCGCGCTGGTCATCGCAGAACTGCACGACCTGTACGGGTACGAGCTCTGGTACCCGGTGCGCCAGTGGCTGAGCCGACTCTCGGAGCTGGGAGACCTGGAAGTCCGCACCGAGGTGGCCCGGGGTATGGCGCTGTACGCACGCCACGCGCTCGCCGAAGTGGACGAGAACCTGCTGCGGGTGTGGTCCGATGGAGTCGCCAGCCAGCGCGTGACCACCGCGCTCGTGCTCCAGTTCATGTGCGAGGACGGGCATTTGGCGCCGCAGGCGTTGAACCTAGCGTTGAGCTGGGCGGACAACAGGGGAGCCGGCCGAGCTGTCACGACGGCGATGGCGCTGACCGGAATGCTCGGCTCGCTCTACCGCCTCGAAGCTCTCAACTGGCTCTGGTTCCTGGCGAACCGCGGCGAGCGGGTCGCCTTCGCCGCTCGCCGGTCACTGGTCCTGCTGCTACAGACCGCCGAGCAGGATCCGGATCGTGCCCTGTTCACGCTCCGCTATGTGCGTACCCGGACTGCCGGCACCGCCCAGCGGTCAAGGGAAGGTTCCGTTGCGTTGCGGACCACAGCCCAGTTGCTTGAAGCGGAAAGACTGGAGGACCGCCCTGGCACGCTCGCGGCAGCACTGCTGCGCGACGTCCCGGCCAGCGCGCGCCACCTTGGCCTGCTGTGGGTGAGCGTGCTGCTGAGCGTCTACCGTCGACGGGCGGTCGGTGCCCTATGCCAGACCCTGGTGGTCCTGCGCGACGACAGCCCGGTCGCCGGTGCCGTGCGTGCGCTCGGCGAGGCGATGCGTAGCGGGATGACTCCCCGACAGTGGAACACGCTGTGTAACGACCTGTCGAACGCACTGAAGCACCCCGAATATGCGATCCCGGGCACCCGCCAACTGGCGCGCGTGCTTCTCGGGTCGTTGAGGAGCTAGCCGGTGCAGCAGCCTGCTCGTCTCCCTCTCCTCCCCCCACCTTCCCTTCACCCTCTCTTCCACCAAGGAGGCCGAAGCAAGTGAACTACCCGGTGGTCGCCGAGCATGTGCTGGGCGCCGTACAGGGCAGCTGGTGGTCGCGGCGGCGCCGCCGCGACGACGTGCCCCCGCTACCGCCCGGCGCGGTCTACGTCTTCAGGGTCGGCGGCAACTATCGCCAGTTCCCCGAGGGCATGGTGTTCGACCCGTCCCACCCCGATGTGCTCGATGCTTCCTCGGTCAGTCTGGTGGACACCAGGGCGCGCATGGTCGAGGTCGTGCGCAGCGTTCCTTCGGTGAGCGAAGCCGACAATTTCACGGTCCGGGCGTCCTTCGCGTGCCAGGTCATCGACCCCACGGTCGTCGCCCGGCAGGGCGTCATCGACGTGGTCGTTCCTCTGTGTGCCTATCTGGCGGGCGACAGTGAACTGCCCCGGGTGAGCGCCGGGCACCGTGTGGAGGAGATCAACGCGGTACGGCGGGAGGTGAGCCACCGCATGACCGCGTACAGCGCGATTGTGCCGCCACGGGTCGCGGGGATGAGCGTCGAGTTCGTGAGTGCTGAGGTGCATGCCTCGGAGGACCTGCGGAACTGGGAACAGACGATGCGTGACGAGCGTCGGTCGCGGGAACTCCTGCGGGGCCAGCGGGATTTCGAGACGCAGGACACCCACCGGATCGCCGAGCTGCTCTCCCAGGGTTCCGACTATGCCGACGCCTTCGGGATCGCCAGGGAGCGCATCGATGTGCCGGAGGCCGCGGCACGGATCCACCGGATCTCGGACGAGGAGGCGGCCCGTCGCCATCGTGCCGCCGAGGAGGACCGGGCCCATGTCCGCGCCCGGGAGACGGCAGAGCAGCAGATGCGGGGCGAGATGGTGATCACGTTGCTGCGGCAGATGGGCGCCTCCGAGAACTACGTCGACTACCACCAAGTGCTGGAACAGGTGCTGAAGGAGAGCGGCGGGCAGCTCGCCTACGGCGGTGACGGACCGGTCCCTGCAGTGGAAGCCGGGCCGGGACGCCCCGGCGGGGATGCGCCCAGGCGGACCGGTGGTGGCCTGGGGCGCCCGAACGACGGCTTCGTCAAGGATGAGGAAGATCTCCTTGACTGACGCCCCGACCACCGGCCAGACCACTGCCGGGCGTTTCGATTTCGCGCGACGACTGCGCGCTCTGACCGGGGTTGACGAGACGCTTCTCGCCAGGGTCGGGTACGAGCGGAACAGGTACACGGCGCTGGGCGGAGTGGTGCTCGGCACGTCCGTCGTCGCGGCGTTCTCGATGTGGAACTTCGCGTCCGAGGCTCTGGGCGGGGCATCCTTCCTGGCCTTGATCCCCACCGTGATCTGGATGCTCTTCATCCTCAACCTGGACCGCTGGCTGGTGACCCCCCAGCCGAACGCCCGACGTCGGGTCGGCCCCCTGCTGCTGCGCCTGATGATCGCCCTGGTACTCGGCGCCGTGGTCGCCGAGCCGTTGGTGCTGCGCATCTTCGCCACCGCGGTGGAGGAGCGCGTCACGGACGACCGGAACAGGGACCTCGACCAACTCCGCGGCAACCTGCTGCGGTGCAACCCGGTGCCGTCCCAGACCGACACTACGGCGCGGGTCGGCTGTGGCCGTTATGTGCTCTCCTTCGGGGCCACGCCCGGCGGGCAGTCCGACGAACTCTCACAGCTCCGCTCGGAGTCCGCTGCGCTTCAGAAGCGTGTGGACCAGGACAACAGCAGCCTGGAGGCCATTGACACGGAGGTGCGGAACGAATGCCGGCAACTCGTCCGTATCGCCTCCACGGGGCTGTACGAGCGGACGTCCGAATGCCTGCGGATGCGCGCGAAGGCGCAGGACTACCGCACCACCCACCGCACGCAGGAGAACGAGCGGCGGCTGGCGACCATGAACGGTCGCATCGCCCGGCTTGAGGGCAAGGTGACGGATGCGCGCGGCACATTCCTGAAGGCGCGCGCCGCGGGTATCCAGCAGCGCCTTGCCGAGGAGCGTGCCAAGCAGAAGGAGATCGGCGTCCTGGAGCGCATGCGGGCGCTGGACGAGCTTGCGAGCGGTAACACCGTGCTCCTGGCTGGCGTATGGCTGGTCCGGGCCCTCTTCGTCCTCCTCGACGCGCTTCCGGTACTGGTCAAGTTCCTGAGTGGGGAGAGTGCCTACGACCGGATGCTCACCAGTGAGAGCAACAGCGCCGTCAAGATCCACGGTGAGCGGCTGCGGCTCGCTGAGCGCAAGGCCATGGCTGACATTGAGATCGCGCAGGACGCCATCGAGCAGAAGGTCCGGCGGAGCCGGGCCGAATCGGAGGCGGGCCATCGTGAGCACACCGCGGCGATGAACATCCGGGTCCGGCAGGCGGTGCGGGCTCTGGAGGACGAACTGCGACGCACCTCGGCAGTCTGACCGCGATCTGAGCACAGAGGCAGCAACAGTACGGGCCGCCCCGGACCTTACGCCGGGGCGGCCTGCGGGCGCTCATGGAGGTACAGGACATGACCATGCGCAGGCAAGACGCGAGAGCAGGCCACGGCGGGGGACTCATCCGCACCCTGATTACTGAGACCCGGGAGGAGTTGCAGAAGGCGGACAGCAAGGCGGGGCTGATGCTCACCGCTCTTGGAGCGGCGTTGACCGCACTGCTCGGCGCGATCAGCGCCGGCGGCATCCGACCGCAGCACTACGCTCTGGTTCCTCAGGTGCTCTTCTGGACGGGCTGCGCGTCGTGGGTGCCGGCTCTCGTGATGCTCGGATTGGCCGTGGTGCCCCGACCGGGGAGGCCGCAACGGCTGCGTGCTCACTACTACGGGGATGCGGTCAGGACGGCCTCCGCCCGGCTGCTGGCGGCCGCCGTGCAGCGGACCGATCCCGAGGACCGAGATCTGAGCCAGTTCGTGTCGTTGTCGCGAACCGTGTGGATCAAGTACCGCTACATACGCCACGGGATGGTCTGGGGCGCGGCATTCCTCGTCCTTACGTCGTTGGGCCTGCTGGCAGGGACATCGTCCTGAGGAGCCCTGAGCCGGTGGGCGAGCTGCCGGAGGCGGTGGCAGCGCGCCGCCTCCGTGGCTTCCGCCTCGGGAGATGGTGCCCAGGGACGGGCCCACGATCTCGTATCTACCCTCGCACGATAGGGACCGACGCCCACGAGGGGCGATCAACGAAGGTCGCGCAACCGGTGGCTGCAAATGTGTGTCGGGAAGTCGCCCCGTTCCCGTATTTCGCCGACCTGCCCAACCCTCCCTGCAGCAAAGCGAATTAGCATCACTCCAGCGGCATGGTGACGCGGCTCACGCCGGTTCACGAGGAGACGTCTCCGTCGAAACCCTCCGCCAGACCTGAACGACAACAACAAAACCCCAGGCCGTCGACCTGGGGCTTCTATGTGGAGCGGGTGACGGGAATCGAACCCGCGCTCTGAGCTTGGGAATCATGGGGGCTTTGGGTGCGTCGCCGGAGGTCAGAGGTCGTGGCGCTGTCAGGCTCGGCCGGCCGGGGCTGTTGTCTGCGCCCCCGGTTGTCCGTGGCTGACCGCCTCTACTGGTGCGGCAGTGGTGCGAGACGTACGAATGCCGCCATGTCGAGCGACGAGGGGATGGGCGGCGGCGCGGACCAGGGCCATGCTCCGGGCGGGTCCAGCATGTCGATCTCCACTTTGTGGAGGCTTGGCCGGGCAGATCGCGGGCTGATCCCGGCGTCGATCGGCTGGTAGCGGAGGAAGGGTGTCGGAGTGCAGGGCAACCGCTGAATCAAAAAATACCCCTGGGGGTATAGTCGCCAATGAGGGGCCCGCTGGGGGCCGCCACATGAGGAGTTGTGATGTGTCGACGCGTTATCTGTCGTACCTGCGGCAAGTCGACCTATGCCGGGTGCGGCATGCATGTGGAGCAGGTGTTGGCCGGGGTGCCCAAGTCCGACCGGTGCAGCTGCGGGAAGGACGTGCCGAGAGGCGGCGGCCGGCTGGGGCGGCTGTTCGGTCGGCGCTGACGGCCGGACCGCAGTCGATTCGCCTCGATGGGGGACGAGAGCCGTGAACGGCGCCACTTCCAGCCTCCGTCCCTCCCTCGCGCAGCCGTGCGATCTGCGGTTGGGGCTGCGCGCGAACCTGGCTCAGTTCTCGCTGCTGGTCGCGGTCAACGCGCTGGTCGGCGGCATGCTCGGCCAGGAGCGCACTGTCTTGCCGTTGCTTGCCGACCGGACGTTCCACCTGTCCGCCTACACCGCCGCCCTGACCTACATCGTGGCGTTCGGCGCGACCAAGGCGGTGACGAACTTCTTCGCCGGGACACTGTCGGACCGCTTCGGCCGCAAGCCGGTGCTGGTGGCGGGGTGGCTGATCGCGCTGCCGGTGCCGCTGCTGCTGATCTGGGCCCCGTCCTGGGGCTGGGTGGTGTTCGCCAACGTGCTGCTCGGCGTCAACCAGGGCCTGGCCTGGTCCACCACCGTCATCATGAAGATCGACCTGGTCGGGCCGGCCCGCCGGGGCCTCGCGATGGGCCTCAACGAGGCCGCCGGCTACGGTGCGCTCGCCGCCACGGCGATGGCCACCGGCGCCATCGCCGCCCACTGGGGGCTGCGCCCGCAGCCGTTCTTCCTCGGCATCGCCTACGCCGCATTCGGGCTTGGCCTGTCTGTCCTCGCGGTGTGCGAGACCCGGGAACACGCCCGCGCCGAAGCCGCCCTGCACCGCACACCCGCAAACCCGGACCACCGCAGCGAGCTGGCTACTCGCCAGGTCACCCGCGCCGTCAGCCTCACCGACAGGGCATTGTCGTCAGCCAGTTGGGCCGGGATGGTCAACAACCTCAATGACGCCCTCGCCTGGGGCGTCTTCCCCCTGCTGTTCGCCGCGCACGGCCTGTCGGTCGCCCGGATCGGCCTGCTCGCCGCGCTCTACCCGGCAGTGTGGGGACTGGGCCAGATCCTGACCGGCTGGTGGTCCGACCGGATCGGCCGCAAACACCTCATCACGGCGGGGATGCTCGTGCAGGCCGCCGCGATCGTCCTGGTCGCCGTCGGCGGCACCTTCCCTCTCTGGGCGCTCGCCCAGGTCCTGCTCGGCGCGGGCACCGCGATGGTCTATCCGACCCTGCTCGCCGTGATCGGCGACGTCGCCCACCCCGCCTGGCGGGCCCGCGCGGTCGGCGTCTACCGGCTGTGGCGCGACGGCGGCTTCGCCGTGGGAGCCGTGCTCGCCGGAGCCCTCGCCGACGCCTACGGCCTGACCGCCGCGATCTGGGCCGTCGCCGCCCTCACCGCCGCCTCCGGTCTCGTTGTCGCGCTGCGCATGTACGAGACCCGTCCGCAGGAGTGAATCCAGTTCGGCACGGCTGCGGGCTGTCCTCGGCGGGGCCGGACGGCGAACCGGATGCCGGCCGCCCCTCGGCTTCCTCTAGATGATTGATTCCAAGGTCAGTGGTCGTAGGCGGTCAGTGATCGCAGTGTTGGCTGGCCGGTCTTGTAGTTGTGCCAGATCGCCGCGGTCAGCGCGAGGATCCGTTGCAGGACGCGGACGATCACTCCGGCCGGTGTGCGGCCGCCGTGACGCTCAAGGTCCAGCTGGGCCTTGAATCGCCGCGCACCGCCGAGGCGACGCGTTCGCCGATCCTCGCGGCGAGCGGAGAAGTTGAGAACGTCAGCTATGACGTTCGGGAGAACCCAGCCGCAGGGAGCCGGGCCCTCGGTCACGCCTCCCGGCCGCCGGTCAGCCCTGCCTGCCCGGCGGGGTCTGGAAGTTGTTGACCCTCCCGGCCTGGATCGTCACACCGTTGAAGTCACCGCCGCTGATGGTGTTGATCACCACGTCGCCTTTGTCCCGCACCTGCTTCGCCCCTTCCTCCCAGGCCGACAGCTCACCGGCGAACTCCGGGTCCAGCGCCGCCCGCATCCCCAGCGCGATGCTCAGCTGCTGGGCCAGTGCCGGATCACCGGGCGCCTGCTCCAGCGCGACCAGCTCCGCCTCCCCGCTGCTCGCGGCCGGCAGGTGCGCGGGCCGCTGGAACGGCCGTCGCACCACCTTCAGGGCCCCCTGCAGTGCCTGCTTGCCTGCCTCGCCGCCGGCCCCGCCCGCGAACGCCGCGAGCAGTGCGGTCACCGTCATCGGATCCACCGTGCACCCTCCCTGTCGAGCCGTCGCCCCAACCCTACGGCTTCGGCGGCCGGACTGATGGGCCATCAGGCGAACCGGACCGCGTACCTGCCGTAAGGTGTCCGGTGCAGTCGACGGGACCGGATGGCCGGGGGAACGCCATGGAACCGAGAACGCAACGCCCGACCAAGGTGCACCGGGTGCGGACAAGGAGCCGGAGCATCCCCGGCGACACACCGACCACCCTCCAGGTCAACAACTGGTTCAGCGGCACGATCACCGGCGTCCTGATCCAGGCCGGCACCGTGTTCATCCGTCACCTGCCCGGGCCGCAGGACTGGGCAGCCGAACTCGCCCAGCAGGTGCTCCACCTGGAGGGCAGCGAGTGCCGCCGCCTGCTGGGGCACTCGCTGCAGCGCATCGACCTGAGCTACACGCTCGTCACCCAGCCGGGCCGGGCGGCCCGGAAGGCCGGCCCGGCCGGCCGGCAGCTGACCGAAGCGGCGGACACGCCGGGCATCGCCCAGTACTACCGCGAGCTCAACCCGCGCCGACTGGTCATCACCGGAGCTGGCGGCGCCGGGAAGACGGTGCTCGCGATGGAGCTGATGATCGCGCTGCTCCAGGACTGCGGGGCGGACGACCCCGTCCCGGTACGGATACCCCTCGCCGACTGGCCCAGCGGAGTCGGCCTCACCGACTTCCTGACCGACTACCTGCACAAGACCTACCGCTGGACCAAGCGGAAGGCGCGCCGCCTGGTCGGCGAGCAGCGCGTGCTGCCCGTCCTGGACGGTCTGGACGAGATGGATCCGCCGCTGGCGAACGGCAGACCCGATCCGGCCGCCCCCCGGGCCCGGGCGGCACTGCGCGCGATCAACGGCCTACACACCGGGTTCCAGCACGACGCGGTCATCCTCACCTGCCGCTCGGAGGCCTACGACGCGCTCGCACAAGGGCAGCACGACCCCGAGGCGCGCCGACTGCTCGACGCCGCCCGGATCGAGGTCGAGCCGATCGAGCGCGACACCGCCCTCGGCTACCTCACCGAGCGGGCCGCCGAGCAGGACCGTTGGCAGCCGCTGCTGAAGCGGCTGGCCGCGCAACCCCGCTCACCACTCGCCCAGTTGCTCTCCACTCCCTGGCGGCTCTGCCTGGTCGCGCGCAGCTACGCCACCGACGGCGACCCCGGCGAACTCACCCGGTTCCGCAACGCCGAGCAGCTCGACCGGCACCTGCTGAACCGGTACATCCCCGCGCTCCTGAAGCCGGACCCGGCGCTGCCGTCGGCCACCGCGCGCTACCACCCGGCGAACGTGCACCGCTGGCTCCACCAGCTCGCCCGGCACCTGGAGACCGCCGGCGGCGGCACCGAGTCCCGCGCCGTGCTGACCCTGCACGAGCTATGGCGGATGCGCCCCTGGCTCGCACTCCAGGTCCAGACGGTCGCCATCCTGCTGGTCGGCGCAATCTTCGGATTCCTCGCCCCGCTCCTGCCGTTGGACCACCCGGCCGACGCGGACCTGGTGTCCACGATGTGGGTGTGGGGGTTGCTCGGGCTCGGCTTCTCCCGTACACGGTTCGCCCGGCGCCCGCGCAGCCTGCGGCTCAGCATGACGGGCTGGACCTGGCCCGCGCTGGTCTTCGTGCTGCTGATGGCGGTCGGCGGCGCCGCATTCCTCCACCAGTTCTTCCCCGGCCACCTGCCACCGGTGTCGGCCGTCCTGATGCCGCTGTCCACGCTGGCGGCCGCGTCCTACGTTAACCCCTCTAAACCGGCCCGCTCCCCCCGCACCGTGCTACGTGAGGACCTGGTGGCCGGCGTGGTCGGCGGCTTGCTGACCGGAGTCGGCGCGCCGTTCGGCTTCGGCCACGACGCCCACGACATCGCGGTGCTCGCCGTCGCCGAGGGCGTGTTCATTACCCTGACCTTCACCGGCGGCCTGTACCAACTCCACCTGGCTTTCCTGTTGGCCTCCCGCCGACTGCTGCCGCTCCGGCTCGGCTCTTTCCTGGACTGGGCCACCGGGCTCGGCCTGCTCCGGCTGGCCGGCCCGGCCTATCAGTTCCGCCACCGCGAACTGCAAGCCTGGCTGGCGGCCAACCCGCACCCTCTCACGTCCGACGCATAGATGATTGTTCCGAGGGGTAGCTGCGCAGACAGCGCGAGGGTGTGCAGTCTCAGTGTGTGACGACCGAGATAGACACCCTCGCGACTGCGCTCTACGTGCAGACTGACGACCTGTTGAAGAGTTCGCCGCAACTGGCGCCGTGGCGCCCTCGGGTCGGCCTTGCGCCCAGGCTCACGGACGCCGAACTGGTCACTCTGGCGGTAATGCAGGCCCTCCTCGGGTACACGTCCGAGGCCCGCTGGCTGCGCTTCGCCCGTGCCCACCTGCGGCACGTGTTCCCCTACCTGCCGCAGCAGAGCGGCTGGAACAAGCGCCTTCGCCGAACGGCCGGGCTGATCCAGCACACCATCCGCGCACTCGCCCAGGACACCGCCCTGTGGACGGACGATGTCTGGCTCGTGGACTCCACCCCCGTTGAGTGCGGCCGTTCCCGCGAGACTGTCAAACGCTCCGACCTGGCCGGATGGGCCGAATACGGCTACTGCGCCAGCCACTCGCGGTTCTTCTGGGGCCTGCGCCTGCACCTGGTCTGCACTCTGCACGGCCTGCCGGTCGCCTTCGCACTGACCGGTGCCAAGGCCGTCGAACGCGAGGTCCTGCTCGACCTCCTCGCCGCCGAGCAGGACCTGGTCCGCAGGCGGCCCGACCAGATCCTGCTAGCGGACATGAACTACTACGGGCGCGCGTTCGAGCGCGAGCTGGCCGCCAGGGGCCTGCGGCTGCTGCGGCCGGCCCGCAAGGGCGAGCCCCCACGAGCCGGATCGGCGCTGTTCAAACCACTGCGGCAGCTGATCGAGTCGGTCAACCAGACCCTCAAGGCCCAGCTGGACCTTGAGCGTCACGGCGGCCGCACACCGGCCGGAGTGATCGTCCGCGTCCTGCAACGGATCCTCGCGCTGACCGCGGCGATCTGGCACAACTACAAGACCGGCCAGCCAACACTGCGATCACTGACCGCCTACGACCACTGACCTTGGAATCAATCATCTAGCCGTAACGGGCTGCCCGAGGCACACGGCCTCGGGCAGCCCACTCACGCTGCCCCGCGGGGTGCAGCCCTCGTCGAGGGCGACGAGGCCAACGAGCCGCCGCCGACGCGCATGGCCTCCCGAACCGCTTGCCGCTCCAGGTGGATACCCAGGGGGGTATTTGACAGTCGCGCCACAGGGGCGTTACGTTCGAAACCGAGATACCCGAGGGGGTATGTAGGGAATGGTGTACGGACCCGCTTCCGTGCTGCCCGCTACTCCTTCGCTCCTCCCGCCCCCGAAGTCGCGGCCTGTCGTCAACCGGCCACGACCTCACTCTGCCCGTTTTAATACCCCACCGGGTATATCAAGCCACTGTGTGGCTCCTGGATCGGAAGGTTGTTCACCGTGTTCTTCGCCCAGTACTACCTCGACTGCCTCTCCCAGGCGTCGTACATGATCGCCGACGAGTCCACCGGCAAGGCGGTGGTGATCGACCCACGCCGGGACATCTCCGAGTACCTGGCCGACGCCGAGGCCCGCGGCTTCACCGTCGAGGCCGTCATCAACACCCACTTCCATGCCGACTTCATCGCAGGTCACCTGGAGATGGCCGCCCGCACCGGCGCGTGGATCGGCTACGGGCAGCGCGCCGAGACCGAGTACCCGATCCGCAAGCTCGCCGACGGCGAGCGGATCAGCCTCGGCGACGTGACCCTCAAGATCATGGAGACCCCCGGCCACACCCCGGAGTCGATCAGCGTCCTGGTCTACGAACACGCCGCCGACGAGGTCCCCTACGGCGTACTGACCGGAGACGCGCTGTTCATCGGCGACGTCGGCCGCCCCGACCTGCTCGCCTCGGTGGGCGTCACGGCCGAGGAACTCGGCCGGATGCTCTACCGCAGCGTGCAGCACAAGCTGATGGGCCTGCCCGACGAGGTACGGGTCTTCCCCGCCCACGGCGCCGGCTCGGCCTGCGGCAAGAACCTCTCCACCGAGAAGCAGTCCACCATCGGCGCCCAGCGCGCCACCAACTACGCCTGCCGACCGATGAGCGAGGACGACTTCGTCGCCATCGTCGCCGCCGGACAGTCCGCCGCACCCGGCTACTTCGCCTACGACGCCACCCTCAACCGCCAGGAGCGCGACCTGTTCGACCCGGCTGCCGCGCCCCGGCCGCTGTCGGTGGCGGAGTTCGGCACCGAGCGTGTGGCCGGAGCGGTGGTGGTGGATGTCCGCAGCCCGCAGGAGTTCGGCACCGGTCACGTGCGCGGCGCGATCAACATCCCCGCCGACGGCCGCTTCGCCGAGCAGGCCGGCTCCGTGCTGACCCCCGAGAGCCGCATCGTGGTCGTCGCGCCGCAAAACCGCGAGGAGGAGATCACCACCCGCCTCGCCCGCATCGGCTTCGACCACGTGGTCGGCTACCTGCGCAGCCCCGACGACGCCCTGGCGGCGATGCCCGACGAGGTCGCCCCGGCCAGCCGCCTGACCGCCGACCAGCTGCGCACCGCCCTCGCCGGCGACCAGCCACCGGTGGTCGTCGACGTTCGCAACTGCTCGGAGCGCGCGGGCGGCTTCATCGACGGCTCGCTGCACATCGCGCTGGGCGAACTGCTCCGCCGCCTGGACGAGATCCCCACCGACCGCCCCCTGGTGCTGCACTGCGCCGGCGGGCACCGCTCGTCCATCGCCGCCAGCCTGCTGCGCCACCACGGCTTCCAGGACGTCTCCGACGTACTCGGCGGCTACGGCGCCTGGGCACCGCGCACCGAACCCGCCGCCTGACCACAGTCAAAGGCAACCGGGATCCGATGCGGAGGCCGCAGTCATCAGCCCTGCGCACCGACCCCGTCCCCTCCCGAGCCGCCGGTGTCCGGCAGGAGACTGCCCCCGCCGTCTCCGCCGGACACCCCTGCCCGGCCACACCCCCGCATATACCCGGGCGGGTATTCCTCCCGACCCGGCCGAACCGACACCGGAGCCCACATGACCACCGCAGCCCGCACCCCCGCCGTACTCGACGCCGCCGCTCTGAGAGAACTCGCCAAGGACGGCAGCGGCCCGCGTCTGCTGGACGTGCGCACTCCCGGCGAGTTCCACACCGTCCACATCCCCGGCGCCTACAACGTGCCCCTGGACACACTGCGCGAGCACCGCGCCGAGCTGCTCCACCACCTCGACGAGGACACCGTCCTGATATGCCGCTCCGGCGCCCGCGCCACCCAGGCCGAACAGGCGCTCTCCGAAGCCGGACTGCCCAACCTGCGCGTCCTTCAGGGCGGCATGGTCGCGTGGGAGACGGCCGGGGGCCCGGTGACCCGCGGGGCCGCGCGCTGGGAACTGGAGCGCCAGGTCCGGCTGGTCGCCGGTTCGATCGTGCTCGTCTCCGGGCTGGTCGGCCTCGCCGTGCCCGGCGTGGGCCTGATCGGCACGGCTGTCGGAGCCGGTCTCACCTTCGCAGCGGTCACCAACACCTGCGCGATGGGCATGCTGCTCGCCAAGCTCCCCTACAACCGCGGCCCGCGGACCGACATCACCTCGGTGATCGCCGCCCTCAGGAGCCGGCCGTGATCACTCTCACCCTCGCCGCCGCGCTCCTGATCGGGGTCCTCCTCGGGGTCCTGGGCGGTGGCGGATCCATGCTCACCGTCCCGATCCTGGTCTACCTGGCCGGCCAGGACACCAAGCAGGCGATCACCACCTCGCTGTTCGTCGTCGGCGTCACCAGTCTCGCGGGCCTGATCTCCCATGCCCGCGCCGGCCGGGTGCGCTGGCGCACCGGGACGCTCTTCGGCCTGGCGGGCATGGCCGGCGCCTACGCGGGCGGACGGGTGGCCGCGTACGTCCCGGACACCGTGCTGCTGGTCGCGTTCGCGCTGATGATGCTCGCCACGGCCGCCGCGATGCTCCGCAGCCCGCGCAAGGCACCCCGGCAGGCGCACGGCGAACTCCCGCTCCACCGCCTGCTGATACAGGGCCTCGTCGTCGGCGCGGTCACCGGCATCCTCGGCGCCGGGGGCGGCTTCCTCATCGTGCCCGCACTCGCGCTGCTGGCCGGCCTGCCGATGGGCATCGCGGTCGGCACCTCTCTGCTGGTCATCGCCATGAACTCGTTCGCCGGACTGGCCGGACACCTCTCCGGCCCGCACCTCGACTGGAGCCTGGCCCTCGCCGTCACCGCCGCCGCCGTCCTCGGCACCCTCATCGGCGGACGCTTCGCCGGACGCATCCCCCAACACACCCTGCGCACCGGCTTCGGCTGGTTCGTCATCGCCATGGGAATCTTCGTCCTCAGCCGGCAGATCGGCCCGGTCGTCCTGGCCTCGGTCCCTGCGATCGCGGCAATGCTGCTGCTCCAACGCAGGCGCGCACACCGCACCGAAAACCCGCCCAGGGCGATGGCGCCCACCTCAGAACCCAGCCGCCACTGACCCGACATATACCCGCTGGGGTATCCTGGAGAGCAGTCTGCACGAGCAAGGAGGAGTCCGGTGAAGGTGGAAGAAGAAGCGATGAGCGCGGTCCTCAACCGGCTGCGCCGCGCCCAGGGACAGCTCACAGGCGTCATCGCCATGATCGAAGCCGGCCGGGACTGCAAGGACGTTGTCACCCAGCTCGCCGCCGTCTCCCGGGCCCTCGACCGGGCCGGCTTCAAGATCGTGGCCAGCGGAATGCGCCAGTGCCTCAGCGCCGAGCAACAGTCCGACGCCGCCCCGATGACCGAGGCGGAACTTGAGAAGCTCTTCCTCGCCCTCGCCTGACCGAACGAGCTTTAGCGGGCCAGGCGGAGGTTCCAGCCGCTCAGGCCGGGCTCGTCGCGGCTTACGAGGGTGGGAGTGTACGCCTCGGGGGCCGGGCGGCCGGCGTCCTCCCAGGCGGTGAGCCAGTCGCGGAGGACGGACAGGGACGGGGAGTCGGGGGCGTCGGCGATGATGCTGCCGTCCTGCTGGAGGACGGCAGCCGTGGTGGGTGTGGAGTGACCGATGGCCCACAGGTCCGGGCTGATCCCGGCCATGGTCAGCTGCGGTTCGGCGAGGGATGCGGCGTAGGTCCGCCAGGACGGCCAGTCGACTTCCTCCCCGCTATACGGCTCGGTGTGCGGGTCCTTCAGTAGCCTCCCCAGTGCGGTGCGGGCGCCGGTGTGGAGGCGGTCGTCCTGCTCGCGCCAGGCGATGGAGATCCAGGACGGGGCGGGGACGCGGATTTCCCAGTCCACCCAGCGACCGGGCAGATCCAGGTCGGTCTTCGGGGAGGCGGTCGCCTCGATGTAGCCGCCGTTGAACACCTGCTCCACGGCCGGCTCGCCGCCGTGGATGCGGATCTTGGCGACCACGGTCATGTTGGGCACGGCCGCGATGGGCAGCGGCGCGACGATCAGCCCGCTGTCTGAGACCTGGTCCACCCACGCCTTGGGCAGCAGCGGCGGGGTGCACCAGGCCACCAGCCGGTCGTACGGGGCGCGTTCGGGGAAGCCGACGGTGCCATCGGCGGTGTGACAGCGCACGTTGTCGATTCCGCGTTCGTGGTGGATGAGGTTGGCCCACTTCACGAGGTAGGTGTCGATGTCGAGGCTGGTGACCGTGCCGGTGGAGCCGACGAGCTGGGCAAGGAGGGCACCGGAGTAGCCGGAGCCGGTGCCGAACTCCGCGATGTTCATGCCCGGTTGGACCTCCAGCGTGGTCAGCTCGCGATGGATGGCCTTGGGGTTGGAGCGGTGCGGAGTGGCTCCGCGGCCTTCGTGGTGGGTGTAGTGCTGCTCGGGCACCTTCTCGGCAGCAACGACGACGGTGGTCACGGAGTTCACTCCTTAGGGCACGGGGAAGGGGGACGCGTTCCTCAACTGCGATGAGAGAGCGGGGGACACGCGTCAACGGGGCGCCGTATTGACGTTCTCGTTGACGCGCTCAGATGACGAGCGCGGCGTAGTGGTGCCATCCGCCCTGGGTATATTCCCTGATCGGTCCCCTGTCGGGCAGTTCCGCCCAGGCGTGGTACTCGACCGGTGGCGGGGAGAAGCGGGCTCCGATGCACCAGGTGAGGCGCTGGCCGAGCAGGGCGGCTGCGAGCACGGCGCCGAGCGAGGTTTCCATGCAGGCGGCGCGTCCGGGCCACCATCGGGCGGTGTGCCGTACGGCGCCGACCAGCGCCTCGGCTCGTGCTGGGTCGAGCGGGCGTCGGCCGGCTCGGCTGGCGAGGCGGGCGGCGCGGACGGTGTAGCGGAAGGGCAGCCGCAGCAGGACGAGCGCCAGGGTGAGTCCCGCGGCTGCCGCGACACGCTCGACGGGGGTGCCGGTGCGGACGGTGGAGTACGCCTCCATGCTGGTCACCGCCACCACCTCCATCGGCGCCGCCGGGCCGGGCTCTGGCCGTCGTGGGCAAGGCCCTTGGCCATGAGGTTGCTCGCAACGGCGCGGATGTCGGTGGCGGCCTGCTCGGCGCCGATGCCGTACCGCTGGGCGAACCGGTCGGCCGCCTGCTGCTCGGTCGGGCAGGACAGCAGGAGCATCACGGCGGCGGCTGCGGTCGGGGTGAGCTGGGTCCAGCGTCCAGTGTGCTCGTCGAGGATGGCGCCGCCCTGGTCGGTGAGGATCGGGTGGGCACGTTCACGCAGCTGCCACATGAGGCTTTACCTCCTCCCACCATTGCTTGGGTGCGAAGGCCAGTTGCCGTAGCCAGACCTCGGCGGTGACCGCCAGGTGGAGGGCGCCCTGGGCGGTGGGCTGCCCGGCGGCGGCCCGCGCGAGCGCTGCGGCGACGGGGTATTCGGTGACGAGCCCCAGCGCGGCCAGCCTGGAGGAGGGTCCCAGCAGGTCCTTGAGGACTCGGGCGTGGTCGCGCAGGCCCGCGTAGGCGAGGGCGTTGAACCCGCCCTTCGTCGTCCGGGCCAGGACGAAGTCCGGCAGTACGCCGGCTTTGGTGAAGGCCGCTGCCAGCAGCGGCTTGTACTGTGCGGGCTCTCCGCGCCGGTCGGCGGGGACGGCGAGGCAGGCCCGGATCACCTCGTTGTCCAGGTACGGAGCGGCCAGCTCGATGCCGTGCTCGGCGAGCGCCAGCGTCCGCCAGCCAGCGGTGTTCGCGGCGACCCGGGCCAGGTCTTGGCGGTCGCTCCAGTCCGCCAGCCGAGCGGGGGCGTCGGTGAGATCTTCGGCGGCTTGGTCGAGGGCAGTGGCGAGGCGGCGACGTACGTCGGGGGCCATCCAGTCCGCCGAGGCAAGCAGCGGTGTCCAGGTGATCGGCCGCTGGGCTTGGGGGATCCAGTCCCGTGCGGGGCGGCGGAGTTCGGCAGCCGTCCGCATCCAGGACCCGGCAAGGTCCGTTCGGGCCGCGTCCTTGACGCGAGCCAGGACGGTGAAGGCGGAGGTATGCCGCAGCCGGGCGTGCACGACTGCGTGGCTGAGGGCACGGCGGTGCTGCCGTTCGCGCAGCAGGTCCGCGAGGTAGGAGGAGGGGGCGGACAGCACCGCGTCGCCAGCCGCTCCGGTGAAGTGCACCCCGGGCGCCCGGGTCTGCTCGGAGACGGTGCCGAGCACGGCCCGTTTGATGGAGGCGGTGACCACATAAGCGTTGGGTGCGTCGGTGACCGGCAGAGCCGTCAGGTCGCTGAGTCCGGCGTAGTACACCGCGTCGGCGGTCCCGGGCACTGTGCGGTGCACCAGGCCCGGCACCGTGGCCACGGTGCGGTGTGCGTACGCGAGGTCATCGTCACGGAGGCGTTCGTCGGCGAATGTCACCGCGGTCACCGGGGCGTGCTGGGCGGCCAAGCACGCGAGGGTGGTGGAATCCAGACCCGCCAGGTCCGCGCTCACGGGCCGGTCGTCGATGCGGGAGGCGACTGCCTCGGCGAGCGCGGCCCGCACCGTCGGAGCCGCTTGCCGTAGCGCGACGGGCGGGTACGTGATCGGCTCGTAGCGCTCGACTGTGGCACCGTCGGGTCCGATCAGCAGCAGGTGCCCGCCTGGCACCCGCCGCACCGAGCGGAACAGGCTTCGGTCGGCGAACACGTCAGGCTGGCTGAAGCCCAGATGAGCGGCGAGCGCGGTCACATCCACCGGTGCCCCGTCCAGCGCTGCCAGCGCGGAAGCCGCGGTCGACCACCACGTTCCGGCCGCGTCGGTGCGGTAGTAGACCGGGTGCTGGCAGGCCAGGTCGCCGATCGCGGCCAGGGTCTGGCTGCTGCGGGCGACCACGAGGTAGGAGCCGGGCCAGCGGGTCAGCGCTCGCCACTTTTGTGCCTGCACCACGGGCAGTGCGTTCTCCAGTTGGTGGTCATCGGCGCCGCATTCGCCGATCACGGCCAGGGCCGCCGGGCCCTGGCCGACGGAACGCACCCGGGCCTTCGGCCACCCGGTGGTCCATGTCGATTCCAGGCCGGGCACAGCCCGGCCTCCCGCGGGCCGCCGGTCGTTGCCGGTGCTGCCGTACCATCCCGCGCTCCACCTCATCATCGCCCTCTCCTCGTCCGTGCGCGTATGTGTGCGACAAGGCGAAGGCGCCGGGCCGCCCGTCTCGTGCCAAGCACGAGAACGACGTTGGCCCGGCGCCTCCTTATGTGCCGGGGCCGGCCGTGGCGCTCAATTCCCTGCCCGGCCCCGGCAGTCCGCGGCTAGTGCTTGTATTCGGTGTCGTCGGCGGTGTCGAAGGGCTGGGTGCCCAGCGTCACCGTGACAACGTCGCCGGCATCCAGCACGACGGGCGCTTCGTAGACCTTGGTGGTGTCGTCCATGACGAATCCCTTCGCTCGCTGCCCGGCTCTCTCCGCCGGGCCACGACGAACAGTCAACGCGCAGACGCACAGCGTGGGCAGCTGCCACAATGTGGGCCAGCTGTAGGCCAGTTGTGAACCAGCACGACCAACGATCGGCCGGACATGACTATCGGGAAGCGCATCCGCGCGACACGCGAAGCATGGCGCCCCAGATGCAGCCAGCAACGGCTCGCAGACGAGCTGTCGGTGGCGCGCTGGGGGAAACCAGGGTTTCTCGACCGGCAGCAGGTCTACCGGTGGGAGACCGGACGACGGGTGCCCAAGGAGTGGCTGCCGTTCATCGAACAGGTACTGCACCTTGATCTGTCCGAGGACAATGAGGCCCAGTTCGCCGATACCGTGACCTCAGTCATGCGCTTGGGAGGCACCGACGTGGACCGACGGCAGTTCCTCGCGGCATCCGCTGCCGTTGGCCTGGCAGCCCTCGACCTACCCGATGCCGAGGCCGTAACCCGCCGTGCGAACCGCCCCGGCCCCGCCGGGGTCGGTATGGGTGAAGTCTCTGCGGTCCGCACGATGACCACAACGCTCGGCAACGCAGCTTCCGAGCTCGGTGGCGGGCACGCCCGGCACCTGGCCGTCCGATACCTGACCATGGACGTCAAACGCTGGCTGGACGGCCGCTACACCGAGAAGGTCGGCCGCGAACTGTTCGCCGCCACCAGCGAACTGGTGCACCTGATCGGCTGGATGGCCCGCGACGAGGGCAACCAGGGGCTGAGCCAGCAGTACCACCTGCACAGCTTCAAGCTGGCCGCCGAGGCCGGCGAGAACGAGCTCGCCGCCACCGCCTTGCGCGGGCTCGCGGACCAGGCCATCGACCTGGGGCACATCCCCACCGCCGTCCGGCTCGCCGAAGCGTGCGAGCAACGCGGTCGCAAGCTGGCCAACCCCAAAGCGCTGGCGTACTACCGCAACACGTTCGCCCGCGCGTGTGCCGCCGACGGCGACCACACCACCGCCGCGAAGATGCTCACCTCCGCGCAGGTCGCGATCGAGCACGCCCCGGCCAGGCCCGGCCAATCGTGGGCCAGCCACTACAGCCACGGACGGTGGGCCCACGAATCCGGCATGATCCATGCCAAGCTCGGCGACCTCACCGCCGCCGAGGAACACCTGCACCTCGCCCTGGACATCCACGGTCTGGACCGGAAACGCACCCGGGCGATCGTGCTCGCCGACCTCGGCCACGTCCAGCTCAAACGCGGCAACACCGCTCAGGCCCTCGCCACTTGGAACGACTTCCTCAACTGCGCCGACGGCGTGCAGTCCGTCCGCATCAACGACGGGCTGACCAACATTGCCGCCCGCCTGCCCGGCATCCCCGACAGCCAGGCCGCCCAGGAGCTTGGCGAGCGTATCGCCGCCCGCGAGTAGGCCGCCTAACCGGTCCGCCGTCGAGAACGCCGACGTGATGTGGGTCCCCAGAAACGCGGTGCCCCGGCCCCCGCCCGCCGATACGATCCATCCACAGTGCTGGCCGTTCTGGAGGAGCAGACGTGACGCAGCCGACAGCCGATGAGCGACCGGGCATCGCAGCCGCGATCATCGTTCACGAGGGCTGTGTTCTGATGGTGCGGCGCCGGATCAGCGAGGGGAAGCTCTCCTGGCAGTTCCCGGCCGGCGAGGTCGAGTCCGGCGAATCCCGCGAGGATGCCGCCGTGCGGGAGACCAAGGAGGAGACCGGCCTGAACGTCTCCGCCGTCAAGCTGCTGGGCGAGCGCGTCCACCCGGCGACGGGCAGGCTGATGTCCTATACCGCCTGCGAGGTGGTGAGCGGGACCGCACACATCGCGGACACCGAGGAACTGGCAGAGCTTGCCTGGGTCGCCCACGACGAGATCCCCGAGTATGTCCCGTACGGGCTGTTCGGGCCGGTGCAGCAGTACCTGGATACAGCTCTCGCCGGCTAGCCACTTCGCGCACGAGTCGTTCGAAACACATGACGGGCCCGACCGGGGGAACCGGGCGGGCCCGTGTGCGATGCGCGGTCGGTGTCTTCAGCGACGCTGGCCGGCTGCGGTCCTCGCCGGGATCAGCGTCTCGGTGGCGTTCGCATACGCTCGACCGCGGTTGCTGTTCAGCTCGGCCCCGCGCTCGGGATCGGCTGGGGCGCCGGATCAGCTCCGTGCCGTAGGGCTCCCTCCCTACCGCCCTGCTGCATCCATGCGTTCCTGCTGCACTGCGGTGAGTGCCCGGACGACGAAGATGCCGGCCACGGCCGCACCTACGATGGCTGCGTCAGCCATCACCAGGAACTGCACGTTCGTGTAGGCACGCTTGATGATGTCGTCTGTGGAGCCGGTGTACATCAGCCCCACCCCGCTCAGCATCCCGGCCAGCCACAGCCCCCACCACCAGTTCACGGCGCGCGGCAGACGCTCTCCCGGGGCACTCTTCTGATGGACGTCCACGACGATTCCACGGGGCACCCACAGATTCATGACAGGCACGATCCAGCCCACGTAGACCCACGGCCAGGCGTAACGCGGCGCCTGTCCCGAAAGGGCACGCGCGTTGTCCCCCATGCGCAACAGCCACACGAGGAAGGCGGCCGCGCACAGCAGCGTGGCCGCACCGCCCAGGGCGCTGACAACGTGGTAGGCGTCCTCAAGCCCAGTCAGCGGACGGTGCTGGCCGCCACCCTGGTCTGGCGGCCCCGAAGGCGGCATCCCCACCAAGGCGAGCCGCACTTGCCACACGGCCTGGGCCGCCCAGGCGGCGCCGGCGAGGGTGAGGCCGGCGATCGCACAACGGGCCACTCCCCGGACCGGACGCAGAGCGGGCTGCTTGATGTCATCGTTCACCCGGTCATCCTGACCTACGGCAGGTCCCTGATGCCAGGCCGTGATCACTTCACCGGCGGCACCTGGGGCATGAACACGCTCCAGTCACCCGCCCCAGTCGGGCATGCCCTGGGTTCCGTACGGCTGCCACGCCACTCACCTAGGCACTGCATCCGTCTGTATGAGCCGCGTCGGCCGAAGGCAGGAAGGGGAGAGCCGACCGGTTCGGCTGGGGGATGCGCTGGAGTTGCTCGGTCCTGGCGGCGTAAGGGCGAATGTGATCACCGTCGCCGGGGGCGGTTCGCCTCCTGGTGGGCGACGGCGGATGCGGTGGCCACTGCAGCGGGCGCAGTCCGAGGTCGCTGCACCCGGGGCGCGGACGCAGGTTGGGTGATGTAGCCGAGGTGCTGCAGTCGCCAGACCAGGACGTCGCTGATCGAGTCGGCGCTGTCGAGTTCGCGTTGTGCGGCCGCTTTGGTGAGCAGGGCGACGGTGTCATGGCCGGCGCGTTCGGCCTGGTCGAGTACTGCGGCCAGGGCGTGCCAGCCTGGTTCGGCCTGGAGGCGGTCGGCGAGGTGGGGGAGGGCGGTGTGGACCGTGCTCGTTTGCCGTTGCCTGTCCGGGGCGGGAAGACGTTGGCCGTAGGCGCGCATGGCGGCCAACGGTGGTGCGGCGGTTGCCTGGTAGGCGGCGCGGAGGTGGTCGGCGGCGCGCTGTGCGGCCTCGGCCTGCTGGGCGTGGCTGCGTGCGGCGTGCCAGCGGGCGGCGGCGATGACGGCGAGGATCATGACGTCGAGGACCAGTGCTGTGGCGGCACCGTCTGGTCCGCGGCCGAGGGCGTTGCCGGAGTGGACGATCTGGTTGGCTGCGCGGCGCAGGGCGTACATCTCCGCGTCCTTGGCGCGGATGTGGGAGCGTGTGGCGCGCTCGAAGTACCTTGCAGCTTCTCGCAGTTCAGTCTGCGTGGCTCCGAGGGAGGTCTGGGCGAGGGCGTCGAGGACCTCGCCCATGCCGATCAGCTGGGCTGCCGCCGCGCCATCGTCGCCGGATGCCATCGTTCCCAGGGCCGAGTCGGTGGCCTCGGTGGCGAAGTGGCGGGCGCGGGCTGGTGCGGTGGTGCCGCTGCGTTCCAGGGCTGCGGGCGGCTCGGGCATGTCTGCGGTGGCCGTGAACCGTTTGCGGATGCGCGGCAGGGAGAGGTCAGGTGCGAGTTCGGATCCGGAGTACCAGATGGGTTCGTTGTCGCCGTTGCGGTCGCCGACCATGGCGACCTTGTAACCGAGTGCGTCGCCGGACGGTGCGAGGCGCTTGTTGATGCGGACGCCTTCGGCGGCGAGCCGGTCGAAAAACTCGGTCTCGTTCGTGGCGCCGGCCAGGGCGCGGCGGACGCGTTCGCGCAGCAGCTCGCGCGAGGCGTCTTCCTGGCCGAGGCGTTCGGCCTTGTGCCGCTCGGCCCTGGTGGGCCGCTTGGCGGCGGTGCCGTCTCCGGGCTTGACCCGGCGCAGTCCGTAGTCGACTTCGATGCTGCGGCATTCAGTTTGGGCGCGGCGGGCTTCGTTGTGGCGGCGGGGGCGGCGGCCGTCTTCGCGGACGAGGGTGGCGATGATGTGGATATGGTCGTCGGCGTGGCGTACGGCTGCCCATCGGCATGCGGTCTCGTCGCCGTCGGGGGCGATGCCGGTGGCGGCGACCATGCGGCGGGCGATGGTCACCCAGTCTTCGTCGGACAGGATGGGGTCTTCGGGGGCGGCGCGGACGGATAGGTGCCAGACGTGCTTGTCCGGGCGGCGGTGTTCCGGTAGGGCGTTGACGGGTTGGTCGAGGAGCTGCTGGAGCTGCTCGTAGGTGGCTTGGGGGTCGCGGCCGGGGTCCGGGGTCAGCGGGTCGTAGGCGGCGACCAGGTGCGGGTCGATGTGTTTCTCGTGGGTGCCCTTGCCGTAGAGGTAGCGGATCAGGCCGACCGTCTCGCTGCCGCGCTTGTGGATGCTGGGTATCACGCCGGGGCACCGCCATCGCGGTGGGCGAGCAGGGCGTCGACGGCGTCCTCCATGCGGCGGGCCGCGTTGTGGACCGCCTGTGCCGTGGCGTCGAGGTGGGGTGCGTCGGCGCCGGAGTTGAGAGCCTTGGCGACCTGGTTGAAGAGGCCGTGGATGCGGCCCAGGTGCCGGCGGGCGGCGAAGATCTCGTCGATGACTTCCCGTTCGGTGGCGATCTCGGCTGCGGTGCGATTCAGGTCGCGGGCTGCCTTGTCGACGGCGTAGGCGAGGAAGGCGGCGTTGGTCATCTTGCAGTGGGCGGCTGCGGCGGTGAAGCGCGCGTACTCGGGCTCGTTCATACGGCAGCTGGGTTGGTGCAGGCGCTTGAGCGGCTTCGGCTGACGGGCGCGCTGTCGCTTCGGCGAGAGGGTCTCGGCCTGCCGTTCTCCTCCAGGCTGCGGTCCGTCCTCGGCCGCAGCTTGCCGGTCCGGTGCCCCCTGGCGCCGGTCCGCTCCCGCCACCTCCGGGGCGGGAGTTCCGGGAGCATTGCTCCCGGTACAACTTGCTCCGCCTGAGGCAGGGGTCGTGTGCCCTTCTCCAGCAGGAGTGTTGAGGCTATCGAGGTCCGGGTAGTGCATGGGAATGAGGTCTCCGTTCGTGATGGTGGGCGGGGCGCTGAGACATGTGGTTGCGCGGGAGGCGCTGTGTCTGCCGGGCGAGCGGCGATGCTCAGTGGGGGTGGCTGACGGCAGCGTTTGTCTCGGCCTTGACGATGCGCACGGTGTTGCCGGCGCGGTCGCGGCTCACGGAGAGACCTTCGGCGCGGAGTTGCTCCTCCAGCTGCTTGCGGGTGATCTTGCCCGTGGCCTCTTTGATGCGGCGGGCGGCTTTGAGCAGCACCTCGTCGGTCACGTCCGGCCTGCGGCCCGGCTTCCCGGGCTCGCCCGGATGACCATTGGGATCAGATGCGGTGCCCGGTATTGGCTCCGCATGCGGGGGCGCGGAGGCGGGCTGTTCCGGGCCGGTCTCGGCTTCCGGGAGGGGGGCTCGGCCTGGATTCGTCACTGCGGTGGGAGGGATGCGGGCCGCCTGGTGGACCTCATCAGTGGTGTCGTATGGATGCGCGCGGCCCGCATCCGCGGTCCCGCGATCCGCTGGGGGTGAGATGCGGCGTCGAGCCGTCTGATCGCTGGTCCCCGAAGGGATGCCGGGCCAGCGGGGAGGCAGGGCGATGGAGGCGAGGGTGAGGCCCTGTTTGCGGGTGGCGAGCTTGCGGAGCAGCAGCTCGTCTTGGCGGGGGTCGCCGTCGACGTCGGCCCGCTCCAGGGCTTCGTGCAGGCGGCGGATCAGGCGCCGACCCCGCCTCTTGGTGCGCTGCGTGTCCGTCATGGCGTCTGCGCGGAGGATCAAGGTGACGGCCTCATGGAGGGCGCGGTCGCGGATGAGCCGTGCGGCATCGGCGTCCTGGTCGGCTATCCCGAGGCGGGCCAGCATCCGCTCGCGTGCCTGCGCTGCGAGGACGGCGGCCAGGCTGCGGGAGGTGGCCTGGGGTGTCCGGTGGCGCAGTTCGATGCCCATGGCCAGGTGCCACAGCATCGCCGCCATTACCGGGCCGACCACCCCTCGTATCGTGCCGCCGAGCGGCCCGAACTCGGCGTAGGCGGGGATGATCTGCACGCCGGTGATCACCCACACCAGCAGGCCGGGAAGGCCCGGGGCCTGCATGGGACCGTTCAGGTTCTGCCGTGCCATCAGTGCGGTGGCGAACAGGGCGAGCTCGGCGGTGGCGAACATCGCGGTGCGCTCGATCATGCTGCGCATGCCCAGGTAGTCGGCGGCGAACCGCCAGCTGGTGTCGGCGCTGTAGGCGGTGCAGGCGACTGCGGCGACGGCAGCGACCAGCACCGCAGGCGTGACGACCGCAGGCGATTGTGGCCGTTGCCCGTCGCCGGGGTGGCGCCGGCTCCGCCGGATCAGCCACCCGGTCAGCAGCGCAGCGGCGACGAGGACCAGGGCGGTGGTGAGCGTGGGAGATGGCATGTCCCAACCCCCGTCGGCGGCGTTCACCAGTAGCCGGTTGTGGGGTGAGGGTGCTGCGGTGGGCAAGGGGACTCCGGATGGTCTTTGAGCCTCGTCGGCTGCGCGGGTCAGGCCCTGAGCTGAGGCTGTTGGGGCGGGGCGCTTACGCTGCCCCCTCTCCAAGGAGGGGGCAGCGCGTAAGCGCTAGGCGCCGGAGGCGCCGTACGGTTCCGCGTACGCGTTTGACCTGGGCTTTCGCTGGATTCGTACGCGTTGTGGGCGCCACGTAGGCGGTTGGGGGAGGGAGGGGCGCGTACGGTTCCGCGTACGCGGTCCGTGGTCAGGAAACGACGCTGATGTGGCGGGCGGTGGCCGTCCAGCGGGTGGCTTGGCCGCCGCCCGCTCCGCCTCCGGTCCCGTTCTCCTGGGCGGCCTGCCCGGCTTTGACCAGGGCTTCGAGGCGCCGCCTGGCCTTGGCGACGTCCGCCGGCCTGGGGTTGTTCTCACCCGTGATCTGCACGGCCAGCTGGCGGGCGGTGAGCCCGTGTGGACTGGCCTGCCGCAGCAGGGTGAGCGGGTCGAGGCAGGTGTCGACGCGGGAGGTGCCACGGGGGTGGTCGTGGATGATCGGCATGGGGCCGATCTCGCCGTTGACCATCTTCAGGTGGTGGAGCTGCACCACCGGGTCGCCGGCTGCGCCATTGAGGAAGAGCACGCTGCCCGCCCCTGCGGTGAACCACGCCGAGCCGTAGACCTGGTCCAGGACCGGGCGCTGGTTGCGGGAGGCGTCTTGGCTCTGCTTGCGCTGGTGGTGTAGTTCCAGCAGCTCGACGCCGTCACGCAGCAGCTGCTGGCGGGCGTTGTTGTAGGCGAGGCCGGCTTCGTCGTCGGTGAGCTTGCCGACCACGTCCTTGAGACTGTCGATCACCACGGTGTCGGCGCCGTGCTCGGCGGCCAGCTCGGCGAGCAGATGAGGCTCGGCGTTCAGGGACGCGGGGAGCGGGCCCGACCAGAAGACCAGTCGGCGGCGCAGGACTTCCTCGTCGGCGGGGTTCACGACCCGGACGAAGGCGCGGGCGAGCTGCCGGGGCCGGTCGGCCGCGATGTAGAGCACCTTCTCGCCCTGCTGGACGGGCATGTCCAGGACCTGGGTGAGCAGGCCGAGGCGGGCGAGGACGATCTGCTGGGCGATCGTGGACTTCCCGACGCCGGGCGGGCCGACCAGCATCAGGCTCTCGCCCGAGGCCCAGGCCGCGTTCCCCACCTCACCCCAGACGGGCGTGGTGTCGGCGGATGTGTCGGTGATGAAGGCCCAGCCGTCTGTGGCGAAGCGGTTCAACCGCCCGCCCGAGCTGCGTCGGGAGCGATCGGCGATCTCCTGCACCGAGGCGTTGAGCAGGGCGCGGACCTCCTCGGGGTCCGCGCCCTCTGTAGTGGCGCCCTGCATCACGCGCACCGCCGCGGTCTGCAGGGCACGCAGATCGGCTTGCTGGCGCACGATGTCGGCGTAGTACTCGGCGCCCGAGCCCACAGAAGCGGACGAGGCGAGTTCGTGCAGATACCCGGCCCCGCCGACCCGGACGAGGTCGCCGGTGCGCTTCAGCCGATGGCCGAGCGCGATGGGGTCGGTGGGAGCCCCCTGCCGCCGCAACTCCAGCAGCGCGTGCCAGATCGTGGTGTGCGCGGGCTGGAAGAAGTCGCCCGGCTCCAGCACCTGGCGGACCCGGTCGATGACCTCGCTCTGGAACATGCACGCCCCGAGTACCGCCATCTCGGCCTGTTGGTTCCGTGGCATGCCCGGCGCCGCGTCGGCATCCGGCCCCGACGGGCCGGGGCGGGAGAAAAACGCAGACGGGGGTGCGTCGCTCGGTCGTGTGCCCGTAGGCTTGGACATGGAATCCCTCCCCGGAGTGCATACGGCCCTGGCAGGCCGCACTCCGGTTGATCGCTTGATGGGTGGTCATTTAGGGAGCCGTTCGTGGCCCTCGGTGCGCTAACACCGGGGGCTGCTCCCGTTTTCAGGGGCGTCACCGCAGACAGTGGCGCCACCCGCCCCCACAGGGGAACAGGAACACTACACACCCTGCGCACACAGTCAAGCTGCAATATTGAGCGACTGTGACACGGCGAATGTGTTCTGACTGCTCACATCGCACTTGATCCTGTGTTGAAGCTGTGGTTACGTGGTGGGTATGACGGAGAAGGACTGGCGAGGACGGTTGGCCGAGCGCGTGGCAGAGGCCGTGCGCCGCTACCGCAACGAACGGGGGATGAGCGCTCAGGCGCTAGCTGACGCTTGTGCCGAGATCGGCTACGAGATCCCACGCACCGTGATCGCCAATCTGGAGAATGGCCGGCGTGCGAGCGTGGAGATCGCCGATCTGCTGGTGCTCGCCAAGGCGCTGAAGGTGCCCCCGATCGCGCTGCTGATGCCGGTCGGTGTCGCCGGCACCATCGAGGTGCTCCCCGGCCAGGAAGTGTCGATCTGGGATGCGGTGACGTGGTTCACCGCGGAGGTCCCGCTCGGCGATGAACCGTCGGAGGGCACCATCGAGGCGAAGCTCTACGAGTTCCGCCTCCACGCCCAGGTGCTCAGTGCGGCGCAGAAAGCGGTCGAATTCGCAGACGGCACCCGTCGCACCCTCAGCATGGTCCATGATCCGGAGCAGCGGGCCATCAACAACGAGATGCAGGAGAAGCTGGACGACTACGCCCGGCACCAACTCAAGGACCTTCGGGGCCAACGCAACGACATGCGTAAAGCCGGTCTCGTGCCCCCAGCCCTCCCCGAGGATCTGGCCTACGTCGACTTCCACATCGACGAAAAGGGAGACATCTACCCCTTGGCTCGCTGACGAGCCAACCCGCTTCCCTCGCAACGGTGTTAGCGCACCCGCGAGGTGAGCGATCCCTTTTTGAATGACCACCCATCAAACGATCACGCCGCAGGAGTGCCAGCTCCCTCGCGGCGGTAAGGATTCGCATGCCTTCCCCCAGCGCGCCCGAGCGCTATTTGACCGTCGCCGAGGTCGCCGAAATCCTCGGAACCACCGAACGATTCCCCCGCCGGCTGATAGCCGAGCGCCGCATCGCCTTCGTCAAGGTCGGCAAGCACGTCCGCATCGCGCGCACTGTGCTCGACGCCTACATCGAGGCGAACACGGTGCCCAGCGTCACCCCGCGCCGGAGCGGTCTGCGGCGGGCCGACCTGCGGAGGGCCGCCTGATGGCGAAGGGGCAGAAGCCGACCCGGCGCCGGTTCGGCGCGATACGCCAGTACCGTTCCGGCCGCTGGACCGCCAGCTATCACGACCCGTCCGGCAAGCTCCACCGCTCACCGGACACTTTCGCGACCAAGTCCGACGCGGCCGTCTGGCTTTCCCAGGTCGAGGCGGACATCACCCGTGGCGACTGGCTCGATCCCGACGCCGGAGCCGTGAACTTCAAGGAGTACGCGCTGCGTTGGGTCGAGGAACGCGGCGTGCGCCCGACCACGGACGAGCTGTACCGGCGCCTGCTGCGCCTGCACATCCTGCCCGCCTTCGGCCACCGCGACGTGGACGAGATCACCCCGCCCATGGTTCGCACCTGGCGCACCGAACGTCTCACGGCCACCGGTGCCACCACGGTCGCCAAGTCCTACCGCCTGCTGAAGGCGATCACGCAGACCGCGGTCGACGACGAACTGATCCGTCGCAACCCCTGCCGCATCGCTGGCGCAGGCAAGGAAGACCCCGACGAGCGCCCCACCGCCACCGTCGAGCAAGTCGACGCTCTCGCCGATGCGATGGACCGCGCTGGCGCCTGATGGTCTACTTCGGCGCGTACGGGCCGATGCGGCCGGAGGAGCAGGCCCCGCTCCGCCGCCGCGACATCAGCCTGGAGCCCCTGGCCGCCCGCATCACGGAGGCGGCGCCCGAGTTGACCACCGGCCGACGTGTCGTCGGCGACCCCAAGTCCGCTGCGGGCAAGCGCACCCTCTATCTCCCGGCCTTCCTCCACATGGAGGTGAAGCGGCACCTCGAATGGTTCGCCGAAAAGGACGACGACGGGCTGCTGTTCGTCGGGGAGCGCGGCGCGCCCTTCCGCCGCTCCACCTTCGGTCGCAAGTGGCGCAAAGCGCGAGCCAAGAGCGGCCTGCCCGACGACTTCCGCTTCTACGACCTGCGCCACACCGGCCACACGCTGTCGACGCAGTCCGGCGCCACGCTCAAGGACACGATGGTCCGCGCCGGCCAGTCCACGGCGAAGGCCGCGCTGATCTACCAGCACTCCGACGACGACCGCCAGCAGGAGGTCGCCGACGGCATCGACGCGAAGGTCCGCGACGCACGCCAGAAGGCCCAGGAAAAGAAGCAGGAACGCGCCTCCTAGGGCTTCTCGCGTGACGTCCGCGGGCTGGGGGCCTGGGCAACAAGGACGGCGTCGAGGCCCGGATCGGATCGCACGAGGATCTCGCGCGGGCCGGTGACCTCATCCGGAAGTGCGTCGACGCAGGCTGACTTCCCGGACGATCGAGGGCGGTTGCGTCATCGGATAACCGATGACGCAACCGCCCTTTTCTGCGTTCTGGCCCTCCTTCTGGAGCGTCTCGCTCTCACTCTTCGGGTCCTGCGAGTTCGCACTCGCCCTGGGGCAGGGCGCCTCGGAGCCGGTCTTCAACTGCGCAGGGTAGATATCAGCGCGGCGCAGAGTTGTTGTCAGTGACCTTCTGAGAGGTCGTGAGTTAACGAGCGGCGAAACAGCGGACATGTATCCGAGCGTGATGACGCTCTGGCCATTGGTTGCCACTGACCTTCGGCAGCAGGACGCTACGCGGTGAGGCCGGGGCTTGTCGCCAGCTTGGGAGCGCCGGCGCCCGGGACCGCAGCGGGGAGTAGGACTGCGGTGGGTCACGGTGCCGCCCGCTTCGCGGGCCGGAAAGGAGACCTTGACGAACCGCCAACTCGCCCCCCGCCGGCACATAGCCGCCATCCTGACCGCCCTCGCCCTCGGCGCCACCGGGCTAGCCACCGCAGCCCCCGCCCACGCCGACATCCTCTGCCCCGGCCAGGTCGAGGTTGCCTCGACCGCCGGGGACTTCTGCGTCACCCCACTCCCCGATCCCGGCGTCTCCGTCAGTGCTTCGGGAACCACCACTGTCACCAACAACATGCTGGCCCCAGTGACAGTGAAAAGCGACACCGGAGCAACCGCCACGGTCAATCCCGGCCTTGGAATCGTAGACATCAATCTCAGCCGTAACATCGTAAGCAAATTCGGCGGCTGACTGAGATCATTGCCGAGATCAAATGACATGGGAGTCGGTTGCCCGGGCAGGCGCCCGGACGGTGGTAGCCGACGAAGGGAAGCCTGGTCCGCCACGGACCAGGCTTCCCTCGTTCCTCGGTGTCTGTCCACGTGGGCTACTGGTTGGCCTCCAGCAGACGTTGGATGTCATCTCGGACGATCTCGCCGTACCGAGCGTTGCTCATCTCGGTGACCTAATTGCCGAGAGCAGCGGCATCCTCCACATCGACGTCGAACGTGCCGATCACGGCGTCCCGCCCAACGGATACACCGTCACCCCACGCCTCGATGTCCTTCGCCCGACCAGGCCGACGCCATCGCCGGACGCACCGACCCCAACCCGTCCGTGCGCGGACCCATCCAGCCCGTCGAGGCCG
This sequence comes from Streptomyces albospinus, assembly GCF_014648695.1. Lineage (GTDB taxonomy): Bacteria > Actinomycetota > Actinomycetes > Streptomycetales > Streptomycetaceae > Streptomyces > Streptomyces albospinus. The sequence goes on from NZ_BMRP01000007.1 coordinate 205,484, forward strand.
AGGTCCTGCTCCGCGTCTGGGTCGACGGCGGCATCGATACGAACGACGCCGCCCAGCGCCAAGCCCTCGAAAACCTCGCCGCCGCCGCCGACATGGTCACCCGCGGCGACATCGTCGACCAGCTCCACGACAACGTCGCGTACAGCCTGCGCATGCTCTCCGAGCCGTCACCAGCTGCTGACACAAACTCTGCGCCGCCACTGACATAACCCTGCGCATCCCACTGAAATCAACCCTGCGCACGACAGGCGGTCCGAAGTTCGCCGGCCCGCTGTCAGTGGGTGGGGCTACCCTGCGTGGACGCAAGAGCCAGCGTGAATAAGGGGGAGACCATGACCACACTCGAGAACCGGCCGAACACCGCACTCCTCGTCGTCGACGTGCAGAACGTCGTCGTCAAGGAGGCTCACGAGCGCGACGCTGTCGTCGCGAACGTCGGCAGCCTTGTCGAGAAGGCGCGGCGGGAACGGGTCCCGGTGGTCTGGGTCCAGCACTCCGACGAGCAGCTTGCGAGGGGGAGCGACGAGTGGCGGATCGTCCCCGAGCTGGCTCCGGGCGACGCCGAGCCGCTCGTCGAGAAGAACTATGGCGACTCCTTCGAGGACACCACCCTTGAGACCGTGCTGTCGGGCCTCGGGGTCGGGCGACTCGTCGTGGTCGGAGCACAGACGGACGCGTGCATCCGCTCGACGCTCCACGGCGCGTTCGTCAGGGGGTACGACGCGACCCTTGTCAGCGACGCCCACACGACGGGGGACAGGACTGCATGGGGGGCGCCGCCGCCGGACCAGGTCATCGTGCACACGAACCTGTACTGGACCTACCAGACGGCGCCGGGGCGGATGGCCGGGACGGTCGAGACCAAGGATGTCGACTTCGACGGCACTTCCTGAAGCCTGTGAGCCGCGTTTGACGCGGTTGGCCGCCTGGGCGGCCTTCTCCGGGATGACGTGCCGGATCGACCGCTTGCGTAGTAGCGGCGGGTTCGACGGTTGCTGTAGCCCTTGTCCACGCTGACGCTGTCCGGCTTCCTCGTATCGTGCGCCCAAGAGCGGCCGGACAGCGCCTTGTGGTGCACGAGTGGTGCGCCGCACTCAACCAAGCTCCCAAGGCACCGCTTCAGCAGATGTCGGCCGTCCGTGGGTGGCTTCTTGCTGCCCGCGGCTGGTGCCTCGGGAGGTGACCAACGATCGAAAGGGCGCCTCTGGCCTGCGAGTTGAGGATGGCGGCAGTCGCGCTGAGTTCCCACCAGCCGCTCGCCGTCCGTCAGTTGATGTGGTAGAGGTCACATAAATTGAATCTCGGGATTTGAGATGCAATTGGAGTGAGAGTTCGATCGGGGGGGCAAGGGGGTTGCTGAGGACCCTCTTGGGGGTCCTAGTGGTGCGCTAGTGGTGCGGCGCTCCGAAATTGGACTAGACGACAACCAAGGCCCAGGTCTCCGACCTGGGCCTCAACTATGGAGCGGGTGACGGGAATCGAACCCGCGCTCTGAGCTTGGGAAGCTCATGTTCTACCATTAAACTACACCCGCGTAACACCGCCTCGGATCTGAAGGCGGAGCTTCGCCGCACACTCTACCCCATCACCGCCTCGCGGTGTTTTCGGCGTGTTCGGACCGTGGTGCGGCGAGTGGTCCAGGGGGTGCCCGCGGGGTGGGATGCGGGTGCGGGGGGCGGGAGTTGAAGCGTACGGTTGGGTATCGGAGTGCCGCCTGCGAGTGCACCCAGTTCATCCCCTAATGTGGCTTTTGTTGTCCACGCAGTTGGGAGAGGGACTTGATGGAGCGCACCGTCGTACGTTGTGCCGAGGGGCATGTGTTCAGCACCGCTTCGTTCCCGATGCAGACCACCGACCGGCTCGGTCCGGGACGGCTGCTGCGCTGCCCGCGCTGTGCTCGGCTGCGGCACTCGGTGCCCGTGGAGCACGCCAAGCGGTAAGGCGGCGCGCGGTCGGGGTCGGCCGTTCGTGATGTTGGCTGAGGATGTCGAGGTGAGGTAGTGGTGGCCCGGTCCCCTGGTGGGGCCGGGCCCTCGTCGTGCGGTGGGGGGTGTGCGGGCGCGTATCCTCGTCTGCGTGCTTCTCTCAGACAAGGACATCCGGGCCGAGATCGACGCGGGTCGGGTGCGCATCGACCCCTACGACGAGTCGATGGTGCAGCCGTCCAGCATCGACGTGCGGCTCGACCGCTATTTCCGGGTGTTCGAGAATCACCGCTACCCGCACATCGACCCGGCCGTCGAGCAGCCCGATCTGACCCGTGAGGTCGTGCCGGAGGGGGATGAGGCGTTCATCCTGCACCCCGGGGAATTCGTGCTGGCCTCGACGTACGAGGTCATTTCGCTGCCCGATGATCTCGCGTCGCGGCTGGAGGGGAAGTCCAGCCTGGGGCGCCTGGGGCTGCTGACGCATTCGACCGCCGGGTTCATCGACCCGGGATTCAGCGGGCATGTGACGCTGGAGCTGAGCAATGTCGCGACGCTGCCGATCAAGCTGTGGCCGGGAATGAAGATCGGGCAGCTGTGCATGTTCCGGCTGACGTCGCCGGCGGAGCACTCCTACGGCAGCGCGCACCACGGCTCGCGTTATCAGGGGCAGCGCGGTCCGACGCCGTCCCGGTCGTTCAAGAATTTCCACCGTACGCAGGTGTGAGGCGGGGCGCCGCGCCGGGCGTGCGCTTCGGAGACGAGCTTCGGGGACGAAGAGAAGGTCTGAGAGATTTCGTGGGTGACGTGCGGGAGAACCTGACGTACGAGCGGTTCGGCGGGGCGATCCGTGAGCTGGCGCAGACGATCGCGGATGACGGGTACGAGCCCGACATCGTGCTGTCGATCGCCCGCGGTGGGGTGTTCGTGGCCGGCGGGCTGGCGTACGCGCTGGACTGCAAGAACATTCACCTGGTGAACGTCGAGTTCTACACCGGTGTGGGGACCACCCTGGAAATGCCGGTCATGCTGGCGCCGGTGCCCAATGCGATCGACTTCTCGGAGAAGAAGGTGCTGATCGCGGATGACGTCGCCGACACCGGCAAGACACTGAAGCTGGTGCACGACTTCTGCCAGGGGACCGTGGCCGAGGTGCGCAGCGCGGTGATCTACGAGAAGTCGCAGTCGCTGGTGAAGTGCGAATACGTGTGGAAGCGCACGGATGACTGGATCAATTTCCCGTGGAGCGTCGAGCCGCCGGTGGTCCGGCGGGAGGGCCAGATCCTCGACGCGTGAGGGGGCCGGCCCCGTAGTGCTCCCGTGCCCCTGGTGCTCCGGTGCCCGTGGCGCCCGTGTGGTGGGTGGGATGGGGCTCGCGTTTCGGCCAGTTCTGTTCCGGGTGTTCCAACGGTTGCTGCCGCCGCGTAGAAACCGGCGGTAACAGCAGACCGGAGGGGAGGCCCGATGGCGCACGGCAGACGCGGACACAGGTGGTGGAGCAGGCGGGGCGGCGGGCGCGGGCGGCGGCTGCGCGCCGTTGTGGCGACGTCGGCGGTGGCGCTGACCGCCGCGTTCACGGTGACGGCGGGCGGTGCGAGCGCCGCCGGCACCGCGCGGACGTCCTTTGCGAGGACGCATTCCGCGCGGTCGTTATCCGTGCAGCCGCTCTCGCCGGAACTGGAGAAGATCCGGGCGCGGGAGGCGGCGAAACTGTACGGCGATTCCGCCGTGCGGCCGGTCGCGGAGCGGAAGACCTCGCTGATCTCGCTGGGCGACAGCGAGATCTCCGGGGAGGGCGTCGGGACGTACGAGCCGGGAACCGACGGGCCCACCAACTGGTGCCACCGGTCGCCGGATTCGGCGATTCACCGGACCGGGATCGCGGCGGATGTGACCTATAACGCCGCCTGCTCGGGCGCGTACAGCGGCAATATCCGGATCGGCGGCAGCAAGCAGTATCCGGATGAACTGGTGCAGAGCGACAGCCTGGCGATCGCGGCCCGCAATACGCGGCTGAAGATGGTGCTGCTGGTAGCCGGGGCCAATGACGATCTCCAATTCGGGCCGGTGATGACGGACTGCGTCGAGCACTGGTTCCTGTTTCAGGGCACCTGCGAGCCGAAATACCAGCCGGGATGGCAGGCGCGGGTCGACGGGCTGGTGCCCAAAATCGAGGCGACGGTGCGGGATCTGCGGACCGTGATGCGGGGCGCGGGGTACGCCGACGGTGACTACCGGCTGGTGGTGATGTCGTATCCGAGCCCGATCGGGCCGGATGTGGAGGACAACCCGAATTTCCCGGGCAAACTGCCGGGCGGGTGCACCGGATACACGTCGGACGCGGCGTGGGGGCGGAACACCGCGGTGCCGGCGTTCGAGCGCGGGATGCGCAGGATCACGCAGGACACGGGGGCCAGCTATCTCGACGCCTCGCGGCTGTTCCACGGCCATGAGGTGTGCATGGCCGATACGTGGGCCCGCGGGCTGTACGTGAACATCTCCAATCCTTTCCCGCCGGACTCGAATTCGGTCCGGCAGTCGTTCCATCCGAACGTGCGCGGGCACGGCGCGTTCGCGTCCTGCCTGACGCAGCTGTACGCGGCGCCGCAGCTGCGTGAGGCGGCCTGCGCGGACCCGGCGAACACCGGGCAGCCGAAGCTCTACCCGGGCGCCTGGGACGACGCCTACCGGCCGCTGAAGAACGCCGCGACCGGCAGCTGCCTGGACGCCAACGGCGGCGCCTCCCGCAACGGGACCGCGGTCGGCGGCTGGGACTGCAACGGGCAGCGCAACCAGGGCTGGTGGTACGACCCGGAGCAGAAGTCGGTCCACGTGGAGCTGACCCACGCCCGGTGCCTGGACGTGCCGGGCGGGCGCTACGAGCCGGGCGCCGCGCTGGTGCTCTGGAACTGCTCGGGCGCGGGCAACCAGCAGTACGTCCGGGACGGCGGCACGTTCCGGCCGGCCGCCGCGCCGTCGCTGTGCCTGACGCTGGGCGCGGCGAAGGACCCGCTCCGGTTGCAGCGGTGCGACGGGACGGCGGGGCAGCGGTTCGCGTGACGTGACGTAGCCGGCGGCCCGTCCCGCACAGCGGAAGGGGGCCCGCCCCGGGAGACGATCTCCCGGGGCGGGCCCCCTTCCCCATAGGCCGGGGGCCGCCTACAGCGTGCCGAGCTTCACCAGGGCGAGCAGGGCGACCAGCTGGATCGCGGAGGCGCCCAGGGCCTTGGGCCACGGCAGGTCGTGCGACTTGCTGACCATGGAGGTCAGCAGATAGCCGGTGGCGATCCAGGTGGCCCAGCCCAGGACCTGCACCAGCGGGCTGTCGCCGCCCAGGAACATCGCGAACAGCAGCCGGGGCGCGTCCGGGATCGTCATGACCAGCATGGACAGGCCGACGGTGGGCTGCCAGGCGCCGTCGCCGCCCAGCTGGCGGGCCATGGTGTGGGTGACCGCGCCCAGGATCAGACTGCCGATGATGAACATCACGGCGGTGATCAGCACCCAGGGGATGCTGTTGCCGAGCGTGGCGTTCAGCACATCCGCGCGCGCCTTCTCGAAGCCGAAGACCGCCAGCAGGCCGTAGACGAAGGTGACGATCAGCGCCGGGGTCCAGAGCGTGTGGTCCCGCATCTGCCAGAACGTCGGGGTCGGGCGCAGCACCACACCGGACAGCAGCTGCTTCCAGTGCAGCCGGGGGCCGGCCGGCGGCGCCGTCGTCTGGCCGGCGCGGTAGGTGCCGCCGGCCGCGTACTCGCCGTCGGCGGGACCGTACCCGTCCCCGTAGGCGTCCGGGGCCTCGCCCACGCGGAACTCCCGGGTGCGGCCCGGGGAGTTGTCGTCGCCGTACGGCGCGTACGGCGCGCGCGGGTCCTGATAGCCGCCGTTGTCGAAGTACTCGGGCTGCCCCTGCGGGGGCTGCGGCCACTGGCCGCGCGGGGGCGGGGGCTGCTGCCCGTACGGTCCTTGCTGCCCGTACGGCGCGTGCGGCCCCTGGTGCCCCTGCTGCTGTCCGTTCTGCGCGGGGCGGGCATCCCGTCCGCGACCCATCCTGAATCCAGCCACGCCTTCGAAAGTACCTGGTCCCCGCGGGCTCGGGGGCCGGACCGGGGGACCGGCCGGGGGTTTGCTGCTGAGCTGTGACATCCCCTAGGGGACGCCGCGGGGGACCCCTAGGGCCTGTCCTGGGGGTCGGGGGCGGACGGCGCCGGGGTCCAGCGCAGGGTCAGCTGCGGGAGGTTCTCCATGTTGCCGCTGCCGTCGCCGGTGGCCACGACCGCGAAGCCGTGGTGGGCGTAGAACGCCCGGGCGCCGGTGTTGAGTTGGAAGACGTGCAGGGTCAGTCCGCCGGGGCTGTGCCGCTGCGCTTCGGCGAGCAGCCGGCTGCCGATGCCGGTGCGGCGGACGTCCGGGCGGAGGTAGAGCTGGTCGAGCAGGTCGCCGTCGACGGCGGCGTAGCCGAGGATCTCCGGGCCGCGGGCCGCGACGACGGTGTGGCAGCGGGGCAGCACGCTCTCCCGGATCCAGTGGGTGACCTCGCCGTGGCTGCGCCGCTGGGGCGGCAGGTACGGCATGGTCACCCGCCGTGATTCCTGGTGGACGGCCGCGATGGCGGCGGCGTCGGCGGGCCCGGCGGGGCGGATCTCGACGGGTAACGGGGCGGGCGCGGTGGCGCCGGTCTCCTCTGCCATGCGGCCATGGTCGGCGGCGGCGGGGGACCGGGCAACCGATTACCGGACATCGGACATCGGACACCGGAGACGAGACACCGGGCACCGGCC
>NZ_BMRP01000007.1:212246-242883 GCF_014648695.1 Streptomyces albospinus
TGAGCTGCGTCCGGAGGTGCTACTTCACCGGCTCGGGCTCCGGTGCGTCCGCCGACTCCGCGTCGTCCGAGGGCGGGTCGATCGGGGTCCTGACGGAGTCCAGCAGCAGCTGGGCCACGTCGACGACCTGGATGGACTCCTTGGCCTTCCCGTCGTTCTTCTTGCCGTTGACCGAGTCGGTCAGCATGACGAGGCAGAACGGGCAGGCGGTGGAGACGATGTCGGGGTTGAGGGAGAGGGCCTCGTCGACGCGCTCGTTGTTGATGCGCTTGCCGATCCGCTCCTCCATCCACATCCGGGCGCCGCCGGCGCCGCAGCAGAAGCCGCGCTCCTTGTGGCGGTGCATCTCCTCGTTGCGCAGACCCGGCACCTTGGCGATGATCTCGCGCGGCGGGGTGTAGACCTTGTTGTGGCGGCCCAGGTAGCACGGGTCGTGGTACGTGATCAGGCCCTCGACCGGCGTGACGGGGATCAGCTTGCCCTCGTCGATCAGGTGCTGGAGCAGCTGGGTGTGGTGGATGACCTCGAACTCGCCGCCCAGCTGCGGGTATTCGTTCGCGATGGTGTTGAAGCAGTGCGGGCAGGTCGCGACGATCTTCTTCGACGCCTTGGGCTTCTTCGTCGACTCGTCGTCGCTGTCCTCGCCGAAGGCCATGTTCAGCGCCTCGACGTTCTGCTGGCCGAGCTGCTGGAAGAGGAACTCGTTGCCCAGGCGGCGGGCCGAGTCACCGGTGCACGCCTCGTCGCCGCCCATGATCGCGAACTTCACGCCCGCGATGTGCAGCAGCTCGGCGAACGCCTTGGTGGTCTTCTTGGCGCGGTCCTCCAGGGCGCCGGCGCAGCCGACCCAGTAGAGGTAGTCGACCTCGGTGAGGTCCTCGACGTCCTTGCCGACGACCGGGACCTCGAAGTCGACCTCCTTGGTCCACGCCAGCCGCTGCTTCTTGGCCAGGCCCCAGGGGTTGCCCTTCTTCTCCAGGTTCTTGAGCATCGTGCCCGCCTCGGACGGGAACGAGGACTCGATCATGACCTGGTAGCGGCGCATGTCGACGATGTGGTCGACGTGCTCGATGTCGACCGGGCACTGCTCGACGCAGGCGCCGCAGGTGGTGCAGGACCACAGCACGTCGGGGTCGATGACCCCGTTCTCCGCGAGGGTGCCGATCAGCGGGCGCTCGGCCTCCGCGAGGGCGGCGGCCGGCACGTCCTTGAGCTGCTCCTCGGTCGCCTTCTCGTTGCCCTCGGCGTCCTTGCCGCCGCCGGCGAGCAGGTACGGCGCCTTGGCGTGCGCGTGGTCGCGCAGCGACATGATCAGGAGCTTCGGCGAGAGCGGCTTGCCGGTGTTCCAGGCGGGGCACTGCGACTGGCACCGGCCGCACTCGGTGCAGGTGGCGAAGTCCAGCAGGCCCTTCCAGGAGAAGTGCTCGATCTGGGAGACGCCGAACTGGTCGTCCTCGCCCGGGTCCTCGAAGTCGATCGGCTTGCCCGCCGACGTCATCGGCTGGAGCGCGCCGAGCGCCGTCCCGCCGTCCGCCTCGCGCTTGAACCAGATGTTGGGGAAGGCCAGGAAGCGGTGCCAGGCCACGCCCATGTCGGTCTTGAGGGCGACCGTGATCATCCAGATGAAGGACGTCGCGATCTTGATGCCGGCGAAGAGGTACGTCAGGTTCTGGAGCGTGCCGACGCTCAGCCCCTTCAGGGCCGCGACCACCGGGTACGTGACGAAGTACGCCGCCTCGTAGTGGTCGACGCCGTGCTGGGCACCCTCCAGGGCGTGCAGCATCACGATGCAGATGCCGACGATGAGGATGACGCCCTCGACGAAGTACGCCTGGCCGATGTTGGAGCCCGCGAAGCGGGACTTGCGGCCCGCCCCGCCCGGCCTGCTCAGCTGCCGGATGACGATCAGGACGATGATGCCCACGGTCGTCAGCGTGCCCATGCCCTCGACCCACAGCTCCCAGGGCAGCCAGTTGCCGAGGAACGGCAGCAGCCAGTCGGCCTTGAAGAGCTGGCCGATCGCGTTGACGATCGTCAGCAGCAGGGTGAGGAAGCCGACCGCCACGAACCAGTGCGCCACGCCGACGACGCCCCAGCGGTTCATCCGGGTGTGGCCGACGAACTCCTTGGCGACCGTGACCGTGCGCTGCACGGGCTCGTCGGTGCGGGTACCGGCGGGGACGGACTGGCCGAGCCGCAGCTGGCGGTAGATCTGCAGGATGGCACGGCCGAACAGCGCTACGCCGACCGCGATTAGGACCAGCGACACGATGATCGCGGCGAGTTGCATTGGTGGCTCCTCGAACCTGCGAGAGCGGGCGAAATCAGAAGGATCTGCGGGATCTGCGGGATGATCTGCGCGACCAGATCAGCCGGATCCGAGCGGAACTACTAAGCGGTAACTTTTTGGGTCTGCGGCTGAGGTTACCCAGTATTCCGGGCCTCATGAAGCCGCCCGGCCGGTGATCTGTGTCGCGCGGGCAACCCTCCGCCGGGGGTCGGCGTCTTGAGTGGCGGCTCGGTGAGGATAAGGGCCATATAAAAGTTGAGTGGGCTCGACTCAGCTCTGTTGACAGGTTTGATCCCGTACTGCACTCTTGAGCCTGTTCCACTCAAGTCAGCTGGAGGAATTGAAATGGCACGTGCGGTCGGCATCGACCTGGGCACGACGAACTCCGTCGTCAGTGTTCTCGAAGGCGGTGAGCCCACCGTCATCACCAACGCCGAGGGCGCCAGGACCACGCCGTCCGTCGTCGCCTTCGCCAAGAACGGCGAGGTGCTGGTCGGCGAGGTCGCGAAGCGCCAGGCGGTCACCAACGTCGACAGGACCATCCGGTCGGTCAAGCGCCACATGGGCACCGACTGGAAGATCAACATCGACGGCAAGGACTTCAACCCGCAGCAGATGAGCGCCTTCATCCTGCAGAAGCTCAAGCGGGATGCCGAGGCGTACCTGGGCGAGAAGGTTGTGGACGCGGTCATCACCGTCCCCGCCTACTTCAACGACTCCGAGCGCCAGGCCACCAAGGAGGCCGGCGAGATCGCGGGTCTCAACGTCCTGCGGATCGTCAACGAGCCTACCGCCGCCGCCCTGGCCTACGGCCTGGAGAAGGATGACCAGACCATTCTGGTCTTCGACCTCGGTGGCGGCACCTTCGACGTCTCGCTGCTGGAGATCGGCGACGGCGTCGTCGAGGTGAAGGCCACCAACGGTGACAACCACCTCGGTGGTGACGACTGGGACCAGCGCGTCGTCGACTACCTGGTCAAGCAGTTCGCCAACGGCCACGGCGTCGACCTCTCCAAGGACAAGATGGCGCTCCAGCGCCTGCGCGAGGCCGCGGAGAAGGCGAAGATCGAGCTGTCGTCGTCCACCGAGACGACGATCAACCTGCCCTACATCACCGCCTCCGCCGAGGGCCCGCTCCACCTGGACGAGAAGCTCACCCGCTCCCAGTTCCAGCAGCTGACCGCGGACCTGCTCGACCGCTGCAAGACCCCGTTCCACAACGTCATCAAGGACGCCGGTATCGCGCTGTCCGACATCGACCACGTGGTCCTGGTCGGCGGTTCGACCCGTATGCCGGCCGTCGCCGAGCTCGTCAAGGAGCTGACCGGCGGCAAGGACGCCAACAAGGGCGTCAACCCGGACGAGGTCGTCGCCATCGGCGCCACGCTCCAGGCCGGTGTCCTCAAGGGCGAGGTCAAGGACGTCCTCCTGCTGGACGTCACCCCGCTGTCCCTCGGCATCGAGACCAAGGGCGGCATCATGACCAAGCTCATCGAGCGCAACACGACCATCCCGACCAAGCGGTCGGAGATCTTCACCACGGCCGAGGACAACCAGCCGTCCGTGCAGATCCAGGTCTACCAGGGCGAGCGCGAGATCGCGGCGTACAACAAGAAGCTCGGGATGTTCGAGCTGACCGGTCTGCCGCCGGCCCCGCGCGGTGTCCCGCAGATCGAGGTCTCCTTCGACATCGACGCCAACGGCATCATGCACGTCACGGCCAAGGACCTCGGCACGGGCAAGGAGCAGAAGATGACCGTCACCGGCGGCTCCTCGCTGCCGAAGGACGAGGTCGACCGGATGCGCGAGGAGGCCGAGCGCTACGCGGACGAGGACCACAAGCGCCGCGAGGCCGCCGAGACCCGCAACCAGGGCGAGCAACTGGTCTACCAGACCGAGAAGTTCCTCAAGGACAACGAGGACAAGGTCCCCGCTGAGGTGAAGACCGAGGTCGAGACCGCCGTCGGCGAGCTGAAGGAGAAGCTCAAGGGCGAGGACACGGCCGAGATCCGTACCGCCACCGAGAAGGTCGCGGCCGTCTCGCAGAAGCTGGGCCAGGCCATGTACGCCGACGCCCAGGCCGCGCAGGCCGCCGCCGGCGGTGCCGAGGGCGCCCAGGCCGGCCAGCAGGCCAAGGCCGAGGACCACATCGTGGACGCCGAGATCGTCGACGACGAGAAGCCCAAGAAGGACGGTGCGGCGTGACGGAGGAGACTCCGGGCTTCGACGAGAAGCCCGACGTCCCCTCCGACGCCGCCCCCGAAGACGCGGCGCAGGCCGAGTCCGCCGACAAGGCGGGCTCGGCCCCGGCCGGGGACGTACAGGACGTGGCGCTCCGCGCGCAGCTGGACCAGGTGCGTACGGCGCTCAACGAGCGCACGGCGGACCTCCAGCGGCTCCAGGCGGAGTACCAGAACTACCGCCGCCGGGTGGAGCGGGACCGGGTCACGGTCAAGGAGATCGCCGCGGCGAATCTGCTGTCCGAGCTCCTTCCGGTGCTCGACGACGTAGGCCGGGCCCGTGAGCACGGCGAACTGGTCGGCGGCTTCAAGTCGGTTGCCGAATCGCTGGAGACCGTGGTCGCCAAGCTCGGCCTCCAGCAGTTCGGCAAGGAGGGCGAGCCCTTCGACCCGACGATCCATGAAGCGCTGATGCATTCGTATGCGCCGGACGTGACGGAGACGACATGCGTCGCCATCCTTCAGCCCGGGTATCGCATCGGTGAGCGGACGATCCGCCCCGCGCGGGTCGCCGTCGCCGAGCCGCAGCCGGGTGCGCAGGGCGCCAAGTCCGCCTCCGACGAGGACGCCAAGGGCTCCAAGGGTGCCAAGGGGGCCAAGGCTTCGGACGAGGAGAGCGGTGGCCCGGACGAGGGCTGACGCAGTGGCGGCAGAGAGAACCGCGCGGAAGGAGGGACGTCGGGGATGAGCACCAAGGACTTCGTCGAGAAGGACTACTACAAGGTCCTCGGCGTCCCGAAGGACGCCACCGAAGCGGAGATCAAGAAGGCGTACCGCAAGCTGGCCCGCGAGTTCCACCCGGACGCCAACAAGGGCGACGCCAAGGCCGAGGAGCGCTTCAAGGAGATCTCCGAGGCCAACGACATCCTGGGCGATGCCAAGCGCCGCAAGGAGTACGACGACGCCCGGGCGCTGTTCGGCAACGGCGGCTTCCGGCCCGGCCCCGGAGGCGGCGGCAGCTTCAACTTCGACCTGGGCGACCTCTTCGGGGGCTCGTCCGGTCAGGGCGGCGGCGCCGGTGGCTTCGGCGGCGGCCTCGGGGACGTCTTCGGCGGCCTGTTCAACCGCGGCGGCTCCGGTACGCGCACGCAGCCGCGCCGCGGCCAGGACATCGAGTCCGAGGTGACGCTCAGCTTCACCGAGGCCGTCGACGGGGCCACGGTCCCGCTGCGGATGTCCAGCCAGGCGCCCTGCAAGGCGTGTTCCGGCACCGGCGACAAAAACGGTACGCCTCGGGTCTGCCCGACCTGCGTCGGCACCGGCCAGATCAGCCGGGGCGCGGGCGGCGGCTTCTCGCTCACCGACCCGTGCGCCGACTGCAAGGGCCGCGGCCTGATCGCCCAGGATCCCTGCGATGTCTGCAAGGGCAGCGGGCGGGCGACCAGTGCCCGCACGATGCAGGTCCGCATCCCCGCGGGCGTCTCGGACGGGCAGCGCATCCGGCTGCGCGGCAAGGGCGCTCCCGGTGAACAGGGCGGCCCGGCCGGCGATCTGTACGTGGTCGTCCATGTCGGCGCCCACCCGGTCTTCGGCCGCAAGGGCGACAACCTCACCATCACGGTGCCGGTCACCTTCCCGGAGGCCGCGCTCGGTGGCGAGATCAAGGTGCCGACGCTGGGCGGACCGCCGGTGAAGCTCAAGCTTCCGGCCGGGACTCCCAACGGACGCACGATGCGGGCCCGCGGCAAGGGCGCGGCCCGTAAGGACGGCACCCGCGGTGATCTGCTGGTCACGATAGAGGTGCTCGTTCCCAAGGATCTCGGCGACAAGGCACGGGAGTCGCTGGAGACCTATCGCGAGGCGACCGCGGGCCCGGACCCGCGGGCAGAGCTGTTCCAGGCCGCGAAGGGAGCTTGAGATGGACAGCCGGGGCGGGCAGCGTCGTAACCCGTATGAACTGACCGATGAATCGCCGGTGTACGTCATCTCCGTCGCGGCTCAGCTCTCCGGCCTGCATCCGCAGACCCTGCGGCAGTACGACCGCCTGGGCCTGGTCTCCCCCGACCGCACCGCCGGCCGGGGCCGCCGGTATTCCGCCCGCGACATCGAACTGCTGCGCACCGTCCAGCAGTTGTCGCAGGAGGAGGGCATCAACCTCGCCGGCATCAAGCGCATCATCGAGCTGGAGAACCAGGTCGCGGCCCTCCAGCAGCGGGTCGCCGAGCTCCAGGGCGCCCTGGAGGGCGCGGCCAGCGCGATGCGGCAGCGCGAAGCGGCGGTGCACGCCTCGTACCGCCGTGATCTGGTGCCGTATCAGGACGTCCAGCAGACCAGCGCGCTGGTGGTGTGGCGGCCCAAGCGGTCGTCGGAGTAGCGCGGAGCGGTACCGCCTCGTATGTGCGCGAAAGGGCCGGGGAAGACCACCCCGGCCCTTTCCGTGTCGTCAGCAGCCGTTGTATCCCGCGGTCGGCATCGAAAGCCGGCGGTGCACATGGGACTTCATCGCGAGCGTGTAGACCGGCTCGTCGAGATCGGCGGTCTCCAGGCGGACGCCCGCCGCCGCGCACCGCCGGCCGAACTCGTCGGCCCCGTCGATGGCGTACTCCAGCGCCCGGCGGTTGGGCGTCACGAACACATCGACCAGGCCCTCTTCGACATCGCTCCACAGCGCGCTGTGGTCGGCGCGCAGCTGGTGCAGGCTGAGCTGGCAGGTCAGGTGGTAATCACGGGCTGCCGCCCACTGTTTGCACATGTCGTGCTGGCTGCGGTCATCGACCAGGAACGGATCCTCGTCCAGCTCGGACAGCGGCATCAGGCAGGCGATCGCCGTCACTCGGACCGAGTTCATCGTGCCCTCCGGGGCGTGGCGACTGTGGGGGCGACGATACCCCCGCCGAGGGCCCGCGGTGGAGGGGCCGTACCGGGCGGCGAGGCGTATCCGCAGGCATGGCAGATCTTCCAGCCGTCCTGGTTCACGGCGAGCTGGCCGCCGCACCGGGGGCAGTTCTCGGCGTACGGGCGGGGCGGGGTGGGGTGCGGACGGCGCGGAACGGTCGTCGCGATACGTGATGCCGACGCCATGCGGCCTCCAGCTGCCGTCTTTTTGCCCGGGACAGGTCCGATGCCGCTCGTCGTTGTGCGGAGGTGTTCGTTCCTGCCGCTCCTGAGTACCAGGAAGGCGCCCGATGGCGGGTATGGAGGGTCTGGTTTCAGCCAGGTCCGGACCAGTGCGGGTACGCGGTGCTGCCCGGCAGGTCCACGGGTCCGGAACGGGGCTCGTGGAACTCGGGGAACTCGTGGAAGGGGCCTGGCCGCGAAGGGAGTTGGCCGCGGGCCCTCAGGCCCGTCCGAGGGCCTTGGTCACCGAGATCTCGATCATGACGCGATCGGGGTTGGGCTCCGGGGTCCGGCCGTACCGCTCGGCGTACCGGCGCACCGCGTCGGCCACCGACTCGGCGTCCGTACGCACCCGGGCGATGCCCTCCAGCGTCGCCCAGCGACCGCGGTCCACCTGGCACACCGCCACGGTGGCCCCGTCCGCTCCGGCGGCCAGGACGTTCTTGACCTTGGTGCTGTCCTTGCGGGTGATGATCCGCGCGATCCGCTGCCCGGCGTCGTAGGTGACACCGACCGGCACGACGTGCGGTGTGCCGTCGGTGCGCAGGGTCGTCAGCGTGGGCATGAAGTACTCGCCCCAGAAGGCGAGGTACTCGGGGGACAGTGCGCTCAGGTCGTGGGCCATGGGGGCCAGGGTAGTCGGGGGCCCGGCGATCAGAGGAAGTCGGCCGTCTCCAGCTCGAAGGAGAAGGGGGCGGGGAGGGGGAGGGGCTTGCCGAAGGGGGCAGTGTGAGTGGTGAGGTAGTCGCCGTCCTCCGGCTCGCTGAAGAGCGTGACCGCGGACTTGTCGCGGTCGACGAGGAGATAGAGCGGAATCCCGGCGCGGGCGTAGCCTCGCCGCTTGCCCTCGCGGTCGTTACGGGGCCGGCTCGACGTCACCTCGACGACCATGGCGACGCCGTCGCTGGGCATCCAGGGCGGAGCGCCCCGGAAGAGGCGCAGCTCCCGTGGGGCGATGGTGGCATCGGGGACCACACGGTCCTCGGGTTGGGCTTCGAGGCCGGGAAGTTTCAGCCCCTTTCCTCCGACGAACTGCATGCGGGCCGCTGACCGCTCCCGCACCTGCTCGTCGATGATGTCCACGTAGTCCTCGTGATCGCCGTCCGTGGGCGGTGTCACAACGATCTCCCCCTCGATGAGCTCGGCCCTGAAGCCGTCCGGTGTTTCCAGGGCCAGGAAGCCCTCCAGGAGGGTGTCCTCGTGCGTGGGCAAGGGCTCATGTGCCATAGCCGTCATGCTGCACCTCCTTGTGGTCGAAGGCCAGTGTCACGAGCCGCAGTCCGGCGCGAGGCCCCGTCGGTGGTTCTTCACTCGCAAGGGTGATCGAGCGCCTTGAGTGGAATAGACTCAACTTATCGCATGTTGGCCAAGGCAGGGTTGGATAGAGGGGCGCGCGGAGCGCCGGAACGCACGAGGAGGACCAGGCAGACGTGGACGCCGAGCTGACCAACAAGAGCCGGGAGGCGCTGAGCGCCGCCAACGAGCGGGCGGTCACCGCCGGGCATGCGGACATGACGTCCGCGCATCTGCTGCTCACGCTGCTGGCGGGGCGGGCCGATGACAACGCCAACATCATGGACCTGCTGGCGGCCGTCGAGGCGGACGCCGCCGCCCTGCGCTCCGGGGCCGAGCGCCAGCTCGCCGGGCTGCCCAGCGTGCAGGGCTCGACCGTGGCCCCGCCGCAGCCGGACCGTGAGCTGCTCGCCGTCATCGCGGACGCCGCCCAGCGGGCGAAGGACCTGGGCGACGCATACATCTCCACCGAGCACCTCCTCATCGGCATCGCCGCCAAGGGCGGGCGCACCGGCGAGCTGCTGGAGCAGCAGGGCGCCACGGCCAAGAAGCTGCTGGCCGCCTTCGAGGCGAGCCGCGGTGGTCGGCGGGTGACCACCCCGGACCCGGAGGGCACGTACAAGGCGCTGGAGAAGTTCGGCACGGACTTCACCGCGGCGGCCCGCGAGGGCAAGCTCGACCCGGTCATCGGCCGGGACCACGAGATCCGGCGGGTGGTGCAGGTGCTGTCCCGCCGCACGAAGAACAACCCGGTGCTCATCGGCGAGCCCGGCGTCGGCAAGACCGCCGTCGTCGAGGGGCTGGCCCAGCGCATCGTCAAGGGCGACGTACCCGAGTCGCTGCGCAACAAGCGGCTGGTCGCGCTCGACCTGGGAGCGATGGTCGCCGGCGCGAAGTACCGCGGTGAGTTCGAGGAGCGGCTGAAGACCGTCCTGGCCGAGATCAAGGACAGCGACGGCCAGATCATCACCTTCATCGACGAGCTGCACACGGTCGTGGGCGCGGGCGCCGGCGGCGACTCGTCCATGGACGCGGGCAACATGCTCAAGCCGATGCTGGCCCGCGGCGAGCTGCGGATGGTCGGCGCGACCACCCTCGACGAGTACCGCGAGCGCATCGAGAAGGACCCGGCGCTGGAGCGGCGCTTCCAGCAGGTGCTGGTCGCCGAGCCGACCGTCGAGGACACGGTGGCGATCCTGCGCGGGCTCAAGGGCCGCTACGAGGCCCACCACAAGGTGCAGATCGCGGACTCCGCGCTGGTCGCCGCGGCCACCCTCTCGGACCGCTACATCACCTCCCGCTTCCTCCCCGACAAGGCCATCGACCTGGTCGACGAGGCCGCCTCCCGGCTGCGGATGGAGATCGACTCGTCCCCCGTCGAGATCGACGAGCTCCAGCGCGCCGTCGACCGCCTCAAGATGGAGGAGCTGGCGCTCCGCAACGAGACCGACGCCGGCTCCGTGCAGCGGCTGGAGCGGCTGCGCAAGGACCTCGCCGACAAGGAGGAGGAGCTGCGCGGCCTGACCGCCCGCTGGGAGAGGGAGAAGCAGAGCCTCAACCGCGTCGGTGAGCTCAAGGAGCGGCTCGACGAACTGCGCGGCCAGGCCGAACGCGCCCAGCGCGACGGCGACTTCGACACCGCCTCCAAGCTGCTGTACGGGGAGATCCCGTCCCTGGAGCGGGAGTTGGAGGAGGCCGCGCGGGCGGAGGCCGAGCAGGAGGCGGCCAAGGGCGCCGGGGCCAAGGAGCCGATGGTCAAGGAGGAGGTCGGCCCGGACGACATCGCGGACGTGGTCGGCTCCTGGACCGGCATTCCGGCCGGGCGCCTCCTGGAGGGCGAGACCCAGAAGCTGCTGCGGATGGAGGAGGAGCTGGGCAAGCGGCTGATCGGCCAGACCGAGGCGGTGCGCGCGGTCTCCGACGCGGTGCGCCGCACCCGCGCCGGTATCGCCGACCCGGACCGGCCCACCGGCTCGTTCCTCTTCCTCGGCCCGACCGGTGTCGGCAAGACCGAGCTGGCCAAGGCGCTGGCGGACTTCCTCTTCGACGACGAGCGGGCGATGGTCCGGATCGACATGTCGGAGTACGGCGAGAAGCACAGCGTGGCCCGGCTCGTCGGCGCGCCGCCCGGCTATGTCGGCTACGAGGAGGGCGGCCAGCTGACGGAGGCGGTCCGCCGCCGCCCGTACAGCGTGGTGCTGCTCGACGAGGTCGAGAAGGCCCACCACGAGGTCTTCGACATCCTGCTCCAGGTGCTCGACGACGGCCGCCTCACGGACGGCCAGGGCCGCACGGTCGACTTCCGGAACACCATCCTCATCCTCACCTCCAACCTCGGCTCCGCCTTCCTGATGGACCCGCTGCTGAAGGAGGAGCAGAAGAAGGAGAAGGTGCTGGAGGCCGTCCGCGCCTCGTTCCGCCCCGAATTCCTCAACCGCCTCGACGACCTGGTCGTCTTCCACCCCCTCGGCACCGACCAGCTCCAGCGGATCGCGCAGATCCAGCTGAGCCACCTCCAGCGCCGGCTGGGCGACCGCCGCCTCACCCTCGACGTCACCGACCGGGCGCTGGCCTGGCTCGCCTGGCTCGGCCAGGAGCCGGTCGCAGGCGCCCCGGCGCCGGACCTCTCGTACGGTGCCCGGCCGCTGCGCCGCCTGGTCCAGACGGCCATCGGCGACCAGCTGGCGCGCGCCATCCTGGCGGGCGAGGTGCTCGACGGGGACACCGTCCGGGTGGACGTGGACGGGGACGGCGAGGGCCTGACGGTGGCGGCGGAACGCCCGGCCGGCTGACCGTTCCGGCCGGGGCCTGCGCCGCCGGTCAGCACGTATCCGCCCCGCCTGCCGGTCCGGGCTTGCCAGGACGGGGCGCATATGGGGGAGGATGGCAGAGACCATACGAAGGGAATTCCACGGTGAGCATCGACCCGTCCTCGATTCCGAATTTCGGGGGCCAGCCCGAACCTCAGCCGTCGGGGCCTGATGGTCCCGTCGTGCCCGACCAGGACCTGGTCAAGCAGCTCCTCGACCAGATGGAGCTGAAGTACGTAGTCGACGAGGAGGGTGACCTCGCCGCCCCGTGGGAGCAGTTCCGCACGTACTTCATGTTCCGGGGCGAGGAGGAGCAGCAGATCTTCTCCGTCCGGACGTTCTACGACCGTGCCCACGGCATCGATGAGAAGTCGAAGCTGCTGGAGGCGATCGACGACTGGAACCGCCGGACGCTGTGGCCCAAGGCGTACACCCACACCCATGACGACGGCACCGTCCGTCTGATCGGTGAGGCATCGATGCTGGTCGGCACCGGTGTCTCGCTCGAGCACTTCGTGTCGAGCACGGTCAGCTGGGTTCGTGCCTCGATCGAATTCGACAAGTGGATCGTCGAGCAGCTCGGTCTGGAGGCCGAGATCGAAGGCGAATCCGACGAGAAGCCGGAGGACGACGAGGGCTGAGCCCCGTCCGACCCGTACCCCGGCTGCGCGGGCCCCGGGAGCCGACCGTTGTCGGTTCCCGGGGCCCGCGTCCGTCTGTGACGCCGTTACGGTGGCGCGCCCCCAGGGAGGGCGTCACAGCGGCAGCGACGCGATCGTCAGCAGGTAGACCCCGTACCCGAGCGAGAGCGCGGCGAGGGCGCCGGCGACCGGGACGGCGGTGCGGATCCGGGCCCGCGCGAGCGCCCGCGCCGCCGGCAGCAGCAGCGGGAAGGCCGGCAGCAGGAAGCGGGGCTTCGACGGGAAGTAGCCGGTACCGCCGAGCGCGATGGCGACCAGGACCGTGGTGTAGACGAGCAGCACCACCGGCGGCCGGTCCAGCACCAGCAGCGCGTACAGCAGCAGCGCCACGGCGATCACCGCCACCGCCATGAAGTGCACCGGCGGAGCGCCGGCGAGCACCAGGTGCTTGATCTCCCGCAGCGTGTCGTGCCCGAAGTCGAAACGCGATCCCCACAGCTCCTGGACGTCCAAGTACCCGAGCGGCCCGCCGCCGGTCCGCGCACCGACCCACAGCACATAACCCAGCCAGCCGGCCGGCGCGACCAGTACGGCCGCCACCAGCCGCAGCCCCGGGCCCCGGCCGCCGCCCTCCCCGGCACCGCCGCTCCCCTGCCGCCACACCTCCGCGGCCACCCCCGCCCCCACCGCCGCCACGATGGCCAGCGCACTGGGCCGGGCCAGCCCCGCCGTCGCCGCCAGCACACCGGCCCACAGGAAGCGCCGGGTGAGCAGCGCGTACAGCGACCAGGCGCACAGCGCGGTCAGCAGCGACTCGGTGTACGCCAGCGACTCGATGACGGCGTGCGGCAGCAGCGCCCACAGGACGACGAGCAGGGTTCCGGTGCGCCGCCCGTACAGCCGCTCCCCGACCGCGTGGATCCCCCAGGCGGCCACCCCGGCCGCCGCCCACGAGACCAGCAGGGCGGCATTCACCGCCCCGACCGGGACGACCGCCGTCCCCACGGCCCGCACCAGCCACGGGTACAGCGGGAAGAACGCCAGGTCCGCGACCGGTAGATCGGGCCACATCCCGGCCGGCACCGGCGCCCCGTAACCGTGCAGCGCGATGCTCACGTACCACCGGGAATCCCACGACCCGCCCAGCAGCGTCCGCGGGTGCCGCCCGGTGTGCCGGGCCCACCCCACGGTGCACAGCATCCCGGCGGCCCGGACCGCGGCGAACAGCACCAGCGCGGTCCGCGCCCGCCGCAGCGCCTCCCGCACCCGCTCTCCGACGGACCCCGGCCGCCCGCCCGGTTCCGCCCCCGCCCGCCCCGCGGCCGGCGGCTCGGCGGTCTCCGGTGTTTCGGCGGTCTCGGCGGACACGGAACACCTCCGGGTCGGGGGCGCGCCTCCGCGCCGGAGGCAGGACACGGCACCGGACCGCCGGCGCCTGTCCGAGGGGTCGTGGCCGGGTCCGCACCCAGACTCCCCGCGCCCCGCCCCCGCCCGCGACCGCAGCCGCCCGAACGGGTGGCGGCCCCCTCCTGGGAGGACCGCGGTCTCAGAGCCGCTTCAGCCGACCCGCCGCCTCCTCCAGGGTCGCGGTGCTCTTGCAGAAGGCGAAGCGCACGAAGGGGGCGCCCTGGTTCCGGTGGTCGTAGAAGACGGCGTTCGGGATGGCGACCACGCCGGCGCGCTCGGGCAGGGCGCGGCAGAAGGCGAAGCCGTCCTGCTCGCCGAGCGGGCGGATGTCGGTGGTGATGAAGTACGTGCCGGCGGGCCGGAAGACCTGGAAGCCGGCGTCGGTGAGGCCGTTGGCGAGGATGTCGCGCTTGGCGCGGAGGTCGTCGCGGAAGGCGGTGAAGTAGCCGTCGGGGAGGGCGAGGGCCTCGGCGACGGCGTACTGGAAGGGGCCGGCCGAGACGTAGGTGAGGAACTGCTTGGCGGAGCGGACGGCCGCGGTCAGCTCGGGGGACGCGGTGACCCAGCCGACCTTCCAGCCGGTGAAGGAGAAGGTCTTGCCGGCCGAGCCGATGGTGACGGTGCGCTCGCGCATGCCGGGGAACGACGCCAGGGGGAGGTGCTCGCCCTCGAAGACGAGGTGCTCGTAGACCTCGTCGGTGACGACCAGGAGGTCCCGCTCCACGGCCAGTTCGGCGACGGCGGTGAGTTCGTCGCGGGTCAGGACGGTGCCGGTGGGGTTGTGCGGGGTGTTGAGGAGGATGAGGCGGGTGCGGTCGGTGACCGCACCGCGCAGCTCGTCGAGGTCGAGGTGGTACGTGCCGGTCCCGGGGGACGGGCGCAGCGTCACCGGGACGCGGCTGCCGCCCGCCATCGCGATGCAGGCGGCGTACGAGTCGTAGTACGGCTCCAGGGCGATGACCTCGTCGCCCGGTTCGAGGAGGGCGAGCAGCGAGGCGGCGATGGCCTCGGTGGCCCCGGCGGTGACCAGGACCTCGGTGTCGGGGTCGTACGACAGCCCGAGGTGCCCGTAGAAGCGCTGCTGGTGGGCGGCGACGGCGGTGCGCAGCTCGGGGATCCCGGGGCCCGGCGGGTACTGGTTGCCGCGGCCGTCCCGTAGGGCGCGCACCGCCGCTTCGCGGACTTCCTCCGGGCCGTCGGCGTCGGGGAAGCCCTGGCCGAGGTTGATGGCGCCGGTGCGTTGGGCGAGCGCCGACATCTCGGCGAAGATCGTGGTGCCGAAGGCGGCGAGGCGGCGGTTGAGCAGCGGTCGGTCCATGTGCGCCATCCTGCGCCGAACCTCTGGAGTTCCTCAACTGTGCTTTGAGCCCTCATGGGCGGGGCATCAGCCCCAGCACAACAGAGCATGACGGCCGCCGGAGAGCGCGGCCGGCGGCGCGGTACGGCGCCGCGCGGCGCACCGGCGCCGGACGGAGCGATGCCTCGCTTCGGGGGAACGGAAGGGGTGTGAGGCAGGAATGACGGGCCTTTTGTTTTTCGCGGTGATCTGCGTGGTGGTCCTGGGACTGGTGGCGGTGGCCTCGCGGGGCGGCTCCGACAGGAAGCGGACCAAGTACGGCGCGTCCAAGGGCTCCCGCAGCAGCGGCGGGGGCGGCAGCTGGTGGGTGGCCGGGGCCGGCGACGCCGGTTCCGGTTCGAGCGGCGGGCACCACCACCATCACCACTCGTGCGGCGGGGGTGGCGGCGGCCACCACGGCGGCCACTCCTGCGGCGGGCACTCGTCCTGCGGCGGTGGCGGCTGCGGCAGCTCCTGAGACGCCGCCTCAAGGGTGCCCTGACAGACCCTCGGGGGAACCCGCACGTATGTGCCCACGGTCGTGGCGCGTGTCCCGCGCCCGGCTGTGGGCACACCGCTTCTCGCGGTGGAAATGGCCGTTGTGTCGTGCTCGTACCCGGTCTCCGGCGGCACACATGCAGGCCGCCCATGCGGCCTTGAATATGCGTCCGGCGCATGCCGCGAAACGTTCAACACCCTTTGTGGGATTGGTTGTTGAACAGGTGAACTGTATGGCCCTCTAGGGGATGGAAACCCGGCGAAGATGGGTAAAATCGCTGTGGGCGGCACGCCATCCATGATTCCCTCTCCTTTGAGAATCCCCCAGTTCTCGGACCCCACGTGGGCACGAGCCGGCAGGCAGTCGTACATCCCTGATCCTTCTCGGGCGGACCGGCCCACCATCCACTGCGTGCTTGCGGAGCCGACCCATGCTCACGACCCTGAATACGGCGTACACCGATACCCGCGCATCCGATCTGGCCTGGGCCCTGGGCAGGGAACCCCTGCCGGCCCTGGCTGTACTGGACCTCCAACTCGACGACGCCCGAGTGCAGTTGAGGCTGCTCGGGGCTTCTCATCAGGTGCTGCTCGAAGAGGAGCACGGCAACTGTTCCGAGACGGTCGCCTGTATGCCGGGCAGCAGCACACCGCTGCCGCTCGGTGTGGCCAAGCGGCTGGGTGACTGGGAGTACGAGTTCGCGGCGCATGTCGAGACGCTCTCGCGCGGCTCGTTCGCCGGGCGGGCGCAGGAGTTGCTCGCGCTGGTCGCGGAGCATCCGCACGGCCTCGCCGGCACCTTCCCCGGCTCGCCGCACGCCTTCACCGCGATGCTGGCGCAGCGTCAGCAGGGGCAGGTGCGCTGGCGGACCTGGCACGCCTATCCGCAGGAGGGGCGGCTGGTGGCGACCCGTACGCGGGTGGGGGTGCGGGCGCCGGTCGCGGCCTGAGGTCCGTCCCCACCGCCGGACGGGCGCTGGCGGCGGTGATTTCGGCCCTCGGTCCGCCGCGTCCGCGCTGGTGCCAACTGGTGTCTGTGGCACCCAGAGTGCACTCGTGTGGGTGACATAGGGCCACCTCGTCGTCACGTAGCGTTCATGTCATGATCGACCCGCCAGAGCCTTTCCTTGCCGGCCCCCTCGGGCCGCCCGAGATCGCGCTGCCGGCCCGGTTGCCGGTGCCGTCCGGGATCGGCCGGGTGCTGGTGCTCGCGGTGGTCTTCGTCTGCGCGGCCTGCGGCCTGGTCTACGAGCTCGAACTGGTCGCCCTGGCAAGCTACTTGATCGGTGACTCGGTCACCGAGGCGTCCGTCGTGCTCTCCGTGATGGTCTTCGCGATGGGGGTCGGCGCACTGCTGGCCAAGCGGCTGCGCTGCCGGGCCGCGGTCGGCTTCGGGGTGGTCGAGACGGCCCTCGCGCTGGTCGGCGGCAGTTCCGCGATGGCGCTCTACGCCTGCTTCGCGTGGTTCGGGCAGTCCCGCTCCGTGCTCGTCGGCTTCTCGCTGGCGATCGGCACGCTGATCGGCGCCGAGGTGCCGCTGCTGATGACGCTGATCCAGCGGGTGCGCCGGCAGGACGCGGGCGGCGCGGTGGCCGATCTGTTCGCCGCCGACTACGTGGGCGCGCTGGTCGGCGGGCTGGCCTTCCCCTTTCTTCTGCTGCCCTGCCTGGGCCAGTTGACGGGTGCGCTGGTCACCGGCGGGATCAACGCGGCGGCCGGTGCGGTGCTGGTGCTGTGGCTCTTCGGGCGCGAGCTGACCGCCCGTACGCGGTGGGCGCTGCTGGTCGCCAATGTGCTGGTGCTCGCGCTGCTCGCCACCGGCGTGGCGCTCGCCGGGCCGTTCGAGCAGGCCGCCCGGCAGGCGGTGTACGGGGCGGTGGCCCGGGTCGCGGTGCAGACCGGCGTCCAGGAAGTGGTGCTGACCGGCGGCACGGGCCGGTGGCGCGGCGGCGGAAGCGGTGCGGGACGGGGGAGGAAAGGTTCCGGCAGGCCGCTGGAGCTGTACCTCGACGGGCGGTTGAAGGTCAGCGCGGACAACGAGTTCCTCTACCACGAGGGGCTGGTGCACCCGGCGATGGCGGGCGGTCCGCACCGCCGGGTGCTGGTCCTGGGCGGCGGGGACGGCCTCGCGGTGCGCGAGCTGCTGCGCTACCGCACGGTCCGCTCGGTCACCGTCGTCGAGATCGACCCGGGGGTGGTGCGGCTGGCGCGCACGGACCCCGGGCTGTCGGCGCTCAACGGGCAGGCGCTGGGCGATCCGCGGGTGCGGGTGGTGGCCGCCGACGCGTTCAACTGGCTGCGGCAGCAGGGCACTTCGGGCGCCTGGCGGCGTCCGGAGCGGTACGACGTGATCGTCTCCGATCTGCCGGACCCGGGGATCACCGCGAGCACCAAGCTCTACTCCCAGGAGTTCTACGGTCTCGCCCTGCGGCTGCTGGCCGACGACGGCCGGATGGTGGTGCACGCCGGTCCGCCGTGCGCCCGGCCGCGGACGTACTGGACGGTGGACGCGACCCTGCGGTCGGTGGGCCTGGCGACCCTCCCGTACCGCATCCCCGGCCGGCTCTCGGACTTCTCGGGCGGCCCCGACCGCTCGGTCGCGCCGTACGTCGAGTTCGGGCGGTCCGGGACGGACGACCGGGCGTCCACGACGGTGCCGCACCTCTGGCGGACCCCACCCGCCGCCCCGTCGTGCGGCGTCCGGTACTGGGGCTTCCTCCTTGCCGGGCGGCAGCCGCCGCGGCTGGCCCCGGCGCCCGACGGGCCGTCGGCGGCGTCCGTCGTCCTCGGCGAGGTGCGGGCCAGCCGGCAGGGCGCGGTACGGGACCGGATCCCCGGCCTGTCGGCGTCGACGCTGATGCGACCCCGGTATCTGGAGTGAGCGCGCGGGCCCGACGCGAACGCCACGGACATCCACCAAGGGCTCCCCGTGGCGCTTGCGAAGGAATTAGGCTCCCATGTCATGGAGCATGAGGTGTACGTTCCGTTCCCCGTCGGGACCGTGCGGCAGGCGCTCACCGAGCCGGAGCGGGTGGCGCGTTGCGTCCCGGGAGTCCAACTCGACGCCGACGCGGCCCCGCACCGCCCCGAGGGCCGGCTGCGACTGCGCGTCGGGAGCTCCACGATCACCTACCGCGGGGCGCTGACCGTCAGCGGCGGCGCGGCGGACGGCGGCACCGCCCCGCTGACCGTCGAGGCGACCGGTGCCGAGACGCGCGGCGACGGGGCGGTGGCGCTGACACTGACCGTACGGCTGTCCCCCGCCACCGAGCCCGGCCCGGGGACGACGCTGACGTGCCGGGGCACGGTCCGCAGCGACGGCCGGCTGGCCACCGCCGACGGCCACACCGCCGAGGCCGCCGGGCGCCGGCTGCTGGACCGCTTCGCGGAGAACCTCGCGGCCGATCTGGAGGAGCGGCCGGTGGCCGAGGATGAGTCCGGCGCCGGGCCGGTGCCGCAGAGCATCTTCGACACCGAGGTGCCGCCGCCGTCGCTCGATCCGCTCAGCGACGCGGAGGACGACGTCAGCGTCGTCGCGGACGCCGAGGAGGCAGCCGTGGCCGATGCGGCGGACGAGTTCTCCGCCGCTGATGCCGAGGACATCGATGACGTCGACGACGAGGGCGATCTCGACGACGAGCTCGGGGACGGCCTGGCCGCGCCGGACGGCATCGGCGCCGTGCACGGCGCGGTGCCCGCGGAGGCCGCGCACGCCCGCCGGACGATGATCGGGCGCAGCGCGGAGGAGGTGGACCACGCCCCGCCGCGCGGCCGGTACGCACCGGTGCCCGCGCCCGAGACGAGCGGGGGCTCGGCGACGCTGCGCTGGGCGGCGCCCGCCGCCGCGGTGGTGCTGGCGTCGGCGGTGGTCGTCGGCCGGGTGCTGCGGCGCCGCCGCTGACCGGAGCGGTTTTGGTCCGGCCGTCGCGGCGTCGGTCCCCTGTCGGTGGCGGTGCACCGGCGAGGTTGCCGGAGCACCGCTAGGGTCGCTTCCGTGAGCACCGAGAACACCACGCAGAGCGCGGCCGATGCGCGCGGGGCGGACGGCGTACGGCTGACCGCCCGAGACACCGAACTGACCGTTCACCCGGAGAACGGCTGCCGGCTCGGCAGCCTGCGCGTCGGCGGCACGGAGCTGCTGCGGCAGGGCGACAAGTACGGCTGCTTCCCGATGGTTCCGTGGTGCGGCCGGATCGAGAACGGGCGGTTCCGCAACGGCGCCGAGCAGCACCAGATGCCGGTCAACTCGCCGCCGCACGCCATCCACGGCACCGGCCGCGACATCCGCTGGCGCACCGCCCGGACCGGCGGCACCGCTGCTGCCTTCACCTACGACCTGGCCGATCCGGCGGCCCCGTGGCCGTATCCGGGGACCGTCACCCAGGTCGTCGAGCTGGCCGAGGACGGCGGTTCGCTGACGCTCACCATGGGCGTCGAGGCGACCGGCGACTCGTTCCCGGCGCAGGCCGGCTGGCACCCGTGGTTCCTGCGGAACCTCGGTGCGGGCGACGACGTGCGTATCGACTTCGCCGCCGAGTGGCAGGAGGAGCGGGGGCCGGACCACCTGCCGACCGGCCGCCGGATCCCGCCGAAGCCCGGCCCCTGGGACGACTGCTTCGGCATGCCGCGCGGTGTCGAGGTGACGCTCACGTGGCCGGGGCGGCTGGAGCTGACGGTGTCCAGCCGCGCCGAATGGGTCGTGATCTACGACGAACAGGAGGCGGCGGTCTGCGTCGAGCCGCAGTCCGGCCCGCCGAACGGGCTGAACACCGCACCGCGCCTGGTCACCCCGATCGATCCGCTGGAGATCTCCACGACGTGGACCTGGCGGACGCTGTAGCCGGCGGGCCCGGCGTCCACGCGCTCTGTCTTAAGCTCATGCGCATGACTGACGACGTGCGCGGCGAGCTGCTGGCGCAGATCAAGGACAAGGCCGTGGTGCACGGCAAGGTGACGCTTTCCTCCGGCAAGGAAGCCGACTACTACATCGACCTGCGCCGGATCACCCTCGACAGCCAGGCGGCGCCGCTGGTCGGTCAGCTGATGCTGGACATCACCGCCGATCTGGAGTACGACGCGGTCGGCGGGTTGACGCTCGGTGCCGACCCGGTGGCGACGTCGATGCTGCACGCCGCCGCGGCGCGCGGCCGGCGGCTGGACGCGTTCGTCGTGCGCAAGGCGCAGAAGGCCCACGGTATGCAGCGCCGTATCGAGGGCCCGGACGTCACCGGCCGCCGGGTGCTGGTCGTCGAGGACACCTCCACCACCGGCGGCTCGCCGCTGACCGCCGTCGAAGCGGCGCGGGAGGCCGGGGCCGAGGTGGTTGCTGTTGCGACCATCGTTGACCGGGGTGCCGCCTCGGCCATTGCCGACGCCGGGCTCCCGTACATCACCGGGTACCAGCTCGGGGATCTCGGCCTCAGCTGAGGACCGGGTCGCATGGCCCGCTCTGACCTGCGGCTTTGGTACGCGTGCGCCGTGCCGCGGCCGAGCCCGTACGCCGTTTCACGGGAAACGCGGTGCGCTGTTTCACGTGAAACGGCGCACCGCACGCGCCGGCCCGCCATACGGGCGATGTGGAGCTGTGCAGCGAGTCTGGGAAGATGTGCCACGGCGAAGTCGTCGCCCCCTGGTCAGGGCCAAGAACGCACACCCCGCACATACAAGGAGCGGACAGATGCCCATCGCAACTCCTGAGATCTACAACGAGATGCTGGACCGGGCGAAGGCGGGCAAGTTCGCCTACCCGGCCATCAACGTGACCTCGACGCAGACCCTGCACGCGGCGCTGCGCGGTTTCGCCGAGGCCGAGAGTGACGGCATCATCCAGATCTCCACCGGTGGTGCGGAGTTCCTGGGCGGCCAGTACAACAAGGACATGGTGACCGGCGCCGTCGCGCTCGCCGAGTTCGCGCACGTCGTGGCCGCGAAGTACGACATCACCGTGGCGCTGCACACCGACCACTGCCCCAAGGACAAGCTGGACGGCTACGTCCGCCCGCTGCTGGACATCTCCGCGGAGCGCGTCGCCAGGGGTGAGAACCCGCTGTTCCAGTCGCACATGTGGGACGGCTCGGCCGAGACCCTCGCCGACAACCTGGCCATCGGCCAGGAGCTGCTGGCCAAGGCCGCCGCCGCCAAGATCATCCTTGAGGTCGAGATCACCCCGACCGGTGGCGAGGAGGACGGCGTCACCCACGAGATCAACGACGAGCTCTACACCACGGTCGAGGACGCGCTGCGTACCGCCGAGGCGCTGGGCCTGGGTGAGAAGGGCCGCTACCTGCTCGCCGCCTCCTTCGGCAACGTCCACGGCGTCTACAAGCCCGGCAACGTCGTGCTCCGTCCCGAGCTGCTGAAGGACCTCCAGGAGGGCGTCAGCGCCAAGTACGGCAAGACCGCGCCGTTCGACTTCGTCTTCCACGGCGGCTCCGGCTCCACCGAGCAGGAGATCGCCACCGCGCTGGAGAACGGCGTGGTCAAGATGAACCTGGACACCGACACCCAGTACGCCTTCACCCGCCCGGTCGCGGACCACATGTTCCGCAACTACGACGGCGTGCTGAAGGTCGACGGCGAGGTCGGCAACAAGAAGACCTACGACCCGCGCAGCTGGGGCAAGCTGGCCGAGGCCGGTATGGCCAAGCGGGTCACCGAGGCATGCGCCAACCTGCGCTCCACGGGCACCAAGCTGAAGTAACCGGCAAGCGGTTCACCAGGGCCCCGTATCCGTTCCGGGTACGGGGCCCTGCCGCGTCCCGGGCCCGACCGAGGGGGCGGGCGGGCGCGGATCGGGGCATGCTCACGGTATGAGTGAGCCGCGCCATGGATGAGCCCGGCGGGGTCCGGCTGGCCTCGCCGCAGGGCCGCTGGGTGCTGACGACGGCCGTTCTGGGGTCGGGCATGGCGATGCTCGACAGCACGGTCGTCAATGTCGCGCTGCCCAGGATCGGCGCGGACCTCAACGCTGATCTCGCGGTGCTCCAGTGGACCGTCACCGCCTACATGCTCACGCTCTCCTCGCTGATCCTGCTGGGCGGGGCGCTGGGCGACCGGCTCGGGCGGCGCAAGGTCTTCGTCATCGGTGTGGTGTGGTTCGCGGCGGCCTCGCTGGTGTGCGGACTGGCGCCGAACGCCGGGGTGCTGGTCGCGGCCCGGGCGCTCCAGGGCGTCGGCGGGGCGCTGCTCACGCCCGGCTCGCTGGCGCTGATACAGGCCGTCTTCCACCCGAACGACCGCGCGCGGGCGGTCGGCGCCTGGTCCGGCCTGGGCGGGGTGGCCGCGGCGGTCGGCCCGTTCATCGGCGGCTGGCTGGTGGACGGGGCCGGCTGGCGCTGGGTGTTCTTCCTGAACGTGCCGCTGGCGGCGGTCTGCGTGCCGGTGGCGCTGCGGCACGTACCGGAGACCCGCGAGCGCGGCGCCCGCGGGGTGCGCGGCTTCGACGTACCGGGCGCGGTGCTCGGCGCGCTGGCGCTGGCCGGGGTGACGTATGCGCTGATCGAGGCGCCGGGGCGGGGCGCAGCGCCGGGGGTGATCGGGCCCGCGGTGGCCGGCGTGCTGCTCGGGGTGGCGTTCGTCCGGGTGGAACGCCGGCGGGCCGATCCGATGCTGCCGCCGGAGATCTTCGCCCTCCGCCAGTTCACCGCGGTGAACGCGGTGACGGGGTGTGTCTATGCCGCGTTCGGCGGGTTCTTCTTCCTGGCCGTGCTCCAGCTCCAGGTCGTCGTGGGCTACTCCGCGCTCCAGGCCGGTACGGCGCTGCTGCCCACGACCGTGCTGATGCTGCTGCTGTCCGCCCGCTCGGGCGAGCTGGGTCAGCGCATCGGGCCGCGGATCCCGCTCACCGCCGGGCCGGTGCTCTGCGCAGTCGGGATGCTGCTGATGACCCGGGTGGGCCCGGGCGCGTCGTACGTCGCCGATGTGCTGCCGGCGCTGGTGGTGCTGGGCGCCGGAATGGTGACCCTGGTCGCCCCGCTCACCGCCACCGTGCTGGCCTCGGTGGACGTGGACCGGGCGGGCCTGGCCAGCGGCATCAACAACGCGGCTGCGCGGGCCGCGAGCCTGATGGCGGTGGCCGCGCTGCCGCTGCTGGCCGGGATGGGCCCGGAGGCGTACCGCTCGGCGGCCGAGTTCTCGGCGGCCTTCCGCCGAGCGATGCTGCTGTGCGCACTCGTGCTGCTGGTGGGCGCGCTGATCGCCTGGCTGACCGTCCGCAGCGATGTCCTGCGCGCCTCGGACCAGGCCCCGGAGCCCTGCCACGCCGAGTGCACGTACCACTGCGGCGTAACCGCACCGCCCCTGGACCCGGGCGAGGCCGGCACCACGGAGCCATAGCCGCACAAGACCACTCACCTCACCGCCACCCACCGTTTCTCCCCACCACCCACGGGAGGTGACGCCCCGGAGGCCCGTCACCGCACCCCGAAAGCCCCGCGCAGCGGACAACGCCCGCCGCAGGCGCAACGGCGGCAAGCCTCGGCGGGAGGGCCGACAAGGCGGGGGCGCCCTGCCAAAGGCGCAACGGCGGCAAGCCCCGACGGCGGGAAGGTCGACAACGTGGGGTGCCCCGCCAAAGGCGCAACACCGGCAAACCCCCACGGCGAGAAGGCCGACAACGTGGGAAGCAGCCCAGGCGCAGCGGAACGGCGAGAAAGCCGACAACGCGGGGGCCCGGCCAAGCGCAGCGACCAGGCAGACTGGGAACCATGCCCATTCACGAGAATCTGCTCGGGGGACCGTCCCCGACCCACCTGCCCGACGACCCCGAGCCCCGCGAGCTGCTCGCGTCGGGCACGGCGCCGTCCGATGTCGCCGCGAAGTACCCGACCTCCTCGCTGGCCTGGGCCCAGCTTGCGGACGACGCCTTCCAGGCCGGCCGGACCGTCGAGTCGTACGCCTACGCCCGCACCGGCTACCACCGCGGCCTGGACGCGCTGCGCCGGGCCGGCTGGAAGGGCCACGGCCCGGTGCCCTTCGAGCACGAGCCCAACCGCGGCTTCCTGCGGGCGCTGCACGCCCTCGCCCGCGCCGCCCAGGCGATCGGCGAGCAGGAGGAGTACGAGCGCTGCTCAGCCTTCCTGCGCGACTCCTCGCCGACCGCGGCCGACACGCTGTCCTGACGCGAGCGCCCGCCGTACCGGGCGGGGCGGGTGTCCTTGCCGGGCGGGAAGGGCGCACTGACCGGATGGGACGGGTGTCCTGACCGGATGGGACGGGTGTCCGACCGGACGGGACGAGGTCCCAGGGGCCGGCCGCAAGACCGCGGCCGGCCCTTGCGCGGTCGTAGCCCAGCGCGGATGATTTCAGTGGGCCGGGTCATCCCGAGCCTGAGGGGACCGGGGCTCCCGTGCCGACAAGGAAGGAGCGGACCGCTACCCGGAGTTCGCACCTGAGGAGTCCCTCATGTCGCATCCGTCTCCCACCGATCCCGCGTACCGCCCGCCGGCCCTTGCGCCGGACGCCGCGGTCCCGGACGCCGCAGCCCCCGAGGCGGACCCGCCGTTCGGCCCCGATCTGAGCATCGGCAGCGGCACCACCACCCCGTACGAGGACTACGTCCAGGCGCGCGTCCTGACACATCTCCAGCAGCCGCTCTCCGACGACCCCGGCGAGATGGTCTTCCTGGTCACCACCCAGGTCATGGAGCTGTGGTTCACCGTCATCGTCCATGAGTGGCAGACCGCCGCCGAGGCGCTGCGCCGCGACGACCTGACGGTGGCGATGGACGCGCTGCGCCGTTCCACGTACGAGCTGGAGGCGCTGAACGCCGCCTGGAAGCCGCTGGCCCGGCTGACCCCGGCGCAGTTCAACTCCTACCGCGCCGCGCTCGGCGAGGGCAGCGGGTTCCAGTCCGCGATGTACCGGCGGCTGGAGTTCCTGCTCGGCGAGAAGTCCGCGTCGATGCTGGTGCCGCACCGCGGCGCCGACCAGGAGCACGCCGAACTGGAGAAGGCGCTCCAGGAGCCGAGCGTGTACGACGAGGTGCTGCGGCTGCTCGCGCGCCGCGGCCATGCCGTCCCGTCGGCCGTGCTCCGGCGGGACCCGGCGCTGCGCTACGAACCGGACCCGGCCGTCGAGGCGGTGTGGGCGGAGATCTTCGCCGGGCCGCAGGAGTCCGAACTGGTCCGGCTCGGTGAGCTCTTGACCGATGTCGCCGAGCTGGTCTGGCGCTGGCGCAACGACCATCTGGTGGCGACGCGGCGGGCGATGGGAGCGAAAATGGGTACCGGTGGATCCGCGGGAGTCGCCTGGTTGGAGAAGCGGGCCCGCAAGAACGTCTTCCCCGAGCTGTGGACGGCGCGAAGCCATGTCTGAGAGTTCTGAGAACACCGGGGCACAGCGCCCCGAGGGTGCCGGGAGCCCGGAGCGTCCCGCGGCCCCGCGGCAGCCCGCGGGCGCGTCCGGCGGTTCGGGCCTGCGCAAGGAGGCGGCGCGCGCCGCGGAGCTGGACGCGGCCGGGCCGCTCACCGCGACCCGCGACCGCTTCGTCCTCGACGAGGACACCGTCTACCTGGACGGCAACTCGCTCGGCGCGCTGCCCCGCTCGGTGCCCGGCCGGATCGCCGATGTCATCACCCGCGAGTGGGGCGAGCTGCGCATCCGGTCCTGGACCGAGTCGGGTTGGTGGACCGCGCCCGAGCGGGTCGGCGACCGGATCGCGCCGATCGTCGGGGCGGCGCCGGGCCGGGTGGTGGTCGGCGACTCGACCAGCGTCAACATCTTCAAGGCGGTGGTCGGCGGCATCAGGATGGCCGGAAAGGGCTGTACGGAAATCCTGGTCGACGCCACGACCTTCCCGACCGACGGCTATATCGCGCGCTCGGCGGCCCGGATGGCCGGTCTCGCGGTGCGCCCGGTCGAGCCCGCGCGGATCGCCGACGAGGTCACCGAGCGGACCGCGCTCGCGCTGGTCAACCACGTCGACTACCGCACCGGCGAGCTCAACGACCTCCCCGGCATCACCGCCGCGCTGCACTCCGCGGGCGCGCTCGCCGTCTGGGACCTGTGCCACAGCGCCGGTGCGCTGCCGGTGGGGCTGGACGCCCACGGGGTGGATCTCGCCGTCGGCTGCACGTACAAGTACCTCAACGGCGGCCCGGGTTCGCCCGCGTACCTCTACATCCGGGAGAGCCTCCAGGAGCGGTTCGAGTCGCCGCTGCCCGGCTGGAACTCGCATGCCGACCCGTTCGGGATGGACCCGGGCTACACCCCGGCCGGCGGCATCCTGCGCGGCCGGGTCGGCACCCCCGACATCCTGTCGCTGCTGGCGCTGGAGGCGGCACTGGAGATCTGGGACGGCGTCTCCATCGAGGAGGTGCGCACCAAGAGCCTGGCGCTGACCGACTTCTTCCTGGAGTGCGTGAACGAGTACGCGCCGCCGGGCCGGGTCCGCTCGGTCACGCCGTACGAGCACCGGCGGCGCGGCAGCCAGGTGTCGCTGGAGTCCGTGGGTGCCGGTGAGGTGATGGAAGAGCTCATCCGGCGCGGTGTGGTCGGCGACTTCCGCCGTCCGGATGTGCTGCGCTTCGGCTTCACCCCGCTCTACACGACCTTCGCGGACGCGGAGCGGGCGGCCTGGGTGCTCGGTGAGGTGCTGCGCGAGCAGGCGGACCGCGACACGGCCGCGGACGCCGGGACGGCCACGGCGGCGGTGCCGCCGGCGGAGGGCCCGGTGGCCGGCGGGGACGGCGGGTGAGCGCGGCCGACGAGGAGGCGGCGCTGCTGGGGCTCGCCCCGGTGGCGCCGGTCCGCACGGTGGCGTACGGGCCGCATCCGGACCAGGTGGTGGACCTGTACGGGTCGTGGCCGGAGCCGGAGCCGGAGCCGGGGTCCGGGGCGGCGCCTGGGGCTGTGGCGGAGCTTGGGGCCGGGGCCGGTCCCGGCGGTCCGGTGGTGGTCCTGCTGCACGGCGGTTTCTGGCGCGCGGCGTACGACCGGCGTCATCTGTCGCCGTGCGCCGCCGAGTTGGCCCGCTCCGGTCTGCCGGTCGCCCTGGCCGAATACCGCCGGGTGGGCGCGGGCGGCGGTGCGCCGCGGACGTTCGCGGACGTGGCGGCGGCCATCGGCGCGGCGGTCGGCGCGGCGGCCGGCTTCGGGTCCGTGGCGGGGGCCGGTGCCACGTCCGGTGGTGGGTCCGGCGGTGCGGGATCCGGTGGTGGGTCCGGTGGTGCGGCGGGGGTCGCGCCGGGCCGCCGTGGCGTCGTCCTCGTGGGGCACTCGGCGGGCGGGCACCTCGCGCTGCTCGCCGCCGCCCGCCCCGGTACCCCGGTGACCCGGGTCGTCGCGGTCTCGCCGGTCGCCGACCTGGCTCGCGCCCATGAACTGGGCCTGAGCAACGGCGCGGTCGCCGAGCTGCTCGGCGCCGGGCCCGGCCTCGCGGAACGCCTGGCCGCCGCCGACCCGATGGCCCACGGGCCCGCCGGCGTCCCCGTCACGCTGCTGCACGGCACCGCCGACCCGGACGTCCCGCCGGATCTCTCCCGCCGCTACGCCGCCGCCCACCCCGCCGCCACGGAGCTCCGCGAACTCCCGGGCGTCGGCCACTATGCACCCGTCACCCCTGGCACCGCCGCCTTCCGAACCCTCCTCGCGCTGCTGCTCGACGAGGGCCGGCGGGCGGGCTGACGGGCGGGGCGGGGCAGGTGGGCGGCCGGCCGGCGCGAGGGCGGACCGCCCGCGCGAAGCCCGTCTGGCTTGCGCTGGATATCCGGATGTGACCGATATGACCCCAGCGGCATCGGCGACCGCCCGCCGCCCCCTGTGACCTGCGGGGCAGCCGCTCCCGCCCGCGTAGTACTTGAGACGGACGCCCGCAGATCCGCTTCCGTGGGGACGCCCGGACGGCCGTCGCTGCTTACCGTTGTCTGCGTGAATGAGACGACCCAGACGCAGAGCACTCTGCGCTCGGAGGCCCGCATAGCCCATGGCGCGCTGCACACGCTGCGCCAGGACCTGTTCGTCGACGCCTTCGCCCTCCGCCCGATGCCGCCGCTGGACGACGCCAAGCTGGACCGCTGGGTGGGGTGGCTGCCGGGGCGGGTCAAGCGCGCGGCGCGCTGGCTGCCGCACTCCGCCGTCGGCTTCTTCGCGGTGTGCGTCTTCCTCGCGAGCTTCACCGCGGGCTACGAGATGGGCCCGATCCGCGGCGTGCTCGGCATCGTGTCCGCGCTGCTGCTCGCCGCGCCGCCGGCGCTCACCCTCTTCCGGCCGGTGGGCGCCTTCTGGCTGTCGCTGCTGGCGGTTGTCCTGGGGCTGGTCTGGATGCGGGTCTTCGGTCCGTACGGCAGCCCGTGGGGCGGTGCGGCCTTCGCCATCCACCTCGTCGTGATGACGCTGGTGGTGCTGCGCACCCGGCCGCGGCTGGCCGTGGAGATGTGGCTGGTCACCTTCGGGCTGGGCGGGGTGCTGTCGACGCTGACCGGCGGCGGTGTCGCGGGCGACATGACGGAGGTGGCCTTCTTCTCCGGGGTCGTCCTCGTCTCCGCCGCGGCGATCCGCGCCTGGCGCGAGGAGCGCCGGCAGGTCGTCGAGACGCAGAGCGCCACCGCCGAGGAGCGCTCCCGGCGCACCCTGCTGGAGGAGCGCGCCCTGATCGCCCGTGAGCTGCACGACGTCGTCGCGCACCATATGTCGGTGATCGCCATCCAGGCCGAGGCGGCGCCCTACCGGGTGGCGGACACCCCGCCCGAGCTCGCCACCTCCTTCGCCACCATCCGCGAGAACGCGGTCGCCGCGCTCACCGAACTGCGCCGCATCCTGGGCGTGGTCCGCTCCGAGGACCCGGACGCCTTCGCCGAGAGCGACCCGGAGGCCCCGCAGCCGACGCTCGCCAGCCTCGATTCGCTGCTGGGCAGCGTGCGCAGCGCCGGTCTGACCGTCGAGGCGGTGATCACCGGGGCGCCCCGGCCGCTGCCGCAGGGCGTCGAACTGTCCGCGTACCGGATCGTGCAGGAGGCGCTCAGCAATACGCTGCGGCATGCGCCGGGCGCGGACGCCCGGGTGGAGATCTCGTACGTGCTGGGCGGGCTCGGACTGCGGATCGTGAACGGCGCCCCGAGCCGGCTCGCCAAGCCGTCCCCGGGCGCGGGGCACGGGGTGCTCGGTATGCGGGAGCGGGTGCAGATGCTGGGTGGTGAGATAACGGCCGACCACACCGAGGACGGCGGTTTCGAGGTCGCGGCCTTCATTCCCGTGGCGCACACGGCGGGGGAGAGCACGGCGGGCGGGGGTGCCGCATGATCCGGGTGCTGATCGTCGACGACCAGGTGATGGTCCGCGAGGGTTTCTCCGTGCTGCTGAACGCCATGCCGGACATCGAGGTCGTCGGCGAGGCCGTCGACGGCCGGCAGGCGGTGCACAAGGTCGCGGTCCTCCGGCCCGACGTCGTCCTGATGGACATCCGGATGCCGGAGATGAACGGCCTGGAGGCGACCCGCGAGATCGTCGCCGCCGACGCGGACGCCAAGGTCCTCGTGCTGACCACCTTCGACCTGGACGAGTACGTCTACCAAGCGCTGCGCGCCGGAGCCAGCGGCTTCCTCCTCAAGGACGCCTCGGCCGGCCAGCTCGCCGAGGGCGTCCGGATCGTCGCCTCGGGGGAGGCGCTGCTCGCCCCCACCGTCACCAAGCGGCTGATCAGCGAGTTCTCCCGGCTCGGCGCGCCCCGTGCGCCGGCCCAGGAACGCATCGGCGACCTCACGGAACGGGAGACGGAGGTGCTGGTGCTGGTGGCCCAGGGGCTGTCGAACGGTGAGATCGCGGCGCATCTCGTCGTCGCCGAATCGACCGTGAAGACGCATGTCAGCCGGATTCTCGTGAAGCTCGGCCTGCGCGACCGCACCCAGGCGGCGGTGTTCGCGTACGAGGCGCGGCTGGTGACGCCGGGCGGCTGAGGGCTGCGAACGGCCGGTACGGCGGGCGGGCGGCGCCATAATGATCTCCTTTCCGGTGCGGGCGCACCCGGTGTGACGGCCGGTCGGCACACCGGTCGGCGCTTCGGCATCACTTCGGACGCCGCTTCGGACGGCACTGTCCACAGGCTGTGGACAGTGCGGTGGTCCGGCGGG
>NZ_BMRP01000007.1:242912-267239 GCF_014648695.1 Streptomyces albospinus
CGGCGCACGACTGGGGGTCAGCCGATATCGCGGCGGCGGAAGCCGGCCAGGCCGGCGGATATGAAGACCGCCGACAGGGCCGGCAGCCAGAGGAAGGGCGCGGCCGTCACCGCACCGCCCGGGAGCCTGGGCAGATGGCCGTACGGCGAGAGGTCCATCGCCCACTGGGGGAGATCGAGGGCGGGGCCGACCCAGCCCAGGGCGAGGCAGCCGCCGACCAGGGCCCAGACGGCGCCGGTCGCCTTCGGCAGCAGGCCGAGGACCAGCACGGCCAGACCCGTGAGCGTCCACACCGCCGGGAGCTGGGAGAGCGCGGCGGTCAGCACCGGACCCGTGCGGCCGGCGATGTCGCCGACGGAGGCGCCGTAGCTGATGCCCAGGGTCAGCCCGCCGGTGGCCAGCACCACGGCGCTGCCCACCACGGCGATGGCCAGATGGCCGCACGCCCAGCGCACCCGGCCCACCGCGCCCGCCAGGACCGGCTCGGCGCGGTCGCCGGTCTCCTCGGCGCGCAACCGGAGCACCGCGCCCACGGCGTAGATCGCCGTGATCATGCCGAGCATGCCGGTC
Organism: Streptomyces albospinus; assembly: GCF_014648695.1. GTDB lineage: Bacteria > Actinomycetota > Actinomycetes > Streptomycetales > Streptomycetaceae > Streptomyces > Streptomyces albospinus. The sequence goes on from NZ_BMRP01000007.1 coordinate 243,483, forward strand.
ATCGTGGCCAGAAAGGCGTCGGTCAGCCCCCGTTGGCCGCCCATCCGCTCGAAGATCTCGCGGGTCTGCTGATTGCCGCCGACCATGCTCGCGGCCCCCTTGGCGATCCCGCCGAACGCCGCACCGGCGAGCGCGAAGCCGGCCGTCCAGCCCAGCAGGGTGGTGCGCTGCAACCGCCAGGCCAGGCCGGTCGGGCCGGCCAGCGAGCGGGGTGCCCGGGCCGGTCCGGGGCGGGCCGGCAGAAAGCTCATCCCGACGTCGCGGCGGGCGGTGAGGGCGTACGCCGCCGCGGTCGCCGCGGCCGTCGCGGCGGCGAAGAGCAGCGCCACCCACCAGCGCTCATCGGCGTACGCCCGGAGGTTCTGCGACCAGCCGACCGGCGAGAGCCAGGTGAGCACGGGGGCGTCGCCCCCCTTGGCGGCTCCGACCGGCGCGCCCGCGGCGTCACCGGCGGCGCGCAGCGCGAAGGCCAGCCCGAGGGCCGCGCCGGTCAGGCCCTTGGCCATCCGGGCGCTCTCGGTGAGCTGTGCGGCGATCGCGGCCAGGGCGGCGAAGAACATGCCGGCGCCGCCGACCGCGATGCCGAGGGCGAGTGAACCGGCCGCCGGCTGCCCGGACTTGGCGAGCCCGGCGGCGATGAGCACGGCGACACCGGCGTTGGCGACCAGCGCCGCCAGCAGGGCCGCGGTCAGCGGTGCCTGGCGCCCCACCATGGCGGCGGAGAGCAGCTCCTGACGGCCCGTCTCCTCTTCCTCGCGGGTGTGCCGGACGACGATCAGCAGACTCATCACGGCGGCCAGCACCGCGCCGAGCCCGGCCATCCGCCAGGCGACCAGGCCGCCGACGGAGTCGCTGAAGACCGGTCCGTACAGCGCGCGGAGCGAGGCGTTGGCGTTCATCGACGCGGCCAGGCCGGCGCGCTTGGCGGCGGTGTCGTACAGCGTCTGGAGGGACGAGCCCATGCCGGCGACCGACAGGCCGAGGACCAGCACCCACGCCGGGATCATCAGCCGGTCGCGGCGCAGCGCGAGGCGCAACAGGGCGCCGGTGCCCGCCAGATGGCGCGCTCCCCCGGCGCGGGCGGGGGCCGCCGCGGCTGCCGCGGTCATCGCGCGACCGCCCCTTCGGTGCGGACGCCGCCCGGCCGGTGGACGTCGTCCTGATAGTGGCGGAGGAACAGCTCCTCCAGGGTGGGCGGGGTGCTGCTGAGGCTGCGCAGGCCCGACGCGCCGAGCAGCCGGAGCACGGCGTCGAGCTTGTCGGTGTCGACCTGGAGCCGGACCCGGCAGCCCGCGCCGCCCGCCCTCGGCTGCACGTCCAGGCCATGGACGCCGGGCAGCCGGCCGAGGCCCTCGGGCGATCCGGCGAGCTCGGCGACGACGGAGGTGCGGGTGAGGTGCCGCAGTTCGCCGAGGGAGCCGGACTCGACGGTGCGGCCCTTGCGGATGATGCTGACGCGGTCGCAGAGCGCCTCGACCTCGGACAGCACATGGCTGGAGAGCAGGACCGTACGGCCGCGGTCGCGCTCCTCGGCGACACACGACTGGAAGACCTCCTCCATCAGCGGGTCGAGTCCGGAGGTCGGCTCGTCGAGGATCAGCAGATCGACGTCCGAGGCGAAGGCGGCGACCAGCGCGACCTTCTGGCGGTTGCCCTTGGAGTACGTGCGCCCCTTCTTGGTGGGATCCAGCTCGAAGCGCTCCAGGAGTTCGGCCCGGCGCGCGGTGTCGAGCCCGCCCGCCCTCCCCCAGCTACCGCTGGGAGGTATCCCCAGCCCGCCACTGCCCCACCGGAGGCGCTTCGCGCCGTCCCTTTGATGCAGCCGGCCGTAAAGGTCGATGACCTCGCCGCCGGAGAGGTTCCGCCACAGGGTGACGTCGCCGGGCACGTAGGCCACGCGGCGGTGGATCGCGACCGCGTCCTGCCAAGGGTCCCGGCCCAGCAGCCGGGCGGCGCCGCGGTCGGCGCGCAGCAGGCCCAGCAGCACCCGGATCGTCGTGGACTTGCCCGCGCCGTTGGGCCCGAGGAAGCCGTGCACCTCACCGGCCTCGACATCGAAGTCGAGGCCGTCCAACGCCTGTGTCCGACCGAAGGACTTGTGGAGGCCGGACACGCTGATCGCCTTCGTCATGATTCCGAAGATACGCGAGATTCATAAATTTGTGAAGTTAAGAAACCGTATAAAGTCGGCGGAGTGGCTCTGATCAGGGGAGATGATGCGGGTATGGGCGAGCAGCGACAGCAGAGCAGCGGCGACCGGCAGAGCGGACGGACCGCACAGGGCACACCGGACGCAGCCGGGCGCGACGACCGCGGCTACCGCGACGACGCCGTCCCGACGTTCGTCGAGCGGTTCGCGGCGCAGATGGTCGACGCCGGGATGCAGCGCATGCCGGCCCGGGTCTTCGCCTGCCTGCTCGCCTCCGACACCGGCGTGCTGACCTCGGCCGAGCTGGGCGAGCGGCTCCAGGTCAGCCCCGCCGCGGTCTCCGGCGCGATCCGCTACCTCTCCCAGGTGGGCATGGTCAGCCGCGAGCGCGAGCCGGGCTCCCGCCGCGACCGGTACCGCGTCCACAGCGACCAGTGGTACGAGGCCCTCACCCGCCGGGACAGCATCCTCATCCGCTGGGAGCACACCCTCCGCGACGGCGTCGAGAGCCTGGGCGAGGACTCCGACGCGGGCCGCCGGATCGCCGAGACCCTCGCCTTCATCGAGTTCATGCAGCACGAGCTCACCGGCATGATGGACCGCTGGCGCAACCACCTCGGCCGGCTGCGCGCCGACGAGGACGACACGGCCCCGGCCGAGGCCCCCCGGCGCTGAGCCCGGGCGCCGGCCGCTCCCCGGCCGGCGGTCAGTCCCGCCGCGGCAGCTGGAGCCGCCAGGCCCCCGCCTGCACCGTCCACGTACGCGTCCTGACCGGCCCGCCGACCAGCGCGTCCGCCCGGTAGTGGAAGTCCGCCCCGGACACCGTCACCGCTCGCGCCCGGGCCCGTACGGGGCGCCCCTCGCCGGCCCAGTGGACGACCACCTCGGCCAGCCCGCCGGACGGGGCCGGAACGTCCGGCGCCGCCGCCGGCCCGAGTGCACCCGCCGTACCGCTCGCGTCGTCCGTGCCGTCCGGACCGGCGGTGCCCTCCGCACACACCCCGCGCGGCACCACCGACACCCCCCGCACCGGCCGGTCCAGGTCCGCCAGCAGCGCTCCGTCCGCCTCGATCCGCAGCCGCAGTTGCTGCGCCGGCACCCGCCCGCGCCGGCCGCCCAGCCCGCCCGCCGGGGCCAGCAGCGACAGCGCCGTCCGGGCGGTCCGCGCGGCCGGCCGCCACCAGGGCCGGTGCCCCGCCCCGGGGTACGCCGCTTCCCCCAGGGGCCCGGCCTCGCCCGTATACCCCATCGTCCCGACGGCGCCCGGCGGGCCGTACCCGCCGCCCTCCCCCGGATCGCCGTGCGCCCCGTATTCCGGCAGCGCCCCGTCCCCGCAGGGGATCCGCAGCCCGCCCAGCACGATGCCGTCGCTGTCGTCCGTGAGCAGGTCCATCGGCCGCTCCTCGCCGTCCAGCACGGCGCGCGCGGCGGCCACGGCGTCCGTGGGGACGCCCAGCGTCCGGCTCAGCGCGACCGCGGCCGGCGTGCCCACCGGCACCATCGACAGCGGCACCCCGGCCAGCTCCCGCTCCCTGTGGAGCAGGCCCACGACCCGCAGGAGCGCGCGGTCGTCGCCGATCACCACCGGGCGCCGGTGGCCGCGCCGGGCCAGCGCCCTGGCGAATTCCTCGGGCCCCTCGGGGAGGCAGATTTTCGCTCCCGCGCCCGCGCACAGGACATCCTTCGCGATTCGTACGGACTCGCCGTCCGTACTGCGGGCGACCGGGTCGATGACCACAAGCAGGGGGCACCCCCGAACGGAGTCCGCGGGAGAGTGCCCAGAAGGCTGCGCCGACACCTCGGTCCTTCCTCAGGTAGCATCTCGGTGCAAGAGCCCCTTGCGCTATTGCGCCAGGGGCTTCGTCTATTCCGGGGCACCGGTCCGACGGCTCTGGCGATGACGTCTGCGCGAACACGCGACGCCACGCCATCCACGCACGTTGGACATGCCCCGCCCGGAAGGGGTGTACGCCTGTGCCCGCACTTGTGCTGCTCGGTGCTCAGTGGGGTGATGAAGGCAAGGGAAAGGCCACCGATCTGCTCGGTGGGTCCGTGGACTACGTGGTGCGCTACCAGGGCGGCAACAACGCCGGCCACACGGTCGTCGTCGGCGACCAGAAGTACGCACTGCACCTCCTCCCTTCCGGAATCCTCTCGCCGGGGTGCACCCCGGTCATCGGCAACGGTGTCGTCGTCGACCCGGCGGTCCTGCTCTCCGAGCTGAGCGGACTCAACGAGCGCGGCGTCGACACGTCCAAGCTGCTGATCAGCGGTAACGCGCATCTGATCACGCCGTACAACATCACTGTCGACAAGGTGACGGAACGCTTCCTCGGAAAGCGGAAGATCGGCACCACCGGCCGCGGCATCGGCCCGACCTACGCCGACAAGATCAACCGCACCGGCATCCGGGTCCAGGACCTCTACGACGAGTCGATCCTGACCCAGAAGGTCGAGGCGGCGCTCGACGTCAAGAACCAGCTGCTCACCAAGCTCTACAACCGCCGCGCCATCGAGGCCGGCCAGGTCGTCGAGGAGCTGCTGGGCTACGCCGACCAGATCAAGGGCTATGTCGCCGACACCACCCTGATCCTCAACGACGCCCTGGACAACGACAAGGTCGTGCTCTTCGAGGGCGGGCAGGGCACCCTGCTCGACATCGACCACGGCACGTACCCCTTCGTGACGTCCTCGAACCCGACCGCGGGCGGTGCCTGCACCGGCGCCGGCGTCGGCCCGACCAAGATCAGCCGGGTCATCGGCATCCTCAAGGCGTACACCACCCGCGTCGGCGCCGGCCCGTTCCCGACCGAGCTGTTCGACGAGGACGGCGAGGCGCTGCGCCGGATCGGCGGCGAGCGCGGTGTCACCACCGGCCGCGACCGCCGCTGCGGCTGGTTCGACGCGGTCATCGCCCGCTACGCGACCCGGGTCAACGGCCTGACGGACTTCTTCCTCACCAAGCTCGACGTCCTCACCGGCTGGGAGCAGATCCCGGTCTGCGTGGCCTACGAGATCGACGGCGAGCGCGTCGAGGAGCTGCCCTACAGCCAGACCGACTTCCACCACGCGAAGCCGGTCTACGAGATGCTGCCGGGCTGGTCCGAGGACATCACCAAGGCGAAGACCTTCGCCGACCTGCCGAAGAACGCCCAGGCGTACGTGAAGGCGCTGGAGGAGATGTCCGGCGCCCCGATCTCCGCGATCGGCGTGGGCCCCGGCCGGGACGAGACGATCGAGATCAACTCGTTCCTGTCGTAGGGGCGTCCGCGGTACGCGGGACCTGTCGTACGGGGTGACGGCGGAGGCGGCACGCCTCCGCCGTCACCCCGTCTTCGTGTACAGCAGCGGCGCCAGGCCGCCCGCGTCGTCGAAGGTGCGCCGCAGCTCGCCGGCCATCAGCTCCAGGGTGCTGGGGGTGCCGGGGCGGCAGGTGTCGGGCGGGCCGGAGACCACGGTGGACGGGCCGAGCCGGACCGGCGGTCCCGCGCTCTTCAGGGTGGCCGCGAACCGGCAGTCGTACGTGGGCCCGGTGGCCTCCATCCTGAGCACGGTGTCGCCGGGCTTGCCCTGGACGAGGGTGAAGCGCCGGACGTCGGTGGTGCTGTCGCCGACCGTCGTCGACCAGATGCCGAGGTACTCCGGCGGAATACCGCCCTTCACCGGCTTCCCGTCCTTCGCCGGCCTGCCGTCCTTCGCCACGCCGGCGGAGGCGGTGCCGTCGGCCCCGCTCAGCAGCGCGTACGCGGTGGCCGCGCCCGCCCCGGCCAGGGCGAGTGCGCCGGCCGCCAGCAGGGCCACGCCGGCTCTGCGGCGGCGGCGCGGTGCGGCCGGAGCCGCGGGCGCTGGGGCCGCCGCGGCGGGCGGCGGGGTGGACCCGCCGGGGACCGCGGGCCGGGCGTACGCCGGGGAAGGCGAGACGGCGGTGGGCTGCGCGTGCAGGCCGGGCTCCTGGTCCGCGGCCTCCTGCGGGTTCTCCGCCTCCAGCAGTTCCACCGCATGCCGCCCCAGACGGGCCGTCAGCGCTCCTGGGAGCCACGGTTCGTCGTCCGCCGCCCCGGTGGCGGCCCGGCCGCTCTCCGCGCGGGCCACCAGCTCGTCCGGGGTGGGGCGCTGCGCCGGGTCCTTGGCCAGGCAGGCGGTGACCAGGTCGTACAGCCCCTCGGGGAGCCCGGTCAGGTCCGGCTCCTCTTCGGCGATGCGGTACATCATCGCGTGCGGCAGGGTCGTATCGGAGCCGAACGGCTGGCGTCCGGTCGCCGCGTACATCAGGACGGACCCGAGGCAGAAGACGTCGCAGGCCGGGGTGAGCGGTGCACCGCGGACCTGCTCGGGGGCCATGAAGCCGGGCGAGCCGACCGCCGCTCCCGTATGGGTCACCCCGCTCGCGTTCATCCCCTCCAGCGCCCGTGCGATGCCGAAGTCGATGACCCGCGGGCCGTCGATGGTGATCAGGATGTTGGACGGCTTGAGGTCGCGGTGGATGATCCCGGCGGCGTGCACCGACCGCAGCGCGCGGGCCAGCCCGGCGGCCAGGATCCACACCGTGCGCTCCGGCAGCGGTGCGCCCCCGCCGACGACCTGCTGGAGGGAGGGGCCGGCGATGTACCCGGTGGCGACCCAGGGTGTCTCGGCCTCGGTGTCCGCGTCCAGTACGGGAGCGGTCCACTCCCCGCCGACCTGCCGGGCGGCCCGTACCTCGCGCCGGAAGCGGGCCCGGAACTCCTCCTGGTGGGCCAGTTCCGTACGCACCAGTTTGACGGCGACGGTCCGGCCGCGGTCCGAACGCGCCAGGAACACCCGCCCCATGCCGCCCTCGCCGAGCCGCCCGATCAGGCGGTAGTCGCCGATCCGCTGGGGATCGTGCGCGCCCAGCGGAGCCAGTCCTCCGAACCGGCCCGTGCGTCTCGAACGCCCCTGCTGTTCCATGATCCCCCGCTCCTTAGCCCGGCTTTCCCCCGACCCCGCCCTGTGGGAGCGCCAACTCGTCCGCGGTGAGGATATCGAGGCCGTACGTCCGGCCGGTGGTGCGGTATTCGGCCAAGACCTGCGCCCGTAGGGGCGGACTGGTCGCCGCCGTCCACGGGGGACCGGGTTCCCGGCGGCGTGGCATACGGGCCGGTCGGCCGATGGGCTGCCGTGTCGTCAAGAGGGCTTCCGTGTCCGGGAATTGACGAATGGATGACTGATTCCGCGCTACGGAACTTTCCGGGGTTACCGATCGTCGAGACCGGAGAACAACCGCACAGAGCGACGACAGACACCTCACGATGCCAAGGCGTGCACGATCCCCCGTCCCCCATCACAAGGAGACCGTGTGATACCCGCCGTACGAGCCGTCGCGCGCGCCGCGATGGCCGCCCGACCGGTTCCGCTGGCCGAGGTCCAGGCCCGCGCCGAACTCCTCGCCCGCTACAGCAGCACCTACCTCGTCCCGGTCGAGGTCTTCGCCGCCTTCGCGGCCGAACTCACCGACCGGCGGCGGCCCGGCGGCCCGTTCGCGGTGCTGTGCATCAACGGCCGCCGCTGGTTCCGCTACCACTCCTTCTACTACGACACCCCCGACCTGCGTTCCTTCCACGACCACCGGCAGCGCAGCCGGCTCCGCTACAAGATCCGCGAGCGGCTCTACGCCGACACCGGAGAGCGGCAGTTCGAGATCAAGCTCAAGGGGCGGCACGGCGAAACGGTCAAACACCGCCAGCCGCTGATGCCCGGCGCCGCGGCCCTGGGAGACGCCCCGCGCGGCTTCCTCGCCTCCGTACTCGACCGCACGTACGGCATCCAGGCCCCCACCCAACTGGGCCGCTCCATCGAGACCGACTACCAGCGCACGACGTTCGTGGCGGACGGCCAGCGCGTCACCTGCGACGCGGCCCTCCTCTGCCGCGACCTGGAGACCGGCCGCACCGTACGGGCCGACGGCGGACTGGTGCTCGTCGACACCAAGACCTGCGGGCGGCTCACCGAGGCCGACCGGCTGCTGACCGGATACGGGCTCCAGGCCGCCGAGTTCACCAAGTACTGCGCCGGATTATCGGCGCTGCGGCCCCATCTGTACGCCAACCACTGGCAAGGGGCGGTCCGCACCGCCTTTCCCGCCGCGGCGGTCTGACCGCCGTGCCGCGCGCGCCACACGCCGAGCGCCGCGGTTCCTGACGGAGCCCGGGGGAGGTGCCCCACCCCCGGGCATCCCTGGAGTTTCCTCCAGGGCCGTAGACATTCTGTCCGCGCACGTGGTGAGCGCCATACACAGTGTCGGTACCGGCCCGAGGGCCGTGATCCTTAGGCTGGGAGCCGTTCGCCGTCCCTGTCCGGCGGCGGACTCCCGCGACCGATCCGAGGTACCGACCGTGACCACGAAGCACCCCGACCCCGCCGCCGGCGCCGCGGTCAAGGCCGCCGACCGCGCGCACGTCTTCCACTCCTGGTCCGCGCAGGGCCTGATCGACCCGCTGCCGGTCGCCGGTGCCGAGGGCTCGTACTTCTGGGACTACGACGGCAACCGCTACCTCGACTTCTCGTCCCAGCTGGTCAACACCAACATCGGCCACCAGCACCCGAAGGTCGTCGCGGCCGTTCAGGAGCAGGCCGCCAAGCTCTGCACCATAGCCCCGGGCTTCGCCGTGGACGTCCGCTCCGAGGCCGCCCGGCTGATCGCCGAGCGCACCCCCGGCGACCTCGACAAGATCTTCTTCACCAACGGCGGCGCCGAGGCCGTGGAGAACGCGGTCCGGATGGCCCGGCTGCACACCGGCCGCGCCAAGGTGCTGTCCACCTACCGCTCGTACCACGGCGCCACCGCCGCCGCGATCAACCTGACCGGCGACCCGCGCCGCTGGCCCTCCGACACCGCCTCGGCCGGCGTCGTCCACTTCTGGGGCCCGTTCCTCTACCGCTCGCCGTTCCACGCCGAGAACGAGGCCCAGGAGTGCGAGCGCGCGCTGGCCCACCTGGAAGAGACCATCGCCTTCGAGGGCCCGCAGTCGATCGCCGCGATCATCCTGGAGACCGTCCCCGGCACCGCCGGGATCATGGTCCCGCCGCCCGGCTACCTCGCCGGCGTCCGCGAGATCTGCGACCGCCACGGCATCGTCTTCATCCTCGACGAGGTGATGGCCGGCTTCGGCCGTACGGGCCGCTGGTTCGCCGCCGACCACTTCGGCGTCACCCCGGACCTGCTGACCTTCGCCAAGGGCGTCAACTCCGGCTACGTACCCCTGGGCGGCGTCGCCATCAGCGCCGAGATCGCCGCCACCTTCGACCAGCGGCCCTACCCCGGCGGCCTGACCTACTCCGGCCACCCGCTGGCCTGCGCCTCCGCCGTCGCCACGCTCGGCGCGATGGCCGAGGAGCGGATCGTGGAGAACGCCGCGGAGATCGGCGAGACGGTGATCGGCCCGGCGCTGCGCGCGATCGCCGAGCGGCACCCCTCCGTCGGCGAGGTCCGCGGCATGGGCGTCTTCTGGGCCCTGGACCTGGTGAAGAACAAGGAGACCCGCGAGCCGCTGGTGCCCTACAACGCGTCCGGCGCCGCCAACGCCCCGATGGCCGAATTCGCCGCGGCCTGCAAGCGCGGCGGCCTGTGGCCCTTCGTGAACATGAACCGGACGCATGTCGTCCCGCCCTGCACCGTCACCGAGGCCGAGGCCAAGGAGGGCCTGGCCGCCCTCGACGAGGCGCTGACCGCCGCGGACGCGCACACCGTCTGAGCCGGCCGGCCCACCGCGGGAACCTGTCGGGCGGCAGCCCGCCGCGGCCCTCGCCTATCGTGGGCGGGGGCCGCGCTCACCTGCGGTCATGGACGTCGAAGGGGACGCACCGGATGGCCGCCGGCGGAGAGAGCTCAGTCATACGGCGCAGCACCCTGCGCCAGCAGATCGCCGATGCGCTGCGCGACGAGGTGCTGGCCGGCCGGCTGCCGTGCGGCCACCCCTTCACCGTCAAGGAGATCGCCGACCAGTACGGCGTCTCCGCGACGCCGGTGCGCGAGGCGCTGCTCGACCTGTGCGCCCAGGGCCTCCTGGACGTCGAGCAGCACCGCGGCTTCAAGGTGCACGCCTTCACCGCCGACGACTTCCGCGCCATGGTCGAGGCCCGCACCCTGATCATCGAGGGCATCTTCCGCAGCGGCGCCGAGCGGGCCCTGCTGGCCACCCCCGCCGAGGTGCTGATCTCCATCCGGCGCCGCGCCGAGGAGGCCGAACGCGCCGCCCGGGCCGGCGACCTGGACGTCCTCATCGGCTACGACCTGCGGTTCTGGCGCGAGCTGAGCGGCATCGTCAAGAACGCCTACATCAGCGACTTCCTCGACCGGATCCGCGTCCAGACCTGGATGTTCGCGGTGCCCCTGCTGCGCAGCGAGCCGCAGCTGCGGGGCCGCCTCTGGCACGGCCACAGCGAACTCGCCGACGCCCTCCTGCGGCACGACCTGCCGGACGCCCAGCGGCTGATCGCCGAGTACAACGAGCACTCCCTCGCTCTCGTCGGAAAGCGCGGGTAGCACTACGCTGTCCCGACCATCGGCCGTAATGGGCCGTACCCGTGGCTGTACGTGCGCCGGTGTCCCCGTCCCCGACCGGAAGCGAGCCCTCACCCGTGGCATGTGACCTGTGGCTGGTACCCCTCGTCGATGTGCTGTGCCACAGCCCCGACAACCCGTTCTCCGAAGAGATCGCCGCCTACGACAGCGCGCTGGCCGACGCCGGCCTGCCGACGGTCCCGGTCTTCAGCTACATGCCGGGCCTCTCCGGCGATGTGGCACCGGTCGCCGGCTTCGACTACGACGCGCTGCACTTCCTGCGCCGCGCCTACCTCCTGCGGCTGTGCGGCCTGGAGGTGACCCCGGTCGACGAACTGGGCGGCGACTACGAGCAGTTGCTGGAGATGTTCGAGACCACCGCACAGCAGTCCCATCTGGTCTGGCACTACGACCACGCGGGCGCGTACGTCCCGGTCGACTTCCCGCACCCGCTCGCCAACGACGAACTGCTGGCCGGCGGCGGCCCGCTGGGGTCCTCCCACGGCCTGCTGCGCGACCTCGAACTGGTCGCACCGGCCCTCGGCATCGACCCGGCCAACCCCCCGGCCGCGCCCGCGCCGCCGGCCGGCCCCACCTCGCTGGAGGAGCGGGCGGGCGTGGCCCCCCTGGAAGACGGCCCGTTCGCCAGGGAGCGGCACGTCTGGCTCGGGCTGCACGCCGCCGCCACCCGGAGCCTGGGCCAAGGCTCCATGATCGTCTTCAGCTGAACGGGTACGGGCCCGAACCGGCCCGGAGACCGCACGGGGCGGCCCGGCGGGGGCCCCACACACCTCCGCCGGCCCGCCCGGTCCCGTCTCCCGCCCTGCGCGGCGCGCCCTCAGCGGGGTGTCTCCGGTGGGCGCTGCCGCGGCATGTTCGGCCGCGCACCGGGCGGCAGCACGAACCGCCCCGCCTGCCCCGGGCCCTCGTGCCGCGGCGCCGCCCACGGCAGCACCGCCTGCGTGGCCTGCGGCACCGGCCCGGACCGGAACTCCACCATCCAGTCCGCCGTCTCGGTCCGTACGAGCTCCCCGACGTCCTCGTTGAACCGCCGCAGCACCGCCAGGCAGCGCTCCGCCGCCTCGCTCGCGGTGCCCTCCGTCGGCCCGAGCACCTCGCGCACCCCCTCGGACGCCCAGTCGAACTGGAGCGCCTCCAGCCGCCGGTGGATCGCCTGCGCGGTGGCCAGGTCGCGCATCCAGCCGGTGGTCACCCCGAAATACCGGTCGCCGCCCACACACACCGCCGCCAGCAGCAGCGCCAGCGCGCCCCACGGCGCCGCGTGCTCCCACACCCCGGCGAGGTCCAGCAGCGGCAGCGCCCCGCCCGCGGTCACCCCGGCCGCGGCGCCCAGCCGCAGCGCCCGCGCGCCCCGGCGCTTGGCCAGCCGGTCGTGCAGATACCAGTCCGCGGTGCGCAGCGCGTTCTCCTCGGTCCACAGATAGAGCGCGTCCAGCCGGTCGGCCGGCTCGCCCCAGTCGCCGCCCGGAAAGGCCCGCCCGATGAGATCGCCCCGGCCCCGCATCCGGCCGGCGGCCCGGCGCTCCGGATGCCGCCGGTCCCGACAGCGCTCCGGGAACCGCCCGCGGCCCTCGCCCCGTCCCTGCCCGCCCTCCCCCCGAGGGGGACCCTCGGGCTGCATCTCCGGCTGACTCACCCGTGCGCTCCCTCTGTACGGACATGTGCGGTGCGCCCGTGGCGTAACGAGACGGCGGCTGCGCACGTCCTCCTTCCTACCGCCGAACGGCTGGCCACCGTCCCGCGGTCGCGCCGTTTCCGCCCGGAAGTGGTGCGGGATCGGGTATAGGGCCGCCGCGGATCACCCGAAAGAGGTGCCGCCGCGGGGGCGGACGGTTTCCGGCCCGCCGCGCGCCCCGCGTCCGGGCCGTCCCCGCCGCCGTCCGGGCTGGCGTCCGGCCCGTCGCCCCGCTCGTCTAGGCTGCACCCCGTGAAGGTCCTCGTCATCGGCGGCGGCGCCCGCGAACACGCCCTGTGCCGCTCTCTGTCCCTCGACCCCGACGTCACCGCGCTGCACTGCGCTCCCGGCAACGCCGGCATCGCCGAGGTGGCCGAACTGCACGGTGTCGACGCCCTCGACGGCGCGGCCGTCGCCGAACTCGCCGCGGGCCTGGAGGCCGACCTCGTCGTCGTCGGCCCCGAGGCCCCCCTGGTGGCGGGCGTCGCCGACGCCGTACGCGACCGCGGCATCCCGGTCTTCGGCCCGTCGGCCCGGGCCGCACAGCTGGAAGGCTCCAAGGCGTTCGCCAAGGACGTGATGGCCGCCGCGGCCGTGCCCACCGCCCGCAGCTACGTCTGCACCACCCCCGAGGAGATCGACGAGGCGCTGGACGCCTTCGGCGCTCCGTATGTGGTCAAGGACGACGGCCTGGCGGCCGGCAAGGGCGTCGTCGTCACCGAGGACGTGGCAGCCGCCCGCGCCCACGCGCTGGCGTGCGACCGCGTGGTGATCGAGGAGTTCCTGGACGGCCCCGAGGTCTCCCTCTTCGCCGTCACCGACGGCGAGACCGTCGTCCCGCTCCAGCCCGCCCAGGACTTCAAGCGCGCCTACGACGGCGACGAGGGCCCCAACACCGGCGGGATGGGCGCCTACAGCCCGCTGCCCTGGGCCGACCCGAAGCTGGTCGACGAGGTCCTGGAGACCGTGCTCCAGCCCACCGTCGACGAGCTGCGGCGCCGCGGCACCCCCTTCTCCGGGCTGCTCTACGCGGGCCTGGCGATCACCTCCCGCGGGGTCCGCGTGATCGAGTTCAACGCGCGGTTCGGCGACCCGGAGACGCAGGTCGTGCTGGCCCGCCTCAAGACCCCGCTCGCCGGCCTGCTGCACGCCGCCGCCACCGGCACCCTGGCCGCCCTCCCGCCGCTGCGCTGGACCGACGGCGCCGCGGTCACCGTCGTCATCGCCTCCCACAACTACCCGGGCACCCCGCGCACCGGCGACCCGATCGAGGGCCTGGCCGAGGTGGCCGAGCAGGACGCCCCCGAGGCGTACGTGCTGCACGCCGGCACCCGGCGCGGCGCGTCCGGCGCGGTGCTCAGCGCGGGCGGCCGGGTGCTGTCCGTCACCGCCACCGGTGCCGACCTGGCCACCGCCCGGGAGCGCGCCTACCGGGCCGTCGGCCGGATCTCCCTGGACGGCTCCCAGCACCGCACCGACATCGCCGCCAAGGTGGCGGCCGAGGCGTAAGGCGTCCCCCGGCGCGTACGCACGCGCCACGCATGTGGCTCCGAGGCATATGTCATTCCAGATGGCATATGCCTCGGCTGTTTCCGGGCCTTCCGGACAGCCGGGAAGCGGCCCAGACCGACCGGCCACCGGTCCACGGCTTTACCCAAAGCCATTCCATCGAGTGACCACGCCGGTAACCGGCTGACGAGAGAACAACCCCCAACTAGGGTGCCGCGCAAGCGTCCTGTGGTCGCAGTGCCCTCATCCGGCACGGTTGCCACGGCGGCGTCCGGCAAGTGGGTCACCGGCATTGCGATGTCAGTGGCCAGTGCCACAGTGGTGGGGGAGTGACCTCGCTCGTCCACGCACCGCATCAACTTCGTCCGTCCGTCCCGTTCCCCGTCCCGTGTTCTCTCCTTATCTCTCGGTCCGGCTCCTTCAGGACAGCAGGGGGTGTACAGGCTCGTGGCAAGTCCGGAAACAGGCGTCCTGGCGGCGCGTGCCCGCGCCCTGGCCGTACTGCGCGTCCGCGGTGCGGCGCTGGCCGCGGCGATACTGCCCGCCGCCGTCGCCGTGGTGCTCTTCGTCGGCGGCGCCACCGGCCATCTCGGCGCCGGCCTCGGCGCGGACGGTGGCTGGGGCATCGCCCGCTGGACGGTCGGCGGCACCGCGGTGCTCGCCCTCCTCCTGGCCGCGCTGGTCGCCGCGGTCGTCGTCCGCGCACGGCCGGCCCTCAGCCCCTCCGTGCCGATCTCCGAGGAGTCCGCCCCCGATCTCTACCGCCTCGTCCGCGACCTCGCCGACCGCCTCGACGTCCCCGCCCCCTCCGCGATAGCGCTCACCCCGGACTGCGACAGCTGGCTGGAGGACCGTACGCACCGCGCCCACGGCCCGCCGCGCCCCGCGCGGAGCGCCGGCCGCCGGGAGCCCGAGGCCCCGGTCCTGGTCATCGGCTCACCGTTCCTGTGGTGGATGCGGGTCGCCGAGCTGCGCGCCCTGCTGGCCCCCGTGGTCGCCGGCACCGGCCCGTCGGCGCACCCCGACATAGCCGCCGCCCGCCGCTTCATCCGCGGCCTGGACGCCGCCCTCGCGGTCGCGGCCCGCGCCCGGGGCTCGCTGCGCGGCCTCCCGCTCCGCTTCGTCGGCCGGGTGGCCCGGCTGCTGCTGCGCGCCTGCCGCGAACACGCCACGATCATGGAGCGCGGGGTGGCAGCCGCCGCCTCCGAGCGCGCCCAGACCGTCGACTACGGCCTGCGGATCGTCGCCCAGGAGCAGGTCGGGCTGGCGTACGCGGGCTGGGACCGGCTGCTGACCAGGGTCGCGCTGCCCGCCTGGCGGATGGGCCGCTGGCCCTCCCGGCTGGACGCCGGCGTGGTCTCCGCGCTCACCGAGCTCTCCCGCCGCGACCGCCTCGCCGAGGGCTTCGCCTCCCGTCTGGGCGAGCGGCCCGCCTGCGACCTCCTGGAGGAGCCCGGCGTCATCGACCGCGCCGCCTCCCTGCTGGCCGCCCGGCTCTTCCACGGCGGCCCGGCCGAGCCCGGCCCCGACTGGTCGCCGGTCGGCTGGCAGCAGTATCCGGAGGAGGTCGTGGACCGGAAGTGGCGCCTGGAGGCGGCCCGTCTGCACCGCGTCCTCGACGAGCTCCCGGTGACCGTGCCACCGGACACCGCGCCCGACGAAAGCCCCGCCTCCCGTACGCCGGACCGGCCCGCCGCCCCCGCAGGCGCCCCGGCCGAACCGTCCTCCCCGGCCCGGCCCACGGCGCCCACCACCACCCACCGCACCACCGCCACCGCCCCGCCGCTGGCCTACGCCCGCGCCCGCACCCGTACGCCCGCCGGCCACCACCCCGCGAGCCGGCCCGGCGGGGAGCCCCCCGGCTCACCCGCCGCCCCCTCGGCCGCCACACCCGCCGGCCCGACCCTGGCCCGGGTGATCGACCGCCTGGCCCGCGACGCCCGAGCCGGCGATCTCGTCGCCGCCCGGCTGGGCGCGGAGGTCGCCCGCGAGGAGCGCGAGGAAGCCGCCCGCCAGGCCGCCCGCGGCAGCGGCGCGCGGGACGCCGCCGCGGGGGTGGCCTGGGGCGACGGTCTGGCCGAGGGCGGCCTCCCGCTGTTCCCCCTGCAACCGCCGCGTACCGGCCGCGAGTTGCTCGCCGACCACGTCACGGCCATGGTCTGCTGCGCCGCCGTCGACACCGCCGGCGCGGCCCCCGGCCTGGACTGGCTCGACGGCCCCGCCCTCCTCGTGGACGGCACCCGCCGCGCCGACCTCGGCCGCCCGGTCCTCAGCCTCGTCGACGACGGCGACGCGGAACCGCTCCGCGGCTGGCTGACGACGATAGGCGTCCGCCCCGAGAAGCCGGTCCGGCTGGTGTGACCGCTCGTGTGATCGCAGCGGCCCGCCGAATCGGCTGAGCGTTCCCTTCCAGTTCATGCTTCGGGGCAAGCGCACCTGAATTCACGACGAAGGGTGACGAAGTGAGTGCGTAATGTGATGTGCTGGGGGTTGGGTAAGGCCCGTTCGCCCCGAGACCGGGATCCGTCCCCGTGCCTACGGCGGCGGCCCGGAGCGGCGACGGCGGTCACCCGCCCGGTCGGCCGCGGCCAAGGGGGACGCGGGAGGGGAGTGGAAGGTGGCGACGGAACAGATCAGGCGCTGGGAGTCGGGCGCCCTCGCCCATGCGGTCACGGATCCGTTCGGACAGGGCCCGCTGCCCTGGCTGCGCGGCAGCGAGACGTATTTCGACTCCGGCCACATCATTCCCTGGTACGTCGATCCCGCGGTCGCCCACGGCGATCTGCTGGTGCCCGCGCCCCGCAAGCACAACGGCCCGCGCACCGCGGACGACGTGCACCGCCAGATCAAGGGCTTCGCCGGCACCGGCACGGTGGCCCCCGGCGAGGCCATCGACTTCCGGGTCTCGGTCGACCCCCCGCAGCCCTTCAGCATCGACGTCTACCGCATCGGCCACTACGCCGGCGCCGGCGCCGCCAAGATCACCACCAGCCCCCGGCTGGCCGGCATCGTCCAGCCGTCCCCCCTGCTGGTCGACCGCACGGTCTCCTGCCACCACTGGTGGCTGTCCTGGCGCCTCCAGGTCCCCGCGTACTGGCAACTGGGCGCCTACGTCGCCGTGCTGACCACCGCCGACGGCCGCTACCGCTCCCACATCCCCTTCACCGTCCGCGACGACCAGCCCGCCGACCTCCTGCTGCTGCTCCCCGACATCACCTGGCAGGCGTACAACCTCTACCCGGAGGACGGCCGTACGGGCGCCAGCCTCTACCACGCCTGGGACGAGAAGGGCGCCCTCCTCGGCGAACGGGACGCCGCCACCACCGTCTCCTTCGACCGCCCCTACGCCGGCGCCGGCCTGCCCCTCCACGTGGGCCACGCCTACGACTTCATCCGCTGGGCCGAGCGCTACGGCTACGACCTCGCCTATGCCGACGCCCGCGACCTGCACGCCGGCCGCGTCGACCCCACCCGCTACCGCGGCATCGTCTTCCCCGGCCACGACGAGTACTGGTCGGTGCCCATGCGCCGCACGATCGAGGGCGCCCGCGACGGCGGCACCTCCCTGGTCTTCCTCTCGGCCAACACCATGTACTGGCAGGTCGAGTTGTCCCCGTCGCCGTCCGGCCCCGCCTCCCTGCTCACCTGCCGCAAACGCCAGGGCCCCGGCCGCCCCGCCCTCTGGCGCGAACTGGGCAATCCCGAACAGCGCCTGATGGGCATCCAGTACGCGGGCCGGGTCCCCGAGCCCGCCCCCCTGGTCGTCCGCAACGCCGACCACTGGCTGTGGGAGGCCACCGGCGCCCATGAAGGCGACGAGATCCCCGGCCTGGTGGCCGGCGAGGCCGACCGCTACTTCCCGCGCACCAGCCTCCCCGACTACACCCACCGCATCCTGCTCGCCCACTCCCCGTACCGCGACAGCGAGGGCAACCGCCGTCATCAGGAGACCTCGCTCTACCGCGCCCCCAGCGGCGCCCTGGTCTTCTCCTCCGGCACCTTCGCCTGGTCGCCCGCCCTCGACCGCCCCGGCCACGTCGACCAGCGCATCCAGCGCGCCACCGCCAACCTCCTCGACCGCATCTGCAAGCGCGACTAGGGCCCCCGCCGCCCCCGCCGCCCGCCGCGTGCGACGGGCCCTACCGCGCCGCGAACTCCCCCAACTCCCGCGCCAGCGCCACCGTCAGCGCCCGGAAGATCCGTACCTCCTGATGCGGGTCCCCGGCCCGTGTCACCAGCACGCTGTGCGCCGGCGGCGCGTCCAGCACCGGTACGAACACCGTGCCCGGCCAGGGGTAGTAGCGGGCGAAGGACTTCAGCCCGGACCCCGCGCCGCGCCCCGCCGCCACA
Source organism: Streptomyces albospinus (assembly GCF_014648695.1). Lineage (GTDB taxonomy): Bacteria > Actinomycetota > Actinomycetes > Streptomycetales > Streptomycetaceae > Streptomyces > Streptomyces albospinus. The sequence goes on from NZ_BMRP01000007.1 coordinate 261,708, forward strand.
CTCGTCAGCACATCGTGCGGCGTCAGCGCGCAGTCCGGCGCCCGCCGCTCGCCGTCCTGGAAGTACAGGTAGTCGACGAACGGCCGCGGGGTGCGCGCCGGCACCCGCAGAAACGGCAGGTCGATGACGTCCGCGATCCGCAGCCCGTCGTGCGCCGCGTCCGCGAGCGGCGACCGCGCCGAGACCGCCACGATCCGCTGCTCGGTCGTCAGGATGTCCACCTCGATGCCCTCGGCCGCAACCGCGGGCCGTACGAACGCCACATCCACCCGGTCCTCGCGCAGCGCGCTGCAATGCTCGGTGAACGTCAACTCCACCAGATGCACCGGCACTTCGGGACACGCCCGGCGGAAGGCGCCCACCGCTGCCGGGGTCAGCTCCGCCGAACCGTGGCCCATCACCCCGACCCGCAGCCCACGCCCCGGCGACGGACGGCCCTGGGCGGCCTCGGCCACATCCTCCATCGCCGCGTTCGCGGCGGCCAGCAGCGTCCGGGCGTGCGACGCCAGCCGCCGCCCGGCGGCCGTCGGCATCACCGGCCCCCGCCCGCGGTCCAGCAGCCGCGTCCCGAACTCCCGCTCCAACTGCTGGACATGCTGGGTGACCGCGGCCGGCGACAGGAACAGCCGGGCCGCGGCCCGCCCGAAGTGCTCCTCCTCGACCACCGCCAGGAAGGAAGACAGCCGTCGCAGATCCATACGCGCCACGATAAGCCGGGGCCAAGGCCTCCGCCCGGGCCGTTCACGTTTCCTGAACGGGGGCGGCGCACCCGCCCGCCCGCGCCGTACAACGTCCCCCATGCCTCTGTCACACACCCCGACGGCCCAGGTCGGCACCGCCGCCACCGCGGCCACCGCACCCCGCCACTGGCTGCGCGCCGGCTGGCTGATGACCGCCTCAGGGTGGAGCGCCAACCAGTACTCCTCCCTCCTCGGCGCCTACCGCGCCCACCTCGGTCTGACCACCGTCACCACCACCGCCCTGTTCGCCGTCTACGTCGTCGGCCTGATCCCCGGCCTCCTCGTAGGCGGCCCGCTCGCCGACCGCCACGGCCGCCGGCGGGTCACCTTCACCGCCCTGGGCATCTCGGCCCTGGCAACCTGCCTGCTGATGGCCGGGCCGGCCGCCCCGGTGCTGCTGTGGCCCGGCCGCTTCCTCACCGGCGTCGGCGCCGGCACCCTGCTCACCGCCGGCAGCGTCTGGATCAAGGAACTCTCCACCCCGCCGTATGGCACCGCGCCCACCCCCGGTGCCGCAGCCCGCCGCTCCGGCCTCTTCCTCTCCGCGGGCTTCGCCACCGGCGGCCTGGCCGCCTCCCTGATAGCCCAGTGGGCCCCGTACCCGATGACCCTGGCCTACGTCCCGCACCTGGTCCTGGTCACGGCCGCCGCACTGAGCGCCGCCCGCGCCCCCGAAACCGTCCCGCCCCGGACCCCGGACACCGCGGCCCCGGAGCCCGCCGTCCCCGCCCACCGCATCCCGTTCCGCCGCCTCGTCGTCCCGGTGGCCCCCTGGGTGTTCGCCTCCCCCGCCATCGCCTTCGCCGTCCTCCCCGGCCTCGTCGACACCGGCCTGCACGGCTGGCAGACCGTCTACGCCGGGATCATCACCGCCGTCACCCCCGGCGCCGGCCTCCTCGTAGCCCCGCTCGCCCGCCGGCTGAGCGCCCGGCACCGCATCGGCACCGCCGCCGCCGGCCTGCTCGTCACCGCCGCCGGCCTGCTGACCGGCGCCCTCGCGGTGGCGCGCGCGGAGCCCGCCGTGGCCCTGTTCGCCGCCGCGCTGCTCGGCGCCGGCTACGGCCTGTGCGTCGCCTACGGCCTGACGGAGGTCGCCGCCCTCGCGCCCCCGCACCACCTGGCCCGCCTTACCGCGCGCTTCTGGACCCTCTGCTACCTGGGCTTCTTCGCCCCCTACGTGGTCACCCTGCTCACCGGCGCATTCACCCCGCACGCGATCTTCCTCGGCGCCGCCGTCCTGGCCCTGGTCACCCTCGCCGTGGTCGTCCGCGCCGGAGCCCGTACCTCCGATTGACCGCCGACCACCGCCCCCGCGGCACGGACCGCCCGCCCCATACGGGAGAATCACCTCGACTCCTGGATCAACCTACGCGGAGGCAGCGTGTCCGGTTTCGTAGAAAAGCCCGAGCCCGTGCAGGTCCCGGGGCTCACCCACCTGCACACCGGCAAGGTGCGCGACCTCTACCAGAACGCGGACGGCGACCTGATCATGGTCGCCAGCGACCGCACCTCCGCCTACGACTGGGTGCTCCCCACCGAGATCCCCGACAAGGGCCGGGTCCTCACCCAGCTCTCCCTCTGGTGGTTCGACCAGCTCGCCGACCTGGCCCCGCACCACGTCATCTCCACCGACGTCCCGCCCGGTGCCCCCGCCGACTGGGCCGGCCGCACCCTGGTCTGCTCGTCCCTGACGATGGTCCCGGTCGAATGCGTCGCCCGCGGCTACCTCACCGGCTCCGGCCTCGTCGAGTACGAGCAGTCCCGCACGGTCTGCGGCCTGGCCCTGCCCGAGGGCCTGGTCAACGGCTCCGAACTCCCCGCGCCGATCTTCACCCCGGCCACCAAGGCCGCCGTCGGCGACCACGACGAGAACGTCTCCTACGAGGAGGTCGCCCGCCAGGTCGGCGCCGAGACCGCCGCTCAGCTGCGCCAGCTGACCCTCGCCGTCTACAGCAGGGCCCGCGACATCGCCCGCGAGCGCGGCCTGATCCTCGCCGACACCAAGTTCGAGTTCGGCTTCCGCGGCGACCGGCTCACCCTGGCCGACGAGGTCCTCACTCCCGACTCCTCGCGCTTCTGGCCCGCCGACCAGTGGCAGCCGGGCCGCGCCCAGCCGTCCTTCGACAAGCAGTTCGTCCGCGACTGGCTGACCTCCCCCGCCGCGGCCTGGGACCGTACCGGCGAGCAGCCCCCGCCCGCCCTCCCGCAGGACATCGTCGAGCGCACCCGCGCCAAGTACATCGAGGCGTACGAGCGCCTCACCGGCCACACCTGGTCCTGACGGCCGACACGCAAAGACCCCGGTCGGCAACCGACCGGGGTCTTCACTCGGAGCGGACGACGAGGCTCGAACTCGCGACCTCAACCTTGGCAAGGTTGCGCTCTACCAACTGAGCTACGTCCGCATGCCCCGCGCTGCTGCGCGGTGCGAGCCCCACTATAGCCAACCTCGCCGCCCTCCGATGCGCACCGCCGCACCGCGGTGCTCCGCGCCCGCCTCCGCGGTGACGCCCGACGGCCCGTTCCGCACCGCCCCCGGCGCCCGCCCGGCCCCGCTCCGCGACCTCCGGCACCGGTGCCCCGGCCGCCGCCCGCTCCCGCACCCCGTCCTCCCGGTCCGTCGGCGCCGCCCCTCGCCACCGCTCGCGACCGTCGCCAACTCCGCTTCCGCGCAACGGTTTCCGGCCTGCCCGCCGTGCCTGCCCTCCGCCGCACCGCCACCGCCCCCGGTACGCACCTCCGCACCCCGCCCCGGACCCGCTTCACCCGCCCCGACCGCGCCCGACTGCCCCCGAGGCGTCACGACCACCGACCCGCGCCCCGGCACCTCGCCCCCTCCGCGATGTGTCCACCACCACATCCGGCCCCTGCGTGCGATGACCGCCGGATTCCGTCCCGGCGCACAGCCGGGCGCCACGGTCGGCAGCACCTTTCGACCGAAAGGCCGCCACCGCCGGGATCCACTCCACCGGCAGCCCGATTCACCGCAAACGCCGGCGCGACCGGCATCACCGACGACACCGCCGGCGCCGACGGCGCCGGCGTGTTGCGTCCGAGAAGCGCCAACTCGACCCGCCCCAGGGCGAGGAGAACAACCGCCGGTCCGATCTCGTCCGGGGAATCCGCCGCGCCTCCGCAACGCCCTTCTTCGCCTTCGCACCCATGCATCCCCCACCCCCTGTCTCCGCCCTCTCCTCTGCCTCCGTCTTCGCGCCCTTCTCCGCCCTCTTCGCCCTTCCCTTCTCCACGTCCTTTGCCATATGCAGAAATACCCCTTCGGGAGAGCGCGTGCTCGGCACGATCGGGGTTCCGCCACCCACCGCGCGGACCAACTCCCCGTTCTCACGCCGCGCTTCGGTGCCCGTCCGGTCCGTGGGCTCGTCCGGGAACGGAATGGCGCGGCTGCGCGCCCCGGGCAGCCGCTGACAAATGTCAGCCCCCGCCGCCCTGTCGTGAGGGCGGAACGCCGAGCGAATGCGCCCCGGTCCGCACTGTGACGCAGATCGCAGCACCCCGCTCGCGTACCGCTATTCACCCTGAAACGGAACAATCCGAACATGGCGCGAGGGTGGGAGGCCGGCTCGGAGCCCCACCGCGAGCCCGGATCCGCAAAGCCCGATCCGCAAAGAAAGCACCGGAAGAAACCCGGAAGCCGGGAAGTGGCCCGCAGGCCCGCACGCCGGGAACCCGCGCGAGCCGCACGCAGGGAAACTGCCGGACCCTCGGGCCCGCGGCAGAAAATCAAGAAGGCCCCGGTCGCCATGACCGGGGCCTTCTTTTCCTGAGCGGACGACGAGGCTCGAACTCGCGACCTCAACCTTGGCAAGGTTGCGCTCTACCAACTGAGCTACGTCCGCAGGCATCCACTCGGCTTTCACCAAGTGGCGCGACAGCTACTCTACCTGATCCTTTGGACCGGCTGAACTGTCAGAGCGGGTGACAGGGATTGCACACTGCGCCTCCCCCTTGGAAAGGGGGCGCTCTACTACTGAGCTACACCCGCGTGACTCCTCGGGGCCCGGCCTTTCGGCCTCGCCCCTCGGCGTGCTCCAGACTCTAGCTGATCAGTAGGGGTGCTGTGCAAGTCGGCGGTGTGCGGGCCCGCGGCTGCCGGTAAGTCGGTTAGTGATTGGCCGCGTTGAAGGCTTCGTAGACCTTCTTGGGGATGCGACCGCGCGGCGGGACGTCCATCTGGTGGGAGCGTGCCCAGGCGCGGACCGCCGCGGGATCGGGGGTCACCGCGGTCCGGTGGAAGATCTTGCCGGACTTGGCACGCTTGCGGCCGGCCTCCACGTACGGAGCGAGGGCGCCGCGCAGTTTCTTCGCATTGGCGGGATTGAGGTCGATCTCGTACGACTTCCCGTCCAAACCGAAGATGACCGTCTCTGCGGCTTCTCCTCCGTCGATGTCATCGGAGAGCGTTACTACTACGCGCTGCGCCACGGATATCGGTCCTTTCGGGGAGCAACCCCTTGTTGACGTGGGGTGATGCTCCGGATCCGGCTGATTGGGATCAATGCTTTTTCATTTGTACAGCGATGGGCATTGCATTGTGAAGCCCAGTTAATTTCGTCAGCGTGTCTTCATGCAATCCGGACCCCGGATCTTTTCGAGGATTTTCCCTGGGGCGTGCTCCTGTCGATACCGAGCCGTGATCGGGCGCCCGGATATCTATGCGCGTAGATTTTCGAACACGGTACTGTGAGGTCACCGCCTTACGCACCACACCACCGGGAGTGCCAGTGGCACGCGTCGTAGTCGACGTCATGCTCAAGCCGGAGATCCTCGATCC
>NZ_BMRP01000008.1:0-27197 GCF_014648695.1 Streptomyces albospinus
CCACGCCGGCACGACCGGCACTCCCCGCACGGCGCCCGCCACGCCAGCACCACATAGTCGCCCGGCGCCAGATCGGTGACCCCGTCACCCACCGCCTCGATCAACCCCGCCGCCTCATGCCCCAGCAGGAAGGGGAATTCATCGTTGACGGCACCCTCGCGGTAGTGCAGATCGGTGTGGCAGACGCCGCAGGCCTGCACCGCGACGAGCACTTCTCCCGGACCGGGATCCGGCACCAGAATCGTCTGCGGCCCGACCGGTGCACCCTTCTTCGCCGCGACGACGGCACGGACTTCGTGTGGCATGCCCCACCCCTCAGTGTTGCGCAGTGCACGACTGGTTGCGCGATGAGAGACATACTGGGAACGCCGTATCGGCACCGTCAAGAGGTACGCGCCAGCAGTTCGTCAATGAACCGTTACGCGCCGGCACACCCGGCGCACCGGATCGCGCCCGCAAACCCGGGGCCGGGGCAGGACACCCCACTGGCCCGAACACACCGATGCGGGGCCGGGTCAACACCCCGGCCCCGCATCGTCCCGCCCGCACACCGCGCCGTGACGCCCTGCCGTCACACCCTTCTCAACAGGCGTACCCCATCCGCCGCGACAGCTCCTCACCTGCGGCGACGGTGCGCTTGACCACCTCCGGCAACCGCTGCTCGTCCAGCCGGTACGCGGGCACCGAGACACTGATCGCGCCGATCACCGAGCCGTCGTGCGCCCGCACCGGGGCCGCGACCGCCCGCAGGCCGAGCTCCAACTCCTCGACCGCTACCGCAAAGCCCCGCTCGACCACCTGCGCCAGCTGTCCGCGCAGCTCACCGGCCGAGGTCACGGTCCGTTCGGTGAGCCGGGGCAACTTCCGTGCCAGGACGGCTTCTTGGACCGGCTCGGGCTGGTAGGCGAGCAGCGCCTTGCCGCTGGACGTGGCGTGCAGCGGCGTACGGCGGCCGAGCCAGTTCTGCGCGGTGACCGACGCCGGGCCGCGGGCCTGCATGATGTTCACCGCGGCATCGCTCTCCAGCACCGCGATATTGACCGTCTCCCCCAGCTCATCGGCCAGCAGGCGGCAGACTGCCGCACCTTCCTGGGAGATGTCCAGGCGTACCGCCGCCGCGCCGGCCAGTCGCAACACCCCCGCGCCCAGGTAGTACTTGCCGCGCTCCTGCTCCTGGGCGACCAGCCCACGGTTCTCCAGCACCCCGAGCAGCCGGAACGCGGTGGACTTGTGCACGCCCAGTTCATCGGCGATCTCGGTCACCCCGGCCTCGCCCAGCCGGGCCAGGATCTCCAGTACGGTCACCGCCCGGTCGACCGACTGCACGGCGCTGACGGACCCGCGCGACGGCTTCCCGTGCGCCGCCGCGTCCGCTCTCCCCTGCCCTCTCGCGCGGGCTCTGCCGCGCCGCGTTCCGTCCGGCCGCCCCTCCGCCCGCGCCTCCGCCTTGTCCGTTTCCGTCATAGGCCCGATGTCACCACCCAGTCCGCTGCCACCGTCCAGCGACCCGATCCAGGGCCGGCATTTCCGGGGACCGCTTGACGCACCGGCTCCCCGTCTGGATTCTGTTGCGCATAACGCTGCGTCGTGCGCAATGCGAAACTCGATGATACCGAACAGTAACAGGGGGGCCCAGTGATTCCCGTCTGCCACCTCGATGACCTGCCCGTAGGCGAGTCCATACGCATCGACACCGCACCTCCGATCGCCGTCTTCAACGCCGACGGAGAGCTGTACGCCATCGACGACACCTGCACCCACCAGGACGCCTCGCTCGCCGACGGCTGGGTGGAGGGGTGTCTGGTCGAATGCCCGCTCCACGCCGCTTCATTCGATCTCCGCACCGGCGCGCCCACGTGCCTCCCCGCCCGCCGGGCCGTCCGCACCCATCCCGTAACCGTCGAGAACGGGATGGTCTACGTCCACCACGCCGCCGAGGAGGGCACCGCCGCATGAAGTCGGTCACCGTCATCGGGGCCTCACTGGCCGGACTTTACGCCGCCCGCGCCCTGCGCTCCCAGGGGTTCGACGGCCGCCTGACGATCGTCGGGGACGAGCACCACCGCCCCTACGACCGCCCGCCGCTCTCCAAGGACTTCCTCACCGGAACCACCGGCCAGGACCAACTCGCCCTGGCCGACGCCGAGGAGACCGCCGAGCTCGACGCGGAATGGCTGCTCGGCACCCGCGCGACCGGACTCGACGCCGGCAGCCGCGCCGTCCGCCTCGACACCGGACGCACCCTCACCACCGACGGCGTCGTGCTCGCCACCGGCGCCATCCCCCGCCGGCTCCCCGGCCCCGGCTCGCCCCCGTCCGGAACCCACACCCTCCGCACCCTCGAAGACGCCCGGGCCCTGCGCCGCGACCTCACCGGCGGCGGCCCCGCCCGGGTCGTCGTCATCGGCGGCGGATTCATCGGCGCCGAAGTCGCCTCGTCCTGCGCGGCCCTCGGCCACCACGTCACCGTCGTGGAAGCCGCCCCGCTCCCCCTCGTCCCCCAACTGGGCCGCGACATGGCCGAGTTGTGCTCACGACTGCATGCCGACCACGGCGTCACGCTGCTCACCGGCACCGGCGTCACGCAACTGCACAGCGCCGGCGTCGACGACCGTGTCACCGCCGTGGAACTGGCCGACGGCCGCCTGCTGCCGGCCGATGCGGTCGTCGTCGGCATCGGCGTCCGCCCCGCCACCGACTGGCTGGCGGACTCCGGACTCCCCCTCGACAACGGCGTGCGCTGCGACGCCGGCTGCGCCACCCCGATCCCCTCCGTCGTCGCCGTCGGCGATGTCGCCAACGTCAACGGCACCCGCGCCGAACACTGGACCAGCGCCACCGAACAGGCCGCCACCGCCGCCCGGAACCTCCTCGCGGGCCGCTCCGTCGCCACCCACCAGGGCCTCCCCTACTTCTGGTCGGACCAGTACGGCGTACGCATCCAGTTCGCCGGCCGCCGGCTGCCCGGCGCCACCCCGCGCATCCTCGAAGGGTCCCCGGACGACCGCAGCTTCCTCGCCGGTTACGAACGCGACGGCCGCACCACCGCCGTACTCGCCCTCAACCGCCCACGCCCCTTCATGCGCCTCCGCCGCGAACTCGCCCGCGCCGCACAGCCCGCCACGACCTGACCCCGACTGGATGACACACCGTCACCTTCCTGAGCCCGCCGACTCGTTGGAAGGTGCGATACAGGTGTGTGCCGGTGCCGGGACGACGGTTCGGTCATCCACTGGCTCGGTCCGGCTGTTCTTCCAACAGGGTTTGTCTGCAACCCCTTCGGATCACCAGGAGGCACTCTGATGAGCCCCGCAGCACAGCAGACTGTCGCCGTAACCGTCGTGGGTGGCTTGGCGGTCCTCGGCCTGATCACATTCTTCAGTGAGCTGAACTCGTCGGAGAACGACGCGAACTTCTTCGGAATGGCCGCCTGTGTCGCGGGAGTGATCCTCCATGCGCTCGGATGGCGAGAACGCAGAGATCGACAGGTCCGACAGCGATCTCGGGTGCCGCGGCCGGTATGAGCGCCACGTACCAGGAGACGGCACGGGACGGGCTCGCCGTCGACATCGTCGAATGTCGAACCGCGAGCCCCGCCCGGTAGTCTCAGCTCACTTCGCCTTCTGTACAAAGGAGTTGGTGTACGTCTTCGACAGGTCGACGGTGTGGCCCTTGACCGTGGGGTCGAAGGAGCTGAGCACCTTCAGCACCGTCTGCGCGCCGTCCGCGGGCATCAGGCCGTCCGGTGAGTACATGCCCTTCTCGTTCTCCAGGGCCTTGGTGTACGCGGCCTTGCCGACGCCCTTGTAGTAGTCGCTCGGCATCTTGTCGGCGATCTCGGCGGCGCTGTGTCCCTGGATCCACTTCAGCGTCCGGACGAACGCATTGACCAGCTTCTGCACCACCTCCGGGTTCTTCTGGACGTAGCCGGTGGTGAAGTACAGGCAGGACGCCGGGTAGGTACCGCCCAGTGCGGCCTTGGCCCCCTGCGCCGTGCGCATGTCGATCAGCGGCTTGGCCAGGCCCTGCTTCTGGAGCAGGGAGATGGTCGGCTCGGTCGTCATGCCGGCGTCGATCTGCTTGTTCTGCATCGCGGCGACGAAGCTGGGCCCCGCTCCCACGGCGACCGAGGTGGCCTGCCCCGCTGTGACGCCGTTGGCCTGCTCCAGGTACTGGGTGAGGAAGTTGGTGGACGAGCCGAGGCCCGTCACGCCCAGGTGCCGTCCTTTGAAGTCCGCGGGGCTCTTCACGGAGCCGGCCAGATCGGTGCGGACCATCTCGACCTCCCCCGGGGCCTGGAGCAACTGCACCACCGACTGGGTGGACTTGTGCTTGGACTGGAGGTCGATGTTGTGGTCGTAGAACCCGACCACGGCATCCACCTGTCCGGCGATCATCGCGGTCTCCGCGTCGACACCGGCCGGCTCGTTGGAGAGCTGCGCGTTGATGCCCTGCGCCTTGAAGTAGCCCAGGTTCTGGGCCAGCATCACCGGCAGGTAGATCTGCTTCTCCAGGCCACCGACCATGATCTTGACGGTGGTCTCCCCGTTGGAACTCTTCGGCGCGGCTGCGGCTCCGCCGCCCCCGCCGCCGCAGGCAGTCAGGGACAGGGCGAGCACCGTACACGTGGCGGCGAGAACGGACGTCTTGACCGGCTTCATCGCTGGCCTCCTCGGGATGGGGTGAAGGGAGTGCGGGGGATGGCTGGTGGAAGGGGTGGAGGGGGATGGTCGGTGGAGGGGGGTGGGCCGGGGGTGCCGGGTCACAGGGAGGCGGACTCGGACAGCTGGGTGGGACGCCATCGCAGGACGCGCTTCTCGAAGCGGGTGATGACGAACTCGGCGACCAGCGCCAGGACGGCGATGATCAGCGTGCCGCTGTAGACGCCGTCGGCGTTGAAGAGACCCTGCGACTGGGCGATCAGCTGGCCGAGGCCGGCCTGCGCGCCGAGCATCTCGCCGACGATGGCGCCGATCAGCGCGAATCCGAAGGCGGCGTGCAGCGACGCGGTGATCCAGGTCATCGCGGAGGGCAGGACGACGTGCTGGGTGACCCGCCACTCGGAGGCGCCCAGGATGCGGGCGTTGGCCATCAGGTTGCGGTCCACCTCGCGCGTGCCCTGGAACGCGTTGAAGAAGACCGAGAAGAAGACCAGCACCACGGCGAGGGCGACCTTGCCGGTCGACCCGAGGCCGAACCAGATGATGAACATCGAGCCGAGGACGATCCGCGGGATCGAGTTGGCGGCCTTGATGAACGGTGCCATGACGTCGGCCAGCGCCGGAAGCCGGCCGAGCGCGATGCCCAGCACCACTCCGGAGGCCGTACCGATGAGGAAGCCGAGCACGGTCTCCTCCATGGTGACGCCGATGTTGTGCCAGATGGAGCCGAGTGCGGTCCCTTCGGTGAACCAGCTCCTCAGCTGGTCCGCCACGCCGGAGGGCGAACCGTAGGTGAAGGGGTCCAGCCAGCCGTGCGCGGCGCCGAACTGCCAGCCGCCGAGGACGGCGAGGACCAGCAGGCACTGGATGGCGCGGAGCAGCAGTCCGCGGCGGCGGGTCCGGGTCCGGGCGGCGCGGATCAGTGCCGCTTCGTCGGGTTCGGGCGGCGCGGTGGCCGGGGCGTCCGCGGGCATCGTGCCGCTCCTGGGGGCGGTGGGGGCTGCGGTGGGGCCGAGGTCGGTCATCAGGCGGCTCCTGCCGGCTGCGGGGACTGCCCCGCGGTGCGGTCGTACGCCGCCTGCACCTCGTCGCGAAGGCTCGACCAGATCCGCTCGTACAGCTCGATGAAGCGCGGGTGGAAGCGGATCTCCTGGACGGTGCGCGGGCGGGGAAGGTCGATGGGGAAGGTGTCCTTGACGGTGCCGGGGCCCACGGTGAGGACGACGACCTTGTCGGCCAGCGCGATCGCCTCCTCCAGGTCGTGGGTGACGAAGACGACGGCGGGGCGGGTCAGTTCCCACAGCGCGAGCAGCTCGTCGGAGACGATCTGGCGCGTCTGCACGTCGAGTGCCGAGAAGGGCTCGTCCATGAGCAGGATCTCGGGTTCGTTGATCAGTGTCTGGGCGAGCGCCACGCGCTTGCGCATCCCGCCGGAGAGCTGGTGCGGGAGCCGGTCCTCGAACCCGCTCAGGCCCACGCGGCGCAGCCAGTCGCGCGCCTTGTCCACGGCCTCCTTCTTCGGGGTGCCGCGGAACTGGGGCCCGGCGGCGACGTTGTCCAGTACGGACTTCCACGGGAAGACCGCGTCGGTCTGGAACATGAAGCCGACCCGGCGGTCGATGCCGCTGACCGGCCTGCCGTGGATGAGGGTCCGGCCGGCGGTGGTGGGCTCCAGGCCGGAGACCAGGGAGAGGGTCGTCGACTTTCCGCAGCCGGTCGGGCCGACCACCGCACAGAACTCGCCCGGTTCGACCGTCATGTCCAGATCGCGCAGCGCGGTGTAGATCCCGCCGGACGGCGTGCGGAACCTCTTGGTCGCTCTGCGCAGCTCGATCGCGGGAGCCGCGCTGCTCACTGTCTCGTTCACCTGTCGCACCGCCTTGGGGCTGCTGAGGGGGCTGGGTGCCGAGAAGGTAGAGCGGTCTCGTCAGGGCGGGCGAGCGTTGCGCGCGTTGCGCGGCTTCCCCGCGTTCGTCGAGGTTCTGCGCAATGTGCTCACCCTCCAGGGGGTAGACATCAGGTCTCCCACCAGGCACGATCTGCGGCACCGTGAGCGCGGCAAAGGAGCTGACGCCTGTGTCGCCACCACCCGAGCAGAGCCCCACCCCCGGTCGGCGCAGGAAGCTCTCCACCCGCATCCTCGTCGGGCAGCTGGTGATCCTCGGAGTCACCAGCGCCATCGGTTTCGTTCTGCTCGCCTTCGCCCAACGGGCGCAGCTCGACCGGCAGTACGAGCACCGGGCGCTCTCCATCGCGCACACCACCGCCGCCGAGCCGCAGATCCAGCAGGCCATGGAATACGGGGGCGGCGGCGACATCGTCCAGACCGTGGCCGAGCGGATCCGGCAGGCCTCGAACGCCTCGTACGTGGTCGTGATCGACACCCACGGCATCCGGCATTCGCACCCGCACCCCGATCTCGTCGGGCGGCAGGTGGACGAACCGGTCGTGGCCCTGGACGGGAAGGAGCACGCGGGCATCGACCAGGGCGTCACCGGCCGGTCGGCGAACGGCAAGGCTCCGCTCCGCGGCCCGAGCGGCGCGCTGGTCGGCGAGGTGTCGGTGGGGCTGGGCGAACGGGACGTGGTCGGTGAACTCCTCAGGGAACTGCCGACCTTCGGGCTGTACGCGGGGATCGCCCTCGCGCTCGGCTCGGCCGCCGCCTACCTCCTCGCCCGCCGCCTGAAGAGGTCCACCTTCGGGCTGGAGCTGGAGGAGATCGCGGGCCTGCTCCAGGACCGGGAGGCGATGCTGCACGGCATCCGGGAGGGGGTGATCGCGTTCGACCCGCGCGGCAGGATCACCGTGGTCAACGACGAGGCCCGGCGGCTGCTCCAGCTCGGGACGGCGCTCGGCTCCCCGCTCCACGAGGTGATCCCGGACGGCCGGCTGCGCCGCGCGCTGGACGGCACCCTCACCGGCATGGACATCACCGTCCTCACCGACAGCCACTGCCTGGCCGTCAACCGGATGCCCGTGGTGCTGCGCGGTCATGAGCTGGGAGCCGTCGTGACGGTACGGGACCGCACCGAACTGATCGGGCTGCTGCGCGAACTCGACTCCGTACGCGGCCTCACCGACGCGTTGCGCGCCCAGCAGCACGAGTTCTCCAACCGGATGCACACCCTGGCCGGCCTGCTGGAACTGGGCGAGTGCGAGGCGGCCCTGGAGTTCGCGGTGGAGTCGGCCGGTACGACGCCCGCGCTCGCCGAGTCGGTGCGGGAGCACGTGGGCAACGCGCAGCTGGTGGGCCTGATCGTGGCCAAGACCACCGTCGCCGCCGAGCGCGGCGTGCGGATCACACTGAGCGAGGACTCCTCGCTCGGCGACCACCCCCCGCATGTCCGCCGGCTGCTGACCATCGTCGGCAACCTGCTGGACAACGCCGTGGACGCGGCGGCCTCCGGCACTCCGCCGGCGGCCGGCCCGGCGGTTCGCCTCTCGCTGATCGAAACGGACTCCGCGGTGACCGTACGGGTCACCGACACCGGGCCGGGCATCCCGGCAGGGGCCGCGGAGGCGATCTTCGAGGACGGCTGGTCGACCCGGCCCGACCGCGGTACCGCCCGCCGGGGACTGGGCCTGGCGCTGGTGCACCGGCTGGTACAGCGGCACGGCGGTTCGATCGACGTCAGCGCGGGCCCCGGCGCGTCCTTCACCGTGGTCCTGCCGCTGCCGGACACCGATCCCGCACCGCTGGGAGACGAAGCACACACGGTCGACGCGTCGGTGCCGGCCGGCGCCTGCGCGGCCGGGATCATCGGGACGGGAGAGCGGAAGTGATCAGAACGCTGGTGGTGGACGACGACTTCCGGGTCAGCCGGATTCACACCTCCTATCTGGCCCGGGCCGGCGGTTTCGAGGTGGTCGGCCAGGCCGCGAGCATGGCCGGCGCGCTGGAGGCGGTGCGGCAGCAGCGCCCCGAACTCCTGCTGCTGGACGTGTATCTGCCCGACGGGAGCGGGCTGGAGGTGCTGCGCCGGCTGACCGAGAGCAGTATCAGCCGCCGGCCCGACGCCATCATGATCACCGCCGCCCGGGACGTCGCCTCCGTCCGCTCGGCGATGGCGCTGGGCGTCGTCGGCTACCTGGTCAAACCGTTCGGATTCGCGGCGCTCGCCGAACGCCTGACGGCCTATCAGACACTGCGGCGGCGCCTCGACCTGCTCCCCCCGGAGGTCGAGGCCGACCAGTCCGATGTGGACGCGCTGTTCAGCGCCGCCCGGCCGCACCGGGTGCCGGAGGTCCCGGCGAAGGGCCACTCGGCGCCGACCCTGGCGCGCATCCGGGACGCGCTGCGAGCTGCCCGCGCCGACCTGTCGGCAGCCGAGGTCGCCGAGCTCACCGGCGTCTCCCGCGCCACCGCGCAGCGCTATCTCTCCTACCTCGTCCGGGAGGGCCTGATCCAACTCGAACTGCGCTACGGATCGGCGGGCCGCCCCGAACACCGCTACCGGTGAGGCCGGTTCGCCCCGGAGGAACCTCCCGAACCGCTCCGCGCAGGCCGGCGACCCCGCCGCGGCAGGCACCCACCCGTCACACAACGGGGCCCCGGGTCTTCCCCTCACCGCCGTCGTCCCCGCCCTTGGTTCCCAGGTGGGCGCGCTCGCGGATGATCGCCTCCACAGCGTCCGCATCATCCGGCGTGATGAACGGCCGGACATAGCCGCCGAGGTCGAGGACGAGCGCGGTGGACTTCGACATCCGGCCCGGGTCCAGGCTGGCCCAGTAGCGCGGGTTCGCGGTACCCCAGATACGTCCCTGTCCGGTCAGGGCGCCCATCTCGACCCGGCGCAGCGACCGGATCGAGGTGTAGGGGATGGTCTTGGTGCCCCAGGGGAAGTAGTAGCCGCGGATCTGCACCGCGTCGGGGGTGCAGGCGATCCAGCGGTCGTGGTAGGTGGTGCCGGTCATGGGCTGTGTGTCCTCTCTCGGGACG
The DNA here is from genome assembly GCF_014648695.1 of Streptomyces albospinus. GTDB lineage: Bacteria > Actinomycetota > Actinomycetes > Streptomycetales > Streptomycetaceae > Streptomyces > Streptomyces albospinus. The sequence continues at coordinate 9,601 of NZ_BMRP01000008.1, forward strand.
TGGCCGGTCCCCGGGACCGGGCGAATTGCCGGTCCGCCCGCGGCTGCGGGTGTCCGGCGGGTCCGCGGACGGCTGCCGGTCAGCCGCCCGTCACGATGACAACTCGCTGTTCGGCCATGCGCGTTCGCCTCCGAAGGTGGTCGGCTTTCGGCTCTGCGATCATACGGAGGGTGAGCGCCGAGGGAACACGAGGGGCACCGGATCCTGCCGGGCCGCGCCCCGCGGCGGAGAGGCGGATTCCGCACCGTGACCGCGCACGCTCCCGCCGTACCAGACGGGCCCTGGCACGCACCCGGTGTCGTGGTGGTGGTCATCGCGCCCCCGTCCCGGTCACGGCTTCGCGGCGGGCCGGTGGCCGAGCTCGTGGTTGAGCTCGACGACGTTGACGCCCGGACGGCCCAGGAAGCCGAGGGTGCGGCCGTGGACGTGGCGGGCGACGAGCCGGCGGACGGCCGCCGGGGCCAGCCGGCGGGCCGCGGCGACCCGGGCCACCTGCTCGTAGGCGTACGCGGGCGAGATGTCCGGGTCCAGGCCGGAGCCGGAGGCGGTCACCGCGTCGGGGGGCACCCGGCCGGGCGGGACCCGGTCGAAGGCGGCCACGGCGAGCCGCCGCAGCCGTACGGTGCGGACCAGATCGGGGTTGTTGGGGCCGAGGTTGGAGGCGCCGGAGGCGGTCGGGTCGTAGCCCGCGGGCCCGGCGGCGGACGGGCGGGGCTGGAACCACCCGGGGTCGGGGACGGCCGGGGTCCGGCGGCCCCGCGGCGCCGGCAGGGTGAAGTTCTGGCCGATGCGGGACGAGGCGACCGGCCGCCCGTGCTCCTCGATCAGCGCCCCGCCGGCCCGGCCCGGGAACGCGGTCTGGGCGATCCCGGTGACGACCAGCGGATAGACGACGCCGGTGAGCGCGGTGAACACCAGCAGCATGCGCAGCGCCGCCAGGTGGGGGCGGGCCAGACGGGCCAGGGGGCCGAACATCGCAATCGCGTTCCTTCTGCCGTGACGGTGTGTCAGTGGAGTCCGGGGATGAACTGGATCAGCAGGTCGATGACCTTGATGCCGAGGAACGGCAGCACGAGTCCGCCGAGCCCGTACCGCCAGATGTTGCGGCCGAGCAGGGCGGCGGCGGACGACGGCCGGTAGCGGACGCCGCGCAGCGCCAGCGGGATGAGCGCGACGATGATCAGGCCGTTGAAGATGATCGCCGCGGAGATCGCCGAGGTCGGGCTGTGCAGGCCCATGATGTTGAGGTGGCGCAGGCCGGGATAGGCGCCGGCGAACATGGCGGGGATGATCGCGAAGTACTTCGCGACGTCGTTGGCGATCGAGAAGGTCGTCAACGCACCTCTGGTGATGAGGAGTTGCTTGCCGATCTGGACGATCTCGATGAGCTTGGTGGGGTTGGAGTCGAGGTCGACCATGTTCCCGGCCTCCTTGGCGGCCGAGGTGCCGGTGTTCATCGCGACGCCGACGTCCGCCTGGGCCAGCGCGGGCGCGTCGTTCGTCCCGTCCCCGGTCATCGCGACCAGTTTGCCGCCGGACTGCTCGCGCTTGATGAGCGCCATCTTGTCCTCGGGAGCGGCCTCCGCCAGGAAGTCGTCGACGCCCGCTTCCTGCGCGATGGCCTTGGCGGTCAGCGGGTTGTCCCCGGTGATCATGACGGTTCTGATGCCCATCCGCCGCAACTCGTCGAACCGCTCCCGCATCCCGCGCTTGACCACGTCCTTGAGGTGGATGACTCCGAGGATCCTGGCGTGGACGGCGCCGTCGGCGCCGTCGCGCCGGACGACCTCGCCGACGGCCAGCGGCGTACCGCCACTCGCGGAGATCCCGTCGACGATCGGGCCGACCTCCTCGGTGGGGTGTCCTCCGGCGTCGCGCACCCAGCCCATCACGGCGGTCGCCGCCCCCTTCCGCAGCGACCGGGTGCCGTCGCCCGGGCCGTCCCCGCTCAGATCGACGCCGGACATCCGCGTCTGCGCGGTGAACGGGACGAACTCCGCGTGCGGCAGCTCTCCTTCGCTGCGTCCGCGCAGCGCATGGCGCTCCTTGGCGAGGACGACGATCGAGCGGCCCTCGGGGGTCTCGTCGGCGATCGAGGCCAACTGGGCGGCGTCCGCGAGCTCTTCGGCCCGCACTCCGCTGACCGGTACGAACTCGACGGCCTGCCGGTTGCCGAGGGTGATGGTGCCCGTCTTGTCCAGCAGCAGGGTGTTGACGTCGCCCGCGGCCTCGACCGCGCGCCCCGACATGGCCAGGACGTTGCGCTGCACCAGGCGGTCCATCCCCGCGATGCCGATGGCGGAGAGGAGCGCGCCGATGGTGGTCGGGATCAGCGCGACGACCAGCGCGACCAGGATGACGATGCTCTGCTCGGCGCCGGCGAAGACGGCGAACGGCTGGAGGGTGACCACGGCGATCAGGAAGATGATGGTCAGTGAGGCGAGGAGGATGTTGAGCGCGATCTCGTTCGGCGTCTTGTGCCGGGCGGCGCCCTCCACCAGCGCGATCATCCGGTCGATGAAGGTCTCGCCGGGCCGGGAGGTGATACGGACCACGATGCGGTCGGAGAGCACCTTCGTTCCGCCGGTCACCGCCGAGCGGTCGCCGCCGGACTCGCGGATGACCGGCGCCGACTCGCCGGTGATCGCCGATTCGTCGACGCTGGCGACGCCCTCGACCACATCGCCGTCACCGGGGATGATCTGGCCCGCCTCGACGACCACGTGGTCGCCCAGCCGCAGGTCACTGGCGAGTACCTCCTCTTCCACGGTCTCCGCGGACAGCCGGCGGGCGACCGTATCGGTCCTGGTGCGGCGCAGCGTCTCCGCCTGGGCCTTGCCGCGGCCCTCGGCGACCGCCTCGGACAGGTTGGCGAACACCGCGGTCAGCCACAGCCAGACGGTGATCACCCACGCGAAGACGCTCGGGTCCTTGAGCGCCGAAAGGGTCGTCAGCACCGCGCCGACCTCCACGACGAACATCACCGGGTTCCTCACCATCACCCGGGGATCCAGCTTGCGCAGCGCGGCGGGGAAGGAGGTGATCAGCTGCCGGGGGTCCATCAGCCCGGCGGAGACCCGGTGGACGTTGGGTGCGAGCGGGTCCGTGGCCTCCCCGGGCGGGACCGCGGTGGTGGGCATCAGCGCAGTCCCTCCGCCATCGGGCCCAGCGCGAGCGCGGGGAAGTAGGTCAGGCCGACGACGATCAGGATCACTCCCGTCAGCAGCCCGACGAACTGCGGCCGGTGGGTGGGCAGGGTGCCCGCGGTGACCGGTACGGGCTGCTGCCGGGCCAGCGATCCGGCCAGCGCGACGACGAACACCATAGGCAGGAAGCGTGCGAGCAGCATGACGAGGCCGAGGCCGGTGTTGTACCAGGCGGTGCCGGCGGCCAGGCCCGCGAAGGCCGAGCCGTTGTTGTTGGCGGCCGACGCGAAGGCGTACAGCACCTCGGAGAAGCCGTGTGCGCCGTGGTTGAGTATCGCGGCCCGCTCCCCCGGCCGTGCCATCGCGAGACCCGCGCCGACCAGTACCACCGACGGGGTGGTGAGGATGTACAGCGAGGCGAACTTCATCTCCCGGGCACCGAGCTTCTTGCCCAGGTATTCCGGCGTGCGCCCGACCATCAGCCCGGCGACGAAGACCGCGACCACGGCCAGGATCAGGATGCCGTAGAGCCCCGAGCCGGTGCCGCCGGGCGCGATCTCGCCCAGCATCATGTTGAACAGGGTCATCCCGCCGCCGCCCGGGGTGTACGAGTCGTGGGAGGAGTTGACCGCGCCGCAGGAGGTGAGCGTGGTGGACACCGCGAACAGCGCCGAGCCCCACAGGCCGAACCGCTGCTCCTTGCCCTCCATCATGCCGCCGGCCGCGTACCCGGCCGAACTGCTCACGCTGTGCAGCTCGTTGGCGGTGGTGAGGGCCACCGAGGCGGCCCAGATCAGCGCCATCACGGCGACGATCGCATACCCCTGGCGGCGGTCGCCCACCATCGTTCCGAAGGTGCGGGGCAGCGCGACGGCGATGACCAGCAGGAGGTAGATCTCCAGCCAGTTGGTGAACGGGGTGGGGTTCTCGAAGGGGTGGGCGGAGTTGGCGTTGTAGAAGCCGCCGCCGTTGGTGCCCAGCTCCTTGATGGCCTCCTGGGAGGCGACCGGGCCGCCGGTGAGGGACTGATGGCCGCCAGCGAGGGTGCTGATCGACTGGATCCCGTGGAGGTTCTGCACCACTCCCGCGGCGACCAGCACGACCGCCGCGACCAGCGAGATCGGCAGCAGCACCCGCAGCACCAACCGGGTCAGGTCCACCCAGAAGTTGCCCACCCGCTCGGTCCTCGTGCGGACGAAACCGCGGATCAGGGTCGCGGCGACGGCGATCCCCACGGCCGCCGAGACGAAGTTCTGCACGGCCAGCCCGGCCATCTGGACCAGGTGCCCCAGCGTCGACTCGCCTGAATACGCCTGCCAGTTGGTGTTGGTGACGAAGGACGCGGCGGTGTTGAAGGACAGCGCGGGGCCGACCGCCTTCATGCCCAGGGCGAGCGGCAGATGGTTCTGCACCCGCTGGAACGCGTACAGGAACAGCACCGAGACCGCCGAGAACGCGAGCACACTGCGCAGATACGCCGGCCACAGCTGGTCGGCGTTCCCGTCCACCCCGCCCGCCCGGTAGATCAGGCGCTCGGCCCGCCAGTGGCGGGGCGAGGTGAGGACGTGGGCCATGTGGTCGCCCAGCGGCCGGAAGGAGAGGGCGAGCGCAATCACGAGCGCGGCGATCTGGAGCCAGCCCGCGAGTGTGTCGTTCATCCCCGACCGGGTCAGAACTTGTCGGGGAAGATCAGGCAGAGCACGAGGTAGACGATCAGGCCCCCGGCGACGATCAGGCCGACGATGTTCTCGATGTTCACAGCCGGCTCACCCCCTTGGCGAGCAGGCCGAAGAGGCCGAAGACGGCGACGGTGAGGGTGACGAACGCGAGATCTTGCATGCCCGCTGACGCTAGCGCCCGGTATGCCGGAGTCCGGTGGACACGCCGCAGCCATCCGGGTCTCACGCCGGGCGGAGCGCACCATGGAAAGGGAGGCCGCTACGAGCCGACAGGAGCCTGCCCATGGAGCGCGGACGGTTGCGGATCTACCTCGGGGCCGCCCCCGGGGTCGGCAAGACCTACGCCATGCTCAAAGAGGGCCAGCGGCTGCGCGCCCAGGGCGCGGACGTGGTCATCGGGTTCGTCGAACCGCACGGCCGGCGGCCCACCGCGCAGCTGGCCGAGGGCCTGGAAGCCGTCCCGCGGCACACCCTGACCCACCGGGGAGCCGCCTTCACCGAGATGGACCTCGACGCCGTACTGGCCCGCAGACCCCAGGTCGCGCTGGTCGACGAGCTGGCGCACAGCAATGTGCCCGGCTCCCGCAACGCCAAGCGCTGGCAGGACGTCGAAGAGCTCCTCGACGCCGGTGTCGACGTCGTCAGCACCCTCAACGTCCAGCACCTGGAATCCCTCAACGACGTCGTCGAGCAGATCACCGGCGTCGCCCAGCGCGAGACCCTGCCCGACGAGGTGGCCCGGCGCGCCGACCAGCTCGAACTGGTCGACCTGCCGCCCGAAGTGGTGCGCCGCCGCATGGTGCACGGCGAGATCTACCCCGCGGACCGGATCGAGGCGGCCCTCACCCACTACTTCCGGGTCGGCAACCTCACCGCGCTGCGGGAACTGGCACTGCTGTGGCTGGCCGACCGGGTGGAGGAAGGGCTCCAGCACTACCGCACCGAGCACGGCATCGCCGCCCCCTGGGAGACCCGGGAGCGGATCCTCGTCGGGCTGACCGGCGGCCCTGAGGGCGCCACCGTCATCCGCCGCGCCGCCCGGATCACCGCCCGTACGCCCGGCAGCGAGCTGCTGGCCCTGCACGTCGCCCCCGGTGACGGCCTGGCCGGCGCCGGACCGGCCGGGCTGCGCGACCAGCGCGCCCTGGTGGAGTCGCTCGGCGGCAGCTACCACCAGACGACCGGCGACGACATCGCCGCGGCCCTGCTCCAGTTCGCCGAGGCCGAGAACGTCACCCAGATCGTGCTGGGCGCCAGCCGCCGCGGACGGCTCTCCGCCGCCCTGCGCGCGGGCGTCGGGCGCCGTACGATCCGCGGCTCCGGCCCCATCGACGTCCATATCGTCACCCACGAACAGGCGGTCGGCTCCCCGTCGCTGCGGCTGCCGCACCCGAGCCGCGGCACCGGCCCGCTGCGCTTCTGGTCGGCACTGGCCGGCGCCGCCGTACTGCTCCCCCTCCTCACCCTCGCCCTGACCGCGCTGCGCGGCACCCTCGTCCTGGGCGCGGACCTGGTGATCTACCTCCTGGCGATCGTGGCGGTCGCGCTCATCGGCGGACTGCTGCCCGCCCTGCTGGCCGCCCTGGTGGCGGGGCTGCTGTCCGACTACTTCTTCACCGCCCCCGTGCACTCCTTCGGCATCGAACGCACCGAGGAGATCGTCGCGCTGGCCGCCTTCCTCACCACCGCCGCGCTCGTCGGCACGGCCGCGGGGACGGCGGCCCGGCGCACCCACCAGGCCCTGCGCGCCACCACCGAGGCGCGCGCCCTGACCCGGCTGGCGACGGCCATGATGCACGGCCAGGACCTGCCCACCCTCCTCGAACAGGTACGGGAGAACTTCGGCCTGGCCGCGGTCAGCCTCCTGGAACGCGACCGGGCCCGGGAACACGCCGCCGGCCCCCGCTGGTACGTCGTCGCCAGCGCCGGCGAACGCCCCCCTGAGCGCCCTTACGAGGCGGACGTCACCAGCCCCATCGACGACGACCTCACCCTCACCGGCCGGGGCCGCTCCCTGAGCGCCGACGACCAGCGCGTCCTCACCGCCTGCGCGGCCCAGTTGGGCATGGCGCACCTCCACGGCAGACTGGCCCGCCACGCCGCGACCACGGACACCCTGGCCGCCGTCGAACGCACCCGCGCCACCCTGCTCGTCACCGCCGGACGCGACCTCCGCGGCCCGCTGCGCGGCGCGGAGCGCACCCTGCGCCGACTGCGCGACCTCTACGCTCCGCACCCGCAGACACCGGACGGCAACGCCGCCGGCCCGTCCGCCACCCACCCGGAGACCCGCCAACTCCTCAACACCGCACTGGCATCGGTGCACCGCGCCGCCCAACTCGTCACCGACCTGGACGACCTGAGCCGCCTGCACGCCGGCGCCCTCGACCTCTACCTCCGCCCCGTCGACCTCAATGACGTACTGGCCGCCGCCCTGGACAATCTGGGTCCCGGCGGGCACGACATCACCCTCCACCTCCCCGAGGTGCTCCCGGACGTCGTCGCGGATGCCGCCGTCCTCACCCGGGTCCTGACCACCCTCACCGCCGACGCCCTCCGCCACAGCCCGCCGGGTCAACCCCCCACGCTCACCGCCCGCACGCTCCCCCACCACCTGGCCGTCCGCATCACCGACGGCGCCGAGCCCGATACCGACTCCCCTTCGCAGCCCCGCGCCGACGGCCTCCCCCTGCGGCTGGCCCGCGACCTCACCGAAGCCATGGCGGGCACCCTCAAACCGTCCGTCACCGGTCCGGCGTTCTCCGTCACCGTCACGTTCCCGACGTCGGCGCGCCGCACCCGCGGCGCGGACCGGCGGTCGCCGGAGGGGCCGCCATGAGCCGACGCCGCGGGCCCCGTTGCGCCCGGACGGCCGCTCGACGACCGGCGGTCCGCACGCCACCCGCTCCCGTATCGCCGGGTCCGGCGACGGGCGGGCGGCGGCGGACCGCCGGAATTCAGCCTGGAAAGGCACACGCGCAGGAACCCGGCAGCGCTCCGCGACGGGCCGGGCTACACCTCAGCGAACGGCCGCGACGTTGGTGGCCTTCGCTCCGTGCACGTCGTAGATGACCTGCTGACCGACATCGGTGGTCTGCGTCTCCAGGCCCGAGAACGGCAGCCGGTCGCCATGCTCGTCGGCGATGATGCCCACACAGTCGCTCTTGTTGAACAGGACGATCGTTCCCTGCGGCATCGTTTCCTCCGTGGACGGACAGTTCCCCGCGGCGGGCCTTCCCCGCCGACTCCGCTGGGTAGGCAACCTATTACGCATGGTGCCGCAAGGAAGAGGGCCTTGGCGTGTCGGCCACAAACTGACCGAAAGTCAGCACCTGGCGCGACCCGGCCGGCCACCCTCCTGTCCGCACCGATCGGCGCGGACAGGAGGGGTCGCCCTCCCGAACGGACATGCCCTGGTGGGGAGTTACGCGCCTTCCGTCTCGGCAGCCACGGAGGAGACCGCGGCCGTGGAGGCCGGAGCGGCGGGTTCACCGGGGCCGGTGGGCTCACCGGGCCGGTGCGTCTCCCTCGTGTGCTGGTACGTCCACAGGTCCCGGAACAGCCCTGGTTCCGCGACGAGTTCGGGGAATGTGCCCTCCTGGACGACGCTCCCCTTGTCCAGGACGACGATGCGGTCCGCCACCGCAACGTTCGTGAGCCGGTGCGTGATGAGGACGACGGCACGCGTGGCGGCCACCTCGCGCAGACCGGCGAAGATGCGGTGTTCGCCGAGCGGGTCGAGGGCGGAGGTCGGCTCGTCCAGGACGAGCAGCCCGGCCGGGCGGTGGAAGGCGCGGGTGAGGGCGATGCGCTGCCACTGGCCGCCGGACAGCTCCTGTCCGCCCAGCCAGTCGCGGGCCAGCACCGTGTCCAGCCCGGAGCGCAGCTCGCCGACCACCTCGTCCGCGCCCGATTGCGCACATGCCGCATGGATGTCGGCATCCCCGCCCTCGGTGGGCCGGCCCAGGGTGATGTTCTCCCGGGCGGTCAGCGGCCAGCGGGCGTAATCCTGCGGCACCAGGGCGACTTGAGCCCACATGGCGTGCGGATCGAGGTCGGCGGTGGGCACGCCGTCCCAGGTGATCGAGCCGGTGGTGGGCAGGTACAGACCGCTCAGCAGCCTGGCCAGGGTGGTCTTGCCGCTGCCGTTGTAGCCGACCAGCGCGACGACCTCCCCGCGCCGCAGGGTCAGGGAGACACCGCGCAGGGCGTCGTTCGCCGCCTCCTCGTACCGGAAGACGAGATCCCGGACGCGGATCTCCTGCGGCGGTGCGGGGTTGCCGGTCCCGCGCCGCATCCGGTATCCGCCGGCCTCCACCAGGAATTCGGACCAGTCGTCCATGTAGAGGCCCGTCCGCATGATGCGGGCGCCGCCGGCGACCAGTCCGCGCAGCGCCGTCCCGACCGTCTGGAGCGCGAAGACCGCGGTCCCCGCGTGCCCGACGCTCATCCGCCCGTTGGACAGCAGCCACACCACCGCCGCCCATACGGCGCTCGACGCCAACCCGCCGCAGACCGCGCCGAGTACGGACATCCGCGCACCGGTGTCCGCCGCCTGCCGGTCGGCGCGGTTGATGCGCTCGGTGATGTGGCGGTAGCGCGTGACGAGGAAGCCGGCCATGGTGCCGGCCCGGATCTGGTCGGCCGTGTACCGGTCGCACACATGCCAGCGCAGAATCGACAGCAGCCGGTGGTCGCCGCCGGCCCGCAGCCGGGCCAGATAGCGCACCCGCGCCGCGCTGACCTGCGCCACCGCCTGCGGGAAGCTGGCCAGCACCAGCAGCGGGAGGAGTGCGGGGTGCAGCGCGGTCAGCACGCCCGCGCCGGCGACGAGGGACGCGAGCGAGGCGATCAGGTCCTGCCCGTCGGTCACCAGGTCCTGGACGATCTCGGCCCCCCGGTCGGCCGCTTCCTTGCGGTGCGTGAAGCCGGGCGCATCGTAGGCGGACAGCTCCACCTCGGTGACCGCCTGCAGCAGCCGGAGTTCGGCCTCCCGGGACATCTGCGGTCCCAGCCGGGACGACAGCCAGGTCACCGCGATGCCCAGCAGGGCCCGGACGGCTGCGGCCACCGCCAGCATGGCCAGCGAAGGCCACGCGCTCAGCAGCCGCCCGTAGACGTCCCCACTGGACAGCAGCGCCCCGATCGTCCGGCTGACCGCCAGCAGTCCCAGCGCCTGCATCGCCCCGGAAACGGCCTGGCAGACCAAGAGCCCCAGCGCGGCCCACCGGTCGATAGTCCATGCCAACGCGACGGACCGGCGCACCAATTGCGGGAGCCGCCGCGCCATGTCCACCAGCCGGATCTGCCGTACGGCCCGCTCCCGGCTCCCGGTCCGGTCGACATACCGCAACTCCTCTTCACCGGAGCCCGGCGAACCCTCTCCGGACGGAACACCATGTTTCCCCCGAGACCGCGGTTCTTCCGCCGACTGCGGTTTCTCCCGTGACGCACTACGAATTCGCATTCTCACCAATGCCCTTGCTCTCCTTCTCTTTCTCCCGCATCTCCTGCTTCCGGCGTCGGACGTCAACAGCACGCCGGAAACGGGCAGCTGCGCAACGGGTTTTCGAACGATGCACGGCGGCACACCGTGCACCTCAGGGGTGCGCGATTCCTCAGGGGGACGCGTGATGGGTACAGGTGCCCTAAAGAACGGCCCGGTTTGCACCCCGTAACGGGTGGCACGGGGGCAGATCATGCACACACGTTCTAGAAGTGCAGGGAAGTCAGACAGGGACCGGCCTCCGCGCCCCGGTGGACACTCGAACAGCTCGTGTCACTCTTCCGAGGCATTGCGGCAGTCGTGGACGAGGCGGAGGCGGCCCTCCCGCGGCCCGCTCCAGACGTGAGAGAAACCCCCAGGCGAAGCAGCACACCGGGGGTTTCGGATAGGCGAGTTGCTCGTTTTCTCAGCCGCCCGCGGCGCCCGAGATCAACGCTTCTTGGTCTTGCGCTGCTGCGGCCGGCTCCACTCGCCGCGGTGCAACTGGCAGCGTGAATAGCCGATCATTGCCGGATTACGGCATGGCCGGCCGGTCGTTGTCCTGGTCGAACCGCATGTGACCTGATACGCCATATACCCTCCCTCCGGGCACTGTTGTCGTCATGCGTTGAGTAGAGCGTGACGGGACGGAGTCGAGCAGCGTGCCCGTATCCGCGGGGTTGGCCGATTGCCCCTCCATACCGTCCGAATCCTTCGACTTCCCCGCACTAATGGGGAAGGGGGTGAATGGTATTCCGTTGATGCGTGTGAGCCGGCGGTTGATGGGGGGAGGGAAGAAAATGAGCGTGGTGAGCAGGCGGGCCTTTCCCACCAGGCTCGTCCGAGGGCGACTTGACGGCTGTGCACGCACCGTGCGTGCATCGCCCGCCGCCATATCGCCCGGCGGACTCCGGGAGACCGCCCGCGGCCCGTCCCGTCAGGCGAAGACCGACAGCAGCAGGGCCATGCCCAGACCCAGCACGCTGACCAGCGTCTGCACCACGGTCTGGGTCTTGGCAGCCTCCCCCAGCGACATGCCGAAGGACTCCTTGACGAGCCAGAAGCCCGCGTGGTTCACGTAGTTCAGACCGATGGAGCCGGCGCCGACGGCGACGACGAGCAGGGACGCCTCCAGTCCGCCGCCGGTGCCGATCAGCGGGGCGACGATGCCGGTGGCGGAGACGATGCCGACGGTGGCGGAGCCGGTGGTGAGGGAGAGCAGCAGGGAGATCAGCCAGCCGAGAACGATGACGTTCAGGTGGGCCCCCTTGGCGGCTGCGGCGATGGCGTCGCCGATGCCGGAGTCCTGGAGGACCTGCTTGAACGCACCGCCGCCGATGATGAGCAGGATGGCGGCGACGGACTTCAGGCTGTCCGTCAGCGAGTTGCGGATCTCCTCGCCGGAACTGGAGCCGCCGCCGGGCGCGGTGAGGGTCACGACCAGGGCGAAGAGGAGCCCGGCGAGCATCGCGACGAGGGGTTCGCCGGCGAAGGTCAGCGCGGCACGCAGTCCGCTGGACGCGTCGATCGTGGTCTCGGCGAGCGTCCGCAGCAGCATGAGGGCGACGGGGACGAGGACGGAGGCGATGGCGAGTCCGGTGCGTATGCGGGAGGGAGAGCCGCTGCCGCCGGCGGGCGCACCGGAGGCGGAGCGCCGCTCGGCACCGGCGAACTGGGCCACCAGGGCGCCGTCCGGGCGGACTTGGGGCAGGCGGGGCGCGATCCACCGGGCGTAGACCGGACCGGACACGACGACCGTGGGGAGGGCGCAGACGACGCCGACGAGGAGGGTGCGGCCGAGGTCGGCGTGGACTCCGGTCATGGCGGTCAGCGGCCCGGGGTGCGGCGGCAGCATCCCGTGCAGGGTGGAGAGCGCCGCGATGGCGGGCACTCCGAGCAGGACGTAGGGCGAGCCGTGGCTCCCACCGGTCTCCGCACTCCGGTCCGCGAGGCGGCGGGCCACGCTGAAGATCAGCGGCAGCAGCACGATCAGGCCGACCTCGAAGAACATCGGGATGCCGATGACGAAGGCGGCGGCGGCCACCAGCCACGGCAGCCGCTTCGTGGGCGACCGGTCGACGAGGGCGTGGGCTATCGCGTCGGTGGCGCCCGAGTCGGAGAGCAGGCGTCCCAGCATGGCGCCGAGCGCGAGCGTGACACCCACGTCGCCGAGCGTGCCGCCTGCGCCGTCCTCGATCGACTTCAGCAGCTTGCCGCCGGGTTCGCCCGCCGCGATGCCGGTGGCGACCGCGACGACGATGAGCGCGACGAACGGGTGCATGCGCAGGCGGGAGTTGATCAGGAGGATCAGCGCGCCGATCGCGGCGACGAGGATGAGGAGCAGCGACCAGGTATCGGGATGGGGGTGCGCGGTCATGCGGCGGGGCCTTTCGGGGTCCGGCGGTCAGGAACGGGGAGCGGCGGGGGGCTCAGTGCGATCCGGGGGCGCCGTACGGGTCCGGGCCTCCGTACGCGTGCCCGCCGGCCACCGCAGCCCCGCTCACCCGGCCGTCGTCTGCGCGGGTCTCGGGCAGGCAGAGGGCGGCGACCGCGGCCAGCGCGTAGGCGAGTCCGGCGAAGAGCGCGATCCCGGCGGCCAGGCCGAGCCGCGGCGCGAGCGCTCCGACCAGCGCCGGGAAGGCGGCGGCGATGACGCGGCCCAGGTTGTAGCAGAAGCCCTGGCCGCTGCCCCGTACGGCGGTGGGGAACAGTTCGGCGAAGAGCGAGCCCAGGCCGCCGGGGATGCCCGCGGAGAAGAAGCCGAGGGGCGCGGAGGCGAGCAGGGCGCCGAGGTCGTTGAGGGGGACGAGGAGGTAGAGGGGGAGCGAGAGCAGGCAGAGCGCGGCGAAGGCGACGATGTTTCTGCGGCGGCCGATGCGGTCTGCGAGGAGGCCGGAGACGAGGTATCCGAAGAACGACGCGGTGATGAAGACCGCCAGATAGGCGGTGGTGCCCAGGACGGTCAGGCCCCGGGTGCCGCGGAGGTAGGTGGGCAGGAACGTGGTGAGCGCGTAGTAGCCGCCGTGGCTGCCCAGGCCGAGCAGCGCCCCGAAGACGGTGACACGGAGCAGGTCGGGGCGGAAGATCCGCAGAGGCGAGACCTTCGCCCTCCCCCGGAGGTAGACGGGCGGGTCACCGAGTGTGCGGCGCAGGGCGATTACCAGCAGCGCGGGCGCGACCCCGGCCCAGAACATCACCCGCCACGACCATGCGGCGGGCAGTGCGCTGAAGGCGAGCGCATAGCCGGCCAGCGCCACCGCCCAGCCGACGGCCCAGCCGCTCTGTACGGCCCCGAGGACCCGGCCGCGGTAGCGGGTGCCCGCGTACTCGCTGATCAGGGCCGCCCCGGCGGCCCACTCCCCGCCGAAGCCGAAACCCTGGAGGCACCGCAGGACGAGGAGGGAGTCGAAGCCGCCGGCGAAGCCGGCCAGGAAGGTGGCGATCGCGTACCAGGCGATGGTGGCCCGGAGCACGGCCACCCGCCCCCACCGGTCGGAGGCCAGTCCCGCGCACCAGCCGCCCACCGCGGTGCAGATGAGGGTCACCGAGGCCAGCAGGCCGCCCTGGCCGTCGCTCAGCTGCCAGATCGCCAGCAGGGTGGGCAGGACCAGCCCGAATATCTGGGCGTCGGCGGCTTCCAGCGCCCAGCCGCCGAACGCGGCCCAGAAGGCGCGCCGCGCGCCGGTCGGAGCGGTGCGGTACCACGTGAGCAGAATGATCGGGCCTCCTCGCCTCGTTTGCCCGGCTCGCCTCGTATGCCGGGGTGTGGAAGACCGCCGCCCGCTCGCCGCTCCCGGTCAACGGATCTCGATGCGGTAGCGGAAGTCGGCGGCCCGGCCGCGCGAGCGGCGCCACTCGACCGGTGTTCCGTCATGGGTGCGCGCGGTGCGCTCGACCACCACCAGCGGCTCGTACCGCGCGCAGCGCAGCAGCAGGGCGTCGGCCGCGCCGGCCGCGCCGACGGTGAGGACCTCCTCGGCGGAGGCGATCACGATGTCGCAGCGCTTCTCGTAGGCGGGATACAGCAACTCGCCGAGCCCGCCATCCAAATGAGGTTCCGTCAGATGATCCAGGCCGGCGAAGCGGGGCAGTGGCAGCCAGATGTCCTCGACGAGCAGGGGCCGGTCATCGCGCAGCCGCAATCGGTGCAGATGCAATGCCGTGGCCCCGGCGGCCTCCCCCAGCGGTCCGGCCGCTTCAGGAGGCAGCACCGCCCTCCGGACGTCCAGGATGCGGCTGGTGGGAGCGGTCGCCTGCGGGTCGCCGTAGCGGAAGAACCGGAAGAGCGAGGCATCGAAGGTGGCCCGGCGGACGAACGTTCCGGCGCCGTGCCGGCGCTCCAGCAGGCCCAGCTCGACCAGATCGCCCAGCACCCGCCGCATGGTGCCCAGCGCCACGCCGTAGTGCCCGGCGAGTGCCGCCTCGGCGGGGAGCGGGCGGTCGGGTGTCCACTCGCTCGACGCGATACGTGCCGCCAGCGCGTCGCGCAGCCGCGCGTGCAGCGGCAGCCGCGCATCGCGTGTCTCCAGCTCAACGCGGCCTGGTGCGGGCGGAGTTGCCTCGTGTGCCATGCCGCACACTATGACAGCGAGTCCTCTAGAGGTCTACAGGTCTGGGTAGCCTCGCGCCGTGGACCCCACACCTACCGCCGCGACCGGCGCGCCGGCCGTCATCGACGGCCACGCCCACGTCTTCACCCGCGGACTGCCGACCGCCGCCGCCCCCCGCTATCTCCCCGACTACGACGCCGCACCGGACGCGTACGGACACCTCCTGGACGCGCACGGCATCGCCGGCGGCGTCCTCGTCCAGCCCAGCTTCCTGGGTCCGCACAACGACTTCCTGCTGCGCTGCCTGGCACAGCGGCCCGGCCGGCTCCGCGCCGTCCTCACCCTGGACGAGCAACCACCGCTGAATTCGACGGAGTTGGACATACCGGGTGTGGCCGGCATCCGCCTGAACGTGATCGGCCGCCCCGTCCCGGACCTGCGCACTTCGCACTGGCGCCGCGTCGCGCTCGAACTCGCCACAGGGCATCAGCACTTGGAGATCCAGGCACACGGAGCCCAGTGGACGGCACTGGCACCCGACATCCACGACTGGCCGTCAGCCGTTGTCCTCGACCACCTCGGCCTGCCCGACGGCGGTAACCGGCCCACGGACGCGGACCGCACCGTCCTGGCCCTCGCCCGCCGCGACCACGTATGGGTCAAGGTCAGCGCCCCGTACCGCTCCCCGCGTGGCGCCGCCACCACCATGCTCGGCCGGCTGGCCGCGGAGGCGGGCACGGCGCGCCTGGTCTGGGGCAGCGACTGGCCCTGGACCCGCCACGAGTCCGGACGCGGCTACGCCGACTGCCTGGGCTGGCTGCGCGCCCGCGTCAGCCCGGAGACCTTCCGTGCGATCGCCGCCGACAACCCCGCCCGACTCTTCAACTGGTCGGCAGCGCCCGGCCGGCGGACGCCGCCACCCGACGCCCCGCAGCCAGCACGCAGCGCACCCTGCTCACCTCCTCCCCCATGACCTCCGCGGCCTCTTCCACCGTGTACCCGAGCACCTCGTGCAGCACGAACACGTCGTACCCGAGCGACGTATGACGGCTGTTCGGACCTGCCGGCCGACTGCTGCGGACCCGGGTGGTACCCCGGGTACGTATCCGCGTGCGGAACAGCGTCCAGGCGTATGCGGCGGGGTTCGGCCGCCGGACGATGTCGGCCCAGCGGATCACCACCTCCCCCACCGCCTCGCCTAAGGCACGGGAGGCGGCCGGCTCGTCCACATGGGCCAGGGTGTAGCCGAGATAGCGCTCGAAGTGCAGGGCGTAGAAGGCTTCGAAGGCAGGCGGCAGGGCGATCACGGGGCCCGGGGCGGCCCGTCCGGCGAGGGGGCCGGGCCGGTCCGCGGTGGCGACCGGCAGAAGGGAGCGGGTGGGTACTGCGGCCATGCGAATCCCCTTGGCTGGTGTGCGGGCGGGTGCCGGTGTCATCCGAAGGCCTCGGCACGCGGCGTATGGCGTTCGGGAACCAACCCGTAGGCCATCGGGGCGAGTTGGCTCATCCGTGCGTGGTCCCACAGCGGACGGATGTCGTCCGGGCGGCCGTGCAGCACACCGACGATCCTGCCGACGGTCTCCCAGTCGGGGACGAGGGCCCCGTGCAGCAGGCCGGTGATCTCGCGCTCGGTGACGATGTTGCCGCTGGACACGCAGATCTGCACGAGGTCGGGGCAGGCCGCCGACAAGTACAGCCCGCGGAGCGCCGCATGGAGGCTGCCGGCCCGTGCGAGACGGCGACCGTGCGCGGCGTCCCAGAGGGGGCGAATCGTTTCCGGATCACCGCCGCACGCGTGCACCATGCGGCGGGTGACCTTCCAGCTGGGACTCCGCTCGCCCGACAGGATGCGGGAGATGTACGAGGCGCTCACCCGCGCTTCGCCGCCCAGGGCCTTGAAGGTCTTGCCGCTGGTGCGCTGGAGGTGGGAGAGGGCCGAGGCCAGCGCTCTGGCGGAGTCCTGACCCGGTGGCCCGTTGTCCGCACCGGCCGCTCCCCCGGCGCCCGCACCCCCGCCCGAGTACGTACGCCGCCGCCCGGCATCACGCACACCCCCGGCACCCTGCCCCTCACCGTCAACTCCTGTACGTGCCATCGGGGTTGAGGTGCCATGCCGCCCGGACGGCACCGGCGGGCCGGTACGGGCGAAGGCCGGGGGCGGATCCGTACGGGCCGGGAACGGTGGCGGCACGGCGGGGCGACGGTCACGGCGCTTGGCCATCCTGCGGATGACGCACTCCGCCGAGTACATCCGGCCGACCTTGTCCACGGTCATGCTCAACGCCTTCGCGATGGCGGGGCCTTTGTAGCCGCGGTCGCGCGCCTGCTGGACCACCGCGGCCGTCATATCGTTGACATCGCCGGAGAGCCTGACGACTTGGCGGAGTCCGGCGAGGGCGTCTCCGGCGTATATCTGCTCACGCAGTACGGCGACCCGCACGGCCAGGTCATCGACGACCTGGCGGGCGTCCTCGTCATGGGCTCGGGTGTCCGGGATGCGCTGCGAGCTGCGGATCTTGCGGACGGCCCGGCCGCATGCCTCACTGCAATACTTCCGGCGCCTCCCGGGACCTGTCCCGCTCGCCACCTTGTTGGGGCAGCCGGGTTTGGCACAGGAGACGAATCCGGCGTCCTTGGGGGTCATGACATCTCATCCTTCTGGGCTAAGTGCTCCCGACAACCCGCCCAAGAAATGGGCGATTTGCGGTCTGCCTGGTCGGCATCCAGGCCGCCCGTC
>NZ_BMRP01000008.1:27262-61554 GCF_014648695.1 Streptomyces albospinus
CATCCGCCGCCGCGGTCGGCCACACACTCGGACCACTGCCTCGGAACGCCGCCTCAGACGGCGCGTCGGCGCTGGTGGCGCAGCCGGCAGCGGCAGACCGCGGCGAGGGTGGCCAGCGCCACGGCCGGCAGCCACCGGGCGTCGGTGCTGCGCACCAGGACGTTCCCCAGGAAGGGCAGAGCCAGGAACATGCCCCACCGGATGCCGAGTTGAAGGTCCGCCCGGACGTTGACCTGGAAGTCAAGCAGGCGGCTGGTTTCAACCAGGGCCCCACGAGGGATGTTAGCTTCGTAGCGCTTCAGCTGGGATTCCTTCGGATTCCCCTGGAGTGCTGGGTCAGGAGGCATAGCGCCCTCCTCGATCGAGGTGGATGACGAATGAGTGGCCCTGGTTCTGGTTGCCGCCCTTGCCAGGGCCATCTCGTGTCCCGGGACGGTACATCGTCACAGAACCGATCCACCAACGCTACCGTCGGTTAAATGCACGATTCCGGTTGCCGGACGTTTCCAGTTGCGAATCCACCCCATCTTCACAACATGCGTTCGGATACCCCGCATCAGATGCCCCTACTGACCATCTGTCAGCATGCCTGTCCAAGGCTGATGTTGGCCGCGACCCGCGATCTGCGAACCACTCCCCGGAAAGCGTGGGCCATGGGAGGAAACGGGGACCGTTCGCCGGAGCCCGAATCTAGAGTGGGCGGATGGAGACGGACACCTGGCTGCCCACCGACCCCGGCGTGTTGCGCCTGCCCTCCGGGCGCCTGATAAGAGGCCGGGGTCTGCGCCGGCCGGTGCCGCCCGGCCCGACGCCGGTGTACGCCGTGTATCTGCTCGGCAGGCAACCGCCCGAGGTTCCCTGGGAGGCCCGGTGGCTGCACTGGCCGGACTTCCGGCTGCCCAGCGATCACGAAAGAGCCGAAACCATCCTCCGTGACGCATGGGACCGCGCCGCCGCCGAACGCGTCGAGATCGCCTGCGGCGGCGGCCGGGGCCGCACCGGCACGGCACTGGCCTGCCTTGCCGTACTGGACGGCGTACCGGCCGACGAGGCAGTGGCCTTCGTACGCCGGAAGTACGACCGGCATGCGGTGGAAACGCCCTGGCAGAAGCGCTACGTCCGACGCTTCGCCGGCTGACAGTTGGCCGCGGCTCGGGGGCGTGACCGCGGCTCGGGGGCGTGACCGCGGCTCGGGGGCGTGACCGCGGCTCGACAGCACCGCGTCCGGTCAGGACACGGAACCCTCACCCGTCCCGATCGATCTCGATCACCGCCCCCAACGCTCCCCGCAGCGCCCCCACGCACATGTCCCGCAACTCGTCGCGGGTGAACGCCTGATGCGTCAGCCACTCGACGCACAGGGTCCGGACGAACACCAGCCAGCTCATCACCGCCGCCGACACCGTCTCCCGGACGCTGCCGGCGAGCCCCGCGGCGTCGAGCATCCGTCCGCGCAGCACCGCCAGCTCGTCGGCGATCAGGGCCTGGATCACCTGGTCGCCGGCCAGCGCCCGGTTGGCGGCCAGTACGGTGTTCCGGTTGGCGGCGAAGTAGTCGATATGGGCGTCGAGGGCGGCGGGCAGCTGCGCGAAGACCGGGACGGCCGGATCGAATTCGGACTTCGCCAGCAGCCGGTCGGCCGCCTGCTGATAGACGCCGGCGAACAAGTCGCGCTTGCCGGGGAAGTAGCGGTACAGCAAGGCCCGGGAGACGCCGGCCCGCTCGGCGACCTCCTCCATCAGGACATCGTCGTACGGCTTCGCCGCGAACAGCTGCGCTCCCACGTCCAGCAGCTGATCGCGGCGCTCGGCGGGGGGCAGTCGGCGGCGCACACTCACCCTCTCAGGGTAGTTGACACCTGTCTACCAACGTCCGTACCGTCCCGTTACGGCTTACTAGACAGACGTCCACTAACAGGAGAGGGGACGATCGGGTCATGGGAAAGGCCAGAGCTCTCAAGGGGCTTGCGCTGCTCATGGGTTTCGCTTGCGTGGCGATCGGCGTCTACCACCTCGTTCTCGGCATCAGCTCGGTCCCCGGCGAGGGCGCGACCGGGGCAACCGTCGACAGCCGGGAACGCTTCTACAACGCGATCTTCCTCGGCTTCGGCCTCGCCTGGATCTGGACGGCCCGCCGGTCACCGATCCCCTCGGCGGCGGTGCGCGGGCTGACCGGCGTCTTCCTCCTCGGCGGCATCGGCCGGGTCCTGTCCGTACTCGCCCACGGCTGGCCGCACTGGTTCCAGATCCCCCTGGCAGCCCTCGAACTCGCCCTTCCCCCGCTGTACTTCTGGCTCGCGACGGCGGATGAGAAGGCGATGAAGGCGATGGCTGAGGGGGAAGTGGCGGCTGAGCGCGGCCCGTAGGCGGCCGAGGTCTGTCAGGGTGGGCGCCGGGAATTCAGGGCGGCGTCCGCGCCCCCGGCGTCTCGGCGGCGCCCCCTTCGCGTACGGCTTGCAGTACGGCCCGGTGGAGGAATCGCACACCCCCCGACGGGATGGGGACGGGGCTGCCTTCGAGGTCGTACCACTCGTCCGCGCCGGTGTACTGGATGCTGACGCGGGCCGTGCCGTCGCCCTGGTCGGTGGTGGTGACGGTCAGGTCGCCGGTGATCACGCCGACCTGGACCGTCATTGCCCCACCGGGGCCGGCCGTGACCCCGTCACTGATCGCGTCACGGTCGTGGGAGTTCACTGCGCGCAGGTGTCCAGCATCTGGTTCAGCTTGGCCTTCTCCGGTGCGGTGACGTTCAGTCTGTAGACGTGTTTGACGGCGGTCCAGGCTCGGGCGTAAGTGCACCAGTACTCATGACGTGACGGGGCCCACTGGTCCGGGGACTGGTCACCCTTTTGTCGGTTGGACCTGGCGGATACCGCGATCAGTTGGGAATGGATCAGGTCGTTGGCGAACGCCCTGCGCTCGGGCGTCTCCCATTTGTCGGCGCCGGAGCGCCATGCGTTCGCCAGGGGCACGATGTGGTCGATATCGAGTTGGCGGGCCTCTGTGAAGCTTTCGCCGTCGTACTCGCTGTACCACTTCCCGGAAATCGCCCGGCACTTCTCGTCCTGCTTCACGTCCTTGCCGTCGCGGGCGAGCACGACTTCCCGGGTGTCGCATTCGCCGTACTGCTTGATCCAGTGCGGGAATTTCGACCGGCTGTAGCCCTCCATGGTGTGCGGCGACGCTACGTGCAGTCCGGCCAGCTCGGTACGGACGACGCCGACGGGAGGCGGCTCCGGCGGTACCAGCGCCTTCGCGGAGAAGGTGCCGGCGCCGGGTGCGATGTCGGGATGCGGTGCGGGCGCAGGGTCTGCTATCGCGGCGGATGATGTCGCCGGGGCAACAACGAGAGCCAGCAGGGCTGTTATGACGGTGGCACGGCGCCACCAGGAGTTTGCGAACACATCGAGAGCATGACCAAGGGAAACGATTCGCCATCCCTGGATTCACTCCATGGTGCGTCTTTCCGCTTGGCGCGCATAAATCGTTGAGCGGCGCGCGACAGCCGGTATCAGCTTCCGCTGAATACTGTTTGCTGTTCTCGGCCATGCGCCGCCGGTAGCCCACACGGGCCCCGGCCGGGCCGCCGGCTGCGGCGCTGTCCGGATGCCGTCCGGGCTCTCCCCCAGCGCGAGATCTCCGCCGTACGGGCGAGAACGGCGCGATCACCCCGTCGAGGGCGGCGTCGACCACCGCGAGCCCGACGTGCTCACGGGCCGCCGCCCGGCGCGGCACCTCCCCGGTCGGGACGGCGACGGCGGGCTCGACGGCAGCGGCCGGCAGCGGCTCGCGCTCATCGGGGACGGAGTGGGCCTTCGCGCTGCCTCCCTTGGGGAAGAACACCCGGTCGCGTCACGGCACTTGACCGGAAGGGGGAAGGGAAAAGATGGGGAAGGGGAAGGGGAAGGGGAAGGGGAAGGGGAAGGAGAGGGAGAAGGAGCGGGGCGGGGTGGCCGGGCGCTGCGCCGGGGGTTTCCGGTGGCGTTACGGGGAGGAGGGCCCGAGGCGGCCCGCGAGGCTTCGGGGGGTGGTGGCTTCGCCCGCCTGGCGACCGTTCACGTGTCGGTCGCCCAAGGTCTTCAAGGATTTTCCCGAGCATGATTTCCTGGCCGGGACAGGCGGACCCTGCGGGCGCGGAGGCACCTGGTGTCGGGATTGGGCGGGTTTCCCTCTCGGGGGGTGTGGCGGCAGCCGGCGCTGCGGTGGGTGGATGTCGTGGTGGCGGGGGCGCTGGTGGCCCTGTTGTACGGGCTGCTGCGACTGGCGCCTTCGCTGAATGCGCCGTTTCTGCCGAGCACGGCGCCGAGCAGCGTGTCGACGGATCCGTCGAATCTGCCGTATTACGCGGTGCGGTCGCTGGTGCGGATGTTCGCCGCGCTGGTGGCTTCGGTGGTGTTCACCTTTCTGTACGCCACGGCTGCGGCGCGGTTGCGCCGGGCCGAGAAGGTGCTGCTGCCCCTGCTGGACATCTTGCAGTCGGTGCCGGTGCTCGGGTTCCTGTCGGTGACGGTCACCGCGTTCATCAATCTCTTTCCGGGCTCCGAACTGGGGCTGGAGTGCGCCTCGGTCTTCGCGATCTTCACCGCGATGGCGTGGAACATGACGTTCGCCTTCTACTACTCGCTCATCTCGCAGCCGCGGGAGCTGGACGAGGCGGCGCGGGTGCTGCGGCTGACCAAGTGGCAGCGGTTCTGGCGGCTGGACGTCCCCAGTGGAGTGATCCCGCTGGTGTGGAACGGGATGATGAGCTTCGGGGGCGCCTGGTTCTTCCTGGCCGCCTCCGAGTCGATCTCGGTGCTCAACCACCAGTACGCGCTGCCCGGAATGGGGTCGTACGCGGCGGCGGCGATCGCACAGGGCGACCTGGGCAAGGTGGGTATCGCCGTCGCGGTGATGGTGGTGCTGGTGATCGGGGTGAACGCGCTGTTCTGGCGGCCGATCACGGCATGGTCGGAACGCTTCAGGGTGGAGGAGGCCGAGGCCGCGGAGCGCCCGCGCAGTGCGGTGCTGGACATGCTGCGCCGGTCGTCCGTACCGGGTCTGCTCGGCCGGCCGTTGAAGGGGCTGTGGCCCGCACTCGATCGGATCACCCGGCCGTTCGGGCTTGCCGAGCACCCCATCGGCGTCTCCCCGGTGCGGGAGCGTACGGGGGACGTGTTCTTCGCCGGGGTGGTCAGCGTCATGGTCGTCTACGGGGCGTGGAAGGCGTTCGCGTACGTGGACTCCACGGTGGGGCTGGGCGAGTTCGGCCACGCCCTGGCACTGGGGGCGGCCACCTTCGGGCGGGTGGTGGCCCTCACCGTCGCCGCGACACTGGTGTGGGTGCCGGTCGGGGTGTGGATCGGGATGAACCCGAAGGTGACCCGGTTCGCCCAGCCGGTCGTGCAGGTGCTGGCCAGCTTCCCGGCGAACTTCCTCTTCCCGTTCGCCACCGCCGCGTTCGTCGCGCTGGGGATCTCCCTGGACGCCGGAGCCATTCTGCTGATGGCACTGGGCGCACAGTGGTACATCCTCTTCAACGTCATCGCGGGCGCCTCCGCGATCCCCTCCGACCTGCGGGAGGCGATGACGACGTTCCGGGTGGGCGGGCGGCTGCGCTGGCGCCGCTTCATCCTCCCGGCGATCTTCCCGTCGTACGTCACCGGCGGGATCACCGCGGCCGGCGGGGCCTGGAACGCCTCGATCGTGGCCGAGGTCGTCTCGTACGGGAACCACCACCTGACCGCGACCGGCCTCGGCGCGTACATCACCCAGGCCACCGCCACCGGGGACTTCCCGAAGATCCTGGTGGGCATCAGCGTGATGAGCCTGTACGTGGTCGCGGCGAACCGGCTGTTCTGGCGCCGGATGTACCGGCTCGCCGAGACCCGTTACGCCCTCTGACGAGCCGGACGCCCCCTGATGCCCGATGCTTCCCCATCCCTCCCGAGGCAGGATCCCTTCCGTGACCAGTAGCGAAGTCCGCTCCGCCGCCCCGCGTCCGACCGGGGACGTCATCATCCGGGCCGAGGCGGTGACCAAGACGTTCACCACCCCCGACGGCCGGGCCCTGCCGGTGCTGGACGGGATCAGCTTCGACCTGGCCGAGGGCGAGATCGTCGCGCTGCTGGGCAAGTCGGGGTCGGGCAAGTCCACCCTGCTGCGCTGTGCCGCCGGACTGATCGCGCCCTCCACCGGCAGCGTCGCCTACCGGGGTACGCCGCTGACCGGCGCCAACCCGGGTGTGGCGATGGTCTTCCAGTCGTTCGCGCTGCTCCCCTGGCTGACGGTGCAGCAGAACGTCGAACTCGGCCTGGAGGCACGCGGTATCGGCGAGGAGGAGCGGCGCCGACGGGCGCTGAAGGCGATCGACCTGATCGGTCTGGACGGGTTCGAGAGCGCCTACCCCAAGGAGCTGTCCGGCGGGATGCGGCAGCGGGTCGGCTTCGCCCGCGGCATCGTCGTCGAGCCGGACGCGCTGCTGATGGACGAGCCGTTCTCCGCGCTGGACGTGCTGACCGCCGAGAACCTGCGTACCGAACTCGTCGGCCTGTGGGAGGGGCACGAGGCACCGGTCAAGTCCATCCTCATCGTCACCCACAACATCGAGGAGGCGGTGCTGCTGGCCGACCGGATCCTGGTGCTCTCCGCCAACCCCGGCCGCATCCAGGCCGAGCTCACCGTCGGCCTCCCCCGGCCCCGCGACCGCCAGCACCCCCGCTTCGCCGCGCTGGTCGACACGGTCTACGACATCCTCACCGGCCGCGAGGAGGCCGCCGCCGCGGCGGTCGGGGCGGAGCCCGCCGCCGCGCCGGCCGGCGGTGCGGCACACCGCCCGGCGCCGGCAACCCCGATCAGCGCCCCGCTGCCGGACGTCAGCGTCGGCGGGCTGGCGGGCCTGCTGGAAATCCTGGTCGCCCGCGGCGGGGAGGACGGCCTGGCGGAGATCGCCGACGAGCTCAACTTCGAGGTCGACGACCTCCTCCCGCTGGTCGACGCCGCCGTGCTGCTCGGCCTCGCCCGGACCGACGGCCCGCGGATCGTCGTCACCGACGCGGGCCGGGAGCTGGTCGCCGCCGACATCCTCACCAGCAAGCAGCTCTTCGCCCGCCACGCCGCCGCCCATGCCCCGCTGGTCCGCGCCGTCGTGCAGGCCCTGGCCGCCACCGAGGACCACACCCTGCGCGAGGACTTCTTCCTGGACCTGCTGCGCCGCGGCTTCTC
Organism: Streptomyces albospinus; assembly: GCF_014648695.1. GTDB lineage: Bacteria > Actinomycetota > Actinomycetes > Streptomycetales > Streptomycetaceae > Streptomyces > Streptomyces albospinus. The sequence continues at coordinate 34,465 of NZ_BMRP01000008.1, forward strand.
CGCCGAGGAGGCGCGCAACCAGTTGGAGACCGCGGTGGACTGGGGCCGTTATGCCGAGCTGTACGACTACAACCGGGACGACGGCGAACTCACCCTGGAGCCGGGGGCGCAGGCGGCCCTGTGACGTCGGGCGCGGACGGCCCCGGCCCTGGGCTCGTCTTCCGCGGCTACGGCTGCCGGGCAGCCGCCACGATGCGGTGCGCGGCGTCCCACGGCAGCCCGACGTAGCGGGTCAGCCATGCGGCGTCGCGCCCCTGCTGGGCGAGTACGTAGGAAAGGTGGACCCAGACGTCGTACGACGGCGGGGTGTCGGCCGCGAGGGCGGCGGGCGTCGGCGATTCGAGCAGATAGGTGCGTTCGATCCCGTCGTCCAGGACGAGGCGCAGGGCGTTGAGTGCAGGGCTGGTCATGACGTACCTCCCGGGGGCCGGCTCAGGAAACGGACGCGACGGATGCGGCGGGCCCGATGGGCCCGACGGGCGCCAGGGGCCCGGCGATATCGGCCGGCTCGATGGTCTCCAGGAATTCCAGGCGGTTGCCCACCGGGTCCTGGGTGTAGAAGCGACGCTGGCCGAGCCGGCTGACACACCAGACGACCGGGGCGCCGTGCCGTTCCAAGTGGGCGGCGAGCGCGTCGAGTTCGGTCACCCGTACCGCGGGGTGCGCCCTGCGGGGCGGGCGGAATCCGGTCTCGATGTCCACCCGGATCTGCACCTGGCCGCCGTCGGCCGCGAACCAGCAGCCGCCGTGCCGGGCGAGCCCGGACGGTTTGGGGACCTCCGTCATCTGCAACGCGGTGAGGTAGAAGGCGCGCAGGACGTCTTCGGAGCCGGCCGGGGCGGCCAGCTGGACGTGGTCGAGTGCGACGAGCATGGCGAACGGACCTCCGTTCCCTGTCCCTTGGTCGGAGGGACAGCCCCCTTGGTCAGAGGGGAGTCGAGGGCCCGCGACAGCGTGGCTATCGCGCGGCGGAAGAGAGCGAGGACAAGCGGGGAAGGGGCCGGTGTCGGCCCGGACTACTGCAACTGGAATCCATGTCTCTCGCCTCCTTCCGGCTCGGGACGCATACGGTGCGCGTCGGTGACGACCCGGCTCGGCGAAGGGCACGCAGCCGATCCGTCCGCACCGGCCGGCCTGCCCGACTCGTCGGCGTTCCAGGGGCGTCTGCACAGGGAACTCTGCAAACCTCGAAGAGTGTAGGCCCCGGTTCGGCAGGCGGCGCAACTGCTTGGCGGTTTCTTAACTGGCCGGCAATGTGTGTACGGGTTCGGCGAGGTACGGGGCCGGCAAGGACCCGTCGCAGCGAAACGAGTGCGGTCCTCCTCCCCGCGGGGAGGAGGACCGCACTCGCAGTCTTGTCGGGCCGGCTCAGCTCACCCGGCCTTGTGGACCACCATCGCGGAGCCTCCCCCGCGCCGGACGGGTTCGGCGACCGCCTCGATCGTGCCCTTGGGCCGGAACTCCAGCGCAGCCGCCGCACCGATCTCCGGCGACGGGGTGAAGGCCGGCGGTGCCAGCACGAACTTCTGGCCCAGGGCCTCCAGCGCGGCGCGGTCGGGCGACTTGAGGAAGGCGGGTTCGGCTTCGGTCGTGGTCCGGTTGCGCTGGGAGATACGCGGGGCGGCCACCGCCTGCGGCAGGGTCATGCCCAGGTCGATCCGGTTGACCAGGGTCTGGAGCACGGTGGTGATGATGGTCGCGCCACCGGGCGAGCCGACGGCGACGTACGGCTTGCCGTCCTTCAGCACGATCGTCGGCGACATGCTGCTGCGGGGCCGCTTGCCGCCGTCCGGGAGGTTCGGGTCGGGCACACCGGCCGAGATCGGCGCGAAGTCGAAGTCGGTGAGCTCGTTGTTGAGCAGGAACCCGCGTCCCGGCACGGTGATCGCCGAGCCGCCGGTCTGCTCGATGGTGAGGGTGTACGAGACCACGTTGCCCCAGCGGTCGGCGGTGACCAGGTGGGTCGTCGACGGCCCTTCGTAGGCTTCCGGGCTGCCGGTGCCGGCGACGCAGCGCGAGCCCGGCTTGCCCGGGTCCGCGGGGGCCAGCGGGCTGGTGAGCGCCGCTTTCGGACTGATCAGGCAGGCCCGGTCCTTGGCGAACTTCTTGGCGAGCAGCCCCTGGGTCGGCACCCGCGAGAAGGCGGGGTCGCCCACCCAGCGGTTACGGTCGGCGAAGGCGATCCGGCTGGCCTCCAGGTAGTGGTGCAGCGCCTGGACCCGGTCGGCCGGGGAGAGGCGGAAGTTCTCCAGGATGTTCAGGGCCTCGCCCACCGTGGTGCCGCCCGAGGAGGAGGGCGCCATACTGTAGACGTCCAGCCCGCGGTAGGTGGTCCTGGTGGGTGCCTGCGCCAGGGCGTGATAGTTCGCCAGGTCCTTCGGCTCCATCAGACCGGCGCGCACCGCGGGCGCCCCGGCGGCCATCGGCGGTTTCGCGACGGTCTTGACCACGTCCCGTCCGATGTCGCCGTGGTAGATGGCGCCGACTCCCTTGCGGGCGAGCTCCCGATACGTACGGGCCAGGTCCGGGTTGCGGAAGCGCGACCCCACCACCGGCAGCTTGCCGCCCGGCAGGAACAGGTCGCGGGTGGAGCTGAACTGCCGGAACCGGGCCTCGTTCATCTCGGTCTGGGCCCGGAACTGGTCGTTGACGACGAAGCCGTCGCGGGCGATGGCCGTCGCCGGCTTGAGGGCCTTGGCCAGCGAGATGGTCCCCCCGTCGCGCAGCGCCCGCTGCCAGAGGGCAGGCGTGCCCGGAACGCCCACCGACAGCCCGGAGTTGACCGCCGTGTTGAACTCGATGGGCTTGCCCGTGGACGGATCGATGAAGGAATCCGGCCGCATGCGGGCGGGCGCGGTCTCGCGGCCGTCGATGGTGCGGATCTGATGGGTGCGGGCGTTGTACGCGACCATGTAGCCGCCGCCCCCGACACCCGCCGAGTACGGCTCGACCACACCGAGCGCGGCTGCGGTGGCGACCGCCGCGTCCACGGCGTTGCCACCGTGTTTGAGCACGTCTATACCGACCTGGGTGGCGTACGGATTCACGCTGGAGACCGCACCGCCGTTCCCGACGGCGACGGCCTGCTTGGCGGGAGGCCGCTGCCCGGACCCGGCCGACGGCTGCGAGGGGGCCGAGCCAAGGGCGGTGGAGGGCACGAGGAAGGGGACGGTGACCACAGTCGCCGCGGCGGCGGCAGCGACAACGACACGACGGATAGCCATAAACGCTCCGTAGACCTCGGGTGCTGAGGGGGGTACCGAAACCCTGGCAGCGAGTGACTGCACCAGCAATGAATGGCGAAGAGAATTGCGCTAAACCTGAGGTTCCCGGCCAGTAGGTGGCCGAACTCCTCGCTTGCGCCGCCCCGGCCGGGACGCCCCTGCCACGATGGCAGGAAGCCCCCCTTGCCGAGGCCTGCCGCTTGCCCGGCCGTCCCCTACGGCACTAGCTTCGCGGTGCACCGGCGCCTCGATGATCCGGGGACCCGCGCGCGGCGACATCGACGGACCACCACGGGAGCGCGCCATCGTGAAGATCTTCGTCTCCTCCGACATGGAAGGCACCACGGGAGTCGTCGATTGGTCCCAGTGCCGGGCCGAGGAGTCGCCGACGGAATACGCGTACTACCGCGGTCTGTTGCAGCACGAGGTCAATGCGGCGATCGACGGGGCGCGGGCCGGCGGCGCGACCGCGTTCCTGGTCAACGACTCGCACGGAAAGATGGCCAATCTGCGCCCGGACGCCCTTGCGGGACGGGCCCGTTATCTGTCCGGCCGGCACAAGCCCCTCTACATGATGCAGGGCCTGGACGCGTCGTTCGACGGCGTCTTCTTCGTCTCGTACCACGGCTCGATGGCGGGCTCGCCGGCCGCGCTCTCGCACACCTACAACCCCCGGGCGATCAGCGAGGTGCTCCTCAACGGCATCACCGCCGGGGAGAGCGCGATCAACGCCTTGGTGGCGCTGGGCCACCGGGTACCGGTCGCGCTGATCACGGGTGATGACACCACGGCCGCCGAGATCGCACCGTTCTGCCCGGACATCCGCAGCGTCGTCGTCAAATCGTCCGTCTCCCGGTTCGCCGCGGACAGCCTGCATCCCGAGGACGCCCGCGAGTTGATCCGCAAGGCCGCCCGGGAGGCCATCCGTACGCTGCCGGAGACCGGCCTGCCGCGGATCGGGCTGCCGGCCACGCTGACCGTGCGGTTCCGCAATCCGGACCTGGCCGACATGGCCACCTGGATCACCGGTGTCGTCCCCGTCGACGCCGTGACGGTCCAGCTCACGGACGAGGACCCGATCCGCCTCTACCGGCGGTTCGTTACGCTCGTCCTCCTCACCCGGGGCATCGCGGAGTGAGGCCGGCGTCTGCCGGCGCGCAGTCATCGCAGGGCTGTTGACACGCCGCCGCCCCTCCGCTGAGGTAGGCGCTGCATGCCGTCAGCGGAGGAGATCCCGTGCACATACCGCGATTCCCGGAGCCCGGTGCGATCGGCTCGGTGACCATCCGGACCACACCCGAGGCGGCGTACCGCGTCATCAGCGACCCGCCCGTCATGATCCGGTTCGCCGAGGAAGCACACCGGGCCCGGTGGTTGCGGGGCGCCGGGACCGCGGCGGTGGGCGCCCGCTTCCGCGGCTACAACCGCAACGGTGTCCGCCGCTGGGTCACCACCTGCCGGGTCACGGACGCCGACCCTGGCCGGCGCTTCGCCTACGAGGTGGCGGCGTCGCCGTTCCGCATCCCCATCTCCCGCTGGCAGTACGACATCGAGCCGACCGCCGACGGCTGCGCCGTCACCGAGACGAACTGGCTGCGGGTTCCGCTGTGGTTCGTCCCCCTCGCCATCGCGATCACCGGCGTCTCGGACCGCATCGGGACCAACGGCGCCCACATCACCACCACCCTGGAACGGCTCAAGACGCACCTGGAGCGGTAGCGGAGGGAGGTCGGCGGGGTCGCCGGAATCAGGCGAACAGCGCCGGGTCGAGGGCGTCGGCGAGGGCTCGGACACCGGCGCCTCCTGGATGGACGCCGTCGCCCGAGTCGTAGACCGCGGCGAGCCGGGCCGGGTCGTCCGCGCACTGCACACCGTCACCGGGGACGCCGGCCTCCTCCGCACCGCACTGGCCGCGGAGTTGGCCTCCGGCGGCTACGGCACGCGCGAGGCGATCCACACATCCGGTGAACTGGGCCCGGAAGCCGCCGCGTTGCGGCCGGCGCCGCGCGCCGCGCTCAGCGACCCGGGCTCCCTCCGCGCGCTGCCGCAGCTCGACGACGACAGCGAGATCCCCCTCGCCCTGTGGCGCATCACCGGCGCCTCCGCCGCCGCGGTGCGGATTCTCGACGGCGTCTTCGCCGGGTCGGACGGCCCCTGGTTCCACTGGACCGGGGTCCGCTCGGCCCGCGCGGCGGCACTTCCCGGCCCCGCCGCAGGCCCCCTGCGACCGCGCCTGGAGCACCTCGTCGCCGCCTCTCTGTGCACTCCCCCGCCCCGGTTCTCGCGCTACTCGCCCTCGCGCCCGAAGCGGCTCCCGCCGACGCCCTCGACCGCCCGGCCCTCGCCGGACTCGTGCCGGCTTCCGCCGAGGAGGACGCCGACCCCGGCACCGCCCTCGAAGCGCTGTCGGCGCTCGGCCGGGAGGCGCTGACCGGGGACCGCATACACCGGCTGACAGCCCTCGCCGAGCGCGATCGGCGCGTGGTGTGCGCCGGCCTGGAAGGGGAGATCATCCGCGCCGACGAACGGCTCCGGGAGAAGGCTCGTACGGTCCTGGCAGCCCTCACCACCGGTGGCGGCACACCGTAACGGCGTCACCCGCCCCCGCGCAGCCGCAGCGACGCCCCAGGCACGGCAGCGGCCCCCCGGCCCCTCCCCGGGCCCGCACAAGCGCCGGCAGGGCGGCCGTACGACCGCCCTGCCGTGCTCCACTGCGGCATGACCGCGGTAACGCGATCACGCCCCGGCCGCGGTCACGACGGCGTCCGTGGCGAAGCCGAGGATCAGGCCGACGAAGATGCAGCTGGTGGTGAGGTTCTTGAGACCGGTCTTGCGGGCCACGGCGAGCAGTTCGATCACGACGTAGAGGATCGAGCCGGCGGCCAGGCCGAGGAAGGCGATCGACAGGGTGTCATTGACCAGGTGCTGGCCGACGACGGTGCCGATGAACGTGGGGCCTCCGCCGATCAGGCCGAGCAGGAGCAGGGTGGTCCAGGAGGGACGCTCACCCTCCGCCGCGAGCGGAGCGACGATACCGAAGCCCTCGGTGGCGTTGTGCAGACCGAACCCGATGATGAGCAGGACGGCGAGGGAGAGTTCGCCCTGCGCGGCGGAGTTGCCGATCGCCAGCCCCTCGGCGAAGTTGTGCAGCCCGATACCGGTGGCGATCATCAGCGCGAGCGAACCGGCCTGGCTGCGCTGCCGCGGCGCCAGCTCGGTGGCCGTCGCGGCGCCGGGCCCGGCGGGACGCGCAGCGGCCTGCCGCCGCCGGGCGATCCAGCCGTCGTAGTACACGAGCCCCACCAGCCCGATCGCCAGCCCCGCAACCAGCACGAGCCCCCCGGACGCGACCGGCCCCCAGTGGTGCTTGCTCAGCCCCTCGTCGATGGGCTCCCAGGCATGGGTCAGCACATCCCACACCAGGAAGATCAGAATGCCGATGGCCACGGCGTTCAGCCCGGCCTTGAGCCGTGGCGTCGGCGTGCGCAACCGGCCTATCGGCAGACCGAGGTAGATGGTGAAACCGGCGATGGCGCCGAGCAGGGCGATGTTCGTGCTGGACATGACGGGGCTCCAGTCAGCATGTGCGGGGACGACCACAGACAGTAAGCCAGGCAAGGCTCACCTAACAGCCCCACGAGTCGGTTTTTGGAAACCTTGGCCAAATCATGAGCCGCAGCTGCGCGTGTCGAAGATCGACAGACAGTCCGGCCCGCGGAGACCAGGACGGGAAATTCCCACCCCGGACCTCTGATCAAGCTTGACCAGCGGCCCCGCAGGCCTTACCTTCACCGTCTAGTCAAATTTGATGAGTGCTTGAGCGCTGAGCATTCACAGATCGACGAACGAAGGAGCCCCAGTGACCGTTCTGCCCGACACCGGGTACGTCCCCGGCGATGAAGACCGCGCGAGCCTGGACCGCTGGTTCGCGGAGTACGACGCGCAGAGCGCGCAACGGAACACCGAGCGGATGGCCGACATGGCGGTGTTCCCCCTCAACCTCGTGAGCGACGACTCGGCCGGCAACGGTCGCACGGCGCAGTGGAACCGGGAGCAGTTCGTTGCGACGATGACGCAGGTGATGGGCGAAGGCGGCGCGGACATCACCTTCCGGTCCTCACGGACGCCGGTCTTCCTCTCGCCGTCCCTTGCGGTGGTGTTCAGCGATTCGGCCATGACGGTGGAGGGCCGGACCCGGCAGCTGCGCTATGCCGACATCCTGGTCAGGCGGGACGGCACCTGGGCGTTCCAGACCATGATCCAGAGCGGCTGGGGCGACAACCTCTAGTACGCAGGGCCGTACGACTCCCCCACCGGAGCCGCTATCCGCCCGACGCGAGGGCGTCCAAGTGCCGCCGGAACACCTGGCGTTGCCGCGCCGGCGGCATGCCGTCCGGGAGGAGTGCCGCTCGCAGGGTGAGGCCGTCGAGCAGGGCCGCCAGGCGCTGGGCCTCCAGGTCCGCATCCAGATCGGCCGGCAGTCCGCCCATGCGCCGGGCCTCGGACAGCACGCGGACGACGAGGGGGTGCATGTCCTGCTGCATCTCGGCTGCACAGGGCCGCAGTTCGGCGCGAGTGCGGGTCGCGGCGGCGAAGGCGATCCAGAGGACCGCCTCTTCGCGGCGAACGTCGTCGAGGGGGAGGAACTCGGCCAGCAGTTCCTCGGTGGCCGCCGGTCGATGTCGGCGTCGGGGGCGAGGAGCCGCTCGGCGTGGGCGTGGATGCGCTCGCCGATGCGCCGGCTCAGCTCCCGCATGGCGAGGGTCATCAACTCGTCGTGCTCCGCGAAGTAGTGGCGGACCGGGCCGATGGCGAGGCCGCCTCTTCGGTGACGTTGCGGAGCGAGGCGTGCCCGGTGCGAGCTTCCTCGGGGAGTCGCTGGTGGTGGGGCGGCGCGAGATGCTCTCCGGCATTCCGTTCACGCCGGCAGTACGCGGACGCTGACTGGCCATCATGGAGGTGGAGGGCGACAGGCGTTCTGCGTGGGGCCGCCGCGCCGGAAACGCGCCATCCGTCGAAAACCCGGGTGCGGAGGGGTGGACACGACTGCGAGGATGCCCGGCTCGTCAGGGGGAGGACGGGGGCCGGGATGGGAGGGGCGTTCGGGGTGCAAGCTTCGGGGGCGGCGGTGCGGTCGACGGGGTGTCTGATTGTTTCGGGGATGCCGGGGGCCGGGAAGTCGACGGTTTCGCCGCTGGTGGCCGCGCATCATGAGCGGGCGGCCCATATCAGCGGGGATGCGCTGTCGTACATGGTCGTCCAGGGGCGGGTCGGGTTTCTGGGGCGGCCCGCCGAGGAATCCCGGCGTCAATTGCGGTTGTGCGCACGCAATATGTGCACGCTGGCCGACAACTTCGCGGAGAACGGGATCTTTCCGGTCATCGAATACACCATCGCCGACCGCGAGTTGCTGGACCTGATGGTGGAAATGCTCCGACCGCGGCCCGTCATGTTCGTGGTGCTGGCGCCTCCGGTGGAGGTGTGCCGGGAGCGCAATGCCATGCGGGCGGTCGAGGAGCGGGTCGACTATGACGTGGCGCCGTTCTACCGGGCGATGGAGGAGGAGTTGGCCGGCGTGGGGTGGTGGTTGGACAGTGCGGGGCTCACGGCCGAGGAGACGGCTGCCGCGATCACGGCCGGGGCTCATGACAAGGCGGTCGTCTGACGTGAGGGGCGGGGTAGTCGCGCCGCGTCCCCGGTCGTGAGGCTCCGCGCTCAGGAACCAGCGGCAGCGCAAGGCGCTCTCCGGCACCGGCCCGCACTCGGGAACGGCCGCTCCCCTCGTCGCGGCGGGAGCGGCCGTTTTCGGGGCGGCCACACGCCGGCGCATCAAGGGTTGCCGGGGTTGCCGGCGCCGTCTGCCGGTGCCCCGGAGTCGTCGAGTCGGCCGACGGTGATGTCGGGGAACGTGCAGGGGGCGAGGGGCTGGTTGGCCTGGACCAGCCATGCCTGGCCGGTGTCTCCCGTCTCCAGGATGGTTTCGATGGCCTAGGCCACCCGGTCGGGGTGGGCGACGGCCAGTCCGAGGGCGGCGACGGCGTCGCGGTGGGACACCACGAGGCGGGTGTCGACGAAGCCGGGACACACCGCATTGACGGTGATGTTGTCGGGGTGCGTGTGGAGGGCGAGGGAGCGGGTCAGGCCGATCAGGGCGTGTTTGGCCGCCGAGTAGTACATGTCCGGTGAGGGCGCCAGGCCGGCCAGACTGGAGGTGATGACGATGGCTCCGCCGCCCTGGGCTCTGAGATGCGGGAGCGCCGCGTTGGCCCCGTAGACGACGCCGTCGAGGTTGACGCTCATGGCCTGGCGGTAGCGCTCGGGGTCGAAGTCGTCGCCGAGTGAAATGCCGCCGGGGACACCGGCGTTGAGACAGACCACGTCCAGGCCGCCGAACCGCTCCACGGCGGCGGCGACGGCGTCGCGGTTGTCGTCCGGGCGTGCGACGTCGGTGCGGAGGAACAGACTTCCGGTGGCCCCGGCCAGCTCGGCGCCCCGGTCCCCATCGGTGTCGGCGATCACCACATGGTCGCCGGCTTCCGCGAAGCGCCGGACGACGGCCGCTCCGATGCCCTGCGCGCCACCGGTGACGAGTACGACACGCGGACGCGCGATCGGCTCAGCCATGGGCGCGCACCTGGGCAAGGGCACCGCTGCGTCGGCCGTACACCGTCACGAGGGCCTGCGCCAGGCAGAGCATGGCGACCAGTACCACCACGCCCAGCGAGGGCACGCTGTCGACCGGGAGCGTATAGGCCATCACCACACGGGCGATGGCGTCGAGGAGGAACGCGCTGCCCCACGCCATGCTCGCCACGGTCATCCAGCGGTGCACGACGGGGCTGCGGTGCCACAGGCTCTCCAGGCGCCGCGCCGTGCCGGGCGGGGTGACCTTGAGGGCGACGTCCAGGAGGAAGGGGCGGGCCAGCGCCAGGGAGCCGAGGATCCACAGCCCCAGCGCCGCGGTGATCCAGCTCTCCCGCGCCAGCAGCATCCGGGGGTCACCGGTGACCATGGCGACCAGTACCGACAGCACCATGGCGGCGAGCACGAACAGCGCGGTGGGATCGGCGCGCCGCTGTCGGGCCCAGGTCAGCACGAGGCTGGCGAGCGGCGCGATGCCCGCGAGGACCAGCGACAGCCACTGGCCGGCGCCGGCGGCCCGGCTGCCGTAGAAGACCCCGAGGGGAACGACCACATCGAGCGCCAGCGCCGCCCATGCGCGCCCGCCCGGTGCTCCCCCGCCGCCGGTTCGTGGCGGCTCCGATGCCTCGGTGGCCCTGCGGCCGGCGTACGGATCGCGTGTTCCGTCCATCCCTGACTCCCCGTTGTGTGGTTCGGTGTTCTCGATGAGCGCGCTCATGCCCGCTCATCGTTCGCGGTGGCGCGGCCGAACAGCTGCACCAGATCGCGGGCGTAGCCGTCCAGGTCGAGCTCGGGCAGCGCGCTGAGCTGCGGGCCGATGGCGTCGATGGCCGCGCGGATCGTCATCGCCATCGTGCGCGGGGTGAACTCCCCGAACTGGCCCTGCTCCTGGCCCCGCCGCAGGATGTCCTGGAGCGGCGCGAGGCTGTCGCCGTAGACCGACGCGTCGAGCGGCAGGAGCCGGGAGCGGCCGTCCTCGTCGGTGAAGTTCATCGCGATCGACACCAGCGCCCTGACCCGGTCGCGGTGACTGCCGATGTACTCCACGTTGGCCTCGATATAGGCCCGCAATTCGTCGGCGGGCGTGGGTTGTCGGCGCGAGCGCTCGGCCATGAACTCCGCTCCCTGCCGCGTGACCACGGCGAGGACCTCATGGATCAGCGCGTCGCGCGTGGCGAAGTGGTAGAAGATCGCCTGCTTGGTGATCCCCGCCCGTCGCGCGATCTCGGCCAGCGACGCCCGGTGCAACCCCAGCTCCGCTATGGCCTCGATCGCGCACTCCACCAACTGCGCACGCCGCGCCTCCTCGATGAAGGTCCGCTCCTGCTTACCGCTCGCTCTATTTTTTGACCGCACGGTAAAAACGTAGCACGTGTCGAGCGGGGAGGGTGGCGAAATCGGCGTCTACGCGGTGCCGTTGGCGGGATGCGCGGTGCTCGGGACGGCGTCAGCCGGCTGCCGGTTCACCGTCCGGCGCGGGCGGCAGGGCCAGGCAGAGGGCGTCGAGTGCCCCGTTGAAGGCGTGTTCGGGAGGGGTGCCGTAGCCGAGCACCAGGCCGTCGTGGGCGGGCATCGGGCTGTCGGGGTGGCGGTAGGGGGCGAGGCCGTTGAGGGCGAGGCCGAGGCGGCGGGCGGCACGGAGGGCCTGCTGTTCGGTGCCGGGCGGGAGGGCCAGGACGGCGTGCAGGCCGGCGGCGATGCCGGTCACCGTGATGTGCGGGGCCTGTTCGGCGAGGGTGGCGAGGAGTTGGTCGCGGCGCCGGCGGTAGATCTGCCGGGTGCGGCGGAGATGGCGGTCGTAGCCGCCACTGGCGAGGAAGTCGGCGAAGGTGAGCTGTTCCAGGGAGCCGCACCACAGTTCACGGGAGCCCTTGGCGGCCAGGAGGGCATCGACGAGGTGGTCGGGCACGGCCATCCAGCCGATGCGGAGGGCCGGCGAGAGGCTCTTGCTGAGGGAGCCGAGGTAGACGACGCGGTCCGGGTCGAGGCCCTGGAGGGCGCCGACCGGTTCGCGGTCGTAGCGGAACTCGCCGTCGTAGTCGTCCTCCAGCACCAGGCCGCCGGCGGTGCGGGCCCAGTCGATGACGGCGGCCCGGCGCTCGGCGTGCAGCGGGCCGCCGGTGGGGAACTGGTGGGCGGGGGTGAGGAGTACGGCCTCGGCGGCGGTGCCGTGCAGTGCGCCGATGTCGGCGCCGTGGGCGTCGACCGGGAGGGGGACGAGGTCGCGGCCGGCGGCGGTGAGCAGGGAGCGGTGGAAGTCGAGGCCGTACGACTCGACGGCCACCGTGCCGCGCAGGACGGTGCCGAGCAGGGTCAGGGCGTGGGCGACGCCGGTGCAGATGATGATGCGGTGCGGTGCGGTCCGTACGCCGCGGGCGCGGGCGAGGTATTCGGTGAGCTGGGTGCGCAGTTCGATACGTCCGCGTGGATCGCCCACGCCGAAGGCGTCGTTGGGGGCTGCGGCCAGCGCGCGACGGGCGGACGTCTGCCAGGCCGCCCGCGGGAACTCGGCGGCGTCCGGGGAGGTGGGGGTCAGGTCGTAGGCGGGGCGGCGGGGTGGCGGGGCGGAGCGGTGGGTGCGCTCCTGCGGGAGGGGGGTGCCGCGCCGGGCGACCCGGGTGCCGGAACCCTGACGTGCCGTCAGCCATCCCTCGGCGACGAGTTCACCGTACGCGGAACCGACGGTGTTCGGGGCGACACCGAGGTCCTTGGCCAGGCCGCGGTACGGAGGGAGCCGGGTACCGGGGGTCAGCCGGCCGGTGCCGATGGCTTCGCGCAGGGCGCGCATGAGTTGTGCGCGCTTGGGGCCGGGGCCGGTGAGTTCCAGATAGAGGTCGGCGCCTGGGGCCGAGGTGGCGGCGGTCTCCTTGGCCTCCGCTCCCGACGCCACCGGCGCCCCTTCGGACCCGTCTCCCACGTCGCGCACCGCTCCCCCGCCCCCTGCCGATTGCCGATTGCCGGTCTCCGATTGGCAGTTGGCAGTTGTTGATCGCTGATCGCTGATCGCCGATCGCTGATTGCCCCAACTGTTCGCCGGGGAAATGCACCATACCCTGGGGCTAATCCGCGCCTAGCGTTCTTGGTATGACAGCCCAGGAGATTGACCAGCCCGTCCGGATCCCGCAGCGGATGAACTTCACCAGCGTCGCACCGAAGGTCTTCAAGGCCGTCCTCGCCCTGGACGCCGCGGCCCGTGAGGGGCTCGACCCGGTCCTGCTGGAACTCGTGCAGATCCGCGCCTCACAGATCAACGGCTGCGCCTACTGCCTCGACTACCACACCGGTGACGCCCGAAAGGCGGGCGAGACCGAGGACCGGATCCACCAGCTCGGCGCCTGGGAGGAGTCCAGCCTCTACACGGCGAAGGAACGCGCCGCGCTGGCGCTGACCGAGGCGGTCACCCGGCTCCCCGAGGGCGTTTCGGATGCCGTGTACGACGAGGCGGCCCGCCACTTCGAGGAGGCGGAGCTGGCGCACCTGATCGCGCTGATCTTCACCGTGAACACCTGGAACCGGATGAACGTCACGACCCGGAAGACTCCTGGTACGCACTAGCCCGCCCCGTTTCCGCTCTCCCTCCGGGCGGTGGCCGACCTCGCCGTTCCGTATGGCCGGCCGCCGCCCGTGGCGTGCCCCGCTCCCGGTTGAAGACCCCAAAAGCCGCGGCCGGCCACCTCCGCGCCATCGTCCGCAGTCTCCACCTCAAGTACTGGCCGGACCTCAGCGAGTCGGAGATCGGCGCGACCACGGGCATCTCACCGGGGGCCGTGAAGCCGCACCCCGCGCGCGGCTCCGCCGGTACCCACGTCCTCTACGACGACAACCGCACCGGGACCGGAATTGCGTTCCCGCCCGCGTCCTCCCGAGCGGTACTCACCGGACACCTCCCGCACAATGGCCCGATGGCAACCGTCCTGGCGTTCCACGCCCACCCCGACGACGAAGTGCTGATGACCGGCGGCACGCTCGCCCGTGCCGCCGCCGAAGGCCACCGGGTGGTGATCGCGGTCGCCACCGACCACATGGACGCCGGCGCGCACACCGAGTCGCCCCGGCTGGCCGAACTCCGGGCGAGCGCCGCCGTCCTCGGCGTGCATCGGGTCGTCCACCTGGGATACGCGGCCAGCGGCCACGGCCCGGTGCTCTACCCGGACCCGCCGGGCCGGACGCGCTTCGCCCGGGCCGACACGCAGGAGGCCGCCGAACGCCTCGCCGCCCTGCTGCGCGAGGAGGACGCCGACCTGCTCCTCAGCTACGACGCCAACGGCGGCTACGGCCACCGCGACCACGTCAAGGTGCACCAGGTGGGCCGGCGCGCGGCCGAACTGGCCGGTACGCCACGCCTGTTGGAGGCCACCATGCCGCGCGAGACCATCGCCCGCGCGATGCGGCTGGTCCGCGCCCTGCGGATCCCGTTCCGCTACGACCCCGACGCCCTGCGCACCGCCTACAGCCCGCGATCCGCCATCACCCACACCCTCGGCGTCCGGCGCTTCGCGCGGCAGAAGCAGGCGGCACTGGCCGCACACCGCTCCCAGGTCGCCGGAACCGGCCGGCTGGCGCCGGTGATGAGGACACTGGTCCGCCTCCCCGCCCCGCTCTTCGGGCTGCTCCTCGGCCGGGAATGGTTCGCGGAGGTGCCCGTGCGGCCGGCGCACCGGCCGCACCCGGCCGGGCTGCGGTCAGAATGACGGCATGACACCGAGCACCGCCGCAGCGCTCCGCCGGCTCGATCTGGGCTACTTCATCCGTCCCGCCGAGGAGACCGGCGGCCCGCAACCGCGCGTCGAACCCGCGCTGGCCTACCTGGTGGCGCACGAGCGTGGTCTGCTCCTCTTCGACACCGGCATCGGCGCCGTCGACCCGGAGACCGAAGCGCACTACCGCCCCCGACGCCGTTCCCTCCAGGCCGCGTTGGCAGCCGCCGGAGTCGGCCTCGCGGACATCTCGGTCGTCGTCAACTGCCATCTGCACTTCGACCACTGCGGAGGCAATCCCCTGCTGCCCGGCACGCCGATCGTGGTGCAGGACGTGGAGCTGGCCACCGCCCGCAACGGCGGCTACACCATCGACGAACTCGTCGACTTCCCCGGCGCCGCCTACGAACGCCTCACCGGCGAAGCCGAGATCTGGCCGGGTGTCCGGATCATCCCCACGCCCGGCCACACCGAGGGACACCAGTCACTGGTCGTCGGCCGGCCCGACGGCACCGTGGTCCTGGCCGGCCAGGCACACGACTCCGCCTCCCACCACGCCTCCGACCACCTCGCCCGCCACGCGGCCCTCGACGGCGCGGCACACCCCCTCCCCCCGTACACGCCCTGGCTCGACCGCCTCGCCGCGTTCGACCCGCGGCGGGTGTACTTCGCCCACGACGCCTCGGTATGGGAACCGGCGACCGGCGACCCGCTGGGCCATGCGGAGCCCGGCAGGGGCAGCTGACACGCCTGCTGCGCCGGCGGTTTCCGCACGCCGCTCACCCGACCACCCGACCCGCTCACCGATCCGGCGGAGGAAGTCCGCCACCGCACCGATGACCCCTGCCGGATCGTCATCGTGGATCCACTGCCCGGCGTCCGGGAAGGTGACCAGGTGCGTATCGGCCCGGCGGCCGACCATTTCGCGGGCCAGGCCGGCCCGCAGCATGGTGCTGTGCCCCCCGTGGAGCACCAGCGCGGGGCAGGTCGAGCCGAGCCAGTCGGCCCACCGTTCCCCCGTGCGGTCGCTCAGACCGTGACCGCGCTGGTCCGGCGCGATGACCCGGGCGTGCGCCACGAGCCCCTGCGCCACCTCCGCGAAGATCGCTCCCCTGCCGAAGGTGCCGTGCAGCAGCAACAGCGGTGTTCCACTGCCGCCGTAGTCGACATACGAGAGCGCGGGGTGGTCACGGTGCGAGGCGAGCCGACACTGCTGCACGGCGTTCACCCTATTGCGGCAGTGCACCGCCGGGCGCCGACTCCCACCCCTTGCTTTTGGCCCTTCGTCCGCGGCGTCAACTCCCGCCTCCGCCAAGGGCCGGAGGCGCTAGTCGACGTCGCGCGGCCGTGCCCCGCGGGGCACGGCGAGGTCGGTGAGCAGAGCCGTGCGCGGACCGGCCGCCGCCCAGCTGCCGCGCTGTGCGAGGACCGCGATCGCGCTGGTCGGGAACTTCTCCCGGGCGCGGTCGAGGGCGTCGCCCAGGGCCTGGGCGGCACACAGCAGCACCACGTCCTGGACGGCCGGGTTGTGGCCGACCAGCAGCAACGTCCCGACGTCGTCGGGGGTTTCGCGTACGACGGCGACGACATCGTCGGGTTCCGCGGCGTAGAGGCGGGGGTCGTGGCGGACCGGCGGCGGGGCCGGGAGCTGCGCGGCGGCGAGTTCCCACGTCTGGCGGGCACGGGCGGCGGTGGAGCAGACCACCAGGTCCGGTACGCAGTCGGCGTCGCGCAGCCAGCGTCCCGCGGCCGGCGCGTCACGGCGGCCCCGCGCGGCCAGCGGGCGGTCGTGGTCGGCGACGTCCGGCGGCCAGGCGGACTTGGCGTGGCGGAGGACGACCAGTCGGCGCGGTCCTTGCATGGGGGTGGCCTTCCTGTCTCGGTGAGCGGCGACCGTCTCGGAGCGAGTCTCGCATCCCGCTGTGCCGTCCCCGCGGCGGCGGACGGCGCGATTCGGCGCCGGGCGCCGCCCGCCCCGCGTCGCTGCCGGGAGCGCCGCCGCGCGGCCGAACCGAGCCGGTCGCCTTCCCGACGGACCGATAGCGTCCCCCCCCGGGCCCGCCGCCGAAACGCCCCTCGAAGCCGGGAGTTCCCATGCCCACCGATCCGCAGTCCCACCCGACCGCGATCGGCGCCCTCATCGACGAGGTCGACCGGTCCCACACCCGTCTCGCCGCGACCCTCGCCACCCTGACCGACGCCGACCTGCGCGCCCCGGCAGCGCTTCCCGGCTGGACCCGCGGCCATGTCCTCGCGCATCTGGCGCGCAGCGCCGACGCGTATGGGTGGCTGCTGACCGTCGCCCGTACCGGTGTCGAGCCCTCCCCGAGGGCCGGCGCCGCGGCGCTCGCGCGGGCCGTGGCGGACGGGGCGGCACGGCCGGCCGCCGAGCAGTCCGCCGACGTCCGCGCCTCCTTCACCCGGCTGACCGAGGACGCCCGGACGATGCCCGCCGCCGCATGGGACACGCGGGTCACCGCCCTGGCGGGCTGGTCGCACCCGGCCTCCTTCACCCTCCACCGCTGCTGGCGCGAGCTGGAGACCCACCATGTCGACCTGGCCGCGGGCTACGGTACGGCCGACTGGCCCGCCAGGTATGTGGCATGGGCGCTCGACGGCACCCTCGCCGCCCTGGCCGTACATGACTTCCCCCTCTCCCGTGTCGAGGCCGTCGACCTCGGCCGGGCCTGGACCGTGTCCGCAGCCGGTCCGACGGTCACCGGGCCCGGTCACGTCCTGCTCGGCTGGCTGAGCGGACGCGCACCCGACGGCGTCCTCGGCGCCGACGGCCGGCCCGTGTCCGCCCGGCGGCTTCCGGTGCCGCCGGCCTGGCCGCTGCCCCCGACGCCCGGATGGCCCGGCCCTGACGGCACGGCAGACGGCGGGCGCCGCCTCACGGCCTGAAGCCGACGACGACAACTGACAACGCCGGGCCGGCGGGGCGTCGCGCGGCGCGTACGGCCCGGGGCCCGCGACCGGGCGGCCGGTGGGCCGGGCACCGGTATCCCCCCGCTCACCTGATGCGATCGCGCTGATAGCGTCTCCGCCGATGTTGAGGGCATGTCACCGGCATGCCACCGAACGGGGAGGACACACCCACCATGATGGGCCACTCGCACGCGGTGAGCGGCGCCCTGCTCTTCGCGGGCACCGCACCTTTTCTGCCGCCGATGCTGATGCACACTCACCTGACGCCGCAGGAGATCCTGATGGGCACCGTGCTCTGCGCCGGTGCCGCGCTGCTGCCCGACCTGGACCACCACGACGGCACCATCGCCAACTTCCTCGGCCCGGTGTCCAAGGTCCTGTGCCGCTTCGTCGCGTGGATCTCCGGCGGTCACCGGCACGCCACCCATTCGCTGTTCTTCATCGCCCTGATGACCGCCGGTACCTGGGCCGGGGTGACGTACCTGGGCCGGCCCTTCACGCTCGCCATGACGTTCTTCCTGCTGGCCCTCGCGGTACGCGCCCTCAACCTCTGCCCACCCGGCCACGGCTTCTCCGCCTGGAGCACGATCGTCGCCATGGCCGGCATCGGCACCGGCGTCATCGCCAAGTTCATCCCCTCGGCCCCCGGCTGGCTGCCGTACGCGATCGGGCTCGGCTGCCTGGCCCACCTGCTCGGGGACTCGATCACGAAGCAGGGCGCCCCGTGGCTCTGGCCGCTGAAGACGCGCTACGAGATCGTCATCATCAAGCACAGCGGCAACAAGCTGGAGACGGAGATCCTCACCCCCATCATGGGTGTCGCCACCGTCGTCCTGCTCTGGTTCACGGCACTCTCGCCGCACTCCATCAGCTAGGCACCGGGCAGGTGTTGGCACCCGGACTGCACCCCGCGGCATGTCCGGGCCCACCCCGCCGTCGCCGTTGGGGCAGACTGCGGGGCATGGCCACCATCCGCGGTTCCGCTCTCATCCACCCGGTCCCCTACCACTCGCAGTGGGCGTCGCCGGAGCTCGTCCCCGCAATCCTCGACGGGGCGATGCCGGCGACACAGGACCCGCTCTGGCGGACGTACGGGGCCGAGAGCCCCGAGGAGTACGCGTGGTGGTCCTGGCGGCTGTGCGGTGTCGCCTGCCTGCGGATGGCCCTCGCGTACTGGCAGGACGCCGCGCCGACCGCGATGGAGCTGGCGTCCGAGTGCCTTGAGGCCGGTGCGTATGTGCGGCACGCCGAGGGCCTGCACGGTCTGATCTACGCGCCGTTCGCCGCCTACGTCGAACGCCGTTGGGGGCTCTCCGCGCAGTCCCGGCCCGATCTCCCGCAGAGCGAGATCCCCGAACTCATCGGCGCCGGGAAGCTGCTGCTGCTCTCGGTGCATCCGTCCATCCGGGATGCCGACCCCCGGCCGCCGCACCGGGGAGGCCACCTGGTGCTGGCCGTCGGCAGCACGGACGATCATCTCGTCGTCCACAACCCGTCCGGACTCCCGGCGCACTCGCAGGAGTTCGCCCGCGTCCCCTGGGCGGCCTTCGACCGGGTGTACGCGGGCCGCGGCGTCGTCCTGGGCCCCCGGCCCTGACATCCGCCGCGGCTCCCGCGCTCCCGCGGTCCGTCACACGCCGATCGCCCCGTCGATGCGTTCGCGGAGCAGATCGGCGTGTCCGTTGTGCCGGGCGTACTCCTCGATCATGTGGATGAGCACCCACCGCAGCGACACCTGCCCGCGCCAGCCGTCGTCGCCCGCGATGTCGAGGCCGGGTGCCGCGGCTACGAAGGCGTCGGCGAACGCCACCTCGGCGCGCCAGACCTCCCACGCCTCCGCGATGACCGCGGGGGACGGTACGGCACCGTCGAAGTCGCCGTCCGGGTGCGCCACGGAGGAGAACAGCCGCGGCGCCTCCTGTCCGGCCAGGACGTTCCGGAACCAGCGGCGCTCGACGTCGGCGAGATGCCGGACCAGCCCGAGCAGCGAGAGCGTGGAGGGCGCGACGGAGCGGTGCGCCAACTCCGCCTCCAGCCCGGAGCACTTGAGCTCCAGGGTCGTGCGCTGAGCACGCAGGAAACCGGTGAGCATGGCGCGTTCGTCACCGGTGGTGGGTGCGTCGAGCCGCTCGTCCCGCTCCTCGTCGACGAACAGCTCGGCCCTTCTGCGCGGCCCGGTCGTACTCATCGTCATCAACTCCGTCACGGATTCCGGTGGCCAAGGGGAGAAGTGTCCCGCAGGGGATCTCGGCGCCTCGTTCCGCCCCGGGGCGCCTGCCCGGCAAGGCGGATGTCACGCGACTGATCCGCCGAACTCTCCCTGTTTCTCCGGTCCTTGACGCTTCCTCCGCGCCTCCTCGGACGCATCCGCCGGCACCTGCTCCGCCGGGAACAGAATCGGGCTGAGCAGATACCGCCGGCGGTCCGGCGACGGCTCGTTCGCCAGCTGCGCCAGGATCGCGCCGCGCATCCCGCCGATCAGCTCGCCCAGCTCCGCCTCGCTGAGCCAGACCGCATGCTGCCGGTAGCCCACGGAGTCGGCGGTCGGGTCGGCCCCGTCCCGGTCGAGGTAGGCGTTGAACTCGGCCAGCAGGGCGGCCATGGCCACCGCGAACACCCGGCGGTGGTCCTCCACCGGCACCGAAGCCGCGGTCTCCGCGTCGATCACCGCCCGGGCCCGCTGGAGCCGGTACCGGCGCTCCACCGAGCCGCGCACCCGCTGTTCGCCCGTCACTTCGAGGAGGCCGCCGTCGGCCAGCGTGCCGACGTGCCGGTAGACGGTGGCCTTGGACACGTCGGGCAGCAGGGCGCACAGCTCGGACGTGGTGAGCGTCCGTCCACCGGACATGGCGTGCACGATGCGGAGCCGCACCGGGTGCAGAAGCAATTCGACCGTGTCCATGGACGAATGTTCTCACGTCAGATACGTTTCTCAAAGTTGAGAACATTCGAGCGAGGGAGCCCTTCATGCCACTCCAGCCGACCGACAGCCGGCCCGGAACCGCCACCACCCCCACCACCGAGCCGCCGCTGGGCCGCCGGTACGAGGTCGCGCCCGGCCGCCGGCTGATGCTGCACCGCTCCGGCACCGGCGGACCGACCGTGGTGTTCCTGCCCGGAGCCGGGCTCATCGGCCTGGACTACCTCAACACCCATGACAAGGTGGCCGAGTTGACCACGAGCGTGCTCTACGACCGCGCCGGCACCGGCTGGAGTTCACCGGCCGGACTGCCCCGCACCGCCGCCGAGGTCGTCGGCGAGCTGCACGACCTGCTGCGTACCGCCGCCGTCCCCGGCCCGTACGTCCTGGTCGGCCACTCCCTCGGCGGAGCCTATGCGCGCCACTTCGCCCAGCACTTCCCCGACGAGGTCGCCGGGGTGCTCCTCCTCGACCCCTTCCACGAGGACATCTACGACCACGCACCCCGCGAAGTCCGGGAAAAGCTCGACCGGATGACCGGCCAGGAGGAGCCGCCGGAGGCCACCCAGGAGCAGCTCGACACCGCCCGCACCCAGATCACGCCGCTCTTCGCCGCCTGGCCCGACACCGTGCGCGAACAGCTCGTCGACTACCACCTCACCGCCTGGCGGACCGGGTTGCGCGAGGGCAGGAACATCTACGACGAGGTCGCCTACGAGCTCCGGGACGCCCCCGGACTCCCCGACGTTCCGCTGATCGTGCTCAGCGCGACCGGGTACGACGCCACGCAGGCCCAGCTCTGGTCCGAGGAAAGCCTCCGCGACATCAACAAGGGCAAGTGCGCCCTGCACGCCCAACTGACCGCGTCCGTACCGCGCGGCACCCACCGCGTCCTCGACGACGCCGGCCACGGCTTCCTGCACGAGGAGCGCCCGGACGCGGTGCTCCGGGCCATATCCGACCTGCTCAGCCAGGCCGACGGCTGACCGGCACCCACACCCCGGGCCCCGTGGCGCGGGGCGGACCAGCACCTCCACATGGTCGTCGGGGCGGTCGGCGCGCCGATCGCTCGTACGGCGTCGCACCTGATCCCCCGGTGCGTCCCCGCCCCGCCGCCGTCCGGCCGCCCCGGGCCGCCCGCTCCGCAGGATCGGGCCGTCGGGCCGCGCCGAGGCCCGACACCCCCGGCGCGGCGCCGCCGATCCGCTGGCGTCCTTCCTGAAGTATGGGGGCAAACCTCCCGTAACCGCGCATAGCTCATTGCGCCCGTTGCACCCATCCTCGGCAGAACAAGGGCACGCACCATGGAGATGCACCAGCCGGCCGCCCCGACCGCGCCCAGCAACCCCGGCCTCAAGCGGGACATCGGGTTGATCGGCCTGATCTGGGCCTCGGAGGGGTCCATCATCGGATCCGGGTGGCTGTTCGGTGCCCTGTTCGCCGCACAGGCGGCCGGCACCGCGGCGCTGGTCTCCTGGGGCATCGGTGCCGTCGCCATCATCATCCTGGCGTTCGTGCACGCCGAGCTGGGGGCGATGTACCCGGTCGCGGGCGGCACCGCGCGCTTCCCGCACTACGCGTTCGGCAGCGCGGCCGGGGCGTCCTTCGGCTGGTTCTCGTGGTTGCAGGCGGTCACCGTGGCGCCCATCGAGGTCATGGCCTCACTGAACTACCTGAGCGTGCACGCTCCCTGGGTCCAGACCGAGAAGAACCATCTCACCGGCGCCGGTTACGGTCTCGCCGTCGCCTTCATGGCGTTCTTCGTCACCGTCAACTTCTTCGGGATCCGGTGGCTGGCGCACACCAACAGCGTGGCCACATGGTGGAAGGTGGCGGTCCCCGTCTTCACCGTCGTCGTGATGGCCGCCGCCACCTTCCGCGCCGGCAACTTCGGATACCAGGGCTTCTCCCCGTTCGGCGCCAAGGGCGTGCTCTCCGCGATCAGCACCAGCGGCATCATCTTCGCCTTCCTCGGCTTCGAGCAGGCCGACCAACTGGCGGGCGAGAGCCGCAATCCGGCCCACGACATCCCCCGCGCGGTCATCGGCTCGATCCTGATCGGCGTCGTCATCTACATGGCCCTCCAGGTGGTGTTCATCGGCGCCCTCCCGCACAGCGCGTTCGCCCACGGCGGCTGGGCCAACCTCTCGTTCAGCGGCAAGGCGGGCCCGTTCGCCGGCCTCGCCGGCTCCATCAGCCTCGGCTGGCTGGCCACCCTCCTGTACATCGACGCGGTCATCTCCCCCACCGGCACCGGCCTGGTCTACACGACCGCCACCTCCCGCATCTCGTACGGCCTCTCCCGCAACGGCTATGTGCCGGAGATCTTCGAGCGCACTTCCCAGCGCGGAGTCCCGTGGTTCGGCCTCCTCTTCGCGTTCGCCATCGGGCTGATCGTGTTCCTGCCCTTCCCCACCTGGCAGAAGCTGGTCGGATTCGTCACCTCCGCCAGCGTGCTGATGTACGCGGGCGCCCCGCTCGCCTTCGGCTGCCTGCGCAAGCAGGATCCGGACCGGCCGCGTCCGTACCGCCTGCCCGGCGGCGTCTTCTGGGCCCCGGTGGCCTTTATCGTGGCGAACCTGATCATCTACTGGGCCGGCTGGGACACCCTGTGGCGCCTCGGCGTGGCGATCGTGCTCGGCTATCTGCTGCTCGGCAGCTCGGCGCTGCTCAAGCTCAACCCCCGAGCCCCGCGCCCGAACTGGCGGAACGCGCAGTGGCTGCCGGTGTACCTGGTCGGCATGGGCGTCATCTCCTGGCAGGGCGGCTTCTGCAGTACGGGCCCGGCTTCCAAGGTCTCCTGCGGCGCGACGGACGCCATCCCCCTGTGGTGGGACATCGTCATCATCGTGGCGTTCAGCCTGGTCGTCTACTTCTGGGCGCAGGCCGTACGGCTGCCGGACGCCCAGACGCAGGAGTACATCGGGTCCGTTGAGGTGGCCACCGGAAGTTGAGCGCGGAGACCCCCTCGGAGCCGTAAGATCAACCGAAAGGGGAAGGGGACCGGATGGATCGGAACATCCGCACCGTCGACGACGTACTCAGACTCCTGGACGGCCTGTTCGCGCCGGACGCCGACCGCTGGACGGCGGACGGGGCCTCCTGGTGGGACGGGTTCTACGCGGACCGCGCCAAAGAGGTGCCGTTCTTCGTGGCGAAGCCCGACGAGAACCTGGTCTCCTACCTCGACCGCGGCCTGATCACCCCCGGCCGCGCCCTCGACCTGGGCTGCGGTCCGGGCCGCAATGCCCTCCACCTCGCCTCACGGGGCTTCACCGTGGACGCCGTCGACCTCTCCCCCGCCGCCGTGGCCTGGGCCACCGAGCGCGCCCGTGAGGCGCAGGCCGAGGTCCGGTTCCACTGCGGCGACGCCTTCGACCTCGTCCGCGGCGAACTCGGCGGCCCCTACGACCTGATCTACGATTCCGGCTGCTTCCACCATCTGCCGCCGCACCGCCGGATCAGCTACCTGGCCCTCCTCGACCGCGCCCTGGCCCCCGGCGGCCACTTCGCCCTCGCCTGCTTCGCGGCCGGTGACCAGGGCATGGGATCCGAACTCCCCGACACGGACTTCTACCGCCAGTCCCGCCTCGACGGCGGCCTGGCCTACACGCCCGAGTCGCTGCGGCACATCTTCGCCGGCCTCACCGAACGCGAATTCCGCCGCATGCACGACGAACCCCCCGAGTCCGGCCACTTCGGCGAACCCTGCCTCTGGACGGCCCTGTTCCGGCGCGACGCGACCGATCGGTGAAGCGGTTCCGCGGTGCGCAGCGCCACGATCTCCACGCCTTGCCGGCGCAGCCGGGAGCACAAGACCGTCAGGGCGGCCACATCGGTCAGCGGGACGCGGCTGAACTTCCCACGCCCCGGGCCGGGATGCCGTTGCTCGTGCCGCGGTTCGTCGCCGGTCCCTGTCGCCGGCAACCTTCCTGACAGGGATTCAGCTCGCGCCGGTGGCGCGCCCGAACGACGTGACCGGCTCGCAGGCGTACGCGTCGAAATCCGGCCCCGGCGCGCACCGCGACGTACGGGGCTGCCCGCTGTCATCGCGGCAAGGGAAGGCGGGCCCCGCGACGAGGAGCGAGCGGCCACCCGGGCCACCCGCCCAGCACAACGGCCGCATGATCGGCAACCGCAGCACCCATCGCACAGCGGACGGCGGACGGCGGACGGCATCCGCATACCCGGCACCTGGCGGCACGGCTTCATCTGCAACGGCGGCCACTACGTCCTCACCGAGATCGTCATCTACGCGGATGCGCTCATCGACTGCTGGGGAGTGGTCACCCTCGACGAGTTCGAGGAGAAGCTGCACAGCGGCTGGGTGGCGACCAGCATCCCGAGAGCGCCGTTGCGTCCGCCCATGAGCTGGCGCGGTGGAAGTTCAGCGAGCCGAACATCTGGCTCACCCCCGAGCTGCTGCTGGCCGAAGTGCGGGACACCATCGACCACCTCAACGGCCGCCCCGACTCAACCGCCCGCTGCCTGGCCGCCGTTGACGTCTTCCTCGCCGACCGGACGGAGGAGAACCGGGCAGCCGCGCGCCGCGTATCGGGCCATCCCCGAAACGCAGCGCCACTACGCGCTCGGCGACATGGACCACAATGACTGGCCGCTCCAGGCACTGGTGGCCGGCCCCGGCGGCGAGATGGAGAGCTGGTCCGACGAGCCGGTCACCCAGGAGGATGACGACGCGGCCATCGCCTACTTCGAGGAGCAGGCCCGGGACGTCGCCGCACGGTCGTCGCGCGTCCCGGTGGACGGGCCCACCACCCCGCACGCTCCCGCGATCCAGCTGTACCACTCGTATGCGGTGAAGCAGGTGGAGGACCCGGGCACGGTGGGATCTGCGCAACGACTACCCCGCACCCATCGACGTCGACGGCGTCACCCACCGCTCCGTCGCGCACGCCTATCGGGCCCTGTCGGCCGCCGACCCGCCGCACGGGCCGGAATCGCGGCGGCGGACACCGTCCACGCCGCCCGCGAGCTCGCCGCCGAGGCCGCTCTCCGGCCGGAGTGGCAAGGAGCCCGCACCGCCGTCCTGACCGGCCTGCTGCGGGCCGAGTTCCGTCAGCATCCCGGCCTGGCCGCGATCCTGCGGGCGACCGGCGACGCGACGCTGATCTACGACGACGCCGACTCCGCCTTCTGGGGCGACAACGGCGGCAACGGCCGCAACTGGACCGGCCGGCTGCTGGAACTCGTACGCGCCGAACTGCACGCGGAGCAGGCCGGGATCGGGGTGCCCGGCGCTCACCCGGCGGACCGCCGGTGACGGCGGGCTCCGCCCGGTGACGCGGTCCGCCGATCGGCCGTCCGCAGTGGCAAGATCACAGTCGTCCGCCGAACAACCCGCGGTTGTGCGGCAACGCATCCCGACACGCACATGGCTTTCGAGGTAGCGCACCATTGAAGGTACTGTCTGCGTGTCATGGCTCGGTAGAGGCGGGAGGCCGAGGTGAGCGCAGTCAGCTACCCCGTGCGCGGGACCACTCGTGCGAAGTCGGCCTGGGGCAGAGTCCTCGGGCGGGGCTCCATCATCCGGCGGCTGGACTGGATGCTGTTCGGATCGGCCTTCGCCCTCTCGGCCATCGGCGCGGTGCTCGTGTACTCCGCGACCCGCGGCCGTATGGAGCTGAACCAGGGCGACCCGTATTTCTTCGTGCTGCGGCACATCATCAACACCGGGATCGGCCTCGCTCTCGGGGCCCTCACCCTCTGGTACGGCCACCGGCGGCTGCGCGACACCGCGGCCATCCTCTACGTCCTCACGGTGGTGCTGGTCGCTCTGGTGCTGACACCGGTCGGCGCGACGATCAACGGATCCCGGCGATGGATCGTGATCGGCGGCGGGCTGTCCATCCAGCCCGCCGAGTTCGTCAAGGTCTCGATCATCATCGCGATGGCGGTGGTGCTCACCGCCAGGGTGGACGCGGGCGACCTGGCCAGCCCGGACCAGCGCGGCATCATCAGGGCCCTGGCCCTGGGCGGTTTCCCCGCGTTGCTCATCCTGCTCACCCCGGACCTCGGGCAGGTGCTGGGGATCGTGGCGATCGTGCTGTGCATGCTGATCGCCGCCGGCGCGCCGAAGCGCTGGATCCTGGGGCTGGTGGGGACCGGGGTGGTGGGCGCGCTGGCCGTCTGGCAGTTCCATCTGCTGGACCAGTACCAGATCAACCGGTTCGCGGCGTTCGCCGATCCCGCCCTCGACCCGTCCGGCGTCGGCTACAACACCAGTCAGGCGCGGATCGCCATCGGCGCCGGCGGGCTGACCGGCTCGGGTCTCTTCCAGGGGGCCCAGACAAACGGTCAGTTCGTGCCCGAGCAGCAGACCGACTTCGTCTTCTCCGTCGCCGGCGAGGAGCTGGGCTTCCTCGGGGCGGGCCTGATCATCGCCCTCATCGGCGTGGTGCTCTGGCGCGCCTGCCGTATCGCCCGCAGCTGCCCCGACCTGTACGGGACGGTCGTCGCGGCCGGGATCGTCGGCTGGCTGGCGTTCCAGGCGTTCGAGAACATCGGCATGAACCTCGGCATCATGCCGGTGACCGGACTGCCACTGCCGTTCGTGAGCTACGGCGGATCGTCGATGTTCGCGGGATGGGTCGCGATCGGCTTGCTGCAATCGATAAAGGTCCAGCGGGTGATGTCGGCCTGAGCGTGGCCGCAGGGCCGC
>NZ_BMRP01000008.1:61604-247720 GCF_014648695.1 Streptomyces albospinus
CGGCCGCGTTTGTGGCCGGGCGCCCCCGCACAGCCGGCCTAGCCGAGCCGCCGGGCGGCGAACAGCGACCGCAGCTGCTTCCCGTTGACGAGCACGGCAACACCGATCAGCGCGAGCCCGCAGACGCCCTGTTCGGCCTTCAGCCATATCGGGAAGGTGCCCGGCAGCGCGATGATGGCCGCAATGGCCACGATCATGACGGCGGAGACGATCCGCAGCCTGCGGTACGCCCCACGAGAGCCGCGGGCCACCCGGACGGCGAACGCATACGTCAATAAGGCGCTGGCGACGACGATGGTGCCGCGCACCCACACGGCGTCGTTCACCATCGCGGTGTCGTTGCGCAGCGCGACGATGGCGACGAGGGTGAGCACGCTGATGCCGAGGTAGCTGCCGGCGAGCCACTTCGTCCTGCGGAACGCGGCCTGGCTGCGCGGATGGCGGAGCTCTTCCTCGGACAGCGCGGTAGGGCGCGGGCTCCGGGCGTTCATGCTGGTCTTCTCCTTGGCGACACGGGCCGCCGCAACGGCGGTCGAGACGGTGGCACCGCCCTTCCCGGACGGCTGCTCCCAGGATCCGGTCCGTTCGCCGCTCCTGCGTCGCCCCCACGAACGAGACCCGGCCCGGGGCCGCCTCAGGGACCGGTAGGGGCTGCCCCGTACGCGCCGTAGGGGGTATCCCGTAGGGGCCCGAAAGGGCAGGCGCTGGTCCCAGTCCCAGCGGACCCCGTAGGTGCCGGGTCGGGGTCCGACAGGGCGAGGTGGGCGCTGTTGCTGACCGCCCTGGCGACGCACTTCGACCGCGGACGGCCCGTCGAGGCGATACTCGCCATCGCACGGTACGCGGAACAGCACCACGCCGCCGTGCTGTTCGCCTCGTACCGGCACCAGAGCGCCCATGGCGACACGGTGGCCGAGCTGAAGCAGGCCGGATATCCCGTCGACGGCCTCTGCCTCCGGCCGGACGGCAGTTCAGCGGGAAAGGCGGAGGTGAAGCGCAACTGCCGGAGCGGTTACGAGAAGAAGGGGTTCACGCTGACCGCCGACATCGGCAACCGTGATACGGATCTCCAGGGCGGCCATTTCGAGAAGGGCTTCAAACTGCCGGATCACGACGGCTGGTTGAGCTGACCCTGGGCTCTTTCCGACCCTGACCCGTCGGACGGGCCCCGGCCCCAGCCGCGTTCCAGCAGGTCGAAGATCTCGCGCAAGGCGCGCTCGGGGTCCTCGTGCATGCCGACCAGATTCCGGCTCTCCAGGGCGAAGCGGGCCAGCGCCGCGGACTTGAGGTCCCCCTCGGGCGCTCCCGTCGCCTCGACGATGGCGGCGGCCAGGGCGGTCTCGTGCCGGAGCCACATGCGGTGCATGTACTCCTGGAGGGCGGGGGTCGAGTCCACCATCTGCCGGAAGGCACGGAATTCCGGATCGTCGCCGCGGAAGTTCAGCCGCATGCGCACCAGATGGTCGCGCAGGGCGTGGAAGACGGACCGGCCCGGAGCCCGGTCGCGTACCGCCGCGACGAGGGCGGCCCCGAGGCCGTGGTCCGCATCGAAGACCAGGGCTTCCTTGCTGGGGAAGTGCTTGAACAGCGTGGTCACCGACAGATCCGCCGCTTCCGTGATCTCCCGGACGCCGACGTTGTCGTAGCCGCGCTCCAGGAAAAGCCGCAGCGCGGCATCCGCCAGCGCCTGGCGCGTCCGGGCCTTCTTGCGTTCGCGACGCCCCATCGTCTCGGTCATGCCGTCCACTCCACCCCGACGGTTGACCGGATACGAAAGTTTATACGTTGCACTTATTTATCCGCTGTGCTTTTCTGGGTGAGGCGCGACAGTCCACCGGCACCGCCGCACTGTCCTTTCCGCCCTCCCATCCGTGTTCCTCCGCAAAGGAGCGATCAGCCATGTCCGCACGCCCGTCGGCACAGCACTCCCCACACGCCCTCTCCGACCGCCCCACCCCCCGTATCGCGATCGCCGGCGGCGGCCTCGGCGGCCTCGTCTGCGCCCGCGTCCTGCAACGCCACGGCCGCGCCGTCACCGTCTACGAGCGCGAGACCTCACCAGAGGCCCGATCGCAGGGCGGCACGCTCGACATCCACGCCGACACCGGCCAGCAAGCGCTGCACGCCGCAGGCCTGTTCGGCCCGTTCAGCGCCCTGGCCCGGCCCGAGGGCCAGGAGATCCGCATGCTCGACCGCACCGCCACCGTGGTGCGCCGCTTCCTCCCCGAGGGTGCGGCCGACCGGCCCGAGATCGACCGCGGCCAGCTCCGCGGCCTCCTCCTGGACTCCCTCGCCCCGGACACCGTCCGGTGGGACACCGGCGTCGACGCCGTCACCCCGCTCGGCGACGGCACCTGCCGCGTCCACTTCACCGACGGCTCCACCGAGGACTTCGACCTGGTCATCGGCGCCGACGGCGCCTGGTCACGGGTCCGTGCGGCCCTCTCCGACGCCCGCCCCCAGTACACCGGCGTCACCTTCGTCGAGTCCTCCTTCGACGACTGCGACACCCGACACCCCGACATCGCCCGACTCGTCGGGCACGGCACCATGGCGGCGAAGGGCAGCCGCAAGACCCTGACGGCACAGCGCAACAGCAACGGCCACATCCGCGTCTACAGCGCCTTCCGCGCCCCGCAGGACTGGCACACCGGCCTCGACCTCACCGACGACGCGGCGGTACGCGCCCATCTGCTCGACCTCTACGACGGCTGGGACGAGAGCCTGCTCGCGCTCCTCGCCGACAACGACGGCGATTTCGTCCACCGCCCCCTGCACGCCCTGCCCGTACCGCATACCTGGGACCACGTCCCCGGCATCACGCTGCTCGGCGACGCCGCCCATCTGATGCCTCCGCTCGGCGTCGGCGCCAACCTCGCCATGCTCGACGGCGCCGAGCTCGCCCAGGCCCTCATCGCCGAACCGACCCTCGACGGCGCCGTCCGCACCTACGAGGACATCATGCTGCCCCGCTCCGCCGAACACGCCAAGGCCTGCCGCGAGGGCCTGACCCGCCTCATCACCGTGGACGACGCGCAAGAGGTGCACTTCCCCGACCTGGAGGGGATGCGCTCGGCCTGAGCGTCGGGTTCGCCGTACGGCGGGCGGCCACCGCTCCCCCGAACTCATCGGCGCAGCCGCCCCGTTGGCACACACCACACCTCACAGGGAGCTGCCGCTGCCCCTAGAATCCTGTGGTGACGCGAAAGGTGGCCCATGACGATCACGGGGGACGTCACCGTCGTTGTGCACGACGAGGACGCCGATGCTCAGGAGCTGGACGAACTGACGCAGCAGCTCCATGCGGAGTTGCTGCGGCTCGAACTGCCCGATGTCGCGCGGGGGTCGGCCCCCGGAGGGACGGGGGCGAAGAGCGGGCTGGTGCAGTCGCTGACGACGCTGGTGCTCAGCGGTGGCTTCTCGGCCGCCGTACTGCGATCGGTGACCGTCGTCGTACGCGACTGGATCAGGCGCAGCGGAGCCCGTAAAGCCGTCCTGGTCAGCGGGGAGCACCGGCTGGAGATCGAGGCGGCGTCGAAGAAGACCCAGGACGCGGCGGTGGAGGCCTGGGTCCGGGCGCTGGCCGGTGAGCCCGCTCCCGCGACGGGCATCGAGACCGGTACGGATCCCGCGGCGGACGGCGCTCCGCGGCAGGCGGCGCCGAGTCCGGAAGGGCCGGCGGGGCCCGCGGCCCATGGGTGACCGCCGCGCCCTGCTCATCGCCACCGAGCGCTATCTGGACGAGTCGCTGCCCAAGCTGCGCTCGCCCGTGCACGATGCCCGCAAGCTCGCGGCGCTCCTCGAAGACCCGGACATCGGCCAGTTCGACTCCGTGCAGGTCCTGATCGACGAGTCGAAGGCGGTCATCGAGGAGGCCGTCGAGCGGCTCTTCCTGGACCGCGGGGTCGATCTCGCCCTGGTCTACCTGTCGTGCCACGGGCTGAAGGACAACCGGGGCCGGCTGCACTTCGCGACCGTCAAGAGCAGTCGCGACATGATCCGGGCGAGTTCGGTCTCGGCGGAGTTCATCAAGGAGTCGATGGAGTACAGCCGGGCGCGGCAGAAGATCGCGCTGCTGGACTGCTGCTTCTCCGGCGCCTTCGGGCTGTCGAAGGGCGCTGCGGAGGCCGAGGACATTCCCCGGCAGTTCGTGGACCACCGCGGCAGTTACGTGATCACCGCCTCCAACTCCGTTCAGGAGGCGGTCGAGGACGAGACCCCTGGTGGCGGCGCGGCCGAATGGAGTTCGGTCTTCACCCGCGCGGTGGTCGAGGGCCTGACGACCGGTCGGGCCGACCTCGACGAGGACGGCTGGGTCACGGCGCAGGAGCTCTACCAGTACGTGGCCGATGCGGTGGCCCGTACGCACGAGCAGAAACCGACGTTCTTCGGCAGCGACATCCAGGGCGGCAGCCGGTTGCGGCTGTCGAAGGCGTCCCCGCACGCGCACCGGCCGTTCCCGGGCCTCACGGAAGCCGACGGCCCCGCCCCCGTGGCCACCATGGACCAGCTGCTGCCGCCGCTGGTGGTCACCGAGGAGCGCGGGCTGTCGGCCGCGGACTGGCGGGAGAGCGGGCGTCTGATCACACCGATAGGCCGGTCGCACCGGGCCGAGGGACGCCGCGTCCGGACGCACTGTGTGGACCTCGGCGGCGGTGCCGGCCATGTCGCCGTGGCCGGCGGGCCCCGCAGCGGCAAGACGCTGCTGCTCCAGACCCTGGTGACGTCGCTCGCGCTGACCCACACCCCGCGCGAGGTCGAGTTCCACTGCATCGACTTCGGCGGCGGCGGGCTGCGGCGCCTGACGCATCTGCCGCACGTACGCGGCGTCGCCCATCGCCAGCATCCCGACAGCGTGCACCGCATGGTGGCGCACGCCGTGGGGCTCAACACCCGGCGGGAGAACGACTTCGAGCGGCTGCCGGAGATCGACTCCATCGAGGCGTACCGCGGGGCGCGGGCGCGCGGGGAGCTCGCCGACCAGCCCGTGGGGGACGTCTTCCTCGTGGTCGACGGCTGGTCGGAGTTCGCCGGCAACTTCCAGGAACTGGCGGTGGCGCTCCGCGGCATCGGGGCGACGAGCCTGCGCCACGGGGTGCACCTCATGGTGACCACCTCGCACTGGTCCGCCCTGCCCAAGCCGCTGCTCGACGTGATGCTGACCCGTTTCGAGCTGGCGCTCAGCTCCCCCGACGAGTCGCTCGTCCATCCGGAGCTGGCGGCCCGGCTGACACCCGCCACCCCTGGGGTGGCGCTGTGCACCGACCGGGCCGAGAAGCGGTATGTGCATATCGCGCTGCCCCGTACGGACGGCGTGGCCGCGGTCGACGATCTGGCCTCGGCCGCGGCCGAGTTGGGCCGGCAGGCGCGCAGCGGCTGGTCGCACTCGGTGACCGACGACATCGCACCGGACGTGCCCCCGGCCCCGGAGAAGCTCCGGTTCACCGACCTGCTGCGGATCGCGGACGCCGGAGCGTTCGACACCGCCCGGCACTGGCGGCCCCGCTCGCCCCTGGAGCGGCTGCGGGTGCCGATCGGCGTCGACCAGGACGGGCAGCCGGTCATGCTCGACCTCAAGGAAGCCGCGCAGGAGGGCATGGGCCCGCACGGCCTGTGTGTCGGTGCGACCGGCTCCGGCAAGTCCGAGCTGCTGCGCACCCTCGTGCTGGCGCTCGCCGTGACGCACTCCTCGGAGAACCTCAACTTCATCCTCGCGGACTTCAAGGGCGGCGCGACGTTCGCCGGGATGTCGGAGCTGCCGCATGTGGCGGCGGTCATCACCAACCTCGCCGACGACACCGCCCTGATCGACCGCATGGGCGACGCGATCACCGGTGAACTCCAGCGCCGCCAGGAACTGTTGCGGGCCGCCGGCAACTTCGCGAACGTCACCGCCTACGAGAGGGCGCGGGCCGCCGGCGCGGCGCTGGACCCGCTGCCCTCCCTGGTCATCGTGGTCGACGAGTTCAGCGAACTGCTCGCCGCCAAGCCCGACTTCATCGACATGTTCAGCCGGATCGGCCGGATCGGCCGCTCGCTGGGCGTGCACATGCTGCTCGCCTCGCAGCGCCTGGACGAGGGCCGGCTCCGCGGGCTGGAGACCCATCTGTCGTACCGGATCGGCCTGCGGACCTTCTCCACGGCGGAATCCAGGACGGCGATCGGCGTGCCGGACGCGTACTACCTGCCGACCACCCCGGGCTCCGCCATCCTGCGCTACGACAGCGACACCATGGTCCAGTTCAAGGCCGCCTACGTCTCCGACGCCTACCGGCCTCCCAACGACGAGACCGAGGACGACGGCCTCGCGGACGCTCTCGCCGACTCCGTGCTGGACGTCCTCGTCCAGCGGCTGGTGGGCCGCGGCCCCGTGGCCCACCAGGTGTGGCTGCCGCCGCTGGACGTACCGGCGACGGTGGACCAGCTGCTGCCGCCGCTCACCGTCACCCCGGAGCGGGGCCTGCACGCGTCCCAGTTCCCCTCGCCCGGCCCGCTGGTGGTGCCCTTCGCGCTGGTGGACAAGCCGTACGAGCAGCGCCGCGACATCCTGTTCCTCGACTTCTCCGGCGCGGCCGGGCACGGGCTGTTCGTGGGCGGCCCCCGGTCGGGCAAGTCGACCGCCCTGCGCAGCGTGATCGCCGCGTTCGCACTCACCCACACCCCGCGCGAAGTGCAGTTCTACTGCCTGGACTTCGGCGGTGGCGGCATGCTCGACCTGGCGGGCCTGCCGCATGTCGGGGGTGTCGCGTCCCGGCTGGACACCGACAAGGTGCGCCGTACGGTCGCGGAGGTCGTCGGGGTCCTCGACCGCCGGGAGGAGTTCTTCCGCGCCCACTCCATCGACTCCATCGCCACCTACCGGCGGCGCCGGGCCGCCGGGCACTTCCCCGACGAGGCGTGGGGCGATGTCTTCCTCGTGGTCGACGGCTGGACCGCGTTCCAGCAGGAGCACGAGGAGCTGGCCGTCATCGTGGCGGACATCGCCATCCGCGGACTGGGCTTCGGCGTCCACCTCCTCCTCGGCGCCGCCCGGCACGTCGAGGTCCGGACCGCGCTGCGCGACCAGCTGCTCAACCGGATCGAACTGCGCCTGGGCGACCCGTACGACTCGGAGATCGACCGCAGGCTGGCCGCGAACGTGCCGCAGGGCCAGCCCGGTCGCGGGCTCTCGCCGGACAAGCACCACTTCCTCGCCCCGCTGCCCCGGATGGACGGCGTCCCCGATCCCGGCACGCTCGGCGACGCGCTGACCGAGCTGGTGTCCGCCGTGCGCGAGCACTGGTCCGGCCCCGAGGCGCCGCAGGTGCGGATGCTGCCGACACTGCTCCCGGCCGGTGAACTGCCGTCGCCGGTCCGCCAACCGCAGGGCAGCCGGTCCGGTATCCCGTTCGGTATCGACGAGGCGAACCTGTCGCCCGTGTACCTCGACCTCGAAACCGATCCGCTGCTTGTCGTCTACGGAGAGAGCGAGTCCGGCAAGTCGTCGCTGCTGCGTCTGCTGGCCCGTCAGATCGCCGACCGCTATCCGCCGGAGAAGGCACTCATGGTGGTCTCCGACTACCGCAGGTCGCTGCTCGGCGACATCCCCGACAGCCATGTCGCCCACTACTGCGGTACTCCCGCGCAGTTGAACGAGGCCATCGCCGGACTCGCCGGTTCACTGAGCGGGCGGATGCCCGGCCCGGACGTCACGCCCGAGCAGTTGCGCACCCGCAGCTGGTACGACGCGCCGGACGCGTTCGTCCTCGTCGATGACTACGACCTGGTGGCGACCGGCGGCGGCAACCCCATGCAGCCACTGCTGGAGTATCTGCCGTTCGCCCGCGATCTGGGCCTCCGCCTGATCATCGCCCGCAGCACCTCGGGGGCCGGCCGTGCGGTCTTCGAGCCGGTGATCCAGCGCGTCCACGAGCTGGGGGCGCAGGGCCTGCTCCTCTCCGGCGACGGTGCGGAGGGACCGCTGATCGGCACCCACCGGGCGCTGCGGCTCCCGCCGGGCCGGGCCCGGTTCATCAACCGGAAGCGGGGAAGCCAGTTGGTGCAGACGGCGTGGATCGCACCGGGGTGACCGAGGCGAGGCCGCGCCCGCGGTCCGGTCACGGATGGTGCGCCGCTTGTCACCATTCGCCCCCGAGGCGCCCCTGATCGCAGGGGCGCCCGCTCGGCCCGAGCCGCGGATTCGCCCCGGGCCGGGGGCGGTATGCCACAGGTGGGCCGCCCGGCCGGCCGGGCGCGCCCGCGCGCGCAGGACCCGTCGGGCTCCCTCTTACCTCATACCCCCGTACAACGGCCCCGGCCGCGCCCTGCGCACGCCCGGATTGTCCCCGTCCCCTCACGTCCTTCCCCAGAGAGCGATGCAGGCAACGACTCCTGTCCCCCGGACCGCGGACCTCTTCGACCAGGGCCTGGAACCCCAGGCCAGCTCCGCCCTGCTGCGCTTCGGCGCCGCGCGGCAGCGGCCGGCCCACCGGATCAGCTGGTCCGGCGACGGTGCCGCCGCCTGGCTCGACGCGCCGCGCGGCCATGTGTGGAGCGTCGGCGACGCAACCGCCGCCGCCGGACTCGTACTGCGCGCCGCGCACCAACTGCCCGGCCGCGTCACGGAGTTCACCGGTCCCCGGGGGACCGACACGCTGCTCGTCCGGCACCTTCCGGTGACCGACGCGGTGGCCTGGGTCTTCCGCTGGACGCTCCGCGAACCCCCCGTCCACCCGGCCGAGCAGCGGGTGGTGGTCCTCGACGAGGCGCACCACGACGAACTGCTCGCCTTCCTCACCGAACACAGCCCGGCCCACTCGACCGGTCCCGGCTCCTCGGCCGTCAGCCTCTGGGCCGGGATCCGCGACGCGGACGGGCGGCTGGCGGCCTGCGGCGCGCTGAGCAGCCTGCGCGGCAGCGGCGCCCCGCTGATGGCCTCGGTCGCGACGGACGCCGCGCAGCGCGGCCGGGGGCTGGGCGCGGCACCGACCTCCTGGCTGACCCGCTACGCGATCCGCCGCCACGGCTTCCGCACCCTGTGGCAGCTCGCCGACAACGCCCCCGCCGAGCGGCTCTACACCCGCCTCGGCTACCGCAACGAGGACCCCTGCGTGGCCGCGCGCATCGACACGCGCTGACGCGGGCGCGCTCACCCACCCGCCGGCCGCTCCGCCCGGCCCGCCGCCGTCACACGCCAGGACGCGTGCGTACGCCGGGACGCGAGGCGTCAAGTCACCGCGCGGCGGAGGATCCCAGCCCTCCGCGCGGGCCCGTGGAGGCGCGGTGGTGCCGGTGGAACGGCAACCGCCTGCCGGACTTCTCCGGCCGCAGCGGCGGCAGCGCGTCCGTGAGGAAGAAGAAGTGTGCGAGGACGTGCGCCAGCCAGCGATAGAGGGTCATCAACCCGCGGAACTGGCGCCGGGGATAGCGGCCGGTCCACACCAGCATGCCGGCGGGAGAGGTGAACACCAGGGTCACCACGGCGACCATCAACAGGAACGCCGACAGCCCGCCGAGCGACCACACCAGCCGGAAGACGAGGGCGACCAGCACGACCAGGAGGTACTCGGGGAGGGCGCGCAGCCACGACGCCACCAGCCGCCAGCCGCGCGGCATCCGGGGCGGACCGTCGATGTACAGACGGGTCGGGTAATCCGGAACCTCACCCAGGCTGAAGGGCGGATAGCGGTCCGTGGCCAGTGCCCCGTAGGAGTAGAAGGACACCCGCCAGACCCACCGCAGCACCCCCGTGGTGAAGCGGAACAGCGGGCGCGGATAGCGCCCGGTGAAGAGCATGGAGACGAACGCGAGCGCGCTCGCGGCCAGGAACGGGACCGCCAGCACGGTCAGCGCGATGTGGTGCGGCACGAGCAGCAGCCATTTCACCGCCCAGAGCCAGCGCGACAGCGGTTCGTCCAGCTCCGCCTCGATGCGCACCGGCCGGTACTCCGCAGCGAGCGTTGCCATGGCGGTCAGCTCCTTCCCGGCAGGGGGAACGGCACTTCCCAGCCTGACCAGGACGGCGCGGGCCGACCAGGGCTGTTCGGTCCATTCCTGCCGGGCTCTTCGGCTGCCGCCCGCTGCCACGGGAGGCGGCACCCGGGCAGACGCCGGCACGCACACGCGGTGCGCTCGCTGTGCATCTCCTGTGCACCCGCCGCGAGAACGATCACGCTCGCCGCGAGCGGTGCCCGCCTGCCGTCGGTGCGATCGACGGCGCGGGCGGTCATCGCGGGCGCGGTGGCCGTCCTCCTGGTGCGGCGGCGCACGGCGGCCACCGGCACTCAGGCAGCGGAGGCGGGTGACCGCCCACGAAGCGGGGCCCCGTCGCGCGTGGGCGGACGGGGCACCCGTGGTACGGATCGGCCGGCGCTATCCGTGTGCTCCGCGCGCCACCTGCTCCGGGATGGCCGGGCGGCCGGCCGTCTTGGTCTCGGCGCCGTGCGCGAAGGATCCGGCGTCGTCCGCGTCGCGGTGCGGCTGCTGCTGCGCCTGGAGGCGCGGCAGGATGCGGCGCAGGTCCTCCAGGAACAGGTCGCCGAGGTCGTGGCCGAAGCCGTTGCGGATCACGACGCGGAGCGCCGCCAGGTCGGTGCGGTTGGCGGGGAAGGTGTACGCCGGCACCAGCCAGCCCCGCTCGCGCAGTGCGGCGGAGACGTCGAAGACGGTGAAGTTGGTGATGTCGTCGCTGACCCGGAAGGCGAAGACGGGGAGTTCGCTGCCGTCGGTGATGAGGGTGAACGGCCCGATCTTGGCGATCTCGGCGGCCAGCCGGGTGGCGACGTCCCGGCAGGTCTGCTGGACGACCTGGTAGCCGTCGAAGCCCAGCCGCAGGAAGTTGTAGTACTGGGCGATCACCTGGGCGCCGGGGCGGGAGAAGTTCAGCGCGAAGGTCGGCATGTCGCCGCCCAGGTAGTTGACGTGGAAGACCAGGTCCTTGGGCAGCGCCGCCGCGTCCCGCCACAGGGCCCAGCCCACACCGGGCATGACCAGCCCGTACTTGTGGCCGGAGGTGTTGATGGAGGCGACGCGCGGCAGCCGGAAGTCCCAGGCCAGGTCGGGGTCGAGGAACGGGGCGATCATCGCGCCGGAGGCGCCGTCCACGTGGACGGGCACGTCGATGCCGGTGCGCTCCTGGAGGCCGTCGAGCGCCGCGGCGATCTCGGCGACCGGCTCGTAGGCACCGTCGAAGGTCGAGCCGAGCACCGCGACGACACCGATGGTGTTCTCGTCGCAGAGCTTGACGGCCTCTTCCGCGGAGAGGATGAAGCGGTTGCCCTCCATCGGGACGTACCGCGGCTCGACCTCGAAGTAGTCGGCGAACTTCTCCCAGCAGATCTGGACGTTGATGCCCATCACCATGTTGGGGCGCTCGGTGGACTTGCCCTCGGCGCGCCGCCGGTGCTGCCAGCGGCGCTTGAGCGCCAGCCCGGCGAGCATGGCCGCCTCACTCGATCCCGTGGTCGAACAGCCCACCGCCGCATGCGAGTCGGGGGCGTTCCAGAGGTCGGCGAGCATGTGCACACAGCGCGCCTCGATCTCGGCGGTCTGCGGGTACTCGTCCTTGTCGATCATGTTCTTCTCGGCGCACTCGGCCATCAGCTGCTGCGCCTGCGGCTCGGCCCAGGTGCTGACGAAGGTGGCCAGGTTCAGCCGGGCGTTCCCGTCCAGCATCAGCTCGTCATGGACGATCTGATACGCGGTGTCCGGATCCATCCCCTCTCCCGGCAGCTCGAACCGGGGAACCTTGATCGGCTCCCGGCTGAAGACCGGGTTCACGGTGAGATGGGGGCTGGCGTCGCGGTGCTGGTGGGGTCGCTTGAGTGGCATGGTGAGCGTGTCCTCTTCCGGGTACGTGCCGAACCTTGCAGCGGCAGCCGGCCAGGCCGGCCCTCCCGCCCGGCCTGGCCGGTCCACGCGCGGCGGCCAGGGTAGCGGCTTTCACTGTGCGGGCAACGGACACCGGCAGGCCGCGGGTGCACCCGCGACGACATCAGGCCATCCCTCCGGATTCCTCCGCCTTGCACCACGAGAGGCGTTCCGCCGGCCCCTCGGGCGGATCGGCCGGCACCTCGCGAGCCGATCACGGTACGGAATCACCGACTCACCGACTGTGCGCACCCGCCCCTCACGTCCTGCTGATCCGGTCACGCGGCGCACGGCGGTCACCGGGCGATCACGGCGCGCCCCTGCTCGACGCGCGGGATCCGGCCGGAGCTGCTGTTCTGGTGGAGGGAATCCGGAGCGGCGGAACCAGATCCGGGGAGAGATCCAGATGAGCAGTTACCGAGTGGCGCAGGTCGGCGCGGTGGGCGCTCCGTTCGAGATCGTCGAGCGTGAGGTACCGGAACCGGGCCCCGGTCACGTACGGATTGCCGTGGACGCCTGCGGCGTCTGCCACAGCGATGCCATGTTCGTGCAGGCCGCGGTGCCCGGTGTCCAGTTCCCACTGGTCCCCGGGCACGAGATCGCCGGGCGTATCGACGCGGTCGGCGAGGGTACGCACAGCAGCTGGCGGGTGGGCGACCGGGTCGCGGTCGGATGGTTCGGCGGCAGCTGCCGGCACTGCACGCCGTGCAGGCAGGGCGACTTCATCGTGTGCACGCAGTTGAAGGTGCCGGGCTGGGCGTACGACGGCGGTTTCGCGGAGATGGTGGTCGTGCCGACCGACGCCCTGGCCCGGATCCCCGACCGGCTGTCGGCGCCCGATGCCGGGCCGATGGCGTGCGCCGGGGTCACCACGTACAACGGGCTGCGGCGCAGTTCGGGGCGGCCGGGCGACCTGGTCGCCGTCCTCGGCATCGGCGGCCTGGGCCACCTGGGCGTGCGGTACGCGGTCGCGATGGGCTTCGAGGTCGTGGCCATCGCCCGCGGCGCCGACAAGGGCGACGTCGCCAAGCAACTGGGCGCGCACCACTACATCGACAGCGCCGCGAAGACCGGCGTCGCGGACGCGTTGCAGTCCCTCGGCGGCGCCAAGGTCGTGCTGGCGACGGCCGCCAACTCCAGCGCCATCTCGGCGACCGTGGAAGGGCTGGCCCACCGCGGCGAGTTGGTGGTCATCGGCGCGGCTGCCGAACCCATAGAGATCAACCCGGCCCAGCTCCTCATGCGCGCCCGGGTCGTCCGCGGCCACCCGTCGGGTACCGCACAAGACGTCCAGGACACCATGGAGTTCAGCGTTCTGCACGGCATCCGCCCGATGATCGAGACCATGCCGCTGGAACACGCCAACGAGGCGTACGGGAGGATGCTGGCGGGGGCGGCGAGGTTCCGGATGGTGCTGACCGGCGATTGAGGAATGGGCGCCGGTCCGGCGTAGGACGGGAGGGCACGCCCGACCGTCCTACGCCTCCTCATGTCCCGCCGACCGGAACCGCCCCGCCCGCAACGGAACTCAACTGCCCACCACCGCACGGTTGTCGCCGTCGGGGGCGCGGCCCGATCGCCGCTCACCCCGCCGTCGACGGGCACTCGACCCCAGCCAGGAGGATGCATGTCCCAGTCCGCCCCCCAGGCCGCCGGCCGCACCCATCGTCTGGTCCCCTCCCCCGCGGGCCGGACCCACCTCGTGGAGCAGGGCAGCGGGCCGCTGGTCCTGCTGGTGCACGGGTTCCCGGAGTCGTGGTACTCGTGGCGCCACCAGATGGCGGCGCTGCCCTCGGCTGGCTGGCCGACGCGATCACCGCCTTCCCCACCACCATGCCCGGCCTCGTCGCCTCGCACCTCCTCGAAGGCTGCGGCCACTGGATCCAGCAGGAGCGCCGCGACGAGGTCAGTCGGCTGCTGACCAAGTGGCTGGCGGATCTGCCCGCTTGAGGACCGGTCGCACCGACCGAGGACCGGCCTCCCCCTGCCCCTGCCCCCTCTGCCACCGTCACGGTTCGGCCCGGAATGCGCGCCGGTAGGCGCCCGGCGTCGTACCCAGGGCGCGCAGAAAGCGCCTGCGGAGATTGGTGGCAGAGGAGAGGCCGACGCGACGTGCGACGGCCTCCAGGGGGAGGTCGGTGGATTCCAGCAGCTCGCGGGAGGCGGCGATGCGCTGCGCGAGCAGCCACTGCCCCGGACTGGCGCCGAGCTGATCGGCGAACCGGCGGGCGAGGGTGCGGGCCGATATGCCCGCGTGCGCGGCCAGTTCCTCGACGGTGAGCGGTTCGCCGAGTCGTCCGGTCGTCCACTCCAGCAGGGGCGCGAGCGTACCGTCGATCTGGGCGGGGTGCGGCGGCGCCGAATACTGGAGCTGCCCGCCCTCCCGGTGCGGCGGCATCACCATGTTGCGGGCCACCTGCGCGGCGTACCCGGCGCCCTGGTCCGCGCGGACGAGATGCAGGCAGAGGTCGATGCCCGCGCCGGAGCCCGCGCTGGTGGCGACGTCACCGTGGTCCACGTAGAGCACGTCCGGGTCCACGCGAACAGCCGGGAACCGGCCGGCCAGTTGGCCCGCCCGCGCCCAGTGCGTGGTCGCCCGCCGCCCGTCCAGCAGCCCGGCGTGGGCCAGCGCGAAGGCGCCGGAGCAGATGCTGATCACCCGCGCTCCGCGGTCGTGTGCGCGGCGCAGCGCCTTGAGGACCGCGGGCGAGGGCGGCTGCTCCGTGGGCAGCCACCCGGGGACGACGACGGTGTCCGCCCGGTCGAGGGCGTCCAGTCCGTCGGTCACGAGCATGTCGTACCCGGCGAGCGTCCGTACCGGACCCGGGTGTTCCGTGCACACCCCGAAGCCGTACCGGGTCGGGATTCCCCGCCGTGCGATCCCGAACACCTCGGCCGCACAGCCGAGTTCGAAGGTCGATTGCGGTGGGTGGACGAGTGCGACCACATGATGCATGGCAGGAAAGTACCTCAGGATGTCTTTTCTGACACTCGGCGGGTCGACACCGGCCCGCCAGGCTGGCTCTCATGACGAACCAGCACACGAAGCAGCACACCCAGCGGCCGACAACGGAACGGAGCACGGGACGGACGGTGGAACGGACGGCGGAGCAGATGCCCGGCTATGCGTGGTCCGCCGTGCAGGACGCCCCGGTACGGGAGATCTTCCCCGGCATCCGCGTCCGCCCGCTGTGGAGCGGGAGCGACGGCGCAAAGGCCCAGGTACTGGAGATGGACCCGCACACCTGCTGGGAGGGCATCGACGTCCACGAACCGGGGCCCGAAGAGGTCTATGTCGCCTCGGGAGTCTTCAACGACGGCGACCGGGACTATCCGGCCGGGTCGTTCATCCACGCGCCCGCAGGTTCCTGGCACATCCCGCAGACGACCACGGGCTGCACCCTGTTCGTCTTCTATCCCGAAGGCTGAGCGAACCCCGCCGCACCGCCGGCCGCCCGGTGGCCGACCGGCCGAGGGCGGGCGGCGGTCGACCCCCCACGGCGCAGGGCCGGCACCCGCCCGGTGCGCTGCGCACTGCGCGCATGCGCCGTCCCCACATCCGGTGCACGAGCCGACGGCCCGCCCGCGGGGCGATCCCACCCGGCGGGCCACCGCGCACCCGAACGCGCCCTGCACCATCAGGCGCGGCGGACGCCCACGTGGCACCAGGACGTGACACACAAGGAAACCGCAGGTCACAAGGGTGCCGGGCAGGCGCGGCACGCCATCGATGCCACAACCGACACCACACCTGACACCACGCGGCGCCACATACCGCCATCGCGGCGTTGATAGTGGTGCCATTCATGTGCCATGCTGGCGCCATGGACGCAGACACCGCTGCGGCTTCCTCGGCCGCGCCTCCCTCCGCAACCACCCGCTCCCCGGCGATCCGAACCCTGGGATTGCACAAGTCCTACGGCGACAAGGTGGTGCTCGACGGGATCGACCTGAGCATCCCCGAAGGCACGATCTTCGCTTTGCTGGGGCCGAACGGCGCCGGCAAGACCACCACCGTGCAGATCCTCACCACCCTGATCCCGGCGACCGCCGGCCAGGCGCAGGTAGCGGGCCACGACCTGACCCGCTCGCCCGGCGCCGTACGCTCCGCGATCGGCGTCACCGGCCAGTTCGCCGCGCTGGACAACCTTCTGACCGCCAGGGAGAACCTGCTCCTCATGGCGGACCTGCACCATCTCCCCCGCCGCGAGGGCCGGCAGCGCGCCGCCGCACTCCTCGACCGCTTCGACCTGACCGAGGCGGCGGCCAAGCCCGTCGCCACCTTCTCGGGCGGTATGCGGCGCAAGCTCGACCTCGCGATGACCCTGGTCGGCAACCCGCGCATCATCTTCCTCGACGAACCGACCACCGGACTCGACCCGCGCAGCCGCCGCACCATGTGGGAGATCATCCGCGGCCTGGTCGCCGACGACGGCGTCACGATCTTCCTCACCACCCAGTATCTGGACGAGGCCGACCAACTCGCCGACCGTATCGCCGTCCTGGACCACGGGAAGCTGGTCGCCGAAGGCACCGCGGAAGAGCTGAAGCGCCGCATCCCCGGCGGCCATATCCGCCTCCGGTTCGCCGATCCCGACGGCCTGGAGTCGGCTGCCGCCCTCTTCGGCTCCGCCGCGCCCGACCGCGAGGCGCTCACCCTCCAGATCCCCGGCGACGGCAGCATTCCCACGCTGCGGGCCGTCCTCGACGTCCTGGATTCCGCGTCGATCGAGGCCGAGGCACTCACGGTGCACACCCCCGATCTCGACGATGTCTTCCTCACCCTCACCGACCGGTCCCGGCGATCCGACCGCACCGCGCAGCAGGCGCACCCGCGGACCGCACCGCACTCCCACGACTCACTCAACTCGCGGACGGAGAAGGCACGATGAGCACACCCTCGTACGCGCTGCGCGATTCCATGACGATGCTGCGGCGCAACCTCAAGCACGCGCAGCGCTATCCGTCCATGACGGTCTCCCTCGTCGCGATGCCGATCCTGATGCTGCTGCTGTTCGTCTACGTCTTCGGCGGGGCGCTCGGCCACGGCATCGGGATGCCGGGCGGGGCGAACGACCATGGCGCGTACGTCGATTACGTCGCCCCCGGCATCATCCTGATGACCGTGACCTCCGGCGCGATCTCGACCGCCGTGTCCGTGTCCATGGATATGACCGAGGGCATCGTCAACCGCTTCCGCACCATGGCGATCGCCCGAAGCTCCGTGCTGACGGGCCATGTGGTCGGCAGCGTCGTCCAGACCCTGATCAGCGTCGCCCTGGTCACCGGCGTAGCGCTGGCGGTGGGCTTCCGTCCGCACGGCACGCCCCTCCAGTGGGCCGCCGCCCTCGGTCTGCTCACCCTGCTCGCCTTCGCCCTCACCTGGCTG
Organism: Streptomyces albospinus; assembly: GCF_014648695.1. Taxonomy (GTDB): domain Bacteria; phylum Actinomycetota; class Actinomycetes; order Streptomycetales; family Streptomycetaceae; genus Streptomyces; species Streptomyces albospinus. Next base: position 78,841 of record NZ_BMRP01000008.1, read on the forward strand.
GCGGCTGCCATGGGACTGGCCGCGAAGACCGTCGAGTCGGCGAGCAACGCTCCGATGCCGCTGACCTTCCTGCCCTTCCTCGGCAGCGCCGTCGTCCCGCCGGAGTCCATGCCGACCGGGCTGCGCTGGTTCGCCGAGTACCAGCCGTTCACCCCGATCAACGAGACGCTGCGCGGACTGCTGATGGACACCCCGGTCGGCAGCAGCGCGACGGCAGCCGTCGCCTGGTGCGCCGGCCTCGCCCTGGTCGGCTACGTCTGGGCGCTGACGAACTTCCGCCGCACGGCCAAGCGCTGAACGGCGCCCGCACAAGGGCCACTCAGCTCCCGCCCCGGCACCGAACCCCCGGCACCACACCGTTCACGGCACGTCGCCGCCCTGCGCCCGGGCCCGCGCGCCTCCGCGCCCCGCGCCCCGCGCCCATGCGTTCCTTCCCACCCCGTGCACACCTGCATCACTGCACGCCGGCACCCGCACTCCTGCACTGCGCACTCCACGACCGGCACTCCGCACCAGAGGACACCATGAACCACGAACCGTCGGAACACTCGCCCGAGACAACCTCCCAGAACGCCGCACCGCACACCGAAGCAGCCCCGCTCGCCGAGTTGCCGATCACCCGCCCCACCGGATGCCCCTTCGATCCGCCCGGCGAACTGGCTCGGCTGCGCGAGGAGCAGCCGCTCCGCCGCATGCGCTACCCGGACGGGCACCTTGGCTGGCTGGCCACCGGCTACTCCGTCGCCCGCGCGATATCCGCCGACACCCGCTTCAGCTCGCGTTACGAGCTGATGCACATCCCCTTCCCGGGAGCGGAAGGCGTCACCCTGCCCCCGGCACCGGTCGGCGACCTCACCGGGATCGACCCGCCCGAGCACACCCGCTACCGGCGGCTGCTCATGGGCAAGTTCACGGTCCGGCGGATGCGTGAACTCACCACCCGCGTCGAGGAGATCTCCGCCGAGCATCTGGACGCCATGGAGCGCCTCCGCGCAACGGCGGACTCCGTGGACCTCGTCGAGGCGTATGCGCACCCCGTCCCGGCGCTGATGATCTGCGAACTGCTGGGCGTGCCCTACGCCGACCGCGATGCCTTCCAGCACCACGCCAGGGCGGCGACCACCACGGATCTGTCCGTGGACGACCAGTACGCCGCATTGGCCGCACTCCAGGAGTTCGTCCGCGAGTTGGTCGTGGCGAAGCGCGCCAAGCCCACCGATGACCTGCTCAGCGATCTGACCACCACCGATCTCACCGATGACGAGCTCGCCGGCATCGGCGGCTTCCTCCTGGGGGCCGGTCTCGACACCACCTCGAACATGATCGGGCTCGGCACCTTCGCGCTACTGACCAACCCGGAGCAGGCCGAAGCCCTGCGCGCCGACCCGGGCCTCGCCGACCAGGCGGTCGAGGAGCTGATGCGCTATCTCACCATCGCCCACACCGGCGTACGGGCAGCGCTGGAGGACGTCGAGGTGGACGGTCGGTTGATCAGGGCCGGCGAGTCGGTCACCCTCTCGGTCCAGGCCGCCAACCGCGACCCGCACCGCTTCCCCGACCCGGACACCCTCGACGTGCACCGCAAGGCCACCGGTCATCTGGCCTTCGGCCACGGCATCCACCAGTGCCTGGGGCAGCAACTCGCCCGCGTGGAGATGCGCGTCGCCTTCCCGGCTCTCTTCACCCGGTTCCCGACGCTGCGGCTCGCCGTCCCGCCCGAGGAGGTCCCGCTGCGCAGCGACTTGACCCTCCACGGCGTCCAGCGGCTCCCCGTCACCTGGGACGCGCGGTAGCGCCACCGCACCGTGAGCCCGTCCGCGGCCCCGCTCCGCGAGCGGACACGCACCACGAGGGAGCAGCCGCCCAGCGTACGGGCGGCTGTTCCGCATCGCGTGTACGGCAGCTCAGATCCCGAAGGCCGCGGGGCACGCACCATCTCCTGGAGACCAGGCGGAGACGACGGCCCTCTTCACCGACAGACGAGGGCCTTCTTCACGGACAGCAGAGATCTGCCAGATGCGAGTCCGGGCCGGGAAAGCTGCCGGTCAGCAATCGCAGCAGCTGCAACAGTCGCAGCAGTCACAGCCGCCATTGCCGCACTCACAGCAGCAGCTGCAACTGCTGCAATTGCTGCTGCCGCAGCAGGTGTCACAGCAGTCACAGGCGTGGCAACAACCCTCACGCGTCCTGCGCGACCACGGACCCTCGAATTCCGAGGCACAGCAGACCTTGCAGGTGCAGCACAGCCCGATGGCGAGCGCACAGCCCTCCCAGAAGCCGCGGGGCTGCTTCGGCTCCTGCGGAAGGTGCGGCATCCCGCCGCCCCCGCCGCCCGGCCCACCGCCGTAGCCGCCGCCCTGGCCGCCGGGCGGCACCGCACCACCGCCGCCGTACTGGGGCTGCTGGCCGTACCCGTTCCCGTCGCCGTACCCGCTCCCGTACGGGTTCTCATAGGGGTTCGGGTTCCCGTAGGGGTTCCCGGGGTTCCCGTAGGGGTTCGGGTTGCCGTACGGGTTCGGGTTGCCGCCCTGACCGTCGTACGGGCCCGGCGCCCCGTACCCCTGGTGGGAGCAGCCGGCCGTACCGAAGGCACGGTCCACCGACCGGCGCAGCTCGTGCACCAGCAGGACGTGCACCAGCTTGGAGTCGGTGAACTCCACGTCGCGCAGCGCCAGTCGGATGCCGTGCACCGCGTCGTCGCACAGCCGGCGGGCCTCCGCGAGGCCGGCGCCGGTGGCGGTGATCGGGTTCCAGGCGCCCTCGGCGGCGTCGGACGTGCGGTCCTCCACGGCGTCGAGGAGGTGCGCCAGCCGCCCGAAGAGCCGCCCGGCCTCGGCCAGCGGTGCGGCGTTGCCCGGCCGGCCCGCCAGCACCGCGGTGTGCGCGAAGGCCGCGGCGGTCGCCGTCTCGGTCGGCTCGGTGATGACCGTCAGCGGTGTGCCCGGCCCCGCCAGCTCCTCGATGCCCACCTGCCGGTCGACCGCGTCCACGAGAACGGCGGTGTCGAAACCGAGCGTGGCGCCGGTGCGTGCCCCGGCCCGGTCCCAGCCGGCGGCCACCCGGCGCGCCGCGGCGGCCATCGGACGGCGGCGCAGCAGGCCGTTCCCGTCGGCGACATGGTCACGTATCTTCGCCGAGGCGAGGACGAGGGAGACCGACGCCGCCAGCCGCGCACCCTCCCCCTTCGCCACCGAGGCGGTCCGCATTCCGCGCAGAGGGCAGGGCCCGGCGGTACGGCGCCGGAGGTCCTCCCGCCCGGACTGAGCATCCGTCAGCACAGAGACGATCAATCCGTCGTAGTTCGTGACGACGCGGGCGAACTGCCCGTGATCACCGCGCAGTGCGAGGCAGAGGCCGCACAGATGGGCCATCCACTCCGCCTTGAGCCCTTGGGAAAGGCGGTGGGCACAGGGCCTGACGATTCCGAACACGTGAAAACAAACCCCCGGGAGACTTCGACATGGGCCGGCAGCGGCAGCGCATCGTATCCAGCCTGCCGATGACCAGTGCCCTCAGCCCGCGCGCGGAGGCGCTGCGGGCCCCACTTGCCACAACATGCCCTCGTCGTCCGGGTCATGACCTTCGGTGCCCAGTTGCCGGATCCGGGTGAACGGCTCTCCGGCCAGGGCAGATGCCGCAGGGACAAGGCCGCCCACCGCACGCGGGCGGCCCCTCGGCTCGCCACCGGCGATGTCCTTCACCATCACCCCACGCCTCCCGATTCCCTCTCTTTTCACTCTTTTCACTGATATCGGAGCTTCGCCCCGTGATGGGAGCATGACCCCGCTCAAGTGACAGGCATGGCAGGGACATTGGGAGAGCTATGAAGACAGTGGGATATCTGGCCGCCTCCTGCGCCGCGGGACTGGCGCTCGGCGCAGGGACCTCGCTCACTGCGGGAGCGGCCGCCGCGGCGGTTCCCGCGGCCACCGGCACCACCGCCGCACGGCAACAGCACCGAGCGCCCGCCCCCATCGGCAGGGGCAGAGTGCTGACCAACGCCGACAACGGCCACTCCGTCACCGTGCGACCGGGGGAAACGGTCACCGTCCGGCTCACCGGCCACCGCAACCGGGGCGTCACGTTCTCCTGGGGCGCGCCGAGGTCCGGCGACGTCGCGGTCCTGCGGCAGACCGACGGCGGTACGGCACCGACCGGCGACGCCACCGGCCGATTCCGCGCCGGCCGTCGCGGAACGGCCAGGATCAGCGCGCAGCGCACCTGCCGCGCCGGCCACGGACATGTCTGCCCGCATGTGGTCGTTCCCTGGCGGGTGACGGTCAAGGTGTCCTGACCGAAGGCCGGTTGCACCGATGAGCCGCCCGCCGCCCCCGTAGCCGGGCGCGGAGTACTTCAGCTGTCGGCCAAGTGTCCGTCTTCGAGGCGGAGTTGGCGATGCCCTCCGGGATCGGCCCGATGCGGTCCGACGAATACCGCATCGACCCCGCCGACGTCGCGGCCTTCGTCGAAGCGCTGCTGGCGCGGCGCCGCAGAACGACCCATGGCGTCATGATCGCGCTCTCGGACGGCTTCCTCGCCACGGTGCCGGCCCTCGCGGCGAGGGCGGGCACCGAGGGCCGGCCGGGAAGCGGCCGACCTCGACGAGCCGTGGCTGGTCGCCCTGCGGCAGACGTCGCGTGAGGTGGAGCGTTTCATGGCACGTTGAGGTCGCGGCGGCATCCGCCGGAGCGAACGGCGCCGGGACGCCGGACGCTTTCCCGACTCCCGTCGCCCGCGCCCTGTCAGACGGCCGTCGCCCCCAGTTGCCGGGATGCCGCGTCGACGGTCTGGGTGAGGAGGGTGGCGATGGTCATCGGGCCGACGCCGCCGGGGACCGGCGTGAGCAGGCTCGCGCGGGTGACGGCCGAGTCGAAGTCGACGTCGCCGACGTTGCCGGGGTTGTAGCCGGCGTCGATGACGACCGCGCCCGGCTTGATGTGGTCACCGTGGATGAAGCGGGGGCGGCCCACCGCAGCGATCAGCACATCGGCCTCGCGCGTGATGGCGGCGAGGTCGTTGGTGCGGGAGTGGCAGTAGGTGACCGTGGCGTTGCGGCCGAGCAGCAGCATTCCCACGGGCTTGCCGAGGATCGCACTGCGGCCGACGACGACGGCGTGCTTGCCGGTCAGGTCGACGTCGTAGTGGTCCAGGAGACGCATGATGCCGCCGGGGGTGCAGGACGCGAAGCCGTCCAGGCCGAAGCTCATCGCGGCGAAGGAATGGAACGTCACGCCGTCGACGTCCTTGGCGGGGGCGATCGCCTCGAAGGCGGCGCGCTCGTCGATGTGCGGACCGGCCGGGTGCTGGAGCAGGATCCCGTGGACGCCGGGGTCGTCCGACAGCTCGCCGATCGTGGCGATCAGCTGGGCGGTCGTGGTGGCGGCCGGCAGCGCGATGTGCCGGGACCGGATGCCGGCCTTCTCGCAGCGGGCGCGCTTCATCCGCACATAGGTCACGGAGGCGGGATCTTCGCCCACCAGCACGGTGGCCAGACACGGGGCCTGACCGGTCTGCCGGGTGAGGGCCGCGGCGCGCTCGGCGGCCTGCTCGACCATCTGGCGGGCGAGTGCGCTGCCGTCCATCAGGCGGGCGGTGGAAGAGGTGGTCTGCGGCATGGGCTGCTCCGGAGCGTCGTACGGAATCGCCCAGGCGCACGGCACCGACCAGGGAGGCCGAGCCGCTCCCCGGTGGTACTCCACCCAAGCGCCAGTCACGGCTCGGGACCACTGTAGGCGATGGCCGGACGCGGGCCGACGGCGGTGGGGCGGGGCACCGCGCCCGCACCGCGGTCAGGAGCCCGGTTGTCCCGGGATGAAGGTATGCGGTGTGCTGGCGGCCTCCCACTGGCTGAGGATGCCGTCCCAGTCGTGCTGGGTGACGGTGACGGCACTGGGATCCCATGTAGGGGGCGAGGGCACCGGCGCCGGCTGGGGTGCCCACGCCGCGTGGGGATCGTGCGGTGCCCAGGCGGCGGTGTGTTGCTGCGGCGTCCAGGGAGTCTGTGGCTCGTACGGCGGGAGCGGTGGGTTCTCGTGGCGGGGCAGCGTGGTGGTGTCGGGCTGTGGAGCGGGCGGGATGTCGGTCATCCGGCGGTGGCGGCCGATGCGGTCCGAGGACGGTGGGCGGTGCAGACGTGGCTCGGAGGCGAGTTGATGGGCGCGGGCGGCCAGGATGGTGACGTCCAGGCCGAGTTCGGTGGCGAGCGCGCTGAGGTCCACGCCGTTGTGGCGGCTGTTGACGAGGACCGCGTCCAGGGCGGGCGACCAGGCCGGTTCGCTGGCCGGGGTGTACGTGGGCGGTACGGTGTGCGGCTGCTGGGTGGGGCGGGGCGGGACGTACGCGGCGGCGTCGGCGGGGGTGACCGGTGGGGCGGGTGGACTTCCGGCGAACGTGCCCGGGTAGCCCCTGCCGGCGGTTGCGGCTCCGACTCCCGCTCTGACTCTGCTGGCGGTCGCGGCGGCGGAGCTGGGGGCGGATGCGGCGGCGCTCGCGGCGGAGGGCTGTGCCGGGTCCGGTTCCGGGGCGTTGGGCTGGCGGGCCGGCCGGCGTTCGCGGGCGGACTCCTCCAGCAGGCTCTTGGCCACGGCGCGGGCGTCGTCCTTGCCGACCGTGCGGCGGGCCAGGCGTACTTCGCGGGCGTCGAGTCCGAGCAGATCGGCCACCACCTCGTCGCTGCCCACGGTCACCGCAAAGGCGGCCAGGGTCCGCGACCGGCGTGCCTCGGCCTCGTCGAGGAGTCCCTGCGTCCGGCGGACCTCGTCATCGCTGCTGCAAAACGCCTGGGCGAGTACCGCGTGGCGCTCCCACAACTCCCTCGGTTCCATGTCAGCGACAACGTTTTTTAGCCGATGTTGGCCCGGTTATCGACGAGAGATCACTGTAAGAGGTGATATTCCCTGCAAAGGGGGCGAAGCTTTGGGGTGTTATGCGGGGAAGCTTGCGAGGGTGCTCCACGGTGTATGCAGTGACCATCTGATGGAGCGAATCGTTTTTACGGCCATGAGTGCTCCCTCGTCCGTCACTGTCGCCGGTCATGGTCAGACCGCCTTCGTTCCCAGCCCCATCGTGAACCACCCTCCGCTCCCGGCTCCGGGCCCCGTACCGCCGCGGATCAACGCGGAAGTGCGGATCAACGCGGAAGTCCAAAGACAGACGCCCGTCTACGCGGGCCTGGTCAAGATCTGGACGGAACGGTCCGCCACGGTGCCCGGGGTCGCCGACCCGGAGTGGCAGCGGCTGGTCTCCTACCGGGCGCTGATGGAGGAGACGGAAACCGCGCTGGCGGCGCTGCGTCCGCACCGGGCGCCCGATGTGCTGCCGTCCCGCCGACCGGTGCCCGGCCCCTCCCTCTCCGTCGAACTGGCGGCACCGCGCGGCCCGTTGCGGCCGGTCGTCCACCACTGACGGTGCGTCGGCGGGCGCGTCCGCCGGGGTGCGGTGCCGCCGATCGCTCCTGGTGAGCGGCGGGCGGCGAGCGCGGAGGCCGGCGCGGCGCGCGGCGGGGGAGGCCCGGCGTCCGTGATCGTTCCCGTTCCTGGAGGGCCACCGCGAGCGGCCGGAACGCCGTACGGCCGGGCTGCGCGGGGCCCGGCCGGAGTACCGTTGAAGTGTGGAAACGGCCGGTTGCCGCGCCGGGGACGGGTTCGCGTCATGGTCACGGTTTCGGGCGAGAACGGAGAGCTCGGGTGAGCGCGGCGGATGAGGTGGACTTCAATCCGATCGGGGTGATCGGGCGGGTGACCGTCTCGATCCCGAGCGACGGACCGGGCGAGGTGCTGCTGCCCGTTCGGGGCGGGAGCGAAGCATTCGCGGCCTGGTCCGGCGGCCGGCCCATCGCCCGGCACACGCAGGTGATCGTGACGGACCGGACCTCGGCGCGGTCGGTGATCGTCGTGCCGCTGCCCGCCGCCTGACCGCCCTGTGCACAGCCTTCCCCGCCGCCCCGCGCACCAGCCCCGGCCGAGGCCAGTCTCACGAGACCAGGAGCCTTGCGATGTTGTTCTGGCATGTACCGGCGCCGAATGAGGCGCTGCTGATCTCCGGTTCGAAGCGCCGGGCCGGGGACGCGCAATTCCGTATCGTCACCGGCCATGGCTGCTGGGTGATGCCCGTCAAGCAGAAGGCCAGTGTGCTGTCGCTGTCGTTGCGGGAGTCGGAGATCTCCGAGGACTGCGTCACACAGCAGGGGATTCGGCTCGCCGTACGGGCGGTGGCCGTGTTCAAGGTCGGTGACGACCAGGCGTCCATCGCCAATGCCGCTCGGCGGTTCCTGGACGAGCAGCGGAGCATGGAGGAGCTGGTGGGGCGGATCTTCGCCGGCCACCTGCGCTCGATCGTCGGCGGGCTGACCGTCGAGCAGATCATCCGGGAGCGGGACCGGGTCGCGCAGGAGGTGAAGGAGGGCAGCCACTCGGAGATGGAGAAGCTCGGCATCGTCGTCGATGCGCTGCAAATCCAGGAGATCGGCGATACCACCGGCTACATCACCAATCTCGCCGCGCCGCACGCCGCGGCGGTGGCCAGCGCCGCGCGGATCGCCCAGGCCAAGGCGGATCAGGAGGCGACCGAGCGGGAGCAGCAGGCGGCGGCGCTGAAGGCGGAGTACGAGCGGGACACCGCGATCAAGCGGGCCGGGTTCCTGGCGGAGACCGAGCAGTACCAGGCGCGGGCGGCGCAGGCCGGGCCCCTGGCCCAGGCCAGGGCCTCCCAGGAGGTCATCGAGGAGCAGACGGCGCTGGCCGAGCGGCAGGCGGCGCTGGCCGCCCGGCGGCTGGAGGCCGAGGTGCGGCGGCCGGCGGACGCGGAGGCGTACCGGCTGCGCACGCTCGCCGAGGCGCAGCGGGACCGGGTGCGGTTCGAGGCGGATGCCCGTGCGTACACGGAACGGGAGGTCGCGCGGGCGCGGGCGGATGCGAACAGTGCGCTGGCGGCTTCGCTGCGGGACGGCAACCAGGAGCTGATCGCCGCGAACCGCACGGTCGAGAATCTGCCGGCGCTGGCCGAGGCGGCGGCGAAGGGGATCTCCGGGTCCCGGCTGACCGTGCTGAACGGGACGGAAGGGGTGAACGACATCGTCTCGGGGATCGTCGGCCAGGGGTTGGCCATTCTCGGCAGCCTGAAGCCGGCGACGGGTGCGGAGCGGGGTGCCGGGGCAGCAGGCGCATCCGCCGCGGCCGGGTCGTCCGGGCCGGAGGGCCGGGGCGGCGCGACGCCGGAGACCCGGGTGCCGACGGGTGACGGGGCGGGTGCTCCGGTCATGCCTGTGGGCCCGGGTCGTCGACCCGAGCCCACAGACGCGACGACGCGACGGGACGGCTAGAGGAGCCCGAGGACACCGAGGCCGAGGAGGCCGTCCCTGCCGAGGCCGTTGCCTTCGAGGCTGGCCGCCGCGTCCTCTTGCCGGCCGCGGTCCCCGCTGCGGCGCTCGTCGTCGCCACCGCGGCGCTCGTCGTCGCCGCCACGGCGGTCGTCACCGGCACGGCGGTCGTCGCCGCCACGGCGCTCATCGCCGCCACGGCCGTTGTCATCGTCGTCGTAGCGGCGGTGCTCGCCACGGCGGCCGAAGTCGTCGTCGTCATGGCGGACGTGATCGCGCCGGCGTTCGTTGCTGCCGCCATGGCCGTGGTGACGGCCTTGGGTGTGGTGGCAACGGCTGTGCGTGTGGCACATGACGGTGTGTCCGTTGCCGTGGGGGGCCGCGGTCGCGGCGCCGGTCATCGGCACCGCCAAGGCAGCCGCGGTCAGGCCGGCCACCGCGAGCCCACGAGGAATCGAACCAAGCATTCTTCCACCTTTTCTCGGCTGTTGTGCAGAAGAAAGAGCATTCTCCGCATGCGCGACAATAAGGGGGAATTTGGGACATCGGCGTCGTTGACCCGCCAGAGGATCACCGGAACGCAGCAGGGATTGGGACAGAAGCCGACGGGACCCGCGGCCGTTCCAGCGACGGGATCTGGCACGCCGTCAGCCGCCGCTACCCCCCGGCCCCTCCCCCGCGTCGTCCGCAGGCAGCCCCTCCAGCAAGGTGCCCAGTGCGCCCACCACCAGTCGGCAGACCGTGTCCGGGTCGGCGCCGGCCAGCGGCTCCTTGCCGACCACCACCCGCATCAGGCCGATGCCCAGCAGCCAGGACAGTGCCAGATCGCCGCGCAGATCGCCGTTGTCGGCCTTCGAGAGGGTGGCCAGCACATCCGCGTACTCGTCGCCGAGCCCCTTGAGCGCTTCGGAAATTTCGTCGCTGCCGCCGATCGAGCGCAGGCAGACCTCCAGCGAGCGGTCGGCGCCGGGGCCGCGGCCCTCGCCGAGCATGCCGCGGAGCGCGACCTCGAACAGCCGCTCCGCCGGGGTGGTGCGCAGCTGTTCGTGGCCGCCGCGCGCCATGACCTCGCCGAAGAGGGCCTTTTTCGAGCCGAAGTAGCGGAACAGCAGGGCCTGGTTGACTCCCGCCCGGGACGCGATGTCGCGTACCGTCGCGCGCTCGTAGCCCCGTTCCGCGAACAGGTCCGACGCGGCGTCGAGCAGCAGCCTCCGGGTGGCCTGTGCGTCCCTGCGGTGCTCACCCCCGGTGCCGCCGTGCGGGTACTCCGCCATCGCCTCCCCGATCGCCACGCGCCACTCCCCTTTCCGCCGGCCCGCCTCGGGCCGCCATCGTCCGACATGGCCCCGCCATGATCCGTGCTGGACCACGGAGATCAACATCCCACGGCCCGTCACCAGGTCGGCCACAAATGATCGTTGACCGCTGCGGGAGACCGCCCTACCGTGATGTAAGCAGGTGCTTACACAAGGGAGGTCACCGTGACCACAGCCGATACAGCACCCCTCACCTACCCCTTCAACACCCCTGAGGGCCTTGACCTTTCGGCGGAGTACGAGCGGGCGCGCAACCGCCCCGGGCTCCTGAAGGTCCAGATGACATACGGCGAGCCGGCCTGGCTCGTCACGCGGTACGCCGAGGCCCGCCTCGTCCTCGGCGACCAGCGGTTCAGCCGGGCCGAGGGAGCCCTGCACGATGAACCGCGGCAGTCCGAGGGGCGCCGGGACAGCGGCATCCTGGGCATGGATCCGCCCGATCACACCCGGCTGCGCTCCTTGGTGGCGAAGGCGTTCACGGTCCGTCAGGTCGAGAAGCTCCGGCCGCAGGTCAAGGAGCTGACCCGGGAACTGCTCGACGAGCTGGAAGCGGCCGGGCCGCCGGCGGATCTGGTCGACCGCTATGCGCTGCCCATTCCGGTGGCGGTGATCTGCCGGTTGCTGGGGGTGCCGACGGAGGACCGGCCGCGGTTCCGGAAGTGGAGCGATGCGGCGCTGTCGACCAGCTCGCTGACCGCGGAGGAGTTCGACGCGAACCAGGAAGAACTCCGGGCGTATATGCGGCAGTTGATCGAGGAGCACCGGCGGGCGCCGCAGGACGATCTGATGACGGCGCTGATCGACGCGCGGGATGTCGACGACCGGCTGTCGGAGCTCGAACTGGTCGATCTGTGCGTGGGGATCCTGGTCGCCGGGCACGAGACCACCGCGACGCAGATTCCCAACTTCGTCCTGGCACTGCTGGACCACCCCGGCCAGCTCGCGCTGCTACGGGAGCGTCCGGAGCTGATCGGGACCGCCGTGGAGGAGTTACTGCGCTTCGTACCGCTCGGCAGCGGGGCGAGCCAGCCGCGCTACGCCAAGGAAGACATCGATGTCGGCGGCACGCTGGTGCGCGCCGGTTCGCCCGTCCTGGTCGCGGTGGGCGCCGCCAACCGCGACGCGCTGCGGTTCGGCGCACCGGGGACGCTGGACATCTCGCGGGCCGGCAACCAGCACCTCGGCTTCGGCCACGGCGTCCACCACTGCCTGGGGGCGCCGCTGGCCCGGCTGGAGCTCCAGGAGGCGATCCTGGCACTGGTCACCCGCTTCCCGGAGCTCCGTCTGGCCGGCGATGTGGTGTGGAAGACCGAGATGCTGGTGCGCGGGCCGCGCGTCATGCCGGTGGGGTGGTGAGCACGGTGGCCTGGAAGGCGGAGATCGATCCGCAGCTGTGCATCGCCTCGGGCGCCTGCGCCGGGGTCGCGCCGGAGCTGTTCGTGCTGGACGGCGCGCATTCCCGTCCGGTGCGTACGGACATCGCGGAGGACGAGCGCGCGCTGGACGCGGCCGATGTGTGTCCGGCGATGGCGATCACGGTCCAGGACGGGGAGGGGCGGGTGATCGGGCCGCGGCCGTAGGGCGGGCGTGCGGAGACGGCGGGGCGCGGCCGGCGGGTCGCGCCCCACCGTGCGTGCGGCGGGCGGCCCGAACGTGGCCGGCCTCGCTCGTACCGGGAGTCGCTGGACCAGTGCGAGCGGGCGCCCCGCGGGGAGGGCTGGTACGAGCGGCGGCGCGCGGCCCGCGCCGAGGGGCGGCATCTCGGCATCGGCTACTCCTGCTTCAGCGAGCGCACCGGATACGGCTCGGCCGCGTTCGCGCAGCGCAGGATGGCGGTGGTGCCGGGTTTCGACCTCTCCGAGGTCCGGATGGACACCAGCGGCGCGGTCACCGTCACGACGGGGACGATGAGCCACGGGCAGAGCCACGAGACGACGATGGCGCAGATCGTGGCGGATGAACTCGGGCCGGACATCGCCAAGGTGAGGCCCCATCAGGGCGACACGGACCGCATCGCCTACGGCTGGGGCACCTTCGCCGGCCGATCGACCGCGGTCGGCGGCAGCGCCGTACGGCCGGCCGCCGGAAAGCTCGGCGACAGGCTGCGCACGATCGCGGCGGCCCGCGGGACATCCCGTGGGAGGAGACCGCGGTCGGCCGCGGCCGGGTGTACCGCAGGGACGATCCGGCGACCGCGGTCGGCGACGAGGAGCCGGCCGACCTGGCGTATCTGCGGGCGCATCTGCTGCCCAAGGACATCGAACCGGGGCTCGGCGCGACGGCATGCTTCGACGTCTGCAACGACGGGACGTTCTCCCACGCCACCCATGGCGTGGTGGTCGAACTGCACGAAGGCACCGGGCAGGTGGAGATCCTGCGGTACCTCTGCGTGGAGGACTGCGGGGTGGCCGTCGATCCGCAGGTGGTGGAGGGCCGGCGCCGGGGCGGGATCGCCCAGGGCATCGCGGGGGAACTGTACGAGCAGGTGACGTACGACGCCCAGGGCGAGCCGTCGGCGACCGGCTTCACCGGCACCGTGCGGTTCCTGGAGGCCGACGCCGGGCGGCGGCTGCGGGTACAGGCGCGCGGCGCGGACACCCACGGCAACGGGGACGCGGAGGCGGAGGTGATGCCGAGGACACCGAGGCCGTCATCGCGGCACTCGCGCCGGACCGGCCGTTGCTTTTCGGGCATTCGATGGGCGCGCGGATCACGGCGGCGGTCGCGGCGCGCGGCAAGGTGGCGATCGGCGGCAGCGTCCTGGCCGACCCGCCGATCAGCGGACCCGGCCGCGGCCCGTACCCGACCTCCCTGGACGTGTTCCTCGGGCAGTTGTCGCAGGCCGAGCGCGGTACGGGCGCCGATGAGGTGGCCCGGTCGTGGCCGCTGGCCGCACCGGGAGCAGGAGTTGCCGGCCCGCCGGCTGTCCAGCTGCGAGCGATCACCGCCACCCATCGCGGTTTCGAAACGGAGGACTTCTTCGACCGGTGGCCCTCGGTCCCCGGCCCAACGGCCCTGCTGTACGGCGCGGACAGCCCGGTGGTCACGGCGGCGGGGGCGGCACGGGCGCGGGCGCTGCCGCCGTCCGCCGCGTTCGCCGCGGTGCCGGACGCGGGCCACCTGATCTTCCGGGACAACCTCCCGGCGGCGCCGGCGGCACTGCGGACTGCGCTGCGCCCGATGGTCGGTTGAGCGCGGGCGGTGTGCGCGGCGCCGCCGCTTCGCCGGTATGGCGCGGCCGGTGACGCGGTGCGGGATGCTGGCGTGAATGAGAGTGATGTGAGCATGGCGATGCCGGTCCGCGGTGGGCCGCTCGGCTCACCGTGATTGAGTGACCCCATGGCTGACGAGACCACGCCCACCGCGCCCGCATCCGCCGAGTCCGTGCCGGCCGGACCGGCGTCCACCGCACCGGATTCCGCGATTCCGCACGCCCTGACGGCCGCCCCCGGCTATCAGGTGCGCCGCCTCTACCAGGCGTATCTCGCGGTGTGGGTGCGCGCGGTCGATCCGACGCTCACCGGGCCGCAGTTCGCGGTGCTGACGGCCGTGGACGCGGCACCGGGGCGGGATCAGCGGTCCATGGCGTCGGCCGTGGCGCTGGACACCTCCACGATGGCGGATGTGGCCCGGCGGTTGGAGAGCCGGGGCCTGATAGTCCGTCGTGCCGACGCCGCGGACGGGCGCCGCAAGCTGCTGCACCTCACCGAGGGGGCAAGCGGACTCTCGGCGCCGCCCACGAGCGGGCGCGCCGGCTCGACGAACGGCTGCTGGAGCCGTACGACCCCGCGCAGCGCGCCGACCTGATGCACCTGCTGACGTCCCTGGCCGACCGCTGGGAGGGCCTGGCCGGGGACTTCTGACGGGCGGCCCGGTCAGCACCTCGGGTGCCCGTACCCGCCGTCGCGTCGCACGGGCGGGGCGCGCAGGCCCCGGTGGTCTCCAGCTCAGGCGCGCTGCCGGACGGGACGGCGGCGCCGGGCGCCCGCCGGATCGCCGCCGTCACCTCCCTCGGCTACTCCCCCGTTGTACCGGCCGGGCGGTCCCCCGCCTTGCGGGCCAGGAGATACGCCTGCGGGCCCTTCTCATGTCCCTCTGGCTCGCGCACCACCCGGGTGTTCACGGCAAACCCGGCCTGGTTCAGCAGTTCGGCTATCCGGTCGGGCGACAGCCAGTAGACGTCGAGCGAGAGTTCATGGCCGTACGCGTGGTCCAGGTGGTGCAGCTCATCGCCGATCTTGAAGGCGAGCAGCAGATGTCCGCCCGGGGCGAGCACGCGCGCGAACTCGGCGAACAGCACCGGCAGGCGCTCCGGCGGGGTGTGGATGATCGAGTACCAGGCGACGACCCCGGCGAACCCGCCGTCCGCAAGGCCGAGTTCGGCCATCGACCCCTCGTCGAACCGCAGCTCCGGGTGCGTCCTGCGGGCCACCGCGACCATCTCGGGCGACAGATCGACACCGGAGACGTCCAGGCCGAGCGAGTGCAGATGTCCGGTGATCCGGCCGGGCCCGCAACCGAGGTCCACGACCGGGCCGCCGCCGTCGGCCTGCACGAGTTCGGCGAAGGCGCCGAGCATCGCGCGGTCCATCGGCATGGCGGCGAGCGCGGAGCGCAGCAGCCGCTCGTAGTCGACGGCGACGGTGTCATAGGCGGTGCGGGTGCTGCGTACGTCGGACGGTTCGAGCGCGTGGGACGGATCTGATGCGGTCATGTCGAAGGACGGTAGCGGGAGGACGCAGCGGGCGTCGGCCGGAGGGCGCAGGGGACGGCCGGCGCACCGCCACCACCTCCACCGCGGGCAGCTCCGCTGTACGGCGACCTCCGCAGCCGGCGATGTCCCGGGAGGAGTACGTGCGTTCACGTCACGGCAGGGGGAGGATGGAGCCGACGGGGCATCCGGGGCCGAACGCGGGCGAGGACGGGGCCATGGACGCAGACGAGTGCGCGGAAGGCGACCGGAACCGCTCCGCACGGTGGCGGCGCCTCGGTCCCCTCTACGCGGCGGGATTCACCACGGCCTTCGGGGCGCACGGGATCGCCGCGAGCCTGGGCGCCAGACACTCCGGTCACGTCCTGCCGCTGTTCACGCTCGGGGCGCTGCTCGCCGTGTACGACGGCGCGGAGATCATCCTCAAGCCGGTCTTCGGCACCCTCGCCGACCGGATCGGCCCGCGCCCGGTGGTGCTCGGCGGCCTCGTCGCCTTCGCCGTGGCCTCGGCAACCGCGGCCGTCTTCGGCGCGACGAACACCGGCGCACTGGCCGGTGCCCGGTTGGCCCAAGGAGCAGCCGCCTCCGCGTTCTCACCTGCCGCCTCGGCCATGGTCGCCCGGATCGGTGCGGGCAGGACGGGACACGCCTTCGGCTCGTACGGCGCCTGGAAATCCGTCGGTTACGTCCTCGGACCGCTGCTGGGCGGCGCGATCACGTGGTGGGGCGGATTCCCCGCCCTGTTCACGGTACTTGCCGCGGTTGCCGCGGCCGGTGCGGTCTGGGTGGCGGTGTCGGTACCGGCGGTGCCGCCGGCGCCCCGGCAGCGCCAGACCCTGCTCGACCTGGTACGCCGGCTCACCGACCGCGACTTCCTGCGCCCGACCCTGGCCCTGGCCGCGACCACCGCCGCGCTGAGTGCCGGGGTCGGCTTCCTGCCGGTACACGGCCGCACGGCAGGGCTCTCCTCCGTCGTCACCGGAGCCGTGGTCTCCCTGCTCGCCTGCTGCGCCGCTCTCGTACAGCCCCTGGCGGGCCGGGCCCACGACCGCGGACGGCTCGGCCTCCGCGGCGGATCGGCTCTGGGGCTCGGACTGACCGCGGTCGGTCTGGCCGCTGCCGCGCTGCCCGGCGTCCCCGGGCTGGTGGCGAGTGCGGTGGGTATCGGGACCGGCGTCGGCATGGCCACCCCCCTGGGCTTCGCCGCGCTCGCCGCGACCGCACCGGCCGGCCGGATGGGCCGGACGATGGGGGCCGCGGAACTCGGCCGGGAAGCAGGGGACGCCGGTGGGCCCCTGCTCGTCGGCGCCGTCGCGGCGTCCGCTTCGCCGGCCGTGGGCATGCTGGCGCTCGCGGGTGCGGTGGCGGTCGCCGGGCTGGCGACGGGGGTGCGGAGGGAAGGGGCGTCGCACGGCGGCGGGTAGCTCATGGGCCGGCCGGCCCGCGGCGGCCTGGCCCCGCACCCGTGGATATGCGGAGGTGGGCAGAGGTACGCGCAGGCAGACGTACGCCTTCCCCGGGACCCTTACTACAGCGTCCGGCGACGATGCCGGTGCGCCCCTCCTCGTTCGCCTGCGGGGCGGGGTGCGACGATGGGGCTGTCATGGATGCGGGGCAGGTTTTGAGGGGGCTGCGCGCCGCGGTGTTCGCGGCGGTCTGTGTGGTCCTCGCTGCACTGGGGCACGTGGTGATGTCGGATACCGCGGTGCCCGGCTGGATGCTGCTCGCGTCCGGTCTGACGACGGCGGCCGGGGCCTGGTGCCTCGCCGGCCGGGAACGCGGGCCGGTACTGGTCGGGGTGCTGACCGTGGCCACCCAGGCGGGCCTGCACAGTGCGTTCTCGCTGGGTCAGGCAGTTGCCGCCGGCGCCGACGGACAACGGGCCTCGCTGGCACGGGAGTGGGCGAACACCTGGCTCTGCGGCGGACAGGGACTGTCGGTCGCCGACATCGACGCGGCACGCATGGCGTCGCAGATGGAGCAGATGGGGTCGATGGGTCCCATGGGCTCGGCGGATTCCATGGGGTCGATGGGCGCCATGGGTGCGATGCCGGGGATGGCCGGCATGCCGTCGGGGCATCCGGGCATGCACGGCGGCGCCGGCGGCATGCTCGCCGCGCACCTGCTGGTCGCCCTGCTCAGCGCCTGGTGGCTGTGGGGCGGTGAGCGGGCGGCGTTCCGGCTCGTACGGACCGTGTCGGCCTGGCTGTTCGCGCCCTTGGTGCTGGTGTTGCGGGTCGTACTGCCCGATGCCGGGCCCGCGCCGCGCCCCGCCCGGCAGCAGCCGCGGTGTGCGGTACGCCAGTTGCTGCTCGCCCATGCGATGTCCTTGCGGGGCCCACCGCGTGAGCCGGCTGTCGTCTGACAGCACGGACGAATCTCCTGGCCGGACCGGCTCGGAGGCACACAGGGGCGGACGACAGCCGCTCCACAGAGGCTGTCGCTCCCTGGCGGCGGCACCTCCTGAAGGGCCGCTGCCCCGAGGGCCGTCGCCGTCGGAGGCTGTCGCCTCGTGCCCTCGTGCCCTGATGTCCCGGCTTCGACTTCACCGGTCGTCCGCGCCGTACGCGCGCCGACCGGATCACGCGAAGGACTCCAGAGGACTCCAGATGATGAACCCTGTCCGGATGCCGGTGGCTCCGCCGCCCGCGTCCGTTTCCCTTCCCGGCCCGCGGGTGCCCGAGGGCGGGTGCCGGTCCCGCGCCGCGGGCTCAGCCTGTCCGTCCGCCGGTCGTATCCACCGGGATGGTGGGCGCCGCTTCCGGTGTGGGCACCGACCGCCAACGGGCGAGCAGCGCCTCGATGATCGCGGTGTCCCCGAGGGGGATGGTCTTGCCGTCGCCGGGGGCTGCCGCTTCGCCGGAAGGCGGCGCATCCCCGTCAGAGACCTGCGAGGGCCGCGCCGCATCGCCGGTACGCGTGCGGACAGCAGCCCCTTCCGCACACGCGGCGGCGCGATCGACGGCCGCCGTCAGCGCTCGCGCCTGGGCGTCCCATGCGCGGCAGTCCCGGCAGTCCGCGAGATGGTCGTCGAGGCGGCGGGCGGTGATCCCCGGGGGCAATTCCTCGCCGTCGAGGCGGGCGGAGAGTGCCGTACGGATGCGCGAGCAGAGCATGCGCCCATCCTCCATCAAGCGAAAATGCGCGGCGAGGGGCGGTCCCGCTGTGCGTGACGGAGCACGGAACGGTGTGCGGGACGACGAGACGGTGACGGGCTGGGCGCTGGCCGCCCGCACCGGCGACGAGCGGGCCGTCGAGCAGTTCGTGAAGGCTACGCAGCTCGATGTGCGGCGTTATGTGACGCATCTCAGCGGAGAGGCGCAGGCGGCCGACGACCTGGTGCAGGACACCTACGTACGGGCGTTGCGCAGTCTGCCGCGGTTCGAGGGCCGGTCGTCGGCGCGGACCTGGCTGCTGACGATCGCCCGGCGGGTGGTGGCGGATCGCATCCGCTCCCATGCGGTACGGCCGCGGATGGCGGCGACCGACGACTGGCAGACCGCGGCGGAGCGGGTGCAGCCGCGCGGTGTTCCGGGGTTCGACGAGGGCATCGCGCTGGCCGAACTGCTCGCGGCGCTGACACCGCAGCGGCGGGAGGCGTTTGTGCTGACGCAGCTGCTGGGGCTTCCGTACGCGGCGGCTGCCGGGGTGATGGGCTGCCCGGTGGGGACGGTGCGGTCCAGGGTGGCCCGCGCCCGGGAGACGCTGATTGCGCTGCTGGCGGACGCCGAGGCGGGGACCGAACGGCAGGGCGCAGACGGCGGGGGCGCGCTTCGGGCGTCCTCCTCGGGGAGCCTGGCGCTCGGGAGACCGGTGCCGGCTGACCGGCAGCCGCGCGACCTCGCCGCCGCCGTGGCCTGACGGACCGTTTCCCGGCATCGCAATGGGGTTCATGGGCGGGCGGTGGCCCGTCCATGAACCCCAGGCGATGGAAGCGCCTCCTGCGCCTCCCGCTCGTCCTACGCCTGCTCCTCTACTCCTCACCCGGGCGTACCGCGCGGGCCCGGACGGTCAGCGGGGGGCTGTCGCGGAAGTGGAAGGTGAAGGTGAGGCGGTCGCCGGGGGTGAGCGCGGGCGGCGGGCTGATCATGACGTCGAGGGTCGCGGGCGTCATGGTCAGCGTGCCGCCGGACGGGACGGTGGCCGAGGGGACCATCGCCATGGTGCGGGCGTTGCGGCCGGCGGGGACGTCGCGGCTGAGCATGGTCCGGTGACCCGCCGGGCCGGTGACCGAGGTCAGGACGTCGTCCGCGGCGCCGGTGTTGCGGATCGTGAAGAACGCGGCGGTGGCGTCGTTGCCGGAGGGGATCAGCACGCGCCCCTCGGCGGCGGTCAGCCGGGCGGGCGTGCCTGCGTTGCCGGTCGCGGCCCAGGCCGTGAGCGTGCCGAGGGTCGCCAGGCAGGTGAGGAGCGGCACGGCCACCGCCGCGAGGCGCGGGCGGTTCATGAGGTCTCCCAAGTGGAATTGCTGCGAGCCGCGTTGGCGCGACGCGGGGACCGGGTGGCACCCGGGGGCTGCCAGGCGCGCAGTCGCAGGCTGTTGCCGACGACGAGAAGGGAGCTGGCGGACATGGCGGCTGCCGCGAGCATCGGGTTGAGCAGACCGACCGCGGCGAGCGGCACGGTGACGAGGTTGTAGCCGAAGGCCCAGAGCAGGTTGCTGCGGATGGTGCCGAGCGTACGGCGGGCGAGGCGTACGGCATCGGCGACGGCCTGGAGGTCCTCGCGTACGAGGGTCACATCCGCGGCGCCGATCGCCGCGTCGGTGCCGCTGCCCATGGCGATGCCGAGGTCGGCGAGCGCAAGGGCCGCCGCGTCGTTGACGCCGTCGCCGACCACGGCGACCCGGCCGCCCTGCTCCTTGAGGGTGGTGACCAGCGCGGCCTTGTCCTGGGGGCGGGCCCGGGCGTGGATCTCGGTGATGGCGAGCTGTCCGGCGACCGCGCGGGCGGTTGCTTCGCGGTCTCCGGTGGCCAGGACGGGCCGCAGGCCGAGACGGCGCAGATGGTCGACCGCGCGGTATCCGTCGGGGCGCAGGGTGTCGCCGACGGCGATGACCGCTTCCGGGACCCCGTCGACCGTGACGAGGACCGCGGTGCGGCCGGCGGATTCGGCCTCCCGTACCGCGTCGGCCAGCGGAGCCGGGAGGTCGGCCGGCTCGTCCGGCGGCCGGGCGACCGTCACGTCGTGCCCGTCCGTCGTACCGCGTACCCCGAAGCCCGGTGTGGCGGTGAAGTCACCTACGGAGCCGACCGGTTGGAGGGGTCGGGCTGCTGTCCGGTCGTGGGCGTACGCGGTGATGGCGCGCGCCACAGGGTGCTCGGAACCCTGCTCGACGGTGGCGGCGAGCCGCAGTGCGTCGTCCGGAGCGAGGCCGCCCGCACGCGGCGTCAGGGCGCCGACCGTCATCCGCCCCGTGGTGAGGGTGCCGGTCTTGTCGAGGACGACGGTGTCGATGCGGCGCAGCCGTTCCAGGGCGCGCGGCCCACTGACCAGGATTCCGAGCTGGGCGCCGCGTCCGGTGGCGGCCAGCAGCGCGGTGGGGGTGGCCAGGCCCAGTGCGCACGGGCAGGCGACGACGAGTACGGCAACCGCCGCCGTGACGGCCGCCTGCGGAGCGGCCCCGGCGCCGAGCCAGAAGCCCAGGACGGTGACCGAGACGGTCAGTACGGCGGGCACGAACACCGCGGCCACCGCGTCGGCGAGGCGCTGCGCCTGGGTCTTGCCGGTCTGGGCGTCCTCAACGAGCCTGGTGATCCTCGCGAGTTGGGTATCACCGCCCACGGCGTCCGCCCGGATCTCCAGCAGACCGCCGGAGTTGACCGCTCCACCGACCACCGGCGAGCCCGGCCCGACCTCGACCGGATGGCTCTCACCGCTGATCATCGAGAGATCCAGCGCCGAGCCGCCGCCGACGACGGTGCCGTCCGTGGCGACCCGCTCCCCCGGCCGTACCAGGAACCGGTCCCCGACCCGCAGCCGATCGGCAGGGATACGGCGCTCGCTGCCGTCCTCGCCTCGTACGGCCACCTCCTTCGCGGCGAGTTCGGCGAGCGAACGGAGCGCGGCGCCGGTGCCCCGCCGGGCCCTGGCCTCCATCCGGCGCCCGGCCAGGACGAACAGCGGTACGCCGACGGCCGCTTCGAGATACAGGTGCGCGGTCCCGTCACCGGCCGTGGGCAGCAGGCTGAACGGCATCGTCATACCGGGCGTACCGGCTCCGCCGAGGAACAGCGCGTAGCTGGACCACGTGAACGACGCGGCGACGCCGAGGGAGACCAGGGTGTCCATGGTCGCGGCGCCGTGCCGCAGACCACGCAGTGCACGGACGTGGAAGGGGGCGGCACCCCATACGGCGACCGGTGCGGCGAGCATGAAGCACAGCCACTGCCAGTTGCGGAACTGCCAGCCCGGCACCATCGACAGCACCAGTACCGGCACGGACAACAGGGCCGTCAGCAGCAGCCGCTGCCGCTCGGCGCGTGAGCCGTCGCCGTGGCCGTCGGCGTCTTCGGCGGGCCGCTGGTGGGTCCGGTGGGTTTCGTCGGGCTCCGGTGCGGCGGGCTCGGGAAGCTGCGCCGTGAACCCGGCGGCCTCCACGGTGGCGACGAGTTCGCCGACGGAGACCGCCGCGGGGTGGCTGATCCGTGCCCGCCCGGTCGCCAGATTCACCGACGCGCTCACGCCCTCCATCCGCCCGAGCTTCTTCTCGACCCGCCCGACACAAGCGGCACAGGTCATACCGCCGATGGCGAGGGTGGAGGTGGTGAGTTCGGCGCCGCTGATGGCTGGTCGGGGGTCGGTGGTGGCGAGTGGGGGTGGGGTGGGCGCGGTCCGGCGGGGGCGCGGGTGAGGTGTCATCGGACGTCTCCCGCGCTCACCGGGCCGAGGGTCGGGGCTCCCATGGAACCCATGCCGGGCATGCCTCCCATCCCTCCGTCGCCGGTGGGTTCGGTGGTGCCGGTGCGGGGGCGGTCGGCGGGGTGCAGGCCCGGCGCCACGGGGCCGACGACGGTTCCCGCCGCGTACGAGAGGGCGAACAACAGCGCCAGAAGAGCGAGAAAACCGATGACCGGCCGGGCGGGCAGGAACCGTGAGAGGGACTGCGCACGTGCCGATGTCCTGGCGGCGGAGGAGGACGTCCGCCGCTCGCGATGGGGTGGCGCGGGGGGCGCCGCGGGGGTGGTCATCGCGTCATCGTGGCAGGTGGGAGTGGGGGTGCGCGGACGATTGGCGGGTGTTGAGTACGTGAGGTTTGTCCTGTGCTCGAAGCGGAACTCACGGCTTTCGCGGGACGACTAACTGGGTTTGATCGCGGTGCTGTTCGGGCTCCGCGGACCTCGTCGGCCACCTGAGCCGGCCGGGCCCTCTCCCACCACCGCACCGATTCCTCGATCAGGGGAGATTTCCCGGTTCGGCGGGAACTCGCTCCGCCTTTCAACCGACCTCTCCATCGCCGGGCCGTCCCGGCCCGGTGCGAGGAGGAGCACAAGCCGACGGCCGAGAGACCAAGAGACCGAGAGACCGAAACCTCCACCGACCTGGAGACCAGAGGGTCAGCCGACCGGCACATCGAGACGTCGACAGGCCGAGACATCGACAGGTAGCGAGGTCGACAGGTCGAACGCGCCACGCGGCCGTCGGCACGGCCGTGCCCGGACAACCGCTGTCCCCAGCCCGCCCCGAAGGAGAACCCCCATGCCCACACCGGACCGCTCGGCTCAACCGCCCGGCCCCATAGACCCCTACGGTGCCGCCTACAAACGCGACCCATATCCCCTCTACACCGAGTTGCGGGCGCGCGGGCCGGTGCACCGCGTGCGGTTCCCCAGGGGGTGTGCGCCTGGCTGGTGACGGGCTACGACCCGGCGCAGCAGGCACTGACCGATCCCCGCCTGGGGAAGCACCACTCACGTGGTAACGCGGCATGGCGGGCCCGTGCCTCGATCATGCCGGAGCCTCAGCACTCCCAGCTCCAAGTGCATCTGCTCCACCAGGACCCGCCCCGGCACACCGCGATGCGCCGGATGATCACCGACGCCTTCGCCCCGCAGCGCGTCGAGGAGCTGCGTCCCCGCTTCCAGGAGATCGCCGACGCGCTGCTGGACCGGCTCCCCGACGCCGGCCGGGCCGATCTCGTCGAAGCCTTCGCCGCGCACTTCCCGTTCCGGGTGCTGGCCGAAGTCATCGGGCTGCCCGGGGAGTTCGTGGCGCGGTTCGACCGGGACTGGGGGAAGGTCGTACAGCCGGTAGGGCCCGAGGACCCCGGCCGCCCTGCCTACGAAGCGCGGCTGCGCGGGCTCCAGCAGTACATCGCCGACCTGGTCGTCCACAAGCGACGCGAACCCGGCGAGGACCTGCTGTCCCGTCTGGTCGCGGCCCGCGACAGCGGCGAACTCGGGCCGGAGGAGCTGGACTCGATGATCTTCCAGCTGCTGGTCGCGGGGCAGGAACCGGTCACCAACCAGATCACCACCGCCCTGGTCACTCTGCTGCGCCACCCCGGCCATCTCGCCGCGCTCGCCGCCCGCCCCGAACTGCTGCCCCGCGCGGTCGAGGAACTGCTGCGACACGACGCCGCCTTCGAGCTGACGACCTGGCGGTTCTTCGCCGAGGACAGCGAGCTGCACGGGACCCGGATCCCGGCGGGCGACTCCGTGATCGTCTCGCTCTGCGCGGCCAACCGCGACGACCGCCGCTTCACCGACGCCGACACGCTCGACTTCGACCGCTCCCCCAACCCCCATCTCGCCTTCGGGCACGGCATCCACTTCTGCCCCGGTGCCGCCCTCGCCCGCGCGGAGCTCCAGATCGCGCTGGGGTCCCTCGTCAGACGGCTGCCCGACCTCCGCCTGGCCGTCCCGGAGTCCGAACTCCACTGGATACCGGCGGTGTTGGCGCGTGGCGTCGACCACCTTCCGGTCGCGTACGGTGGCGGCGAGGACGGTACCGGCGCGACGGGCCGCCACGGAGCGGAGCCCCTCCCCGCCGGGCAGCCCGCCACGGGCTGCCCCCTGCACCGGGCGGACAGCGCCGCATGCTGACCCCACTCACCGAGCCGCACCCCGCATCTGCCGGCGGCGTCGCCCACGGCACCCGCCACGCCGGCGACGCCGGCCGCGCGACCCGTGCCACCTGCGAGGCGGTCCTCCGCATCCTCCTGCCGTACCGCCGCGCGCTGGAGGCCCCGTACGGCCGCCGCAGCCCCCAGGGGGAAGCTGTCCGCGACGACGTCGCCGAGGCGTTTCCCGCCCAGCTGCGGCAGCTCGCGCCCTGGGTCGCGGCGGGTGAGCCGATCCGCTTCACCCTGCCGGGCTTCCCCTGCAAGTCGCCGAATCCCGCCAAGGTGCTCGGCCCCCTCCCCGACGAGGGCGAACGCCTCGCGCTGCGCTTCCTCGACCGGCTGTGCGCCCGTGTCGAGGCCGTCCATCCGCCCGGTGCGCGGGTCGTCATCTGCTCGGACGGGCATGTCTTCAGCGACCTCATCCGCGTTCCCGACGCGGACATCGACGCGTACGGGGACGGGCTGCGCGCGATGATCCACGACGAGGGTCTGGCGGCTCGTCTCACGGTGTTCGATCTGCGCGCGGCGTACGGGGATCTGTCGTACGACGAGAAGCGGGCCCGGGTCCAGGAAGCCCATGCGCCGACGACGGCGTCGCTACGGGCCGAGACGCGGAGCGACGAGGCGACCCGGCGGCTGTACCAGGGCATCACGCGGTTCCTCTTCGAGGACACGGATCTCGCGTCGTACCCCGGCACCCGCTCGGCGCTGCAACGCGACTGCCGGGCCCGCGCGTACGGCGTCATCCGGCGCAGCCGCGCATGGGGCGGGCTGATCGACGCGTACCACCCGGGGGCGGTCCGGCTGTCCATCCATCCGCAGCCGCGCGGCTCGGCCAAGTTCGGCATCAGGTTGCTCGAAGCGCCGGATGTCTGGATGACGCCCTGGCATGCGTGTGTGCTGGAACACCCGGACGGGCGGGCGGAGTTGCTGCGGAGGGCGGAAGCCGAGGCGCGCGGTCGCCTGGTGGTGCGAGAGGGACGACCGAGCCACTTCACGGCGACGCCGGGGCGGGCCGCGGGGACGGGCTGAGTCCCGGAGCCGCCCCGGCCGCTGCCGTCCGAGCCGTACCGCGTCACGGCTCGGGCGCGGTCCGCAGTCGCCGAACACATTGCGTGCGCCGGCCTGGGTGAGCACGGCGTTGGCGACCTGAAGGAAGACGTGCCGGATGCCGGCCGCCTTGAACTCGTCTTCGGTCGGCGCGTCGCCCGCCCCGCCCCTCATGCTCATCGAGGCGAACGTGTCGGTGGAGAGGTCCGCGCCCGAGCCGAGCAGTTTCTCCTTGGGGATGACGGTCTTCCCGAGGACCGGGACGCGCTGCGCCCGGGCGCCGAGGTCGCCCTTCCAGGTGCCCTTGCCGGGTGGGAATCCGGTCCCGATGCCCCGGTCGCCCGCGCCCAGCCGCAGCAGCATCTCCAGGGCGGCGGCATTGCTCGTCACGATCTTGCGCGGCGGGGCGGTGAACGTGGTCTCGGCGCCCTTGCAGTCGGCGACCTTCACCGGGAAACCGGAGCCGCCGCTCCCGGAGGCGTCGCTCTCGGTTCCCGTACTGCCGGCACCGCCGCCACCGCACGCGGTGGCGGTCAGCGCGACCACCCTCGCGATACCGCACAACTTCCCAGGGCGCATGGGCCGTCTCCCCTACCTGCAACGCACCGGCCGGTCGGCCGGCCGCGGGGTCACGCTCGTGACCCGGCACAGGTGGTCGGACGGATCACGCGTCCGGTTCCCGGCCCCTACGGCTCCGTCTGCTCCGTCCCGCCGCTCTGGGGTCCGTAGAGGTCCAGCAGCCGCACGCGGGTGCCGTGCAGCCGTTCGGCGACCGTCTCGGCGATGTAGAGGTACATCGCCCGGCCCAGCACGGGGTCGGAATCGCACAGGGCGCGGACGACGGTGGCGTCGAACTCGACGGCTTCGACGGCGCTCACGGTCTCCGCTCCGAGGTGCCAGAGGTAGGGCGGGAACAGCCAGGACCAGCCGAGGAGTTCATCGCGGCCGAGGGTTTCGACGACGGCGGCCTGCCGGCCGGGGACGCGCTGGTCCAGGGCGACCCGGCCGCTGCGGATGATCCAGAAGCGGTCGGCCCGGCGGCCCTCCTCGAAGACGCGGGTGGCGCGGGGCAAGCTCACCTCGTGGGCGAGTTCGGTCAGCCGCCGACGCCGATCGGGAGGCATCGCATCGAACAGGTGCTTGACCGTGGGCATCTCGTCCTCCATCCGCCGCCGGCAGTCCCGGGCAGGCACTGCCGTGCACCTTATGCGGCGATTCCAGGGGATTGCGGGAAGGCCCGCCCCTCATGCCAGCTGGCGCCGGACCAGATCGTGCAGCCGTCCGCCCGTGTCCGCGAGCAGGTCCGCCGGGGCGCCCTGTTCGACGACCCGGCCGTCGGCCATGACGATGACGCGGTCGGCGTCCATGACCGTGGAGAGGCGGTGGGCGATGACCAGGCGGCTGGCGCTGAGCTTGCGGGTGCTGTCGATGACGATGCGCTGGGTTTCGTTGTCGAGGGCGCTGGTGGCCTCGTCGAAGAAGAGGATGCGGGGGCGGCGGACCAGCGCCTGGGCGATCATCAGACGCTGGCGCTGGCCCCCGGAGATGGCGCCGCCGCCGGAGATCATGGTGTGCAGGCCCATCGGCATCCGCTTGATGTCCTCGGCCAGGCCGGCCATTTCGGCCGCCGCCCAGACCTCTTCCTGGGTGAACGCCTCGGCGCCGCTGATGCAGTCGAGGAGGGAGCCGGTGAGCGGCTGGGCGTTCTGGAGCACGACACCGCACTGGCGGCGGACGGCCGCCTGGTCGAGGGCGGAGAGGTCCTGGCCGTCGTAGAGGACGCTGCCCGAGGAGGGCTTGTCGAAGCCGATGAGGAGGCGGAGCAGGGTCGACTTGCCGCAGCCGCTGGGGCCGACGATGGCGACGAATTCGCCGGGCTCGACCTGGAGCGAGACATCGTCGAGGACCAGGGGACCGTCTTCGGTGTAGCGGAAGGAGAGCTTGCGCGCCGCGATGCCGCCGGAGAGGAGGCCGGGCTGGGCGCTGCCGCCGCGGACCTCCGGGGCCTCGTCCAGCACCGGCTTGATCTGCTCGAACATCGGGAGGGCGGCGGCGGCCGAGACGAACGCGCCGGTGATCTGGGTGACCGAGGTGAGCAGCATGGTCACCGAGGTGTTGAACGTCAGGAACGAGCCGGCCGACATGGTGCCGCGGGCCGGGCCGGCGAGCAGCATGAAGAGGAAGAGGGAGCAGACGGGGAGGTAGACCGCGTTGAGGACGGTGGTGAGGTTCTTGATGCGGCCGGCCTTCTGCTGGAGTTCGCGGGAGCGGGCGAACTCGCGGGCCCAGGCCGCGTACGCGAAGCTCTCGGCCGCCGCGACCCGCAGCTTGGGCAGGCCGCGCAGGGTCTGGAACGCCTGGTTGTTGAGCTTGTTGCCGAGTGTCACCAACCGGCGCTGCCACCGCAGTTCCCACAGCCCCATGACCAGGAACACCACGCCGATCACCAGCAGCATGGCGATCGCGGCGAGGGCGAGCGGGACGCTGTAGAGGAGCAGCAGGACGAGGTTCATGGCGCCGACCGTGGTGGCCTGCACCGCGACCGGGCCGACGCCGGCCAGCACCCGGCGGATGGCGCTGATGCCCATCGCGGCGCTGGCCAGTTCGCCGGTGGAGCGTTCGGCGAAGAACTTCGTGGGGAGGCGCAGCAGCCGGTCCCAGACCGCGGGTTGCAGGGCGCTCTCGATGCGGCCTTCCATGCGGAGCACGGTGAGGTTCTGGAGCAGCATGAAGGCGGCGGACACGACGCCGGAGATGATGACGGCAAGGGCGACCTGGACGATCAGGCTGCGCTCGGCGGCCGGTACGTAGACGCCGAGGACCTTGCCGGTGGCGATCGGGACGAGCGCGCCGAGGCCGACCGTCACCAGTCCGCTGAGCGCCAGGTTGCGCATGTCCATGCGGGTGCCGCGCAGGCTGAAGCGCATCAGCCGCCACATGCTCATCGGGCGGTCCGGCAGCGGCCGGTAGAACATCACCGCACGCGGCTCGAACTCGTCGGCGTTGTCCTTGCCGACGCGGATCCGCAGGCCGGAGGCGGGGTTGACCGCCTCGTAGCGCCCGCGGCGCCACAGCAGCGCCACGGGGGCACCGGACTTGGCACGGTGGCCGACCAGGGGGCCGACGTCGGTGCGCCACCAGCGGCCGTCGAGGCGTACGCCGCGGGTGCGGATCCGGGAGCTCACCGCGACGCGTTCGACGGGGCTGATCCGGTCGTTGACCGCGGCGCCCTTGGGGGGCTCGGTGAGGGTGATCCCGGCTGCCGCGGCGACCTGGCGGCAGACGGCGAAGGTGGCGTCGTCGCCCGCCCGGTCGCGGCCCGCGGCGGAGCGTCCCGAACGGTCCTTGCCGATGGAGGCGAGCAGCGCCTGGTCGGCGCGTTCGCGGACGGCCTCGCCGGCCTTGATGCCGGCGGCGGTGCGGTCCTCGTGGGCGCGCTCCAGCTGCTCGATCCAGCGGTCGACGGCGGACAGCAGCCGGTACTGCTGGTTGACCATGCGCTGCCACAGCGCGGGGTCGACGAGCAGGTCGGCGGCGGCCTCCGCGCTGTAGGAAGCGCCGTACTGGACGCTGCCGGGCGGCACCGGCATCCAGAGGATGTCGTCGTCGGCCACCGCCTCGTCGGTGGGCCGGCCGTCCAGCGGGGCCTCGAACAGCACGCCCAGGCTGCGGGCGGTGCCGAGCGCGAAGGCGTGCTCCAGCGGGGTGGGCGCCTGGCCGCCGTAGGTGTCGTCGTAGCCGTACGCGTACGCGCCCTGCTCGCCGTAGCCGGCGTAGTCGGGGCGGGGCAGTTCGCGCAGCGCGATCCGGCGCAGCCCGCAGTCCTGGGACGGACGGCCGAAGAGGGTGTGCTGGGGGCCTTCGACGGGGCCGAGCAGCAGGGCGCCGGCTTCGAGGCGGCCGAGGAAGTGCCAGTGGCCCTCCTGGGCGGCGTCGACGGCGAAGAGGTCCAGGAAGCCGCCGGTGACCAGCCACAGGACGTGCGGCCCCTCCAGGGGGACGTTGCGCAGGCCGGTGCAGTCGACGGGGGCGCCGAGGCCGCCCAGGGCGTGCGTCACCGCGTCGCTCTGGCCCGGTCCCGCGCCCGGGGACGGGTGTACGGATGCCACGTCAGTGCTCCTTGACCAGCTCGGCGTAGGCGCCTCCGGCGGCGACCAGGTCGTGGTGCCGGCCGCGTTCGACGACCACGCCGTGGTCGAGGACCACGATCTCGTCGCTGTCGCGGACGGTGCTCAGCCGGTGGGCGATGACGACGCAGGCGCAGCCGCGCCGCCGCAGATTGTCCATGATGACGGCCTCGGTCTCGGCGTCCAGGGCGCTGGTGACCTCGTCGAGGACCAGGATGCTGGGGCGCCGTACCAGTGCGCGGGCGATTTCCAGGCGCTGCCGCTGGCCGCCGGAGAAGTTGCGGCCGTCCTGTTCGACGCGGCTGTGGATGCCGTCGGGGCGGCGGGCGATGACGTCGTCGTAGAGGGCGGCGTCCTGGAGGGCGGCGATGACCGCGTCGTCCGGTATCGAGGGGTCCCAGAGGGCGACGTTGTCCCGGACGGTGCCCTCGAAGAGGAAGACGTCCTGGTCGACGAAGGAGACCGAGGCGGCCAGCGCGCTGCGGGAGATGTCCTCCAGGCGCTGCCCGTCGATGCGGATGGTGCCTTCCCAGGGGGAGTAGAGGCCGGATATCAGCCGGGAGACGGTGGACTTGCCGCTGCCGGAGCCGCCGACCAGGGCGACCTGGCGGCCGGGGCCGACGGCCAGGGAGAAGCCGGTGAGCAGCGGTTTGTCGAGCGGGCTGTAGCCGAACGTGATGTCTTGCAGCGTCACATGGCCTTTGAGGCGGCGGGTGCTGGCGTCCGGTTCCGGGCGGGAGTAGAGGGTGTCGACGGGGAAGCTCTCGACGTCCTTGAGGCGGGCGACGTCGGCGGCGAAGTCCTGGATCCGGCCGGCGACGCCGTTGAGCCGGGTGACCGGCGCGGTGAAGCGTGTCACCAGGGCCTGGAAGGCGACCAGCAGGCCGATGGAGATATGTCCCTCGACCGCGCGCAGCCCGCCGATCCACAGGATCAGGGCGCTGTTGAGGGTGGCGAGGGTGGGGGCGACGACGGCCAGCCAGGCGCTGGGGACGCCGAGCCGCTGCTGTTCCTCCAGGGTGGTGGCGTGCTGCCCGGCCCAGCGCCGGAAGTAGCCGTTCTCGCCGCCGGTGGCCTTCATGGTCTCTATGAGCTGGAGGCCGGTGTACGAGGTGTTGGTCAGCCGGGCGGTGTCGGCGCGCAGCTTCTGGGTGTGGGTGGCGCGCAGCCGCACGACGATCCGCATCGCCACGACGTTGAGCAGCGCGATCAGTACGCCGATGACGGTGAGTTGGGGGTCGTACGACCACAGCAGCAGCGCGTAGAGGACGACGACGACGCCGTCCACGGCTGCCGCGGCGAGGTCCCGGGCGAGGGTCTCGGCCACCGCGTCGTTGGACTGGAGCCGTTGGACGAGGTCGGCGGGCGAGCGCTGGGCGAAGAAGGTGACCGGCAGGCGGAGGAGGTGGCGCAGGAAGCGGGCGCTGCTGAGGGTGGAGGAGATGATCCGGCCGCGCAGCAGGTTGGCCTGTTGCAGGCCGGTCAGGACGGCGGTGAGCGCCACCATCGCGGTCATCGCGGCGAACAGCGGTCCCAGCAGCGAGGTCTGGTTGCCGATCAGGAAGATGTCGATGTACGTGCGGCTGAGCGCGGGTACCGCGGCGCCGACGCCGACCAGCAGCAGGCTGGCGAGCAGCGCGGCCAGCAGGGTGCCGGTGGTGCCGCGCAGCCGGGCGGGCAGGGCGCTGAGCACGCTGGGCTTGCGGCCCCCCTTGCGGAACTCCTCGGTGGGCTCGAAGACCAGGGCGACGCCGGTGAAGCTGGTGTCGAAGTCCTCCATGGCCACGAAGCGGCGGCCCTTGTCGGGGTCGTTGATGTGCACGCCGCGGCGGCCGAGGCGGCGGCCCATGCCGTCGTAGACGACGTAGTGGTTGAACTCCCAGAAGAGGATGGCCGGTGCCTGGACCTCGGCGAGCGCGGCCGGTTCCATCTGCATGCCCTTGGCCTGGAGGCCGTAACTGCGGGCGGCCTTGAGCAGGTTGCTGGCACGCGAGCCGTCGCGGGAGACGCCGCAGGCGATCCGCAGCTCCTCAAGGGGGACGTGGCGCCCGAAGTGGGCGAGCACCATGGCCAGGGAGGCGGCGCCGCACTCCACGGCCTCCATCTGGAGCACGGTGGGCGTACGGACGGACTTCTTGGCCTTGGCGGCGGGCGCCGGCCCCTTGCGGCGGCGGGCGGCCGGCGCGGCCTCGGGGCGGTGCCGGCCGCGGCCGGCCGGCGGCAGGTGCTGCGGGGGCGCCGCGGAGTCGTTCGGGGCGGTCACGGGAGCAGCCAATCGATCGGATGCTGCGCCGCCAGGTGGACGGCGCCGGTGGCCTGGGTCATCGAGTCCAGCGCGAAGGGCGGGCCGTCCGAAGTGGACCAGGCGTAGCCGGAGGCGGTGTGCGCGGTGTCGAGCTTCACCAGGACCCCGATCGGCTGGCCGTGCTGGGAGAACTGATCGCCGAGCTGGTTGCTGCCGAGGAAGGCGGAAATCCGCTGGCGGGTCTGGGTGTTGCGGCCGATGGCCGCGATCCGGCCGCGCAGCACGCCGTACTGCTGGGTCGGCGCGGACTGGACGGTGAGGTCGACGGAGGCGCCGAGGGGGAGGGCGGCGGCGCTCTCGGCGGGAACGTAGAGGATCGCGGTCAGCGGGTCCCCGGCGCCGGCGATCTTCTCGACGGAGGCGACGTCCGCGCCGGTCGTGACGACCGAGCCGATGGTGGCGACCATGGTCGTCAGCCGTCCGGCGGCGATGGCGCGGACGACGGTGGTGGTGCCCTGTGCCGTACGGACCTTCACGATGGGCGCGTTGGCGGCGACCTGCTTGCCTTCCTCGGCCAGCACCGCGGTCACCTGGCCGGCGACGGGGCTCTGGAGCACGTAGCTGCCCTGGCCGTGGGTGAGGATGCCGGGGGCGCTGAGGGTCGAGGAGACGGTGCCGGTGAACGCCCAGACGGCGGCGGCGACCATGACGAGGACCGTGACGATCAGGACGAGCCAGCCCTGCGGCCGGGCGAAGCGCACCGGCAGGTCGAGTTCCTCGGGCGACTGCAGCTTGGAAAGGGCCTGCTGGCGGAACTGCACGTCACTCTTCCCTCAACTGCACGGTCTGGTAGGGGACATCCCGGCGCGAGCAGTCGGCGGAATGTCCGGGGCGGCGAACAGCCGGGTGCCCCGGGACCCGATCGTAACCGGGCTGTCCGGGGCACTCGGCCCGGCATGTCGACAAGGAGGGGACGCCGACCTGCCGTTGTCACCGTTCGATGCCGGCCGTGCCGCTCAGCGGCACAGAGGCTCAGAGACCGGCGGTCAGGCCACCCACGGTGCCCTGGAGGTCCAGGCCGGTGGTCTGCTGGACCAGGCCGGAGGCGGTGCCGACGAGACCCGAGACCGGGGCAATGGAGTCAACGGTGGTGGTGGCGGTGCTCAGCACGCCGCCGACGAGGCCACCGGACACGTTGTCCAGGTCGGCGTCGGAGATTTCCTGGGTCTGAACCTGGGCGTTGTTCATGATGTTTCCCTTCGGATCAATATCAAGAAAAAGCACGCGAACGGGCCGTCCGGTGGGGTTGACCCGGCCGCGGCAACGGTAGTCGGCGTCCCGAATTCGGGAAACCCCGTGACTCCCGCGGTGCGAAGGATCAAAGCATGTAGGCCCGTTGCGCTGCTAATCGGACAACCGCCCATCTGGACGCGAACGCCCCACCGAATTACCGGACGTGTACATGCGTCCACGGGTTGGTGGCAGCTTCTTCACATCCCCTGCGGTTTCTTTTCCGTCGACCCGTCGTTGCGCTCCGTAGCGAACTGGACATTCCCGCACCAACCCGCTGAACCGCAGGTCAGGACCGGGGCGCAAAACCATCGGGCGTGTGCTGACTGCGCATTCGGTGTGCAGATTTGCCGAAGGCCACCAATCTTTACGACTTCACAGCACGGCACCCCGGCGGGAAGTCCGGCGAGTGTTTCGAACACTCGCACGGGATGTTGCAGAGGCTTTAACCGGACATGATTCTCTGCGACTTCCCCTGTGGTAATGACCGGAATGACCACCCCTATCCATGCGCCATTACCGTGGAAACGGATCGACTATCCAGAGAACGGACATATTCGCATAACTGCGATAGGGGAAGTTCGCGGCACCGCTCGCGGTGGCAGCCGGTCCCCTGCTGGGGCACGGTGGGGAGGTGGATCCCGTAGCGGCCCTGGAGCGGATCGCGTTCCTGCTGGAGCGGCAGGGAGCGGTCACGTACCGGGTGCAGGCGTTCCGCACGGCGGCGTCGGTCATCGGCGAACTGGCGGATGAGGAACTGCGCGAGCGGGCGGAGAACGGAACGCTGGGCCGCCTCAAAGGACTCGGCCCGAAAACCACCCGGGCCGTCGAAGAGGCCCTCGCCGGGCGGCAGCCCGCCTACCTGGCGCGGATGGAAGAGGAGGCCGGCGGCCCGCTGGTCGAAGGGGAGCGGGGGCAGAGGCTGTTGCGGGCGCTGCGCGGGGACTGCCATCTGCACTCGGACTGGTCGGACGGCGGCAGCCCCGTGGAGGCGATGGCCGGGGCCGCCCGCGACCTCGGGCACGACTGGTGCGTGCTGACCGACCACTCCCCCCGGCTGACCGTCGCCCGCGGGCTGACCGCCGAGCGGCTGCGGCAGCAGCTGGCGCTGGTCGCGGCGGTGAACGTGCACCTGGCGCCGTTCCGGCTGCTGACCGGCATCGAATGCGACATCCTCGACGACGGCTCGCTCGACCAGGAGCCGGAGCTGCTGGACGCACTCGATGTGGTGGTCGCCTCGATCCACTCCACGCTGCGGATGGCGAAGGGCCCGATGACCCGCCGGATGCTGGCCGCGGTACGCAACCCGCTCGTGGACGTCCTGGGCCACTGCACCGGGCGGCAGATCACCGGCAAGCCGCGCCCGGAATCGGAGTTCGACGCCGGGGAGGTCTTCGCGGCGTGCGCCGAGCACCGCACGGCCGTGGAGATCAACTGCCGCCCGGACCGGTTCGATCCGCCGCGCCGGCTGCTGCGGCAGGCCGTCGACGCCGGCACCCTCTTCGCCATCGACAGCGACGCGCACGCGCCCGGCCAGCTGGACTGGCAGATATACGGATGCGCCCGCGCCGAGGAGTGCGGCGTCCCGGCGGAGCGGGTCATCACCACCTGGACCGCCCGCCAACTGGCGACCTGGACCCGCACCGGCCGGACACCGCACCGGGCCGCCGGCTGACCGCCCCGCCCGGTCAGCCCTGGGCTGCCGCCGCCGTCCGCAGCGCCGTGAGCACCGGGCGGAGCAGCGGATGGTCCTCGGCGCCGCGGCGTACCGCGGCGAAGACCCGGCGGGTGGGGGCGACGCCGTCGACCGGGCGGACCACCGCCTCCGTCAGATCCATCCCGCGCAGCGCCGAGCGCGGTACCAGCGCGACGCCCGCGCCGGCGGAGGCGAGGGCCACCACTGCGCGGAAGTCGTCCGAGGAATGCTCCAGGCGCGGCTCGAAACCGGCGTACTCGCAGGCCAGGACGACCACGTCGTGGCAGGGGTTGCCGGAGTACGGGCCGATCCAGGGGTCCTTGGCCAGATCGGCCAGCGGCACCCGCTCCGCACCGGCCAGCGGGTGGCCGGGCGACAGCACCGCGTCGAACGGCTCCGCGTACAGCGGGACACGGGTCAGCCGCGGATCGTCCTCGCCCGGCGCGCCGCGGTACTCCACCGCGACCGCGACATCGACCTGCCGGTCCAGGACCATCAGCAGGCTGGCGTCGCCCTCGGCATCCTGGACGCGGACGCGGATGCCGGGCGCGGACCGGGCCAGCTCGGTGATCGCCGGGGCGAGCACCAGGCCGATGCCGGTCGCGAACGCCGCCACCGTCACCGTGCCCGCCTCCCCCGCCTCGTAGGCGGCGAGCTCCGACTCGGCGCGCTCCAGCTGGGCCAGGACGGCGTTGGCGTGGCCGAGCAGGATGTCGCCCGCGGCGGTGAGCCGGACACCGCGGGCGCCGCGCTCCACAAGGCGGTGGCCGGTCTCCTGCTCCAGGGCCGCCAACTGCTGGGAGACCGCCGAGGGCGTGAGATAGAGCGCGGCTGCCGCGGCGGTGACCGTGCGGTGGTCGGCCAGTGCACGGAGGATGTGCAGCCGGCGTGCTTCGATCATGCTTCCAGTCTCGCAGGACGCGGCCGGTTGCTCCCTCGTGGACGGATGGCTTCAGTGCGCCAGCGCGGCGCGGGCGGCCACGAAGGCGTCCACCGCGCGATGCACGTCGTCCGTGGAGTGCGCGGCGGACAGCTGGACGCGGATCCGCGCCTGCCCCTGCGGGACGACCGGGTACGAGAACCCGATGACGTACACCCCGCGCTCCAGCAGCAGCTCCGCCATCCGGCCCGCCTCCGCCGCGTCGCCGATCATCACCGGGGCGATGGCGTGCTCGCCCGGAAGGATCTCGAAGCCCTCCTCGGTCATCCGGGAGCGGAACAGCGCGGTGTTGGCGTGCAGGCGCTCGCGCAGGTCACCGGCGGATTCCAGCAGGTCGAGCACCTTGAGGGAGGCCGCCGCGATCACCGGCGCCAGCGAGTTGGAGAAGAGGTACGGGCGGGAGCGCTGGCGCAGCAGGGCGACGATCTCGGCGCGGGCGGCGACATAGCCGCCGGAGGCGCCGCCGAGCGCCTTGCCGAGGGTGCCGGTGATGATGTCGACGCGGTCCATCACGCCGTGCAGCTCGGGGGTGCCGCGCCCGCCGCGACCCACGAAGCCCACCGCGTGCGAGTCGTCGACCATCACCATCGCGCCGTAGCGCTCGGCCAGGTCGCAGATCTCGCGCAGCGGCGCCAGGTAGCCGTCCATGGAGAAGACGCCGTCGGTGACGACGAGGGTGCGGCGGGCGCCCTCGGCCTCCTTCAACTGGCGCTCCAGGTCGGCCATGTCGCGGTTGGCGTAGCGGAAGCGGCGGGCCTTGGAGAGCCGGATGCCGTCGATGATGGAGGCGTGGTTGAGGGCGTCGGAGATGACCGCGTCCTCCGGGCCGAGCAGGGTCTCGAAGACACCGCCGTTGGCGTCGAAGCAGGAGGAGTAGAGGATGGTGTCCTCCTGGCCGAGGAATCCGGCGATCCGCTGCTCCAGCTCCTTGTGGACCTCCTGCGTACCGCAGATGAACCGGACCGAGGCCAGGCCGTAGCCCCAGCGGTCGAGCGCTTCGTGGGCGGCGGCGACGACCTCGGGGTGGTCGGCCAGGCCCAGGTAGTTGTTGGCGCAGAAGTTGAGGACCTCGCCGGGACGGCCGCCGGCGGTGACCGCGACGGTGGCGGACTGCGGGGTGCCGATGACCCGCTCGGGCTTGTGCAGGCCGGCGGCGCGGATCTCGTCGAGGGTGGTGCGCAGGTCATCGCGTACGGAGTCGAACATGGGGCCTTCCTTAAGGGTGCGTTGAGGGGACCGGGCCGGGATCAGGCTGCCCAGTCGAGGATGACCTTGCCGCCCTGGCCGCCGGCCGCGTCGGCGAAGGCGGCGTCGAACTCCTGGTACGGATAGCGGCCGGTGATCACCGGCGCGAGGTCGAGGCCGCCTTCGAGCAGGACCGACATCGCGTACCAGGTCTCGAACATCTCCCGGCCGTAGATGCCCTTGATGGTGATCATGGAGGTGACGATCCGGGACCAGTCGACCGGGAACTCCTGGGACGGCAGGCCCAGTACGGCGATCCGGCCGCCGTGCGTCATGTTGCCGATCATGTCGCGCAGCGCCTCGGGGCGGCCGGACATCTCCAGGCCGACGTCGAAGCCCTCGCGCAGGCCCAGTTGGCGCTGGCCGTCCGCGATCGAGGACCGGCCGACGTCGAGGGCGAGGCTGACGCCGACCTTCCGGGCCAGTTCGAGGCGCTGCTCGCTGACGTCCGTGATCATCACCTTGCGGGCCCCGGCGTGCCGGGCGACCGCCGCCGCCATGATCCCGATCGGCCCGGCACCGGTGATCAGCACGTCCTCGCCGACCAGGGGGAAGGACAGTGCGGTGTGCACGGCGTTGCCGAAGGGGTCGAAGACCGCGGCGATGTCGAGGTCGACCGGGACCCGGTGCACCCACACATTGGCCGCCGGCAGCGCCACGTACTCGGCGAACGCGCCGTCCCGGCCGACGCCGAGGCCGACCGTGGCCCGGCACAGGTGGCGGCGGCCGGCCAGGCAGTTGCGGCACTTGCCGCAGACCAGGTGGCCCTCGCCGCTGACCAGATCACCGGCGCGGATATCGGCCACGTCCCGGCCGGTTTCGACGACCTCGCCGACGAATTCGTGGCCGATTGTCAGCGGGGCGCTGATGGACTGCTGGGCCCAGCCGTCCCACGACCGGATGTGCAGGTCCGTGCCGCAGATGCCGGTGCGCAGCACCTTGATCAGCACATCTCCCGCGCCGACCGCGGGCTCCGGCACGTCCGTGAGCCAGAGGCCCGGCTCCGCCTTCTGCTTGACCAGTGCCTTCACCGTTAGAGCTCCCGTACGTGAAGAGGTGCTGTGCTGTCACGGGGGCGCGATCCGGCCCCCCGGTCCCCGGCCAGAAATCTCCCCTACGGCGGGCGCCCGGTCCATCGAGGATTTCTTAAGCGCGGCCACAGCTGCCCTTCACGCCCGGCCGGGCGGGCGGGCCGGGGAGTGTAGGGCTTCGCAGCGGTGAACGTCGGAATTCATCACAGCTTGAGTGCCCGGGGCCCGGGGCGGGCGGGGCTGCGTAGGACTGGATGGCAACGCACGGGTGCCGACGCGACGCACCGCAGCTGCCCGTGTGCCCCCACCCTGTGCGTCCCTGGAGGTCAGTGAATTGAGCCACCGACATGTGAACAAGCGGACCGGCGTCATAGCCGGCGCGGCCACGGCCGCCATCGTGGGCGCGGCGGTCCTGCTCCCCAACGCCCATGCGAGTACGGACCGGCCGGCGGCGCCGCGGACGCTCAGCAGCCACGCCGCCACCCAGCTGGCGGCGGCGCTCAAGGCGGATCTCGGGGACCGCACCGCCGGCTGGTACCTGGACGGTGCGAACGGCCACCTCGTCGTGAACGTGCTGTCGCAGGACGCCGCGGACAGCGTCACGGCCAAGGGCGCCGTGGCCAAGGTCGTCCACAACAGCCTGACCGCGCTGAAGGCCGGCACGAAGACCCTGCGCGACACCGCCTCGGTGCCCGGCACCGCGTGGTCGATCGACCCGAAGACCAACAAGATCGTGGTGACCGCCGACAGAACGGTCACCGGCGCAAAGATGGCCAGGCTCACCAAGGCCACCGCGGGGATGGGCGCGGGCATGGTCACCGTCCAGCGGTCCCAGGGCGTGTTCCAGCGGTACGACGGCGGCTACGCGGGTGGCATGGCCGGCGGCAGCGCGGGCAGCGGCGGGGGCGCCGACGCGGGTGGATCGGCGGGGAGTTCGGCAGGCGCTTCGGCGGGCGGTTCGGCGGGCAGCGGCGCCGGGCAGAGCGACGGCGGCGCCGGGCAGAGCGGCAGCGCAGGGCAGAACGGTGGTGCCGGTCAGGGCAACGGCGGACAGACCGGCGGCGAACAGACCGGCGGCGGTGCCGGGCAGAACGGTGGCGGCGGACAGGGCGGCGGCAACGCCGCCGGCCCGATCGGCGGCAGTGCCATCTTCGGTGGCAACGCCCGCTGTTCCCTGGGTTTCAACGTCACGGTGAAGGGCGCGCCCGCATTCCTGACGGCGGGTCACTGCGGCAACGACTCCAAGACCTGGTCGGCGGACCAGGGCGGCCAACCGCTGGGCACCGTCACCACCTCCCAGTTCCCGAAGACCGACTTCGCGCTGGTCACCTACAACGACCCCGGCGCGAAGCCGCAGAGCGCGGTCGACCTGGGCAACGGCAGCACCCAGCAGATCACCAAGGCCGCGGAGGCCGCCGTCGGCATGAAGGTCCAGCGGTCGGGCTCCACCAGCGGGCTCCACGACGGCACCGTCACCGGCCTGGACGCGACGGTCAACTACGGCAACGGCGATATCGTCAACGGCCTCATACAGACGGACGTCTGCGCGGAGCCCGGCGACAGCGGCGGCTCGATGTTCTCCGGCGACGCGGCCGTCGGGCTGACCTCCGGCGGCAGCGGCGACTGCAAGAGTGGCGGCCAGACGTTCTTCCAGCCGGTCACCGCCGCACTCCAGGCCACGGGGGCGGAGATCGGAGCCGGGAACGGCAACGGCACGGGAGGCGGCAACGGCACGGGAGGCGGCAACGGCGCAGGCGGCGGCAACGGCGCAGGCGGCGGCGACGCGGGGGCCTCAACCGGCGGTGCCGGCAGCTCCGGTGCGGGCACCCAGGACCCGGGCTCGACGGCCGGCGCGGGAACGCAGGACCCGGGTACCGGCGGCCAGGACCCCGGTACCGGAGCCCAGGCCCCCGGAGCCGGCAGCGGCGGCGACCCCGGTTCGGGGAGCGGAACCTCCCCGAACTGACCCCGGAAGAAAGGGAGTTGACTGTCCTGCCGGACCTGCCCGCCCGCATT
This sequence comes from Streptomyces albospinus, assembly GCF_014648695.1. Classification (GTDB taxonomy): domain Bacteria; phylum Actinomycetota; class Actinomycetes; order Streptomycetales; family Streptomycetaceae; genus Streptomyces; species Streptomyces albospinus. The sequence continues at coordinate 118,888 of NZ_BMRP01000008.1, forward strand.
GACCAGGTGGGCGGGCGGGTCCGGCAGCCCAGGACCGGCCCGTGAGCGCGGAGTTCGGAGTTCCGAGTTCCGAGCGCGGAGTCCTGCGTGCGGAGTCCTGAGTGCGGAGGTCCCCTGTTGTCAGGCCGGAACCTGCACGGGGGACGTCACCGTGAACAGGCCCCCGTCGGGGTCGCGGATGAGCGCCTGGCTGCCCGTGCCGTCCCGGGTCGCGGTCACCGGCGTGGCGGTCCCGCCGGCGGCCACCGCGGCATCCCGCACCGCCTCGATGTCCCGCACCCGGAAGTGCACGTGCCACTGGGGGCGCACCCGGGGATCCGGCGCAGCCTCGACGGCGCCGCCGCGCAGCAGCGCGACGGTGTGCGTGTCGTCGTGGACGACCACCTGGTCGTGCTCGTACGTCACCTGGCAGCCGCCCGGCCGCTCGGACGCCCAGTCGAGGACCTCCGCGTAGAAGATGGCGGCGGCGAACGCGTCCCGGGTGCGCAGTTCCAGGAGCGCCGGCGCGCTGCCCAGCCCCACCGACCAGGCCGTGGTCCGGCCCTCCCAGAAGCCGAAGGTGGCACCGTCCTGGTCGGCGCCGAGGGCGGCCCGGCCGGGGCCCAGCTTCAGCGGCCCGACCGCCACGGTGGCCCCGCGCTCCCGGATCCGCGCGGCGGTGTCATCGGCGTTCTCCACCGCGAAGTACGCGGTCCAGGCCACCGCGGCCCGGAAACTGGGCGCCGGCGCACCGAGTCCGGCGACCGGCTCCCCGTCCAGCAGCGCGACCGAGAACTCCTCCCCCAGGCTGGCCGGCCGGAACCGCCAGCCCAGCACGGCGCCGTAAAACGCCTGCGCGGACCGCAGATCGCGGGTTGTCAGACTCACCCAGCAGGGTGCGCCGCGTACCGGAGTGGTGGAGCGTGGGGACGGCATGGCCATCTGCCTCCAGCTGCTCGGTTCTGCCCGACAGGCCGGCGTGCCTCCTGGCCGGCGCCCCTCCCCACTGTGCCAGCGACCCGCCGGGCCCGCACCAAGGGACGGCCGCGGCCCCCGCTCGGGGCAGGGCCGGTTGTGCGGCTCCGGCCCCGGCTCGATGCTGGAAAGTACGGAACCGGGCTGGACAGATGCCATGAACACATGGAACGCGGCGGAGAGCGCCGACTTCCGTGGTCCCCTCGACGTCACCAGGGCGGCCACTGCGGTTCTGGACGCCCGGGGCCGGGTCATCGGGTGGAGTCCGGCCGCCCGGCAGTTGCTGGGTTACGCGCCGGAGGACATCGTCGGGCGGCCAGTGGAGACCTTTCTGCCGCCCGCATCGCCCGGGAACTCCGGGGCGGCGACGACACTGCCGGGGCGGGACATCGAGGTCCGTACGGCGCGGCATGCGGACGGCCGGCCGCTGCCGGTGGCGATCACGGTGTGCGCGCTGCACGATGCCCCGCCGGCCGATGCGGCCTCCGATGACGGGGCGCGGCCGGCCCGGGTGCTGGTGGCGGCGGCGCTTGCGGACCTGCGGACGTGGGAGTCGCGGCAGGCGATGCTGCACGGGCTGGCCACCCGGTCGCCGGTGGGGCTGGCGATCTATGACGGCGATCTGCGGCTGACGTGGTTCAACACCTCGTACGGGCGGGAGATCGGGCTGCCGCTGTGGGAGTTGACCGGCAAGCGGGCGGACGAGCTGTATCCGGGCGAGTTCGTGACGGAGGGGTATCCGCACGGGCTGGACACGGTGATGCGGCATGTGCTGGCGACCGGTGAGTCGATCGTCGATCTGCACTTCGTGGGCGAGCAGCCGACCGACCCGGGGACCGAGCACGTGTGGTCCTGCTCGTACTACCGGCTCCAGGATCCGGACGGCCGGGTGCTGGGGGTGTGCGAGGACTCCTTCGACATCACCGACCGCTATCGGGCGCAGCGCCGGCTGAACCTCCTCGTGGAGGCCGGCAGCCGGATCGGCACCACGCTCGACATGACCGTCACCGCGCGGGAGGTCGCCGAGGTCGCGGTGCCGGAGTTCGCCGACGAGGTGACCGTCGATCTGGTGCGGTCCGTGCTGGCGGGCGGGGATCCGGAGCCGGGTGGGAGCGGGGTGCCGGCACTGGTGCGGGTGGCGGCCCGTTCCGCGGCCGACGGGCCGGACGAGCCGCCGCGTGCGCCGTACCCGGTGGTCTACCGGCCGGGCACGCTCCAGTACCGGAGTCTGTCCTCGGGCGGGATGATCCGCGACGAGCGGACCATGGTCGTACCGCTGCGGACCGGCGGCCGGCAGATGGGGCTGGTCACGTTCTCCCGCGGCACGCACCCCGCGATCTTCGACAGCGGGGAGATCGACCTCGCCGACGAGCTGGTCCTCCGTACCGCGGTGTCGCTGGACAACGCCCGCCGCTTCGCCCGGGAGCACGCCGCGGCCCTGACCCTCCAGCGCAATCTGCTGCCGCAGCGCCTGCCCGCCCAGTCGGCGGTCGACGCGGCCTACCGGTATCTGCCGAGCGACGACCGGGCCGGGGTCGGCGGCGACTGGTTCGACGTCATCGGGCTGTCCGGGACCCGGGTCGGGCTGGTGGTGGGCGACGTGGTCGGCCACGGCCTCCAGGCGGCGGCCACGATGGGGCGGCTGCGGACGACCGTACGGGCGCTGGCGCGGCTGGACCTGGCGCCGGACGAACTGCTCAGCCGGCTGGACGACCTGGTGGGGCAGACGCCGGAGGAGCGGGCGGCCGGGGCCGCGGCGGAGCCCGGTCCGGACGACATGGCGACCGGGGTGACCTGTCTGTACGCGGTGTACGACCCGGTGTCGCGGCGCTGCACGATGGCACGGGCCGGGCATCCGCCGCCTGCGGTGGTGGACCCCGACGGCCGGGTGACCTTCCCGGATCTGCCGGCCGGCCCGCCGCTGGGGCTGGGCGGCCTGCCGTTCGAGTGCTGGGAGACCGAGCTGCCGGTGGGCAGTCTGCTCGCCCTGTTCACCGACGGTCTGCTCCAGGGCCGCGACCGGGACGTCGACGCCGGGCTGGACCTCCTCGGCGGGGTGCTGCGGGAGCACCGGCAGCCGCTGGAGGAGCTGTGCGACCGGGCGCTGGCGGAGCTGCTGCCGGGCGGGGCGGCACCGGACGACGCGGCACTGCTGCTGGTGCGCACCCGGGAGCTGGACATCCGGCAGGTGGCCGCCTGGGAGCTGCCCGCCGAGCCGGCCGCGGTGGGTACGGCCCGTGAGCTGGCCACCGGGCAGCTGCGGGCGTGGGGCCTGGAGGAGCTGTCGTACGCCGGTGAGCTGGTGGTCAGCGAGCTGGTCACCAACGCGGTGCGGTACGCGGCGGGGCCGGTGCATCTGCGGCTGCTGCGCGATCTGACGCTGCTGACGGAGGTGTCGGACACCGCCCACACCGCGCCGCACCTGCGGCACAGCGCGAGCGACGACGAGGGCGGGCGGGGGCTGTTCATCGTGGCGCAGCTGGTCCAGCGCTGGGGGACGCGGTACACGCCGTTCGGCAAGACCATCTGGACCGAGCAGGAGTTTCCGCCCGGGTATCCGGGGGCGCCGCGGCCGGTGGGCTGACCGGGCGCGGGGCCGGCGGCCCGGTGCACGCCGTGCGGGTCTCCGGAGCCCGTCCCATGATGGAACCAGCGAGGTCCCGGCGACTCGGCGGGCGCGGACAGAGGAGGACCTGTGACGACCAATGGCGGCAAGACCCCGGCCGAGCGGCGGCCGGCCGAGCTGTACACCGGTGGCGAGCGGCCCTTCGATGCGGAAGATCTGGTGAGGGCGTCGGGGCGGGAGCCGACACCCGAGAGCCTGGAGTGGGCCAAGCGTCTCATCGAGGAGAAGGGGGCCGCCGCCATCGAGCGGTACCTCCCCTGACAGCCGCACCACGGCACGCCGCCGTCCCTCGGGGCGGCGGGCGGGGTGCGCGCCGGCCGCGGCACAGCGGCCGGCGCCGGCCTGCGCGCGTGCGCCCGCCGCTACCCTCGCTTCCCATGACCACCGAACGCATCGATCCGCCCCGAGTCGCCGGTGAGCGGGAGACCCTTCGGGCCTATCTCGACTTCCACCGGGCCACGCTCGCCATGAAGACCGACGGCCTCACCGACGAGCAGTTGCGCAGCCGCTCGATGCCGCCGTCGACGCTCACGCTGCTCGGCCTGGTGCGGCACATGGCCGAGGTCGAACGGACCTGGTTCCGCCGGGTGATCAACGGGGAGGACATCCCGCTCGTCTGGTCCGACGAGGGCGACTTCCAGGCGGCGTACGACGCGAGCGGGGCCACCCGCGCCGCGGCCTTCGAAGCCTGGCAGACCGAGGTGGCCCACGCCCGCCGCATCGAACAGGCGGCGGTCTCGCTCGATGTGACCGCCTACCAGCCCAGGTGGGGCGAGGAGGTCTCGCTCCGCCTGGTGATGCTGCACATGATCCATGAGTACGCCCGGCACAACGGCCACGCCGACTTCCTGCGGGAGGGCATCGACGGGGTCGTGGGCGCCTGAGCGCTCGGATCTAGCCCAGTTCCAGACTCGTCACGCCGAAGGTGCGCTCCTCGTCCACCGCCGGGACCGGCCCGGTGTACATCCGCACGGTGTGCGACCTGGGGGTCAGGCCGCGGGCGGTGGCGAGGGCGTGGGCGGCGCCGCGGGGTTCCGGGATGTCCATGGTGACCTCGTCGGCCGGGTCGAGCGGGGCGGTGAGCGCGTCGAAGAGCGCTTCGGCGGCCCGGGGTGTGTCGGCGAAGAGCGGGCCGATGCGGTGGCCGGACCGGGCGGGCCGGATCACTCCGTAGCCGGCGACCGCACCGTCCCGCAGGAAGACCCGGGCGGTGTGGCCGTCGGCCGTCAGCCAGCGGGCGACGAAGCCGCGCCGGTCGGCGGGGAAGCAGCGGCGGTCGTAGGCGGCGACGGCGTCGAGGTGGGCGGCGGAGACCGGTACGACCTCCGGCGGGGTCGCGCCGGCGGGGGTGGGGCGGCCGGTGTAGCGGAGGGTGTCGTACGCGGGGGTGAACCCGGCGCGCCGGTAGGTGGCTTGCTGGGCGGGGACCGCGTCCAGGCCGACCGTACGGGCCGCGGCGTGCGGGACGGCGGCGCGCCAGGTGGCGAGTCCGTGGCCCTCGCCGCGGTGGCCGGGGGCGACGAGGTAGTAGCCCAGGAAGGCGTAGCGGTCCGAGTAGTTGACGACGGAGACGGCCGAGAGGGTCCGGTCTCCGCGGCGGCCGATGAAGAAGCCGTCGGGGTCGGTCGGGTGGAAGCAGGCGATGTCGCCGCGGCCGGGGTTCCAGCCTTCGTCGGCGGTCCACTGCACCACGTCGTGCCAGAGGTCCAACGGGGCGGCGGTGACGGTGAGTTCATCCGGGGTGCGCGGGGGCAGCTGCGAGGTGTCGCTGAGCGGTCGCATGTGGGGTGCGTCCCTTCTGGTGGGGTGCTGTGGGGTCAGATCAGGTCCATGGCCGCGACTTCGTCGGGGCTGCCGTAGCTGACCGGGCCCTGGAACCGGCGGCGGGCGGTGGCGAACCACCAGACCGTGGCGATCAGCAGCACCACTGCCAGCGCGATCGGGGCGTAGTTGAAGGATTCCGGGGTGACCGGGTACGCCTGCGGGAGCATGAAGAGCACGTTGCTGACGGCGATCCAGATGACCGCGACGGCGGCGACGGGCTTGCCGTAGCGGCCCAGATTCCATGGTCCGGCCTGGAAGTGGGTCAGCCGCAGCCGCAGGAAGATGGGCACGCCGTAGGCGAGGAAGAGCCCGACGACATTGACGCTGACGACCGCGGTGAAGGCGGTGTGCGACCACCAGCCGGGCACCACCAGGACCAGCGGGCAGGCCGCGGCGAGCCACACGGCCTTGACGGGGGTGCGGGTGCGCGCGGAGACCGAATGCCACCAACGGGAGCCGGGCATCGCGCCGTCGCGGGAGAAGGCGAAGATCTGCCGGGTATTGCTGGTCATGTTGGCGAGGCCGCAGAACAGCATGGCGCCGATAACGATGAGCAGCAGGAACTTCGCGGTGTCCACACCGAGAGCGTCGACGAGAATCTGCACCGGCGGGGCATCCGCCTTCGCGGCGTGGCCATAGTCACGGATGGCGTACACCAGAGCGAGCATGAGGATCAGGCCGGTGATGGCGGAGTAGCTGATCGCACGCATGATCCCACGCGGCGCGTTGACGGTCGCCTTCACCGTTTCTTCGGACATGTGGAAGCTGCCGTCGAAACCGGTGAACGTCCAGCTGGTGACGAGCAGTCCGAGCATTCCGCCGTAAATAGCGTTGGTGAAGCCGGTGTTGTTCGCGAAGTGCACGGCGAACGACGGGGATTGATGGTGCGTCGGAATCAGCGCCAGCGCGCCGACGATCACCACCATGCCGATCAGCAGCCACCACACCGAAATCCGGTTCAGTACGGCAACGAGCCGCACGGTGTAGGTGTTTGCCAGGGCTTGCACCAGCAAAATGGCCGCGGTGATGGCCACCGTCTGCGGTGCGGTGGGCACGTAGGACGGCCACTGCATGGCGATGAACGCCTGGACGAAGGTGGCGGCGGCGAAGTTGGTGGCGGCGGTGCCGCCGACCTGGCCGACGAAGTTGAGCCAGCCCGTGTACCAGGACCAGGCGCCCTGGTGCCGCTTGGCGAGCTTGCCGGCCGAGAAGTAGAGCGCACCGCTGGTCGGGTACGCGGAGGCGATCTCGCCCATCGCGGCACCCACGAACAGCACCATGACCGAGACGCCGATCCAGCCGAATACCAGAATGCGTGGACCACCGGCGCCCATGCCGAAGCCGAAGGACGAGAAGATGCCTGAGATGATATTGATGATCGTGAACGAGATGGCGAAATTGTCGAAGGCGCGGAATCTCCGGGTGAGTTTCCGCGGATAACCCATGGCATGCAGCGTCGCATCATCGTCGAGAGCGACGGGATCCGCGTTGTCGGGCACTTTCGAGCGGTTTTTCGCGCGAGTGGGGGACGAGGTACGCTCGGGCACTACCGCAACCTTTCTGGTGGGGGATGATCGACGGATCGTCGAAACAGTCGGTCGGCGCGTCACACAGCGTGCGGAACGGGGAGGCCACAGGATCGGCGGGCTTTGGTGAGCTGTTCCTCGGGATCACCGAAGACGCTCCAGGGCATACGGGAGGCATAGGGCCCCATGGCGGTGAGGACTTCCCGGGCCTCGAATTCGTGTTTCGCCATGTAGAGCGCATGGGCCAGATAGGAAAGATCGAGCACCGGGGTGAAGCGGTAACCGGCCACCTGCGGAAACCAGTTGTTGTAGATCCCCATGGCGGTGGTGATCCACTGCGGCTGTTCCCAGGTGCGGTCCGCCAGCAGGGCGTCCGGGTTGTAGTCCTCGACCAGCGCCACCAGCGGCAGCAGCCGGAGCGGTGAGGACGCGGCGGCCCGCTGGCTCAGGAAGGCGGCGACGTCCCAGCTCGCGCTGGAGGAGCCGCCGTAGCGGGTGAAGAAGAACGCGAGGAAGCGATGGTGCGCCTCGCGGTGCCACGGGTCGAGCCGGAGGATGTGCGCGAAGAGGTACCAGGGGCCGATGGGCGAGGTCAGCAGCCCCTTGGGAGCGGGGTCCTGCTGCCGTTCGAGCCGCGCCAGGGCGAGCTGGGCGACCCAGGGAGTGGGGTCCTCGGGCGCCGTTTTCGCGGCTCGCTCGCAGGCCGTCTGCGCTATCCGTACGAGGGCGCCCGCCCGCCGGTCACCGGCGTCGGCCATACGCAGCGCCCGGAGCATCGCCACCCGTGACCATAAAAGGGCCGCTTCCGGGCCGGGTTCTTCGTCGAGCCAGCGCTCGGCCAGATCGGAGTCGGCCGCCACGGACGCCAGCACCAGGGAACGGTGGGCCCGGACCTCGAAATCCTGGCGGGCCTCCTTGAGCACCTCATGGGCGCTCAAGTACCGCCCGGCCCGGACATCCATACACGCGCGCGCCAGCGCCCGGTCATCGGCCGCCGGGCTCCACACATAGTGCCCCTCGAAGGAGTCGGCCGGCATGTTCCCCTCCCGGTCCACGCGGATGCCTTGCGACTCCCACGTATTCCGTCCATGCCGAATTCGGCTGGACCGCCACCGCTGGTCGAACGGCGGCGGCCCACACCCTACTCATTTCCTCCTCATTTCGAAAACACTCGTCTGGAATATCTGGTTCCGCACCTTTTCGCCGCCATGAGATTGAAAATCAAACCACCGCCTCGGGCGGTCGATTGGCATATTCGCTCCTTCACACACACCGCACCGGCCACCAGGCCCCCGGCCCCCGATCACGCCCGCCACGAGGAACACCTCGCTCAGCCCGTCCGCGTACGCCACCGCCGAGGCGCCCGCGCCGGTTCCCGGCACCGAGCGGTGGAAGACGGTGCCCGACAGCGCGACGCCCAGCGCCGGTCCGAGCTGGCGGGCACTGTTGGCCGCCGCGGCGGCGACACCGGAGCGCGCCGGCGGCGCCGAGGCCATCGCGACCGCCGGCAGCACGGGTGACACCGACCCCGCGCCGACGCCGGTGACCCCCGGCCCGGGCAGCAACACCGGCCAGGAGGTACCGGGTTGCGCCACGAGCAGCAGCACCAGATCACCGAGGCCGACGAGCAGGGTGCCGCCCCCCCCGATGCTCCACCGGGCGGGCATCCGGTGCAGCGCGCCGCCGGCCAGTGCGGAGGTGGCGAAGAAGGCTAGCGGCTGAGCGGTGATCACCAGCGAGGCGGCGAAGAAGCTGGGCCCGGCGCCGTTCCGGAGCCAGAGCCAGAGCACCGGCAGGAAGGCGAACGCGCCGAGGCAGTAGGCGCCCGACGCGAGCACCAGCCCGTCGAACGCGGGCGTGCGGAACGGTGCGAGCGGGATCATCGGATGTGCCGACGCCCGCTCGACGACGGCGAACGCGAGCAGCAGCGCCGCACCCGGCCCGAACCCGAACAGGGTCGAGGCGTCGCACCACCCGGCCTCGCCGCCGCGCACGAAGCCGAAGGTGATCCCGGTCGCGGCGAGGGTGAAGGCGGCGATTCCCGGCCAGTCGATCGGCACCGGCGTACCGGGTGATCGGCCGGCACATCGGTGGCAGGCCGGAGGGCGACCGCGCAGAGCGGCAGCGCACCGTAGAAGATCCACTGCCAGGACGGGAGTTGGGTGAGCATGCCGCCGGCGACGTTGCCGATGCCCGCCGCCGCCCCGGCGACCGCACCCCGGACGGCGAAGGCGCGGGCGTGGTCCCGCCCCTCATAGGCCAGACCGATCAGCGGGACGAGGGGGGCGAACATCGCCGCGCCGGCGATGCCCTGCACCGCCCGGGCGGCGACCCCCCTTACGGGGCGGACGCGGTCCGCTATGAGATCGAGCTCACCACCTCCCCGCCGACCAGCGCGGACGAACTGGCCGAACGCTCCACCGCCGCCGGGATGGCCCTGGACCGCCCGGTGACGGAGGCCGATCCGACCGTGGTGCCGGCCTTCCCGGACCGCTGGGCCGAGGTCGTCGACGCCCCCGCGGACGAGCGCCGGGCGGCGCTGCTCAACGCGCTCCTCGCGGACGCGGCCTGCCACCCCAGGGTGACCGATCACGCCAACGGCGGCCGGCACATCCACTACCGGGAGGACGGCCAGAGCCTCGGTGGAGTGCTGCGGGCGGTGGGCAGTGTCGGCACCGCACTGCATCTGACCGGCCTGGGCACGCACCGGCTCGGCCGCTGCGCACTGGCCGAATGCGGTCATGCGTATGCGGACTTCAGCCGTGCCGGACGGCAGCGCTACCGCTCCCCCACCTGCGCCGACCGCGATGCGGTACGCCGGCACCGCGCCCGCGCGGGCCTGAGGGACAGCCGAAGAAACGGTGTCCGTTAAACCAATCCACCGGCCCGCCGTCGAACCGGTGCGCCGCATCGCCGCCGGACGCGAAGCCCGGCAAACATGAAATCGGCTCAAGAGCAACCGTAATTAGCGGAAGCTACTATCCGGAAGCGCGCGATCACATGTAGCGTTCGTTCGGACCGGAGCCGTGACTTCGCATCACGTCATGGCTGAACACGGGCATGGGCGCACTCGTACTCCCGAGCACGAAGGGAGCGATTGCCCCGATGGGTGCACCCGCATCACGAGTGCCGGCGCCCCGGCCCGGCACCGTACGTGGGCTGCGCCGTGATCGCTGCGCAGCAGAACAGCACCCCGAACGTCGAGCACCGCCATGTCTGTCCGAACACGCCTGCTTTGCAAGAGGAATGGGCCCAGATCATGTTTTTGAACTCCTCGACGACCCCCCTTGCGTTGCGACTGGAGGCCGACTTCAGCCGGCCGGCGATGGCCGGCCCCGGCGAAGGCCCGCCCCTGGCGGTCGATCGGCTTCCCGACGGCAAGTGGCAGCTCACCTTGCACGATTTGGAGCCTGTATCGATGCACCGACCGACCTCGGACGAGCTCCGGATCATCCTCGCACCACCGTGTGAAGCGCCGCCCGGCCCGGCCGCGGTCGGCGCGCACGTCCGGGCCCGCGCCGTGCGGCCGGACCCGATCCAGATCGACGAGGCCGCCCGGACGGTCTCCATCGACGGTCGGCAACTGAACGTCCCCCGGCTGGAATTCGACCTGCTCGCCCACCTGGTTTTGCACCCGCAGCGGGCGTTCACCCGACAACAGCTGATGGACGCGGTCTGGCCGGACTGCCAGTCCAGCGCCCGCACCGTGGACGTCCATATCGCCCGGCTGCGGCGGCGGCTCGGACCGCGCCGGCGCAAGTCCATCAGCACCGTCTTCGGGATCGGGTACAAGTACCTCCCGATGCCGTGAACCGCGGGCGCTGAACGACCGGAAGCACACCCGGGGCCGCCCGGCGGCAGTCCACCGGGCGGAGGCGTGCGGGCCGGTGGCCGATGGGAAGATCGGCCACCGGCCCGCTGACGCCATGTCAGCCGACCGACGGTGGGGGCGCCTCCCTGGAGACGCCGGCCCGCGCCGGACGTCTCAACTCTCCCCGTCCCGGCACGTTTCGGCCAACGTCCCGGCCACCGTCAACAGGTGGGCCGGGGTGCCGACCGGGGGCTCCTTGCGGACGAAGGCGCGCCGCAGGGCGTGGTAGGGCTCCTCGGGGTCGAAGAACGTCCGGTGCATTCGGGCCAGTTCGTGGTCCCGATAGGCGGCGAGCGGGCGCCGCCCCTCGTCCCGCTCCCGGTCGGCCTTCTTGGCGGCGATCCGGGCCGGGGTGGCGGGCGCCGCGGCCAGCCGGCGGGCGAGTCCCGCGGTGCGGTCGGCGAAGTCCTCCGGGGCGCAGTCGATGATCCGGTCGACCAGTCCCAGCAGTTGCCCGCTTCCGGCGCTGACCGGCAGGGCCCGCGCCATGAGGTGGTCCGCGGTCTCGGCCCCGACCCGGCCGGGCAGGGTGTACGTCCAGTATTCCGAGCCGTAGAGCCCCATCAGCCGGTAGTGGGGGTTGAGGACGGCCGCGGAGCGGCACCACACCTCGTCGGCGGCGAGCGCCAGCATCACCCCGCCGGCCGCCGCGTTGCCGCCGAGCGCGGCGACCACCAACCGGTCGGTGGTGGTCAGGACGGCGTGCACCAGATCGTCGATGGCGTTGATGTTGGCCCAGGACTCCGCGGCGGGGTCGGCGGCGGCCTCGATGACGTTGAGGTGGATGCCGTTGGAGAAGAAGTCCCGCCGGCCGCCGAGGACCAGGAGGGACGTGGGCCGGGCGCAGGCGTACTCGTACGCGGCGAGCAACCGCCGGCACTGGTCGGTGCTCATCGCGCCGCCGGGGAAGGAGAAGCGCAGGAATCCGGCCGGTCCGTCCTCGTGGTAGCGGATGTCGGTCCAGGTGCGGGCGTCTTCGGTGGGCTCCAGCGGGGCCGGCACCTCGGGCAGCGGCGGAAGGCGGTCGCCGAGCGCGAGGGTCGCGGGCAGTTTGAAGGTGGCGGGCTCCCCCGGGGCGCGCGGCTGCCGGAGTTCGGGGATCCATACGGCGCCGTCGGCGGTCGCCCGGCAGACGGCGCCGTGGCGGGTGGCGAGAAGTTCGCCGGGCCGCCCGGTCAGGGTGTCCTCGGGGTGGCCGCCGTGCAGGAACCAGGTCTCGCCGAGCAGTTCGTCCCGTACACCGGGCTGGGAGTCGGCGGCGCGCAGGGTGCGGACCACGGTGGCGGTCGGGTCGGTGGACCAGTTGATGCGGCGGGCGTCCTGGCGGAGCGGTGGCCGGGGGCAGCCGATGATGCGGTCGGGCGCCAGCGCGTGCTGGGGCTGCGGGCGGTGGCCGCCGGACGCGAAGCGGTCGACGGCGGTCAGCAGCGCCGCCATCGCCGCGTCCGCGATCTCGTTGCGGTACAGGTCGCTCTTGCCCACGTCGGGGACGGGGCAGTTGACCGTCGCCCAGACATCGCCGGCGTCCATCTCGTCGTTGGCCTGGAGGACGGTGACGCCCCACTGGTCCGCACCCAGGTGCACCGCCCAGTCCACTGAGGAGGGGCCGCGGTCACCGAGCGGGCCGGGGTGCACGATCAGGCAGGGGCAGGCCGACCACACCTCCCGGGGGATGGCCGTCTTGAGCATCGGGGCCACGATCAGCTCGGGCGCGTGCCGCGGTACGAGCCCGGCGAGCGGTGTCTCGCGGGTGACCAGCTCGACGGCGATGCGGTGCCCGCGGTCGGTGAGTTCGGCGTAGGCGCGCTGCGTCAGGCTGTTGAACGCGCCCGCGATGAGCAGAATGCGCACGACGGACTCCCGGGTGGGTGCAGGGTTGATCGGTGGACGGTCGTGATCGTTCCCCGTGCGCGGCCGGGAGGCCTCGGACCCGCTGGACAGGTCACCCGAACGAAACCCGATCAGACCCGGGCGGCGGTCGCCGGGCGGCGCCTTACGACGGCGCGGCCCATCCGTCCAGTTGACCCTCCGTCAGAAAGTTCCGCAGCCGATCATCTCGATGGAATCCCGCCAAAGTTGGCGCACCCCGCCCCTCTTCCCGTCACCCGATATTGCCCGCCATTGACATTGACTTGGCACTCCTTTTACTTTCGGTGGTGGCGGCATCGGCGCAGGTCATCCGGGCGGCACCGGTCGCCGCCTCCCCTTCCCCACACCTTTCGGAGGTCCCCGTGGAGCAGCTCATCAAGAAGATGGCCCAGGACGACATCTGGCAGGGCTGGATAGCCGCCAACTCCGCCCAGCAGGCGGCGAAGGACGGCTGCATCAGCGCCGCACCCAAGGCCGGCTGCATCAGCGCGGCGCCCAAGGCCGGCTGCATTTCCTGAAACGCCGGTCCCCCGGCCGCCCGACGGCCCGAGGCGGGCCGTCGGCGACTTCCCCCGCCGCCGGCCCGCCGGGCGCGGCGCCCGGAATCGGAGCGGGGCACCATCTTCCGAGCACACCGAGGGATTCCATGGAAGGTCAGCCGACCGCCGAGGTCATCGAGCAGATCCGCGACATCCCGATCTACCGCGAGTCACTGGCCAAGGGCCACTTCCCGATACTCGACAAGCCGGAGATCGCGCGCGGGTTCCCCGACAACTGGATGACGTCCCGCCTGGCCGCCGCGCTGGAATCCGGCGAGGCCGAGTTCGTGCTCTCCACCGGCACCCACCACGCCCGGATGCAGCTCATCCGGCCCCCGTACTTCCTGCTGCACTCCTACTACCGGCTGTGGAGCGAGCACCCGGACATCGCCGGCACCTGGGCATCCGGCTGCCGGCGGGTCTCGCTGACGACGGTGCTGGCGACGGAACACGTCGCACGGATCAACGCCGTCAAGCGCGGCGTACCGCCGGAACCGGTGCCGCCGCCGGCCGACCGTCGGCTCGACGACCGGACCTGCTATCTCAATCTGCGGCTGGATCCGGCGCGGTGGGAGCGCGACGACGTGGTGCGGATGCTCGCCGAGATCGAGGCCGCCCGGGAAGCGCATCCGCAGGGCTCGTACCACCTCGACTGCTCCGGCTACCACCTGGCGCATCTGGTGCGCAAAGTCGGTGAATGGGGACTGTGGGACGACTTCCCGCCGCCGGCCAGCATCATTCACGCCTACGAATACACCCCGGTGAACGTGCGGCGCTTTCTGCACCAGCACTTCGCCTGCCCGATCATCGACCTCTTCGGCAGCACCGAACTCGGCTATCTCTTCTCCAGCGACCGCCGGGGGAAATACCGGCCGCACCTCGACCGGATGAGCGTCGAACTCCACCCGATCGCCCCGGACAGCACGATCCACCAGCTCATCGTCTCCAGCGTGCGCAATCCCTATATGCCGCTGATCCGGTATCGCACGGGCGACCTCGTACGGACGGCGGACGGCTCCCCCGATCCGGAGAAGATCTCCCAATTCTGCGGCCGGCAGCAGGAGTTGCTGAGCACCCGGCACGGCCCGGTCGCCCAGGGCGACCTGGACCGGCGGATCGGCGAGGTGACCCCGCAGGTCTTCGTCCACCAGCTGCGGCTGATCGGCGCCGCCGAGGCCCGGCTGGCGTACACGACCTTCCACGGCGCACCCCTCGGACCGGCCGACACCGTCGCGCTGGAGCGGGGAGTCACCGAACTCACCGGGCGGCTCTGCCGACTCGACCACCGTACGCACATCCCCATCGGGAAGTCGGGCAAATACGCCTGGCTCGCGCAAGGAGCAGCATGACCGGCACACCGCCGATATCCGCCGAGGAGCTGACGGCACTGCTCGGCGCGGACATGTACCGCGAGGTCGTGGCGCATTTCGCCGAAAAGACCGATGCGCCACAGGAGTTCGTGGAGCGCCAGGTGCTGGAATGCCTGCGCCACCTCTATCTCGTCTCCCGCCACCGCGACCGGCTCGGCGGGCTCTTCCTCCCCGTCGAGCAGGACATCGACGAGATCTGGCACTACCTCATTCTCCAGACCCGCGAATACCGGACGCTGTGCGAAGAACGGCTACCGGGCCGGTTCTTCATCGAGCACCGGAGCATCGCCTACGAGGACTACCGGCAAGAGCCCGGCCGCGAGCAGGTGCTGGAAGAGGCGCTGCGCTGGATTCCCCTGTACTGCCGGGAGTTCGGGCCGTTCGACGAGGATGCACTGCCGCACTGGACGATCGTCCGCTTTCTCCACCGGCGCATGGGACTGTCCCTGGCGGACATCGCCGCACTGGAGCCGCTGCCCGCATGAGCGCGCGGACCACCGCCCCGGCCGCGGCGCACGTCCCGGCCCAGCGGCGGATCCTGGCCGTCCTGGTGTTCTCCCAGGCGCTCAGCGGGGCGGGGCTGGCGGCGGGGATCACCGTCGGCGCCCTGCTCGCCGAGGAGATGCTGGGGTCGACCGGACCGGCCGGGGTGCCCAGCGCCCTGTTCACGGCCGGGGCGGCGCTGGGCGCCGTGGGCATCGGACGCCTCTGCCGGCGCTGGGGACGGCGCCCCGGGCTGGCGTTGGGGTACGGCGCCGGGGCGCTCGGCAGCCTGGGCGTGGTGGCAGCGGCGGCGGTGGGCAGCGTGCCGCTGCTGTTCCTGTCCCTGCTGGTCTACGGGGCCGGTACCGCGACGAATCTGATGGCGCGCTACGCGGGCGCCGATCTCGCCCCACCCGAACGGCGCGGACGCGCGGTCAGCACGGTGCTGTTCGCCACCACGCTCGGTGCGGTGATCGGCCCGAACCTGGTGACGGTCACCGGCAACATGGCGCATGCCTGGGGCATTCCGCGGCTCGCCGGTCCGTTTCTGCTGGCGGTGGCGGCGTTCGGGACGGCGGGCGTCGTCCTGGCCGTACTGCTGCGGCCGGATCCGCTGTGGCCGGCCCGCGCGCCGGCCGAGGACCGGCCGGCACCGGATCCGGACGGCCCGACGGCGGCCGACGGCGGTGCGGCGGCCCGCTCCGTACGGCGGCGGGGGCTGGTCACCGGCACCGCCGTCATGGTCATCGGCCAGCTGGTGATGATCGCCATCATGACGATGACCCCGGTGCATCTGCTCGCCCACGGTCATGGCACGCAGACGGCGGGGTGGGTGATCGCCCTGCATGTCGGGGCGATGTTCCTGCCGTCGCCGCTCACCGGGCTGCTGGTGGACCGGATCGGCCGGCTCCGGATGGCCGCAGCGTCCGGTGTGACGCTGTCGGCCGCCGGGGTGCTCGCCGCGGTCGCCCCGCCGCACGGACTGCCGGCCCTGGCGGTGGCGCTGGTACTGCTGGGCCTGGGCTGGAACTTCGGCCTGATCAGCGGCACCGCGCTGGTGACCGACGCGCTGCCGCCGGCCCGCCGGGCCTCGGTCCAGGGGCTGGTGGACGTGGGGATCGCGATCGCCGGGGCGGCGGGCGGGATGTCGTCGGGCCTGGTCGTCGCCCTGGGCGGCTTCCCGGCGCTGGCGCTGGCGGGCGGGCTGCTGGCACTGGCGGTGATCCCGGTGGTCGCGTCGGCCGCCCGGAGGTGACCACGGCCCTCGCATGACGGCGGACCACGGCGGGCCACGGCGGGCAGCGGCCCGTCGATGACGATGGATCAGACCAATCCGGAAAATATCCTCAACATGGCGTCATTTCTCGTTATCACGCCGGAAACCTGGATGCTGCACTATGAGAGCGCGGGTCCGCCGTCGGCCGCGGCACGACGACCGGCCGGCCCCTTGACCCGACGCGCAACGGACGACGGACGAGCAGGCGGAGAGCGATGAGGCGGAAGGACACCGGTACGGCGGGCATATCCCGCCTGGTGGCCCGGCTCCGTATGCCGCTGACCGCCCTCGCCGTCGTCCTGGCGTTCCTGCTGGGCGCGGCGGCCTCCCCGTGCAAGGCCAAGCCCGCGGTTCCGGCCGCCGCCGCGGTCAAGTCGGCGAGCACCGCAGCGTCGGCCAACGCCGGTTCCGACGAGGAGAAGCACCCCAAGCGCGAGACCGAGCGCGGCAGGCCACGGCGCGTCGCGCCCTCTTCGGCGGACCCGGCGCCGACCCGCCGGGCGCGGCCCCCGTTCGGCACCGATACGGCAAGCGACTCCGCCGCCGGACGCCAACCCGCCGGTCTCACCAGCTCCGCGGCATCGAGACCGGACCAACTCCCCGTATTGCACTGCGTCTTCCGCTGCTGAGGGCGGCCGTGGTGGCCGGCCCCGACGCCGGGCACCACCTCGCGCCGCACGTTCCCGCCATCCCCACGGTGGCATCACTCATCAGCAGGAGACCTCCTCGTGGAGACCTTCATCCAGCATGCCCGGGGCCTGACGGCCCGTATCGCCGATCGCACCGAGGAACGGGAGACCTTCGGCCGGCTCGCCGCCGGCCAGTCCCCCCTCGCCCTGTTCATCACCTGCTCCGATTCCCGGGTCATACCGTCCCTGATCACCGGGGCCCGCCCCGGCGAGCTCTTCGAACTCCGCACGGCCGGCAACGCCGTGCCCGTCTACCAGGAAGGGATGGCGGCCAGTTCGGAGGCCGCCACCATCGAATACGCGATGCGGGTGCTGCGCGTCGCCGACATCGTCGTCTGCGGCCACTCGCACTGCGGCGCGGTCGGCGCCAAGGCCCGCCGCGAGGATCTGACCGGTGCGCCCGCCGTACGGGACTGGCTGGCACTCCAGTTGTCGGACGAACTGCCGGCCGGCCAGGAGCCGACGCTCGCCGCGGCCGTGCAGCGGCATGTGACCCAGCAGGTGGACCGGCTGCGCGGCTACCCCTGCGTACGGGAGCGGCTGAACGCCGGCGAGGTGCGGCTGCACGGCTGGTTCTACGAGGTGCACACCGGATCGGTGTCCGCCCATCAGCCGGCCACCGACGCGTTCCTCCCGCTGTGAAGGCGGGTGCGCACATGATGAAGCGGTTTCCTTTCCTCCGGGCGGACTTCACCGCCTCCCTCGTGGTCTTCCTCGTCGCCGTCCCGCTGTGCGTGGGAGTGGCCGTGGCATCCGGCGTACCGGCGGAGCTGGGCCTGGTCACCGGTGTCGTCGGCGGCCTGCTGACCGGTCTGCTCCCCGGCAGCAGCCTCCAGGTCAGCGGTCCGGCCGCCGGGCTGACGGTGCTGGTCTTCGAGGCCGTCAAGGAGTACGGCCTCGGCGCGCTCGGAGCCCTGGTGCTGGCCGCCGGGGTGCTCCAACTGACCATGGGGGCACTCAAGTTGGGTCGCTGGTTCCGGGCGATCTCGGTCGCCGTGGTCCAGGGCATGCTGGCCGGCATCGGGCTGGTCCTGATCGCCGGGCAGCTCTACGCGCTCGCCGACGCCAAGGCGCCGGGCAGCGGCCTCGCCAACATCGGTTCGCTGCCGCGGCTGATCGGCGACACGATCGTGTCCGCTACCGCGCTGTCCGCGCTCGGGGTCGGTGCCGGGACCATCGCCGTGCTGGTGCTGTGGCCGCGCTGGCGGCGCGGGGCGCGGGTGCTGCCGGCGCCACTGGCCGCGGTCGCGCTGGCCACGACGGCGGTCTGGGCGCTGGCTCTGCCGGTCGCCCGGGTGCAGGTCAGCGGGCTGCTGGACGCCATCCAGCCGCCCGGCCTGGCGGACCTCGGCCGGCTGACCGATATCGGCGTACTGGGCACGGTGCTCGCCTTCGCGCTGATCGCGTCGGCGGAGTCGCTGTTCAGCGCAGCGGCGGTGGACCGGCTGCACGACGGGACGCGTACCGACTACGACAAGGAGCTGATGGCCCAGGGCGCCGGGAACACGGTGTGCGGGATCCTGGGCGCGCTGCCGATGACGGCGGTGATCGTCCGCAGTGCCGCCAACGTCCAGGCGGGGGCCAGGACGAAGGCGTCGCGGGTGCTGCACGGGGTGTGGCTGCTGCTGTTCGCGGCGGCGTTCCCGGCCGCGCTGGGTGTGGTGCCGGTCGCCGCGCTGGCCGGTGTACTGGTCCACGCCGGCGCGAAGTTGCTCCCGCTGCGCGAACTGCGCCCGCTGTGGCGGGAGCACCGCGGTGAGGCGGTGGTGCTGTTCGTGACCGCGACCGCCATCGTGACGGTGAACATGTTCGAGGGCGTGCTGATCGGGCTGCTGCTGGCCGTCGCCAAGACCGCCTGGGAGACCTCCCAGGTCCAACTGGAGGTCCACACCCCGGAACTCACCGGGCCGATCCAGGTGCGGGCCGTCGGCAACGCCACCTTCCTGCGGCTGCCCAAGCTGCTGGACCAGTTGGAGGCGCTGCCCGCCGACCGGGACGTGGAACTCGACCTGAGTGGTCTGCGCCATCTCGACCACGCCTGCGAGGCTGCACTGACGAACTGGGCCGAGCAGCACCGCCGGAGCCGGAGCCGGGCGGTCGAGCCGGTCTCCTGACCTGTCGCCCCCGGCGCGCGACAGGTCGTCACGGAATGCGACGGCGGAGCCGGAATGATCCGGCCGGCTCCGCCGTTACTGAGAGCAGACAGACGCAGACAGACGCAAGCAGACGCAAGCAGACGCAGAGAGACGCAGTCAGCAGCAGACAGACACGGAGAGCGGAAGCGCGGAGCAACGACCCGCGGTCTTCGGCGAGGGGACGGACGGCATGCCTCTTCAGGGAGAGTACGAACCGAGCCCGGCGCAATGGGTGCGCGACCAGGTCGCGCGGTACGAAGGCTCCGGCGGCACGGAAGGCACGGCGCTGCGCGGACTGCCGGTGATCGTCCTGACCACCCGCGGCGCCAGGAGCGGGAAGATCCGCAAGAGCCCGCTGATGCGGGTGGAGCACGACGGCGCGTATGCCGCGGTGGCGTCGATGGGCGGCGCGCCCCGGCACCCGGTCTGGTATCACAACGTCGTCGCCGACCCCCGGGTGGAGCTCCAGGACGGCACGGTCCGGCAGGACATGGTCGCCCGTGAGGTCACGGGCGAGGAGAAGGCCACGTGGTGGGCGCGGGCGGTCGAGGCGTTCCCCGATTACGCGGACTACCAGGAGAGGACGGACCGCCAGATACCGGTCTTCGTGCTGGAGCCGGCGGACATCCCTCACTCGGGCTGACCCACCGCCCCGTCCGGTGAACTGCCGTTCTGCTGCACGGCGTTCGGCCGGGGGCCGGCGCGCCACGGATTCGGCCGGGCTGCGTCACGGGCCGATCGGGCCCCCCACGGCCCCGCTCCGGCTCGGCGCCCTCAGAGCGTCACCAGCGAGACCTCGGTGGCCTTGACGCTGGTCCAGACGGCGACGCCGTCGGCAAGGCCGAGTTCCAGGGCCGCCGACGGGGTGATCTCGGCGACGAGGTCGGGCGCCTCCGGTGAGGTGACCAGGACGCGCAGCCGGCTGCCGGCCGCGGTGATCTCCCGGACGGTGCCGGGCCAGACGTTGCGCGGGCTGCCCGACGGCCGGTCGAGGTGGACGGAGACGGCCTCGGGGGCGATGATCGCCAACGCCCTTGCCCCGTCGGGGAGTTGGTCGGCGATGACCAGCCGCCCGCCGCCGCTGAGCGCCAGCCCGTCGCCGTCGGCGGTGCCCGGCCAGGCATTGCGGCCGAGCATCCGTGCCACCCAGGGGGAGCGCGGGCCGCGGGTGACCTCGGCGGGCGGTGCGTCCTGGAGGGCGCGCCCGTCCTCCAGGACCAGTACGCGGTCGGCGAGCGAGACGGCCTCGACGGGGTCGTGGGTGACGATCAGGCAGACCCCGCCGAAGCCGGCGAGGTGGCCGCGCAGGGTGTGGCGGACATGGGCGCGGGTGGTCTGGTCGAGCGCGGCCAGCGGTTCGTCGAGCAGCAGCAGTCGCGGCCGGGCGGCCAATGCCCGGGCCAGGGCGACCCGTTGGGCCTGGCCGCCGGAGAGCCGGTCGGGCCTGCGGTGCGCGAGGTGGCCGACGCCGAGCCGGTCGAGCCACTGCTGGGCGGCGCGCCGGGCCTCGGTGCGCGGGACGCCGTGGGCGCGCAGCCCGTAAGCGGTGTTG
This sequence comes from Streptomyces albospinus, assembly GCF_014648695.1. Classification (GTDB taxonomy): domain Bacteria; phylum Actinomycetota; class Actinomycetes; order Streptomycetales; family Streptomycetaceae; genus Streptomyces; species Streptomyces albospinus. The sequence continues at coordinate 139,602 of NZ_BMRP01000008.1, forward strand.
GTCAGCGCCGACAGATGCGGGAAGAGCGCGCCGTCCTGGGGGACCCAGGCGACGCCGCGGCGGTGCGGGGGCAGGGCGGTGACGTCGGTGTCGCCCAGGCGCAGTGCGGCGTGGGCGCGCGGGGTGAGCCCGAGCAGTGCGCGCAGCAGCGTGGTCTTGCCGGCGCCGTTGGGGCCGACGACGGCGATGGTGGTGCCTGGTTCGGCGTTCAGGGTCAGCTGGTTGAAGCCGGTGACCTCGGCGTGCAGCGGCCAGTGGCCGTCGGCGGCCGGGGACGGCGCGTCCGGCTGCCCGGCGCCCGCGCCGGCGGGCTGCGCCGGGACGGGACCGGCCTCGCTGCCGGTGCCGGTGTCCGTCTCCCCGTCCGTGTCGGCGGGGCGTACGGCGCGGCTGCCGCGGTCGGCGCCGGCGCCGATCCAGCGGCCCCGCAGGCAGACCAGTACGGCCATCGCGATGACGAGCAGCAGCAGCGAGACGGAGGTGGCGGCCTCCGGGGAGTCCTGGAGCAGGAGGTAGACCTGGAGCGGCAGGGTCTGGGTGGTGCCGGGCAGATTGCCGGCGAAGGTGATGGTCGCGCCGAACTCGCCGAGCGCGCGGGCCCAGGTCAGCGCGGCCCCGGCGGCCAGGCCGGGGGCGACCATGGGGAGGGTGACGGTGCAGAAGACCCGTACGGGCGAGGCGCCCAGGGAGGCCGCGGTCTCCTCGTAGCTGAGGCGCAGCCCGGCGAGGGTGCCCTCCAGGCTGATGACCAGGAACGGCATCGCGACGAAGGTGGCCGCGACCACCGCACCGGAGGTGTGGAACGGCAGCACGATGCCGAAGGTGTTCTCCAGCCAGGGCCCGAGCAGTCCGCGGCGGCCGAAGCCGAGGAGCAGGGCGACACCGCCGACGGTCGGCGGCAGCACCATCGGCAGCAGCACCAGCGAGCGGACCAGCGCCTTGCCGGGGAACTCCACCCGGGCCAGCAGCCAGGCGAGCGGCACGCCGAGGAGCAGCGACAGCCCCAGCGCCCAGAAGGAGACCAGCAGCGACAGCCGGAGCGCTTCGAGCACACCCGGAGTGGTCAGATGGGTGCCGATATCGCCCCAGCTGGTGCGGCTCAGGATGCCGATCAGCGGCATCAGCAGGAACGCGAAGGCGAGCAGCGCCGGTACGGCCAGCGCGACGGGTGTGCGGGCGCCGGGTGCGCGAAGCCTGACCGCCGGGCGCGCGGCGGGGGTGCGAAGGCGTGTCATCGGGGTTCCCGGGATAGGTGCGGGCCGGCGGACGACGGGACCGTACGAGGCGGTCCGCTCCCCCGAGCCGGACCGTCCCGTACACCCGCGGCGGCTACGGCTTCTGGAAGCCCGCCTGCTGGAGCAGCTGCTGCGCCTCCGGCGTGCTCAGCCACTTCACGAACGCGGCTGCCGCATCCGCGTGCTTGGAGGTCTTCAGGGTCGCGGCCGGGTAGGAGGCCACGGCGTTCTGCGCGTCGGGGATGTCGATCGCGTCGACCTTCTTCGGCGCGGTGGCGGCGTCCGTCTTGTAGACGATGCCGGCGTCCGCCTCACCGAGTTCGACCTTGCTGAGGACGGCGCGGACGTTGGGCTCCTGGGAGACCGGCTTGACGGTCAGCTTCTGGGCGTCGAGCACCTTCTTGCTGTAGCGGCCGACCGGCACCTCGGGGGCGGCCAGCACGACCTTCAGCTTGCTGTCGGCGAGGTCCTTGAGGCCGCCGACCTTCTTCGGGTTGCCCGGACCGGTGGCGATGACCAGGCGGTTCTTGGCGATGACGGTGGGCGTGCCGGCGTCCGCCTTCAGTCCGTCCATGGTCTTGGTGTCGGCGGTGACCAGGGCATCGGCGGGGGCGCCCTGCTTGACCTGGGCGGCCAGCTCCTGGGAGCCCGCGAAGGAGAAGTCGACCTTGATGCCCGGGTGCTCCTTCTCGTAGGCCGCGCCGGCCTTCTTGAAGACGTCGGTCAGCGAGGCGGCGGCGAGCACCGTGAGGTCCGTCTTGGCGGTGCTGCCACCGGACGCGTCGGCGCCGTCCTTCTTGCCGCTGCTGCTGCCGCAGGCGGCGAGCGGGACGAGGAGGGCGGCGGTGACGATCGCGGCGGCGGTGCGGCGCCCGGTGAAGAGGTGGGACATGGTGCGGGACTCCTTCTGACGCGGGGCGACGCTGTCGCCTCAGCGGTTGGGGACATAGCCGCGCCGTGGACGGGCGACGCCGCTGGTGCAAAACGGCCGGTCCCGTCGCCGGAACGACGGGGGATGGACCGGCCGGTGGTGCCGCGGGGGGGTTGGGAGGGGGCGGCTCAGGTGCGGTCGATGTGCACGCTGGTGGATTTCACCCGGGCGATGGCCTGCATCCCCACCTCCAGGCCGAGTTCCTCCACAGCCTCGCGGGTCAGCAGGGACACCAGCCGGTGCGGACCGGCCTGGATCTCGACCTGGGCGGCGACATCGCCGAGTTTGACGGCGGTGACGATGCCGGGGAAGGCGTTGCGCGCGGAGGTGTAGGAGGCGTCCTCCTCACCGCCCGCGGACTGGCCGACCTCGATGGAGAAGGCGGCGAGGTCCCGGCCGTCGATGAGGCGGCGACCGCTCTCGTCGCGGTGGGTGGCCACCTTCCCGGCGTCCGCCCAGCGGCGGGCGGTGTCCGGGCTGACGCCCAGCAGACGCGCCGCCTGGCCGATCGTGTAGGACTGCATGTGCGACAAGATATGAGGTATTGGCTCGCATTTACAATTCTTAAGGCGAAGCTATATAGCAGATGCCACCCTTATTGGAGGATGGGCCAATGGCCCGCCGGGGTGGCCGGAGGTCCCGAATGCCGTGGACCGCGGGCCCTATATCGAGGACCGAATGTCAAAAGGAATCCGTGCGGCTGCCCGACTAAAGTGACGAAGAGACAGCAGGACATTTCCTGACATTTCCCTTCGCGATGAGGCATTTCCCATGAGTCTGAGCATCCGTAACCAGATCCCCGGTACCGTCCTCTCCGTCACCCCCGGGGAAGTCATGGCGACCGTCAAAGTGCGTCTTGCGGGCGGCCAGGAAATCACCGCCGCCATCACGCTGGAGGCGGTCGAGGACCTCGGCATCACGGCCGGCTCGGCGGTCCGCACCCTCATCAAATCCACCGAGGTCGCCCTTTCCACCGGCCCGCTCGACGGGGTCAGCATCCGCAACCAGCTCCCGGGCACCGTCGTCGACGTGGCGACCGGCGGCGCCATGGCCGGGGTCAAGGTCGCCGTCGCGGGCGGCGAGCTGACCGCGGCGATCACCAGGGACGCCGCCGAGGACCTGAAGCTGGCCGCCGGCGCCGAGGTCACCGCGCTGATCAAGTCCACCGAGATCGCACTCGCCGCCGACGGCCGGGGCTGACCCGGACCAGGGCCCTGCCCGCCCTGACCCGTCGGACCGGCCCTAAGGCCAGGGCAGCGGCTCTGCGGGCGAGGGGCAGGGCCCGCACCAGATGCCGGTGATCGCGCTGATGTAGCGCGCCCCGCAGCGGTCGGACGGCACCACCAGCTGGCTGCCCACCGCGTCCAGCGGCCGGCCGTCCATCGCCGTGGCCAGAAGTACCGGCGCGTCGCCGAAGTCGGCGTCGATCTCGGCCCAGGACAGCACCGTGTGATGCCCGTCCCCGCCGGTGACGGCCAGCAGGAAGCGGGAGCGGTCCTTGCGCCGCCGGACGTCGAACGCCGGTCCCGCCTCGTCCATCACGTCCCGCAGCAGCGGCCCGTCGAAGGCGTGGTGCTGCGGCCCGTTCGTGGCGCAGTCGAAGACCACCGGGGCATGCCGCTGCGGCCAGCGCTCCCGCAGGTCGGCGACGGTCAGGGCCAGCGGGTGGCGCAGCTGACCGCTGATCAGGAAGCCCCGGGGGGCGTCGGGGACGTCCACGGGTGTGTCGGATGCGGCGGCGGTGCGGGGTGGCGGGCTGAGTCGGCTCATTCTGGTCCCCTTGAGGCGGTCCGCGGGGTGGCTGCCTCCTGTGATGCCCCACCGGCCGGTGACTCAATCACATATGCCATCCACGCACACATGTTTCCCTTGCGTAAGTGAGATGAAAGAGGACAAGAGGGCAGCATGTCCGAGGCCGCCCCCTGTGCGGCCCCCGAGCACACCGCCGCCGGTCACCTGCTCCTCACACCGACCCCTCGCGCGCGGGGTGCTGCCGCGCCGGGCGGCCGTCCTCCCCGCCGGCGGCGCGATGCTCCTCCAGGGCCAGCCACACCTTGTCCCGGAGGAACGGCACCTCGGTGAAGCGCACCCCGGTGGCGTCCCGCAGCGCGTTGCCGAAGGCCGGCGCCACCGGATTGAACGGGCTCTCGCTCATCGACTTGGCACCCAGCGGACCGATGGCGTCCGAGGTCTCCATGAAGTGCACCTCGGTGCGCGGGACATCGGCGTAGGCGGGCAGCCGGTAGCGGCGGAAGGCGGGGGTGAGGACCTTGCCGCCCCCGTCGACCAGGACCTGTTCGAAGAGGGACGCGCCCAGCGCCTGCGCCACGCCGCCCTCGACCTGGCCGCGGCACTGCATCGGGTTCATGACCTTGCCCGCGTCGGCCGAGTGGACGCTGCGCAGGATCTTGATCTCACCGGTGCCGGGGTCCACGGCGATCCGGAACCACTGGGCGTTGAAGGCCACCGAGCGGGGTGAGCCGCCCCAGTGCCCGGCTGCCGCCAGCTCCACCGCCTTCTCCCGCGCGGCTTCGTGGAGTTCCTTGAGCGAGACCGTCCGCCCGTCGCACTCCACCGCGTCCGCCAGCAGCCGGCACAGGCTCCGCGGGGCCCTGGCGTGCTCCGCGGCGAACGACAGGATCCGCTCCGCCAGCCCGTTGGCCGCCTTCATCACCGCCTTGCCGGCCACCACCGTGCCGGCCGAACCGAAGGCGCCGGTGTCGTGGCGTACCACGTCGGTGTCGGACTGCCGGATGGCGATCCGGTCGACGGTGGTGCCCAGCGCGCCGGCGGTGATCTGCTTGTGGACGGTGGTGGTGCCGTTGCCGAACTCCGCGGTGCCGACGGCGATGTCGTACGTGCCGTCCTCCAGGAGCGTCACGGTGGCGTCGGCGTAGTGGCCGCCGGGCGGGCCGGTGGCGATCATCGACATCGCGGTGCCCTGGCCGACCAGCCAGCCCTCGGGGGCGTCCTCGGCGCTGCGGTCTGCGGCGATGGCGTCGCGGACGACCTTGAGGCACTGGTCGAGGCCGTAGCTGGCGATGTGCAGGTCCTCCTCCTCGCCGCCGGGGCTGATCATGTGCTCCCCGGGGCCGATGATGTTGCGCTCCCGGAAGACCAGCGGATCGATGCCCAGGCGCCGGGCGAGCTCGTCCATCGCCGACTCCACCGCGAAGGTGACCTGGCCCAGGCCGTAGCCGCGGAACGCGCCGGCCGGTACGCAATTGGTGTAGACGGAGAAGGCGTTGACCTTCTTGTGGGGCGCGCGGTAGACGGCCATCGACTCGCCGACGCTGTGGAACATCACCGCGGGGCCGTGGTTGCCGTACGCGCCGGTGTTGGAGACCACCCGCAGCTGAAGGGCCGTCAGGGTGCCGTCCCGCCGCGCGCCGGCCTTGATGCCGATGGTGAACGGGTGCCGGGTGGTGGCGCCGAAGAACTGCTCGGCGCGGGTGAACTCCAGCTTCACCGGCCGGTGCAGCCGCATCGCGGCCAGCACCACGACGTCCTCGGTCAGCATCTCCTGCTTGCCGCCGAAGCCGCCGCCGACCCGGCCCGCGACCACCCGGACCTCGTCCTGCGGCAGGTCGTAGAGCGCGCACAGGGCCCGCCGGGTCAGGAACGGGACCTGAGTACTGGAGCGGACCACGATCCGTTCGCCGTCGCCGTCCTCCTTCTCCTCGAAGTAGGCGAGGGCGCCGTGCGTCTCCAGGCTGGCGTGCTGCACCCGCTGGGTGCGGAAGGTCTCCTCGTAGACGACGTCGGCGTCCGCGAAGCCCTGCTCGACGCTGCCGACCTCGCCGTGCACCTCGCCGACGACGTTGTTCCCGGCGCGGGCGATCCGGCTCTCCGGGCCCTTGGGGTGGATCACCGGGGCGCCGGGCCGCATCGCCTCCTCCGGGTCGAGGACGTACGGCAGTCGCTCGTACTCGACGGCGATACGGCGGCAGCCCTCCTCGGCGGCGCCCTCGCTGTCGGCGACCACGGCGGCCACCCGCTGCCCGACGAACCGGACCACGTCGTCCAGCACCCGGGTGTCGTCCGGGTCCTCGGTGGGGTGCTCGTGCCGGGCCGAGGAGAACAGCCGCTCGGGGGCGTCGTGGTGGGTCAGGACGAGGTGCACGCCCGGGACGCGCAGCGCCTCCGCGGTGTCGATGGAGACGATCCGGGCGTGCGGGTGCGGGGAGCGCAGCAGCTTCATGTGGAGCAGCCCCTCGACCTCGATGTCGAAGGTGTAGCGGGCGGTGCCGGTGACCACCTGCGGCCCGGCCGGTGCGCCCAGGTTGCGGCCGACCGACTGCCCGGGGCAGGGCTCCTCGACGTGCCGGACGCCGCGGATGGCGTCCTCGATCGCGCGGTAGCCGGTGCAGCGGCAGAGGTTGCCCTTCAACGCCCGGGGAAGATCGCCGAGTTGGTCCTCGTTCAGCTTCGCCGTCGTCATCAGGAAGCCGGCCGTGCAGAACCCGCACTGGAAGCCCTGGGCGTCGAGGAACCTGCGCTGTACGGGATGGAGTTCACCGTCCGGCTCGGCCAGGCCCTCGACGGTGGTGACCCGGCGGCCCTCGGCCCGTACCGCCGGGTAGAGGCAGCTGTGCACCGGCTCGCCGTCGACATGGACCGTGCAGGCCCCGCAGTCACCGGCGTCGCAGCCCTTCTTCACCCCGAACCAGCCGCGGTCGCGGAGGTAGGTGCGCAGGCACTGGCCGGGGCGGGGCTCGGCGTCGAAGGGCCGGTCGTTGACGTGGAGGGCGAAGGTCATCGGGCACTCTCCCTGGTGAGTTCCGGGCCGTGGGCGAGTTCGGAGCGGATCTCCTCGGAGAGCCGCAGCGCCATGTGCCGCCGCCAGGCGGGCAGTCCGTGGATGTCGTCGAACCACTCGTCGTCGGCGACGGCCCGCGCCAGGGTGCCGCGCAGTGCGGCGGCGCTCGGCGGCGTCGGGAACCAGAGGCGGACCGGCCGGACGGTGGCGGCCGTGACGGTGACGGCGAGCGAGCCGTCCAGCGGGTCGTGGGCGCCGATGACCAGCGCTCCGGAGCGGCCGAGCCCGTAGAGGGAGACCTGGCGGAACGCCGTACGGCAGGTCAGCGCCCGGGCGGGCAGGGTGACCGAGCGGAGCAGCTCGCCGGCGCCGAGGTCCTTGCGGCCGGCGCCGGTGATGAAGTCGGCGACCTTGGTGCGGCGCAGGGAGCCGTCCTGGGCCTGGAGCAGGCAGCTGCCGTCGAGCGCGGCGGTCAGCGAGATCATCGGGCCGGCGGGCAGACCGTTGCAGAGGTTGCCGCCGACGGTCGCCATGTTCCAGATCTTGAACGAGGCCAGGAAGGCGCGGCAGCACTGCTCGAAGAGGGGTGCCGCCGGGACGCGGAAGGTGGCCGCGAAGCGGGAGAGCTGGGCGATGGTGCAGGTCGCGGCGATCTCCAGCGAGCCGTCCGGGAGCTGCTGGACCGGCTCCCAGCCCATCCGGCTCAGGTCCACCAGGCGCCGGATGTGGGGCTGCGGCTCGGAGAAGAGATAGGTGCCGCCACCCAGCCAGGCGTCGCCGGTGCGCCATGGGGTGCGCTGCCGGGCGTCGCGCACCTCCAGCACCGTGTTCAGATCCATGCCGCCGAGTGAAGCAACGCGGCGGCGGTCGGCACGACTGGTCCGCAGCACGGAAAAAGCACCAACGCCGCGGCCCGTACCTGGATGATCAACCAAGAAGGTTATGCGCTGCTGAGGCTTGCATTTACGATGCGATCACTCATATTCGCCTCGTGAATGTGAGATGCAGGGTTCCGCGCCCGGCAGCCGTCCAAGGAGCCAGCACATGCACGTCCACGATCTCCTCCAGCTCGCATCGCTCGATCTGTCCCTCCTGTGGGGCGAGGGCCCGCTGCTCACCCGCGAGGTCGGCGGGGTCACCGCCACCGACCTGGAGGACCCGACGCGCTTCCTCCAGCCGGGCGAGCTGGTGCTGAGCGGGCTGGTGTGGTGGACGCCCGGGGACGGCCGGGCGAAGGTGGACCGCTTCGTGTCGGCGCTGGCCACCGCCGGGGCAGCCGCGCTGCTGGCCGGCGAGGAGACCCACGGGAAGGTGCCCGAGGTCCTGGTCGAGTCCTGCCGCGAGCACGGCGTCGCGCTGCTCGCGGTCCCCGCGCACACCACCTTCCGGGCCATCACCGAAGCGGTGTACCTGCGCCAGTGGGGAGACCTCAGCCGCCGCCCCACCGATCACTACGCCCTGCCCGAGAACGTCCGCACCGAACTGGCCGGGCTGCTCGCCGAGGACGCCGCCCCGGACGCCCTGCTGGACCGGGCATTCGCGCATCTGGGCGGCCCGGCCTGCTACGTACTGACGGCGACCGGCCGGGAGATCGCCCGCACCCCGGCGGCTCCGGTCCTGCCGGCCGGTCGGGCGGCACAGGACCTGAGGACGGCGGCCGGCACCAGCCTGCGGATCGACGGGGACGCCGGGCCGTACGACGGCTGGTTCCTGCATCTGCCCGGTGCGGCCGACGCACCGCCGCGGGTGCTGCACGAGATAGCCGAGGTCATCGCCCAGCACCGGCACCACAGCGCACCGCGGCAGCTGGCCCGGCGGCGGGCGGCGAAGGAGCTGCTGGCGCTCGCCGACACGGGTGGCGCCGACGGCGCGGCCCTCGAAACCGCGCTGCACGCCTGCGGGTTGCCCGCCACCGGACCGTACCGGGTGGTGATCGCCGCGCTGGACGGCGACGAGCCCGGCCAGGCGGTGAGCGCGCTGGCCGAGGCGCTGCGGCACTCCCCCGGCGAGCCGTTCGCGGTCGGCCGGCTCCCGGGTGGCGAGGCGGCGGCCGTCGTCCGCGCCGGCACCGCCACCGGCACCGGCACCGATGGCCGCACCCCGCTCGCCGAGGTATGGCCGGCGCTGCACGGCTGCCGGCCGCAGACGCCGCTGCACGCCGGGGTCAGCGGGCCGGTCGCCAGCGCCGAGGGCCTCAACTCCGCGCTGGACCAGGCACGTTACGCCCTCGCGGCGGCCCGGTCGGCGGCGCCGGACGCCGCCGGGGTGACCTCCGTCGACGACCTCACCACGCTGGGCGCGCTGCTCGCCGGGGTCCCCGCAGAGGTCCGTGCGGCCTTCAGCAGCCGGGTCCTGGGCCCGCTGGCGCACGGCGGCAGCGCCTCGCACCGGATGCTGCTGGAGACCCTGGAGGTGTTCCTCGCGCAGCACGGCTCATGGGCGCGTACCGCCGAGATCCTGCATCTGCACGTCAACACCGTCCACTACCGCGTCCAGCGCATCGAGACGCTCACCGGCCGCGATCTGTCCCGGCTGGACCACAAACTCGACCTGCACGCCGCGCTGCTGTGCCGCTGACGGCACCCGGGCTCAACCGCGTTCGTCCGCCCGGTCGATATGGACATTGGTCGACTTCACCCGGGCGGTGGCCTCCACCCCGACCTCGATGCCCAGCTCCTCGACGGCCTCCCGGCTGACCACCGACACCAGCCGGTGCGGCCCGGACTGGATCTCGACCTGGGCGATCACATCGTCGAGGGTGACCGCGGTGACGATCCCGGCGAACGCGTTCCGCACCGACGTACGGATCTCGCCGGGCACCGGGTGCAGCCCCGCCGCCCGGTCCTTGGCGAACGCCGCCAGGCTCACCCCGTCGATCACGCGGTTGCCCGCGCCGTCCCGGTCCATCCGCAGCTGACCGCCGTCGGCCCAGCGGCGGACGGACTCCGAACTCACACCCAGCAGCCGGGCTGCCTGACCAATGCTGTACGACGGCACCCTCGCACTCTAGACCCATCGACCGGTCCCGCCGGTGCGCGCTCTCCCGGCCGGCCGGGAGGCCCCCTTCGCCGGCCGGCTCGCCGACGGCGCGTGAGGCGGGCGGCCCGCTGCCGAACGCCCGGGCCGCGGGCCCCACTCGCTCCCCGCAGCGGTCCGGCGACGCAACCTGATACAACATCAAACTACGGCATCCGCACGGCCGTTGGGCCGCGCTGACGGGGCGGACCGTCCGCGCATCCGCTCGGCCAGCGACTCCAGCGCCGGCAGCGCCTCGTGGAGCAGGCGCCGGCGGTCGGCGGTGAGAGCGGCGATCTCCTCGGCGAGGATGCCGGTCGTCTCCCGGCGTACGGTGCCGAGCAGGGCGGCCCCGTCGTCGTTCAGGCTGATCAGGCTGGCGCGCTGGTCGGCGGGGTCGGGGCGGCGGGCGATCCAGCCGCAGCCGTCGAGCAGGTCCACCATGCGGGAGGTGGTGGACAGCGCGATGTTCATCCGTGCGGCGAGTTCGCCGACCCGCAGCGGGCCGTGGGCGGCGAGCTCCGCGAGGGCGGCCAGCCTGCTGGGGGTGAGGTCCCGGTGCGGGGACCGGCCGCGGAGCAGCGGCAGCAGCTGCTGGAGCACGGCGCGCAGCCGTCCGGCGTCTTCGGCGGGCCCGGGCCGGTCCATCACGGGCTCCCGGTGCAGGGCGGGGGCGCGGGCGGCGCGGGGGCCGGATCCTCGGCGGCGGGCGCCGCGACCGGCTGCGGGCCCCGGCCCTCCGCGGGCCGCCGGGCCCGGTCGTCATGGACGTACCGGCCGCCGCGCAGCAGGGAGGCGACGGCGGCGATCAGACAGGCGGCGAAGTCGAAGGCGACTGCGAGTCCTTGGGCGAACGGCTGCGAGATCAGCTGGGGGAAGAACTCCCGGCCGGTGAGATAGGCGGCGTGGCCGGGCGGGAGATGGCCGAGGATCTGCGGGCCGAGCAGGGTGCGGACGGGGTTGTAGCCGAGCAGGGAGGCGAAGAGCACGCCGACCGGCGGGAGTCCGGCGATCTTGGCCGCGTCCGCCGCCGGCACGCCCTGGGCGGTGAGGCCGCCGGTGAGGGCGCCGGGCAGGGATCCGGCCAGACCGGTGATCATCAGGGAGAAGAAGATGCCGATGGACAGGACCATGGCGGAGTTCTGGAAGGTGGTGCTGATACCGGCGCCGACGCCGCGCTGGTCGGGCGGCAGGCTGTTCATGATGGCGGCGCGGTTGGGTGCCGCGAACAGGCCCATGCCGACGCCGTTGAGCAGGAGGATCACCGCGAAGCCGGGGTAGCCGAAGTCGACCGGCAGGGACTGGAGGGCGACGAACGTCCCGGCCGCGAGGAGCATCCCGCCGGTGGCGAAGGTACGCGCCCCGAACCGGTCGGAGGCCCATCCGGACGCCGGTCCGGCCACCAGGAAGCCCAGGGTCAGCGGCAGCATGTAGATCCCGGCCCACAGCGGGGTCTGGGTGAAGCCGTAGCCGTGCCGGGGCAGCCAGATGCCCTGGAGCCAGATGATCAGGATGAACATGAGGCCGCCGCGGCCGAGCGAGGCGAGCAGACTGGCCAGGTTCCCGGCGGTGAACGCGCGGATCCGGAACAGCCCCAGCCGGAACATCGGCTCGGCCACCCTCGTCTCGACGAAGCAGAACAGCACCAGCAGCGCCACCCCGCCCGCCAGCGCGGCGAGCACGGCAGGGTCGGTCCAGCCCATGGTGTGTCCGGCGTACGGCTGGATTCCGTAGGTGATCCCGACCAGTACGGCGATGAGTCCGGCCGCGAAGGTGAGGTTGCCCCACCAGTCGGGCCGGGCCGGGGTGCGGATCCCGGTGTCCCGCAGCTTCAGATACGCCCAGACCGTGCCGAACAGCCCGAACGGCACCGACACCAGGAAGACCAGCCGCCAGTTCAGCGGTCCGAGCAGCCCGCCCAGCACCAGCCCGATGAACGATCCGGCGATGCCCGCGACCTGGTTCAGCCCCAGGGCGAGCCCGCGCTGGTCGGACGGGAAGGCGTCGGTGAGGATCGCGCTGGAGTTGGCCATCAGCATGGCGCCGCCGACGCCCTGGAGCACCCGCATGGCGATCAGCCACAGGGCGCCCGCCGTGCCGTGCTGCCAGGTCACCGAGAGGAGTACGGAGAAGAGGGTGAAGACCGCGAAGCCCAGGTTGTACATCCGGGTCCGGCCGCACATGTCGCCGAGCCGGCCGAAGCTGACCACCAGGACGGCGGTGACCACCAGATAGCTCATGATCAGCCACAGCAGCAGCCCGGTGTTGCCGGGGTGCAAGGGATCCACGCCGATGCCGCGGAAGATGTCGGGCAGCGCGATCAGCATGATCGACATGTTGATCGAGACGATCAGCACGCCGAGCGTCGTATTCGACAGGGCGACCCATTTGCTTCCCACGGGACACCACTCCCACCGGGAATCCAGTTGCTTGACATCAACCAATCTAGAACGCCCCGACGGGTCCGGCCAGGGCTGTGGACCGTCTGCTGGAATGGGCCGATGGATCACGACGAGGTGCTCGCCCTGTTCGACCGTCAACTGCGCCGGGAGGCGCCGGCCGACTCCCCCGGCGCCCGGGTGGAGCGGGACGGACCGGTGGTGCGGCAGGTCGGCGGGCCCGACGACTGGAACGGTGTCCTGTGGTCCGGTCTCGACGAATCCACCGCCGGCCCGGCCATCGCGGCACAGGTCCGGTATTTCGCCGGTCTGGGCCGGGACTGCGAGTGGAAGCTGTACGCCCATGACCGCCCCGCCGACCTCGGCGACCGGCTGCGGGCGGCCGGGTTCGTGCCGGAGCCCCCGGAGTCCCTGATGGTGGCGCCGGTGCGCGACCTCGCCACGGATGCCGACCCGCCGCCCGGGGTGCGGCTCGTGCCGGTGACGGGTCCGGCGGGGGTGGAGCTGGTGGTACGGGTCCACGAAGCGGTCTTCGGGACGTCCGCCACCCGAATGCGGCACCGGCTGCTGGCCCGGCTCGCACAGGATCCGGACTCCCTCGTCATGACGGTGGCGATGGCGGGCGACACCCCGGTGTCCGCAGCCCGAATGGAGCTGACGCCGGGTAAGGACTTCGCCGGCCTGTGGGGCGGCGGCACGCTCCCCGCCTGGCGTGGACGGGGCATCTACCGGGCACTTGTGGCCCGGCGCGCCGAAATCGCCGCCGCGCGGAGGGTGCGCTACCTACAGGTGGATGCCACCGTTCAGAGCAGTCCGATTCTGCGCCGGCTGGGGTTCGCCGTGCTCGGCACGACCACGCCGTACGTCCGCAGGGCGTAGCGCCACATCGGTCAACTCTCTTGTTCTGTGGAGGAGTTGGGGAAGGGGGTGGGCCCCCGGTCCGTCAACACCGCGGCATCGGGGCTCCCCAGGGCCACCACTGATGGCATTAGTCCGGATTGCGGCGGTTTATGGCGGATGTAAGCCTGATACCCCATTCCTCGAAGGAGTTGATCGCATGGTTACGGATCGCACAGCACCGGGCGAAACCACCGCTCTGGCCACCGAAGTCGAGGGGCTGCTGTCCCCCGAAGAACCCGACGGCGTCTTCCGCGACACCCGCAAGTGCGTGGACGGGCTGCTCGCGCTCGGCCTGATCCTGATCTCGCCCCCCACCCCTCGCCCGAAGACTCACAGCTGAGGGGTAGTCCGTTGGCTGAACAGACGCAGGGAGCAGTCGCGCTCAGCGCTGTGATCGCCGATGCCGCAACCGGGGTCGCCCTCGCCCTCCAGGGCGGGGGCGACCCCTACGCACTGTCCCGGATCCTGCGGCAGGACGATCCGCTCGCGCCGGCCGCGGTCCGGGTACTGGGCGCCGACGCGCTCGCACCGTACGCGCTGGAACACCGGGCGGCGCCCGGCGGCGCGGACGACGAAGCAGTGGTGCGGCAGACGCTCGCGGCCTACCCCCCGGGGGCGGACGCCTCCGCGGTGTCGGCATGGAGCTACCGGGGCCTGGTGGAGGCGTCGCACGCCTACCTCCCCGTCGGTGACCAGCCCTGGCCACGGCCCCCCAAGGCCGGGTCCGACTGGATCGGCACCGACCCCTGGCCCAAGCTGGCGCACCGGGTGTCCCAGCTCGCCGCGCTGGCGCTGCCCGGCCTCGCGGCGGACCTGGCTGACCAACTGGCGGCGCGCACCGATGACCTGGCCCGCGGGTTCGTCCGGGCGGTACGCCGCCGGGACTGGCTCCAGGCGGCCGGGGTCGGCCGCTGGCTGGCCCGGCTCCCCGACGTACCGCCCACCCTCGGGCTGGACGCCGGGCTGGCGTTCGTCCGGCAGATGGGCGGCGCCGACCCCAGGGTCGCACTGCACGTCGTGGCGGCCCGGCGGTTCCACGGGAGGGGTTGGTGACCGGCGGCCGGGCCGACCCCGGGCTGCTGGACCGGATGGTCGGCAACAGCCTGGGGTGGCTGGAGGAGATGCGGGAGTTCTTCCGCCTGCCGCCGAACGCGACGACGGACGCCGATCCCAACCTCACCCTCAAACCGATCGGTGAACTGGCCCAACTCACCCAGCTCATCGCGGCGTCGCATCCCCGGGCCGGGCTCCGCGCCGCTGCGGACCGGCTGTTCGCCTTCGCCTGGCGGGAGACCCGTGAGGGGGAGCTGTTCGCCGAGCTGATCCGCGGTGAGCCCCACGCCACCTATCCCGTGGAGATCTACGGGGTGTTCGCGCAGTCCGGTCTGCGGCATCCGGCCGTCGAGGAGCTGGTGCCGGCCACGACCGGACTGCGCGGCTGGCGGGTGGCGCGCGAGGACCGCACCCGTACGCTCAGCGTGCTCAACGCGGAGCGGCGGATCGGACTGGCCCAGCACACCGACTTCGACGCGGAGTTCGCGCTGACCGGGCTGGGGCTGATGCCGGAGCCCTGGGCGCTGGACCGCAGGGCGGCCTACGGCGTGACCCATGACGTCTTCCATCTCACCGACTGGGGGCGCGACCGCCGGCGGCTCTCCCCCGAGCTGGCCGGCTATCTGCGGCTCTGGCTTCCCTCCTGGCTGGAGAACTGGCTGGAGGAGCAACTGTGGGACCTCGTGGGCGAGTTGCTGGCCGTGGCGGCCTGCCTGCCCGAGGCCCCGTACGATCCGGCGGCCTGGCAGCGGCTGGCCGGCGCGCAGGCCGCCGACGGCAGCGTGCCCGAGACGGGCGCCGCACCGCGCCCCGCCGACCGGGCCGAGGCGTTCTTGGCCTGCTACCACTCCACCCTGGTGACCGCGTTCGCCGGCACCCTCGCCCGTACCGCCCCGGACGGGGCCGAAGCCGGCCCGCTGGCCGGGGTCGCGGCGGGGGCCGGGCGGACGCCCTGCGAAAGCGAGGCGGCGCCGTGACCGTGCCGGCTGCGTCCATGGTGTCCCCGGCCTCCGCCGCACTGGTGCACGGTGTCGGCGACCGGGCCCTGACCTGGATCGACGCGCACCGTGACCACTTCCGGCTGACCCCCGAGGACCGCGCCACGGGCAGCGCGATGATCGAACGGCTCAAGCCCATCGGGGAGTTGGCCGTCAACATGCAGGTGCTCTTCCGGGAGGGCGTGGCCGGGTCCCGGCAGCGCACCCGGGCCGGGCAGCTGCTGGACTTCACCTGGCGGGAGCTGCTGGACGGCGGCAACGTACTGGCCGCCCTCCAGCACGATGAACCCCACTCGCCGGTGCCACTGGAGGTCTATGCGCACTTCCACGAACTGGGCCACCGCCACCCCGGCCTGGAGGCGGCCCTGGAGGCGGCCCGGCGGACCACCACGTGGACCACGCTGGAGATGGTGCCCAACCGGCGGCTCGGGGTGCTCAACGCCGAGCGCAAACTCGGGCTCGCGCCCAGCGCCGACTTCGACCAGGCGCTGGAGCGCACCTGGCTGGGGCAGCTCCCCGAGCCCTGGACGGTGCAGCTGCACATCGCGTACGACATCACCCACACCGTCTTCCACCTCACCGACTGGGGCGAGGCGCCCGACCGGATCCCGCCGGCGATCGCCGACTACCTCAGCCGGTACCTGCCCGCCTGGATGGAGGACTGGGCGGAGCTCGAACACTGGGATCTGCTCGGCGAGCTCCTGATCGTCGACGCCTGCCTGCCGCGCCCCACACTGGACGCACGGCTGTGGCAGCGGTACGCCGCCGCCCAGGCCGCCAACGGCGCGATGCCCATCCACCACGCGATGCCGCAGGGCGATGCGGCGGAGGTCTTCGACCAGGTCCACCACCCCACCCTGGTCGCCGCGTTCGCCTCGGCGATGGCGACGTCCCGGGTGCTGTCCGGCGACGCCCGCTGATGCGGCCCGAAGGCGGCGGGACGGCGCTCGCGGACCGGCTCGCGGACGCGGTCACCGGGATCGAGGCCCCGGACGTCGTGCTGGCCGTCACCCGGCACGGCCGGCGCACCGTGGTCAGCGGCGGCACCGCGCCGGCACCGCCGACCCCGCGCCATGCGCTGCGCTACGAACTCGGCTCGCTCTCCAAGACGTTCACCGTGCTGCTGCTCGCGGAACTGGCGGCGACCGGAGTGCTCCGCCTGGACGACCCGCTCACCGCCCACCTGCCGCGGCTGCCGCTGCCGCACCCGCAGTCCCGACGCATCACCCTGCGGCATCTGGCCACCCACACCTCCGGGCTGCCGCGGATCCCCACCGACCTGCTGGCCGGCGCGCTGCTGCGCCCGTACGACGACGCCTACTCCCGCTATGACACCGAGCGGCTGCTGCGCACCTTCGCACACACCCGTCCGCGGCACCGCCCCGGGACCCGCTGGCGCTACTCCAACTTCGGTCTGGCGCTGCTCGGCCCGGCCATGAGCGGTGCGGCGGGCACCGACTACGCCACCCTGCTCGGCACCCGGATCCTCGGCCCGCTCGGGCTGACGGGCACCTCCCTGGCGCCCGGTGCGACCGGCACCGACGCCATCGGCCACCGGACCAACGGGAGCACCCCGGTCCGCGGCGCCGACATGGGCGCGTTCGCCGCCGCCGGGGCGGTCCGCGCCACCCCCGCCGACCTGCTGACCTACCTGGAGGCCCACCTCTCCCCCGACGGCTCCCCGCTGCCGCGGGCGCTGCGCGAGGTGCAGATCCCGCTGCTGCGGCGCGGCTGGCGGCACCGCAACACCCACACCCTGACGTGGTTTCAGCACCCTGCGCGGTACGGGCCGCTGCTCTTCCACGGCGGGGCGACCTTCGGCCAGCAGGCGTTCCTCGGCTACCACCCGGCGACCGGGACCGGGCTGGTCGCGCTCGCCACCCGGCGCGGCCGTACCTGCCGGATGGTGACCACCGCCTACGAGCTGCTGTACGCGCTGGCCCGCGAACCGGCCGGGTGAGGCCCAAGCCGCCCGTCGGGCGCCGTGGTCGCCGCGGTCACAGCTCCCCGGCCACGATGCGGGCGAGCAACGCCTCGGGGCTCTGCTCGGCGGCCCGGTCGAAGACCTCGGCGTACGCCTCGTCGCCGATCGCGGCGCGGGCCCGCTGCTCGCACTCCTCGCGGACCGCGCGCAACTCCGGTGTGCCGCGCTGCGGGTGGCCGACCGTCCGCCACACGGCCTGGCCGCCGCCGTAGACGAGGGCTGCCGCCGCGCCGTCGCCCTGGGCCGCGACCGCAGCCGCCAGCAGGTCCAGGCCCAGCGCGATACCGAACTTGTCGCCGATGTGCTGCTTGGCGGCGAGCATGGCCCGGGCGTGGTCCGCGGACTCCTCGGGCCGACCCTGGAAGAGGGCGATCAGGGCGAGCTGGTAGTCGGTGTACGAGCGGGACCAGTATTCGCCGCGCACCTCGCAGCCGTGCCGCAGCGCGGTGGCCTGGGCACGGGCCTCGTCCAGCCGGCCCAGGGCGGTGAGCGCGAAGAGCCGCACGAGATGGCAGCGCAGCCGGCCGGCGGAGGCGAACGGGTCGTCCGGCGGCGGGCCGAGGACCTGTTCCGCGACGGTGAAGGCGGTCAGCGGGCGGCCGGCCATGAGATGGGTGAGGCCGATGAGGTAGCCGGCGGCGAGCAGCGCGTCGGCACCGTCCTCGCGCGCGGCGCGGGCGCACCGGCGGCCGAGCGTCTCGGCGGTGTCCAGGTCGCCCTGGAGGAGGACCGCGACGCCGAGCGCCCACAGCGCCCGGGTGCGGGCCGGGCCGGGGGCGTCATGGGCGGCGAGGGCACGTTCCAAGTAGTCGCGGGCCTCGTGCAGATGGCCGCAGCAGCTCCAGAAGAAGCCGATGGCGGCGCTGAGTTCCTGGGCGCGCTCCGGCGCGGCGTGCAGCAGGTGGTCCAGCGCGGTGCACAGATCGACATGCGCGTCGGCGACCCGGCCGTACCAGCTGACCTGCTCGGGGCCGAGCCAGCCGAGTTCGGCGCGGCATCCGAAGCCGACGAAGTGCGCGGCGTGCCGGTCGGCGACGCCGGCCACCTCGCCCAGTTCCGCCAGCCACATCCGGCCGTACTCGCGCAGCGTGTCGAGCATCCGGAAGCGGACGCCCTCGCGGTGGATGACCGACTTGGCGGCGAGGCCGGCCAGGGCGGTGCGCACGCCGTCGCCGGTGAGCGGGCCGCCCGCGCAGACGGCACCCGCGGACTCGGCGTCGAAGGTGCCGCGGAAGACGGAGAGCCGGGCCCACAGCAGCCGCTCCAGCGGCTCGCACAGCTCGTGGCTCCAGCCGATGGCGGTGCGCAGCGTGCGGTGCCGCGGGGTCCAGGCGGTCTCGGTGCCGTCCAGGACGTCGAAGCGGGAGCCGATGCGCTCGGCGACGCGGGCGAGCGGGCTGTGCGCCAGCTGGGCGCCGGCCAGTTCCAGGGCGAGCGGGATCCCTTCGAGGCGCCGGCAGATCTCCGCCGCGGCCCCGGCGTTGGCCGGGTCGGTGAGCTGGAGGTCCGGCGCCGCGGTGCCGGCCCGATCGGTGAAGAGCGCCAGCGCGTCGTTGTCGCCGGTGCACGGCAGCGGGCCGACCTCGGTGATCCACTCGCCGACGACGTCCAGCGGCTGTCTGCTGGTGACCAGTACGGTGACGGCGGGGGCGGCGGTCAGCAGATCGCCGACCAGGTCCCGGCAGGCGGCGACGAGGTGTTCGCAGGAGTCCAGGACCAGCAGCAGCCGCTTGTCGGCGAGCCATTCGCAGAGCGCGGCCACCGGCGTCCGTGCCGAGTGGTCGGCCAGCCCGACGGCGTCGCAGACGGCGGCGACCAGCAACTGGTCGCCGCGTAACGGCCAGAGCGGCGCCCACCGGACGCCGTCGGGGAAGCGCGGCTCCGCGGCCCGGGCGGCCCGCATGGCGATCCGGGTCTTTCCCACGCCGCCGGGGCCGGTCAGGGTGATCAGCCGGTGCTGGCTCAACTCGCGGTACAGCTGCCTCAGTTCGGGTCGCCGGCCGACAAAGCTTGTCGACTCGTCGGGAATATCGCTGGTCACCGGCCCAGTTTGCCCCACTCCGGAGGGAACCCACATCGCGCGGGCCCCGGGCGGATCACGGTGTGACGATGGGGAAGTCGGGGTCGGGGGTGCTGAGCAGGCCGAGGAGTTCGTGGAGGGCCGCCCCCGGCTCACCCTCGTGGGTGACGGCGGACAGACCGCCGCCGGTGAGCAGATCGCGGAGCTGGGTGGTGGTGAGGCTCAGCGTCAGATCCGGCTGCCGGTCGCCGGAGGCGGTGGGGCGGCCGGGGGTGCTGAGGTGGGTGAGGGCGCCGTGGGAGAGGGTGAGGTGCCAGGTGCGGTCCTCGTCGGCGAGGTAGAGGTCGATGGTGAGGTGGGCCGACCAGGCCCGGGGGCCGTCGACGCGGATCGCGAGCGAGTCGAGGAGCTGGTCGACGGTGCGGGCCCGGACGATGTCGGGTCCGGGGGCCTCCGGGTCGGTGGCGGGCGGTCGTGCGTCGGCTGGACGGCCGCGCAGTTCCATGGCGCCGGTGAGGTAGTAGTTGCGCCAGGTGCCGTTCTCGCAGCCGTATCCCAGCCGCTCGTAGACGGTGGCCAGTTCGCGGCGGGCGCGCAGGTTCTGCGGGGCGGCGAAGACGGCGTGGTTGAGGAGGGTGGCGGCGAACCGGAGGTCGCCGTCGGCGGCGAACCGCTTGCCCGCGTCCACGGTGGCCTCCACGCCGCCCAGGATGTCCACGTAGCGCCGGGCCTGCTCGGCCGGCGGGTACTCCCAGAGGTGCGCGGGGTTGCCGTCGAACCAGCCGAGGTAGCGCTGGTAGATCGCCTTGACGTTGTGGCTGAGCGAGCCGTAGTAGCCGTGGTGCGCCCACCGCCGCTCCAGGTCCGGGGGCAGCCGCAGCTCCTCGGCGATCTCGGCGCCGGTGTGCCCTTCGTTGAGCAGCCGCAGCGTCTGGTCGTGGAGATACGCGTACAGGTCGCGCTGGTTGGCCAGCAGGGTGCGGATCCGCTCGTTGCCCCAGGTCGGCCAGTGGTGGGAGGCGAAGGCGACCTCGGTGTCGGCGCCGAAGAGGGCCAGGGCCTCGTTGAGGTAGCGGGCCCAGCGCCGGGTGTCACGGACCACCGCACCGCGCAGGGTGAGGATGCTGTGCAGCGTGTGGATGGCGTTCTCCGCGGTGCAGAGCGCCTGGTGGGACGGGGAGGCGAAGTTCATCGACGCGGGGGCGTCGGTGCCCGGGGTGAGCTGGAAGACCAGGCGCACGCCGTCGACGATCTCCTCCTGTCCGGTGCGGGTGATGTCCACGGTCGGCGGGATGAAGGTGCGGGTGCCGGTGGAGGTGGTGGTGCCCAGGCCGCAGCCGATCTGGCCGCCCGGCCCCTTCGGGAGCCGGGTGCCGTACATGTACTCCGCGCGCCGGCTCATCGCCGGTCCCGTGTAGAGCTGCTCGCCGACCGCGTGCGCCCGGAATCCGGTCGGCGCGAGGACCGGTACGGGGTCCCGGCCGGGCGGCAGCACGCCGCGTCCGCCGCCGAAGTGGTCGATGTGCGCATGGGTGTAGATCAGGCCGGTGACCGGCCGGTCACCGCGGTGCTTTCGGTAGAGCTCCAGCGCCGCGGCGGCGGTCTCGGCGGAGAGCAGCGGGTCGACGACGAGGACCCCGTGATCGCCCTCGATGAGCGTCATGTTGGACAGGTCCAGACCGCGCGCCTGGTAGATGCCGTCGGTCACCTCGTACAGGCCCTGCCGGCTCACCAGCCTCCCCTGGCGCCACAGGCTCTCGTTCGCGGTCTCGGGGCAGTTCCCTGCCAGGAAGGCGTAGTCCTCGGCGTCCCAGACCACCCGTCCGTCCGCCGCGGTGATGCGGGGCGGGTCGAGCGAGGCGATGAAGCCGCGGTCGGCGTCGGCGAAGTCTTCGTGGTCATCGACGGGCACAGCGTGCTCATCCACAGGCACAGCGGTCACGGCGCGCCACCTCTCGGGGACGGCGGGCCACCACGGGCGCATGGCCCACACGTCCGATTTAACCTAAAATGCTCGGTTATCGCACGTGTGGGTCACGCGATCACGGCACCACACCGGCTCGGCGGGGAGCGCCGGCCGTCCAGCCCGTCGCGGGCGAGCCGGGGGCCTGCCTCGGACAGAACACCCAGGCCCGCAGCGCGCCCTCGCCACCACCGATACCGGCCGCGGTCGTGAAGCGGTCGGAGGCGTACGCCGTGGGCAGCAGCGCTGCGGTGCGCGCGGCGCCCCGGCTCATCGCGGCGCCGAACCGGGCGGAGATCTCCGGCTGTTGCTGCTGTTGCTGCTGCTGCGGCGCCTCGTACGGCACGGTGCGGCACCTCTCCGGTGATGTCCGGACAACGGCGTTACGGGCGGGGCCGAGCAGGGCACAACAACGCCTGTGTGACGCTGCGCGCCACGCAAGGTCACCCGCAGTGAGGCAACCCCGATTTCGCTGGATCTTCGAGGCAATGCCCCCATCCGCCCGCCTGCCCGCACCCTGCCCCTACGGCGAGAACGGCAGCACCACCCGGGAGAGGAGGGACGCTCCCTGTCCCCCGACGACGACCGCCAACTCCGCGACCTCGCGGAGACGTTCCACAACGACGCCGCCCCCTGCCCGCACCCGCAGCTACCGGCGGCCGGCGCGGTGCCGCCCTTCCGGCGCGGTGCGGTTTGGCTGATGCTGGGCACCGCGATCACCGTCCTGATCGCCGGCGTCGCACTGTCGCACGGTCTGATCCTGGCCGGCGGGCTGGTGCTCGCCGGGGTCGCCGGACAGCTCGTCGCGCCCGCTCCGCCCACCGCCCCGGACCGCGATCACCGGCCGTAGCAGGCCGCGGACCGAGGGGTGCCGCCGGACACGTGCCCGGCCCGCTTGCCGTCGCTCTGGTGTCGTACGGCAGCGGGCCGGTGGTTTTCACACGCCCCCGTGGGGAGCGCGCATCATGTGACGTCGCGGCTCCTCGATGCCACCACCGCGACACACATCGCGCCCAACAGGAACGTCAGAGCGCCGATGATGACGTTGTTCCAGATGACTCCCTTGTCCGGGCCGGTGCCGACGATCCAGGGCGACACGATCAGCCAGACGCCGATCGCGCACATCGCGCCGCTCAGGCCGTACATACGCTCCGGAGTGACGGTGAACCCGACCGCCAGCAGGGCGATCGCGATACCGACGATGAGGTTGTGGGTCATCAGCGCGGGTTGCGAGGCCGCGTAGTGCACGATCCACGGCGAAGCGGCGCAGTACAGACCGACCAGGAATACCGGCCCGTCGACCAGCACCACATCACGCCCGCCGAGCACCCTCTCGTAGCGGGCCCTCATCTCAGAAGCGTCGGGGTGACCAGCGAGATCTCCCCTGGTGTGTGAGACGTCGGCCATACGACTCGCCTCCTTCGTCCACAAGTCAGGCCGCCTTGCGTGGCATCAGCCGCGCACCTTTATTCTGCTCTTATGTCGCCTTTATGTGTAGATGTCGACGGGTGGGAATTTCACGGAAATGACCGAAGGGTCCGTCCGGGCGGCTGCCCGTCCGGTTCACACGGCCGCGGCAGGGCCGGTCAGGACGGGCCCGGGGCGCCGTCCAGATGCGGAAGGTCGTGGTCCAGGCGCTCCCGCTTGGCCCGCAGATACCGGATGTTCTCCGCACCGGGCGGCACCAGCAGCGGGACCCGTTCGGCGACATCGAGGCCGTACCGCTCCAGCGCCTCACCCTTGCGCGGATTGTTCGACAGCAGCCGTACGGACCGGGCGCCGAGGTCCTGGAGAATTCCGGCCGCGGCCCGATATTCCCGGGCATCCACGGGCAGTCCGAGCGCGATATTCGCCTCGACCGTGTCCAGCCCGTCGTCCTCCTGGAGTTTCATCGCCCGGAGTTTGGCCAGCAGTCCTATACCCCGGCCCTCGTGCCCCTGGAGATAGACGAGAATTCCGCGCCCTTCGTCCGCTATCGCCCGCAGGGCCGCGGCCAGTTGCTCACCGCATTCGCAGTGCATGGACCCGAAGGCGTCACCCGTCAGGCATTCCGAATGGATACGGGTCAGCACCTTCTCCCCCGCCACATCGCCGCGCACCAGGGCCACTTGCTCGACTCCGGTGCGGCGGTCGAGATAGCCGACGGCGCGGAATGCGCCGTGCGCGGTGGGAAGCCGGACGGCCACCATCCGCTGCACTCCCAGATGAAGCCCGGCATCGGCAGCGGCGGCGGAATCACCCCCTGCGACAGCGGCGTTGGCATCGGGTCCGACCTCGGCAGCGGTATCGGGGTCCGTCATGGCATGATCGTACCCGCGTTCGGAATCGAGCGGTATACGATCCAGCCCGTGACAATTCCCCTCAACTGGGCACCGGCGCCGCCGGATTGATGCCGATCGGAGCCTGCCGATGACCGTTCCGGGCCACCGGAGTTCACCGTCCGGCCTGCTGCCGGCGGACACCACCGAGGATGTCCGCGCCGCACGGCCCGAGATGGCGCTGCTGCCCATCGGCAGCTTCGAACAGCACGGCGCGCACCTGCCGTTGACCACCGACACGCTCGTCGCCTGCGCCATTTCCGCGGAAATCGCGGCGCGGTACCCGGTGCTGCTGCTGCCGCCGCTGACCGTCTCCTGTTCCCAGGAACACGCCGCCTGGCCCGGAACCGTCAGCGTGTCCGCGCCGACCCTGCATGCCGTGGTCACGGATATCGCCGCCTCGCTGTGCCGCTCCGGCATCGGCACGCTGGTTCTCGTCAACGGCCACGGCGGAAATTACGTGCTGCGCCATGCCGTTCAGGAATCCAACGAGAGCGGCGGGACGCGGATGGCGCTCTTCCCGGGATCGGCGGACTGGGCCGCGGCCCGCTCCCGGGCGGGCGTGCGGACGTCCGCGCACAGCGATATGCACGCGGGCGAGACCGAGACGTCGATCCTGCTGCACACCCATCCCGAACTCGTGCGCCCCGGCTACGCGTCGGCCGACCATCTCGCCGACGACCGGCCGCATCTGCTCACCCTGGGCATGCCGGCCTACACGGAATCCGGCGTCATCGGGCGCCCCTCCCTGGCCTCCGCAGCGAAGGGCGCGCAGCTGCTGGCGGGGCTGGCCGAGGCGTTCGGGGCGTATGCGGAGCTGCTGGGCGGTGGCCGATGACCGGTGCACCCGACGCGGCACACGGGGCGGTCGATGCGACGACGGCCTGGGAGCGGCTGCTGAGCATCCGTACGGCGGACCGGGCGGTGGCGTCCGGGCTGGTGCCGGACGGCGCCGGCGGGGCGCGCTGGGCGGGGGCGGCCACGCCGGAGGCGGTATGGCTCGCCGAGCGCTATCTGCCGCTGTGCCTGGCCGGGCCCCGGGTGGCGTTCGGGCAGCTCGGGCAGAGCCTGGACGGCTTCATCGCGACCCGCACCGGTGACGCCGACTACGTCACCGGCGAGGAGGACCGCCGGCATCTGCACCGGCTGCGGGCGCTGGCGGACGCGGTGCTGGTCGGCGCGGGCACCGCGGTGGCGGACGATCCCCGGCTGACCGTACGGGCGTGTGCCGGCCGCGATCCGGTGCGGGTGGTCCTCGATCCGCGGGGCCGGGTGCCCCGGCACCGGCAGGTGTTCACCGACGGCGCGGCGCCGACGCTGTGGGTGGTGGGCCCGGACGCGGCCACGGACGGCGTCGGGGACGGCGTAGAGGTGCTGGCGCTGCCGGACACCGCGGCGTTCGCTCCACAGCGGCTGCTGGCGGCGCTGGCGGCCCGCGGACTGGGCCGGGTGCTGATCGAGGGGGGCGGGGTCACCGTCTCGCGGTTCCTGCGGGCGCGGGCGCTGGACCGGCTGTATGTGACCGTCGCGCCGGTGCTGCTGGGCGACGGGGTCCCGGGGCTGCGGTTTCCGGGGACGCCGGTGATGCGGGACGCGCTACGCCCGCCGCTGCGGCGGGCCCTGCTCGGCGAGGACACGCTCTTCGAGCTGGATCTGCGGACGGCGGCCGGATCGTAGGGGCCGCCCGGCCCACCGGACGACCAGGACCCCGGCGCCGGGCAAACTCGCGGCGAAGGCGAGCACGCCGTAGACCACGGCGGTGGTGAGGCCCAGTGACGCGCCCAGTCCGGCGGCGCCGAACGCCCAGGCCGCGACGCCTTCCCGCGGCCCCCAGCCGCCGACGTTCAGCGGCACCGCCATCGCCAGCAGGGCCAGCACGACGAGCGGCACCAGTTCCGCCGTCGGCGCCCGCGCTCCGGCGACCCGGGCGGCCAGCAGGAACATCCCGAGATATCCGGCGAGTACGACGGCGGAGGCGAGGGTGACGCCCGGCCAGACGGCCCGGCCGAGCAGTGCCTGCCGCGCCTCGGACGGCGCGGCACGCCCGTCCCGGCCCCCGCTCCCGCCGCGCCGCCGCCGGCGGAGCAGCACGGCCGCGGCGACGCCCAGGACGCCCGCTCCGGCCACCGCGAGCAGCGCCCCGGGCGCGCCGACGGCCCGGCCGACCGGCGCCAGCGCGGGCGACGGGCGCACGGCCAGCACCACCGCGCCCACCGCGAGCAGGACCACCTGGCCCGCGGTGCGTTCCAGCACCACCGCCTGCACGCCGCGCCCCAGGTCCCCGGCGTCCCGGCCGTGGCGTACGGCGCGGTGGACGTCGCCCAGCACGCCGCCGGGCAGCGCCGCGTTCAGGAACAGCGCCCGGTAGTAGTCCGCGACGGCCCGGCCCAGCGGGAGCCGCAGGCCCAGGCCGCGGGCCACCAGGCACCACCGCCAGGCGCTGCACACGGTCGTCAGCACACCGATGCCGAGCCCCGCCAGCAGCGTGCCGGCGTCGATCCGGCGCAGCCCGTCCAGGAAGGCGGCTGATCCCAGCTGCCGCACCAGCAGCGCCAGGATGCCCAGTCCCCCGAGCGTCCGCAGCCAGGACCCGACCCGGCGGTTCATCCCCCGGTCCCGGCTTCCGCCCCGTACGGGCCCGGCAGCGCCAGCAGGTCGGTGTGGTGCACCGCGACCCCCAACTCCCCTGCCGCGCACGCCTCCAGCCGCCGTCGCAGATACGCGTCGGTCGCCGGTGCCAGCCCCGGCCGCTGCGCGCGGGCGGCGCTCACCCAGCCGCGCAGCCACTGCTCGGTCAGCGCGCACTCGGGCCCGCCCAGCCGCCAGGGGCTGGCCTGGGTGACCACCGTCGCCCCGCGCCGCTCGAACGCCTCGACGGCCGCCGGCACCGCATCCGGCCCCAGCAGCCGCCGTCCGCCGTCCGTCCGGCGCTGATGCGCGTTGAAGGCGGCGGCGATCTCGGCGTCGAGGGGGTCGTGCGGGGTGAGTTCGACCCGTCCGGTGACCGAGAGTGCGAACAGCGCCGGGCACCGGGCGGCCGTGCACGCCGCGGCGACGCGCTCCAACTCCTCCCGGGTGAGCAGGTCGAGCAGGGCGGAGGCGGTGACCAGGGACGTGTCCGCGAGGGCGGATGCGGTCAACGCGGCCAGGTCCCCGAGGACCGCGACGGCCGTAACCGGCCGGCCGTCGGCGGCGGTTGACGGCATCCGCGTGGCGGCCCGGGAGAGCATCACCGGGTCGTGGTCCTGGAGGATCCAGTGCTGCGGACCGGGCAGCCGGACCGCGAGCCAGCGCCCCATGGAGCCCGTACCGCAGCCCAGGTCGCGGATCACCAGACCGTCCGGGTCGGGCATCCGGTCCGGATCGAGGGCGGGTGACCAGTCGCGCAGCGGTCGCAGCAGCTCGGGCGCGCGGGCCGCGGCATCGGCCCGTTCCCGCAACGCGAGCCACTGCGGGGCGAACCGCGGTCGGCCGACTCCGCCCGTCACGGGCTCCAGGGCTCGTCCCGGAGCCGTTCCAGCACTTCCGCCAGACTGTGCGACGTCATCTCCCACCCCTCCAGCATGGCACGCCGTCCGCGCGCCGAGATCTTCAGCCGCCGCCGCAGCCCGGCATCGCCGAACCAGGCCCGCAGCGCGGCACCGATCGCCGCCGGTTCCCCGGCCGGTACGAGGAGTCCGGGCACGCTCCCGTCGGGAGCCGTCCCCACCGCTTCCGGTACCCCGTCCACGGCCGTGGCGAGCACCGGAATGCCGCGCGCCAGCGCCTCGGTGAGCACCATGCCGTAGGTCTCGGCGTACGACGTGAGCACCAGCAGGTCGGCGGCGGCGTAGTACGCGTCCAGCTCGGCGCCGGACCGCGGGCCGGCGAACCGGATCCGCCCGCCGAGGCCCGACCGCCGTACCTTCTGCCGCAGTTCGCCCGCGTAACGGGCGTCCCGTCCGGTGCCGCCGACGACATCGCAGGTCCAGGGGAACTCGTCGGCGAGGGGCAGCAGGGCGTCCACCAGCCGGTGCTGGCCCTTGCGCGGGGTCACCGCCGCGACGCAGAGCAGTCCGCCGGCACCGTCCGTACCGGCCGCCGGCGGTGCGGCGTCAACTCCCGGCCGGGCGACGGCGACCCGGGACGCCGCCAGCCCGTGGTGCGTACGGATCCGGCCGGCGGCCCACTCGCTGGTGGCGATCACCGCCCGCACGGAGTGCAGGGCGCGCCGCTCGCGGGCGTCCAGTTCCGCCGCGACCTCGGGCGCGAGCCCGGTCTCGTCGGCGAGCGGCAGATGCACCAGTACGGCCATCCGCAGCCGCGTGGCCTCCGGGGCGAGGACGTCGGGAACGCCGCAGGCCACCAGTCCGTCGAAGAGGACGACGGCGCCGTCCGGCAACTCGGCGAGGCGGCGGGCCAGTCCGGCGCCGGCGGCCGGGTCCGGCCGGGGCCAGGCGCCGGGCACCGCAAGGCGCCGGACCCGCCAGCCGACGGCCGGGAGGTCGCGGCACACCCGCAGGTCGTAGGTGTTGCCGCCGCTCGGCGCGGCCGGGTCGGCGATGCCGCCGGGCAGCACGACGTGCACCACGCGGGGCGTCTCCCGGGCGCCGGGGCGGGTCGTCACCGGGGCCCGTGCCCGGTCACAGGGTGCGCTCGTAACTGGCCCAGGCGATATGGGACTCGTGCAGGGTCACGGTGATCCCGGCCAGCTCGCGGGCGCCCTCGCCGAGGCTTCCGGCGTGCACCCGGTCGGCCAGGCGGTCGGCGACGACCTTGGCCAGCGCCTCGGTCGAGGTGTTGGTCCCGGCGAAGGCGGGTTCGTCGTCGAGATTGCGGTAGTTGAGCTCGCCGACCACCGCACCCAGCTCCCGGGTGGCCAGGCCGATGTCGACGACGATGTCGTCGGCGTCGAGCTCGGGGCGCCGGAAGGTGGCGTCCACGATGAAGGTCGCGCCGTGCAGCCGCTGTGCGGGCCCGAAGACCGCGCCGCGGAAGCTGTGGGCGACCATCAGGTGGTCGCGGACGGTGACGCTGAACACGGTGTACCTCCGAGTGGTGTCGCGGTGCGGATGTCTCGATCGGTGCCGCCCGGCCTGCCGCCCGCTAGCCGGCAGGGGATCCGGCCGCCGGATAGCGGATGCGGTGGCACAGCGCCGGGAGTTCGCCGGAGGCCAGCCGCGGCAGGACGGACGGCAGCTCCTCGAAGGCGGATTCACCGGTGATCAGGGCGTCGAAGGCGGAGTCGGCGAGCAGGTCGAGGGCGAGCGCGAGCCGGTCGGCGAAGGTGCGGTTGGCGCGCCGGGCCGGGGCGACCGCACCGACCTGACTGCTGCGGACGACCAGCCGCCGGGAGTGGAAGGACTCCCCCAGCGGCAGGCTGATCCGCCGGTCGCCGTACCAGCTCAGCTCGATCACCGTGCCCTCAGGGGCGAGCAGTTCGAGCGCGCGGGCCAGCCCTTCCTCGGTGGCGCTGGCGTGCACGACGAGGTCGCAGTCGCCGGCCGCGTCCGCGGGCAGCGCGAAGCCGGCCCCGAGCGCCGCGGCGGTGGCGGCCCGTGCCGGGTCGGCGTCGACCAACTGGACGCGGACGGCCGGGAATCGGGCCAGCAGAGCGGCGACCGCGCAGCCCACCATCCCCGCGCCGACCACCGCGATCCGGTCGCCGAGCAGCGGCGCGGCGTCCCACAGGGCGTTCACCGCGGTCTCGACGGTGCCGGCCAGTACGGCCCGTGCGGCGGGCACGGTGTCCGGGACGGGGGTCACCGCGGCCACCGGGACGACGTACCGCGTCTGGTGCGGGAAGAGGCAGAAGACCGTCCGCCCGAGCAGCGTGTCCGGCCCCTCCTCCACCACGCCCACATTGAGATAGCCGTACTTGACCGGTGCGGGGAACTCGCCTTCCTGGAACGGCGCGCGCATCGCGGTGTACTGGCTCTCCGGGACGCCGCCGCGGAAGACCAGGCTCTCCGTCCCGCGGCTCACGCCGGAGTAGAGCGTGCGCACCAGCACCTCGCCGGCGCCGGGTCGCCGCAGGTCAACGGTCCGGATCTCGCCCTGACCCGGAGAGTCGAGCCAGAATGCCCGGGCGACGCACGGCAACGGATGCCTCCTGGACGGTGTGGCGATGCGTCGCCGATGCTGGAGAACGCACGGTGCGGATCTTGATGACGCCGTCACGATACGCGGCGCCCATCGAGTCCGCCATACGCGCCGGGAGGCACGATGGCCGTACAAGGGCAGTACGGGACAGGGCCGTTCGCCCCGGACGCCGCCGCGGGCGCGGTCGCGCAGATGGTGCTGCTGGAGGTGCTGTGCCGGGCGGTCGGACTGGGGACCGCGGGGTGGCTGACGGGATCCGTCTTCGCGGTGACCACCGGGGCCACGCTCACCCGGGCGCTGCGCCGGTCCTGGCTGGACTCGTTCGGCCCGGCGAACCGCGTCACCCTGGCCCGCGCCACGCTGGTCGGCGGGGTGACCGCGCTGGTCGCCGACTCCTTCGGCAGGCGGGCTCCGCTGACCGCGCTGATCGGACTGGCCACCGTCGCGCTGGTCCTGGACGCGGTGGACGGCCGGGTGGCCCGGCGTACGGGGACGGCGACGCCGCTGGGGGCCCGCTTCGACATGGAGGTCGACGCGATCCTGATCCTGGTGCTGAGCGTGTATGTCGCGATGGCGCTGGGTCCGTGGGTGCTGGCCATCGGCGCGATGCGCTACGCCTTCGTCGCCGCGTCCTGGGCGCTGCCGTGGCTGCGCGCCGCGCTGCCGCACAGCATGGCCCGCAAGGCGGTGGCGGCGCTCCAGGGGATGGTGCTGGTGGTGGCGGCGGCCGGGATCGTGCCGCGCGAGGCGGAGTCCGGCACGGTGGCGGTGGCGCTGGCATTGCTGGTGTGGTCGTTCGGACGGGACACGGTGTGGCTGTGGCGGGCCCGGGGGCCTGCCTGAGCGGGCGGGACGACGGGCTCAGGTGCCCGCGTGCCGTCCCAGGTAGACGACCAGCGCCAGGAACACCAGCACCAGGTTGGTGACGACGACGGCGAGCAACACCCGTATCCACAGGCTGCGTCGGGCCGTCTCGTAGGTCGTCGTCCGGTGGGTCACCAGGAGGGTGCCGGGCAGCCGCGCCAGCCGTGTGCCGGGGCGGACGGCGGTGGTCCGGAACCGCCGGACGCCGCAGCGCGGGGACGCCAGATGGCGGGCGGCGATGTCCGGGCAGGCGCGCCGCAGCCCGCGCGGGGGGCGCAGGGCGCCGCGGCCGAGGTGGTGGCGCCCCCGGCAGGGCCGCGTGGAGCCCGGTCGGGAGGCCGTGGGTATGCACGTGCGGGAGCGGACCGCGCGCCACGGCGGCGGTCCTTTACGTCGCGATGCGCCGGACATCGGCGATCACCCGGATCCGATGGCGCCGCACGCGGTGCGGGCCACCCGCGCCGCCGCGCCGCTCACTCGGGGGCCCCGCCCTGCGCCCCGGCCGCGGTCCCGCCGTCGGGGTCGATGCCGACGCCGCGCGCGATCCGCAGCGCGTCGTCCAGCTCGTCCTCCGCGACGGCCAGGGCATAGGCGTCATCCGCCGTCCGCGCCGCCGCGACGGCGGCCCGCGCCGCGCGCACCCGTTCCCGTACCGACTCGGCGAAACCGCCCACGCATGCCCTCCGCGTTCAGGCCGACCGGCCATCGCGTTCACTGTTGAATAGCGGAATTCTTCAACTGTAGTCGACGGGTCCGGCGGCTTGAACGGGTGGTGCACAAGCCGCCGGACGAACTCCCGCCGCCGGTCCCGGCCGTCCCCGGGGCCCGCCCGCGGGAACAGCCGCGGGACGCGGTGGTCGTCGGGCACTGCTACGGCCTGCTGCCCGCCCTGGGCGCCCTCACCCAGCCGCCCCGGCTCACCGGCGCGGTGGCCGCCAGGCCGGCCACCGGCATCTTCTGCACCGCCGGCGGCACGAGCATCGCCACCGCGGAAGCCCCGGTGTCCACCGGCGACCCCCGCTTCGCGATCCTCACCGAGCCCCAGGGGGCTTCTTCGACCTGGACGCCGGGCACTACCCGATGCGGTCCCGGCCCGACGAGCTGACCGACGTCCTGATCCGCGCGGCGGCGGACGAGGGCCTCCGCCCCGGCCGGATCAGCCGCCCTGCTCCCAGGCCGCCGCCTTCTCCCGGGCCTCGGCGAGGTCGTCCTCCGTGGGGGCGTCGTCCTGGGTGAGGCTGCGCCGCCAGTAGCCGGTGAAGTCGATCCGATGCTTGGCGATACCGCGCTCCCCGGTCAGATGGCGCCGCAGTGCGCGCACCGCACCCGCCTCACCGGCCAGCCAGACGAAGGCCGGGTCCTCCGGGAGGACGGCCGCGCGGACCGCGTCGAGCAGGACGCCGGTCCGCCCGGCCGGGGCGCGGTCGCGATGCACCCAGTGGACCGTGAGGTCGGCGCGGGTGGGCAGCGGCTGCTCCTCGGCGGCGTCGGCGATCTCGATGCAGGCCACCGCGCGGGCGCCCGCGGGCAGCGCCGCGGCGAGCGAGCCGATGGCGGGCAGCGCCGTCTCGTCCCCGGCCAGCAGGATCGGTCCGGGGGTGTCGAGCGGCAGCGGCCGGGCGTACTCCGCGGCCGGGCCGTAGCGGGCGAGGGTGTCGCCCACGGAAGCGGTGGCCGCCCAGCGGGTCGCCGGACCGGCCTGCGCGGGAGCTGCGCCGGGCGCCCCGTGCAGCACGAAGTCGACGGTGATCTCCCGGCGGCCGGGGTCGTAGGAGCGCACCGTGTAGCTGCGCATCCAGGGCCGTTCGTCCTCCGGGATGGCGAGGAACTCCTGGTACCAGCGCATCACATCGCCGTCCGCGGTCTTCTCGGGGAGGCGGGGGGCGCGCTGGCCCGGTTTGGGGAAGAGCAGTTTGAGCTGCTGGTCGGGCCAGGTGGGGAAGGCGTCGAGACCGTCCCCGGCGAAAGCGACCCGGACCATGCGCGGGGTGATCCGGCGGACGTCGGTGACATGGATGAGCGCGACCGGAACGGCCGTCATCGAAACTCCTCGGAGACGTACGGGTGGTGGAGGGGGTGCGGCGGAGCGGGCGTCGCCCGGAGGTGCGTCCGCAGATGACGCATCGCCAGAGAGCTGCCGTGCACGACGGGTTCGCGGGGCGTACGGGCGAAGACGACGGCCTTCCCGCCGTCGCGTCCCGCCCCGTCCCCGCACCGACGCACCGGTCGGCACGGGTCGTCACACCCCGGTGGTGCCTGATGGCGGCGGCCGGGCCGCCGTCGCCGACCGGCCGGATCGCCGCACCGCGGGCCACGAATCACGCCCACCGCACCCCCCTGATATCTTTACGGCGTAAAGAGTTCGACCGACGACATTACTTTACGCCCTAAGGAGTTGCAAGTGGTGGTATTCGCGGGCCAGGGCGACGCCCGCCGTTCGCTGTCGCTGCTGTGGCGCGCAAGCGCCCCCGAGCACACCGCCAGGACGCGTACGCCCCGGGGTCCCAAACCGGCGCTCAGCGTGGACGCGATCGTCGACGCGGGCATCGCGGTGGCCGACGCGGACGGCATGGCGGCCCTGTCCATGCGCACGGTCGGCGAACGGCTGGGCCGTACGGCCATGGCGCTGTACACCTACGTCCCCGGCAAGAACGAGCTGGTGGACCTGATGTACGACCGGGCGCTGGCCGAACTCCCCGCCGACTACGACCTTTCGGCGGGCTGGCGGGCCGCGGCGGCCTCCTGGGCGGCGGACACCTGGGAGTTCTACCTGCGCCACCCGTGGGTGCTCCAGGTCTCCCAGGCCCGGCCGGTCCTCGGCCCCAACGAGTACGCCGCACTGGAGTGCCTGCTGCGGGTGCTGTACGCCACCGGGCTGGAATCCGCGGTGCTGCGCCGGGTCGTCGGCGTGCTGTTCCACTTCGTCCGCGGCGCCGCACAGACCGTCGCCGAGTCCCGGCTGGCCGCAGCCGCCACGGGCGTGCCGGACGAGGACTGGTGGCAGGCGCGCTCCGGCGGGCTGAGCGAGGTGGCCCCCGACTTCGCGGAGCGCTTCCCGCTGCTGGTCCGCCTGGAGACCGAGGGCGCGGCGCCGCCGGCGGACGGCACGCCGTATCTGGAACGCGAGGCGCAGCGGACCTTCGAGGTCGGGCTCGCGGTCATCCTGGACGGCATCGAGGCATCGGTCGCCCGGGCCGGCACGGTGCCCGGCCAGGGGCCGTTGGAGTGACGGAGCGGACGGTCGGGCCGATGGCCGGTGTCGTCATGCGGCGCTGCGGCGTTGGCCATCCGTGACTGTCTCCCGCCCCCGCCCCTGGTTTCTGCCGGCCAGCCTCGTGGCGCTGCTGGCGGAGGCGCTGCCCGACCGGCCGGCTGACACCCCGTCCGATCCCGCCCCCGCCCCGGAGGCCGATGCCGGACCGGCCGCCGTCCACGAGCCCCGGGCGGCCGAGCCGCCGGCCGGGGCGCGGCCGGAAAGCTGACCGCCGCACGCACCGCCGTCAACGGGTTACCACATGTGGCGAGCGGGGGTGATCGCCCATAGCTTCGCCTCATGGCGCTACGACACATGACGCGACGACAGTTGGTCTCCCTGGGCTGCGTCGCGGCGACCCTGGCCGGCGGTCCCGCGGCGGCTCCGCCGGCCCACGCCGCCCCGCACCACGCCGACGGGCGGATCGTCGTCCGTCCCGGCGAGTCGATCCAGCGGGCGGTGGACGCGGCCCGCCCCGGCGACACGGTCGTCGTCCTGCCCGGCATCTACCGGGAGAGCGTCCGGATCACCACGTCGCATCTGACGCTGCGCGGCGTGGACGACAGGACGGTGATCGAGCCCGCCGGGAGGCGCGCCGAGAACGACTGCGGCCGAACCGGCAACGGCATCTGCGTCATCGGGACCGCGGGCGCTCCCGTCCGGGACGTCCAGGTGCGCTCGCTGATCGTCGAGGGCTTCCCGCGCAACGGCCTGTGGGCCTCGCGGACCGAGGGGCTGACGGTGCACGACATGGCCGCCCGGCACAACGGCCGGTGGGGGATCGCGCTGGAGAAGTCGGTGCACAGCTCGGTGCAGGGCAACGACGTGGCGGAGAGCGGCGATGCGGGGATCTTCGTGGCGAACGCCGCCGACGAGCACGTCGGGGCGATCGACGCCCGGGGCACGCTGATCACCGACAACCGCCTCTCCGGCAACCGGATCGGCATCACCGTCCGGCGCCTCCGGAACCTGCTGGTCGCCGACAACACCCTGATCGGCAACTGCGCCGGGATGTTCATCGTGGGCGACGAGAACCGCCCCCGGGCCGGGGCGCTGACCGTCGCGGACAACGAGGTGACCCGGAACAACAAGTCCTGCCCCGCGGTCAAGCGCCTGCCGGCCGTCCAGGGCTCCGGCATCGTCCTGACGGGCACCGAGGAGGCGCTCGTCGAGCGCAATCTCATCCGGGACAACGTCGGCACCTCCCCGCTCTCGGGCGGCATCGTGCTCTTCCGCAGCTTCGTCGACGTTCGCAACGAGCGCAATCTCATCCGCGGCAACGTGGTGCTGCGCAACTCTCCGGCGGATCTGGTCAACAGGGACCCGGCCGGCAAGGGGAACCGATTCGTCCGCAACACCTGCCGGACATCCCGACCGGCCGGCCTGTGCTCGGCGGACGCGTCACCATCAACGGGAGAATAGAGGCGGAATGACCACCGTAAGCCCCACCCCCCAGCCGGCCATGCGGCTGCGGGAACTCGTCTTCGGAGCCGCGTGCGCGGCGGCCGTACGGGCGGCGGCCCGGCTCGGCGTGGCCGACGCGCTCGGAGACCGGCCCGGCAGTGTGGCCGAACTGGCCGCCGCGGTGGACACCGAACCACGGGCGCTGCAACGGCTGTTGCGGGCGCTGGCGTGCTACGGGATCTTCGAGGAGACCGCCGACGGGGAGTTCGCCCATACCGAGATGTCCCGGCTGCTGCGCGACGACGTGCCGAACAGCCTGCGCTACATCTCCCTGTGGTGCACCGAGCCCTGGACCTGGGAAGCCTGGCCCCGGCTGGACGAGGCGGTGCGCTCCGGCCGCAGCGTCTTCGACGACCTGTACGGCAAGGGGTTCTTCGACTATCTGCACCAGGACGCACGGGACTCCGCCCAGGTCTTCGACCGGGCGATGACCACCTCCAGCAAGCAGTCGGCGCGGGACATCGTCGAACTCCTCGATCTCACCGGGGTGTCGTCGGTGGCGGACATCGGCGGCGGGCAGGGCCATGTGCTGGCCGGTCTGCTGGAGAAGTACGAGACACTGCACGGCGCCCTGCTCGATCTGCCCAAGGTCGTGGCGAATGCCGATCCCCGGCTGCGGGACGGCGGGCCGCTGGCCGGCCGGGCGCGGATCGTGCCCGGCGACTGCCGTGAGGACATCCCCGTACAGGCCGACCTCTACATCATCAAGAACATCCTGGAATGGGACGACGAGAGCACCCGCAGGACACTGCGCAAGGTCGTCGAGGCGGCCCGGCCCGGAGCCCGGGTGGTGATCATCGAGAATCTCGTCGACGACAGCCCCTCGATGAAGTTCACCACCGCCATGGACCTGCTGCTGCTCCTGAACGTCGGCGGGGCCAAGCACTCCAAGGAGAGCCTGGTCAGCCACATGGCGGAGGCCGGTCTGCTGGTCCACGACATCCTGGTCGTGAACCCGTATCTGCACGCCTTCGAGTGCACCGTGCCCGAGTGACGGTGCAGGGCGTCGCGGCCCGCACGACACGACCGGCGCTCTCCCCTCGTGGGCGGGAGAGCGCCGGTCGGTTCCGGGGCCCCGTCAGCGGGCGCCGTCGCGCTCCCAGCGGTAGAACTCCTGCGCCATCGCGTCCTTGGGGCTGCGCCAGGTCTCCGGGTCGTACGCGCTGACGTACGCGGACAACTTCTCGCTGATGCCGCGGAATTCGGGGTGGCCGTGCACCTTGGCGATCTCCGGGCCGGGCGGCCGGTCGGATTCGATGAGGTGCAGATAGACATCACCGAACTGGAACAGGGTCCGCCGGCTGACGCCCACGAGGTGGGGCAGCTCGGTGCGGTCCGAGGCCGCGAAGACCTCGGCGATGTCCGGAGCCGAGCCGGGCTTCATCCGGGCGACGATCAGAGCGTGGTGCATCGGGAAGGTCCCTTCGTTGCCGCCTGCCGGCGGTGCGAACGCGGCGTGGCGGTACGTCAGTTGACCGGGGCGGCGGAGCGGATCTCGCGGTCGCGCTGCTCGATCCGGTCCCGGATGAGCTCCATCTGGATACGGGAGTTGCGGTTGATGTGCTCGGTCATGCCCTTGTCGTCGATCGGGGCCCCGGGCTTCATGGCGAAGTCCTGGGTCCAGTGCATGGACGTGCCGCCCGGGATCTCCGCGTACTTCCAGTGGATGTCCATGTGCGCAAAGGGGCCGGTCTCGACGCGGCGGGCGCGGACGCTGCGCGACGCGCGGTCGACCACCCGCTCCGAGACCCAGCTCCAGACCGTGCCGTTCTCGTCGGGGTGCATGGTCAGCCGGAAGGTGGTCCTGTCGCCCTGTCGCTCGACCACCTCGACCGAGGCGTACTCGCTGAAGAGGTGGGGCCAGTTCTCCAGGTCGTTGGTCATGTCCCAGACGAGGTCGAGGGGGGCCGCGATGGTGATGTCGTTCTCGGTGTGGCCGGACATGTCATGCTCCTGTCGTAGTTACCGGGTCGGTGTTGACGAGTTCGAGGAAGTCGCGCGGCGTCTTGGTGCGCTCCGCGTCGGCGGGCAGCGGTCGGCCGAACCTGTTCTCCAGCGCGCCCACGATGCCGAGCAGCCCCAGCGAGTCCAAGCCGTACTCCGCGAAGGTCGAGTCGGGCCGGTCCGCCATCTCCTTCGGGTCGACGGTGAGCCCGGCAGTCGACTTCATCAGCCCGGCCAGCTCGTCGAGAGTCAGTTGAGCGGTCATGGGAATCTCCTTCTCACGAGGGGGACTTCTCGCCCCGGCGCAGCACCATCGCCGCGTTGGAGCCCATCAGTCCCCGGCTCAGCACGAGCGCCGTCCGCAGCTCGGCGGCCCGGGGCTTCCCGGTCACCACGTCGAGGTCATGGCTGATGTCGACGACGTTGGGGGTCGGCGGCACGACGCTGCTCTCCATGGAGAGCACCGCCGCCGCGATGTCCAGGACGGGAGCACCGCAGTACGCGCGGCCGAAGCCGGTCTTGGGCGCCGTCACCGGGACCCGCGCGGCATACCCGCCCAGGGCGTCGGCGAGCGCCAGCGCCTCGGCACGGTCGGCGGAGCGCACGCCCAGCGCGTCCGCGAACACCACATCGATCTCCTCGGGAGCGCACCGCGCGTCCTCCAGCGCGCCCTCGATCGCCCGGGACAGCCCCTCGCGGGACTCCTCCCACAGGGAGGCGCCGGTGAAGGTCGCGGCGTGCCCGGCCACGAAGGCCCGGGCCCGGGCGCCCCGCTCCTCGGCCGCCGCCTGCTCCTCGACGACCAGCATCGCGCCGCCCTCGGCAGGCACGAATCCGCAGGCGCTGTCGGTGAACGGGCGGTAGGCGCGGATCGGGTCGTCGGACCGGCTCAGGTCCTCGTACCCGAGCTGGCAGACGATCGAGTACGGGGCGAGCGGCGCCTCGGCGGCGCCCACGACCACGGCGGAGGTCCCGCGGCGGATGGTGCGGGAGGCATGCGCCAGCGCATCCAGTCCGCCCGCCTCGTCACTGGCCACCACTCCGCACGGCCCCTTGAAGCCGCCCCGGATCGAGATCTGGCCGGTGCTGGCCGCGTAGAACCAGGCGATGGACTGGTACGGGCCGACATGGCGCGAGCCCTGGCCCCACAGGTGTTGCAGCTCCCGCTGGCCGAACTCACCGCCGCCGGAGCCGGCCGCGGTCACCACCCCCACCGCGAACGGCGAGCGGTTGTAGTCGGCCCGGCCCAGCAGCGCGTCCTCCAGTGCCAGGTTGGCCGCGGCCATCGCGAAATGCGTGAACCGGTCGGTCTGCACGAGGAAGCGCTCCTCGATCAGCTCGCCCGGGTCGAAGCCGCGCACCTCCCCGGCGACCTTGAGGGGCAGGTCCCCGCACCCTTCGCGGGTGACCCTGTCGAGGACGCTGATGCCCTCCTTGGTGGCCTTCCAGAACGCCTCGGTGTTCGGCCCGTTGGGGGCGATGACACCGATGCCGGTGACGACGGAACGACGTACGTGCGGGGAGATCATCTCGCCCTCCCACCCGGTCGGGTCAGGACCACCGCTGACTGGAATCCGCCGAACCCGCTGCCCACCGACAGCACCGACCGCAGCGGCAGTTCGCGCGCCGTCTTCGGTACGTAGTCGAGATCGCACTCGGGGTCCGGGGTCTCGTAGTTGGCCGTCGGCGGCACCACCTGGTGGGTCAGCGCCAGGACGCACGCGACGATCTCGATCGCCCCGATCGCGCCCAGCGAATGCCCCACCATCGACTTGATCGAGCTCATCGGCACCTTGTAGGCGTGGTCGCCCAGCGACTTCTTGACCGCGGCGGTCTCGTGGCGGTCGTTCTGCTGGGTGCCCGAGCCGTGCGCGTTGACGTAGTCGACCTGGGTGCGGTCGAGCCGCGCATGGGCCAGCGAGCGGTTGATCGCCTCGGCCATCTCCAGACCTTCCTGGGTCAGGCCGGTCATGTGGTAGGCGTTGCCGAAGGTGGCGTAGCCCCGTATCTCGCAGTGGACGGTCGCACCGCGGGCACGGGCGTGCTCCAGCTCCTCCAGTACGAGGACGGCGCCGCCCTCCCCCATGACGAATCCGTCGCGCCGGGCGTCGAACGGCCGGGAGGCATGGGCGGGGTCGTCGTTGTTGGCGGAGGTCGCCTTGATGGCGTCGAAGCAGGCCACGGTGATCGGGGAGATCGGCGAGTCCGACGCACCGGCGACGCAGACGTCGACCCGGCCCTCCTCGATGGAGTGGAAGGCGTACCCGATCGCGTCGAGGCCGGAGGTGCAGCCCGTCGAGACGGTCTGCACCGGGCCGTGCGCGCCGACCTGCTCCGCCACCGCCGAGGCCAGCGAACTGGGCGAGAACGCCCGGTGCAGATGGGGCCCGGCGGGACGGGGGTCCACGTCCCAGCGGAGGCCGGACCCGCTGACCGCGACATAGTCGTGCTCCAGGCGCGTGGTGCCACCGACCGCGGTGCCCAAGGAGACCCCGATACGCCAGGGGTCCTCCTTCCCGGTGTCCAGGCCGGCGTCGCGCAGCGCCTCCTCGGCGGCGACCAGCGCGAACTGGATGTACCGGTCCGAGCGGTCCACCTGCTCCTGGCCCAGCCCGTGCTCCGCGGGATCGAAGTCGCACTCGGCGGCGATCCGCGAGCGGAACCCGGTCGGGTCGAAGAGGGTGATGCCACGGGTGGCCGTACGCCCGGTGGACAGCAGGTCCCAGAACGCGGGGACCCCCACGCCGCCGGGGGCGACGATGCCGACGCCGGTGACCGCCACGCGGCGGTTCATGACACCGGCTCCGTGCGTTCCGGTGGGGCTGCCGCCGCGCCCTCTTCGGCGCCCTCGGTATCGACGTGCCCGAGCTCGGGGCGCGGGGCCAGCGGGCCGAGGTGGAAGACCATCCGGGCCTCTTCGTCCCCGACGTTGCGGAAGCGGTGCCGCATGTACGGCGGGATCAGCAGCCCCTGGTCCGGGCGCAGCGGGTAGGGCTCCCCGTCGAGGTCGACCTCGAGCGCACCCTGGACGACGTACACGAACTCCTCGGAGTACGGGTGGTAGTGCTCGCCGATGCGCTCGCCGGGCTGCACGAGTGCCATGCCCATGAAGCCGCTCGTGGCGCCCACCGCGCTGGGTGTCAGCATGGCGCGCAGATCACCTCCGCGCCGGCGGTTGGGCTGGGTCTCACCGAGGTTCACGATGCGTGGGCGGTGCGTGGTCATGGCTGATTCCTCCAGGGGCGTGGTGCCGGCGGATGAGGGATGGTGCCCGCGGCGGGCAGACGGACGGAAGCCGTCAGGCGCCCGGTGCCCGGCGGTCGGTGACGAGGTCCATGTCGACGCGCGCCAGGAAGTGTGCGACCTCGCGGTCGTTGGACAGACCGCCCGCCACATCGGTGTCGAGCAGCCGGCGCAGGACGGCGACCTTGCGGGGGCCGCGCGCTCCGAGGGACAGCACGGGGTCGCTCTCGATGGGGACCCGCAGATCGATGAGCCGGACGACGATGTCGTCGCGCTGGAAGACGGTGCTGCCGTAGATGGGGCACGCCGGGTCCTCGGCGGCCTCCTCGTCCTGACGGGCCAGCATCTTGGCCAGCGTCAAACCGCAGCCCTGCTTGGCCGGGTAGTACAGCGCGTGGCGCCGTACCTGCTCGTGCTCGTGGCCGACGGCCGCCACGTGGTGCACCGCGGGCAGCGCGGCGCGGGTGAAGAACACCCGGGCGGAGTCGGGGTCGTCGAGGTCCCGGTCCTGCTCCAGGTACGGGTTGATGGCCTCCTCGACGGCGCGGACCTCGGGCTGCCGGGAGACGTGGCGCAGCGCGGCGATCAGATCGCCCTGCACCTCGATGGCCCGTACGACGCGGTTGCCGTGCAGGAAGAGGGAGGTGCGGCGCAGCCGGGTGGTCTGGTCGACCCGGGACTCCGGGGAGGTGTACCCGGCGAGGATCTCGGCGACCGCCGACTCGCTGCCGGGCTTCACGGTGAAGGTCAGGGCGTGCCGGACCACTCCGTCACCGACCCGGGGGTTGACCTGGAGCCGTCCCTTGTGGGGCTCGGGGGCGAGGTCGGCGGTGTTCGAGGTCTCGCGCAGAACGCTGAAGCGCAGGGAGCGGGTGTCGCGGACGCAGCCGTGCAGCGGCTGGACCATCTTGACGTGTTCCTCGCTGTTGACCCAGGCCAGGAAGGGCGGTGCGCTCTCCCATTCGCTGGTGATCAGCCACTGGGAGGGGTTCTCGATGGACTGGCACAGCTGGTCGCTGATGTGCCCCGGTACGGACGCCACCTGGTTGCGCAGTTGCTCGTAGGCTTCGAGGAAGCGCCGCTGGGCACCTTCCTGGAGGTCCAGCAGAAGTACGACCCGGAGTCGGGAACCGTCGAAGGCGGATTGCGATATTCGTTCCGACAGCGTTGTCATCGTCTACGCATCTCCTCCAGGGCGCAGGGGCCCCTGTGGTGCGTCGTCAGTTCCGGTGCAATCCGGGGGACCGGTGCTGTCCGGGCGACTGAGCCGGATGGGCGGACCGCCGGCCCGGCGTGTCGCGGGGGCTGTCCGGATTCGATCGTGGCCAAGACCCACGGTCGGCGCGAGATCTGTGAGCCATGCAGGTGAACCGTGATCGAAGCCCCCGCAGGGCGGGCATTCGTGCTCCATCTGCCGTACGCCCCGATGGAGCTGGAGCACGTATGAACCCCAAGGCCGAACACCGGGTCCCGGTCCTCATCGTCGGCGGGTCCCTCGTGGGACTGTCCGCCTCGCTGTTCCTGGGACGCCTGGGCATCGCCCACACACTGGTCGAGAAGCACGCGGACACCTCGCGGCATCCGCGCGGGCGGGGGAACAACGTCCGCACCATGGAGCTGTTCCGGGTGGCCGGCGCCGAACAGCGGATCCGCGAGGCCGCCTCGACCCTGTCCGACAACCACGGGATCCTTCAGGCCCGTTCGCTGACCGGCGACGACCAGGAGTGGCTGTTCCGGGAGATCGATCCGGGCGGCGGGCTGGCCAGATTCAGCCCGGCCGGCTGGTGTCTGTGCAGCCAGAACGACCTGGAGCCGGTCCTGGTGCGCTGCGCCCGCGAGCACGGCGGCGATCTGCGGTTCGGCACCGAGCTGATGTCCTGCGACCAGGACCCGGACGGGGTGACCGCCGTCGTCAAGAACCACGACACCGGCGAGCACGCCACCCTCCGCGCGGACTACCTGATCGCCGCCGACGGCCCGCGCAGCCCCGTACGGGAGCGGCTCGGCATCGGTCGGACCGGCCCCGGCGACCTCTTCCACAACGTCAGCATCACCTTCCGGGCCCCCGAGCTCGCGGACGCGGTCGGCGACCGCCGCTTCATCGCCTGCTATCTCACGAACCCGGAGGCCGACGGTGCCCTGCTGCCGGTGGACAACCGCGAGCACTGGGTCTTCCACGCCCCCTGGCACCCCGACCGCGGCGAGACCCTGGAGGACTTCACCGACGAGCGGTGCATC
Source organism: Streptomyces albospinus (assembly GCF_014648695.1). Lineage (GTDB taxonomy): Bacteria > Actinomycetota > Actinomycetes > Streptomycetales > Streptomycetaceae > Streptomyces > Streptomyces albospinus. The sequence continues at coordinate 182,264 of NZ_BMRP01000008.1, forward strand.
GACCACATCCGGCGGGCAACCGGCGTACCCGGTATGGCGGTTGAGATCACCGGCAAGGCGCCGTGGCACGCCGCGGAGCGGGTGGCGGAGCGGTACGGGGCCGGCCGGATCTTCCTGGCCGGCGACTCGGCCCACGAGATGTCCCCGACCGGGGCCTTCGGCTCCAACACCGGCATCCAGGACGCGCACAACCTCGCCTGGAAGCTCGCCGCCGTACTGGAGGGCGCCGCAGCCCCCGGGCTCCTCGACACATACGAGGCGGAGCGGCAGCCGGTGGCCCGGGCGACCAGTGCCCGCGCCTCGGCCCGGTCCGCCGAGCACAACCACCCCGGCTATGCGGCAGCGCCGAACGCCGGCGGCGGCCGGCAGCGCGGGGTGCTCACCGTCGCCCTCGGCTACTGCTATCCGCAGGGCGCGGTGATCGGCGCCGACCCCGATCTGCCGGTCGTCCCCGAGCAGCTGCGCCTGACGGGCGAGCCCGGCACCCGCGCCCCCCACATGTGGCTGCACGGCGCCGGCGAACGCCGCTCCACCCTGGACCTCTACGAGCGGTCCTTCGTCCTGCTCACCGGCCCGGACGACGGTACGGCGTGGCGCGCCGCCGCCGAGAGCGCCGCCCGGCACCGGTCGGCGCGGCTGGACCACTACCGCATCGGCGACGGCCCGGACGCCGATCTGGCCCCGGAGGACGGCGCCGACTGGGCCGAGGTCCACGGGACGGAGCCGGAGGGGGCGGTGCTGGTGCGTCCCGACGGCTTCGTGGCCTGGCGCGCGGAGGGCAGGGTGGCCGATCCGGAGGGGGCCCTCCGGGAGGTGCTGGGAGGCCTGCTGTGCCGGGAGTGACCCGGTCGGCGCATACCGCGTGAGGCGGGAGGGGAGGATGGGGCCGGTGGGACGTCCAGGCGTGCCGCCGGCCCTGGAACGTATCTTCTGACCGTCACCGCCCCAGGCGCATCTGGCGCCGGCACCGGCCCGGTCCCGCAACTCGCGGGGCGATTTGGTGTTGAGTCCGGACATGGACGTCAAGAAGACTTCAGGCCACCCCTTTCAGCGCATCTCCCTCCCGCACCAGCCACCCCGGCTGCCGCCACCAGCCCCCCGGCGCCCCGCCGAGGAGAACACGCCGATCTTCGACCAGCTCCTCAAGGAGTGGCGGGCCGGCGCGCTGCGGCCGGTCGTGACCTGGCCGGTCGACGATCCGGGGAAGCCCAGGCCGGGCACCGCTGTTGGGAGCGATGACGACCGTTCCCACCCGCGGAACCGCACCGAGGAGCCCGACCATGGGTCTGTACGACATTCCGCCGCGCACCCTGACCGGTGAGCCCGCCTCCCTCGCCGACTATCGGGGCAAGGCCCTGCCGGTGGTGAATGTGGCGTCCAAGTGCGGGCTGCCCCCCCAGTACGAGGGCCTGGAGCGACTCCAGCAGCGCTTCGGGGACCACGGATTCAGCGTGCTGGGCTTCCCCAGCAACCAGTTCGCGGGCCAGGAGCCGGGCACCGCCGAGGAGATCGCCACCTTCTGCTCGACGACGTACGGCGTCAGCTTCCCGCTGTTCGAGAAGACCGGCGTCAACGGCGAGCGGCGGCACCCGCTGTACGCCGAACTGACCGGCGCGCCGGACGCCGAGGGGGCTTCCGGAGATGTGCAGTGGAACTTCGAGGGTTTCCCCTCCAATGAACGTCACGCCATAGCGGCGTGAAGGCGCTGTTCAGGATGCCGCGCCACTTCCCATACGGGGGTGATCTTCACCGTGACCGGGCCCGGCCGCCTCGGCTGGTGCAGGACGATGCGCCCGATCAGCTTCCGAAGGATCAGGTTCCGCTCGGCCACGGCCAGCGTCTCCCACTCGTCCAACACGCCCACCACGAGAGGCAGATAGTCCCCAGCCTCCGGCATCTCCTCGACCTGAACCAGGGCCGAGATCCGCTCTGAAAGCTGGTCCCGCTCGGCCACCGGCTCATCCCGCGCCGCCTCGAAGACACCCTGCGGGTACTTCTCCGGGCTCTTGGCGGCATCGACGGCAAGCCGGGTCAACGATGCCTCGATCTTGGCGTGCTCGGCCGGCACCCTTGCCCGCTCGCGCGCTGCACGCGCCCGGTCGTCGTTCTGGCCGTTGCTGTCCAGCGGCGTAGACGGCGCGTTGTCGATCTCGTACGCCGCGCCGCGGAGCCACTTCAGGACCTCGGCGACAACGTCGGCGCCGCGGGCCCAGACGCCCACACACCCGTCGTCTCGGTACTCGACGCGCCGCGCGCACCGGAACCCTGGCTTGTTGCGGCTGCGCGCCACAGTTGCGGCGCTGCTGCACTGACCGCAGCGGGTCAGCCCGGTCACCTCGGTGCTCGGCAGGCGGCTGCGCGGGGGCATCGCCGCTACCGCTCGGCGCCGGGTTTGGTACTCCTTCCATGGCTCGTCGCTGATGACTACTTCGTGAGCGCCCGACACGAGCCGGCAGTAGCTGCATGTCCCTGATGCTTGCCGCGCGGGCAGTCCTCGCGATGGACCCGCAGCAGGCCGGCGGCAAAGCCGGGGGCAGGCACCCCCAATGGCCGCGTGACGGGTGCTCGCGCTGCTGGGACTGTGCCTTTCGGCTGTCGTTCGCGGGTCTGACCGAGCTTGCCGCCGCACACGGTGTCGCGTATGCCGTTACACCTGGTGTTGCCGATCTTCCGGTCTCGGCGGAATCGCGTAGAACGGGCCCCAATCGATGTCGGCCGCACTCTCGACCCGCACGCCGTCGAAGGAGACCGTGCCGCCGGTTACCCCCGCGCTGGCGAAGGAGACCACGCCGCCGGCAAACCCCGCGCTGTCGAAGAAGACCACGCCACCGCCGAACCCTGCGCCGCGGAACGAGACCGTGCCGGCGGTGAACTCCGCGCCACGGAACGAGACCTCGCCGTCGGTTACCCCCGCGCTGTCGAAGGTGACCTCGCTGCCGGCAAACCCCGCGCTGTCGAACAAGACCGCGCCACCGCCGAACCCTGCGCCACCGCCGAACCCTGCGCCGCGGAACGAGACCGTGCCGGCGGTGAACTCCGCGCCACGGAACGAGACCACACCTCTGGCGAACCCCGCGCCATGGAAGGTGACCTCGCCGCCGGCGAACCGTGCATCCGAGAAGGAGACCTCGCCAGCGAACCCCACGCCGTCGAAGGAGACCACGCCGCCGGTGAACCCCACGCCACGGAAGGAGACCACACCGCCGGTGAACCCCGCACCAAGGAAGGAGACCACGCCGTCAGCGAACCCCGCACCAAGGAAGGAGACCTCGCCGTCGGTGAACTCCGCGCCATGGAAGGTGACCAAGCCGCCGATGAACTCCGCGCCATGGAAGGTGACCTCGCCGCCGGCGAACTGCGTGGTGCGGAACGAGACCGTGCCGCCCGTGAACTTTGCGTCGCCAAAGGCGACCGTGCCGCCTCCGAACCGCGCACCCGAGAACGAGACCGTGCCGCCGGCGAACTCCACGCCTCGGAACGAGACCGTGCCGCCTCCGAACCGCGCACCCGAGAACGAGACCGTGCCGCCGGCGAACTCCACGCCTCGGAACGAGACCATGGTGCCGTAGAACCGCGCACCCGCGAAGGAGACCGTGCCGTCGGTGAACCGCGCCCCGTAGAAGTCTCCGCCGTCGAAAGTGGCCCCGGTGAAGTCCAGGCTGAGCCCGCACCACGTCGTCGGTGCCATTGGGTTTTGGAGGTGGTCTCGGATGATCCGGATGATGGTGAGCCGAACTTCCTGCTCGCCTGGCTTGTAGCCGGTTGCAGTGGGGGCGGTCTTGTAGGGCATGCGCAGGTAGGCGCACAGCACGTCGATGCACACCTGCCGCTGCTCGGGCCAGTCATCCGCAAGCCTCGCCATCGCATACACGCCGGCGAGCCGAACGGCGGCCTGCTCGTGCCCCATCTGCTCCGCTGCGGTGGAGTATCGGTCGGCGAGTTGGCTCGCGTCCGCCCGGTGTGAGTCGCCCTCCGCGAGGAGTTGTTTGCGGTAGGCGTAGACGCCGGTGAGGACGGCGCCGATGAGAGTGAGAACCGTGGCGGTGGTCTTGATGACGTTGTTGACGTCGACCGGCTTCCCCGTCCGATTCTCCGCAGTGAGCAGCGTGTCCATACCTTGGAAGAGGCCGCAGGCGAGCACTCCCACGACGGCGAGGGCGATGGGGGTGACGATCCACACGGACCTCAGGTGTGGTGTGTGGCGTCCTTGTGGCTGCGGACGCTCTGAGGGGTTGGGCATGGTGTCGAGCATGGACCAAACAGCCTTGACTGTGCGGCGAGTTCGTTCAGTCTGTGGTCGGGTCCGGCGCGACTGGAAGGTGAGCTGCGCGGCCTCGTTGAGCGGGTCTTGAGAACGCCGCTTGCTGCCGTTATCAAACCGTGATCCAATGGGTGGCGCTTCCGGCGTGCCCGGAAACTGAAGGTACGCCCCGTCGACTCCCCCCGGCCGGCGGGGCGTTCGCATGCCCAGAGGAGGTGATGCGCCGTGGCCGCACACCTGGCACTGCGGGACGACGAGATCCCTCTCGTGATCAGACTCGACAACGCCGAAACGCTCATGTGCTGGGCACGCTGGCTACGCCACTCCATCCCCGTGGGCACCGGCTATCGCACGGGCACGGTGACCGGGGGCGCCGTGCAGTTCGAGGCCACCGACCCCCGCCGCTACTCGCTCACCGAGCAGCGCATCGAGACCCGACTGCCGAGCCTGGCCTCGACTGGCACACCGCCCCCGGCCCCGAACACCTCGACTGGCCGCTGCACTTCGGCGCTCCCGGCTCGACCGGGAGCCTGATCGCGGTCGACGAGGGCGACACCGCGGCACATCCCGTGATCGCCTTCCGCGGCCCGGTCGCTCTGCCGTCACTGACCAGCCTGCGCACCGGGGACTGCATCGAGTACGACCTCCATCTCGCCGCCGACGACGAGCTGCTCGTCGATACCGCCACCGGCACCGTGACCCTCAACGGCAGCACCTCACGCCTGGACCGCGCCAGCAACCGCAGCGTGCCCGAGGAGACATTCACACTCCCGCCCGGGACCACGAACTACGCCTTCCGGGCGGCGTCCGGAACATCCGGCCCTCGCGCCGCCTGCATCGTGCGGTGGCGCTCGACCTACTGGTGATTCTTGACCCTGGATTCACTGGCCTGGGGCAGGGGGAGAGGAAGAGCGTTCACCCGCGGGTCGCCAGTCGTCACCGGTGTACCGCGGCGAGCAGAATGGTTTATTTAGCAAATATAGCGGGGAGCGAGGGCTTTCACCCATACCAGCGTCTCTAAAACGTGTGATGCGGTGCGGCAGCCTAGAAATACCCAGCGGTCAGGCCACAAGCCGTAGGCACATTGAGTGACACCAAGAACCTACTCGGGTCGTCTTTGTCCTGCCGAGTCGCCATCCCCAACTGCCTGTGATCTCCTGGTGGAAGCACGGACGAGGGTGCCCGCAAGTAGGCGGTATTCGCGCACCGATCAGCGGACCTCAGCCAACCGACCGAAAAGGGAATAACGCTGACCTCGTCGCCCTACTGTGGTGACTCGAGCACAAGGAGGAACGCATGAATACCACGCCCAACAACCCACCAAAGGATTGCCCATCGGGCCAAGTGTGCTTCTATGAGGACTTCGAGTACCAGAAATTGGTACGAGCAGAGGCACCGACCAAAACTTGCACCACACTTAAGGCGTCGTTTAAGTCGGTGTACAACAATTCCGGCGATCCAATCTTCGTCTACGACAGCGACAAGGGCTGCTGGGGTGACGAGAAGAGGATCGAGAAGAATAGCGGCGAGTCGCGACTGTCATACGAATCTTACTCGTACAAGGTCGAGGACAACTGACGACGAGACGATGCATCATCTGCGCACCGTCGGCGCTGTCGCGTGCCGTGCTCGCCTACCGGGTGTCGTCTTCCTTTGTGGGCGAGCACGGCCGCGTTGATTGGCTTGCCTTACCCTGATCGGAAAGTGAGGTCGACATGTCCGATTCCCCGTTCGCCCCGCCCGCCGTGAAGTGGGATGTTCCCGTCATGCCGTATGTAGACATGACGGCGGACCGGAGTGGCTACACCCTGAGCCGTTACTCCCGGGACACCGGCATCAAGGGATTCGCCCTGGCGTTCGTCGGCGTGAAGGAGGGTCACACGAACTTCACCTGGGCAGGCTTCGATTCCTACCCGGCACCGGATTGGTCCGCCGATGAGATCAACAAATTCAGGAACGATTGTGGCGGAATTCCCGTCATCAGCTTTGGCGGCGCCGAGAAGATTCTCCCTGAGCACAGCATCGCCGATCCCAAGGTCCTGCTCGAGGGCTACAAGAAGGTCATCGACGGCTACAAGGTTCGTCATATCAACTTCGACATCGAAGCCACCGTCAGCGGCCATACGGTGCGAGAACGCAATGTTCCCCTGGTGCGCGACCTGCTTAAAGGCTACCCGGACCTACGGATCTCCTACAGTCTCGAGATCAACGCGAGAGATGAGGTCGGGATCAAAACATTCGGACGCTACCTCCTGCGCGATCTCCAGAAGGAAGGGATCGTCCCTGCCCTGGTGAACCTGCTGATCGAGTACCTGCCCGACTCACCATGGGACTCGGCACGAAAAACGATGGAAGCGGCCCACCATCAGATGCGCGACGTCTTCAAGCTCAGCGACGAGGAGGCATGGCTGCGCATCGGAGCATGCCCGATGTACGGCAACGACGGCGGCAACAAGTGGACGCTGGACGATCACAAAGAGTTGAGGCAGTTCGCGGACAGAAACAAGATCGGCTGCATCTCCGGGTGGAGGACGAACACGGACGCCACCCGCTACGCGTACGCCTACGAAAAGATTCAGCAGGGCTACCACCCGAACACGCCGAAATCCTGACCACACACGCCGCCTCTCGGGTTGCCCCCTGGGCGGCGTTACCGCACATTCAGCTCGGCGAGCTGCTGCTCGGCCCCGGAACGGCCGTGCGCTGGCAAAAACTCACCGGCTGGGAGGACTCTCCCGGCGTCGGCCCCGGCACCGTTCCGCGGGCCGGCGCGCACGGGGCGGTCCCCGGCCGGCTCCTGGCACAACCCCGCACAATCACGGTCGATGGCGTCGTACTGCGCACCCCGCCCGGCGCGATGACCACGGCAGTACGGGAGTTGGGCGTACACCTGGCGTTCCGCGACGACGAACTGCCGCTCGTCGCCCGCCTGGACGACGCGCCGCCGCTGCCGGCCTACGCCCGGTGCCTGCGGCATTCCGTGCCCGTCGACACCGGGTACCGCATAGGCACGATCCCAGGTGGGGCGATGCAGTTCGAGGCCGGCGACCCCCGCCGCTACAGCCTGAGCGAGGAACGCGCCGAGATCTGACTGCCGGCCGCCGAGCCGGGCCTCGACTGGCACCTCGCCCCCGGCCCCGAACACCTCGCCTGGCCGCTGGACTTCGGCGCGCCTGGCTCGACCGGCACCACCACCGCCGCCAACGAAGGCACCACCGACACACACCCGACCATCGCGTTCCGGGGGCCGGTCGACCGGCCCAGCCTCACCAACCTCACGACCGGCGACGTGATCGACTACGACATCGCCCTCACCACGGCGACGAGCTGACCGTCGACACCGCGGCCGGCACGGTCACGCTCAACGGCACCGCCTCGCGACTGAGCGACACGACAGCCCGCTCGATCCCCGAGCAGACCCTCACCCTGCGCCCCGGCACAACACCGTGGGCGTTTCGCGCCGCCCCCGGATTCACCAACCCCCGCGCAACCGCCGTCCCGCGGTGGCGCTCGGCCTACTGGTGAGGAGACCCGCCCGTGACCGTGCGCGCCGCATGGCTGCTGCCCACCGGGCAGACCCGGGAAGACACCCGCCTCGCCCCGCTCGGCACCTACCTGCCCGAGTCGGCGATGACGAGCCGCGACGGCGTGATCGCCGGCGGCAATCCGCTCAACGCGACCGGCGTCGCCGCCATGCAGGTACAGGTCGCCACTGACCGCGCCCTGGTACAGGGCAAGTGCGTGGCGGGACGCCGTCGAGCGGCATTACGTGTCCGTCTACAAGACGAGCGACTACAGCTTCGCCGGAGGCAGGTACACCACCTTGTCGTGGGCGGGCGCCGACGCCATGTCTGATCCGGGCATGTGGAGCGCGTCTCGCGACAGCAGACTGACCGCCCCCGTCGACGGCCTGTACCTGGTCAGCGCGCATCAGATACAGCCGGGCAGCGCCACCATGGCGCGCGCCACCATCCTCGTGAACGGCGCCGCCGCCGGCCTCACCATGTCGTTCGTCTCCAGTTCCAGCGGCGGACAGGCCAACGCCGCCACCCGCCCGATCGTGCTCAAGGCCGGCGACTACGTCGAGATGGCCGTCTACTCCGATACGGCCCTCACCATCGTGCCCGCCGCCTACAGCAAAGCCGCGCTCATCTGGCAGGGCCCGGCGTAGCCGGTCCTGTTCACGGGCCACTGCTACCGCCTCCTCCGAGGAGGCCGAGGGCCGTGAGGATGGTGACGCAGAGCGTCATCACAAGGATGAACGCGCCGCCGCCATAGAGCACTGAGCCGGCGATTCCCGTTCCAGCCACGTGGCAGAGCACGCCAGCGACCACGGCGACAAGGGTGGAGGAGACCAGCGCCAGGACCAGGAAGAGCACCTGCGCGGCGAAGGGGGAGAGTTTCACCGGTCCGAATCCCTTTCGAAGGGCGGCCGAACCGATGGCAGGGTTGCCTCAGCTCGGCCACATGGATGTGGCCTTACTGAGGCTTTGGACGCATCAAAGCGCTCTTCAGTGCAACTACGCCGTCGGTGCCCCCTTGCGTCCACCGATGGGGGAGCTCAGTCAGGCAGCTCCTTACGACGGTCCTCGTTGCCGTCGCCCTGCCTCACTTCCGCGCGCGAGGCCCCGCCTCGCTTTCACGAACATAGCTCCCTCAACTCATTGATCGCCATGGCAAGTTCCAGATTGCGAGGTGCTCCCTGTCTCCTTCCGCATACCGCGCCCTGTTCTGTGATCTCCGCAGCGATCAGGTCCTCGACGTGCTGCCGCTCACCGAAGTGGCGTTCGACGACTACCTCGGCAAGACCGGCACGGCGAGTGCGACCGTGCCGGTGCCGAACCGGCAGCTCGCCCAGCGGGTTCGCGCCGCCGTCACCCCGGGCCGCACAGCACTGTGGATCGAGCGGGGGCGGGAAATCTGGTGGGGCGGGGGCGTGTGGACCGCATCCGTGCAGTCCACCGACCGCGGCTTTCTGTCCATACAGGTACGGGCCGGCACCTTCGACTCCTACCTCGACCATCGGCGGCTCCTGGACACGTTCGAGGCCCGGCAGGTCGAGCAGTTCGACATCGCGCGCCAGTTGATCGACTACGCGCAGCATGCCGCCGGCGGCGATATCGGCATCGAGTACCGCACCGAGACGTCCGGCATGCCACGGGATCGCGTCTACAGCCGGTACGACGTGCCCTCGCTCCGCGCTCTCATAGACCAACTCGGCAAAGTCCAGGGCGGGTTCGAGTGGCACATAGCCGCCTTCCGCGATCCCGAGAGCGGCCGGCGCGTCAAAAGGCTTCGGTTTGGGTCACCGGTGATCCGGACGGGTGGCGCCGACACCCTCCTCGACCATCCGGGCCCGGTCATGTCCTACACGTGGCCCGTGGACGCCACCGGGCAGGCGAACGTCTGGCAGTCCCGCGGCGCCAGCGACAACACCAACCAGGCCGCGGAGTCCGTTCCGCTGCTGTCTGATCTGCTCGTGGACGACGCCGCCCTCGCGGCCGGCTGGCCCCGCCTCGACGGCACCTCGGACTACTCGACCGTGATCGAGAAACCGACCCTGGACGCCCACGCACGGGCCGACTGGGACGCCGCCCGCGCGCCGCTCACCATTCCCGAGATCACTGTGCACATGAGCCGCGTGCCCCTCTCCCCCGCCATGCTCGGCACCACCATCCGCCTACGCATACGCGATCTGCGGTGGCCCGACGGCCTCGACGAGCGATACCGCAGCGTCGGCACAGCCATCACGCCGCCGGAGCGCGGCCGACCCGAAACCGCGAAACTCTTCCTGGAGGCCCCGTAAACGGCTGCTGTCCCCCTCGACCTCCTCGACCGCATCCGCAGCCTTGAACGCCAGGTCCGCGAACTGACCGGCCGCGCCCAGACCCGGCCCGTCATGACCCAGATCAATCAGGGCACCGTTGTCATCGGCGAGGGCGGAACCCTCGACGTCCGCGCCCCCGGCGGCGCGCAGATTCTCGGGGTGGGACAGTTCGCCACCGGCCGCTACGGCGTGAGCATGGCCCGCGAGGACGGGACCGGCATCGCCCTGGAGGTCGGCGGCAACGACGACACCGCATCTCCAATGCCCCACCTGTACCTGACCCCGCGCGCATTCGCCGGCCTGGTGGCGTTCGCGAAGGTGGATGGCTGACCAGACCCGAGCGGCTGCTTGCCGCCCGTAGGGCACGGCCATGTCCGGTGAACAGCGCCATGAGGCGGTTGCGAAGCTCCGCCGCGTGGCGCCATTCGGCGCTCAGCGGTTGCGGGGCCCCTGGTGTGTGCTGTGCTGACCAGGGGAAGAGTGCTTTCCGGCCCGCCCTCGTATCTTCTGGAGAGACCGTGACCATCGCCCTCGACAAGCTGACCGACCCGGCCGTGCGTGCCTTCGTGGGCGCGCTCAACGCGGGCGACCGCCAGGCTTTCGCCGCCGCCCTCACTCCCGGGGCCACGATGTCGGACGACGGCTCGGACCGGGACGTAGCTGACTGGACCGAGCGCGAAATCTTCTCCTCGGGCGGTCACATGGACGTCGAGACGCAGACGCAGGACGGGCTCGGCCTGGTCGCCAACTACCGCAATGACACCTGGGGCGAGATGCGCACTGCCTGGCGCTTCACGGTCGACGGCGGAAAGGTCAGCCGGTTCGAAACGGGGCAAGCCTAGCCTGCTCCCTGACCCGTCGGACACGCCTTAGTGGTCGGCGCCGTAAAACCTTCGGGGGTTGTTCACGCTGCCGGTGCGACAGAGGATTCTTCGTGGTGATCGGCGGTGTGCCGGTCGAGCCTGGCCAGCAGATCGTCCAGGTCGGAGGTGGTGAACCTCCACTGGAACGGCTGTGCCGTGGCGTTGCAACGGTCTTCGAAGGCTCGGAGCCGGTCCCTGACCTCGGTGAGGTCGGTGAAGTCGTTGGGCGAGAGGGCCTTGCGCTGGACGGCAGAGAAGTAGATCTCGACTTGGTTGAGCCAGGAGGCGTGCCCGGGGGTGTGGACCATGACCGTGTTCGGGAACGCCGCGGTGAGCCGGTCGGCCGCCTTCTGACCGCGATGGGAGGAGCCGTTGCCGACGATCCAGAACACGCGCTTGGCGCTTGCGTAGGGTTCCTGGCTCATGACCTGGTTAGCCAGGTTCATGAACGGGACGATGCCGGTGCGTTCTTCGGTGCGGCCGAACACCTTCGCGGCGTGGACGTCGTAGGCGGCGAGGTAGGCCAGGGCACCGCCGCGTCCGTAGGTGTGATCGACGCGCATCGCCCTGGCCTTGCCGGGGGCGAGGGTGGGGTGGCAGCGGCACCGGGCCTGGATGGAGGTCTTCTCGTCCGCGCTGATCACGTACTCGTCATCGCCGAGCTGTTCGCCCTGCCAGGTGCGGGCGTACAGGTCCAGCACCCAGGCGGCCTTCAGCCGGAAGCCGGGGCCGGTGATGAAGATCCAGGAGCGGTGCTGCCAGGGCTTGGGCGCGTCCTGGGCCGGCCAGCGACGCACGGTCGACGCCGACATGAACGGGGCGATGCCCCGCCGGGCGGCCTCGCGGGCCGGTTCCGGGCACGACCAGCGTGAGAGCGGTACTTCACTCTCGGCAGGCAGCCGGCAGGCCGGCGCCTTGACCTCGGCGGCCTGCAGCGGTGTGAACGAGGCGGGACGGCCGCGGCGTTGACGGTCTCTGAGCCCGGGCAGGCCCGCCTGGGCGAACCGGCCACGCCAGCGGCGCACGGTGTCCAAACGCAGCCCCGTCTCCCGGGCGATGCATGCGTTGGAGCGTCCATGCGCGGCGTGCAGCACCACCTGTGCACGCACCCGCAGCCGGTGCTCGGTCTTTGGCTGTAGGCCGTCTTCTTCAACCGCACGCGTTCGGCGGCACTCGGGGCTATCGGACAGGGGGTGCGGACGGGCATGACGGGCGAACCGATCGGCCGAAGTGGATCACTGGTACCCCGCAGCCTGCCCCGCCCGTCACCGCCCCAGCCCCCGCAATGACCGGTGCAAGAGGCCACTTGGACAGGGAAAACGCAACTTCGACATGGCCCGCAAAGGCAGCTACCTTCACCTGGTCTTCGGCGATCGCCCACGGGCGCACAGGAGTTACTTCAGACCGAGCCACCCGCGACGGGACGAGTTGGCCACGCCCCACGAATCCTCGCCCCCATCCGTAAGCCACCGAACCGGGTCCACACCAGGCCCCCAACCAGGGAGAGACGCATGCCCCATCTTGCGCTGTACACATTCGGCGTCCTGAAGTCACCTCTCGCCGATCCCGCACCTCTCACGCGCGAGTTCTACGACATTGGTGAGGCCGTCTACCGGAAGATCAGTCAGCACCCCGGATACCTCGCGCATGCTGAGGCGGCAGACGGTGACCGGGGCTCACACTTCGACTTGGACTGGGGTGCATGGGGAGAGTTCACCGTACCGACCTGGTACGGCAAGGGCCGTACGGCGGAAACCACCGCCCTGGCCGCGACCCTCTCACTCTGGACCGACCTGCGCCCCGCCTTCGACGCCATCTACACCGGCCTGCACCGTGAGGCGCTGAACAGGCGTTACGACTGGTTCGAGAGGACAGAACACCCAACTTACGTGTTCTGGTGGGTCTCCGACGACGTGATACCCACCTGGCAGGACGGGGTTTCCAGGCTGGAGCACCTCCACGACCACGGCTCCGCGCCACATGCCTTCACCTTCCACCGCTCGTTCGCCCCGGGCGGAACTCCGACCAGGATCAAAGGCATCGGGCCGAAGAGCGACCAGGTTCGCTGACAAGGAAGCCCGAACGACTGGGTCCGCCGTCAAACGCCTCGATTGAATGACGGCGAACAGATGCGTCTGCGCTACGGCGGATCCGCCAGTACCTGGGGCTTCGCCCTCTACCCCGCGAGCACCGATGAGTACCAAGACGCCATCCTGCCCACCAGCGGCTTCGCCGGCACCCCCGAAGACGCCCTCGACTGCGCCTGCGGCCTCTACCTCACCGACCCCAGCATCTGACCCCGCACCACACGCAACACAGGTTCCACAGTCAACCCCCGAAGGATTTACGGAGCCGACCACTTAGGCCCCCGGGGCTTGAGCCGACGTTTCCAGCTCAAGCCCCGGGGTGTGTTCATTGGAGAAGAAACCCGAGAAGTTCCTCATCGACCACACGGGCGAGATCGCCGGCCGCTTCCGGCCACGCACGGAGCCGGAGGCCGACGATCTGCCGGCGGCGATCGAGTCCGCACTCCCGGCGGCCTGACCCACGACGGCGGGCCGGTCCGGCCCCGGCCCTCGGCCCGCCGCGCCCGTCTTTTTGCCCGCCTGTCCGTGTCCGTGTCCGGGGCCCGGTTGCCGGCCACCGTCAGATACGTGGCGGCGCCCTCACCCCAAAGAGGACGGAGGCTCCGATGAATGTGCCGTGCAAGGCTGTGTCCTCCAGGAACGTAGATGCAGGGCACTACTCGCAGCTGACGACAGGCACAGTCAGCGCCTCAGGGCCGGGGCGATGTCCAGTGCGGTTCACCGTCACCGGCTCCGGAACCGTGGTGTGCAACGACAACACCACGAGCGGCTTGCACTTCACCGTCAACACCGATCTCGGCAAGGGCGCCCGACCGCACAGCCACCTTCACCAGCGGCCCTCTGAAGGGTGACACCCCCACCGTGGCACCGCTGGTGGCCGGCATCAATACCGACTGCCCCACCAACGGTCTCAAAAAACTCACCACCACGGTCGCAGCGGCAAACTTCGCCTGAACTCATCACGGCCCCACGCCCCTTCGCCGGCCCGGGGCCGTGATCACGTCAGCCATGAGCCCTTCGTTTTCGACGCGCCCCGGATGAAGTCAGGGGCCCGCTCGCACACTCGTCGGACCCGTCCCAGCCTCCGAAACCTGGCTGAGTCAGCCCAGGCCACGGAAGTGTGTTCGGAGGGGAAACCCGACGTCTTCCGGCGCGAGGGCGGCCGACGTCAACGGGGTGCATCGCTGGCTCCAGACCAGGTCAACCACCCTCACGACACTGCCTGCCACGCCGAAGCCGTCCGACATGACCGAGGGCCAGACCTGCTACGGAGCCGGTCTTCCCTGACCCTGGCCACATCGCCTCGCCCACCCGGCAAGAAGCATTCCACGGCGGATCCGGGAATCTAGCCGTCGCTGTCCACCGTTTGGGTGAGGGTCCCGTGCATGGGGCCATAGCCCGGAACATTCACGTCCGCTCCGTCATCTGTAGGACGCAGAATGCTCCGCTCCACAGTCCGGCCGGTAGCTGCGCGCGCACCTTCAACAGCACTGGCCGAACCGACAACGCCGAGAACAGCGGCACCAGTGATTGCCATTGCGGCAATCACGTTACGGACGCGCATAGTTCCTCCTTGAATTCGCGATCGATGACTTCCCGAAACCTGCCTTGACCGAGCACCCGAGGTCCATGCCGCATGCGCTGGAGCTTCAGCCGAACAGGCGACCGTGCATGCCCGCCTAATAGCGCTCAGCGCCAAGGAACTCACCACGCCCGCGCGCTGCTGCGCTGGGCGTTTTCTCATGCCAGGAAGGCCGCCCGCGTCATGACTCTGCCCGGAGTACCGGCATTACTCCCGTCGTGGCTGCGGACCGAGCCGCCCGCCGACGCCGAGCTGCGTTCCCTTGCGCGCACGGACGGAGGGGTGGCGCATGACAGTGCGCGACCCCGGCAATGTCGCCCTCGAACTGGAACGCCTCCGCAGCACGGTCGACAAAGGGTTCGCCCGCGTCGACGGTTCCCTCGCCCTCCTCGTCCAGCGCTCCGACCGGACCGACCGACAATGCGCCGACCACGAACAGCGCCTCGACAACCTCGAACGGGCCCGCTGGCCACTCCCGAGCGTGGATGCCCAGGTAGCCGTCGCCGGACTGCTGCTGACCATCTGGTAGGCCACCACCGCCTGCTAGATGGCGCCAAGGACCATGAAGAGGCCATCTCAATTGGCGAGTCTGCGGCAGCAGATGACGCCATTCGACGCCGTGCTCCCGGTCAGCCTGCGCTCGGGACCTCCGAGACATGAGGCTTCCGCTGCATCCCGGCCGGCGCTTTCGCCAGCTCCAGACAGGGCGTTGGGACGGAGTGTCTGCGCCTGTCGCGGCAATCCGCTGCCCTGACCAGCTCGGGGTGCAGGACGGCTCCCGGACGGCCACTCGTTGGCGACAGCCAAGGACGCGGCGCGTCGCTAAGCGGCTGCGGCATATTTCACATTAGCCTCCTATGACTGTACGAAGTCGCTATATCACGGATTGTACCCTTCGACCACCGGAGAAGAAATGCGCAAGCTTCAGAAGGCCACCGTCGTGGCCGTCACACTCGGCAGCCTTGGCTTCCTCGGCGCCGGCACCGCCTACGCCGCCAGCGGACGCGGCGGCACCGATTTCGACGTCAAACAGAGAAACGCGTGCCGGTCGAACGACGCGGATGTTGACGCTCTCGGCGAGGTCGGGATCGCCAACGGCCTGGCGGGCAACGCGATCGGCGGCGAGGGCACCCCAGGTGCACAGAGCACCCGGGTGGGCTCAACCATGAGCTGCGTCAACAGCGTCGGCTTCAAGGGCGGCAATGGCGGCGACGAAGGCAAGGGTGGACGCTCGGAGGGCAGAGAGGGCAACGGAGACAAGGGAGGCGACGCGCACAAGGGCGGAGGCTCAGAGGGTAGAGAAGGCAACGGAGGCAAGGAAGGCAACGGAGGCAAGGAAGGCAAGGAAGGCGGGGAAAGCACACAAGGCGGAGCAGGCCCGGTACGCACCGAAGCCGGGGAGCAGCGGGGCATGACACCTGGTCCCGGTCTCCGCTACACGGTCCGGACGGAGACCCTTTCGGCCTCGTAAGGCCGGCTCGCGGGAGTCCGCTCGACCCGCAGTCGGAAGGAAAGGCCGCCGGCCGGGCAACTTTCCGACCTCGACAACCGCCTCGACGCCGTCGATCGCCGCCGCTGACCCCTTCACAGCATCGCCGCCCTGGTCGACGTTGTCGGGCGCCTCGTGACCGCGTGGCGGGCCACCGCAGCCCGGTAGAAGCACCCCATTCCCCGCACGGCCGTCAGCGGCCGTGCGGGGAGAATTTGTGCGTTTCGGGCCGCGACAGGGGTGCTCTCAGTCCTTGAAGGTCTTGCTGAATTCCACGAAACCGGCCCAGGTAGCCGGGGAGAAGGTCAGCGTACTGCTGTCTCGGGCCTTGCTGTCCCGCACCATGATCTTGCTGGGGTCAGCATCGGCGACTTCGACGCAACTTTCGTACTTGGTATAGGTGCTGGTGCGCCAACTCCGTATCTCAGCCACGATTTCTCCTGCCCAGACGATCGAAATGATCGATGGCGGTCAAGATGAGGTCTCTAGCGGCCTGGCCATCGACAGCGGAATGGCGATGGAGGTCAAATTCCTTGCGATAGAGCTCGCTTTCCCTCGGCTGCTTCACGGAAATCTCTGCGGAGCACGACTCCACCTTGACGAGCTTGTCGTCAAACATCACGAACCTGTGACCGAACCAGATCGCGAGGGGCGCGGACCGTGGGACGATCCCCAGATTCAGCCGTGGCAGCGCCAATACGGCTATGAGCCGGTCGAGTTGTGCCCTCACGGCCTCCGAGCCCCCGTGATTCGAGTAGAGGGCCTGCTCGCCGAGGAGCACGTTGAAAATCCGGTCCCCCTCATAGAGGTCCAGCCACCTAGCCCCTACCGGCGCCTGCCGGACTATGCGGCACCGTGCCCTGTGCACCCAACCACCTCCCCCCCCGGCCGTGTCGTCAGACCAAACGAGTAGCGGCGGACGGTGGGAGCGCTGAGGGACTCCACATAACCGAGGCGCAATGGGCTGCCTTCTCCTTGAGCTCGATCATGATTTTGTCGATTGTTGCTGTGGGCACCTCCTTCAGATCCTTCTTGGCTGCGTCTTCGATCTTCTTCAGGATGACCTTCTGCTCCTCCTCCGTGTAATTCTTGAGGGGCTCTTTCATGATTTCATCGTCGACGATCCTCTCCAGCTTCTTCAGTTGTTCATGCGTGAGGTGACGGCCCTTTCCCTTGCGTGCGTCGTTCTCCTTCTCCATCTCCTTGTTGACGCAGCGGCAGAGCTCTTTCCTCCGCGCCGTCCCGTCCGCTGTGGCGCGGGTGGGGCGGAACGCCTGCACCACCGGCTCCGCCGCGTTCCGGTCATGCGCCTGAGCCGTAGCGGGGATCAACAGCAGACCTCCGGAAGCGACCAGAACGGCGATTGCGGCCACAGCGTGCCGTACACCAGTTTTGGATGTCATATGGTGAGATCTACCGACATTGGCCGCCTCACGGGAGGTCTACCGCACCAAACCCCTCGAACGGGTGATCTGCTTTCGACTTCACCCGGGGCCCATGGCCCGGCGTCGATGCCACGCCGTGTCAGGCGTGGACCCGGCCATGACCCATCGGGCAGTCCCTGGGCTCCGTGGCATGGCCAAGTGAGCCCAGGTCACGGCGGTGTGTTCACGGGAGAGGAAACCCGCGAAGTTCCTCATCGACCACACGGGCGAGATCGCCGGCCGCTTCCGGCCGCGCATGGAGCCGGAGGCCGCCGTGCTCGCCGAGGCGGCGATCGAGTCCGCGCTCCCGGCGGCCTGACCCGCGGCGGCGGGCCGGTCCGGCCCTGACACCGGCCCGCCGCGACCGACCCCGTGCGCACGTCGCGCCGTACGGCCCATCCGCCTTCCGGCGGCCCCCGGCCCGTATGCACCAGCTGGCCCGCGGCCCGGACATCGCGCTCGTGGCCGCCTGCGTACCCCGCGGCACGCCGCTGCCCACGGACGACGCCATCCGGCTGCCGGGACCCGGAGGACGCGTCTCCCGGGGGCCCGGGGCACCGGGCTGTTCATCGCCTCCCGCGCTCCCTCGCCGCAACCGTACGAACGTCACTCTTCCGGGCGAACTAGACTGTGCGAACGAGCCCGATGCGTCCGACCAGAAGCCGAACGAATGCCGCAGCCCGCAGAGCACCCCGAGCCCGCCGCCCCGCACGACGGTTCCGCGTCGGCGGCGGATCTCGCGGAGCGCACCGCGCGGAGCCTGCGCGATCTGGCCGGCGGTCCGATCTCCCGCCTTCCGCAGCTGCTGGAGGCGATGGTCATGGTCGGCTCCGATCTGGACGTCCACCATGCGCTGGACCGGATCGCGGAGACCGCCGCCTCGCTCACCGGCGCCCGCTACGCCGCCGTGGGCGTCCTCAACGAGGAGGGCGACGGGCTGCGCGATCTCGTCACCCATGGCATCTCCCCCGAAGAGGCGCAGCGGATCGGGCGCCTCCCGGACGGCCACAGCGGCATCATCGGCGCGCTGCTGCACGGCTCGGAGGCGGTGCGGATCGCCGACGTCCGGGACGATCCGCGCACCTGCGGCACGCTCCCCGTGGGGCATCCGCCGATCCGCTCGTTCCTCGGCGTGCCCATCCAGGTGCAGGGCGAGCTGTTCGGCAATCTCTATCTGGCCGGGAAGCCGGACGACGGGGAGTTCAGCGAGGTCGATTTCCATCTGGTGCGGGTGCTGGCCACCGAGGCCGGTATCGCCATGGGCAACGCCCGGATGCACGCCGCCGCCCGGCAGCGCCGGCGCTGGATCGACGGCGCCGCCTCCGTCACCACGGCGCTGCTGGCCGGCCCCGGGACCCACTCCACGACCGGGCACGCGCTCACCGTCGTCGCCGAGAAGGGCCGGGAGCTCGCCGAGGCGGCGACCGGGGCGGTCCTGCTGCCGCACCCCGACGGCGGGATGGAGGTCGTGGCGATCTCCACCGTGCTGTCGGAAGCCGTCCGGGCCGAGGCGTTCGGCGGCACGATCCCGCCGGAGAGCCCGGTCCTGCACCAGATACACGCCGGACTCGCCGTCTTCTCCGACGACTTCGCCGGCGATCCCCGCTCGATCTCGCCGCTGTCCCGCCACTACGGCCCCACGATGCTGCTGCCGCTGCGCAGCAACGGGCGGGTGCTGGGCGCGCTGGCCCTGTGCCGGATGTCCGACGGCCGGCGCTTCTCGCACGTGGAGCGGACGCTGGGCACCCAGTTCGCGGCCCAGGCGGCGCTCGCCCTCGTCCTCGCCGACAGCCACCGCAACCGCGAGCGGCTCGCGGTCTACGAGGACCGCGACCGGATAGCCCGCGATCTCCACGACCTGGTCATCCAGCGGCTGTTCGCCACCGGCATGATGCTGGAGAGCGCCCGGCACCGGGCCGTGGTTCCCGAGGTCCAGGAGAGCGTGGGCCGGGCCGTCGACGAACTGGACGCGACGATCCAGGAGATCCGCACCGCGATCTTCGCGCTCCAGCAGGGCCCGCCGGAGGCGCCGCCGGGGCTGCGTGCCCGCGTGCTGCGGGAGGCCCGCGCGGCCACCGAGGCGCTGGGTGGCCGCCCGTCCGTGCAGTTCGTGGGGCCGGTGGACGCCCGGGTCGGCGAGGAGACCGCACGGGCCCTGGTGAAGGCGCTGCGCGAGGCCCTGGCCGGGGTGGCACAACGGCCCGCGAGGCCCGAGGGGGCCGGGTCGGCGGTGCCGGCCCGGGTCGTGGTGGACGCCACCGCCGCGCTGGCCGACGGCCGCGAGGGCGTACGGCTGACGGTGACGGGCGGGGGCGACGCCGGCGAACCGGTGGTGTGGGAACGGGCGCTGTAGGCAGGGCCGTTCAGCCGGGTGTCCCGTAGGCCGGGCGCCTGTGGCCGGGTGCCTGCGCCTCGGGCCGGGGCGGTGGGCTCCGTCCTACGGGGTGGCGTGCTCACCCGGCGCGCGCCGTACGAACGGCAGGTCCCGTGCCACAACCGCCGTATGCGGGCCCGCTGCCCGCAGCACGGTGTCCAGCGCCGCCTCCGGATCCGCGGTGTAACGGCCGCTCGCCCAGGCCGCGTTGGCCTCGATGACCGCCCAACGGCCGTCCGTGCGGCCGACGTCGACGACGATCGCGGAGGGCAGGGTCGCACCGCAGCGGGCGAGGAGTTCGGCGCCGAAGGCCGCCGCGTCCGGGCCGAGGGGTCCGGGGCGCAAGCGGCCGTCCTCGGCGTAGCGGCTGCCGGTGCGGACCTCGCCGTCGAGGACGTACAGCCGGTATTCGACGGCGAAGGCGGCGATGTCGGAGACCAGGACGACGGTGCCGGGGTCGACGGCGTCGGGGCCGGGCAGCCGGGTGCCGTCGGCGTAGACCATGGCCCGGATGCCCTTGTCGTTGGGCGACTTGACGAAGACCGGGCGGCGCAGGGCGTAGGCGTCCCGGATCGGCAGCGCGCGGATCTCGCGGCACACCAGGTCGCGGGGCAGCTCGGCGAGCCAGTGCGGGGGCGCTTCGAGCGGGGCGATGCCCAGGGAGGCGGCGACGGCGTCGGCGAAGCTCGGTCCGGCGTGCAGATGGGTGGCGCGCAGTCCGTCGGGGACGGCGAAGGTGGGCAGCTGGACGGTGCGCAGGCCGCGCCGGCGGGCGGTGTCGCGGAGCTCGGTGGCGGAGGCCGTGAGGCGGGGCGGCAGCAGCAGTGTCGTGGCTCCGGCCGCGGTGGTCCCGACGGTGTTCCCGTCGCCCCTGTGGTCGCCCCCGTGCCCCATGGCGGTCATCGTAGCGACGGGTGACCGGGCGCCCTCAGGGGTGATCGCTCCGGAATCCCTTGACCTCAATATTGGTTAAGGTTCTAGGTTCTTTCTTGTCGCCGGTCACGCACGGCGATCCCGTGACGACCCCGGCACTCAGGAGGCCCGCGATGGACATGGAAGTCACCGCCTGGCATTCACTGCACAGCACGATGACCGCGCAGCAGGGCAGGCGACGCTTCTCCAGGGGGACGCTGCGCCGCATCACGGCCTTCGCCCGCCCGCACCGCCGCAAGCTCGGGTGGTTCCTGGTGCTCAGCACGGTCACCGCGATGCTCGCGGTGGCCACCCCGCTGCTCGCCGGGCGGGTGGTGGACGCCATCGTCGGAGGCCGCTCGGCCGGTCTGGTCCTGGGGCTCTCCGGGCTGATCGCGGCCATCGCGCTCGCCGAGGCGGGCCTGGGGCTGCTGACCCGCTGGCTGTCGGCGAGCATCGGCGAGGGGCTGATCCTCGACCTGCGGACCACGGTCTACGACCACGTCCAGCGGATGCCGATCGCGTTCTTCACCCGGACCCGCACCGGGGCGCTGGTCAGCCGGCTCAACAACGATGTGATCGGCGCCCAGCGGGCGTTCAGCGACACCCTCTCGGGCGTCGTCAGCAATATCGTGACGCTGCTGCTCACCCTCGCGGTGATGCTCAGCCTGTCCTGGCAGATCACGCTGATCGCGCTGGTGCTGCTGCCGGTGTTCGTGCTGCCCGCCCGCAGGGTCGGCCGGCGGCTGGCGGATCTGCGGCGTGAGGGCGCCGACCACAACGCCGCGATGG
The DNA here is from genome assembly GCF_014648695.1 of Streptomyces albospinus. Lineage (GTDB taxonomy): Bacteria > Actinomycetota > Actinomycetes > Streptomycetales > Streptomycetaceae > Streptomyces > Streptomyces albospinus. The sequence goes on from NZ_BMRP01000008.1 coordinate 203,875, forward strand.
GCACCCAGATGACCGAGCGGTTCTCCGCGCCGGGCGCCACGCTGGTCAAGCTGATGGGCCGCCCGTCCCGTGAGTCCGCCGAATTCGCCGCCCGGGCCCGACGGGTGCGCGATATCGGCGTCCGCTCGGCGATGGTGCAGACGTACTTCGTCACCGCGCTCACCCTGGTCTCCGCGCTGGCGCTGGCCGTGGTCTACGGCCTGGGTGGATTCCTGGCGCTGCGCGGGCAGCTGGCGGCCGGCTCGATCGTCTCGCTGGCACTGCTGCTCACGCGGCTCTACGCGCCGCTGACCGCACTCTCCGGCGCGCACATCGAGGTGATGAGCGCGCTGGTCAGCTTCGAGCGGGTCTTCGAGGTGCTGGACCTCCAGCCGCTGATCACCGAGAAGCCGGACGCCCGCGACGTCCCCGAGGGCCCGGTCTCGGTGGAGTTCGACTCCGTCCACTTCGGCTACCCCGCCGCGGACAAGGTCTCGCTGGCCTCCCTGGAGGAGGTCGCCACCCTCGACACCCGGGGCGGCGAAGAGGTCCTGCACGGCATCTCCTTCCGCGCCGAACCCGGCCAGATGGTCGCCCTGGTCGGCTCCTCGGGCGCCGGCAAGTCGACCATCGCCCAGCTGCTGCCGCGGCTGTACGACACCGACTCCGGCGCGGTCCGGCTGGCCGGCGAGGACGTCCGCGAGCTGACCGCCGCCTCCCTGCGCGACACCCTCGGCATGGTCACCCAGGACGGCCACCTCTTCCACGACTCCATCCGGGAGAACCTGCTGCTGGCCAAGCCGGAGGCGGCCGACGACGAGCTGTGGGACGCGCTGCGCCGCGCCCGCCTGGACGCGCTGATCGCCTCGCTGCCCGACGGCCTGGACACCGTCGTCGGCGAGCGCGGCTACCGCCTCTCCGGCGGCGAACGGCAGCGGCTGACCATCGCCCGGCTGCTGCTCGCCCACCCGCGGGTGGTGATCCTCGACGAGGCGACCGCCCACCTGGACAACACCTCCGAGGCGGCCGTCCAGGAAGCGCTGACCGAGGCGCTCGACGGGCGGACCGCGCTGGTGATCGCCCACCGGCTGTCGACCGTACGGGCCGCCGACCTGATCCTGGTCGTCGAGGGCGGCCGGATCGTCGAGCGGGGCACCCACGAGACACTGCTGGCCGAGGACGGGCGGTACGCCGAGCTGTACCGGACACAGTTCGCCGCCGCGCAGGCCGGCACGGCGGGCCCGGCCGGGTCCCCGGAAGGCATCGATTCCCCGGTGGACACCGCACCGGAAGCCGGTCCCGACCTCGTCACCGGGGCATCGCTGGTCAACTGACGGCGCACCGGATGGCCCCCGCCCCTTGGCGGGGGCCGCCGCATGCCGAAAAATGAGGCGATGACGCAGCGCACGGAACACTCGACCGTCATGGACCGCCTCGCGATCGAGGATCTGGTCACCGGCTACGCCGCCACGGTGGACGACGGCGACTGGCCGGGCTACCTGGCCCTGTTCAGCCGGGACGGCAGGGCCGACTACCGCTCGGCGGGCGGCATCGAAGGCACCGTGGAGGAGGTCGCCGTCTGGCTCGCCCAGGTATTACGCCTCTTCGCCATACGGCAGCATCTGATCGTCAACCGCCGGATCACCTTCGACTCGCGGGACGGTTCCCCGGGCGACACCGCCACCGTCCAGGCCGACTACCTCAATCCGATGCAGCTGGCCGGCCCCGATCCGGACACCGCGGGCCCGGCCGCCCCCAATTACACCTGCGGGGGCCGCTATCACTTCACGGCCCGCCGCACCCCTGATGGGTGGCGGCTGACCGGCGTCGTGGTGGACGAGAAGTGGCGCGAGGTGCTGACGCCTGACAACGCTTGACAGTGGCAAGACATCACGGCGAAAGGTTCACCGCAGCAGCAACCGGCGACAGGGAGCGCAGATGGACACACCGCCCGGCGGCACGGTGCCGTGGTCCGGATCCCTCTGGGCACGGGGCCCGGCCGCCGCGCTCGCAGGGGCGCTGCCGGCCCTCGCCTTCCCCGAGCCGTCCTGGTGGTGGCTGGCGTACGTCGCCCTCGTGCCGTGGCTGCTGCTGGTGCGCTCCGCGGCGACACCGCGCCGGGCCGCGCTCTACGGATGGCTGGGCGGCGCCGGATTCATGCTGGCGGTGCACCACTGGCTGCTGCCGAGCCTGCACGTCTTCATCCTCGTACTGGCCCTGCTGCTCGGGGCGCTGTGGGCGCCCTGGGGGCTGCTGGTACGGGCCCTGCTGGCCGGGGCGCCCGGGGCGGGGCGCTGCGCCGCGGCACTGGTCCTGGTGCCCTCCGGCTGGCTGATGGTCGAACTGGTCCGCTCCTGGGAGTACTTGGGCGGGCCCTGGGGGCTGCTCGGCGCCAGCCAGTGGCAGGTGCCGCCCGCCCTCCGGCTGGCGTCGCTCGGCGGCGTATGGCTGCTGAGCCTGCTCATCGTGGCCGTGAACACCGCCCTCGCCGAGCTGATCGCCCTGCGGACCACACGGCTGCCCGCCGTCGCCGGACTGCTGGTGTGCGGCCTGGGGACCACCGCGGCCTGGTACGGGGCACCGCTCCCCCGGCCCGCCGGCACGGTCCGCGTCGCGGTCGTACAGCCGGGCCCCGGCGGCACGCCGACCCAGCGCCTGGCCCGCAGCGCAGCGCTCACCAGCGCGCTGGCGGGCCGCGGGGTGCGGCTGGTCGTCTGGGGCGAGAGCAGCCTCTACCAGGACCCGGCCGACCACCCCGCCCTGGCCGGCCGGCTGGCCGCGCTCACCCGCCGGACCGGCGCCGACCTCCTCGTCAACGCCGACGCCCCGAACGCCGACGGCCCCGGCATCTACAAGAGCGCGGTGCTCATCGGCCCGCACGGTCCGACCGGCGACCGCTACTCCAAGATGCGGCTGGTCCCGTTCGGCGAGTACATACCCGCCCGCTCGGTCCTCGGCTGGGCCACCCACGTCGGCAAGGCCGCCGCTACCGACCGCAAACGCGGCACCCACCAGGTCGTGATGGCGATCCCCACCGCGGGCGGGCTGCGGATCGGCCCCCTGGTCTGCTTCGAGACCGCCTTCCCCGACATGAGCCGCCGCCTGGCCCGGGACGGCGCACAGGTGCTGGTCGCCCAGTCCTCGACCTCGACCTTCCAGGACAGCTGGGCCCCCGCCCAGCACGCGTCCCTCGCCGCGCTCCGCGCCGCGGAGACCTGGCGCCCCATGGTCCACGCCACCCTCACCGGCGTCAGCGCGGTCCACGGCCCCCGGGGCGAGCAGATCGGCTCCCGCCTCGACACCGACCGCAGCGCCGCCGCCGTCTACGACCTCCCCCTGGCCACCGGCACCAGCCCGTACACCCGCTTCGGCGACTGGGCCCTGTACGCAGCGATCGCCGCCCTGCTGCTCCACGGCGCCCGGGCCGCCGCCCAGCCCCTCCTCAGGCGGACAACGCGACCGCTTCCCTGACCACCCGCTCGCACAGCTCATGGGTCCGCAGCGCGTCCCGGGCAGAGATCCGTCGCCCGGCGCGCACGTCGTCCAGGAACGCCAGCACGATCTGCTCGATCCCGCGCTGGCGGGCCACCGGAACCCAGTCGCCGCGACGCCGGATGGTGGGCTGCCCCTTGTGGTCGACGATCTCGGCCATGTTCACCACCTGGCGCCGGGTGTCCTGCCCGGAGACGTCGAGCAGTTCCTCCGTGGAGCCGCTGAGGCGGTTCATCGTGCCGATGGCCGTGAACCCGTCACCGGAGAGCTGGAGCACGACATGCTCCATCAGCCCGTGGCGGACCCTGGCCCGCACGTCGATGTGATCGACGTCGCCGGGCACCAGGAACCGCAACGTGTCCACGACATGGATGAAGTCGTCGAGAACCATCGTGCGCGGGTCCTCGGCCATCCCGACCCGGTTCTTCTGCATCAGGATCAGATCGCGCGGGTGCTCCCGGCACTGGGCGTACCCGGGCGCGTAGCGGCGGTTGAAGCCGACGGCCAGCCCCACCCCGCGGTCCTCGGCGAGCTGGACGATCCGCCGGGTGTCCGCGATGTCGTAGGCGATCGGCTTGTCCACGTAGGTCGGCACGCCGGCTTCGACCAGCCGGGTCACGATCTCGGGGTGCGCCTCCGTCGCGGCGTGCACGAAGGCGGCATCCAGGCCGGCGGCGAGCAGCGAGTCCATGTCCCTGTGCAGCTGCCGCCCGGTCAGCCGGTAGGTGTCGCCGACCCGTTGGAGGGTGGCCGGGTTCCGGGTCTGGAGATGCAGTTCGATCCCCGGCCGGGCGCCCAGTACGGGCAGATACGCCTTCTGCGCGATGTCGCCGAGCCCGATGCAGCCGACCTTCACTCGCTCTCCTCTGATCTGTTCGGGATGGTGCCGGTGTGGCGTGCCGGTGTGCGGTTCCGCCGGCCGGTGGCACCGCGGTCCTCGACCGGGCCGCCGGGCGGGACGCCGTAACGGAAGCCTACGGGGCGTCCGGCGGGCGCCAGTCGGCGTTGCCGTCGAGGCCGCGCAGCGCGAGGTCCGGCGGTCCGGTGCGAACCGGGCGGTGGCCGCCATCGCCGCGCCGCGCGGCGCACAGGCGGGCCGGGACCGCCTGATCGAGAGCCGACCCTCGCCTCCCTGCGCGCCTCGTGCGCGGAACTGCTCGACGCATGCTGCGGGGGTGAGGGCGCACCCGGGGGTGGAGGTGCGGTGCTCTCCCGGGACGACGCCGTCAGCGCGGCGGGCCCGCCGCCCTGCCGATGCGCCGCTCCAGCCGGTCGATCGCGTCCTTGAGGCTCTGGCGGTATTCGCCGTCGGCGAGGGCGTTGACGGACGCCCGCGCCCGCAGGAGCTGGGCGCGGGCGTCGGCCGGGCGGTCGAGGCCGGCGTAGTCGGCCGCGAGGTTGAGATGCAGCGAGGGGAAGAACGCACTGAGCGCGACGAGAGGGTGCCGGGGCCCCGGGCCGTCCGCGACGTTCGATGCGCCGGCGGGGGCGCCGGTCACCACGGGCCGCTCCGTGACGAAGCCCTCTGCCGCCTCCAGGGCGCGCAGATCCCAGTCCAGTTCGTCTCTCGGGTCGTCCTGGGTGTCGGCCATGTAGTGCGCGAGAGCGCAGCGGTGGAAGGCGTCTCCTTGGGGCCCGATTTCCTGCCAGAGATCCGCGAACCGGTTGCGTGCCTCTTCCCGGTCGCCCGCCCGATGCAGCATGATCGCCTGGCCGATCCGGGTCAGCACTCCGTCCTCGGGCGTCGCCGCCCGCCGATCCTCCGCCACCGCGCACTCCCCGCATTCGCTCACCGCCACCACCGGGCTTGCCTCGACGCTAACCGCGCCCGGCGTGCGCGACGCGCCGAGGGAGGCCGATCGGCCCAGGCCGAAAGCCCCACCTCGACGCGAGCGGGGCACGGACGCCGGGGCCCGGCGCGTCGTGTACGGGCCGAAGGGCCCCGGCCCGGCAGGGCGGACCGGAGGCCGGTCGGCTCAGCCCAGGTCGGGGATGCGCCAGTCGATCGGGGCGTGGCCCTGTGCGGTGATCGCTTCGTTGATCTGGGTGAAGGGGCGGGAGCCGAAGAACTTCTTCGCGGAGAGCGGCGAGGGGTGCGCGCCCTGCACCACGGCGTGCCGCTCCTCGTCGATCAGCGGCAGCTTCTTCTTGGCGTAATTCCCCCAGAGCACGAAGACGGCCGGGTCCGGACGGGAGGCGACCGCGCGGATCACCGCGTCGGTGACCTTCTCCCAGCCCTTGCCCTTATGCGAGTTGGCCTCGCCCTCGCGGACCGTGAGAACGGCGTTCAGCAGCAGCACGCCCTGCTCGGCCCAGGGCATCAGATAGCCGTTGTCCGGAACCGGGTGGCCCAGTTCCTCCTTCATCTCCTTGTAGATGTTCCGCAGCGACGGCGGCGTCTTGACACCGGGCTGCACGGAGAAGCACAGGCCATGCCCCTGCCCCGGGCCGTGATACGGGTCCTGTCCGAGGATGAGCACCTTGACCTGGTCGTACGGCGTCGCCTCCAGCGCCGCGAAAACCTGCTCGCGGGGCGGGTAGACGGGACCGTTGGTCCGCTCCTGCTCCACGAAGTCGGTGAGCTCCTTGAAATAGGGCTTCGCCAACTCCTCGCCCAGGACCTCGCGCCAGGACTCGGGCAGCATGTCGGTGACCACGTCAACAACCTCCGGTGTGCGTTCCGTTCTCACTGGGAGAACCTACCGGCGACCACTGACAATCACGGTCCCGGGCCGAAATCCGGCGGCGGGCACCCCGCCCGGCTCCCCGGCCCCGCCCGTCCCTCACGCCGTGTCCAGCCGGGCGCGCTGGTACGGGTCCAGGACGAGGTCCAGCGCGGCCAGGCATTCGTCGAGCTGGGCCACGGAGCTGACGCCGATCACCGGCACCACCGGCGCCGGACCGCCCATCAGCCACGCCAGCACCACCTGGTTCGCGGTGGCCCCGCACTCCGCGGCCACCTCCGCCAGGACCCGCAGCCGCACCACCGAGCCGGGATGGTCGTAGCGCTCCGGCAGCGGCCTGTCCTCGCGGGTGTAGGCGCCCTCCATCAGGGGCGAATAGCCGAGCAGGGTCAGATCGGGGTGCGCGGCTGCGTAGTCGAGGAGTTCCTCGTCGGTCTCCCGTTGGGGACCGGGTGACAGGTCCCGGCGCGGGCGCAGATACGTGTGCCGCTGCTGTACGGCCCGGAAGCCGGGCAGTCCGCGCCCGGCGGCGGTCTGCCGGGCCTCGGCGAGCCGCCAGGTCGCATGGTTGCTGGCCCCCAGAGTGCCCACGCGCCCGTCCTGGACGAACCCGGCCAGCGTCCCGACGGTCTCCTCCAGGGGGATGCCGCGGTCCTCGACGTGCGCGTAGTAGAGATCCACCCGGTCGGTGCCCAGCCGGCGGAGGCTGCCCTCGACGGCGGTGCGCAGGGCGGTCGCGCCCAGGCCCTCGGCATTGCCGGGCCATCGGGGGCCGCGGGCCGGGTCGGGCCGGGCCCCTGCCTTGGTGGCGACGACCGTACGGTCCGCCGCGCGCCGGCTGCGCAACCAGCGGCCGAGCAGCACCTCGCTCTCGTCACCGGTCGCGCCGGGCACCCAGCAGGCGTAGTTGTTCGCGGTGTCGACGAAGGTACCGCCGGCCTCGGCGAAGCGGTCCAGGATGGCGAGGGAGGTCGGTTCGTCCACCGTGGTGCCGAACGGCATCGTCCCCAGGCAGACGGCGCTGATCCGTGGCCCCCGGTCGCCACCGAGCGTGCGGTAGTGCATGGCGTGCCTCCTGGCAGGTCCGCTGACGCAAGTGGTGCCGGCCCCTTGAGGGACCGGCACCACCGACTCTGCCTCTTGAAGCGCACGCGAAGGCAAGCCGCCGGGGGAAGGCGGGAGCGATCACGCACCGGGCACGACGCCCGACCGGCCTGTGGGTTCCCCCTCCACGCCCCGTCCCGCCGATCATTGACGGCCAGGCGGCCGAGCAACCGGTCGACCGACCGCTCGACCGCCGCCGGCCGCCGTCCCCGCACCCCGGCGTTACACCCCGGCGTTCAGGAACAGCCCGCCGTCGACGACCAGCGTCTGGCCGGTGATCCAGCCGGCCGCGTCGGACAGCAGGAAGGCCGCGGCCCCGCCGATGTCCTCTGGGACGCCCAGCCGCCCCATGGGGTAGCCGGCCGCCGCCTCCTCCTCGCGGTTCTCGTAGAGCGCCGCCGCGAACTTGGTCTTGATCACCGCGGGTGCGATGGAGTTGACCCGCACCACCGGCGCGAACTCGTGCGCCAGTTGGAGCGAAAGATTCAGCATCGCGGCCTTGCTCATCCCGTAGGAGCCGAGGAACGGCGAGGCGCTGACCCCGGCGATCGACGCGATGTTGACGATCGCGCCGCCGTTGTCCTTCTGCCAGGCGTGCCAGGTGCGCTGCGCGAAGCCGAGCGCCGAGACCACGTTGGTCTCGTACACCTTGCGCGCCACGTTGAGGTCGAGGTCGGCTATCGGGCCGAACACCGGGTTCGTACCGGCGTTGTTGACGAGGTAGTCGACCCGGCCGAAGGTCTCCATCGCCCGCTCGACGGCGTGGGCCTGGTGTGCCTCGTCGTGCGCCTTGCCGGCGACGGCGAGCACCCGGTCCGCGCCCAGCGTCTCGGCGGCCTCCTTGAGGGCGTCCTCATTGCGGCCGGTGATGACGACCCGGTCCCCGCGGGCGACCAGCGCCTCCGCTATGCCGTACCCGATGCCGCGGCTGGCCCCGGTGACCAGTGCCACCTTGCCGGAGAGTGCGGGGCGCCCGCTGTCCTGCTCGGTCATGTCGGTCATGTGCGGTTCTCCTGCTCCTGTACTTCTGCGGTCGGTGCGGCGGTCAGCAGAGCGGGCCACCGGCGACGTACAGGACCTGGCCGGAGACGAATCCGGCGGCCTCGCCCGTGAAGAAGGCGATCGCGTTGGCGATGTCCTCGGGCGTGCCGACGCGCTGCACCGGGATCTGCGTGGCGGCGGCGGCCTGGAAGTCCTCGAAGCCCATGCCGACGCGCTCGGCGGTGGCGGCGGTCATGTCGGTGGCGATGAAGCCGGGGGCGACGGCGTTCGCGGTGACGCCGAACTTGCCGAGCTCGATGGCGAGGGTCTTGGTGAAGCCCTGGAGGCCGGCCTTGGCTGCCGAGTAGTTGACCTGGCCGCGGTTGCCCAGTGCCGAGCTGGAGGAGAGGTTGACGATCCGGCCGAACTTGGCGTCCACCATGTGCTTCTGACAGGCCCGCGACATCAGGAACGCGCCCCGCAGATGCACGTTCATGACGGTGTCCCAGTCGGTTTCGCTCATCTTGAACAGCAGGTTGTCGCGGAGCACACCCGCGTTGTTGACGAGGACGGTCGGCGCGCCGAGCTCCGACGCGACCCGCTCGACGGCCGCCGCCACCTGTTCCGCGTCGGAGACGTCGCAGCCGACCGCGACGGCCTTGCCGCCGGCCGCGGTGATCTTGCCGACGGTGTCCTTGCAGGCCGCCTCGTCGAGGTCGAGCACGGCGACGGCGCGACCCTCGGCGGCCAGGCGTACGGCGGTGGCCGCGCCGATACCGCGGGCCGCGCCCGTCACGATGGCGACACGCTGTTCGGTGGTGGACATGCGGGTTCTCCTCACCCTCGAATCCTCGAAACCTCGAAACCTCGACAAGCGGTCCGCCGCCCCGGTGCGGGTGAGCAACCGCTTAGTAGCCTCAGCAGGGCTGACGCTAGAAGCCCGGCCACCCGCTGTCAACGCCCCACCACCGAGCGGTCGGGCACGCCACACACGGGCGGGCCAACCCCGCACGGGCCGAGGGCGGGCGCCATACGGGGCGGGGCGGACCCCGTACGAGCCGAGCGCGGCCCCGCACCGGCCCTCCGGCACCAGCCGGCCGCCCGACGGAAGCCACTCCCACCCGTACGGAAGCCCGCCCCGCACGCCTCACCGCACGTCACGCCTCCGCACGCAACGTGTCCTCATGCCGGGTCTGCCCACGCAACGTGCCCGGGCAACTCCTCACCTCACCGCACCAGCAGCTCCAGCAGGCGCGCCACCTCGGCCGCGGGATCGGCGGTCAGACCGGTGTGCACCGGGCCCGGCTGGACGATCGTGCTGCGCGGTGCGATCAGCCAGCGGAAGCGCCGCCCCGCGTCCTCCCCGGCCGCCTGCCCGGCCCGTGCGCCGCCCTCGCAGAGTCCCTCCACGGCACCCAGCGCGGCCCGTACACCGGCCACGTCCACCGTCGGGTCCAGGGCCAGCAGCCGGGCCTCGTCCAGATGGGTCCGGGCCTCGACGAACCGCCGGGCGCCGCAGTACACGACGACCCCCGCGTTGATCATTTCTCCGCGCTCGACCCTCGGCACGATCCTCAGCAGCGCGTACTCGAAAACGTCGCGCCCGTTATGCAATCCAGTCACTTCACGGCCCTCCGCGGCAGCTTGCCCGCCAGCCACTCCGGCGCCTGCGAGGGCTTGTCCTTCGTCGGCTCCCCGATGGTGATGCGGTCGCTGATGGTCCGCGCACGGGCCATCAGCGTGCGCACATACGCCCGTCGCAGCTCGTCCGGCGAGTCGAAGCCGGGCTCGTCGAGCAGCCATTCCTCCGGCACATCGGCCGCGATCCCGGTCAGCAGCTCCTCGGTGATCTGCGGCCCGAACTCCGCTGCCGCCGCCGCGACATCGGGGCCGAAGGTGGCCAGCACATGATCGGAGGCGTTGTACGGGCGGGCCGAAGCCTGCTCCGCGCTCGGCCAGTTGTGGTGCCAGATCATCGCCGCACCATGGTCGATCAGCCACAACTCGCCGTGCCACACCAGCAGATTGGGATTGCGCCACGAGCGGTCGACGTTGTTGATCAGGGCGTCGAACCACACCACCCGTCCCGCCTCGCGGGCGCTCACCTCAAAGGCGAGCGGGTCGAAACCGAGCGCCCCGGGGAGGTAGTCCATCCCCAGGTTCAGCCCGCCGCTGGCCTTCAGCAGCGCCTGGACCTCCTGGTCGGGTTCGCTCAGCCCGATGACGGGATCGAGCTGCATCTGCACCAGGTCCGGCACCCGCAGCCCGAGCCGGCGCCCGAGCTCACCGCAGATCACCTCGGCGACGAGCGTCTTACGGCCTTGCCCCGCGCCCGTGAACTTCATGATGTACGTGCCGAGATCGTCCCCCTCGACGATCCCCGGCAGCGATCCGCCCTCACGCAACGGCGTGACGTAGCGCGTCGCAACGACTTCGGTCAACATTTCACCAGGTTAACCGGCGCTCCAGGGGTGCGATCCACGGATTTCCACGAGCGGCCGGTGTCCCCGTCACCAGCAGGGGCACGTCCGGCGCTCCCCCGCCCGCGCATCCCCAGGTGCCGGCGCCCCGCCGGAAATTCCGGGCGCCCGCGACGCCTCGCGCAGTACCGTCCGGCCATGGACGACGGAGCAGGTCATCCCGAAATCCCCGATGGCGACGGTCACTTCGGCGAGCCCGTGGCGGCGACGTACGACGAGACGTCGGCGGACATGTTCGAGCCGGGCGTGGTGGGTCCCACGGTCGATGTGCTGGCGGGCCTCGCCGGCGGCGGCCGGGCCCTTGAGCTGGGCATCGGCACGGGGCGGATCGCGCTGCCGCTGGCCGCCCGCGGGGTGCCGGTCCACGGCATCGACATGTCGCGGGCGATGGTCGCCCGGCTGCGCGCGAAGCCCGGTGGCGACGCGGTCGGCGTGACGATCGGCGACTTCGCGACCACGCGGGTGGGCGGGTCGTTCTCGGTCGCCTACCTGGTCTTCAACACCATCATGAACCTGACGACCCAGGCGGCCCAGGTGGCCTGCTTCCGCAACGCCGCGGCGCACCTCGCCCCCGGAGGATGCTTCGTCATCGAGGTCATGACCCCCGAACTGCGCAAGCTGCCGGCCGGGCAGAACGTCGTGCCCTGGCACACGAGCCCGACGCGGTGGGCGTTCGACTCCTACGACATCGCCACCCAGGCACTGCGGTCGCACTACGTCGAGGTCGGCGAGGGCCGCGCCTCCTACCGGTCGATCCCGTTCCGCTATGTGTGGCCGGCGGAGCTCGACCTGATGGCGCAGCTCGCCGGGCTGCGGCTGCGTGAGCGGTGGGACGGCTGGACGGGGGAACCGTTCACGAGCGAGAGCAGCCGGCACGTCTCGGTCTGGGAGCGGGCCAGTGGAGCGGCGTAGCGCGGCGCGGGCCGGCCGGGGGCACTCGTCCGGAGGGCCCAGGTCCTGTCGCACGACTGCCGGTGCGGGACCAGAATGGTCCGAGGGGTGCCGTCCGCCGGGGGCGAGCCCCGCGAAGGAAGGACCCGCCCATGCCCTCGGATGCCGGCCCCAGCCCGCTTCGGGTACTGGTCTTCGGCGGCGCGCTGCGGGCCGAGTCGGCCAACGCCCGCCTCGCCTCCCTCGTGGCCCGGCTGATCGCCGACGCCGGCGCCACCGTCGACCACGCCGCGATGCGCGACTTCGCCATGCCGATGTACGACGGCGACATGGAGGTCGCCGAAGGGCTGCCGCCGGGCGCCCTCGCGCTGCGCGACCGGCTGGAGCGGTGCGATGCCTTCGTCATCTCCTCCCCCGAGTACAACGGCTCCGTACCGGGGGTGCTGAAGAACGCGATCGACTGGGTCTCGCGCGTCCGGCCGCAGCCGTTCAAGACCAAGCACGCGATGCTGGTCTCCGCCTCGCCGTCGCTGGTCGGCGGCAATCGGGGGCTGTGGGCGCTGCGGGTTCCGCTGGAGCACCTCGGCACCCGCGTCTATCCGGACATGTTCAGCCTCGCCAACTGCTACTCGGCCTTCGCCGAGGACGGCACGCTCATCGACTCCGGGTTGCGGGAGCGGCTGGCCGAAACCGTGGCCGGATTCCTCAGTCTCGTGGAAGCCGATGTGCGCTACGTCTGCCTGGAACGCCGCTGGTACGAGTTCCTGGGCGACCGCACCGAGGCGGCCATCACCCAGCGATCCGAGGAATAGGCCCGCGGGCAACGGTGTTTCGGGGTATGTTCTCCTTGGCGTCGCGGCGATGAGCTGAGCTGAACGCGAGCGCGACGCCCCGGCCGGCGGCATCCGAACCGCCCGGCCCCCGCATTCCGGCGAAGCCCACACCGTGCGACCTGCGTACCCACGCGCGCTCCGCCTGTACTCCCGAAGCCCAACGGCCCGATGCCGTTGGGCTTTCGCATGCCCACAACCGATTCACCGGCCCCAGGAGGACCGCACCGTGGAACCGACCGCGCGGACCACACAGCACCCGCAGAACGCCCCCGGCACCGTCGACGCAGCAGAATTCCCCCGGCAGTTCGCCCGCACCCGCCGCTTCTCCCTGGGTGTGCCCCGGCAGTTCGGCGTCTCTCCGGACGGCCGGCGGGTGCTCTTCGTCCGTACGGGGTCGGGCATCGATCCCGTAGGACGGCTGTGGCAGTACGAGGACGGCGCGGAGCGGCTGCTGGCCGATCCGGCGGTCCTGGTGGGCACCGGTGCCGAGGACGTGCCCGAGGACGAGCGGCTGCGGCGGGAGCGGGCCCGCGACCGCACCGCCGGCGTGGTGGGGTACGCGGCGGATGACGCCACGCGCGTTGTCGCGTTCGCGCTGTCCGGCGCGCTGTGGGCAGTGCGTACGGAGGGCGGCGCACCGTTTCCGGTGCCGGCGGCCGGGCCCGTGGTCGACCCGCGCCCGTCTCCGGACGGCCGGTTGATCGCGTATGTGAGCAACCGGTCCGTACACGTCGTGGGACTGGACGGCGACGACCGGCAGTTGGCGCGGGCGGAGGGGCCGGAGGTCTCCTACGGGCTCGCCGAGTACGTCGCCGCCGAGTCGATGGGCCGGACGCGCGGCTACTGGTGGGCACCGGACAGCCGCCGCCTTCTTGTGGCCAGGGTGGACACCTCGCCCGTGGAACGGCGTTACCTCACCGATCCGGCCGACCCGGCGCGGCCCCCGCAGGTGATCCGCTATCCGTCGGCGGGCACCGCCAACGCGGAGGTCACCCTGCATCTGCTCTCCGTGGACGGCGAGCGCACCGAGGTGACCTGGGACCGCGTGGCCTACGAATACCTCGTCGATGCCCGGTGGGACGCGCACGGCCCGCTGATCGCCGTACAGAGCCGTGACCAGCGCGTGCTGCGGACGCTCGCGGTCGATCCGGCGACCGGTGGCACCGAGGTGCTGCACGAGCAGACCGATCCCGCCTGGGTGGAGATCGTGCCCGGCACCCCGGCCCGTACCTCCTCCGGCGCCCTGGTGCTCCCTGAGGACGACGGCGAGACCCGCCATCTGACCGTCGGCGGCCGGCGGGTCACACCCGCCGGGCTGCAACTGCGCGAGGTCCTCGGCATCGAGGGGGAGAGCGTGCTGTTCACCGCGAGTGAGGCCCCCGAGGAGACCCATGTGTGGCGCCATGAGCCCGGCACCGGCAACCGTCGACTGAGCCGCGGACCGGGCCGCTACACGGGTGCGGGGCGCGGCGGGACGGCCGTGGTGGCGGGGCTGACACCGCGTGGCAGCGAGGTCGGCGTCATACGGGAGGGGGAACTGGAGCCCGCCTCCTACGAGGGCATCGCCTCGCTCGCCGAGGAGCCGGTGGTCTCCCCCCGTCCCGTCCATCTCCCCCTCGGGGAGCGCGCGTTGCGTGCGGCCCTCTACCTTCCGTCGTGGCACGAGGAGGGCAGTGGGCGGCTGCCGGTACTGCTCGACCCGTACGGCGGCCCCGCGATGCAGCTCGCCGTACAGGCACGGGGGTGGTTCACCTGTGTTTCCCAGTGGTTCGCCGAGCAGGGCTTCGCGGTCCTGGTGGTCGACGGGCGCGGTACGCCGGGGCGCGGGCCGGCCTGGGAGAAGGCCGTGCACGGCGACCAGTTGTGGCCCGCCCTGGAGGACCAGGTGGCGGCATTGCAGGCCGCCGGGGCGCGCTTCCCCGATCTGGATCTGGAGCGGGTGGCGATCCGCGGCTGGTCGTTCGGCGGCTTCCTCGCGGCGGCGGCCGTACTGCACCGCCCCGACGTCTTCCACGCGGCGGTCGCCGGCGCCCCGCCCACCGACCAGCGGATGTACGACACCCACTGGAAGGAGCGGTTCCTGGGGCACCCCGACACGCACCCGGAGAACTACGCGCGCTCCTCTCTGGCCGGCCACGGCCATCTGCTGAGCCGCCCGCTGCTGCTCATCCACGGCCTCGCGGACGACAACGTGGCCGCCGCGCACACCCTGCGCTTCTCGGCCGAACTGCTCGCGGCGGGCAGGCCGCACACCGTACTGCCACTGCCCGGCGCCACCCATCTGCCGGCCGACGACGCGGTCACCGAGAACCTGCTCCACATACAGCGGGACTTCCTCAAGGACGCCCTGCGGGCCCGGGAGAAGGAGATCGGGAAGCGGTCCATCGGGGAGTGAGGAGGGCGGCGCCCCCGGCACGCGGCACGGTAGGCCGTGCGTCCTGAGGGGCGCCGCGGTCCTCCGGGGTCAGCGGGCGCGGCGCGGTCGCTTCCAGCAGCTGCGCACCTCGTCGGTCGTGGTGACGGTGGCCACCAGGGCGAGGGTGTTGCGGACCATCGCGGGGGTGTACTCGGCGGGCACCCCCGCAATGGCGTCCGCGGGCACCACCGCCACATAGCCGAGGTTGACCGCGTCGAACACCGCATTGGGGATCGCCACATTCGCCGAGACCCCGGTCACGACGAGCGTGCGGCACCCGAAGTTGCGCAGCAGCGCGTCGACTTCGGTGCCGGCGACCGGTGAGAGCCCGTGCAGTCTGCGCACCACCAGGTCGTTCTCCGACACCGGTATCGGGTCGGCGATCCGTACGGCCGTGGACCCGCTGATCTGCTGCACGGGCAGCCGCTCGGCCGCCGTGAAGAGCCGGGCGTTGCGGCTGGCCCCGCGGCCGTCGGGTCGCCGTTCGGCGACCGCGTGCAGTACCTGGACACCGGCGTCGTGCGCCGCCGCCACGAGGCGTGCGATATTCGCCAACGCTCCTGATGTGCGGGCCGCTTCGGCCAGTTCGGGCAGCGCGCTGTCCGTACCGACCACGCCGCGCTGGCACTCGACGGTGAGCAGCACAGTGGAGGCCGGGTCCAGCTGCTCGATGAGCCGGGCGTCCGAAGGCATTGCCAGTCCCCTCTGCGGACGCGCGCACCGGCGTCCGCGTATGCGTTGAGGTCCGCGCCCACGGCGCAGGCGCCCCCGTCCCCGCCCACGGCCGTATCCGCGGCTGCGGCGGGTGGGGTGAAGACGCGCGAGAGTATCCACCATTGCGCCCGTCCGGAAGAGCCCCCATGATTTCTGACACTCTTTCAGATTCGCGGAGGGCAGTGGGGATGACCGACACACAGCGGCACGGACGCCGGATCATGATGACCCCGTCCGAACTGGAGGCGTTCCTGGCGGCGCAGCGGACCTGCCGGGTGGCGACGGTCGGCGGGGACGGATCGCCACATCTAGGGGCGCTGTGGTTCGTCTGGGACGGAACCGCGCTGTGGCTGTATTCGATCACCCGCAGCAAGCGGCGGGCGCAGCTCCGCAAGGATCCGCGGGCCTCGGTGCTCGTCGACGACGGACACGAGTACGGAGAGCTGCGCGGCGCCGAGCTGACGGGCCGCGCGGAGTTCGTCGGCGAGTCCCCGCGCCGCGGCGACCCGTGTCCGGAACTGGCCGCTCCGGAGCGGCTGTTCGCCGAGAAGTACTTCGGCATCGAGGAGATGCCGCACGACGGGCGGCACGCCTGGCTGCGCCTGGCACCGGAGTCCGTGGTGTCCTGGGACTTCCGCAAGATCCCGGGGTGAGGGCGCGCGGGGCACCGCGCACCGGTCCTCTCGTCGGCCGTGCGGCGATCACATTGTCAGTGGTCTCTGCGAGAGTGGGGTAGGTCAGCCCGCTCCGCTCGGCGGCGCCTGCGGGGCGGGGCAGCTCCGGCCGCGACGGCCGGGCGCCGACGAGGACGAAGGAGATCCGGTGAACGTGCTCTTCCCCGCGCTGCGCGACGGCTCACCCGCCCCCGCGCTGCGCTTCGGCGACCGTGCGCTGAGCCATCGCCAACTGGCCGCGGTGGCGGGCCGGCTCGCCGACCGGATCGTCGACCGGAGCCCGGCGGGCGGCGCGGCCCGGATCGCGGTCTGGGCGACGCCGACGCTGGAGACCGCCGTCGGCGTGGTGGCCGCGCTGCTCGCCGGAGTGGCCGCGGTGCCGGTGAATCCGAAGATCGGCGAGAGCGAGCTGGCGCACATCGTGGCGGACAGCACGCCGTCGCTCGTGCTGGCCGAGCCGGGGGCCGACCTGCCGGGCCCGCTCGCCGGGCTGCCCCGCGTCGACATCGAGGTCGCCGCACCCGCCGAGGAGGCCGCGCCGGGTCCGCTCCCGCTGGAGCCCGGCGACGAGACGCCGGCGCTGATCGTCTACACCTCAGGTACGACCGGGCCGCCCAAGGGCGTCGTCCTCCCGCGGCGCGCCATCGCGCACACCCTCGACGCCCTGGAGGACGCCTGGCAGTGGACGGCCGGCGACGTGCTGGTGCACGCCCTGCCGCTGTT
The DNA here is from genome assembly GCF_014648695.1 of Streptomyces albospinus. Lineage (GTDB taxonomy): Bacteria > Actinomycetota > Actinomycetes > Streptomycetales > Streptomycetaceae > Streptomyces > Streptomyces albospinus. The sequence goes on from NZ_BMRP01000008.1 coordinate 220,846, forward strand.
CCACGTCCACGGCCTGATCCTGGGCGTCCTCGGTCCGCTGCGGCGCGGCGGCAGCGTCCACCACCTGGGGCGCTTCAGCACCGCAGCAGTCGCCCGGGAGCTCTCCGCGGACGGCACGATGCTCTTCGGCGTACCGACGATGTACCACCGCCTGGCGCTCGACGCCGGCCGGGACCCGGTTCTCGCCAAGGCACTGAGCCGGGCCCGGCTGCTGGTCTCCGGCTCCGCCGCACTGCCGCTCACCGACCACGAGCGGATCACGGCCGCCACCGGCCGGCGGGTGATCGAGCGCTACGGCATGACGGAGACGCTGATGAACACCAGCGTCCGGGCTGACGGCCCGGACGCCACGGGCACGGTCGGGGTGCCGCTCCCGGGGGTGTATGTCCGGCTCGTCGACGACGCGGGCCAGGCCATCGAGGCGAACGACGGCGAGACCGTCGGCGAAATCCAGGTCCGCGGCCCGAACCTCTTCGCCGAGTACCTGAACCGCCCCGACGCCACCGACGCCGCCTTCGACGGCGGCTGGTTCCGTACGGGCGACATGGCCGTCCGCGACGCCGCCGGGAACTACCGCATCGTCGGCCGCAAGGCCACCGACCTGATCAAGAGCGGCGGCTACAAGATCGGCGCGGGCGAGATCGAGAACGCCCTCCTGGCACACCCGGGGGTCGCCGAGGCCGCCGTCACCGGTGCCCCGGACGAGGACCTCGGCGAACGGATCGTCGCCTGGGTCGTCACCGAGACCGGCCCCGACGCCGGCCCCGCGCCCACCGCCGACGAGCTCGCCGACCACGTCGCCCGCCAGCTGGCACCCCACAAGCGACCACGCACCGTCCACTTCGTGGCGGCACTGCCCCGCAATGACATGGGCAAGGTGCTGAAGCGAGAGCTCCATGCATGAGCATGCGCCGGCGCCCCTGCCGAGCCAGCGGCTGACGGCCCGTCAAGCCCTGGCGGCCGTAACGGATGCGTATGTGGAGCTGACCGAGGGCGGCGGCGAGGGCTCCCGGGGGCCGGGAACGCCCGAAGCAGCCCACCCTTCCGCGGCAGCACCCCTGCCCGGCGCTCCGGGGCCCGGCACACCGGAGCACGGCCCGCAGGACGACGGCCCGCTCGGCTGGCGCGGCTACGGCGCCTCGCGGGAGCGCGCCCGAGCCCGGACCGGCGAGGACGAGTCGGTGATCACCGCGCGCGGGACGATAGGCGGCGCCGAAGCCATCGTGCTCTCCTTCGAGTTCGGCTTCCTGGGCGGCTCACTCGGCGAACGCACCGGCGACCGGCTGGAAGCCGCATACACCGAGGCGCGTGAGCGGAGGCTGCCACTCGTCTCGCTGATCGCCACGGGCGGCAGCCGGATGCAGGAAGGCATGCGCGCCCTGACACAACTCCAGCGCGTCGCCCGGCAGTCGGCGCTGAACCGCGCCGCGGGGCTCCCGCAGATCGCCGTACTGCGCGATCCGACCACCGGCGGCGGCTGGGCGACGCTCGGCGCCGGAGCCGATGTGATCCTGGCGCTGCCCAAGGCCCAGGTCGGCTTCGCGGGCTCACGGGTACGCCCCCCGGACGCCGACCCCGCCGCGTACTCCGCCGAGGGGCAGTTCGCCGCCGGCCAGGTCGACGCCGTCGTCCCGGCCGACCGGCTCCGTGCCACCCTCCAGCGCTGGCTCCGACTCCTCGGCGGTGCAAGAGGGTTGCCCCACGATCCCGCCGAACCGGCCACCGCACCGGATGCCCTCGGCGCGGCCGACCTCCCGGAAACCGGCTGGGACGCGGTGGGCCGGGCCCGCGATGCCCGCCGGCCGCGCGCCGAGTCGTATCTGCGCGCGTACTTCGACGACCGGGAGGAGATCAGCGGCGACCGGTGCGGCGGACGCGACCCCGGCATACGGTGCGGATTCGGCCACCGCGACGGCCGGACCATCGCCTTCGCGGCCCAGTGCGGCACGGCCACCCGCCCGGCGGGCTTCCGTACCGCGACCCGCCTGGTCCGGCTCGCGGACCGGCTCGGCATCCCGGTCCTCACCCTGGTGGACACCCCGGGCGCCGCCAACGACGCGGACGCGGAGCGCGCGGGCGCCGGCGCGGCCATCGCCGACACCTTTGCCGCGCTGGCCTCCGCCCGAGTGCCGGTCACCTCGCTCCTCATCGGCGAGGGTGGATCGGGCGGCGCGCTGGCCCTCGCCGCACCGGACCGGCTCTGGGCCACCCCGGACAGCTACTTCTCGGTGATCGCCCCGGAACTGGCCGCCGCCATCCTCAAACGCGACACACACCAGGTCCAGGAGACCGCCGACCAACTCCGCATCCGCCCACAGGACTTGCTGGAACTGGGCGTCATCCGCGAGATCGTCGGCAGGAGGTGAGCGACCGGGGCCGGCGGGGAGAGCGGTGGAAGGGTGGGCACGCCCGGCGCGAGGATGGGTGAGCGCACCCGTCGCGGGGGAGGGTGGGCACACCCGGCACGAGAGAGGCCGCAATCACGGGACTGCGAGACCAGCAGAAGAGGGGATCAGCGGACGGAGGACCAGCGGATAGAGGTGCAATGGATAGAGGATCAGCGGGACAGCGCGACAGCCGCTCCGCACCCCGTTCTCCCCTCCCTTCCTCCCCCCCTCTCTCTTCCTCCCCCTCCCTTTGTGCCGCGTTCCGCCGCGGACTCCGCTTCTCAGGAGCCTCCGGCTCCCACCTCCGCGCCGACGCTCTCCCCTGCCGTCCGCAGCGCTCGCACGGCGGCACGGATCGAGGGACGACGGTCGGCGTCCGCGCGCCAGATGGCGTAAACGTGGCGGCGCATCGTGTGCCGTACCGGCACCACGCTCACCCCCGCCGGCACCGGCCCACGCCCCAGCCGCGGGGCCACCGCGACGCCCAACCCGGCCGCAATCAGGGAGAGTTGAGTGTGATGCTCCTCGGCCATATGCGCGATCCGCGGTTCAACTCCCCTGCTGCGCAGGGTGAACATCAGCCAGTCGTGGCAGAACTCCCCCTGCGGCCAGGAGATCCACTCATCGTCCGCGAAGTCCTCCAGCTCCACCGACCGCCGTCCGGCCAGCGGATGGTCCGACGGCATCGCCACATCCGCCGGATCGTCGAGCAGCGGAGCCTTGGCCAACCCGTCGGGCAGTGACAACGGCCGGTTGTACCAGTCCAGTACGACCGCCAGATCGAGGTCGCCGCGGACCACGCCACGCACCGACTCGTCCGGCTCCAGCTCCGTCAGCCGGGGACGCAACTGCGGGTGTTCGGCGCGGAGCGAGACGAGCGCGAACGGAAAGAGGCCGCGCGCCGCGGTGGGGAACGCGCCCAGTCGCAGCTCACCCACCGCCTGGCCGCGATGCGCTTCCAGATCGGCCTGCGCCAGCTCGACCTGGGAGAGGATGCGCCCGGCATGATCGGCGAGCAGCCGTCCGGCGTCGGTGAGCCGCACCCCGCGCCCGTTCTTGGCCAGCAGTTGCTGCCCGGTCTCGCGTTCCAGCTTGGCGATCTGCTGCGAGACCGCCGAGGTCGTCACATGCAAACCGTCGGCCGCCGCACTCACCGAACCGTGCCGGGCGATCGCAGACAACGTCCGGAGGCGATCAAGATTCAACATGTAAGCAATGCTAAGCGATACCTGCCACGAATTCTCACTTGTGCTACGTATTTGCAGACCGCATCGTAGACGCCATGAGCACCGCCGCGGGCACACCCACCGCCTCCAGCAACACCCCAGCCCCTCCCGCCACGACCACCGCGATCACCGCGACGCCGGGGATGCCCGCGACGTCAGGAACGCCCAGGACGACCGCACTGTCCGCGACACCCGCGGCACCCGCGACGCCTGACACGACCGCATCACCTGCGATAGCCGCTACGGGCGCGACGACCTCAAGGGCGGCGACCGGCCCCGCCCGAGCCACCGCCGCCGACACCACCGCCCCCGGCGGTGGGCGCACCCGCCGGCGCGCCTTCGGCTGGCGGATCCGCTTCGCCTTCCTCTGCCTGGTCTGGGGCTTCAGCTTCCTCTTCATCAAGGTGGGCACCGAGGGCTTCGCGCCGCTCCAGGTCACGCTGGGCCGCGTGGCGTTCGGCGCGCTGGTACTGCTGGCGATCCTCGTGATCAAGCGCGAACGGCTTCCGCGGTCGGCACGGACCTGGGGTCACCTCGCGGTCGCCGCGTTCCTCCTCAACGCGCTGCCGTTCTCCCTCTTCGCCTACTCCGAGCTGACGATCCCCTCCACCCTGGCCAGCATCTGCAACGCCACCTCACCGCTGTGGGGCATGGCACTCTCGGTCGTCGCGCTCTCGGAGGACCGCCCCACGCGCCGCCGGGTCGCCGGGCTGGGCATCGGCTTCCTGGGCGTGCTCACCGTCCTCGGCGCCTGGCAGGGCTTCGCCGGCACGGACCTGACGGGCACCGCGATGGCGCTCGGCGCCTCCCTCAGCTACCCCATCGGCTGGATCTACGTCCGCCGCACCCTGGGCGGTACCCAGCACTCGCACCTCGCCATGTCCAGCACCCAGCTCCTGCTCGCCACCCTCCAACTCGCCGTGGTCACCCTCCTGTTCAGCCCTCCGCCGACGGCGTACCCGATCATCCCGCTGCTCGCCGTCTTCGCCCTCGGCGCCCTGGGCACCGGCGTCGCGTTCCTCCTCCAGTACGGCCTGGTCGCCGAGATCGGGCCCACCACAGCCCAGATGGTCACCTACTTCATCCCCGTCATCGCCACCGCCTCAGGCGTGGCCCTGCTCAACGAGCACCTGGCGTGGAACACCCCCGTAGGCGCCCTCATCGTCCTGGCCGGCGCCGCCCTCACCCAGAGCAAGCCGCGCAGCACATAGACACCAGCCCCCACCCCACCGCACCCCGCCAACCTCCACCACCAGGAGCAGGAGCAGGAGCAGGAGTCAGGTGTCGGGCGTCAGATGTCATGTGCAAGCCGCCCGCCTCACTCGTACCGCCGCGCCTCCCCGACCCCCGTGGCTGCGGCGACCGCGTCGGCGAGCGGGACGATGTCGTCGGCGGTGAGCCCGGAGACGGTGATCCGTATGCCGGGGGGCGAATGCAGACGGAAGCGCGCGCCCGGTGCGACCGCCCAGCCGGAGTGCAGGAGCCGGGCCACCGCACCCGTCTCGTCCGGGACCGGTACCCAGACGTTCATGCCGCTGCGCCCGCGCGCCCGCACTCCTCGCTCCTCCAGAGCCCGTACCAGCGCGTCCCGTCGCTCGCCGTACGCGCCGGCCACCGTTGGGGGGTCGAGCGCGGACGTCCGCCAGAGATGCGCCACCACGTCCTGGAGGAGGTGGCTGACCCAGCCGGGACCGAGGCGCTGCCGTCCGCGCACCCGGTCGATGGTCACGGCATCGCCCGTGAACACCGCCAGCCGCAGGTCGGGACCGTACGCCTTGGCCGTCGAACGCACCAGAACCCAGTGGTCGGTGGTCCCGGAGAGCGAGTGGAGCGGGAGGTCGACTATGCCGTGACCGTGGTCGTCCTCTATGAGGAGCACATCGGGGTGTCCGGACAGGAGGGTGCGGAGTTCGGCGGCGCGGGGTCGGCTGATGGCGGCACCCGTGGGGTTCTGCGCCCGGTCGGTGACGACGACCGCGCGGACACCTTCCGCGAGCGCCGGCGCCAGCCGTTCGGGGAGCGGCCCTTCGTCGTCCACGCCGACCGGTACGGGGCGGAGCCCCAGAGCCGGGATCAGGTCCAGCAGGCTGCCCCACCCCGGGTCTTCGACGGCCACCGCGTCGCCGGGCCGAAGGTGCGCGGCGAGCACGCGCTCGATGGCGTCGAGCGAGCCACTGGCGACGGCCACCGGCCCCTCGGCCACCCCGTCGTCGTCGAAGGCCGAGCGGGCCAGGGCCGCCAAGTCCTCGTCGACGGCGGGCATGCCGTAGAGCACGGGGCGCCGGGCGTTGCGCGCCGCGGCCTCCGCCAGTGCCTGTTCCAGCGAGGGGAACAGGGCCGGGTCGGGATTGCCGTCGGAGGCGTCCCGGACGCCCGGTGGCACCTGCACCCGCAGCGCCTCGCGTGAGGTGCTGGCGGGCCTCGGGCGCACCCGGCTGCCGCGCCGGCCCGCGGTTTCGATCACTCCACGATCGCGGAGCGTGCGATATGCGGCGGCGACCGTATTGGGATTGACCTCCAGATAGACCGCCAACTCCCTTAGCGGCGGCAGCACTTCGCCTGGTTGGAGCTCTCCCGCACCGACAGCTCGCTCGACACTGGCGGCGATGTCCGATGCGCGCCGCCCTTCGATCCGATACTCTCCTAGCACAAACTTGATTATGCACTAGTGCAATGGAGACCGCAATGACGCAGGCGAAGTCTTTTGCCCCGACCGAGCGCACCACGCCCACCCGCTCCCGCGAGCGCGCGTCGTACGACGAGGCGACGGTGCACGCGATCCTCGACGAGGGGTACGTCTGCCACCTGGGCTTTGTGCGCGACGGCGCCCCGGTCGTCCTTCCCACGCTCTACGGCCGTGTCGGGGACCGTCTCTACCTGCACGGTTCGACCGGCTCGCGCCCGCTGCGGATGGCCGGAGGGACGGCGGAGACGGACCCCGGCCTCGCGGTGTGCGTCACCGTCACGCACGTCGACGGCCTGGTCCTGGCCAAGTCCGCGTTCCACCACTCCATCAACTACCGCAGCGTCGTGGTGCACGGCATCGCCCACCAGGTCATCGACGAGGACGAGAAGACCGCTGCCCTCGACGCCCTGGTCGAACACGTCGTGCCCGGCCGCACCGCGGACTCCCGGCCGGCCAACGCCAAGGAACTGGCCGCCACGGCCGTGATCCGCCTCGATCTCCGTGAGGTCTCCGCCAAGATCCGCACCGGCGGCCCCAACGAGGAGCCCGAGGACCTCGCGCTCCCCTACTGGACCGGTGTACTGCCCGTATCTCCCGTGTACGGCGCCCCCATACCGGCCGACGACCTGGCCCCCGGCACCCCCGAGCCGGCCTACCTCTCCGCCCGCTGAGGAGCCCCCATGCTGATCCACCCCTGGGACGCCCCGACCGACGACGGCGAGTGGCAGGACTGGCTCGCCGCCCATGACTTCGGCCAGCTCGCCGCCAACGGGCTCCCCGGCGAACCCCCGCTGCTGCAACCCCTGCACTTCGCCTACGACCCCGCCCGCCGCGAAGTCGTCACCCACCTCGCCCGTCCCAACCCCATCTGGGCCGCGTTGCAGGACCGTCCGACGGTCCTGCTGAGCGTGGTCGACGACTACACCTTCATCCCGGGCCCCTGGCAGGCGAACGAGGACCAGCCGCCCGAGCACGGCGTCCCCACCAGCTTCTACGCCGCGGTCCAGCTCACCTGTACCGCCCATGTCGTGGACGCCCCGGACGCCAAGGCCGAGCTGCTGCAACGCCAGATGACGCACTTCCAGCCGGAGGGCGGTTCGGCCCCGGTCGCCGCGGGCGAGGCACCGTACGGGCGCCTGCTGTCCGGCATCCGGGGCCTGCGCCTCGAAGTGCACGACGTCCGCGCCAAGTTCAAGTACGGCGGCAAGCGGACCGAGGCGGTCCAGCACCGCATATCCGAGCGCCTCGCCGAGCGCAACGGCCCGGGTGACGCACCGGCGCGCTGCCATCAGCAGCGCCGGCTGGCGGCCTCCCTCGGGGACGCACCTCCCGAAGCGGGCACGCCGGCGAACTCGCCGTGGTGAGGCGCTGATCCACCGGGGAGGAGGGCCCGCATGCCACCCTTGCCACGGCCGGCCGGCAGGAGCCCGACTCCGTCAACTGCGGGCACCCGCGCCGGAGCCGGAGTCGTGATCCGCGCCGGAGCCGGGGCCCGTATCGGCGGAAGTGGCCGAGGTGACCATGGCAGCGGCATCAGCCCAACCCGGCGCGCCCACCGCGCTCCCCACCGCCTCCGGGCCCCCCTCCCGGCCCACCACCGAGTCCGCCACGGAGTCCGCCGACTGTCCCGCCCGATGGGCGGCCACGGCCCGCTCGATCTCCTCCTCCACCAGGTCGTGGTTCATGGCGAACGCAGCCGCCGCTCCCATCCCGGCCGCCGTCACCACCTGCGCCCTCGGGTCGGCCACGTTCCCCGCGGCCCACACCCCGCGTACACCGGTCCGGCCGGCAGCATCGGTGATCACCCAGCCGCCCTCGTCCCGCTCACAGCCCAGCTCCGTCAGCAAGGCGTCCCGCGGCAGCATCCGCGGGAAGACGAACACCGCGCCGCGCGGGACCACGTGGCCGTCGGCGAGTTCGACTCCGCGCAGCCGGTCGTCCGCCACCACCAGGCGCCCGACCACGCCGGTCACGATCCGCACACCGCGGGCCGCCAGCCGCTCCCGCTCCTCGCCGGTCAGCTCCAAGGTGTGCGGAAAGAGCACGACATCGTCCGACCACTGGCGCAGCAGCAGCGCATGGGCCACCGCGCCCGGGTGGGTGCCCAGCACCCCGAGCGGCTGGTCGCGTACCTCGTAGCCGTGGCAATACGGGCAGTGCAACAGGTCCCGGCCCCACCGCTCCCGTACACCGGGGATCTCGGGCAGTTCATCGCGCAGGCCGGTCGCCACCAGCACCCTGCGGGCCCGCAGGGCCGGGCCACCGGCCAGATGCACGGCGAAGCCGGGGACGAAGCCCCCCGACCGGTCGCCCATGGCCTGCCCCGCCACGCCCTGGCCGGTGCCCCGGCCGTGGTCCTCGATGTGGTCCACCTGCCCGTCGATCAACTCCACGCCGTACCAGGCCAGTTCCGCCCGCCCCACCTCCAGCAGGGCCGCCGGCGGCATCCCGTCGCGGGACAGATACCCGTGCATATGGGCGGCCGGCGCGTTCCGCGGCGACCCGCCGTCCACCACCGCCACCGACCTACGGGCCCGAGCCAGCACCAGCGCCGCATTCAGCCCGGCCGCCCCCGCCCCGACCACCACCACGTCCTTGATCCCGTGGACACCGTGGACACCGCTGGCACGGTGGGCCTGGTGGACGCCGTCGGCGTCCTCCGGAGTCTGCGCGCCCTGTACTTCCCGCATGTCGTTCCCGCCCTTGGCGTCGCCCCTCGCGCCCGCGTCGCCCATCCCGTTCCTGTCGCCCATCGCGATCACCTCCACCCGCAGGCTGCGCCACCCGCCGTGCGGTAGCAATCTTTGTTGCCATTTCCGGGAATCCCGGGGTGCAATGGGCCTGTGGAACACTCGCCCGCCATCACCCAGGCCCTCGCCGAGGTCGGCCCCCGCCTCAAGCGGCTGCGTACCGAGCGCGGAGTGACCCTGTCCGCGCTCGCCGAGGCCACCGGCGTCTCCAAGAGCACCCTGTCCCGCCTGGAGTCCGGCCAGCGGCGCCCCAGCCTGGAGCTGCTGCTGCCCATCGCCCAGGCTCATCAGGTGCCGCTGGACGAGCTGGTCGGCGCCCCCGAGGTCGGTGACCCGCGCGTCCGCCTCAAGCCGCAGCACGTGCATGGGAGCACCGTGCTGCCCCTGACCCGCCAGCCCGGCCCGTTGCAGGCGTTCAAAATGGTCATTCCGGTCTCCCGCAGCACCCCGGACCCCTGCACCCACGAGGGCTACGAGTGGCTGTACGTCCTCGCCGGGCGGCTGCGCCTGGTCCTGGCCGATCACGATCTGGTGCTGGGAGCGGGCGAGGCAGCCGAGTTCGACACCCGGCTGCCCCACTGGTTCGGCAGCACCGGCGACGGGCCGGTCGAGGTCCTCAGCCTCTTCGGCCGCCAGGGCGAGCGCATGCACGTACGCGCCAAGCCGCGGTCCCGGTCGGCGAGTTCGCCCGACCACTGACCGCGCCGCGGCTCCCGTCCCGGCCCGCCCCCGGATACCGACCGAAGCGGCGGCCCCCGCCGCCGCTCGCGTCCGGACGGCGCTGGGTGCGGCTCACGCCCGCCGCACCCCCGCCACGGCCCCCCGCGCCTCCGTGACCGCCAGCGCCGCAACGGCCGTCAGCAGCACGGCCGTTCCGGCGGTCGTGGCCGTCGTGAGCCGCTCTCCGAGGAAGAGCACGGCGATGGCCGCCGCCGACACCGGCTCGATGAGGGAGATCACGGAGGCGGTCGCGGCCCGTACGGCGGCCAGTCCGGCGAAGTAGAGGCCGTAGGCCAGGGCGGTGGGTACGGCGGCGATGTAGGCGATCAGGACGAGGCTGCGGCCCAGGTCATGGGCGTGCGGCCACAGTCCCTCGACCGCCGCGAGGGGCAGCAGGCACACCGCACCGACGGCGAACGCGCTGACCGTGGAGGCGTACGGATCGCCGTCGCCGCCCTGCTTGCCCAGGCGGCGGGTGGCGAGGGTCATCGCGGCGCAGCCGGCGGCGGACAACAGGGCGTAACCGACGCCGGCCGGCCGGACGGTGGCGGAGCCGCTGTCGCCCAGGACGAGGATCAGCAGGCCGGCGAGTGCCCCCGTGACGGCCAGCACGCCGCCGGCGCCGAGCCGTTCGCCCATGAGGAGGCGTGCCCCGATGGCGATGAGGACGGGTCCGGCCCCCATGGTGACGACGGTGCCGACGGCGAGTCCGGTGGCTTCGACGGCCTCGAAGTAGGCGGCCTGGAAGACGGCGAGGGCGACGCCGGTCACCAGGGTGCGGGTGACTGCGGTGCGCGTCACGGCGGTGCGCAGGTCCGCGATCCGTGTGCGGCGGCGGTACGTCTGCTGAGGGCGTGAAGAGGTGGCGGTGCGGCGCCGCTGCACCGCCCGTACGGCGAGCAGGATCAGCAGGCCGCCGAAGGTGCGCCAGAAGGTGAGGGAGATCGGGCCGAGTCCGCTGCCCCGGTAGAGGAGGGCGGCGGCTGCGCCGGCGGTGCCCCAGGCGGTCGCGGCGAGGGTGACGTAGGCGAGTCCCCGGCCCACGGGCAGGGCGGAGGAAGGGGTGGCGTGCATGGGAGAGGTGCTCCGGGAAATCCAGGACGGCGCGGTGCGCCGCGGAATGGTCGCGTGGTCCCGTGTGCAGGCAGCGACGATCGGCTCGGGAACCTTCCCGAGCCGGGGTTTCCTCGGAGGCCGCCGCCCGCCTTACGCGGCGGGAGGGGGCAGCACAGTCGAATGCATGATCGTGAGCTTACGTCGCGCGCGAACCGGCCGACAAGTCGTCCCCCGAGGGCGCCGCCGCACCATTCTGCGTGGCCCCGGCCGGGTCGGCTTCCGTCGCCGCCGCGGGCGCTCCGCCGGCCGCCACCGTGACCGTCTCGCCGGGCTTCGCCGCCGGCTTGGCCGACTGCGCGATGAACGCGCCCACCAGGACCACGACTCCGCCCGCGATCTGCGGTGCGGAGAGGTGTTCGCCGAGCAGCACCCAGGCGAGCACGGTCGCGATCACCGCCTCCAGGCAGGCGACCACACCGGCCACCTGCGGGGAGAGCCGCCGGATCGACACGACTCCGGTGAGATACGCGGCCACCGTCGCGACCAGCACGATCCAGGCGAGGAGCAGAACGGCCGGGACGTGGATGCCGTTCATGTCGGCGCTGCCGCGGAGCACCGACCAGTGCATGTCCCACGGGCGGGCGATGGCGGTGAGGAGGACCGCGCCGGTCAGCAGCCCGTAGGCGATCACGCCGAGCGGGTCGGCGGCGTCGTCGCCCTCGCCGTCGCTGCCGTGGTCGGAGAGAACGAAGTAGCCGACCTGGCAGCAGGCCGCGCCGAGCGCGAGGGCCAGGCCGATGGGGTCGAGGCTCAGCCCGGACCAGACTTCGACGACGCAGGCCAGCCCGCCGACGGCCAGTACGACGCCGACGGCGGCGCCTCGGGTGACCGGTCGTTTCTGGACGAGGCGCACCCAGCCCAGCACGAGGGCGGGGGCGAGGTATTCGATGAGCAGCGCGACGCCGACGGGGATGCGGGAGAGCGCGGCGAAGTAGCACGCCTGGACGCCGGCGACGGCCAGCAGGCCGAAGCCCAGGAGCAGGGCGGGCCGGCGTCGGGGCAGGTCGCGGTGGCGCCAGGCGACGGGCAGCATCACCAGCGCGGCGCCGGCCACCCGCAGCCAGGTGACGTGCAGCGGTTCGAGTCCGGCGGCGATCAGGGGTTTGGCGGCGACACCCGAGCCGCCGAACGCGAGGGCGGAGAGCAGCGCGATGCCGAGACCGGTGCCGCGCCCCTTGGCTGCGCCACCGCGCTCCGGGCCGAGGGCCGTTGGCGGCTGCTGGGTCGCCCAGGACCCGGGAGTTCCCTGGCCCGTGCCGGTCGTGTGACCTGCCGGGCTCCCCGAAGACGCGTGCATCGGGCCATCATGGCAGCCGGGGTCAGGGGCGTCACTCCTTCTTGCCCCTGTCTCACCTGGCGATACGGCCGGGCGCTTCCGGCAGGCCGGTCAGTCGCGTACGGGGTGCTGGTCCCCGTCCAGGCGGGCGGCGAGCCGGGCGGTGTCGACGGAGGCGCGGCGCAGCACTTCGACCGCGCGGGATTCCGGGTCGTCGACCAGGGCGGCGAGGAGGTCGAGGCAGCCGGCGCGGGTGGCGTAGCGGGCGTGCGCGCGGTCCAGGGCGCCGTCCATCGCGGCGGCTGCGGCCGGTGACCATCCGGGGACGCCGCCCTCGGCGACGGCGGGGACGGAGCCGGAGTCTTCGACGGTGCCGTGCCACCGGAGGCCGTAACCGATGCTGCGCTGGACGAGGTAGCCGAGCAGCCGGGCGACCTGCGGGCCGCCGTCGAAGGCTTCGCGTACCGCGGGGTCCCACTCCAGGAGGCCGTGCAGCAGATGGGCGGTGTCGACCTGCCGGTCGCCGTCCCGGGTGGCCCGCCTGCGAGCGGCGGAAACCACCGACGCCAGCTCCACGGTGAGCTGGGCGTCGAGGTCGTCCTGGGCGGATCCTTCGCCGCCGCTGTACGCAGTACGGTTTTGCACAGTTCCCACCCCACCAGTCCCCGAGAGCCGGAGCATCCCCGGCGGGAAGCATTTGCGCATCCCACCCTGGTTGGGGACGCCCGCGCGGGATCTCATCCTTGCGGAGGATATGCGAAGGGATCATGGAGGCCGGGCATCCCTGCGGAAACAAGAGACACCCGCACGGCTCCGCCGGTATCGCCCTGCCCCGGTCACCGCACGCGCGTCACAGGGCAGAGGGCAGAGGGCGGGGACCGGTGCCCCGTCCCGACCGCCCCGCCCCGCCCCGGTGCTGCGGTAACGCCGCTCCCGTATCGCATCCCGTACGGAAACCGGCGGCACCCCGCCGGACGTCCTCACCGGCAAGCGCGATCCGATGCCCCCGCGCTACTCCGGCTCCACCCCTCTCACCCGCCCCACCGACTCCCCCGCTCCTCCGTGGCGAAGGATTCCGATGGCCACCCGTCCGCTGCTCTTCCTCGACGTCGACGGCGTACTGAACCCGGTACTGCCGTCGCCGGGCTTCACGGCGCACGATCTGCTCGACCACACCGTGCTGCTCTCCGTCGACCACGCCGACTGGCTGCGCGAACTGTCCGCCGCCTACGAGCTCGTCTGGGCCACGACGTGGGAGCACCACGCCAACACCCATATCGCTCCGCTGCTGGAGCTGCCCGCACTCCCCGTCGTGGAGTTCAGCGGCTATCGCAGCCGGCCCGGCGATCCGCGGTTCGTGGGGCCGGAGAGCCTGCTGGCGCGGAAGTGGGCGCCGCTGCTGCGGTACGCCGGCGGGCGGCCGTTCGCCTGGGTCGACGACGTCATGCCGGACAGCCTGGTGCGGCGCAGCCGTTGGCGGGCGGACCGGCTGCTGGTGCCGGTCGATCCGGCGTGCGGACTGCGCCGGCATCACGTGGACCGGCTGCTGACCGGTCCGCCGCGGCGGCGCCTCTGCGGAAACCTGACGGGACATCGGCGATGACTGCGCCGCGTATTGAACCTTCGCCTCCGTACGGCTACCTTCCGCGGCACCGGCCGGCGCCCCGCCGCGAACAGCGGCGGTCGCCGCACCGCGACCGCCACCGGCCGGGGACCGCCACGGCCGGCGAGGGAACGTCACCGAAGGGGTGATCGCATGGCCGAAGTCACCGTCCGGGCCCGTATCGAGGCACCGGCCGAGAAGGTCTGGGACCGGCTCACCGACTTCGACTCCTACGGGCAGTGGAACGCCACCCATACCGACTTCCCCAAGGGCGGCCCGCACCCGCTGGAAGTGGGTGCGGCCTACGAGGAGAACATGAAGCTGATGGGCTTCCCGGCGGAGGTGACCTGGACCGTACGGGAACTGGCGCCGGGCCGGCTGCTCGACGTCAAGGGCAAGGGCCCGATGGGCGTCAGCCTGGGGATGCGCTACGAGCTCACCCCCGACGGCGAGGCGACCGCGGTCCGGATCGACGGGACGTTCACCGGCGCCGCGGTCTCCCTGATGGCGGCCAAGCTGAAGGACTCGGCGAGCGCCGCGCTGAACGAGTCCCTGCGCAAGCTCGCCGGGCTGATGGCCTGAGGCGGCGGGCGCGACCGTACCCCGCTCGGCCGCGCCGCACCGCCCCGGCCTCAACTCCCGTCAGCCGACGCCGTCCCGCTCAGTGCCTCAGTCCTCCTCGGCGAGGATCAGATACAGCTCCTTGCGGGCCTTGTTGACCACCGCCATGGCCTTCTCCCGCTGTTCGGGACTGCCGGTGGCCCACACCTGGCGGAACGCCTCGACCAGGCCGCCGCCCGCCTTGCGTATCTCGTTCATGGCCTCCCAGTCGACCCCGCGGCCGGCGTCCTCCCAGGGGGCGTCCGAGCCGCTGTCGGCTTCGGTGCGGCCGGCGTCGGTCAGCGAGAACAGCTTCTTGCCGCCTTCGCTGGCGCTGGTGATCAGCCCCTCGTCCTCCAGCAGTTGCAGGGTCGGGTAGACCGAGCCGGGGCTGGGCTTCCAGGCCCCGCCGCTGCGCTCGGCGATCTCCTGGATCATCTCGTAGCCGTGCATCGGGCGGTCCTTGAGGAGCGCCAGTATCGAGGCCCGCACATCGCCGCGCCGCGCCCGGCCGCGCGGTCCGCCGCGCCCCCGGCCGCCGCCGAAAGGCGGCCCCCCGAAAGGCGGGCCGAAGCCGCCGAAGGCGGAGCGCCGGCGCTCGAAGCCGCCGCCGAACTCCCCCCGGCCGCCGCGCCCTCCGGGACCGCAGTACTCGTGCTGGTGCTCATGGCCGTGTTCGTGTCCGTGGGAACGCATGATGACGTCCCCCCTCTCTGTTCGTTGATCGTTCACTTACTATCGCTCACCATCGTTGACCGATCGCGATGCCTCAACGATATATCGGGACTGTTCGTCGAGCAAGGCTCCGAGTCCAATTTTTCGAGATTGGCCTTGACCTGCGGCTTTGCGCGGCTCCTACGCTCCCGGCCATGAGGATTCGCATCGTCGACGCCTTCAGTGAGCGTCCGTTCGCCGGCAACCCCGCGGGGGTCGTCCTGCTCGACTCCGACGCCTTCCCGGCCGACCACTGGCTCCAGCGGGTCGCCACCGAGGTCAATCTCTCCGAGACCGCCTTCGCGCATCCGCTGCCCCAAGGCGGCGACGCCGACTGGGCGTTGCGCTGGCTCACCCCCGCCGCCGAGGTCGACATGTGCGGCCACGCCACCCTCGCCACCGCGCACGTCCTGCACACCACCGGGACGGCCACCGGCACCGTCCGCTTCCGCACCCGCAGCGGCGTGCTGATCACGACGGCCGACGACAGCGGCTCGATCACGATGGACTTCCCGACCGCCCCGCTGATCCCCGTAGGGGTGCCCGGCGCCGTCGCCGAGGCGCTCGGCGCCGAGATCCTCTCCGCCCACGACACCGGCCCGAACGTGGGCGATCTGCTCGTCGAGCTGGCCGACGAGCAGTCCGTCCGGGCCCTGGCACCGGACTTCAAGGCGCTGGCCGGGCGCGGCGGTCGTGGTGTGGTCGCCACCGCTCCCGCCCAAGACCCCACCGCCGGCTACGACTTCGTCTCGCGCGGCTTCTTCCCCTACCTGGGCATCGACGAGGACCCGGTGACGGGCAGCGCGCACACCGCCCTCGCCCCCTTCTGGTCGGCGCGCCTGGGCCGCGACGCCCTGGTCGGCCTCCAGGGCGGCGCCCGTACCGGCTTCGTACGGACCGAGCTGCGCGGCGACCGCACGCTGCTGACCGGCTCGGCGGTGACCGTCATCGACGGCGAGCTGCTGGCCACCGGCTGACCCGTGACCACGCCGTGCGGACGCCCCGCCGGGCTCGTCCGGGTACGCGAAGGGGCGGGGACCGCACGGCCCCCGCCCCTCCCACCCGTTCACCCGGCGCTCACCCCGTGGGCAACCACCCCACCCGCCCCGCGAGCAGCGCATAGCCCAGGAACGCCACGGTGTCTATCAGGGCGTGCGCGGCGACCAGCGGCCCGACCCGGCCCCACCGCCGGTACAGCAGGGCGAAGACCACGCCCATCACCATGTTGCCGAAGAAGCCGCCGATGCCCTGATAGAGGTGGTACGAACCGCGCAGCACCGAACTGGCCGCCACCGCGGCCACCGGCGTCCACCCCAGCTGCCCCAGCCTGCGCAGCAGGTACCCGACGACGATGACCTCCTCCAGGACGGCGTTCTGCACCGCGGAGGCGATCAGTACCGGGATCTTCCACCACACGTCGGGCAGCGCTTCGGGCACCACCGTCAGATTGACTCCGGCCGCCCGCGCGCCCAGATAGAGCAGCAGACCGCTGCCCCCGATGACGGCCGCCAGCGCGGCCCCCCTGCCCAGGTCGAACCCCGGCCGCCGCCGGTCGAAGCCGATCGCGCGCAGCCCGCCGGCCCGTTCCCGCAGCAGCAGATGCGCCACGAGCACGACGGGCACCAGCGCGGTCGCGATACCGAACAGCTGCCAGGCGAGATCCAGCCACGGCCGGCCGGGCGCATGCGAGGCGTTGAGTGTCGCCGCCTGGTGCTTGAGGCCGCCGGGCCGGGTCAGCGACCCGATGAAGCTGATGAGCGCCGACACGGCGCTGGCTCCCAGCGAGAGCGCCAGCACGATCAGCAACTCGCTCCGCAGGAGCCGCCGGGACGGCTCGCCGGCCGCCTCCCGGGGACGCCCCGAACCGGACCCCTCACCTGGAACGTCCGCGTCCGCCACGGGACTTGTATCCGACTGCAAGGCTCTCCTCCACTTCCGCAATACCGCCTCTCCGCCGCCATCGCACCGCTAGGGTCTCGAAAGCAGTTACGAAGATCGCGCGCGACAGGCCGGGGACGGGCGCCATCCACGTGGCGCGGTGACGTCCCCATCGATCCCGATGGAGATCCGGAAGCCCGGACTCCGAGTATCAGGAGAGGCGCTACCGCAATGGGACATCACAGCTTGCCCGACGATTCCGCGCCACCGCGCACGGGGGCCCGCCCCCGGACGCGCCGCCGCACCGTCGCCATCGCCACCGCCGTCGTCCTCGCCGTCGCCGCCGGCTCCGTCGTGGCGCTGCGCAGCGGTCTGCTCCCCTTCGGCGCGACGTGCGGCGGCAGCTCCGTGCAGCTCAACGTGGTCGCCTCCCCTGACATCGCGCCGGCGCTGGACACGGTGGCCAAGGAGGCCCGCGACGACGCGACGCGCACCGACGGCAAGTGCCTGGACGTCAGGGTGCACGCCCGGCCCGCCGGCGAGGTCGCCGACTCGCTCGGCCAGCGGCCGGCCAACCCGGAGGTCCAGGTCTGGATACCCGATTCGAGCCTGTGGGTGGACCAGGTCGCCGACGAGGGCGGATCGTCCCTGACCACCGCCGGCCACGTCGCCTCCTCCCCCATCGTGCTGGGTGCCGTCCCGTCCGCCGCCAAGGCGCTGGGCTGGCCGGAGAAGACCTACACCTGGTCCGCACTGACCCAGGCCGCGACCTCCGGCTCCACGCTGCGCCTCGGCGTCGCCGACCCCACCCGCAGCGCCACCGGGCTCCTCGCGCTGGCCCGTCTGGACGCCGCCAACCACAAGGAGGCGAAGGGCGGCGACGAGGCCGCCGGCCGCACCGCCGCCACCGCCAAACTGCTCTACGCGCGGCTCGCGGACGGCGACGGCCAGGTGCTCGCCACCCTGCCGCGCAACGGCTCCGGTACCGAGCAGAGCAATCCGCGCCGCAACCAGGCGCTGCTCCTCTCCGAGCAGGCCGCCTACGCCCACAACACCGCCGCGGCCGGCGGCCCCTCCCTCGATCTTCTCTACCCGGAGGACGGCGCCGCCCAGCTCGACTACCCGTACACCCTCGTGAACGGCGAGGATCTGACCACCGACCAGGCCCGCGCCGCCAACCGCTTCATGACCCTCCTCGACGACAGCGACGGCCAGCGCACCCTGCGCGGCCACGGCTTCCGGGCCGGTTACGGCAGCGCCGACCCGAAGCTGGTCGGCACTGCCGGCGGACGCACACCGCAGCCGTACACCGCCGCCCCTGCCGACCCGCCGTCGGTCAAGGAGCTCAAGGCGCTGCTGGGCATGTGGACTACCACGGTGCAGAGCACCCGCATCACCACCGTCGTGGACGTCTCCGCGTCGACGGCCCACCCGGTCCCGGGCCAGGGCGGCCGGTCCCGGCTGGACCTCGCCAAGGACTCCCTGCTCCAGGCGCTGGACACCTTCTCGCCCGAGGACGAGGTCGGGCTGTGGAAGTTCGCCACCTACCTGGACGGCGCCAAGGACTACGTGGAGCGCTCGCCCACCGGCCGGCTCGGCGACCGCGGCGGGAACGGCACCACCCACCGCGAGGAACTCGCCACCGCCTTCCGCTCGCTGGCCCCGGTGCCCCGCGGCGCCACCGGCCTGTACGACACCACGCTCGCCGCGTACCGGCAGGCCCGTGCGACGTATGCGAGCGGGAAGTTGAACGCGCTGGTCGTCGTCACCGACGCCGCCCATGACGACTTACGCGGCATCAGCCAGGACACGCTGATCGCCGATCTGGAGCAGCTCTCCGACACCGAGCGACCGGTGCCGCTGATCGCCGTCGCGATCGGCCCGAACGCGGACAAGGCGACGCTGGACCGCATCGTGTCCCCGACCGGCGGCTCCGCGCACCTCGTCGGCGACCCGTCGCAGATCCACCAGGTGATCCTCACGGCCCTCATCGCGGCGGGCAGCCACCGGCCCTGACTCCGGCACGACGGATCGGGCACCGCACCGTCACCCACGGGAACACGACGCACCCGGGCCGCTCGGGACGACCGCACCACACACGGGGGACCACTCATGACCAACCGCCGCACCACTCTGGCCGCCACCACCCTCGGTGCCCTGATCGCCCTCACCGCCTGCCAACCAGGGGCGCGGCCCTCCGGTGACGGGACACCCGGCCCCCGGGGCACGCACCACCGGGCCGTGCTTCCCGAGAACCCCACCCCCTGCGCCTCCCGGTCCTCGTCCCCCGGCCCCGCAGCCGGCCCGCGGCGGACGAAGCTGGCCTGGCGCGCCGAGGAACTGCCCGACGGCTCGCTCCGGATGACCGTCGGCGATGTCGACACCGCCCCGAAGGCCCCCGAAGCGGTGCGCCGGGCCGACTACCGCACCCCCGTCGACCCCACCGACTGCACGGACACCACGATCCTCGCGCCGCACGGCTGGTGGTGCACCACCACGGTCTCCCGGACCGTCCAGGACGGCGACATCGTGGTGGGCGGCGCCACGCCCCGGGCCCATCTCCGCTCCGCCGGATTCCGCACCCGGTGCTCGGGGCGGACGGCCCGGATGCGGCAGCACTACGAGGTCCAACGGGACAGCTGGTCCGGCTGGCGTCCCTACAGCGAGCGCGGCCACACCCCGTGGACCGCCGCGCAGAGCCAGTCCGGTGGCGCGTTCGCCACGCCGTGCCCGCGCGGACGGGTCGGCACCTACAACTACCGGCTGGCCGTCACCGTGGACGTCGAGGGCATCGGCGCCGACGCCTCCCCCGCGGCCGGACCGGAGATCCGCACCGACTGCGGTACCGGCGTCAGCTGACGCCGGTACCGCAGCACGGCCCCCCGCTAAGCCCCCTCCGGCGCGGCCCGCCGCTGCGCCGGGACGGTGGCCTCGCCGACCGGCCAGGCCACCGGCCAGGTGTGCACCGGCTCCCCGGCGTGCATCAGCTCGCCGTAGCGCCGGGTCATCGCGGCCAGCGCGGCGTCCCGTGCCAGGCCCTGCCGCCGCGCGTGGTGGAAGGCCGCGGCCTGCCAGGACGCCCCGTTCACCCGGCGCACGCAGCGGGCTTCGATGATGCCCAGGTAGTGGTCGCGGTCGGCCGGTTCGACGCCCCAGGCGTCCAGCCCGGCCGCGGCCAGCGGCAGCAGTTCCTGCCGTACCAGCCGTACGGCGGGGATCTCGGCGGTGCCGCCGGCCCGTCCGGACCGCGGCCAGCGCAGGACGGCGTCGATGCCGTGGCGGCAGGCGGTGTCGAAGTTGCCGGCCGCGGCGGCGAACGGGAGACGGGTCCACACCGGGCGGGGCTGTTCGGCCAGCGCCCGCACCAGGCCGTAGTAGAAGGCGGTGTTGGCGACGACATCGGCGACGGTGGGACCGGCCGGCAGGACCCGGTTCTCGACACGGAGGTGCGCGACGCCGCCGGCGACGCCGTAGACGGGCCGATTCCATCGATAAATCGTGCCGTTGTGCAACACCAGTTCGGCAAGGTCGGGCACGCCGCCCTCATCGAGGACACGCAGCGGCTCCTGCGGGCCGCACAGCGGCAGCAGCGGCGGGAAGAACCGGAGGTTCTCCTCGAACAGTTCGTGGACGGAGTCGACCCAGCGCTCGCCGAACCAGGTCCGGGGACGCACCCCCTGCGCCTGGAGTTCGGGCACCCGGGTGTCGGTGGCCTGCTGGAAGACCGGCGGCCTGGACTCGCGCCACAGCTCCCGCCCGAAGAGGAACGGCGAGTTGGCGCCGACCGCGATCTGGACGGCGGCGATCGCCTGGGCCGCGTTCCACACCGCCGCGAACCGGCCGGGCGTCACCTGGAGGTGCAGCTGGACGGAGGTGCACGCCGCCTCCGGCGCGATCGACGGCGAGCGGGAGACCAGCCGCTCGACGCCCTCGATGTCGATGGCGAAATCCTCCCCGCGGGCCGCCCGCATCTGCTCGTTGAGCAGCACGTAGCGATCGTTCGCGGAGAGGCTGGAGGCGGTGAGGTCGCTGGCGTGCAGGGTCGGCAGGATGCCGATCATCACGATGCGGGCGGCGAGTTCGCGGGCCTTCCTTTCCGCGTACCCCAGGCCCGTACGGAGTTCCTCCGCGAGCTGGTCCAGAACACGCCCGGACAATCGGTGCGGGGTGATGTTGACCTCAAGATTGCACTGGGCGAGTTCGGTCTGGAAATCCCCGCTGGCGATACGCTCCAGGACCTGCGAGTTCAGCATGCGGGGCAGTCCGTCGGCGCCCGCGAGATTGAGCTCGATCTCCAGCCCCATCAGATTCTTGGGGCGATCGAACCGCTTCTCCGCCAGCATCCTCCGCAATCCCTCAAGACAGTCGTGCAACTTTCTTCGATAACGCTCCCGGTCCGCCAGGTCGATCCCGTCCGCGGCGACCTTCTCCCCCATCGAAGGGTCCCTCCTAGAGTGAACGGCCCGCGGCCACGGGCCGCTTGGGCCGCCCCCGGCACCCCCGGGGCACGCGCTACGGTCGATGATGCCCCGGCAATCTGATCGATAACGCCTCCGGGGCAGGACGGTACCGTTAGTGTCATGGGGACCGGACGCCGGGCATTTCCCAAGGGCATATCTCCATGGCCAGAGCCCTCCGCAATTCGCTCGTAAAAAACACCGACGCGATCCGGCCTACCGCATCGCCGAGGAATTACGAGGTGGCACCTTCCCGCCCCGGCACAAAGCGGCGGAAATCACCCGGGACAGGGGACCGGATTCCGCCTTGCCGGAAATCCGCAAGGCGAGTAGCCGAAACACTTCCAGAACATATGTCGTATAAACTCCGCTGACGAGGCAGAGATTTGGCGCCAGCGTGGCGGTGTTCCCACCGGTACTCCGGCACCGCGGCCCGCCCCCGCCGGTCCGCGGCCGTGGTCAGCCCTGCTCTGACCCCGCCCGCAGACAGCGCCGTCCGCACTTCCGGCTCCACCGTGTCTCCGAAGCGAGAGGCGACCCGCCATGCCGCTGCACATTCCCCCTGCCCCTGCGCCCGCCCTGCGCAGCATCCTCACCGCCCTCAGCTCCCCCACCATCCGCGAGGCCCCCACCGCCGCCCTGCGTGCCCATCAGGGTCCGCTGAGCCCCGACCACCCGCTGCCCGTGCACGTCTGGGACGACATCAGCCAGGCCGGCCCGCCGCGCACCCGCCTCGCCGGCTGGCGTTTCCTGGTCCGCGGCGGGGAGCGCGCCCTGGCGACCGCCGAGGCCCGGCTCACCGCGGACGGCTGGACGTTCGCGCGCTTCTGCGACGGCCCCTATGTCGTCGCCACCGAGCGGGCCCTCCAGCAGGCGGAGTCGCTCGCCGCGCCGTACCAGCCGCGGCTGCTGTCCGTCCCGGAGCTGTACATGCTCACCCTGTGGCTGCACCACGACATCGCCGCGGACGGCGCCGACGGCATGCCCGCCCCCGGAGACTTCCTGGTGCCGCTGGCCCCCGCCCCGCCGGGGATAGCCCCGCACCTCCCGCAGCGCCTCGCCGACCTGCTCCCCCGCCTCACCCTCCGCCTGGCCCCCGCACCCGCACCCGCACCGCTGCTCCGCGAGCCGGCCTGACCGCCGCACCCCCCTCGTAAGCCCGCGTACGACCGCACCGCCGCCCCGCGCCCCGTGGCCCTTCCCGGCCGCGGGGCGCACCGCGCTGCCCACCCGCGCGGATCCGCCCGCGATACCACTCCCAACCCCCTGGGAGCCGCGCTCAATTGGGAGCAACCGCCCGCACGGGTGATGCGTCAGTATCGAGTGTGTACCGCTGCTGCGAAATCCCTGCGGAAACACCTCCGTAGGGCAAGACTGGGACCGACATGAAACGGGGGAGCGGCCATGACCACCTCATCGAGCCGCACGACGTTCACCACACCGCAGCGAAAGACAATTTCCATGTGCCAGCATCAACCACCATGCCCATCAGCAGAATCCACCGACCGGGAGGCCGCCCAGCTGGTGGCACACCACCCGGAGCAGGGCTGGAGCCTGCTCTGCAACGGCGTCCTGCTCTTCGAGGACACCGGTGAGCTGCTGCCGGACGGCCAGGTCATCGCCCCGCACCGGCCGCTCGGCACCGCCCGCGTCACCGCCGCCGCCTGATCCGCGGCCACCCGGCACGTACAACAGGGCCCCCGGCATTGCTGCCGAGGGCCCTTGATGTTGCCGTGGATCAGCTGTCGTACTCGTCCAGCGGGGGGCACGAGCACACGAGGTTGCGGTCCCCGAAGGCACCGTCGATCCGGCGCACCGGCGGCCAGTACTTGTCCGCGGCGTTCACCCCGGCCGGGAAGACGGCCTCCTCGCGGCGGTACCCGTGGCTCCACCCACCGGCCAGCGCGCCCGCGGTGTGCGGGGCGTTGCGCAGCGGGTTGTCGTCCTTGTCCCACTCCCCCGAGCCGACCTTGTCGATCTCCGCGCGGATGGCGATCATCGCGTCGCAGAAACGGTCCAGCTCGCCCAGGTCCTCGCTCTCGGTCGGCTCGATCATGAGCGTGCCGGCCACCGGGAAGGACATCGTCGGCGCGTGGAAGCCGTAGTCGATGAGCCGCTTCGCGACGTCGTCGATGCTCACCCCGGTCGCCTTGGTCAGCGGCCGGACGTCGATGATGCACTCGTGGGCGACCAGCCCGCCGGGCCCGGTGTAGAGCACGGGGTAGTGCGGCTCCAGCCGCTTGGCGATGTAGTTGGCGCTCAGGACCGCGACCTGGGTGGCGCGCTTGAGACCCTCGCCGCCCATCAGCCGGACGTACGCCCAGGAGATCGGCAGGATGCCGGCCGAGCCCCAGGGGGCGGCGGAGATCGGCCCGACACCGGTCTCCGGGCCCGCGGCGGGCTGGAGCGGGTGGTTGGGCAGGTACGGCGCCAGGTGGGCGCGGACGCCGACCGGGCCGACGCCGGGACCGCCGCCGCCGTGCGGGATGCAGAAGGTCTTGTGCAGGTTGAGGTGCGAGACGTCGCCGCCGAACTTGCCGGGCTCGGCGAGGCCGACCAGCGCGTTGAGGTTGGCACCGTCGACGTAGACCTGGCCGCCGGCCTCGTGCACCGCCGCGCAGATCTGCGTGATGTGCTCCTCGAACACCCCGTGGGTGGACGGGTAGGTGACCATCAGGACGGCCAGCTCGTCGCGGTGCTTCTCGATCTTGGCGTGCAGGTCGTCGGCGTCGACCTCGCCGTCCTCACCGGTCTTGACGACGACGACCTTCATGCCGGCCATCACGGCGCTGGCGGCGTTGGTGCCGTGCGCCGAGGACGGGATCAGGCAGACGGTGCGCTGCTCGTCGCCGTTGGCGCGGTGGTAGGCGCGGACGGCCAGCAGCCCGGCGAGTTCGCCCTGCGAGCCGGCGTTGGGCTGGATGGACACCTTGTCGTAGCCGGTGACCGTGGCCAGCCGCTCCTCCAGCTCCTGGATGAGCGTGAGGTAGCCCTGCGCCTGGTCGGCCGGCGCGAAGGGGTGCAGTTGACCGAATTCGGGCCAGGTGACCGGCTCCATCTCGGTCGTCGCGTTCAGCTTCATCGTGCAGGAGCCGAGCGGGATCATGCCGCGGTCCAGCGCGTAGTCCTTGTCGGCCAGCGTCCGCAGGTAGCGCAGCATGGCGGTCTCGGAGCGGTGCTGGTGGAAGACCGGGTGGCCGAGGTAGTCGTCGGTGCGCAACAGCGGCTGCGGCAGCGCCTCGGCGACGGCCGCGTCCAGCCGCTCGATGTCGCCCTGCACCCCGAAGGCGCCCCAGACGCCGGTCAGCTGGGCGCGCCCGGTGGTCTCGTCGCAGGCGATACCGACCAGGTCCGCGTCGACCTGGCGGAGGTTGACCCCCGCCTCGCGGGCGGCGGCGACGACCTCGGCGGCCCGGCCCGGCACCCGCGCGGTCAGCGTGTCGAAGTACGCGTCGTGGACGAGCTCCACCCCGCCGGCCCGCAGACCCTCGGCCAGGATGGTCGCGTAGCGGTGGGTGCGCCGGGCGATCGTCCGCAGGCCGTCGGGCCCGTGGTAGACCGCGTACATCCCGGCCATGACGGCGAGCAGCACCTGCGCGGTGCAGATGTTGCTGGTGGCCTTCTCGCGGCGGATGTGCTGCTCACGGGTCTGCAACGCCAGCCGGTACGCCTTGTTGCCGTCGGCGTCGACGGAGACCCCGACCAGTCGGCCGGGCAGGCTGCGGGCGAACTGCTCGCGGACGGCCATGAAGCCGGCGTGCGGACCGCCGAAGCCCATCGGGACGCCGAAGCGCTGGCTGGTACCGACCGCGATGTCGGCGCCCAGCTCACCCGGCGAGGTCAGCAGCGTCAGGGCCAGCAGGTCGGCGGCGACGGTGACGACCGCCCCCAGCTCGTGGGCCTGCGCGATCACGGCCCGCGGGTCGCGCACCGCGCCGGACGCGCCCGGGTACTGGAGGAGCACGCCGAAGACCCCGCGCTCGGCGATCTCCGCCGGGATGCCGCCGGACAGGTCCGTCACGACGACCTCGACGCCGGTCGGCTCGGCGCGGGTCTGGATCACGGCCACGGTCTGCGGCAGGCAGTCGGCGTCGACCACGTAGACGCCCTGCTTGACCTTGCCGACGCGGCGGGAGAGCGCCATCGCCTCGGCGGCGGCGGTGCCCTCGTCCAGGAGGGAGGCACCGGAGGTGGACAGTCCGGTCAGCTCGGCGACCATCGTCTGGAAGTTCAGCAGCGCCTCCAGCCGGCCCTGCGAGATCTCCGGCTGGTAGGGCGTGTACGCCGTGTACCAGGAGGGGTTCTCCATGACGTTGCGCAGGATCACCGGCGGGGTGAACGTGCCGTGGTAGCCGAGTCCGATCATGGACGACAGGACCTGGTTGCGGTCGGCCAGACCGCGCAGTTCCTCCAGGACCTCGGCCTCGGTACGGGCCTCCGGCAGGCCCAGCGCCTCCGCGCTCTTGATCACGTCCGGGACGGCCGCTGCGGTGAGCTCGTCCAGCGATCCGAAGCCGACCTGCGCGAGCATCTTGGCCTGCGCCTCGTCATCGGGGCCGATGTGCCGGCGCTCGAAGGGGGTGCCGCGCTCCAGCTCGGTCAAGGAGATGCGATTGGTGGTCATCTGCGGGGGCCTCCTGGTCAGTGCGACCTACGAGGGGCACCACGGCGCTGGTGCCCGGACGGCCTCCCCCTCTGTCATCTCAACCTGAGAGCTTCACCGGCCCGCGGGATGCGGCCCGGTTTTCACCGTCGGTGAGGAGGGGTTCCGGCATGGTGCCTGTCCGTGACCCGCCCTGCTTTCCAGAGTGACCTCACCCGCGCGGTACGTGTGCCTGAGAGATTCCGGGGAGGATTTGCTCCTTCGGCGCCCTGGTCGCGAACGACAAAGGACTCTCCCGCGTGGGGTCTGCGGCCAACCGCCAGCCTACCAGCGTGCTGCTGGAACGATCCTTCGAGTGGCCGGGGCATGAAATGTGCCGTTTCGTAGTTGTCACAAGGCAGTTGCGACCAATTGGAGGGACCGTGCAAGCCGATATCGATCCCCGAAGCCTCATCGGCCGCAAAGCGTTCGACCGGAACGGCGCGAAAATAGGCACCATCGACGAGGTCTACCTCGATGACGCGACGGGTGAACCGGAGTGGGCGGCCGTGCGCACCGGCCTCTTCAGCCGCGATGCGTTCGTCCCTCTGGAACCCAGCGAAATGGTCGGCGACAGCCTGCGCATTCCCTACGACCGCAAGCTCATCAAAGATGCCCCGGACTTCGGCGTCGGCCGGCATCTCTCCCCCGAGCAGGAACTCCAGCTCTACCACCACTACCGCCTCGATATCTCCTCCCCGCCCGCGGACTCGCACTCCTCCGCCGGCGACACGGACTTCGGGCGGATCGCCGGCGCGGACGACTGATCCGGCCCGCCCACCAGCGGCAGCGGCTCCCCCGGCCGCAGCGCCGGATCGTC
>NZ_BMRP01000008.1:247778-257833 GCF_014648695.1 Streptomyces albospinus
ACCACGGCGTCTCGAACCGTACGGTCACCCGCCCCACCCCGCTGCCCTGCACCCATCCGGCGCCGAACTCCTCGTGCACCACATCCAGCCCCGGGTGCCACCGCCGCGGCAACTCCTCTCCGGGCTCCGGCTCCCGCGCCTGCTCCGCTTCCGGCTCCGCAGCCGCGGCATGCTCCTCCGCCTCCCGCTCCGTCGCGATCTGGGCGAAGAGATCCTCCTGCGTGAAGTCCGCCAGCCCGGTCACCCCCACACCCAGCAGCCGCACCCCGCCCGTGGTGTCCACCGTCTCCAGCAGCCGCACAGCGGCCTCCCGCACGACCGCGGGATCGTCGGTGGGCCCGCGCAGCGTCTCGGACCGGGTCAGCGTCGAGAAGTCGTAGTTCCGCACCTTGATCACCACCGTGCGCCCCGACCGCCCGGCCGCCCGCAACCGCTCCACACAACGGTCGGCCAGCCGCAGCATCTCGTTCCGCACCCGCGTCCGGTCCGTCAGATCGACATCGAAGGTGTCCTCGACCGACACCGACTTCGCGTCCCGCTCGGCCACCACCGGCCGGTCGTCCTGCCCCAGCGCCATCGCGTACAGCCCCGTGCCGTGTGCCTTGCCCAGCAGCCGCACCAACTCCGCCTCACCCGCCTCAGCGGTCTCCGCGACCGTATGGATCCCGCCCCTGCGCAGCGCCTCGGCCGTGGCCGGCCCGACCCCCGGCAGCGTCCGCACCGGCATCGGCCCCAGCAGCTCCCGCTCCGTGCCGGGCTCGATGACCACCAGGCCGTCCGGCTTCGCCTGCTCGGACGCGATCTTGGCGAGCATCTTGGCGCCCGCCAGCCCCACCGACCCCGTCAGCCCCGTGGCCGCCCGGATATCGCGCCGCAGCTGATCCCCCACCGCCCGCACCGCGGCCGTCTCCGGCGCGACCCCACCCGCCTCCAGGTCCACGAAAGCCTCGTCCAGGCTCAGCGGCTCCACCAACGGCGACAGCGCCCGCAGCAGCTCCATGACCCTTTCACTCACCTGGCGGTACAGGGTGAATCGCGGGCTGAGATAGGCGGCATTGGGGCACAGCCGGCGCGCCTGCGCCGTCGGCATCGCCGAGCGCACCCCGAAGACCCGGGCCTCGTACGACGCCGTCGCCACCACCCCGCGCGGCCCGATCCCGCCGACGACCACGGGCTTTCCCCGCAAGCTCGGCTTGGCCGCCTGCTCGGCGGAGGCATAGAACGCATCCATGTCCAGATGCAGGATCGTCGGCGCACGTCTCACACCACTGATGCTGCCGCACACCACTGACAATCGGCCCGACCCGGGCCGGGGCCCTCGTACGCGCCGTCAGCCGGCCCGGTTGCGGCGCCGCGCCAGCTCGTCGTGCGGATTCTTCCCGACCAACGTCTCGCCGGTGTCCACACGCTCTCCGTGGAGCTGTGACAGTGCGCCTTCCACGTCCCGCCACACCACGCCGACCGCAATCCCGAAGACCCCCTGGCCCCCCTGGAGCAGATCGACGACCTGGTCGGGCGAGGTGCACTCGTAGACCGTCGCGCCATCGCTCATCAGCGTCATCCGCGTCAGATCCGCCAGCCCCCGCGAACGCAGATGCTGCACGGCGGTGCGGATGTTCTGGAGCGAGACCCCGGTGTCCAGCAGCCGCTTGACGATCTTCAGAACGACGACGTCCCGGAAGCTGTAGAGCCGCTGGGTGCCGGACCCGTACGCCGGCCGGATACTGGGCTCCACCAGACCGGTCCGCGCCCAGTAGTCGAGCTGCCGATACGTGATGCCCGCCGCCGCGCATGCGGTCGGTCCGCGGTAGCCGATGTTCTCCGCCTCGCGGTCCCCCGACATCGCGGCGGCCTGTACGGGGCTGCGGTTCGCTGCCGCGCCCGAGTGGAGCGGCAATGCCCCATCCGCCGCCGTACCGTCGCCGGTGATTGCCACGCCGCCCTCCGTCCTCCACGTCCCGGACGGGACCTGCCATATCGACGGTATGCAGTCACCCGGGGTGCGTCAACGATCGCCGCGCTCGCCACGCCGAGTGATAATCACCCTACGAGTGGTTTCTCGTGACTTGGCGCGGGGAATGGATTGCAGGTTGGCCGGAAACAGACGTTCGACTGGCCGAGTCACTGGTTGTTGGTACCGAAGTCCTCGGGCGAGATCTGGTCGAGGAACTCGCGGAACTTCTCCACCTCGTCCTCCTGCTCGTCCGGAATCGCGATCCCCGCGTCGTCCAGCACGCCGTCGGTACCGAAGATCGGCGTTCCGGTGCGCAGCGCCAGCGCTATGGCGTCGGACGGCCGGGCACTGACCTCGACGCCGCTGGCGAAGACCAGCTCGGCGTAGAAGACCCCTTCGCGCAGATCCGTGATGCGGACCTGCGTCAGCTCCTGGCCCACCGCTTCGAGCACGTCCTTGAAGAGATCGTGCGTCAGCGGTCTGGCAGGGACCATGCCCTGCTGGGCGAAAGCGATGGCGGTGGCTTCCCCTGGCCCGATCCAAATGGGCAAGTAACGGTCGCCTCCCACCTCCCGCAGGAGCACGATCGGTTGGCTGGAAGGCATTTCCACCCGGACACCCACGACGTCGAGCTCGTTCACACAGTAACCCTAGGACGTGCCCGGCAGGTTTGGGTAGTCGGGCAGTCGTTTGCTCACGGCAGACGGACCCGCAGAGCGCTCTGGACCAGCGCCGCGTGGAGCCGTACGGACAACGTGGCCAGCTCTCTCGCGGTGGCCTCGGCATACGCCCGGGTCTGAGGGTTGCGGTGCCGCCGAAGGGGTGCAACGACCTGCTCGACCAGACCGGCCTCCCGCTCGGCCGCCGCCTTCACGGCACGCAGATGCCGCGCCTCCAGACCGAAGCGGCCCAGCTCCGCCACAAGTTTGGCGACGGCGACCGCCTCGATGTCGTATCCGCCGTCCTCATGGGCGACGATGAGTCCGTACGACTCCCAGTCGGCGAGCGCCGCCTCGTCCACGTCAGCGGCGGTCAGCAGCTCCGCCCGGCCGATCCGGGCCGCCGTCGGGCGCTCGTCGTCCAGGTCGGACACGCCCTCGACCAGATCCCGGGACGGCGCCGCCGGGGCCGGGAGCGGCATCCGCTCACCCCGCTCCAGGGCCTCCAGATGGTCCCGGATGACCTTCAGCGGCAAATAGTGGTCCCGCTGCATACGCAGCACGCTCGCCAGGCGCTCGACGTCGGCCGCGGTGAATTTGCGGTACCCGGAAGGCGTGCGCTTCGGCTCGACGAGCCCCTCGGCCTCCAAGAAGCGGATCTTGGAGATGGTGACCTCGGGGAACTCCTCACGCAGCGTGTTGAGCACCGTTCCGATGCTCATCGGCTTGCTGTCCGAGGAGGTGGTGCCGGCGGAACCGGCACCACCTGTCGGTGTATGGCGCATATGCCTTCCCTGGCGGTCAGATGCCGACGCCCCGCTGGCTCGCGTAGAAGACCAGGCGGTACTTGCCGATCTGCACCTCATCGCCGTTGGCGAGGACGACGGTGTCGATCCGCTCGCGGTTGACGTAGGTGCCGTTCAGGCTGCCGACGTCGGTGACCGTGAAGCGACCGTCCGGTCCGCGGCGGAACTCCACGTGGCTGCGGGAGACCGTGACGTCGTCGAGGAAGATGTCGCCCTGCGGATGCCGGCCCGCCGTCGTCAGCTCACCGTCCAGAAGGAAGCGGCTGCCCGAATTCGGACCCCGGCGGACGACCAGCAGCGCCGAACCCAGCGGAAGGGCATCGACGGCCGCCTGCGCCTCGGGGGACAGCGACGGCGACAGATTCTGGCCCGTCGCCTCCGCGTCGTACGCCTCGATCCCCGAGATGGAGATCGTCGAGGTCGTCTCGGACGCGCGCTCGGGCTGTGCGCCCGCACGCAGCGGCGCACCACAGTTGGAGCAGAACCGGCTCGCCTCGGCGTTCCGGTGCCCACACCTCGTACAAACCGGCAAGGCCAACCCTCCACCCGTGCGTGAGGTTGATGGTTCCTGGGAACCTATGCGGCCGGACCCGGAGGGGTCAACAGAACCCGCGCCGTGCCCCCCGGACGGACCGCTGACCTCATCACGGAACAGCGGACGGTCCTCGGCCGCGCCGCTCTCCTCGGGCTGGCGCGTCGCGCGATGCCGCGCGGAGCTGCCGCCCTCCTGGCGGGCGCTCTTGCCGAACAGCTTTGCAAACAACTTCACGGGCGATTCCCCTTGTACGAAACAGACCCGCCCGTGGGGCAGGACGAACCCTCGATGCACTCACCGGCCGATCCGGACATCCTGTGAACGTCCGTGGCCTTCAGACAGTTTCCACCACACACCACACGCACGGTGCGTCGACCCCCCGCTACCTCATGCCCTCCCCGGGCCATCACCATACGTAGACGCCTCACTGCGATGACGACCGAGCGTAGTCAGGCCGCTTCGCCTCCCGCAAGGCATCCACAATGATCTTCTCTTCACGGGTCACAGACACCTTGGCCTGCTCCTTCTCCAATGTCTGGACCACTCCGCCAGGGATGTTCAGCGCCGGTTCCAGGTCCTCCGGCTTGCCGATGACCTTGAACCGGTACGGCTGCGTGACGCGCTTGCCGTCGACTTCCACCCCGCCCCGGAGGTCCGAGAAGTAGGTGTTCGCGACGACCCGTACGCCATTGACCTGGATGGCCTCGGCTCCGGCTGCCCGCAGCTCCTGGATGGTGTCGAGCAGCTTGTCCGCCTCCACGGAGTGGTGCGGGTCGTCGATGGTCAGGTTGATGCCGGGGCCTTGCGCCGCGACGGTCCCGGCCAGCACACCCAGCTGCGCTTCCTTCTCCACGGTCTGCTTACGGGCCTCCTCGGCTTGGTCCGAACTGTTCTCCAGTTCGGTCTTCTGCCCTTCCAGGCGCCGCTGTTCATCCGTCAACCGCTGGGAGCGATTGTCCAGTTCGTCCAGGATGCGCACCAAATCCTCTTGGCGCGCGCCCCGCAGCGCACTGCTGTCACTCGTGGAACGTACCTGAATCGCGAGTCCGAGACCGAGAATGAACAGGAGCAACGCAACGATCAGTTGAGCCCGCGTCAGCCGCGGCGGCCACAGACTCGCCACGAGGCGCTGCCGGCCGGTCTTCGGACCCGGCGGGGCCCCGCCGTCCGCCGCGCCGCCGGACGCACCATCGACTGCCGGTTTGGCACCGCTCTGCCCCGCTCCGTCCGATTCCTCATCGGAGTCCCGTTCTTCAGCATCCGTTCCGCCCGCCCCCGCGGGCGTGTTGGGGCTCTCCGGCGGCATCGGCCGCCGGCCGGCAGGACTGCGCTCCTGCTCCGGACCGGGCTTCCGCTCGGGCTGCGGCTCGGGCTTCTTCTCCGGCTCCGGCGTCTCTTCCGTACCCATCCGCCTCACGCCCTGAAGACGTGCCGGCGGATCGCGGCGGCGTTGGAGAAGATCCGGATGCCCAGCACGACCACGACACCGGTGGAGAGTTGGGCACCGACACCCAGTTTGTCGCCGAGGAAGACGATCAGCGCCGCGACCACCACGTTGGACAGGAACGAGACGACGAAGACCTTGTCGTCGAAGATGCCGTCCAGCATCGCGCGCAGACCACCGAACACGGCATCCAGCGCTGCCACGACAGCGATCGGCAAGTAGGGCTCGACCACCGTCGGCACCACAGGCCGAACCACAAGTCCGACCACGACTCCCACGATGAGGCCCAGTACGGCGATCACGATGTGCCCTTCCCTGTGTCGGCGCCGTCCGCCTTCGCGGCACCGGCCTGCGGCTTTGCTGTACGTACGGTCAAACTGGGCGCGGGCGGCAGCGTGACCTGGCTCTCG
Organism: Streptomyces albospinus; assembly: GCF_014648695.1. Lineage (GTDB taxonomy): Bacteria > Actinomycetota > Actinomycetes > Streptomycetales > Streptomycetaceae > Streptomyces > Streptomyces albospinus. The sequence continues at coordinate 253,587 of NZ_BMRP01000008.1, forward strand.
GCGGAAATCTTCGTGCGTACGCCGTAGTTCTCCTGCAACACATGCAGATACTGGCCGTCGGCACTGTCCTGGAACGCGGTGCTGAGCCGCTGCCCGTCCCCCACCGCCAGCACCGTATACGGCGGCACCAGCGGCTTGTTGTCGACCAGTATGGCGTCTCCCGCGGCCCTGATCGCCGAGAGTGACGTAAGCCGCTGCCCATTGACAGCTATGGCCTCCGCACCCGACTGCCAGAGGCCGTTGACGACACGTTGCAGGTCCCGGTCCCGCACCCGCCCGGTATCCGAGAAGTCGCTGCTCTCACGCGGCCCCCCGGTGCTGCTCTGCGCCCCCTTGGCGTCGTCCACGACGAGCTTCACACCCGGCCCGGTGACCTGCGTCGAACCCGCCAGCAGCGCCAGCAGTTCGGCCTTGTCACCACCGTGCTTCCTCAGCGCCTCCCGCTGCATCCGGTCGACGGCGTCCCGCGTCGCGTCGACCCGCTGCTGCTGCGTGTCGGCCTCGGCGGTGCCCTTCTGGATGCGGTGGATCAGCTCCTCGCGCTCCTTGGCGAGGGTCGGTGCCGACACCCGCGCCTGCGCCGCCCCCACGGTCACCACCAGCGCCGCCAGCACCAGTCCGGCGGCCAGGCCCAACTTCGCCCGCAGCGTGCGCGGCAGACCGCGTACGCCGGTATCCGACTTCCGCGCGGCGGCCTCCGCGTATCCGTCGTCGAGACTGTGATCCATCACGTTGGTCAGCAGCGACATGGACGCATCGGGACGCGCGGCCGGCTTCCTGGTATTGCTCCGATCGGGGCGCTGCTGCGACATGCCGCACATCGTCGCATGTCGGCGGCACGGCCTCCCAATGGCCCCACCGGCGTGCCGAGACGACGGCACGCCGGTGGGATCAGATCAGCGACCCGCGCTGTCCACCACGGCCGACCACTCGTCCAGCAGCTGCTGCGCGGAGGCGTCGTCCGGCCCCTCGGCCCACAGATGCGTCACCGCCTCGGCCGGGTCGGGCAGCACCAGCACCCACCGCCCGTCGGCCTCCACGACCCGCACGCCGTCGGTGGTGTCCACGTCCCGGTCGCCGGCCGCCTCCACGACATGCCGCATGACCAGCCCCTTGACCGCCCACGGCGTCGCCAGGTCGCGGCGCTGGACGTGCGCCCGCGGGATCCGCGCGTCGATCTGGCTGAGCGTGAGCTGCGTACGGGCCACCAGGCCGATCAGCCGGACGAACGCCGCCGCGCCGTCGAAGACGCTGCTGAACTCCGGGATGATGAAGCCGCCGAGACCGTCCCCGCCGAAGATCGTGCCGTCCATCCGCCCGACCCGCGTCAGGTCGTCCGGCGAGGTCGTCGTCCACTCCACCTGGGTCCCGTGGTACGCCGCCACCTGCTCGGCGATCCGGGTCGTGGTCACCGGCAGCGCCACCCGCCCGCTGCGCCGCTCCGCGGCGACCAGGTCCAGCATCACCAGCAGGGCACGGTCGTCCTCGATGATCCGGCCGCGCTCGTCCACGAGGGACAGCCGCTCGCCCACGGGGTCGAACCGCACCCCGAACGCGGCTCGCGCCGAGGCCACGATCTCGCCGAGCCTCACGAGCCCGGAGCGCCGGGCATCGGCGGTCTCGGTCGGCCGGGACTCGTCGAGACCGGGGTTGATGGTCAGCGAGTCGACGCCGAGGCGGCCGAGGAGGCTGGGCAGCACCAGTCCGGCGCTGCCGTTCGAGGCGTCGACGACGACCTTCAGCCCGGAGTCGCTGATGCCCGTGGTGTCCACGGCCCGCAGCATGGCTCCCGTATAGGAGTCGAAGACGCTGGCCGGGAAGTGCAGATCGCCGATCTCGCCGGGGAACGCCCGCCGGTACTCCTGGCGCGCATAGACCCGGTCGAGCTTGCGCTGCCCGGCCTGCGAGAGATCCGCGCCCCGCTCGTCGAAGAACATGATGTCGACGGAGTCCGGCACACCGGGCGTGGTGCGGACCATGATGCCGCCCGCACTGCCCCGCGCGGTCTGCTGCCGCGCCACGGGCAGCGGGACGTTCTCCAGGTCGCGTACGTCGATGGCGCTGGCCTGCAAGGCGGAGATCACCGCGCGTTTCAGGGCCCGGGCACCGCGGGAGTGGTCCCGGGCCGTGGTGACCGTGGAGCCCTTCTTGAGCGTGGTGGCATACGCACCCGCGAGCCGCACGGCGAGTTCCGGGGTGATCTCGACGTTGAGGATTCCGGACACCCCGCGCGCCCCGAACAGATGCGCCTGGCCCCGGGATTCCCAGATCACCGACGTGTTGACGAACGCACCGGCCTCGATGGTCTTGAACGGATAGACCCGCACATTGCCCTGGACGATCGACTCTTCACCGATCAGGCATTCATCGCCGATGACCGCGCCGTCCTCGATCCGCGCGGCCCGCATGATGTCCGTGTTCTTGCCGATCACACAGCCGCGCAGATTACTGTGCTGACCGACGTAGACGTTGTCGTGCACCACCGCCCGGTGGAGGAACGCCCCGCTCTTGACGACAACGTTGGAACCGACGACGGTGTGCTCGCGGATCTCCACATCCGCTTCGACCTTGGCGTAGTCACCGATGTACAGCGGGCCCCGCAGTACCGCGTCCGGATGAACCTCGGCGCCTTCCGCGACCCACACACCCGGCGAGATCTCGAAGCCGTCGATCTCCACATCGACCTTGCCTTCGAGTACGTCGGCCTGCGCCTTCACATAGCTCTCGTGCGTGCCGACGTCCTCCCAGTAGCCCTCGGCGACATAGCCGTAGATCGGCTTGCCTTCCTTCATGAGCTGCGGGAAAACGTCCCCGGACCAGTCCACCGGAACATCGGGCTCAAAATAATCGAAGACCTCCGGCTCCATCACGTAGATGCCGGTGTTGACGGTGTCCGAGAAGACCTGCCCCCAGGTCGGCTTTTCCAGAAATCGCTCGACCCGGCCGGCTTCGTCCACGATGGTGATGCCGAATTCCAGGGGATTGGGAACCCTCGTGAGGCAGACCGTGACGAGGGCACCCTTTTCCTTGTGGAACCGGATGAGGTCGGTGAGGTCGAAGTCCGTGAGCGCATCACCGGAGATGACGAGGAAGGCGTCGTCCTTGAGGGCCTCCTCCGCGTTCTTCACACTGCCGGCGGTGCCGAGTGGCTTTTCCTCATTGGCATAGGTGAGCTCCATACCGAGCTCTTCGCCGTCCCCGAAATAGTTGCGGACGAGCGAAGCCAGGAATTGCACGGTCACGACGGTCTCATTGAGACCATGCCTCTTCAGCAACCGCAGTACGTGCTCCATGATCGGCCTGTTGACCACAGGAAGCAGCGGCTTGGGCATGCTGGACGTCATGGGGCGAAGGCGTGTGCCCTCGCCGCCGGCCATCACAACGGCCTTCATGTCGGAAGCGTCCTCCTCTAAGAGACGACGGTTCTTGCCGACTTCACTTGTCCAGTTCGCCCATTGTTTCCCCGCACGGGCCCTGGACCTCGGCACGTTCTGCCGGTTGGGCGAGCTCAGTCGGCCGTGGCGTCCGCCCTGATGATCCGGCGGACCTGGACCACGTAGAGGATCCCTGCCCACCAGTACAGCGCTGTACCCCACCCTGCGAACGCCCATCCGAAAATAGCAGCGAGCGTGTGGAGCCAGCCACTTCCATCGCTCAGTAGCAGCAGCGGGAAGGCATACATCAAGTTGAACGTAGCTGCTTTGCCCAGGAAGTTCACCTGGGGAGGCCCGTAGCCGTGGCGTCCGAGGAATCCGACCGCGACCAGCAGCATCAGTTCCCGGGCGAGCAGCGCCGCGGTGAGCCAGACCGGCAGGATCTCACGCCACGTCAGACCGACGAGGGTGGAGAGGATGTAGAGGCGGTCGGCGGCCGGATCGAGGATCCGTCCCAGGCTGCTGATCTGGTTCCAGCGCCGAGCGAGCTTGCCGTCCAGGTAGTCACTGACACCGCTCAGCGCGAGGACCAGCAGCGCCCAGCCGTCAGCCTTCGGGCCACCGAATTCCGGCCAGAGGATCAACCACAGGAACACCGGCACGCCGACGAGGCGCGCCATGCTCAGAATATTCGGGATGGTGAGGACACGATCTGTCTGGACCCGCGTCTCCTGGACCTCCACGCGGAAGCCTCCTGTGGGAAATGTGCCAATGATGCCCCTGACTTTACCTGCCCCGCCGGCCCCGCCGCGCCCCGGGGCCCGTACCACGGAACGCGAAAAAGCCCCGTCGGGAACCGGAGTTCCCGACGGG
>NZ_BMRP01000009.1:0-3210 GCF_014648695.1 Streptomyces albospinus
TAAGCTCCTGGCAACAGCCAGTTGATCAAATTGTGTTGCGACGACTCCTGGAAACCGCCGCGTGCGGTCCGGGGCCTTCGCCGTGCGCGGCCGGGCGTTACGGCAGGTTGCGGGCCATCACGATCCGCTGCACCTGGTTCGTGCCCTCGTAAATCTGCGTGATCTTGGCGTCCCGCATCATCCGCTCGACCGGGTAGTCGCGGGTGTAGCCGTAGCCGCCGAGCAGCTGGACGGCGTCCGTGGTGATCTCCATGGCGGCGTCCGAGGCGTAGCACTTGGCGGCGGCGCCGAAGAACGTCAGGTCCTCGCCCTTGCCGCCGGCCGAGATGCGCTCGGAGCGGGCCGCCGCGGCGTAGGTGAGCTGGCGGGCCGCCTCCAGCTTCATGGCCATGTCGGCGAGCATGAACTGGACGCCCTGGAAGTCGCCGATCGGCTTGCCGAACTGCTTGCGCTCCTGGACGTAGCCCTTGGCGTAGTCGAGCGCGCCCTGGGCGATGCCGATGGCCTGGGCCGCGATGGTGATGCGGGTGTGGTCCAGGGTCTTCATGGCGGTCGCGAAGCCGGTGCCCTCGGCGCCGATCATGCGGTCGGCGGGGATCCGGACGTTGTCCAGGTAGACCTCGCGGGTGGGCGAGCCCTTGATGCCGAGCTTCTTCTCCGGGGCGCCGAAGGAGACGCCCTCGTCGCCCTTCTCGACGACGAAGGCCGATATGCCCTTGGAGCGCTTCTCCGGGTCGGTGACGGCCATGACGGTGTAGTACTCCGACACCCCGGCGTTGGTGATCCACCGCTTGACGCCGTTGAGGACGTAGTGGTCGCCGTCGCGCACCGCCTTCGTCTTCATCCCGGCCGCGTCGGAACCGGCGTCCGGCTCGCTCAGGCAGTACGAGAACATCCCGTCGCCCTTGGCGAGCGGCGCCAGGTACTTCTTCTTGATCTCCTCGCCGCCGGAGAGGATCACCGGGAGCGAGCCGAGCTTGTTGACGGCCGGGATCAGGGACGAGGAGCCGCAGACCCGGGCGACCTCCTCGATGACGATCACGGTCGCCAGCGCGTCGGCGCCCGCGCCGCCGTACGCCTCGGGTACGTGGACGGCGTGCAGGTCGTTGGCGACCAGCGCGTCCAGCGCCTCCTGGGGGAAGCGGGCCTCCTCGTCGACCGCGGCGGCGAACGGCGCGATCTTCGCCTCGGCGAGCGAGCGCACCGACTCGCGGAGCATGTCGTGCTCCTCGGACGGCCGGTACAGATCGAAATCAGCGGTTCCCGCCAAGGTTTCTCACTCCCCTGTGAGGTGCCGGCAGTGCTAACTACCGTTAAGTAACCCTTACAGACACAGGATTCTAGGCGCCGATCCCCGCCACGGGTACGTGAGGTTGCCGACAGTCACCCCGGGGGCGACGCACACGACCGGACCGGGTCCTTCCCTGCCCGACTATGCTCGGTCAGCGCCGTTTTTCCGCAGACGTCTGGAGCCCCCGCATGGCCCTCAAGATCACCGTGATCGGCACCGGCTACCTCGGTGCCACCCACGCCGCCGCGATGGCCGAGCTGGGTTACGAGGTGCTCGGGCTGGACGTGCTGCCGGAGAAGATCGAGATGCTCCGCCGGGGCGAGGTCCCGATGTACGAGCCCGGTCTGGAGGAGCTGCTGCGCCGCCACGTCGCCGGGATCGAGGGCTCCACCGGCCGGCTGCGCTTCACCACCTCCTACGAGGAGGTCGGCGCGTTCGGCGACGTCCACTTCGTCTGCGTGAACACCCCGCAGAAGCACGGCGAGTACGCCTGCGACATGTCCTACGTCGAGTCCGCCTTCGACGCGCTGGCGCCGCATCTGACCCGGCCCGCGCTGGTGGTCGGCAAGTCGACGGTGCCGGTGGGCAGCGCGGCCCGGCTCGCCGAGCGGCTGGCGGCCCACGCCCCGGCCGGCGCGGACGTCGAGCTGGCGTGGAACCCGGAGTTCCTGCGCGAGGGGTTCGCCGTCCAGGACACCCTGCACCCGGACCGGATCGTGGTCGGCGTCACGGGCGAGCGGGCCGAGGCGCTGCTGCGCGAGGTGTACACGACGCCGGTCGCCGAGGGCGCGCCGTTCGTCGTCACGGACTACCCGACCGCCGAACTCGTCAAGACCTCCGCCAACTCCTTCCTGGCGACCAAGATCTCGTTCATCAACGCCATGGCCGAGGTGTGCGAGGCGGCCGGCGCCGACGTGGCGAAGCTGGCCGAGGCGATCGGCTACGACGAGCGGATCGGCAAGAAGTTCCTGCGCGCCGGCATCGGCTTCGGCGGCGGCTGCCTCCCCAAGGACCTGCGGGCCTTCATGGCGCGCGCCGGTGAGCTGGGCGTGGACCAGGCGCTGACCTTCCTGCGCGAGATCGACTCGATCAACATGCGGCGCCGCGGCCACATGGTCGAGATGGCCCGGGACGCGGTGGGCGGCGGCTTCCTCGGCAAGCGGGTCGCCGTCCTCGGCGCGACCTTCAAGCCGGACTCGGACGACGTCCGCGACTCCCCCGCACTCAACGTCGCCGGCCAGATCCACCTCCAGGGCGGCCAGGTCACGGTCTACGACCCCAAGGGCATGGCGAACGCCCGCCGCCTCTTCCCCACCCTCGGCTACGCGGACAGCGCGCTGGACGCGGTGCACGGCGCGGATGTGGTGCTGCACCTGACGGAGTGGCGCGAGTTCCGCGACCTGGACCCCGCGAAGCTGGCCGAGGTGGCCAGCGAACGTCGCATCCTCGACGGCCGCAACGCGCTTGACGCTGCGCTGTGGCGCAAGGCGGGCTGGACGTACCGGGCGATGGGCCGCCCCTCCGCGTAGCGGTTCCTTCCCACGCTGTCGGCTGTCCCGCCGTGGGGGTTTGCCGCCGTTGCGGCTCCGCTGCGCTTTGCCTCGCCCTACGTTGTCGGCTTTCCCGCCGTGGTGGTTGTTCGCCGTTGCGCCTGCGGCGGGCGGGGCCGCTGCGCGGGGCTTTCGGGGTGCGGTGACGGTCCTGCGGGGCAGGGTGTCCGGACTGCTTCGCTTTACGTCCGGACACCCTGCCCCTCCGGCCCGTCCCCTCCCGTTGTGGGTGGGAAAAAGCCGGTGGGGTGCGCGTGGGTGGGACCGTGCAGGTTCAGGGGGCGATGGAGACCGTCACCGGACCACTCTGCCCAGCCCCCACCCACCGTCTCTTCCCTCCCACCCACGGGAGGGGACGGGCCGGAGGGG
>NZ_BMRP01000009.1:3290-119772 GCF_014648695.1 Streptomyces albospinus
CACCGCACCCCGAAAGCCCCGCGCAGCGGACAACACCCCGCGCCGAAGGCGCAAACACGCGCACCCCCACGGCGGGAAAGCCGACAACGCGGGGGCGGCCCCATCGGCTCAGATGGTCACGTTGGACGGCCCCCGCAGCTTCCGTTCAGCGCGGGACACGTCTTCCGCCGCGCGGAGTGCGCGGACCGCGTTCTGCCAGGTCAGCTTGGCCAGGTCGGCCTTGGACCACTTGCGGTCGAGCAGTTCGGCGATGAGGTTGGGGTAGCCCGCGACGTCGGCGAGGTCGGCGGGGGTGAAGGCGGTGCCGTCGAAGTCGCCGCCGATGCCGATGTGGTCGATGCCGGCGACCTCGCGCATGTGGTCGAGGTGGTCGGCGACCGTGGCCGCGGTGGCCGTCGGCCGCGGGTTGGCGGCCTCGAAGGCGCGCTGGACCGCCATGCCCGCCTCGGTGGTGTCGAGGTGGTGCAGGCCGTGCGCGCGCATGTTCTCGTCGGCGCGCAGCGTCCATGCGACGGCGGCGGGCAGCACGAACTTCGGGACGAAGGTGGCCATCGCGACGCCGCCGTTGGCGGGCAGTTGGGCCAGGACGTCGTCGGGGATGTTGCGCGGGTGGTCGCAGACGGCGCGGGCGGAGGAGTGCGAGAAGATCACCGGCGCGGTGCTGACGCGGAGCGCGTCGCGCATGGTGTCCGGGGAGACGTGCGAGAGGTCGACGAGCATCCCGCAGCGGTTCATCTCGCGGACGACCTCTTCGCCGAACGCCGACAGGCCGTGGTGGCGCGGCTCGTCGGTCGCCGAGTCCGCCCAGTCGTTGTTGTCGTTGTGGGTCAGCGTCATGTAGCGGACGCCGAGGTCGTGGAACGCGCGCAGGGTGGCGAGCGAGTTGTTGATGGAGTGGCCGCCCTCGGCGCCCATGAGGGAGGCGATGCGGCCTTCCGCCCGTGCCGCCTCCATGTCGTCGGCGGTCCGCGCGGGCGCCAGGTCGGCGGCGTAGCGGTCCGTCAACTGCCGTACCACGTCGATCTGTTCGAGGGTGGCGCTGACGGCGTGGTCGCCGGTGTAGTCGGAGCGGACGTACACCGACCAGAACTGCGCGCCGACCCCGCCGGCGCGCAGCCGCGGGATGTCGGTGTGCAGGCTGGCGCTCTGGTCGGTGGCGACATCGCGCCGGTCGAGGTCGTAGCGGACCTGTTCGCGCAGCGCCCAGGGGAGGTCGTTGTGGCCGTCGACGACGGGCCACTCGGCCAGCAGCTCCCGGGCGGCGTCCCGGGCGGCCGTCACTTCTTGCCCCCGAAGCCGAAGCCGCCGGCGTTCGCGACCTTGTTGCGCAGCCGCTTGCCCTTCTCGGTGGCCTGGTCGTTCAGCTCCTGCTGGAAGTCCCGCATACGGGAGAGGAGTTCGGGGTCGTGCGCGCCGAGGATGCGGGCCGCGAGCAGTCCGGCGTTGCGGGCGCCGCCGACCGAGACGGTGGCGACCGGCACGCCGGCCGGCATCTGCACGATGGAGAGCAGGGAGTCCATCCCGTCCAGGTACTTGAGCGGGACGGGAACGCCGATGACGGGCAGCGGGGTGACGGAGGCGAGCATGCCGGGGAGGTGGGCGGCTCCCCCGGCGCCGGCGATGATCGCCTTGAGGCCGCGGCCGGCCGCCTCCTCGCCGTACGCGATCATCTCGTGCGGCATGCGGTGCGCCGAGACCACGTCGACCTCGTAGCGGATCTCGAATTCGTCGAGGGCCTGGGCGGCGGCCTCCATGACGGGCCAGTCGGAGTCGGAGCCCATGACGATGCCGATCACGGGGAGATCAGAGGGTCGCGCGCCAGCGCTCGTTGAGGGGCGGTGGCCGGGCGACGGGTGGGCGGTCATTCTGTGATTGTTCCTCGCAGGTAGCCGGCGGCGTGTGCGGCGCGCTCGCGCACGTCGGCCAGGTCGTCGCCGTAAGTGTTGACGTGGCCGACCTTGCGTCCCGGCTTCACGTCCTTGCCGTACATGTGAATCTTCAACTGCGGATCCCGTGCCATGCAATGCAGGTACGCGGCGTACATGTCGGGATAGTCGCCGCCGAGGACGTTGGCCATCACCGTCCAGGGGGCGCGCGGGCGGGGGTCGCCGAGCGGGAGGTCGAGGACGGCGCGGACATGGTTGGCGAACTGCGAGGTGATCGCGCCGTCCTGCGTCCAGTGGCCGGAATTGTGCGGGCGCATCGCGAGCTCGTTGACGAGGACGGCCGGGACGCCGTCGGCGTCGCGGACCTCGAACAGCTCGACCGCGAGATGCCCGACGACGCCCAGTTCGTCGGCGATCCGCAGCGCGAGCTGCTGGGCGTGCGTGGAGAGCTCGTCGGACAGGCCGGGTGCCGGGGCGATCACGGTGTCGCAGACGCCGTTGACCTGGATCGACTCCACGACCGGGTAGGCAACGGCCTGGCCGTGCGGCGAGCGGACGACATTGGCGGCCAGTTCCCGGACGAAGGGGACCTTCTCCTCCGCCAGAACGGGCACCCCGGCGAGGAACGGCTCGGCCGCCTCCTTGGAGGATCGTACGACCCAGACCCCCTTGCCGTCATAGCCCCCGCGGACGGTCTTGAGGACCACGGGAAATCCCTCGCCCTCGGCCGCGAAGCGCTCGACGTCGGCGGGGTCGGCCACGATGCGGTGGCGCGGGCAGGGCACGCCGATGGCGTCCAGTCCGGCGCGCATCGCCCCCTTGTCCTGGGCGTGCACCAGCGCGTCGGGGCCGGGCCGTACGGGGATGCCGTCGGCCTCCAACGCCCGCAAGTGCTCGGTGGGGACGTGCTCGTGATCGAAGGTGATCACGTCACAGCCCCGCGCGAAGGCGCGCAGCGTGTCCAGGTCGCGGTAGTCGCCGATGACGACCTCGCTGACCACCTGGGCCGCCGAGTCCTGCGGGGTGTCGCTGAGGAGCTTGAATCTGATGCCGAGGGGGATACCCGCCTCGTGGGTCATACGGGCGAGCTGACCGCCGCCGACCATGCCGACTACCGGGAACGTCACGCCCCCAGGGTAGCCGCACGGCAGAGTCGCCCCGACTCCGGGCTTGGAGGATCCTCCGAGCGCAGACGTTCGAAGATCGCCGGCCATTCGACGGTGCGGATCCGCGGCGGCGGCCAGGCCGGCCCGGAGCGAGGACGGGTGCCGGGCTCCTGCCCGGCGGAGGGGGAAGCAGGATGGAGAACGGTGACATAGCGCGGGACACCCGGCCGCTGGTGATCGCCATGGCGGTCGCCGCGCTGCTGATCGCCCTGTATTCCGTGGCCAGCCAGCTGTCCGGGCCGGCGGTCTACCGCCCCGGCGACACCGAGATCTCGGTCTCCGCGGGCGACCGCTTCACCGTCGAGGTCCCGGACGACCCCGGTGACGGCTACCGCTGGATCATCGCCGCCCCCCGGCCGGATCCGGCCGTTCTGACGGCCACCGGCGAGCACACCGACCCGGACCCGGAACCGGGCGATCCGCCGTCCCGTACCCGCGGCACCCGCCAGCTCGGCTTCCGGGCCGTGCGCGCGGGGCGTACCGACCTGCGGCTGCTGCGCTGCCGGCGCTGCGCCCCGGGCGCGGCGGACGAGCCGGGCGCGCGCGCCGTGAACTTCCGCGTGACGGTCGACTGATGGCCCGCGGCACCGGGCTCCGGCGGGCGTGGTTAGAGTGAGGGTGCGTACCGGGCCGCAGGCCGACCACACCGCCCACGACAGGGAGCTGGACGATCACCATGAGTGAACGGAGCGCACTGCGGTCGAGGCTGGCAGCGCTCGTCCAGGAGGTTGCGAAGTTCGGCGCCGTCGGCGGCGCGGGGGTCGTGGTGAACTTCGCGGTCTTCAACGCCGTCCGGCACCTGACCGAGATCCCGGTCGTCCGGGCGAGCATCGTCGCGACGGTGGTGGCCACCGGCACCAACTACGTCGGCTACCGCTACTTCGCCTACCGGGACCGCGACAAGCAGGGGCGCACCAAGGAGTTGACGCTCTTCCTGCTGTTCAGCGTGATCGGCCTGGTCATCGAGAACGGGATCCTGTACACCGCGACGTACGGATTCGACTGGGACAGCCCGCTCCAGAGCAACTTCTTCAAGTTCCTCGGTATCGGGATCGCCACGCTCTTCCGCTTCTGGTCCTACCGCACCTGGGTCTTCCGGGGGATGCCGGCCCGCGAGGCCGTGCAGACCGCGGAGTCCTTCCTGGCCGACGACGCGCAGCTGCCGAGCGGCGTCCGGAAGTAGGCCCGGCGGGCTCACTCCTCGGTGGTCTCGGCCTCCCGGGCCAGGAACAGCGCGAAGACCGGCGGATGCTGCTGGAGGAGCTCCAGACGGCCACCGTCCGCCTCCGCCAGGTCGCGGGCGACGGCGAGCCCCAGGCCCGTGGAGTTACGGCCGGAGACGGTCCGCTCGAAGACCCGCGAGCCGAGGTCCGCCGGCACCCCGGGGCCGGCGTCGGTGACCTCGACGACCGCTTGGTTGCCGGTGACGCGGGTGCGCAGCGCGACGGTGCCGGCGCCGTGCATCAGGGAGTTCTCGATGAGGGTGGCCAGTACTTGGGCGACCGCGCCGGGGGTGCCGACGGCCCGCAGCTCCTTCTTGCCGGAGCGGACGATGGCGCGTCCGGCGCTGCGGTAGGCCGGGCGCCACTCCTCGATCTGCTGCTTGACGACCTCGTCCAGGTCGAAGGCGACCGCGGAGCCGCTGCGCGGGTCCCGGGAGTTGGTCAGCAGCCGCTGCACCACGTCCGTCAGCCGCTCCACCTGGGCCAGCGCGATGGTGGCCTCTTCCTTCACGGTGTCCGGATCGTCGGTGAGGGTGATCTCCTCCAGGCGCATGGACAGCGCGGTCAGCGGGGTGCGCAGCTGGTGCGAGGCGTCGGCGGCCAGCCGCCGCTCGGCGGTCAGCATGCGGGCGATCCGCTCGGCGCTGGCGTCCAGCACATCGGCGACCCGGTCCAGCTCCTGGACGCCGTAGCGGCGGTGGCGGGGGCGGGGGTCGCCGGAACCCAGCCGCTCGGCGGTCTCCGCAAGGTCGGTGAGCGGCGCGGTCAGCCGGCGGGCCTGGCGGATGGCCAGCACCACCGCCGCGAGGATCGCGAGGAGGGCGACGGCCAGGATGACCAGCAGCGTCCGGCCGATCTCCGCACTGACCGTGGAGCGGGACTCCTGGACGACGACCGACTCGCCCTGGTCACCGTGCACCTCCGACTCGATCACGTCGCCGGTCGGCCGGGTCCCGATCTCGATCTTCGCCTTGCCGGGCACCTTGATCTGGGCGTACCGGTTGGCGGTGATCTGCTCGGAGAGGACGTCCGGGGTGATCTTCTCGTTGCTGCCGAGCCGGCTCTCCACTATCCCGACCAGCCGGACCGCCTCGGACTGCACGCTCTCCTGCGCGCCGTCCTGGATCGTGCGGGTCTCGACGATCACCAGGGAGACGCCGAAGACGGCGATGACGACGAGCACCACGGCGAGCGTGGAGTTGATCAGTCGGCGGCGCACGGGCCCCTAGCTCTTTTCGAAGCGGAAGCCGACCCCGCGCACGGTGGCGATGTAGCGGGGGTTGGCGGCGTCATCCCCGAGCTTCTTGCGGAGCCAGGAGATGTGCATGTCCAGCGTCTTCGTGGACGACCACCAGGTGGTGTCCCAGACCTCGCGCATCAGCTGGTCGCGGGTGACGACGCGGCCGGCGTCCCGTACCAGGACCCGCAGCAGGTCGAACTCCTTTGCCGTGAGCTGGAGTTCCTCGTCCCCCATCCAGGCGCGGTGCGACTCGACGTCGATCCGTACGCCGTGGGTGGCGGGCGGCTGCTGGGGCTCGGCGGTGGAGCCGCGGCGCAGCAGGGCCCGGACGCGGGCGAGGAGCTCGGCGAGCCGGAACGGCTTGGTGACGTAGTCATCGGCGCCGGCGTCCAGGCCGACGACGGTGTCCACCTCGTCGGCGCGGGCGGTCAGCACCAGGATGGGGAAGGAGTGGCCTTCGTTGCGCAGCCGGCGGGCGACCTCCAGGCCGTCCATACCGGGCAGTCCCAGGTCCAGGACGACGAGGTCGATATTGCCCTGGAGGCCGGCGTCGAGCGCCGTCGGGCCGTCCTCACGCACCTCGACTTCGTAACCCTCGCGGCGCAGGGCGCGGGCGAGCGGCTCCGAGATGGACGCGTCATCCTCGGCGAGCAGTACACGGGTCATGGGCCGATGGTAGTCCGATGTGCCGACACCGAGGGGCGGACCAGCACGGATGGGCGACAGCGGGCGCTCCGCGCGCCCTCTCACGCGCCTGAGCTGCGCGGGTGCGGTCGTACGGACGGGTCCAAACAGTTCCCGGTCCGAGTGTGACCGTTGTCTCACCGACTTCAACCGGGGGTTACTCGGACGTATGGTGTGCCGCAACGTCCAACGCACAACCACCGGGGCCGTGACGGCACTGACGTCATCGGTCCCTCGTTGTGTGCGGGTCTGGAACCACCAGTCCCGATACACAGTGATCGACCTGTCGACCGGGTCCGCCGGCCGCGCTCGCGGCACGGGGGCGTGGATCCCGGCGTACGGCCTCCCGTCGACGCCTTCCAGAGCGGTGTCGAACCCCCTGGACGTTGGGGCGGGCGGGGCGTCGCCGGTTCCGGTCATCCCCCACCCGGGCGCACACCGACCCTCGGAGGCGTCCCGAGCAGCAAGGAACCTCCATGGCGTCCAGCCAGACGAAGGACGCTGCCCAGCAGGGAACCCCTGCCAACGGCGGCAAGACCTTCTTCGGCCACCCCCGCGGTCTGGCCACTCTCTTCATGACCGAGATGTGGGAGCGCTTCAGCTTCTATGGCATGAAGGCCCTCCTCCCGCTGTACCTGATCGCGCCCGGCGGCATGCACATGCAGGCCACCACGGCCACGGCGATCTACTCCGTCTACATGGCGATGGTCTACCTGCTCGCCATGCCGGGCGGCTGGATGGCCGACCGCTTCTGGGGACCCCGCAAGACGGTCGCCATCGGCGCCTCGGTCGTCATCGCCGGCCACATCACGCTCGCCCTGCCCACCGCGCCGACCTTCTTCGCCGGTCTTGTGCTGGTGGCGCTCGGCTCGGGTCTGCTCAAGGCCAACATCTCCACGATGGTCGGCCACCTCTACGACGGCCCGGAGGACCCGCGCCGTGACGGTGGCTTCACGCTCTTCTACATCGGCATCAACCTCGGCGCCTTCCTGGCCCCGCTGACCATCGGCACCGTCGGCGAGAGCGTCAACTGGCACTTCGGGTTCACGCTCGCCGCCGTCGGCATGGCGCTCGGCCTCGGCCAGTTCCTGCTCGGCACCCGCCACCTGAGCCCGGAGAGCAACGTCGTCTCCCAGCCCGCGACGCCCGAGATGAAGGCGTCCGTGCTGCGCAAGGGCCTGCTCTGGCTGATCGCCGCGGCTGCGCTTTACACCGCGCTCGGTGTGACCGGCAACTTCGCCGACTGGTCGCTGCTGCCGATCACCATCGCGGGTCTGGTCATCCCGATCGCGGTCCTGGTCCGCATGAAGCGCGACAAGGAGCTCACCGAGGTCGAGCAGTCCAAGCTCTCCGGCTACATCTGGTTCTTCGTGGTCGCCGCGGTCTTCTGGATGATCTACGACCAGAACGGCTCGACGCTGTCGATCTTCGGTGAGAAGTCGACCACCAACGACCTGTTCGGGTTCCACTTCCCGACGTCCTGGTACCAGTCGCTGAACCCGGTGTTCATCATGGCGCTGGCCCCGGTGGTCGCCTCGGCGTGGCTGTGGCTGAACAAGCGCGGCAAGGAGCCGAGCACCGTCGTCAAGTTCGCCTCCAGCCTCGCGCTGATCGGCATCTCGTTCGCGGTCTTCCTCATGCCGCTGCTCGACACCGCCTCGAACGGCGGCAAGGTCAGCCCGATGTGGCTGGTGGCGATCTACTTCGTCCAGACCATCGGTGAGCTGTGCCTCTCCCCGGTCGGCCTGTCGGTCACCACGAAGATGGCGCCCGCCAAGTACAGCTCCCAGATGATGGGCGTCTGGTTCCTCGCGGTCACCGCGGGTGACTCGGTGTCCGGTCTGCTGACGTCGCCGCAGCTGAACGTCGACCTGAACACGGCCAGCTCGGTCGCCGTCGAGGCCGCCATCGCGGTCATCGCCGGATTCGGTATCTGGATGTACCGCCAGCGCGTCAAGAAGTTGATGGGCAGCGTCAACTGACGCCTCCCGGCCCGGACAGCGGAAGGGGGCGTCGCACCACATCGGTGCGGCGCCCCCTTCGCCGTGCCCGGGGCGTGCCGCGTCAGCGGACCCGCACCCGGCGCCGGGGCAGGAACGTGAACACCGCGCCGCCCAGCAGGATGGCCGTGCCGGCGACGAGGCCGAGGGCGGTCAGCGCGCCGTGGTCGGTGGCACCGGTCCGGGCCAGGCCGCCGCTGCCCCCGGAGGCACCGGCCGATCCGGCCGATCCGCCGGACGCCGCCGCACCGCCCGCGGAGCCGCCGGCCGAGCCGCCCGAAGTGCCGCCGGGCTGCGCCGAGGTGTCCAGGGTGAGCGAGGCTCCGGGGTCCTTCTCCGGGGTGCAGGTGGTGGTCGTCCCCAGGGCGTTGACGGTGAGCACGCCCGGGGTCAGCGTGGCCTTGCCGGTGGCACCCGGCTTGTAGGTGCCCTTCAGGTCGGGGATCTCGATGGGGTCGCCGGACTTGATCGGCTTGCTGTTGGCGGGCCCCTCGGTCGTCACCGACCCCTTGTCCGCGCCGCCGACCTTGACGTCCGTCGACGGCTTGACCGAGCCGGCCGGGATGTCCGCCGGGCTGTTCATGACGGACTTCTTGAACTGCACCGTCAGGTCGTAACTCCCGCTCTTCTTCACGGCGTTGATCTGCACCGGCGAGGTCGCCTTCTTGTCCCCGATGGGCGTCTTGCAGTCGTACGGGACCTGGACCTCGGTGCCCTTGTACGCGGTGCCGTCGGGGTCGCCGCCGGAGCCGCCCGAGCCGCCGGTGGACCCGGTGCCGCCCGAGGAGCCGCCCGTACCGCCGGAGGTGCCCGCGCTGCTGCCGCCCGTGCTGCCCGTACCGCCCGTGCCGCCGCCGGAGGACGTGCCACCGGTCGTCCCGGCACTCGTCCCGCCGCTCGTCCCGCCGCTCGTCCCGCCGGAGGTGCCCCCGCCGTCGGTCACCTTGACCGTGACCGCGGGCCGGACCGTCTCCTTGGGCGAGCACTTGGTGTCCGTCGAGATCGGCTGGTTGACGTTGATGTTGTAGAAGCCGGGCGTCAGGGTGACCTCACCGGGCTTGGTCAGCTTCAGCTTGCCCGTCATGTCGGACAGCTTCATCGCGCTGCCCTTGGGGATCGGCGGGTTCTGCCGCGGTCCCTGCATCGGCAGTTCGCCGGTCTGCGCCCCGGCGACCGTGATCGTGCCGGTCGGCTGGACGGTGTTCTCCCCCAGGTCGAGGATGTCGGGATTCTTCGACGCGGCCTCGACGGTCTTCCAGACCACCGTGATCTCGTCGCCGACCTTCGCGGTGGCGGGCGCGTCGACGTCCACCTTCGTGGTGCCCTCGATCGGCGGCAGCCCCGATATCGGCGGCGGCAGGCACTCCGTCTTGTACGACACCTCCGCTGCCTGTGCGGTACCGGCCACGGCCACGGTCCCCGCACCCGCGAGCACCAGCGCGGCCACCGAGGCCACCGCAGCTCTCCTCCGTTGCCTCATCACGCAGAACCTTTCGACGTCGGTCGTTCGGTTGATGTGGTGGTGGACGGTGCGGTGTCCGGGGTGAACCACGGCAGTACGGGAGCGCCGTCCGGCGTCCCGCCGCGGTCACGGTTCCTGGTGTGCCGGCCGGCGGACCGGATGGGGCGCCAACCGCCGCGCCGGCCGCGGGCGGCGGTGGTCCTGCGGGCCGGGCGGACGCGGTCCACGATCGCCATGCCGATGCGGAACACCGCCGTCGGGACGACCACGCAGAGCAGCACCCAGAAGAGCGTCACACCCCACGGCCGGCCGACCCCCCAGGGCTGCTCGACCAGCAGCCGGCCGCCGTACTTGAGGGAGACCAGATAGTCCCCGTGCGCCCCGGCGGCCAGCTCCACCGGGAGCCTGACCTCGGTCTTCCGGCCGGCGGGGACGGTCCCCCGCCACTGCTGGTCCTCCCACTTGGGCGCGAAGACGCCGTGCGAGGTGCCGACCTGGAAGACCGGGTCCTTGGCCGGCGCCGAGCCGAGATTGCCGACGGTGACGGTCAGTTCGCGCTGTGCGGGGGCGCCGAACCAGGTCAGCAGCCCGCTGCTGCCGGTCAGCCGGGGCTGGGCCAGCACCGCCAGCCGGCCGGAGCCGACGTCCTGGGGCAGCGGCGCCACCGGGTGCCCGGCCACCTTGAACGCGGCATCCGCGCCGGTCGCCGGGCCGGTCACGCTCGCCACATGCACCACGCAGGGGCAGGGCTTGGGCGGTTCGGCGACCGGCAGGCCCGTGCGGAACGCGCCGTCCGCGTCGGTGGTGACGGTCCGTCCGTCGCCATTGGCACAGGAGTTGGTGCCGCCGATCATGTTCTGCCCGCAGATCAGCAGGGTCAACAAGGTGTGGGGCCGCCAGCCCCGGCCGGTCACCGTGATGCTGCCGCCCGTGCCGGCCTCCTTCTGCGACACCGCCGCCGAGGGCGCGCCGTCGGCCGCGGCGGCGGACGGGCCGGGGAGGAGCGCGGGCACCAGGGCGAGCGAGAGCGCCGCGAGCACGGCCGAGGCGCGGCGGCGTCCGGGGCGCTGCCGCGTCCGGAACCGTCCGCGGGGCGGCCGGGCGCGCGCCCCTGGAGGCGCCGCGACCGCGGCTCCGGTGATGGCCGTCGCTGTCCCGCTCTCGCCGTTCACGCGCGCACCCCTGATCCCGTCCTCGTGCCGGTGCCGGTCCCCGTACCGCTGCTCGCGCCGGTCCTCGTGTCGGTCACTTCCGTTACGGCGCCGGGCGCCGGGGTCACGGAGGCCGGGTCCGTGCGGCCGGCCCGCCGGCGCCGCCGTACGACGGCCAGGCCGCCGCCCGCCGCCAGGAGGAGCACCACCGCCGCGGCCCCGTCCCGGGGCACGGCGGTGTACCCGGCCGTGGCGACATCGTGCGCACCGCCCGCCGCGGTCGCCGTGAGGCGCACGTCCACCGCGTCGAGGGCGGGCGGATCGGGCCAGGTCTCGGTGCGGTCGACGCGTCCGCCGGGCGGCAGGGTGACCGGCAGGGCGCGCCCGGCCCGGCGCAGCAGCGGCCCGAACAGGCCGTCGGCGCGCACCGCCAGCCGCGGCCGGAGCACCGTGTTCCCCCGGTTGACCAGCGTGTACCGGATCGCCGCCGCGCTCCCCTGCCGGCGTACCGACAGCTGCTCGACGGTCAGCGCGGACAGCGCCGGCCCGGTGACCCGCAGCCGCACCGGCACCCGGGACCGGACACCCGGCGCGCCCTGCCCGGTCGCGACGATGGTGCCGGGGTGGAAGCCGGGGGCGGCGTCCCGCGGCACCGTCACCGTGAACGGCACGGTCGCCCGGGTACGCGGCGGAACGGTCACCTCCGCGGTGCCGAACAGCAGCCACGCACCGGCCCCGTCCCGGGCCCCGTCGCCCCGCAGCCGTACGGTGACGGCCCGGTCGGAGGGGTTGCCGACGGCCAGCCGGTCGGTCATGGCGGTGCCCGGCGCGCCCTCCAGATAGAAGTACGGACGGTCCGCCCCGCTGGGCGCGGCGGACCAGCCCGGCCCGGCGGAAGCGGCCCGTGCGGCCGGGGCGGGGCACAGCAGGGCGGCGGCGGCCGTGACGGCCGCACCGGTGACCGCGGCGCGAGTACGGAACGGCATCGGCGGCTCCCGGTGGAGGTCAGGCCCGTTGGTGACGGCGGGTCAGCCAGAGTGCGCCGGCCGCGCCGGCCAGCAGGACGGTGCCGCCGAGGGTGCCCAGCGCGACGGCGGAGTCCGCGGGTCCGGTCTGTGGCAGCTGACCGCCGCCGGACGAGCCGCCCGCACCGCCGGTACTGCCGCCGCCGGTACTGCCGCCGGAGCCGCCGGCGGCCTTCACGTCCAGCGTCAGCGAGGGCTTGGGGCTGTTGCTCGGCGTACAGGTGGTGGTGGTGCCCAGCGCCTTGATGGTGAGGGTCGACGCGGTGAAGGTGACCTTGCCGCTCGCCTTGGGCGTGTACGTACCGCTCAGGTCGCTGATCTTGATGGGGGTGTTGGCCGGTATCGCCTCGGCGTTGGGCGGTCCGGAGACCGCTACCGTGCCGTTCTCCGCGCCGCCCAGTTTGATCAGCGCACTCGGCTTCATCGCGCCCTTGCCCAGCTCGACGGGGCTGGAGGAGACGCCCTTCTGGAAGGACATGACGAGCTTGTACGCTCCCCCGCCAGGGGTCCCCTTGATGTCGATGGGCGATACCGCGCCCTTGTTGCCGATCGGTGTCCTGCACTGGTAGTTGACGTCGACGACCTCGGCGTGCGCGGCCGGCGCGGCGAGCATCACCGCCGATCCGGCCGTCAGCGCCGCCGTCGCGGCCAGGCCGGCCGCCCGGCGCCGGCTGCCGTGCTGTGCGTAGAAGCGGGCCACCTTGAGTTCCCCTTCTCCCGGGTAGCGCACCGCCGGATTTGCTGACGGCACATCAGATGGGCGCTCAAGGTACGCCGGGGACCTTGCCGAGGGAAGGCACAGCACAGCCCAATCGGGCGGCGGCAGCCCTGTTGCGGCGGCGGGAGCCCGGAAACGACAGCAGCGCGGGCCCCAAGGGGCCCGCGCCTGCTCGCTGTTGGCTCACCCACCGTCAGGACGGCGCGGCGAGCTCCGCCCAGACGGTCTTGCCCGCGGCGTCGGTGTTGCGCACCACGCCCCAGTCCAGGCACAGCCGCTGCACGATGAACATGCCGTGGCCGCCGGGGCGTCCGGGGCGGTGCGGGCTGCGCGGCGCCGGCGAGCCCGCGCCCAGGTCGCTGACCTCCAGGCGCAGCACCTTGGCCGCACAGCGCAGCCGCAGCTCCTCGGGCCCCTCGGCGTGCAGGCAGGCGTTGGTCACCAACTCCGAGACCACGAGCAGCACATCCTCGGCCGCGGCACGCTGGTCCGCATTGCCGGCCGGCAGCCAGCCCCAGTCGTGCAGGGCCTCGCGCGCGAAGTCACGGGCCCGCGCCACGGCGCCCCGGGTGCCCGCCAGGCGCAGCCTGCGGATCTGGCCTTCCGGGGTGGCGGAAGCCGGGGCGTCGGCGGAAGCACCGGCACTGCCCGGCTCCGGGCCGACATCGCCCGGCGGGTACGGCCGGGTGGTGCTCATCAGCGCTTCACCTCACCGATTCGCCTTTTCACGGAAAACTGCCAACTGACTGATTCAACGGATTCAGGTGTCTCCTGCCCGAGCGGACCGTGAGAACACCCACTTCTTGGGTACGGAAGTTGTGACACGGACTACGTGCCCGGAATACAACCATCCGGACACCGCGGCCGGGTCAGTCGGCCAGGGCCGCGTCGAGGGAGTCGTGCACCGTGAAGACCGCCTCCGCGCCGGTGATCTCGAAAACCCGGGCGACCACCGGCTGCATCCCGGCCAGATGGACCCCGCCCCCCGCGGCCTCCGCCTTCAGGCGCGCGCCGAGGAGCACGTTCAGCCCGGTGGAGTCCATGAATTCAAGGGGTGAGCAGTCCACCACGAGGCGTGCATATCCGTCGTCGACACAGCCCTCCAGTGACTCACGCAACAGATCCGCGGTGTGGTGATCGAGCTCACCTGCGACGGTCACGACCGCGCTGGCGCCGTGATGGCGGATCTCGACGTGAAGCCGGCCCCGGCTCGCACTGCCGACCGTCCCGCGGTCCATGCGCGCGCACCCCTTGCTGCCTAGACGACTGTTTTGCATACGACACTGCTTGCGACTGCGCTTGAAGAACCCTACGCCTTCATGACGCTCGCCGGTACCCAAACAATGGGCATACCACCGAAATACGGACATCGCGCACTTGCCATCTTCAGGCAAAGCCAGGTAGGCGTAGAAGGACACATTCGAAACGGCCGGCTTTGGAGGCGCCGCACACCGCAGTTTCACGTAGAGGCATCGGCAGCCATATGCCGAGAACGATGGAGGAGACCCATGTCACCCCGGCTCGACGAATTGCGCACCGAAGACACCCGGAGCCCCGCATCGTCGACACCCCCGTCCGACCCGACCGGGCACATCCCTTCCCAGCCGCACGCCGCCGAATCCGATCCGGCGGAATTGTCCGAGATCGACGGTCTGCCCGAGATCCCGCCGTTCGACGAGGTGGGTCCGGTGGACGCGAGGGCCTTGTCGAAAACCCTCTTCGAGCGCATGGAATCGCTGGAAGAAGGCACTCACGAATACGCGTACGTCCGCAACACCCTGGTCGAGCTCAACCTCGCGCTGGTGAAGTTCGCGGCCTCCCGGTTCCGCTCCCGCAGCGAACCCATGGAGGACATCGTCCAGGTCGGCACCATCGGCCTGATCAAGGCGATCGACCGCTTCGAACTCGGCCGCGGCGTGGAGTTCCCGACGTTCGCGATGCCGACCATCGTCGGCGAGATCAAGCGCTTCTTCCGCGACACCAGTTGGTCGGTGCGCGTACCGAGGCGGTTGCAGGAACTCCGCCTGGACCTGGCCAAGGCGGGCGACGAGCTGGCGCAGAAGCTGGACCGCGCCCCCACGGTGAAGGAGCTCGCCGAGCGCCTCGGCATCACCAATGACGAGGTCGTCGAAGGGATGGCCGCGAGCAACGCGTACACCGCGAGCTCGCTGGACGCCCAGCCCGAGGAGGACGACAGCGAAGGCGCGCTGGCGGACCGCATCGGCTACGAGGACCACGGCCTCGAAGGCATCGAGTACGTCGAGTCGTTGAAGCCGCTGATCGCCGAACTCCCGCCGCGGGACCGGAAGATCCTCTCGCTGCGGTTCGTCGCCAATATGACGCAGTCCGAGATCGGCGACGAGCTGGGCATCTCCCAGATGCATGTCTCCCGGCTGCTCTCCCGCACCCTCGTACGGCTCCGCAAGGGGCTGATGATCGAGGAGTGACCCCGCGGTCGCGGCCGGCCCTCGGGGCCGGCGGTCGCCCGCGCTCATGAGGGCCCGCCCCGGATTCGTCCGGGACGGGCCCTCAGTGCGTCCGGCGCCGCCCTCAGAGGCGTACGCCCTTGTGCCAGACGTCCGTGACGAGCGGGACGCCCGGCCGGTAGGCGAGGTGGACGTGCGAGGGCGCGTCCAGCAGGAGGAGGTCGGCGCGGGCGCCCGGGCCGATCCTGCCGACGTCGGTACGGCGCAGCGCGCGGGCGCCGCCGGCGGTGGCCGACCAGACCGCCTCGTCCGGCGTCATCCCCATGTCGCGGACGGCCAGCGCGATGCAGAACGGCATGGAACTGGTGAAGGACGAGCCCGGGTTGCAGTCCGTCGAGAGCGCGACGGTGGCGCCGGCGTCGAGCAGCGGGCGGGCGTCGGGCCACTCGGCGCGGGTGGAGAACTCGGCGCCCGGCAGGAGGGTGGCGACGGTGTCGGACTGGGCGAGGGCGTCGATGTCGGCGTGGGTGAGGTGGGTGCAGTGGTCGGCGGAGGCGGCGCCGAGCTCGACCGCGAGCTGGACGCCGGGGCCGTGGCCGAGCTGGTTGGCGTGCACCCGGGGCACCAGGCCCTTGGCCTTGCCCGCGGTGAGGACGGCGCGCGCCTGGTCGCCGTCGAAGGCGCCCCGCTCGCAGAAGACGTCGACCCAACGGGCGTGCGGGGCGCAGGCGTCCAGCATGGGGCCGGTGACGAGGTCGACATAGCCGGCCGGGTCGTCGGCGTAATCGGGCGGGACGATGTGCGCGCCGAGGAAGGTGACCTCGTCGGTGTGCGCGGCGGCGATGCGCAGCGCACGGGCCTCGTCCTCGACGGTGAGGCCGTAGCCGGACTTGGTCTCCTGGGTGGTGGTGCCCTGGCGCAGGCCCTCGGCGAGGTAGCGGGCGACGTTGGCGTGCAGTGCGTCGTCGCCGGCGGCGCGGGTGGCGGCGACGGTGGTGCGGATGCCGCCTGCGGAGTAGGGGCGGCCGGACATCCGGGCGTTGAACTCGGCGGTGCGGTCGCCGGCGAAGACCAGGTGGGAGTGGGAGTCGACGAAGCCGGGGAGCCCGGCGCGGCCGGCCGCGTCGACGGCGTTGTCAGTGGCGGGTGCTTTGCTGGACGTACCGACCCAGGCGATGCGGTCGCCGTCGATGACGACCGCGGCGTCCTGGATCAGACCGAGGGGGCCTTCACCGAGGGAGGGGTCGTTGGTGACGAGCTGGGCGATGTGGGTGATGGCGGTGGTCGGCGCGGAGGTCGTCGTCATCGCGGGGGTGCTCTCCTTCGTCCGCCGGCGGCGCGGGCCGGGTGGGGTGGGGTGGGGGTCAGCCGCGTACGGCGGCGATGGAGTCGGCGAGGGCGGTGGGCACGTCGGGGACGCGTGTGTGCACACCGTCCCGGACGATCTGCCGGCCGCCCACGATGGTGTGCCGCACATCTGCCGCGGAGGCGGCGAATACGGCCGTCTCGGCGCCGAGTCGGGGCAGCGGTCCGGCAGTGCGTACGGAGTCCAGCGCGATCGTGGTGAGGTCGGCGAGCGCGCCGGTCTCGATGGCGCCCGCGTCGTCCCAGCCCAGCGCCTGATGGCCGTCGGCGGTCGCGGCGCGCAGCAGGGCGGCGGCCGTCCAGTGCCCGCGGGTGCGGGTGCGCAGCCGCTCGTCGAGCTCCATGGCGCGGGCCTCTTCGAGCAGGTCGATGACGGCGTGGCTGTCGCTGCCGAGGGAGAGCGGGCTGCCCTCGGCCTGGAGCCGGACGGCCGGGCCGATGCCGTCGGCGAGGTCCCGCTCGGTGGTGGGGCACATGCAGACGCCGGTGGTGCTGCCGCCGAGGAGGGCGATGTCCTCGTCGGTGAGGTGGGTGGCGTGCACGGCCGTGGTGCGCGAGCCCAGCGCGCCGTGCTCGGACAGCAGTTGGGTGGGGGTGCGGCCGTGGGCCGCGCGGCAGGCGTCGTTCTCGGCGGTCTGCTCCGACAGGTGGACGTGCAGCGGTGCCCGCCGCTCCCGGGCCCAGTCGGCGACGGTGCCCAACTGCCCGGCGGGGACGGCGCGTACGGAGTGGATGGCGGCGCCGATCCGGGCGTGCTCGCGGCTCTTGAGGGCGTCGGCGCGCTCCGCCCAGGCGTCCGCGGTGCCGTCGGAGAAGCGCAGCTGGTGCCGGTTGGGCGGGTCGCCGAAGCCGGCGGAGAGATAGGCGGTGTCGAGGAGGGTGATCCGGATGCCGGCGTCGGCGGCTGCCGCGATCAGCGCCTCGCCCATCGCGTTGGGGTCGCCGTAGCGGGTGCCGCCGGGCGCGTGGTGGAGGTAGTGGAACTCGCCGACGCAGGTGATGCCGGCGAGCGCCATCTCGGCGTATGTCGCACGCGCGAGGGCGTAGTAACTGTCCGGGGTGAGCCGGTCGGCGACGCCGTACATCACCTCGCGCCAGGTCCAGAAGGTGCCGCTGCCGACCTGGACGGTGCCGCGCAGCGCGCGGTGGAAGGCATGGCTGTGGGCGTTGGCGAGCCCGGGGAGCGTCAGCCCGCGCAGCGCCTCCGCGCCCGGTGGCGGCGTGGGCGTCCCGGTGCGGACGGCCGTGATCCGCCCGTCCGCCACCTCCACGGCCACGCCCGGCTCGACGTGGGTGCCGAGCCAGGCGTGCTCCAGCCAGTACGTGATCGGTGTTGCCTGCGGCGTCAGCGGCACGCCAGCCCCTCCAGTACGTCGGCGAGTGCGGTGACCCCGGCGACGCAGTCGTCCTCGGTCGCCGCTTCGGCGGGCGAGTGCGAGACGCCGGTGGGGTTGCGGACGAACAGCATGGCCGTGGGGACGGTTCCGGACAAAATACCGGCGTCGTGGCCGGCGCCGGTGCCGAGGACGGGGACCGGCCGCTCCCGCTCCTTGCCGAGGATCGCGCCCAGTTCGTCCCGCAGGGCGTGCTGGAACTCCACGACCGGGGTGAAGGATTCCCGTACGACGCTCAGCTCGACGCCGTCGCGCGCGGCGCGTTCGGCGGCGGCCTGCTCGATCCCGGTGATCACGGTGTCCAGGCTGTCCTGGCCGGCGGCGCGGGCGTCCAGCCAGCCGCGGACCAGCGAGGGGATGGCGTTGACGCCGTTCGGCTCGACGCTGATCTTCCCGAAGGTGGCCAGGGCGCCGGCCAGCCGGGCCTGCTCGCGGGCGGCGAGCACGGTCGCGGCGTAGGAGAGCATCGGGTCGCGGCGGTCCTCCAGGCGTGTGGTGCCGGCGTGGTTGGCCTCGCCGCGGAAGTCGAACCGCCAGCGGCCGTGCGGCCAGATGGCGGAGGCGATGCCGACCGGGTCGCCGGACAGGTCCAGGGCGCGGCCCTGCTCGACGTGGAGTTCGACGAACGCACCGATGGCGGCGAGCCGTTCCGGGTCCGGGCCGATGGCCTCGGGGTCGTATCCGGCGCGCTCCATGGCCTGCGGGAGGGTGACGCCGTCGCCGTCGCGCAGCCGGTGCGCGGCCTCGGGGGTCAGCGCCCCGGCGGCGAGCCGGGAGCCGACGCAGGCCAGGCCGAAGCGGGCGCCTTCCTCGTCGCCGAAGTTGACGACGGCCAGCGGCCTGCCGAACTCCGCTCCCCGCCGCCGGAGTTCGTCGAGCGCGGCGAAGGAGGAGACGACGCCCAGCGGGCCGTCGAAGGCGCCGCCGTCCGGTACGGAGTCCAGGTGCGAACCGGTGACGACGGCCTCGCCGGGGGCCACGTCCCGATAGGTGGTCGCCCCGAGCCAGGCCCACTGGTTGCCGTTGCGGTCCAGTTCGTAGGCCAGCCCGCGGGCCTCGGCCTGCGCCCGGAACCACGCCCGGCAGTCGCCGTCCGCGCCGGTCCAGGCGAAGCGCCGGTAGCCCCCGGAGGAGGAGTCGCGGCCGAGGGGCCGCAGCTCCTCCCACATCTCGTGGAACGAGTTCGCCACAGGGGGTGTCACGCGCCCTCGCCCTCGCGCATCGGGATGCGGACGCCGCGCTCGGCGGCCACCTCTTCGGCGCGCTCGTAGCCCGCGTCGACGTGCCGGATGACGCCCATGCCGGGGTCGTTGGTGAGCACCCGGCGGATCTTCTCGCCGGCCAGCGGCGTGCCGTCGGCGACCGTGACCTGGCCGGCGTGGAGGGAGCGGCCCATGCCGACGCCGCCGCCGTGGTGCAGCGAGACCCAGGAGGCGCCGGAGGCGACGTTGACCATGGCGTTGAGCAGCGGCCAGTCGGCGATCGCGTCGGAGCCGTCCTTCATGGCCTCGGTCTCGCGGTAGGGGGAGGCGACGGAGCCGCAGTCGAGGTGGTCGCGGCCGATGGCCAGCGGCGCCTTCAGGGTGCCGTCGGCGACCATCTCGTTGAACCGCTCGCCGGCCTTGTCGCGTTCGCCGTAGCCGAGCCAGCAGATGCGGGCGGGCAGGCCCTGGAAGTGGACCCGCTCCCCCGCCAGCTTGATCCAGCGGGCCAGCGACTCGTTCTCGGGGAAGAGGTCGAGGATGGCGCGGTCGGTGGCCGCGATGTCGGCCGGGTCGCCGGACAGCGCCGCCCAGCGGAACGGCCCCTTGCCCTCGGCGAAGAGCGGCCGGATGTAGGCGGGGACGAAGCCGGGGAACGCGAACGCGCGCCCGTATCCGGCGAGTTGGGCCTCGCCGCGGATGGAGTTGCCGTAGTCGAAGACCTCGGCGCCGGCGTCCATGAAGCCGACCATGGCTTCGACGTGGCGGGCCATGGACTCGCGGGCGCGCTGGGTGAAGTCGGCGGGCTTGTCCGCCGCGTAGCGGGCCATGTCGGCGAAGTCGATGCCGACGGGCAGGTAGGCGAGCGGGTCGTGGGCGCTGGTCTGGTCGGTGACGATGTCGATCGGGGCGCCCTCTGCGAGCATCTGCGGGAGGAGTTCCGCGGCGTTGCCGAGCAGGCCGATGGAGAGCGGCCTGCGCTGGTCGCGTGCCTCGACGGCCAGTTGGAGGGCGTGCTGGAGGCTGTCCGCCTTCACGTCCAGGTAGCGGTGCTCGATGCGGCGCTCGATGGCGCGCGGGTCGCAGTCGATGCAGATCGCGACGCCGTCGTTCATGGTGACGGCGAGCGGCTGGGCGCCGCCCATGCCGCCGAGCCCGGCGGTGAGGGTGATGGTCCCGGCCAGCGATCCGCCGAACTTCTTGGCCGCGACCGCCGCGAACGTCTCGTAGGTGCCCTGGAGGATGCCCTGCGTCCCGATGTAGATCCACGAACCGGCCGTCATCTGGCCGTACATGGTCAGGCCGAGGGCCTCCAGGCGGCGGAACTCCTCCCAGTTGGCCCAGTCGCCGACGAGGTTGGAGTTGGCGATCAGCACCCGCGGTGCCCATTCGTGCGTCTGCATCACGCCGACCGGCTTGCCGGACTGGACGAGCATCGTCTCGTCCTGCTTGAGCGTGGTCAGGGTGCGCACCATCGCGTCGAACGAGCGCCAGTCCCGGGCGGCCTTGCCGGTGCCGCCGTAGACGACGAGTTGGTCCGGATGCTCGGCCACCTCCGGATCGAGGTTGTTCTGGAGCATCCGCAACGCGGCTTCCTGCTGCCATCCCCGAGCACTCAGTTCCGTACCGCGCGGTGCCCGCACGGGTCGCGGTCCCGACATGGGCCGTGCCTCCCTGTACATCGAATGGATTGAGCTATTCACATCTTGACTTCGCTGAATAGCGCTAGTCAACAGGGCGCAGTGGACGCATTTCGACTTGCCCGCCAGGAAAGCCGGTGCTAACTTTCCCAGTAGGCAAGTAAACGCGGGGGCGGTCCGGCCTGATCCGGTCCGACGCGCCCCGGCGGTCCAGCAACGTCTTCGGGGAGGCGATGGCATGACCACCACGGTGGACGCCGAGCGGGCCTGGCAGGATCTCCAGCGGATCCGGGTGCCGCAGGAGCGGGTGTACGACGAGATCGAGCGGTCCGCGCACAGTGATCCCAAGGTGACCTACGTCATGGCCGCGGTCATGTGGGTCTTTCTCGCCACCATGGGGCTCAAGCTCCCGGGGTGGTGCCTGTGGCTGACGCTCGCCGCCTATGTCGGCACCCTGGGCAGCCTGGCCGCCGTCTACAGCCGCCGCGCCCGGATGCGGCTGCACCGCTCCCGGTACAGCTGGCGCTCCTACGCCACGTTCATCGCGGGCATGGCCGTCACCGGCGGCACGATCCTGCTCTCCGACAACCTGGCGGACGCCTTCGCCCTGCCCTACCCCAGCCTGATCACGGCCACCGCCGCAGCCGCCGCGTTCGTCCTCTTCACGGGACCGGCGAACCGCTGGGCGGTCAGCCCGCTCCGTGAACGAGCGCTGCGCGGCCACGCCACACAAGCCATCCACGAGGAGGCGGGCCTTTGAGCACCCCCACGGGCTTCGACGAACTGATCCATCCCTCCACTCGGTTGTCGGTGGTGGCCCTGCTGGCCGCCACGGAATGGGCCGAGTTCCCGTTCATCCGCGACAGCCTCTCGCTCAGCGACTCCGCGCTCTCCAAGCAGCTGCACACCCTGGAGGAGGCCGAGTATCTGGAGATCCGCAAGGAGGGCGGCGGGCGCAAACGCCGCACCAAGGTACGGCTGACGGCCCGCGGGCGCACCGCCTTCGAAGGCCATGTCGCCGCTCTCCGCGCCATCGTCGAGGGCGCGGGCCCCGCGGCGGCGCAGCAGACGGCACAGCAGACGGCACCCGAACAGCAGCACGCGGAGGCGAGCCGATGACCGGCACCATGACCAGTACCCCCACCACAGCCGCCGGATCCCGCCAATCCGTCGTCTCCGCACGGGATGTGCGGATGTCGTACGGCAGCACCGAGGTGCTCCAGGGCGTCGACCTGGACATCCACCGCGGGGAGATCTTCGCCCTGCTCGGCCCCAACGGCGCCGGGAAGACCACCACCGTCGAGATCCTGGAGGGCTTCCGGCAGCGCTCCGCCGGCGAGGTCCGGGTCCTCGGTAAGGACCCGGCGCACGCCGACGACGCCTGGCGCGGCCGGATCGGCCTGGTGCTCCAGTCGTGGCGCGACCACCGCCGCTGGCAGGTCGCCGAGCTGCTCCAGCACTTCGCGACGTACTACCCCGATCCGCGCGACCCGGAGGAGCTGCTGGAGCTGGTCGGCCTCACCCACCGGGCCCGGCACCGGGTCGACCAGCTGTCGGGCGGCCAGCGGAGGCGCGTCGACGTCGCGCTCGGCATCATCGGCCGCCCCGAGCTCCTCTTCCTGGACGAGCCCACCACCGGCTTCGACCCCGAGGCGCGCCGCGAGTTCCACGACCTGGTCGAGCGGCTGGCCCGCGACGAGGGCGTCACCATCCTGCTGACCACCCATGACCTGGCCGAGGCCGAGCGGCTCGCCGACCGGATAGCGATGCTGGTCAACGGCCGTATCCGGATCTGCGGCACACCCGCCGAGCTCGCCCGGCGGGCCGCCGCCCAGGCGGAGGTCCGCTGGACGGCACCGGACGGCGCCCCGCGCCGCGAGCGCACCGCGGATCCCTCCCGGCTGGTCTGGGAGCTGCACCGCGAGACCGACGGGCCGATCGCCGACCTGGAGGTCCGCCGGCCGACGCTGGAGGACACCTATCTGCACATGGTGCACGAGCACACCGCCGGCACCGCCGGCACCACGGACGCCCGGGACGCCGCGGACGCCGGGACCGCTGACGACACAGCCCTGGTGGGCGCCGGGACGGGGGAGGAACGATCCGCATGAGCATGAGGGAGACGGACATGACGGCGGGGCCGGAGCGGACCGCACGGGGCGGGACCGGTGCGACGGACGGGGCGGGCGCCCCGGGGCCGGCCCGCGCCCGCGGCCGGCGGCTGCGCTCATGGCGGGCGGGGCTGCGGCGTGGCGGTATCGAGGTGCGTCATCTCCTGCGCAACCGCAAGGAGTTCGTCAGCTACCTCAGCAATGTGGTGGTCGCCCTGATGGTCGCCTCCTTCATCCATGACGACCTGCCCGGCACCCATATCCCCGCCGCGCATCTGACGATCGCCGGGTTCGCCGCGTATCTGCTGTTCCAGGTGGGGCTGATCAACCTCCCGCAGATCCTGGTGACCGAGCGCGACGAGGGCACCCTGCTGCGGCTGCGGGCCACGCCCGGCGGCATACCGGCCTATCTCGTCGCCAAGTCGGTGCTGATCGTCGTCATGGCGGTGGGCATCATCACCGTCCTGCTGGGCGCCGCCGCGCTGCTGGTCAACGGGCCGCTGCCGCACAGCCCCGGCGGGTGGCTGACGCTGATATGGGTCATCGCCCTCGGCCTGCTCGCCGTCGTG
This sequence comes from Streptomyces albospinus, assembly GCF_014648695.1. Classification (GTDB taxonomy): domain Bacteria; phylum Actinomycetota; class Actinomycetes; order Streptomycetales; family Streptomycetaceae; genus Streptomyces; species Streptomyces albospinus. Next base: position 26,553 of record NZ_BMRP01000009.1, read on the forward strand.
CCGCTGGGCGCGGCCATCGGCGCGGTGCTGCCCAACGCCCGCGAGGCGCTGGCGATGATCATGCTGCCCGCGATGGCGCTGCTGGTCACCTCGGGGGCGATGTTCCCGATCGGCCGGCTGCCGGTGGTGGTCCAGGACGTGGCGTCGTTCTTCCCGCTCCGGTGGATGGCGCAGGGCGTGCGCTCGGCCCTGCTGCCGGACGCCGCGCGGGCCGTGGAGCTGTCCGGCTCCTGGCAGCTGCCGACGGTCGCCCTGGTGCTGGCCGGCTGGGCCGTCGCAGGCTTCCTGCTCGCCGTCCCGCTGCTGCGCCGCGCCGCCCGCCGCGAGTCCGGCTCCCGGCTGACCGAACGCCAGGGCAAGGCGCGCATGAGCGGCGCACTCACGACGTAACGCGCCCTTTCGGCACCGCGGGCCGGTGCGGCGGCGAGCCCACTCCCGCAGCCCATGGCGCGACCCCCCTGCGCAATGATGGAGTTGAGCCATGACCTTCACGGACCGAGACCGTGCCGTTCAGGCAGCCATTGCGCAGGGGCTGGTCAGCCCGAGGCAGCCCGTGGCCGGGTTCCTCGACATCGCCGGCATCCGCAGATCGGCCGCCGAACTCCGCTCCGCCTTCGAGGAGTTCACCGCTCCCGGCACCCCGGTCCTGCACGCCTTCGCGGTGAAGGCCGCCTCGCTCGTGCCGGTGCTCAGACTGCTCGCGCAAGAGGGGCTCGGCTGCGAGGTGGCCAGCCCCGGCGAGCTGGCGCTGGCCCGGGCCGCCGGAGTCCCGGCCCGGCACACGGTCCTGGACTCCCCGGCCAAGACCCTCGCCGAGCTCCGTGAGGCGCTCGCCGTGGGCATCGCGGTCAACGTCGACAACCACGAGGAACTGGCCCGTATCGACCGGATGATGGCCTCGGCCCCGTCCAACGCGCCGATCGGGCTGCGGGTCAATCCGCAGCTCGGCGGCGGCGCCATCGGCGCGATGAGCACCGCCACCGACACCTCCAAGTTCGGCGTCCCGCTCCGTGACGCGGGCGCCCGGGACTGGATCGTCCGGGCCTTCCTCGACCGCCCGTGGCTGACCCGGCTGCACGGCCACGTCGGCTCCCAGGGCATGCCGCTGGAGCGGATGGCCGAGGGCGCACGGGCGCTGTACGAGCTCGCCGAGGAGGTCAACGAGAAGGCCGACCGGGCGCAGATCACCACCCTGGACATCGGCGGCGGCCTGCCCGTCAACTTCTCGTCCGACGCCGTCACCCCGACCTACCGCGAATACGCCGCACTGCTCCGCTCGGCGGTCCCCGGGCTGTTCTCCGGACGCTACGGCCTGGTCACCGAGTTCGGCCGCTCACTGCTGGCGAAGCACGGCACGGTCCTGGCCCGCGTCGAGTACGCGAAGTGGGCCGGCGGGCGTCCCATCGCGCTGACCCACGCCGGCGCCCAGGTCGCCACCCGCACGGTCTTCGCCCCCGAGTCCTGGCCCATCCGGGTCGCGGCCTACGACGCCACCGGCCGTCCCAAGACGGGCGCCCCGGTCCCCCAGGACATCGCGGGCCCGTGCTGCTTCGCCGGCGACCTGGTCGCCGAGAACCGCCCGCTGCCGCTCCTGGAATCCGGCGACCACGCCGCCCTCCTGGACACCGGCGCCTACTACTTCTCCACCCACTTCGCCTACAACTCCCTGCCCAGGCCGGGCGTTTACGGCTATGCGACCGCCCCGGACGGCAGCGTCCGCTTCGCCACCGTCCGCACTCCGCAGACCCTGGAAGAACTCACCGCGGAGAGCGGCGGCGGCCATGCCGACGAGCTGCGGAGGCTGGGGCTGGGGTGACGGCCGCCGGCGGCCCGGCCGGCACCGGCCGCGCGGCTCACTCCACGAACAGGCCGCGCGCCGCCGCCTTCGCGTCGAACTCCTCCAGGCGGGCCTGGGCGTCCGGCAGGGCGTCGCACATGGCCTCCAGGAGGACGCGGCCCAGGAGCATGGGGGCGCAGGCCGTGTCGAAGGCCAGACCGGTGCCGACCGGCGCCGGCAGGAGCAGGTCGGTGTGGCGGGCGACGGGGGCGAAGGCGCTGTCGGCGACGGTGACGACGGTCAGGCCGGCGGAACGGGCGTACTCCAGCGCGTCGACGACCTCGCGGGGGTGGCGGGGCAGCGCGAAGCAGATCAGGGCGGTGGCGCCGGCGCGTACCGCGGCGTCGACGCGGTCGGTGAGCATGGTGCCGCCCTCGTCCAGGAGCCGGACGTCGGGGTGGACCTTGCGGGCGAAGTAGGCGAAGCCCGCGGCCTGGGCGGTGGCGGCACGCAGCCCGAGGACCGGCAGCGGGCGGGAGGCCGCGAAGAGCCGGCCGGCCTCGATCACCGGACCGGGGTCGGCGAGGGCGTCGGAGAGATGGCGGAGGTTGTCGATCTCCGCCTGGACGGCCTGCTGGTACTCGTTGTACGCGCCGGTGTCGCCGGGCTTCTCGGCGGGGGCGACATCGCGCAGATGCCGGCGCAGCGCCGGGTAGCCGTCGAAACCGAGGGCGACCGCGAAGCGGGTGACGGACGGCTGGCTGACACCGGCCAGTTCGGCGAGTTCCACACTGGAGAGGAACGGCGCGTCGGCGGCCCGCCGCACCATGCAGTGCGCGATCCGGCGCTGGGTGGGCGTCAGCCGGTGCCCCTCGAAGAGCCGCTGGAGGCGGGCGGCGGTCCCGGTGGTCCCTGTGGTGGCGGTGGTGTCAGTGATGTCAGCGGTGGCAGTTCTGTCCAAGGGGGCGTCCCGCTCCGCGTCGCCGGCCGCACCGGGACGCACCGCTTCCGCCGTGCCGGCCGGCGCCGGGTCCGTACGCGTCTCGTCGGCCGCGGCGGTGCGGCCACCGTTGTCCCCGCTCATCGCCTCTTCTTCCCGCCCCGGTCAGGGGCCTTGTCGTATGTCGACCGACTGTACGGAACTCCCGGCCCGGACCGGTGCCGGATACGCGCCGGGAGCCGGATCCGGCCGGTTCCGGGCGCCTGGTCCAGGAGGCCCGGACCGCACCCCGCGAGCGGACCGCACCGCGTACGGCACCCGCCCGTAACGCGTCGGCCCGCGCGCGCCGCCCGCATCGCCTCGCCCACCTCTCAGACCTCCGCCAGCCGGTCCAGCAGCGCCCCGGCCACCGCCACATCCTCCGTCAGCGGGCGGTCCGCCATCCGGGCGTCGAGGGCCCGGGCGGCGACCCGGAAGGCGCCGGCGAGCGGGACGTCCGGCTCGGGCTCCAGCGACCGCAGGCGCAACGCCCGTACGGCGGCGACGAGTTCGCAGGCGAGAACGTGCCGGTAGTGGCCGCACGCGCGCAGGGTCTGGCGGGCGGCCAGGGAGGCGAAGCTGGCCTGCTCCTCGACGCCCCGCGAGAGGACGGCGTCGCCGAGGGAGGCCGGATGGGAGACCGCCCGCAACTCGCCGAGGGCGGCGCCGGCGGCGTATTCGAGGATCATGACGCCGGAGCTGGCGGGGGCCGTGTCGCCCAGGAAGGGGCGCAGCCGGGTGAGGTCCGGTTCGGAGAGCGCGGCGAGCCGGGCGGTGGAGAGCCGGGCGGTCTGGAGGACGGCCAGCCGGAAGGCGTCCAGGGCGAGCGCGGTGTGCGCGGCGTAGAAGTTGCCGTGGTGGTAGGCGGCCTGGTCCTCGACGCTGATCAGGGGGTTCTCGGCGGCGGCGTTCAGCTCGACGGTCAGTACGGCGTCGAGCGCCTCGGCGGCGTCCAGGGCCGGGCCGTGGATCTGCGGGATGCAGCGGAAGCCGTACGGGTCCTGGATGCGGCCCAGCGGCGGGGCGGGGCGGGCGGGGACGCCGGACAGGGCGCGGATGCGGGCCGCGGCGGCGGCCGAGCCGGGGTGCGGACGGGCGAGCATGACGGGCTCGGCGAACGGTTCGTGGGAGCCGCCGACGGCGAGGAGGGAGAGCGCCGCGACGGTGAGCGCGGCGGCCATCAGGCGGCGCAGTTCGTCGAGGGCGAGCGCGGACTGGCCGAGGGTGAGGGCGTTGCTGCTGATCAGGGCCAGCGCGTCGTTGTTGTCGAGCGGGATGGCGGCGGGCGGGTGGCCGCCGGGGGCGCAGTGCCAGGGGTGTTCGCCGGCGAGCGCGAGACCGGTCTGGGCGAGGGCGGCGAGGTCACCGGTGCCGACCGCGCCGTATTCGTTGACGACGGGGTGCGCGCCGGCGTCCAGGGCGGCGAGCAGGGAGGTGATGACGGCGGGGTTGAGGCCGGCGCCGCCCGCCAGCAGCTGGTTGGCGCGGACGGCGAGCATGGCGCGGACCTCGCGGCCGGGCAGCGGGTCGCCGATGGCACCGGCGTGGCTGCGCAGCAGGCGCAGACCGTGTGCGGCGTCGCCGGCCCCGACGTCCTCGGTGCGGTTGGCGCCGACGCCGGTACTGCGCCCGTAGACCCGGCCGGTGGCGGCGAGCCGGCGGGCGGTCTCCCAGGACTCCGCGGCGCGGGCCAGTGCCTTGGGGTCCGGGGCCGCGGGGCGGGCGGTGCGCTCGGCGAGGGCGGCGACATCGGCGGTGCGCAGCCCGCTGCCGTCGAGCGTGATGCGCCTGCCGGTGTCCGGCACGGGGGAAACCACAGGGCTCAACTCCCTCTCCCTATCGCCGTTTGCGGACGCGGGCCGGCTGCCTCGTTCCGTACGGTGAGCGGATGGGCAGGGGCGGAAAGGGCGCCGTGACGGGCGGTGTCACCCGCGCCCCACCCACCCACCGACCGGTATTCACTCACCTAAGACTCTGCATGACACTATGCAGGACGGGCAAGGGATATTGAGGGGTGCGGCGGCGACGAGCCGCAGCGGGTGTTCCCCGGACGGTCCGACGGGCCCGCTGCCCGGCGCGCCGATGAGTTCCGCGCCCCCCGGCGGTCTCCCTGTCGTCAGGTCCGGAGCCCCGCGCCCGGAGCCCTCCGCACGGCGACAGGAGGCCGACCGTGCCGCCCCCGCCCCGCTCCGTCGTGTGGCACCTCGGCCCGGCGATCGGCGCCGCCGAGATCCCGGCGCTGTGCGAGCGGCTGCGCCTCCTGCTGCGCGCGCATCCCGGTACGACGGTGCTCTGCGACGTCCGCACGGTCACCGCCCCGGACACCGCCACCGTCCAGGCGCTGCTCCGCCTCCAGCTCACCGCCCGCCGGCTCGGCGGCCGGGGCATCCGGCTGTGCCACGTACCCGAAGCGCTCGGGCTGCTGCTGGCGCTGACGGGGCTGGCCGAGCGCTGCCCGGCGGCGACGGCCCGGAGGACTGACCCGGGGCACCGCCGCCGGCGCCGTACGGGCGGGCCGCGTCAGCCCTCGTAGCGCATCGGCAGCCCGAACAGGGGGAACAGCCGCTCGGTGTCCAGGAAGGAGTTGAGCGCGGTGATCCGCCCGCCGGCGATCTCGACGACCTGGATCGCCCAGGGCTTCCCGTCCGCGCGGTACTGCCCGAACGCCGGCATCCCGTTCGCGGACAGCGGCACCAGGCGCGACCCCTCGCAGCCGCAGCCCGGCCCCCGCATCCACGCGATGACGTCCGCCCGGCCGCGCAGCCACAGCTCGTACGGCGGCATGGAGAGCGTGGAGTCCTCGTGGAGCACGGCCGTCAGCGCCGCCATGTCGAAGCGCTCGAAGGCGTCCACATAGCGGTTGAGCAGCGCCTGCTGCGCCTCGTCGAGCGGTTCCGCCGGGGCGGCGTCGGCGGAGGCGGCCAGGGTGGCGCGGGCCCGCTGGAGCGCGCTGTTGACCGAGGCGACCGAGCTGCCCAGCAGCTCCGCGACCTCGCTCGCCGACCAGCTGAGCACCTCCCGCAGGATCAGCACCGCCCGCTGCCGGGGCGCCAGCCGCTGGAGCGCGGAGACGAACGCCAGCCGGACCGACTCCCGGGCGACCGCGGTGTCCGCCGGGTCCCCGGCGCGGGCCAGCACCCGCTCGTCGGGCACCGGTCCGATCCAGGTCGTCTCGGGCAGGCCGGTCCCGATCGGAGTGTCCACGCTCGACGGGGACGCGAGATCCATCGGACGGGCGCGCCGCCGGCTGCCCTTGAGCAGGTCCAGGCAGACGTTGGTGGCGATCCGGTACAGCCAGGACCGCAGCGACGCCCGGCCCTCGAACCGGTCGTGGCTGCGCCAGGCCCGCACCATCGTCTCCTGGACGGCGTCCTCGGCCTCGAACGCGGACCCGAGCATCCGGTAGCAGTAGCCGGTCAGCTCCGTCCGGTACACCTCCAGCCGGTCAGCCAACTCCCCCGGCGCCGGCTGCCGTTGCGCGCCGTCCGGCGCCGCGTCCCGGACCGCCGCGGTGTCGTGCGCGCTCGTCGTGGACTGCTTCATGAGGACCTCGCCATTCCACCCGTCTGCCGGCCGCCGGCAGGCGAGCCGCACGCTACCGGAGGGCGGGCGCCGGTCCGCTCCCGCGACCGGCCGCGCGCGACCGGTTCCGTACGGGCCGGGGGCTGTCCGACGGGGCAGGGCCGGGCCCTACGCATCGCCCGGCGCCCGCAGGGCCGAGCCCCGCTCGGAGAGGCGCGGGGCGCACAGGATCCGCTTGCGGCGGACCCGGCGGCCCTCGATGGCGGCCACGGCCAGCCGGGCGGCCTCCTTGGCGATCCCGGTCAGCCCCCAGTCGACGGTGGTCAGCGGCGGGGTGAGGACCCGGGATACCGGGTGGTCGTCGAAGCCGACGACGGAGATGTCCCGGCCGACGGCCAACTCGGCCTCGGCGGCGGCTGCGTAGACGCCGTACGCGATGGAGTCGGAGAAGCAGAAGACGGCGGTGGGCGGGGCGAGGTCGGCGGGGCCGGTCCGGGGGCGGCCGGCCGGGCTGTTGGTCAGCACCCGCCGGGCGACCCCGGTCGCCTCGCCCAGCTCCTGGGCGCAGGGCACGACCTGGACCTCGATGCCCAGGCGGTCGGCCGCCTGGCGGACATAGACGTCGGCGGGGCGGTCGGGGGTGGAGGGGCCGGTGGGGGTCAGCACGGTGACCCGGCGGTGGCCCAGGCCGCGGAGGTAGTCCAGTACGGCGTCGATACCGGCGCGGTTGTCGAAGAGCACCTCGCCCGCCGTGCGGGCCTGGCTGAGCGCGTCGCCGATGGAGACCACCGGCACCGCCTCGGCGATCTTCGCCCAGCCCTCGGCGGACGGGTCGACGGGCGAGACCAGCAGGCCGTCGACGCGCTGATCGCGCAGCTGCTTGGCGAGGGCCAGTTCGCGTTCCGGGTCGCCGCCGGCGTCGAGGATCAGCGCATAGCGGTCGCCGGCCAGCAGCTCGCGCCCTATGGCCGCCATCAGCTGCTGCTGCCACAGGTCCTGGAGATCGCCGGCCAGCACGCCGACCGTGCTGGTCCGGCCGCTGGCCAGGGCGCGGGCGATCGGGTCAGCTTCGTAACCGAGTTCGGCGGCGGCCTTGCGCACCCGTTCCTCGGTCTCCTTGGAGACGTGCTTGCCGCGCAGCGCGTAGGAGACGGCGGCGGTGGAGAGGCCGGTGGCCTCGGCCACCTCGCGGAGGGTGGTGCGCTTGTTGGGCCTGGCCATGTCCGGAAGCCTACCCAAGGAGGCGGTCGGGCACCGCGTACGCCCTTGACAGCGCCATTGGTTAATCGCTTCACTTAAACGCATCAGTGAAGCGGTTAAGTAAGCGGTTGAGCAACCAGTGAGGAGCGGTCAAGCACCCGGCGCAGGGACCTTCGGTCCCCCGCCCCGGCCCCGAGGGAGGGCCCATGCCCGCCGACGTCCACCAGCACATCTGGCCGCCCGAGTTCGTGGACCTGCTGCGCGCCCGCAGCACGCCGCCGCGGCTGGACGGCTGGACGCTGCACCTGGCCGGCGAACCGCCCTACGCCGTCGGCCCCGCCGACCACGACATCGCCGCCCGCACCCGGCTCGCCCGCGCCGACGGCCTCGACCTGGCCCTGGTGTCGCTCTCCAGCCCGCTCGGCATCGAATACCTGCCGCCCGAGGAGGCCGGGCCGCTGCTCGCCGCCTTCCACGACGGCGCGCTGGACCTGCCCGCCCCCTTCGGCGTCTGGGCCTCCCCCTGCCTGTCCGCCCCCGAGCCGGACCCCGGGGCGGTGCGCCGCGAACTGGCCCGCGGCTGCGCCGGGTTGCAGCTCCCGGCCACCGCGCTGCTCGACGCCGCGGGCTGGGCGCGCTGCGCCCCGCTGCTGGACGCCGCCGCCGCACTGGACAAGCCGCTGTTCGTCCACCCCGGCGCGGCCCCGCCCGACCCCGCGGGCACACCCCCCTGGTGGCCCGCCCTCGTCCCGTACGTCCAGCAGCTGCACAGCGCGTGGTTCGCCTTCCGCGCCTTCGGCCGGCCGCGCCACCCGGGGCTGCGGGTCTGCTTCGCCGCGCTCGCCGGGCTGGCGCCCCTGCACGGCGAGCGGCTGGTCGCGCGCGGCGGCGGCCGGGACCGCGGCCGGGTGGACCGCGACGTGTTCTACGAGACGTCCTCGTACGGGACGCGTGCGGTCGACGCGCTGATCCGGGCCGTCGGCATCGACGTCGTGGTGAGCGGCAGCGACCGGCCGTACGCCCGGCCCCTGGCCCGCCACCACCCGCCGCGGGACGCTCCCCCGGACTCCGGCCGGGAGGACCCGCGCCGCACCGCGCCCCCTGACCTCGTGGTCCCCGGCCTCGGCGGGGAGGCCGCCGGCCACGCCCTGTGCACCGCCAACCCGGCCCGCCTGCTGGGCCCGACGAGAGGAGTCCGTCCATGACCGACCGCACCGCTCAGGCCGGCGCCGCCGAGGTCCGCGGCACCGGGGGCGACGGCTCCGGCGCGCCGTTCGCCGCACTGCCCGAGCGCAACCTCGACAAGCGCGAACTGCGGGCGCTGGTCGACACGTTGGCGGCCCGCCCGGAGCTGTGGCGGGCGCAGGTCGCGTTCTCCGACACCGAGCGCCACTACGCGTCGCTGCACCGCGACGCGTTCGTCGACGTCTGGCTGCTGTGCTGGACGCGGCAGAACGACACCGGCTGGCACGACCACGACCTCTCCTCCGGCGCGGTCCGGGTCGTCCAGGGCGCGCTGACCGAGTCCAACCCGCGGATCGGCGGCGAGCACCTGGCCACCGCGGTCGGCACGGGCGAGTCCTTCTCCTTCGGGCCCGACCACATCCACCGTCTGACCGGCTCCACCGACGACGCGGTCTCGGTGCACGCCTACTCGCCGCCGCTGTGGCGGCTGGGCCAGTACGACATCACCGAGGACGGGCTGCTGCGCCGGATCTCGGTGTCGTACGCGGACGAGCTGCGGCCGGTGGGCGCGGCGGCGGGCGGTCCGCGGCCGGCGGGCGGCACCCCGGCGGCCTGAGCGCTGGTCGTGACGACTGCCCCGTTGTGCGCGGACATCTCCTGGCTGGTCGGCCTCGCGGTGCCCGTGGTCCTGTACGGGGCGCTGGCCCGCCGCGACACCGCGCGCCTCGTCGCCCCGGAAGCCGCGCCGGGGCGGCAGACCCCCGCGGGGCTGGGGGGCTAGCCCTACCGCGCCGCCGGCCGCCCGGCCGTAGTCTCACCGGTATGGCGACACACGACCCCGATCTGAAGAAGGAACTCGACGCGACCCTCCAGACCCGCAAGGAGCTGGGGCCGGAGTACGAGTCCGAGTTGGTGGAGTCCTTCCTGGAGAAGCTGGACCAGAGCGTGGACCGGCGGGTGCGGCGGCAGGTGGCCGAGCAGCAGATGCAGGTGGCGCGCGGTGCGCAGCCGCGCCGGACGGACGCCACCAGCGAGTTCTGGCAGCGGTTCGCGGTCGCCGTGGTGTCACTGGTGCTGGCCATCCCGCTGACCGCGATAGCCGTGGGCGACACCGGGCTGGTCGGCCTGGTGGTGTGCTGGGCCGGCATCGTCGGCGTCAACGCCGTCCACGGCCTGGGCGTGCCGCCGAAGCTGCGGGGCCGGGCCGGGCGGCGCGACGAGGACTTGGACTGACGGGGCCGGTCCGGGCCGCCGCGGGCAGGAGTATGCGGGGACCGCCGCACCCCGGCCGGAGCCGGGGGCGGGACGACGGCGGTCCCCGCAGGAGACGCGAGCCGGGTCAGGGCCGGTCGTCGCATCCTGGCGATCATGGAGGTCCGGGAGCCGCTCCGGAGGTCCGTATCGCCTGCACATCAATCTGCCGCACGAGTGTTAAGCGCGTGCTGCCGGAACGTGACGCATACGTACACCTTGCGGCGACGGCCCTTTTCCTGACGGACACTTGACGCCGTGCCGGGTACGCGCTCCGGCGGCTGCTACTTGGCCACCCCGCGCGCCAGGTAGGCCAGCAGGTCCTGCCGGCTCACCACGCCCTTCGGCTTGCCCTCGACGAGGACGATCGCGGCGTCCGCGTCCTCCAGCACCGCCATCAGGTCGGAGACCGGCTCGCCCGAGCCGACCTGCGGCAGCGGCGGGCACATGTGCTTCTCCAGCGGGTCGGACAGCGACGCGCGCTGGGTGAACAGGGCGTCCAGCAGCTCCCGTTCGACGACCGACCCGACGACCTCGGCGGCCATCACGTCGGGGTGCCCGGCGCCCGGCTTGACGATCGGCATCTGCGAGACGCCGTACTCGCGCAGCACCTCGATCGCCTCGCCGACGGTCTCCTCCGGGTGCATGTGGACCAGCGAGGGCAGCGCGCCCTCCTTGTACTGGAGCACCTCGCCGACCCGGGCCGCGGTGCCGCTCTCCTCCAGGAAGCCGTAGTCGGCCATCCACTCGTCGTTGAAGATCTTGGAGAGATAGCCGCGCCCGCTGTCCGGGAGCAGGATGACCACCACGTCGTCCGGGCCGAGCCGCTCGGCGACCCGCAGCCCCGCGACCACCGCCATCCCGCAGGAGCCGCCGACCAGCAGCCCCTCCTCCTTGGCCAGCCGCCGGGTCATCTGGAAGGCGTCCTTGTCCGAGACCGCCACGATCTCGTCCGCGACCGTGCGGTCGTAGGCGGTCGGCCAGAAGTCCTCGCCGACGCCCTCGATCAGGTACGGGCGCCCGGAGCCGCCGCTGTAGACGGAGCCCTCCGGGTCGGCGCCGACGACCTTGACCCTGCCGTCGCTGACGTCCTTCAGATAGCGGCCGGTGCCGCTGATGGTGCCGCCGGTGCCGACGCCCGCCACGAAGTGGGTGATCCGCCCGTCGGTCTGCTCCCACAGCTCAGGACCGGTCGTCTCGTAGTGCGAGCGCGGGTTGTTGGGGTTGCTGTACTGGTCGGGCTTCCAGGCGCCGGGCGTCTCACGCACCAGGCGGTCGGAGACGTTGTAGTACGAGTCCGGGTGCTCGGGATCGACGGCCGTCGGGCAGACCACCACCTCCGCGCCGTACGCCCGCAGCACGTTGATCTTGTCCGTCGACACCTTGTCGGGGCAGACGAAGATGCACTTGTAGCCCTTCTGCTGGGCCACGATCGCCAGCCCCACACCCGTGTTGCCGGACGTGGGCTCCACGATGGTGCCGCCCGGCTGCAACTCGCCCGACTCCTCGGCGGCCTCGATCATCCGCACCGCGATCCGGTCCTTGACCGAACCGCCGGGGTTGAAGTACTCGACCTTCACCAGGACGGTTGCCTGGATCCCTTGAGTGACGTTGTTGAGCCGCACGAGCGGGGTGTTGCCGACAAGCTCAATCATCGAATCGTAAAACTGCACGGTGGTCTCCGCGGTCGGGGGCACGCTCTCCTGCGCCCGTGCCGCCAGCCTATTGCCCACCCCGCCGAGCGGCCCGGTGCACCGGGTCACCGGCTCCATTGGGCGCCCGGTGCGTTGCGCGGGGCACCGGAACGGGCATCACCCCGGTGAGGAGTTCTTGCCCTTTCAAGAGCGCGTCCGGCCCTCAGGGCCGCGGCGCGCCCGCGCTGCACGGGGAGGTGCCCGGCCGATGGCGACGACGGTGATGACGGGGTCCAGGGCGAGGGTCGCACGGCGGATCGCGACCGCCGCCGCGTTCGGCGGCGGCGGGATCGGGCTGCTGGGCGTCGCCGCCGTCGGCGTGCTGCTGACCGAGGTCCGGCTGGCCCGCCGCACGGTCGGCGGCTCCAGCGACATCCCGCCGTGCGCCGACGGCCGCTACGGCACGGCTTTCGAGGCGGGCGGCAACCGCACCGACCCGCCGCCGCTGCGGCTCGGCTTCCTCGGCGACTCCACCGCCGCCGGCCAGGGCGTCCACCGCCCCTCCCAGACCCCGGGCGCGCTGCTCGCCTCCGGCCTGGCCGCGGTCGCCGAACTCCCCGTCGACTTCCGCAACGTGGCCCTGCCCGGCGCCCGCTCCGACGACCTGGCCCGCCAGGTGGAGCTGATGCTGCCGGACGGCCAGGAGCCCCCGGACGTCTGCGTCATCATGATCGGCGCCAACGATGTCACCCACCGGCTGCCGCCCGCCGAGTCGGTACGGCACCTGTCCGAGGCGGTCCGCCGGCTGCGCGCGGCGGGCTGCGAGGTCGTCGTCGGCACCTGCCCCGATCTGGGCACCATCGAGCCGGTCAACCAGCCGCTGCGCTGGGTGGCCCGCCGGCTCTCCCGCCAGCTGGCCGCCGCGCAGACCATCGGCGTGGTCGAGAACGGCGGCCGGACGGTCTCGCTCGGGGCGCTGCTCGGCCCGGAGTTCGAGGCGCGCCCCCGGGAGCTGTTCGGACCGGACAACTACCACCCCTCGGCCGAGGGTTACGCCACCGCCGCGATGGCGGTGCTGCCCACGCTCTGCGCCGCGCTGGGCCTGTGGCCCGAGGAGGAGCGGCCGGAGCCGGCCCGCCGCGAGGGCATCCTCCCGGTCGAGCAGGCCGCCGCGCGGGCCGCCTCCGAAGGCGGCACGGAGGTCACCGCCTCGCGGGCCCCGTGGGCCCTGCTCAAGCACCGCAGGCGCCGTCAGCTGCCGGCCCCGGAGACGGCGGACCGGCCGTCCGTCACGGGCTGAGGCCGGGTGCCGGGGGGGACCGTACGGGAACACCCGGCAGCGGCCGTGCGGGAGGCCCTACGGGAATACGCGGCGGCCCCGCCGGGTTCCCATAAGCGCCCGCTTAGAAAAGAGGCCCGCATCACAGCGCGCACCCCGTGACCTCAGCACTACGTGCAGGTAACTTCCCTGACAGTCCGCCCACCCGTCACCCGACCACCACCCCTCAACGAGGCTCCCCCGGACTCCGTCCGGGGGGACCCCCATCGCGCCGCCGCTCCCCACCGGCGCCTCGGCGCCCATCGCGCGCCCGATGACCACGTGCAGCCGGTCCTCGGAGAGTTCCTCGACCTTGCCCTCGCCCCACTCCACGACCACCACCGACTCCGGCAGCGAGACGTCCAGGTCCAGGTCCTCCATCTCGTCCAGCCCGCCGCCGAGCCGGTACGCGTCGACGTGCACCAGCGCCGGACCGCCGGTCAGCGAGGGGTGCACCCGGGCGATGACGAAGGTGGGCGAGGTCACCGCGCCGCGTACGCCCAGGCCCTCGCCCAGGCCTCGGGTCAGCGTCGTCTTGCCCGCGCCCAGCTCGCCGGTGAGCAGCACCAGGTCGCCGGGGCGCAGCAGCGGGGCCAGCCTGCGGCCCAACTCCTGCATCTGGTCGGGGGACTTGACGGTTACGTGGGCAATCGCGCCAGTGGTGCTCATGCCGCAAATGGTACGGCCCGGACGGGACGGCGGTCCCGCACCGGGCGCGGGGCCGCCGCCGGGCCGCCGGTCAGGCGCGCGCCGTCCGCGAGCTGCGGGCCGTCTCGCTCGCCCGCTCCACCAGCGCCACCAGGTGGTCGTTGACCAGATCCGGCCGCTCCAGCATCACGAGGTGCCCGGCGCCCGGGACGCACACCAGCCCGGCGTTGGGCAGCACCTCGGCGATGGTCCGGCTGTGCTCGGCCGGCGTGATCAGGTCCTTCTCCCCGGCGAGCACCAGCGCGGGCACGCTGTCGTACGCCACCAGCGCATCGGTCTTGTCGTGCACCGCGAACGCCGGGAAGAACTCGGCGACCACATCGATCGGGGTCGCCTCGATGAGCCGCTCCCCGAACCGCGCGACGGCCGGATCCACGTCCTGGGTGCCGAACGAATAGCGCTTGATCAGCCCCGCGAAGAGGTCCGCGGTGGCCCGCCGCCCCCGCTCGACGATCTCGCTCTGCCAGCCCAGCGCCTTGAGCACGCCCGGCGCCAGCCAGTGGAACGCCTTCGAGCCCATCGACGGCAGCCCGAAACCGACCTCGCTCAGCCGCCCCGCCGACGTCCCGATCAGGGCCACTCCGACCACCCGCTCCGCGACGTACTCGGGGAACTGGTCGGCCAGCGCCATCACCGTCATCCCGCCCATGGAGTGCCCGACCAGCACGATCGGCCCCTCGGGCACGGCGGCGTCCAGCACCGCCTTCAGGTCCCGGCCCAGCAGGTCGATGGTGACCGGTTCCGTACCGTCGATCTGCCCGTGGCCGCGGGCCGAGCGGCCGTGGCTGCGCTGGTCCCAGTGGACGGTGCGGACCGTGCCGCGCAGCGCCGCGCGCTGGAAGTGCCAGGAGTCCTGGCTCAGGCAGTAGCCGTGGCTGAAGACGACCGTCGGCGCGGGCGCGCGCCGCCCCAGCGCGGCCGTCAGCCGCTTGCGCAGCCCGTTCTGCGCGTCCTGCGCGGCCCGCACCTCCTTGCTCATCCGCGAGGCCTTGCCGTTCTTGCCCCCCTTGTGGGCCTTGCCCGGCTGCCGCTCCCCCGGCTCGTCGACCTCGTAGTACAGCGCCGTGCCGTCCTCGGCGATCGCCGCCCCCGGGGTGCCGCGCAGCGTCCCGTACGGCCCCGCCGCGTCCAGCGCCAGCCGGGCCCGGCGGCGCATCCCACGGCCGACCGTCATCCGCTCTATGGCCACCCCGGCCGCCGCGCCCGCCGCGACCACGCCGATCGCCATGCCCGCGAAGCCCGCCTGGCGGCCCGCCCTGGCCCAGTTCCCGGCCGCCTCGGCGCCCGTCTCGACCGCCGCCTCGACCGCCTGTGCCGCGGCCTCCGTTCCGTCGGTCATGCCACGCCCCCCGTCAACGCCGTGTCTTCCCCGGTCCGGCTGCGCACCTCACTGTCCACATAGACGCGCGGCACCCGGCTCCCGATCCTCGTGACGATTTCGTACCCGATGGTTCCGGCCGCCACGGCCCAGTCCTCCGCGGTCGGCTCACCGCGGTCGCCCGGCCCGAACAGCACGGCCGGCTCGCCGGCCGCGGCCTCGTCGCCGCCCAGATCGACCACGAACTGGTCCATCGCGACCCGGCCCGCCACCGTCCGCCACTTCCCGGCGACCAGGACCGGCCCGGTCCCGGAGGCGTGCCGCGGGATGCCGTCGGCGTAGCCGAGCGGGACCAGAGCGAGCGTGGTCTCCCCGGGCGTCGTGTACCGGTGCCCGTACGACACCCCGTGGCCGCCCGGGACGCGCTTGACCGACGCCAGCGACGCCTCCAGCGTCATCGCCGGCCGCAGCCCCAGGTCCTGCGACGTGCCGACCTCCGGGGCCGGCGAGATGCCGTATATCCCGATTCCGGCGCGTACCAGGTCGAAATGCGCCTCGGGGAGGGTGAGCAGCGCCGGGGTGTTGGCGATGTGCCGGACCTCGGGCCGCAGCCCGGCCGCCTCGGCGACCGCCAGCGCCCGGTGGAACTCCGCCAGTTGCGCGGCGATGGACGGATGCCCCGGCTCGTCGGCGCACGCGAAGTGCGACCAGACGCCGGTGACCTTGAGCACCCCGGCCGCCTCGGCGGCGCGGGCGGCCGAGGTCAGCTCCGCCCAGTCCGCGGGCTGGCAGCCGTTGCGCCCCAGCCCCGTGTCGACCTTGAGCTGGACCCGGGCCGGCCGGCCGCAGCCGCGCGCCGCGTCCGCCACCTCCCGCAGCGCCCACAGCCCGCTCACCGAGACATCGACGTCCTGCTCGACCGCCCTGCCCCAGGGGCCGCCCGGCGTCCACAGCCAGCACATCAGCCGCCCCGTGTCGCCGGCCGCGCGCAGCGCGAACGCCTCCTCCGGGAGCGCCGTCCCCAGCCAGCCCGCCCCGGCCTCCCGGGCGGCCCGCGCGCAGCGCACCGCGCCGTGGCCGTAACCGTCGGACTTGACCACGGCCATCAGCTCTGCCCCGGGTGCGCGGCCCCGCAGGGCACGGACATTCGACCGCACGGCGGCAAGGTCAATGGCGGCACGCGCACGCTTCGCTGTCTCGTTCATCCCCGTCAGTGTCTCAGGCCACGCCCCCGCGCCCCCGGGAACCGGCGCGGAAAAGCCCGCGATGGCGCCGCCGCGGCCGTGCGGAACCAGCCGTTCCGCGGGCTCCGTACCGTGTGACCGGGCCTTTCCCGGCTCGACCGGGGTGGCCGGGGCGCCGGTTTCCGTGCGGTGCGCCGGGGCGGCCGGACCGCGGCCGGGAACACCCGGCGGCCGGCCGGACACGGAGCGTCACCCCCCTCACCCCACAACGCTGCCCCACGCCGCCGCCAGCTGCCCGGCCACCTCCGAGGCCACGATCGGCGCCCCCTCCGGCCCGGCCGCCCGCCGCGCCGCCAGCCCGTGCAGATACGCACCCACCGCGCCCGCGTCCCTCGGCACCAGCCCCGCCGCCAGCAGCGACCCCGTCACCCCGGACAGCACGTCCCCGCTCCCCGCCGTCGCCAGCCATCCGGTGCCGGTGGGGTTGACCCGCACCGGCACGGACACGTCCGGATCCGCCACCAGCGTCGTCGACCCCTTCAGCAGTACCGTCGCCCCGTACCGCGCGGCCAGCTCGCGCACCGTGGCCAGCCGCGCCGCCTCGACCTCCGCGCGGGCCCGCCCCAGCAGCGCCGCGGCCTCCCCGGCGTGCGGTGTCAGCAGCGTCCCGGCCGTCCGGCGCCGGACCTGGTCCGCCGACAGGAACCGCAGCCCGTCGGCGTCCACCAGCACCGGCACGTCGGCCGCCAACACCTCCTCCAGCGCGCCCGACTCGTCCCCGATGCCCGGTCCGATGACCCACGACTGCACCCGGCCCGCCTTGTCCGGCGGCCCGGCGTGCACCAGCGTCTCCGGGAACCGCGCCAGCACCGCGTCCGCCGCCGGCCCCACGTACCGCACCGCCCCGGCACCGCCGCGCAGCGCCCCCGCCACCGCCAGCACCGCCGCCCCCGGATAGCGCGCGGACCCGGCGACGACACCGACCACGCCCCGCCGGTACTTGTCGCTCTCCGCCGCCGGCCGCGGCAGCAGCTCCGCCACGTCCGCGTGCTGCAACGCCTCCACGTCGGCGGTCGCGGGCGGGTCCAGCCCGATGTCGACCAGCCGCAGCGCGCCGGCCCGCTCCCGCGCCGGATCGATCAGCAGGCCGGGCTTGTACGCGCCGAACGTCACCGTCGCATCGGCCCGTACGGCGTCCCCGCGCACCTCGCCGGTGTCCGCGTCCACCCCGCTCGGCAGGTCGACCGCCACCACGATCGCCGACTCCCGTGCCGCACGGGCGAGTTCGGCGGCTTCCGGGCGCAGTCCGCCGCGTCCGCCGATCCCCACGATCCCGTCCACGACCAGATCGGCCCGGCCGAGGTCCCGCAGCGCGTCCTGCGACACCCGGCCGCCGGCCGCCCGCAGCGCGGCCAGCCCGCCGGGGTGGGCCCGGTCGGGCGACAGCAGCACCGCGGCCACCCCGGCGCCGCGCCGCGCCAGCCGGGCCCCGGCGTACAGCGCATCACCGCCGTTGTCGCCGCTGCCCACCAGCAGCACCACCCGGGCGCCGTACACCCGCCCCAGCAACTCCGCGCAAGAGACGGCCAGTCCGGCCGCCGCCCGCTGCATCAGGGCCCCCTCGGGCAGCCGGTCCATCAGTTCCCGCTCGGCGGCCCGTACGGTCGCCACGCTGTAGGCAGTCCTCATGCGGCAAGTCTCACACCCTGTCAGCACGGGGGCCCCGCAAGCCACACGCGAGACCCCCGCACCACCGGCCGGCCGCCGGACCGGCCCTACCCCTCCGCGATCACCACCGCCGAGGCGACCCCCGCGTCATGACTGAGCGACACGTGCCAGGAGCGCACGCCCAGTTCGGCCGCGCGCGCCGCGACCGTGCCGCACACCCGCAGCCGCGGCTGCCCGCTGTCCTCGACGTACACCTCCGCGTCCGTCCAGTGCAGCCCGCCCGGTGCCCCCAGCGCCTTGGCCGCCGCCTCCTTGGCGGCGAACCGGGCCGCCAGCGAGGCGCTCCCGCGCCGCTCACCGCCCGGCAGATAAAGCTCCACTTCATTGAACAGACGGTGCGCCAGCTCCGGCGTCCGTCGCAGCGCCGCCTCGAACCGCTCGATCTCCGCCACGTCGATCCCGACCCCAATGATCACCGGGTCACTCCACCGTGACGGACTTGGCGAGGTTGCGCGGCTGGTCGACCTCGTTGCCGCGGGCGGTGGCCAGCTCGCAGGCGAACACCTGGAGCGGCACGGACGAGACCAGCGGCTGGAGCAGGACCGGCGTCCGCGGGATGCGGACGAGATGGTCCGCATACGGCACCACCGCCTCGTCCCCCTCCTCGGCGATCACGATGGTGCGGGCACCGCGCGCCCGGATCTCCTGGATGTTGGAGACGATCTTGTCGTGCAGGACGGACCGGCCGCGCGGCGAGGGGACGACCACCACGACCGGCACGTCGTCCTCGATCAGCGCGATCGGGCCGTGCTTCAGCTCCCCGGCCGCGAACCCCTCCGCGTGCATGTACGCGAGCTCCTTGAGCTTCAGCGCACCCTCCAGCGCCACCGGATAGCCCACGTGCCGGCCGAGGAAGAGCACGGTGTTCTTGTCCGCGAGGCCGCGGGCCAGCTCCCGCACCGGTTCCATCGTGCCGAGCACCTGCTGCACCTGCGTGCCGATGGCCGCCAACTCGCGTACCACGTCCTGGATTTCGTCGCCCCACTTCGTCCCCCGCACCTGCGCGAGGTAGAGCGCGACGAGGTAGACCGCCACCAGTTGCGTCAGAAACGCCTTGGTGGACGCCACCGCGACCTCCGGCCCGGCGTGCGTGTACAGCACCGCGTCGGACTCCCGGGGGATCGTCGAGCCGTTGGTGTTGCAGATCGCGAGCACCCGCGCGCCCTGCTCGCGGGCGTGCCGCAGCGCCATCAGCGTGTCCATGGTCTCGCCGGACTGGCTGATGGCGATCACCAGCGTGCGGTGGTCGAGGATCGGGTCGCGGTAGCGGAACTCGCTGGCCAGCTCGGTCTCGCAGGGGATCCGGGTCCAGTGCTCGATGGCGTACTTGGCGATCATCCCCGCGTGGTACGCCGTCCCGCACGCCACGATGACGACCTTGGAGATCTCCCGCAGCACCGCCGGCGGGATCCGCACCTCGTCCAGCGAGAGCACCCCGGCCGTGTCGATCCGGCCCAGCAGCGTGTCCGCGACCGCCTTCGGCTGCTCGGCGATCTCCTTGAGCATGAAGTAGTCGTAGCCGCCCTTCTCGGCGGCCGAGGCGTCCCAGTCGACGTGGTAGTTGCGCACCTGCGCCGGCGCGCCCTCGAAGTCGGTGACCGTCACCCCGTCCCGGCGCAGCTCCACGACCTGGTCCTGGCCCAGCTCGACGGCCTCCCGGGTGTGCGCGATGAACGCCGCCACGTCCGAGGCCAGAAACGCCTCGTCCTCGCCGATCCCCACCACCAGGGGGGAGTTGCGGCGCGCCCCGACCACCAGGTCCGGTGCGTCGGCGTGCACCGCGACCAGCGTGAACGCGCCCTCCAGCCGCCGGCACACCTGCCGCATCGCCTCGGCCAGCTCACCGCACGACGAGTACGCCTCGGCCAGCAGATGCGCGACCACCTCGGTGTCCGTCTCGGACGCCAACTGGTGGCCGCGCTCGGCCAGTTCCCCGCGCAGCGCGGCGAAGTTCTCGATGATCCCGTTGTGGACGACCGAAACCCGCCCGGAGTTGTCCAGATGCGGATGTGCGTTGGCGTCCGTCGGCCCGCCGTGCGTCGCCCACCGGGTGTGCCCGATCCCCGTGGACCCCGCGGGCAGTGGGCGGTCCGCCAGCTCCTTCTCCAGATTGGCGAGTTTCCCCGCCTTCTTGGCCGCCGCCAGCCCCCCGTCGGCCAGCACCGCGACGCCCGCCGAGTCGTAGCCCCGGTACTCCAGCCGCTTCAGCCCGGCGAGCACCACGTCCAGGGCGCTCTGCCCGCCCACGTATCCCACGATTCCGCACATGGAGGCAGCCTACGCGCCGCCCTCCGGCCGGCGGAGTACGGGCGCGCGCACCGGCCGGGCCGCCGGACCGGCCCGTTCACGGCACCGGGGAACACGTCCCGGGCCCGTCAGTGCCACGCCCCCGCAGGGGTCCGGCGCACCGTCCCCTCCCCTTCCGCCAGCTTCCACTCCCGGTTCAACGGGCCCAGCGGGACCCGGCGTTCGAGAACGGGCGTACCGAAGATGTCGAGGTGCGCACGGAGCGCACCCGAGAGGTCGACGCCGCCGAAGGCGGACCAGCGGCCGGTGGCGGAGGCGGTGCCGTCCGTGGCGGCGGTGGCGCTGCCGGCGACGTCGGCACGCAGGTAGGGGGCGACGGTGGCGGTCACGCCGAGGCTGCCGTAGAGGCCGATACCGGCCTCGGCGCCGAGGCCGGCCTTGACCTTGCCGGCGGCGGCCACGGTGGCCCGTACGGGGGTGCTGTGCATCCGGGCTTCGGCGATCGGGGCCCAGCCGCTGGCCTGCCGGTAGCTGCCGCCGACCGCGAAGTCGCCCTTGAGGTCCTGCTTGACGTCGACGGCGGCCTTGCCGTCGGCGTCGATCTGGAGGTAGCAGGTGAGGTCGAGGTTGACCACGACCGGCACCGGCCCGACCTGGACGACGGGGTCGGCGTGCAGCTTGGCGAAGGGCACACGCAGCGGTTTCGCCTCGGTGGAGGCAGCCGCCCGGCCCTTGAGCTCCCACTGGGAGGACCAGTCGCCGGCCAGGGTCAGCGAGGCGCCGCCGACGCCGCCGCCCTTGCTGCCCTTGCCGCCCTTACTGTCCTTGCTGCCCTCGTAGGAGAAGTCGACCTCGGGGGTGAGCTGGACGTAGCCGGCGGCCGACGCCTCCGCGGAGACGGGCCCGCCGGGGGGCGTGGGCAGCGCCGCGCCGACGTCCAACCGCAGGGTGCCCAGGGGCAGCTTGGCGCCATGGGGGCCGAAGCGGAGGCCGCCGTTCCTGGCCCAGGAGACCTTGACCTTGGGGGCGAGCGGCTCGACCGTCACGGAGCTGGGGTCGACGGGCACCGTGCCGTGCGCCGTGGCGTCGCCGAGCAGCGCGTCGAGCGTGGCCGGCGCGGTGGCGACCTCGGTGCCGTGGCCGGTCCTGCCGACGACCCGGGTGACCTTGGCGAGGACGCCCCGGGGCGCGCCGGGCGCCGGGGCACTGGCGATGACGTCACCGACGGCCACGTCCGCCTTGGGCGCGGGCGCACCCTTCGACGGACCGGCGGAGGGCGCGGCGGACGAGCCGGTCGAGGGCGTGGCGGACGGGCTGTTGGACGGGCTGCCGGACGGGCTGCCGGACGGCGACGGCTTCGGCCGGGTACCCGGCGAGCTCGATGTGCTCCGCGTGCTCGGCGTGCTCGGCGTGCTCGGCGTGCTGGGCGTGCTGGGCGTGCTGGGTGAATGCCGCACCGTCGACGGGGCGATGACGGCCCGTCCGGTCTTCCGGTCGAAGGACGCGATCCGGAGCGCGGACTTCTCCGCCGGCCGCCCCGTGGCGCCGCCCGGCCGGGCCACGGCGCTCGGGGTGCTGCCGTCGGCACCGTCGCCGGCGGCCCGTACGGCCAGTTGCGGCGAGGCCGTGGAGTCCGCAGCCGCCGGCTCCGCGTCGGCGCCGGACGCGCCGGGCCGGGGTCCCGCGCACCCGGCAACGAGCAGCGAGGCGGTGGCGACGGCCAGTAAGGGGGCTATCCCGGAACGGGCAATCCTGGTGGATCTGCGCACAGTTGGATCCTGGGGGGTGAAGTGTGGGGTGGACCGGGGAAGTTGACACCCGGCCGAACCGCTACCCACTGGTAACGATTCGCAAGATCCTGCCATGCGCACCGCGGGCAAAACACCCGCTCACCCGCCGTAAACGGATGATCTGGCTCACATCCGCGCGCCCCGCACGACAGCGCCCCTCAATACCCCCTCAATACCCGCGCGCTATCCGGTCCTGCGCCTCCCGGACCAGCTCCCGGAACTCCTCGTCCGCCGCCGCGTCCCCGCCGCCCGGCCCGCCCCCCGGCTCGTGGCGCTCCAGGAAGTCGGCCAGGTCCTCCCCCACGTCCTCGTCCGGCAGCTGCTCGGCCAGCTCCTGGCGTATCCGCGCCGCGAACTCCTCCGACGCGAGCGCCGCACCCGCCTTCCGCCGGCGCCGCTCGCGCGCCCGCTCCCGCAGCGGCTTCCACAGGCGTGCCCGCACGCCAACCCCCCACTCGTTCCGGCGGCCCGCACCCCGCGCCGCCCCGGCTGCCGACCGTACCGGGCCCGCGGAGCCGGGTACAGACGCGCGGCTCGGGCCGCCCCGGACCGCCGCACCGGCACCCCGGCGCGCACCGCCCGCCCCGGCTGCGGACAATGGGGCCCGTGCCCCTGACGACGGATCCGCAGCAACGACGCCGCGCCGAGCGCTCCCCGTACGTCGATCTGACGCGCGCGGAGTGGAGCGCCCTGCGGGAGAAGACCCCGCTGCCCCTGACCGCCGACGAGGTCGAGCGGCTGCGCGGCCTGGGCGATGTCATCGACCTCGACGAGGTACGCGACGTCTACCTGCCGCTCTCCCGGCTGCTCAACCTCTACGTGGGCGCCACCAGCAACCTGCGCGGCGCCCTCAACACCTTCCTGGGCGACGCGGGCGGCGGCCACGGCTCCCAGCCCGGCACCCCGTTCGTCATAGGGGTCGCGGGCAGCGTCGCGGTCGGCAAGTCCACCACCGCCCGGCTCCTCCAGGCGCTGCTGGCCCGCTGGCCCGAGCACCCGCGCGTCGAGCTGGTCACCACCGACGGCTTCCTCTTCCCCAACGCCGAACTGCACCGGCGCGGCCTGATGTCCCGCAAGGGCTTCCCCGAGTCGTACGACCGCCGGGCGCTGACCCGCTTCGTCGCGGATGTGAAGTCCGGCAAGGCGGAGGTCACCGCGCCGGTCTACTCGCACCTCATCTACGACATCGTGCCGGGCGAGCGACTTGCCGTGCACCGGCCCGACATCCTCATCGTCGAGGGCCTCAACGTCCTCCAGCCGGCCCTCCCCGGCAAGGACGGCCGCACCCGCCTGGGCCTCGCCGACTTCTTCGACTTCTCCGTCTACGTGGACGCCCGCACCGAGGACATCGAGCAGTGGTACCTCGGCCGGTTCCGCAAGCTGCGCGAGACCGCCTTCCAGAACCCCTTCTCGTACTTCCGCAAGTACACCCAGGTGTCCGAGGACGAGGCCCTCGACTACGCCCGCATGACGTGGCGCACCATCAACAAGCCCAATCTCCAGCAGAACGTCGCCCCGACCCGGGGCCGCGCGAACCTGGTCCTGCGCAAGGGGTCCGACCACAAGGTCCAGCGGCTGTCGCTGCGCAAGCTCTGAAACGGCTCCGGCCCGGTACCGGCAGTTGCCGGTACCGGGCCGGATCACGATCCGGAGCGGAACTCCACTAGCCCAGCGCGGACTTGACCACGTCGGCCAGCCGGCCGGCCACCGCCCGGGCCTGCTCGATGTCCGCCGCCTCGACCATCACCCGCACCAGCGGCTCGGTGCCCGAGGGACGCAGCAGCACCCGCCCGGTCGCGCCCAGTTCGCGCTCCGCCTCGGCGACCGCCGCGGACAGCTCGGGCGAGGTGGCCACCCGCGACTTGTCGACGTCGGGGACGTTGATGAGGATCTGCGGCAGCCGCTCCATGACGCCCGCCAGCTCGGCCAGCGACCGCCCGGTCGCCGCGACCCGGGCCGCCAGCATCAGCCCGGTCAGCGTCCCGTCACCGGTCGTGGCGTGGTCCAGCACGATGACGTGCCCGGACTGCTCCCCGCCCAGCGCGTAGCCGTGGGCCTTCATCTCCTCCAGCACGTACCGGTCGCCGACCGCGGTCTGCACGAAGTCGATGCCCTCGCGCTCCATCGCCAGCTTGAAGCCCAGGTTGGACATCACGGTGGCGACGACGGTGTTCTTGCGCAGCGTCCCGGCCTCGCGCATGCCGAGCGACAGGACGGCCAGGATCTGGTCGCCGTCGACCTCGTTGCCGTCGCGGTCCACGGCCAGGCAGCGGTCCGCGTCGCCGTCGTGCGCGACGCCCAGGTCCGCGCCGTGCTCGACGACGGCGGCCCGGAGCTTGTCGAGGTGGGTGGAGCCGCAGGCGGCGTTGATGTTCAGGCCGTCCGGCTCGGTGCCGATGGTGACGACCTCGGCGCCGGCCCGCGCGAACGCCTCGGGCGAGACCCGCGCCGCCGCACCGTGCGCGCCGTCGATGACGATCGTCAGCCCGTCCAGGCGGTTGGGCAGCACGCCGACCAGGTGCGCGACGTACTTGTCGAAGCCCTCGTCGTAGTCGGTGACCCGGCCCACGCCGGCGCCGGTCGGCCGCTCCCACGGCTCACCGGAGCTGTGCGCGCGGTAGGTCTGCTCGATCCGGTCCTCCAGATCGTCGGCGAGCTTGTGGCCGCCGCGGGCGAAGAACTTGATGCCGTTGTCGGGCATCGGGTTGTGGCTGGCGGAGAGCATCACACCCAGGTCCGCGCCGAGCGAACCGGTCAGATACGCGACCGCCGGGGTCGGCAGCACGCCCACCCGCAGCACATCCACACCGGCGCTGGCCAGACCGGCCACCACCGCCGCTTCCAGGAACTCCCCCGACGCCCGCGGATCGCGACCGACCACGGCCACCGGCCGGTGCCCTTCAAAGGTGCCTGCCTCGGCCAGCACATGCGCCGCCGCGACCGACAGGCCGAGCGCCAGCTCCGCCGTGAGATCCGCATTGGCGACGCCGCGCACTCCGTCCGTGCCGAAGAGTCGTCCCACTGGTGTCCTCCGAGTTTCTGAGCTTGGACCAGAGCATCGATTCCAGGTATACGCCCCAGGTCCCGGATGCCGAACGCCCCGGCAGCACGGAAGTGCCACCGGGGCGTTCGCCAAGAGCTGCCCTGTTGCAGCGAGCGTGATTAGCGCTTGCTGTACTGCGGCGCCTTGCGGGCCTTCTTGAGACCGGCCTTCTTGCGCTCGACCGCACGGTCGTCACGCTTGAGGAACCCGGCCTTCTTCAGGGCGGGGCGGTTGGCGTCCACGTCCGCCTCGTTCAGCGCACGGGCCACGCCCAGGCGCAGCGCACCGGCCTGGCCGGAGATGCCGCCGCCGGCGATGCGGGCGATGACGTCGTAGCGGTTGTCGAGCTCGAGCACCTTGAAGGGCTCGTTGACTTCCTGCTGGTGCACCTTGTTGGGGAAGTAGCCCTCAAGGGTGCGACCGTTGATCTTCCACTGGCCGGTGCCCGGGACGATCCGGACGCGGGCGATGGCGTTCTTGCGGCGGCCCAGGCCGGCGGCCGGCTGCGGGTCGCCGAAGCGGGAAGCGACGGACTCGGAGGTGTACTCCGACTCCACGACCTCGGTCTCGGTGGTGTACTCCTCGACCTCGTCCAGCGGGGTCTCGGGGGTGGTCTCAGCCACGATGCTCCTCAGATTCTCTGTCGTCTTAGGGGGTGGCCGGACTTACTGCGCGACCTGGGTGATCTCGAACGGGACCGGCTGCTGCGCAGCGTGCGGGTGCTCGGCGCCCGCGTAGACCTTCAGCTTCGAGAGCATCTGACGGCCGAGGGTGTTCTTGGGGAGCATGCCCTTGATGGCCTTCTCGACGGCCTTCTCGGGGCTCTTGGTCAGCAGCTCGTCGTAACGGACGGAGCGCAGACCACCCGGGAAGCCGGAGTGGCGGTAAGCCATCTTCTGGGTCTTCTTGTTGCCGGAGAGGTGCACCTTCTCGGCGTTGATGATGATGACGAAGTCACCGGTGTCAACGTGAGGGGCGTAGACCGGCTTGTGCTTGCCCCGGAGAAGGGACGCGGCCTGGCTGGCCAGACGGCCCAGGACAACGTCCTGCGCGTCAATGATGTGCCACTGGCGCTGAACATCGCCGGGCTTGGGGCTGAACGTACGCACGTCTTAGCCTTCGCTTCGTAAGTGATGGGTCCTGTACTGGCCACCACGGCTGATCACACAGCAGGGCGGTGCTACGGGTGACGCAACCCGATCGTCCGCCGCTGGTCAACGGCCCGGTGAGCCGGCGTAAGGGCCCCTCACGTGAGATAGAGCAAGCCAATACGCATAACGAACTGGCAGAATACCGGCCCGCACCCAGCGGGGTCAAAACACGCCCCGGACCGGCTCCCGGCCCCGCGCCGGCCCGTCCGCCGGCCCGTCCGCCGGCTCGCCCGCCTCCGGAGCCCGCCACCGCACCGCACAGGTCCACGCGGCCACCCCCGCCAGCAGCCACAGCGCCGCCGCGTCCCGGAAGGCCCGCCGCTGGATCGCCTCCAGGTGCGGCCAGGCGAAACCGGAGACCTGCGGCACCAGCGCGATCCAGAACCAGGCCGTACGCGGCACCGACCCGGCCGCCACCACCGACGCCAGCAGCGGCCCCAGCACCACCAGCAGATAGTGGTCGAAGGACGGCCGGGAGACGAGGAAGGCCGCCAGCATCAGCATCGCCGCGGTCTCCACCAGCCGCCGCGGCCCGCCGTCCGCACGCCGCCAGCGCACCCGGGCGCAGCCCAGCCCGACCGCCGCCGCGAGCACCGCGACCCCGTACGCGAGCGGCGCCGGCACCCCCAGCCGCGTCAGGACCATCCCCACCGAGGCGTCGTACGGCCGGGCGAAGGCGTCCTGCCCGCGGAGCAGGAACGGCAGCGTGTGCGTGAAGAACATCCCCGGCCGCGGCATCACCAGCGCCGCCGGCACCGACGCCACCACCGGGACCGCGACGGCCACCGCCAGCGCGCGCCCGCGCCGGGCGAGGACGAAGAGCAGCAGCAGCGGCGCCAGCAGCGGCTTGACCGCCAGCGCGCACCCGACCACCGCACCGGCCGCCGTCCACCGCCCGCGCGCCGCGCAGAGCACCGCCGCCGGCAGCGCCACCACCGACGCCAGCGTCCAGTTCCCGATGTTCACCACGTTGCGCAGCGGCTCGAAGAACACCAGCGCCACCACCCCCAGCGCCGCCAGCCGGCTGCCCGCGCCCACCCGGAAGATCCGCAGCGACGCCCACCACCCCGAAAGCACCGCCGCGGCCCCCGCCACCGGCACCAGCACCCGCAGCTCCCGCGGGCCCAGCAGCGCCTCGGGCACCGCCGCGAGCACCGCGCTCGGCAGGTAGAGGAACCGCTTGTCGGCGTACGGGGCCCCGCCGTCCAGCAGCGCCCGCGCGGCCCGCACGACGAAGTCGTTGTCCATCCCCAGCGTCGGGCTGGTCCGGTGCAGCTCCCAGACCAGCACCGCCAGCAGCCCTCCGGCCACCGACCGCAGCCCCCACGAGGCCCGCCCGCGCAGCCACGCGGCCAGAGCCGAATCCGCCGCCGGCTCCCCCGCCAACCCCCCTGCCAACTCGCCTGAATTGACGGTCTTGACCGGTTTCTCCGCACTCATGCGGCCAGGCTAGGAGCCGCCCCGGCCACCGCTCCCGCCGACACTCCCCCAGGGGCCGGCGAGCCCTTCACGGCGCGGGGCGGCCCCGCGTCTCGTCCCACACCGGCTGTGCCGTCTCCCGTACGGTCCCGTCCGCGCCGAACACCAGGAACCGGTCGAAGGACCGCGCGAACCACCGGTCGTGGGTCACCGCCAGCACCGTCCCCTCGTACGCCTCCAGCCCCTCCTGGAGCGCCTCCGCGGACTCCAGGTCCAGGTTGTCGGTCGGCTCGTCCAGCAGCAGCGCGGTCGCCCCGGAGAGCTCCAGCAGCAGGATCTGGAAGCGCGCCTGCTGCCCGCCCGACAGCCGCTCGAAGCGCTGCTCGGCCTGCTTCTCCAGCTCGTAGCGGCGCAGCACCGACATCGCCTGGCCCTGGTTCCTGGCGTGCTCGGTCCACAGCACGTCGAGGAGGGTGCGGCCCATCAGCTCGGGGTGTGCATGCGTCTGCGCGAAGTGCCCGGCGACGACGCGGGCACCCAGCTTCCAGGCACCGGAGTGCGCGACCGGGTTCTGTGTGTCCCCGGCCAGCAGCCGCAGGAAGTGCGACTTCCCCGAGCCGTTCGAGCCCAGGACGGCCACCCGCTCCCCGTAGAACACCTCCAGGTCGAAGGGCCGCATCAGGCCGGTGAGTTCCAGGTTCTCGCAGGTCACCGCCCGGACGCCGGTGCGCCCGCCGCGCAGCCGCATGGTGATCTCCTGCTCGCGCGGCGGCTCCGGCGGCGGGCCGGCCTCCTCGAACTTCCGCAGCCGGGTCTGCGCCGCGGCGTACCGCGAGGCCATCTCATGACTGACCGACGCCGCCTGCCGCAGCGAGACCACCAGCTTCTTCAGCTGGGCGTGCTTCTCGTCCCAGCGCCGCCGCAGCTCCTCGAAGCGCGCGAAGCGCTCCCGGCGGGCCTCGTGGTACGTGGCGAAACCGCCGCCGTGCACCCACACATCGGACCCCGCAGGACCCGGCTCGACGCTGATGATCTTCTCCGCGGCGCGGGCCAGCAGCTCCCGGTCGTGCGAGACGAACAGCACCGTCTTACGGGTCTGCCGCAGCTGCTCCTCCAGCCACCGCTTGCCCGGCACGTCCAGATAGTTGTCCGGCTCGTCCAGCAGCAGCACCTCGTCCGTACCGCGCAGCAGCGATTCCAGCACCAGCCGCTTCTGCTGGCCCCCGGAGAGCGTGCGCACCCGGCGCCACTGCGCCTTCTCGTACGGCAGCCCCAGCGCCGCCGTGGTGCAGATGTCCCAGGCCGTCTCGGCCTCGTAGCCGCGCGCCTCGGCCCAGTCGCTGAGCGCCTGCGCATACGCCATCTGCGCGGCCTCGTCGTCATCATCCGCCGTCATGATCGCCTCTTCGGCCGCGTCCACCGCTGCCGCCGCCTGGCGGATCCGCGGGTGCGCGACCGACACCAGCAGGTCCCGCACCGTCCGCTCGTCCTGCACGGACCCCACGAACTGCGGCATCACGCCCAGCCCCCCGCCGACCGCGACCGTCCCGCCGTGCGGCTCCAGCTCGCCCGCGATCAGCCGCAGCAGGGTCGTCTTGCCCGCGCCGTTGGCTCCGACCAATGCCACCGAAGCGCCCTCCCCCACCCGGAAGGACACATCCCCCAGGAGAGCCCTCCCGTCCGGCAGGTAGTACTCCAGGTGCGCGGCTTCCAGATGTCCCATGGGCCGGATTCTCTCCGCCCCCCACGCGTTACACCAACCGCATTAGGATGCGCGGCATGAGCTTTGGGCAAGGGGGGCCGTTCGGCGGCCCCGGGGGGTCCACCCCGGACTGGGACGCGCTCGCCGACGAGAGCGAGGCGCGCGGCCGTCGCAAGCGCTGGATGATGATCGGCGGCGGCGTGGTCGCCGCCCTCGCGATCGCCGGGATCGTCGCCGCCGCCGTCATGAACAGCAACTCACCGGGCGGCAACCCCACGGCCCAGCCCACCGCCTCCGGCCAGACCGCAGCCCCGGACGACAAGCCCTCGTTCCCCGACGTCTCGGTCCCGCCGCCGCCCAACCCGCAGGACTACATCTCCGACCCCAAGAAGGACACCGCGCCGCTCACCCCGGCCACCCTCTTCCCGCAGAAGAGCATGGTCGTCGGCGAGAACAGCTACCCGCAGACCGCCACCGACAACAGCACGGACTGCACCGCCGCCGCCCAGGGCGCACTGGTCTCCTCGCTCACCCACAACGGCTGCAAGCAGCTGCTGCGCGCCACGTACGCCAAGGACGGGGTCGCGGTCACCATCGGCGTCGCGGTCTTCGACTCCCCCGCGAAGGCCACCGCGGTGATGAACGAGAGCAAGCCCAACCTCCTGCCGCTCTCCGGCGGCGGCGTCCCGGCGAGCTTCTGCCAGGGCACCAAGTGCCGGATGACCACCAACGCCACCGGCCGCTACGCGTACTTCACCATCGCCGGCTACACCAACGGCAAGGACGTCACCGCGAGCGACACCAAGGCCCAGCAGATCATGCGGGACGGCGGCTCGTACGCCTTCGCCCAGATCGCCCAGCGCGGCAAGGACCAGGCCGCCAAGGCCGCCGAGAAGCAGCTCCAGGACGCCCGCAGGAAGGCCGGCAAGTCCTGACGCCCCCGGTGGCACCTCCCCCGCGCCCCATCGGCGCGGGGGCCCTGCGCCGCCGCTCAGCAGCAGCCGCCGCCCGGCAGGGAGCGCTTGTTGCGCGCTTCCTTGTTGCGCGCCATCAGCAGCTCGTCGGCCGGGTACCCGACCTCCTCCAGCGTCAGCCCGTGCGGCCGGACCACATGGACGGCGGAGTCCCGCACCCCCGCGGCCAGCACCTTCGCCGGCCACTCCACCGGCCGGTGCCCGTCCCCCACGAACAGCATCGCGCCCACCAGCGACCGCACCATGTTGTGGCAGAACGCATCGGCCCGCACGGTCGCCGTGATGATCCCGTCCGCACCCCGCTCCCAGCTGAGCTCCTGGAGCGTGCGGATCGTGGTCGCACCCTCCCGGCGCTTGCAGTAGGCCGCGAAGTCGTGCTCCCCGAGCAGCGGCCGGGACGCCGCGTTCATCGCCTCGACGTCCAGGTCCCAGTCGTGCCACAGCACGTGCCCGCGCAGCAGCGGATCGACGCCCCCGTGGTGATCGGTGACCCGGTACGCGTACCGCCGCCAGATCGCCGAGAACCGCGCGTTGAACCCGAACGGCGCCTCCTCGGCCCGCCACACCCGGACGTCCTTCGGCAGCCGCCCGGCCAGCCGCCGCAGCAGCTTGTCCCCGTGCTCGGCCCACAGCTCCGCCGGCAGGTCCACATGCGCCACCTGCCCCCGCGCATGCACCCCCGCGTCCGTCCGCCCGGCGACGGTGAGCTCATACGCCTCCGGCGACCGCGTCACGGTCCGGATCGCGTCCTCCAACTCCCCCTGGACCGTGCGCCGTTCACGCTGCTTGGCCCACCCGGAGAATTCCGCGCCGTCGTACGACAGGTCCAACCGCACCCGGACGAAACCGGGCTCCACTTCATCACTCACGCCAGCAATCCTCCCTCACCCCATACGAAAGCGGGCCCGCCCCGAAGGGCGGACCCGCTCACAGCCGACCGGTGCCTCAGGCCTCGGTGGTCTCCTCGGCCGGAGCCTCGGACTCCTTCACCGCGCGCTTGGTCGCGGCCTCGGCCTCGGCGACGGTCGCCTTCTTGGCGATCTCGCCCTCGACCAGCTCGATGACCGCCATCGGGGCGTTGTCGCCACGACGGTTGCCGATCTTGGTGATGCGGGTGTAGCCACCCGGACGCTCGGCGAAGCGCGGGGCGATCTCCGTGAAGAGCGTGTGCACGACGCTCTTGTCCGAGATCAGCTCCATGACCTGACGACGGTTGTGCAGGTCGCCCTTCTTCGCCTTGGTCACCAGACGCTCCGCGTACGGGCGCAGACGACGGGCCTTGGCCTCGGTCGTCGTGATGCGGCCGTGCTCGAAGAGGCTGGTCGCAAGGTTGCGCAGCATCAGACGCTCGTGAGCCGCGCTGCCGCCCAGACGGGCACCCTTGGTGGGCTTCGGCATGGTGTTTCTCCTTCATTGCTGCACCGGCCGTATCAGGTACCGGTGTCAGTTCCCCCGAGGCGGCTGCCCCGGGGAAGATCTCACACGGCTGGGGCCCGGGACACCGCCCGGACCCCAGTCGGTCACGCTCAGTACTGCTCGGTCTCCACGAAACCGGCGTCCGCGTCGTCGTCGGCACCGAAGGCGTCGGCGGCGGCGGTCGGGTCGAATCCGGGCGGGCTGTCCTTGAGCGCCAGGCCCATGCCGGCCAGCTTCGCCTTGACCTCGTCGATCGACTTCGCGCCGAAATTGCGGATGTCGAGCAGGTCCGCCTCGGAGCGGGCCACCAGCTCGCCCACCGAGTGGATGCCCTCACGCTTGAGGCAGTTGTAGGAGCGGACGGTGAGCTCCAGCTCCTCGATCGGCAGCGCCAGGTCGGCGGCCAGGGCGGCGTCCGTCGGGGACGGGCCCATGTCGATGCCCTCGGCGTCGATGTTCAGCTCACGGGCCAGGCCGAAGAGCTCGACGAGGGTCTTGCCGGCCGACGCCATGGCGTCGCGCGGGCGCATGGCCTGCTTGGTCTCGACGTCGACGATCAGCTTGTCGAAGTCGGTGCGCTGCTCGACACGGGTCGCCTCGACCTTGTACGTGACCTTGAGCACCGGCGAGTAGATCGAGTCGACCGGGATGCGGCCGATCTCCTGGCCGACCTGCTTGTTCTGCACGGCGGAGACGTAGCCGCGACCGCGCTCGACGGTCAGCTCCATCTCCAGCTTGCCCTTGCCGTTGAGCGTGGCGAGGACCAGGTCGGGGTTGTGCACCTCGACACCGGCCGGCGGCGCGATGTCGGCGGCGGTGACCAGACCCGGGCCCTGCTTGCGCAGGTACATCACGACCGGCTCGTCGTGCTCCGAGGAGACGACCAGCTGCTTGATGTTGAGGATCAGGTCGGTGACGTCTTCCTTGACGCCCGGCACGGTGGTGAACTCGTGCAGGACACCGTCGATGCGGATGGACGTGACCGCCGCACCCGGGATCGAGGAGAGAAGAGTCCGGCGGAGGGAGTTGCCGAGGGTGTAGCCGAAGCCCGGCTCCAGCGGCTCGATCACGAACCGGGAGCGGTACTCGTCGACGACCTCTTCGGTCAACGAGGGACGCTGAGCAATCAGCATGGTGTTCGTTCCTTCAGTCGTGGACGCCCGCTATTTGACGCCCGCTGTACTTCAAAGGGTACGGGCGGTACGGCGCCGATGGCTCCGTACCGCCCCTACCGCGCTCAGCCCTTACTTGGAGTAGAGCTCAACGATCAGCTGCTCCTGCACCTGGGTGTCGATCACCTGGCGCTCGGGCAGGCTGTGCACGAGGATCCGCAGCTGCGAGGGGATCGCCTCCAGCCACGCCGGGACGGTCTTCTCGCCGGCCTCCGCCTTGGCCACCTCGAAGGGGGTCAGGGTCTTGGAGCCCGTGCGGACCTCGATGATGTCGTTCACGGCGACGCGGGCCGACGGGATGTCGGTCTTGCGGCCGTTGACCTGGATGTGTCCGTGACGCACCAGCTGACGGGCGTGGTCGCGGGACTTGGCGAAGCCGGCCCGGTAGACCACGTTGTCGAGGCGGGTCTCAAGGATGCGCAGAAGGTTCTCACCGGTCTTGCCGGTCTTCTGGTTCGCTTCCTTGTAGTAGTTCACGAACTGCTTCTCAAGGACACCGTAGATGCGGCTGCACTTCTGCTTCTCACGAAGCTGGAGCAGGTACTCGCTGTCCTTGGTGCGCCCGCGACCGTGCTCACCCGGGGGGTAAGGACGGATCTCGATCGGGCACTTCGCGCTCTCGCACTTGCTCCCCTTGAGGAAGAGCTTCTGCTTCTCCCGACGGCAACGCTTGCAGTCGGCCCCGGTGTAACGCGCCATTGTCTAGTTGTCTCCTACTTCAGTGGGTCAGACGCGGCGACGCTTGGGCGGGCGGCATCCGTTGTGCGGGGTGGGGGTGACGTCCTGGATCGAGCCGACCTCAAGACCGGTCGCCTGAAGCGAACGGATGGCCGTCTCGCGGCCCGAACCCGGGCCCTTCACGAAGACGTCGACCTTGCGCATGCCGTGCTCCTGCGCGCGGCGGGCGGCCGACTCGGCGGCCATCTGCGCGGCGAAGGGGGTGGACTTGCGCGAGCCCTTGAAGCCGACGTGGCCGGCAGAGGCCCAAGAGATCACGTTCCCGGTCGGGTCGGTGATCGAGACGATCGTGTTGTTGAACGTGCTCTTGATGTGAGCGTGCCCGTGGGCGACGTTCTTCTTCTCCTTGCGGCGCACCTTCTTGGCGCCGGCCGTACGGCCCTTCGGAGGCATGAAATTCTCCCGTGGAGGTGGTCGGTCCTACAGCGAAGACCGCTGGTGAGCGTCCTGCTGAGGACTACTTCTTGCCCGGCTTCTTCTTGCCGGCGATCGCGCGACGCGGACCCTTGCGGGTACGGGCGTTCGTGCTGGTGCGCTGGCCGTGCACCGGCAGACCGCGGCGGTGACGCAGACCCTGGTAGCAGCCGATCTCGACCTTGCGGCGGATGTCGGCCTGGATCTCACGACGGAGGTCACCCTCGGTCTTGAGGTTGTTGTCGACGTACTCGCGGATCTTGACGAGGTCTTCCTCGGCAAGGTCGCGGACCCGGGTGTTCGGGTTCACGCCGGTGGCGGCGAGGGTCTGCTGCGAGAGCGTCCGCCCGATACCGAAGACGTAGGTGAGGGCGACCTCCACACGCTTTTCGCGCGGGAGATCAACGCCTGCGAGGCGTGCCATTGATGTGGCTCCTGATGGCTATTCGGAGGTCTTCCACAGCACCGTTCCCGTAAGACTCTTCAGAATTACGAGCCGGGTCCCCGGCCTCCGAGCCGGGGGTGTCGTCCCCACGCGACAGATGCGGGGGTCGGGTGACTGCGTATGTACGTGTCGTGCTTGCGTCGCGCGAAAACTGCGAAATGCAGGTTGGTCGGCGTGCGTCAGCCCTGGCGCTGCTTGTGGCGCAGGTTGTCGCAGATGACCATGACCCGGCCGTGGCGGCGGATCACCTTGCACTTGTCGCAGATCTTCTTGACGCTCGGCTTGACCTTCATGGGATGTGAGGTTCTCCGGGTCAGTGCCGTCGCCCCACGGGAGCGGGGCTTCGACAAGATCTACTTGTAGCGGTAGACGATCCGGCCACGCGTGAGGTCGTACGGAGAGAGCTCCACCACGACCCGGTCATCCGGGAGGATACGGATGTAGTGCATCCGCATCTTGCCGCTGATGTGCGCGAGGACCTTGTGACCGTTCTGGAGCTCCACCTTGAACATGGCGTTCGGCAGAGACTCGATCACGGTGCCCTCGATCTCGATGGCACCTTGCTTCTTGGCCACGCTTCGCCTTTCGAATCGGCTACCTTGATCGACTCACTTGCAAACAGTGTCCACAAACGTGCGGGCACACGGATGCACGAGAGCCGACGCGTCAGTCTACGTCAGTGCCTAAGAAAAGACGAATCCAGGGCTATTGCCCACCAGCGAAGATCGTTACGCCAGCGGGTCCGGCGCCGCGGTGATCCCCAGCTCCGCCAGCTTGGCCTTCCCGCCGTCCGGCGCGGTCAGCACCAGCGGGCCGTCCTCGGTCAGCGCGACCGAGTGCTCCCAGTGCGAGGACCAGCTGCCGTCGTCCGACTTGACCGTCCAGTCGTCGTCGAGCACATGCGTCCTGGCGGTGCCGAGGTTGACCATCGGCTCGATCGCGATGCAGAAGCCGGGCACCAGCTTCGGGCCGCGGCCCCGCTTGCGGTCGACGTAGTTCAGCAGATGCGGATCCATGTGCATCTGCGATCCGATGCCGTGGCCGCCGTAGTCCTCGACGATGCCGTACTTGCCGCTCGACGGACGCGGCTGGCGCCGGATGTAGCCCTCGATCGCCTTGGAGATGTCCACCAGCCGGTTGCCCTTGGCGACCGCGGCGATCCCCGCCCACATCGACTGCTCGGTGACCCGGCTGAGCTCGATCAGCTCCGCGGAGTGACCGGAGCCGACGAAGGCCGTGTACGCGGCGTCGCCGTGCCAGCCGTCGATGATCGCGCCGCAGTCGATGGAGATGACGTCGCCGCTCTGCAACACCGTGTCGGTGTCCGGGATGCCGTGCACCACGACGTCGTTCACCGAGGTGCAGATGGTCGCCGGGAATCCGCCGTACCCGAGGAAGTTCGACTTCGCCCCGTGCTCCGCGAGCACCTTGCGGGCCGCGTCGTCCAGGTCCTTGGTCGTGGCGCCCGGCACCGCGACCTCGCGGGTCGCCGCGTGGATGGCGGCGACCACCAGCCCCGCCTCGCGCATCTTGGCGATCTGCGCGGGGTTCTTGATCTCCAGCATGCCGGTGCCTTCCGCCTTCACTCTCGTCCGTGCGTGATTCTCGTTGGACCAACAGTACGGCCGCGGTGCCCATGGTGGACACCGCGGCCGTACGGAGCTGCCTGCTACTCGCCGTTCTCCAGGGCGCTCATCGCCCGCTGGGTCACCTCGGCGACCTTCCCGAGGGCCGGGATCGTGACGACCAGGTCCTGGGCCTTGTAGTAGTCGATGATCGGCTCGGTCTCCGTGTGGTAGACCTCCAGCCGCTTGCGGACGGTCTCCTCGCGGTCGTCGTCACGCTGGTACAGCTCGCCGCCGCAGACGTCGCAGACGCCCTCGGCCTTCGGCTTGTTGTACTCGGCGTGGAAGACGTGGCTGCTGTCCTTGCGGCAGATCCGCCGACCGGCGATCCGCTTCAC
Organism: Streptomyces albospinus; assembly: GCF_014648695.1. GTDB lineage: Bacteria > Actinomycetota > Actinomycetes > Streptomycetales > Streptomycetaceae > Streptomyces > Streptomyces albospinus. Next base: position 62,831 of record NZ_BMRP01000009.1, read on the forward strand.
GACCTCGTCCTCGGGGACTTCGAGGTCCAGGACCGCGTCCAGCTTGAGGTTCCTGCCCTTGAGGTACACGTCCAGCGCCTCGGCCTGGCCGAGGTTGCGCGGAAAGCCGTCGAGCAGGAAACCGTCGGCCGCGTCGGGCTGTTCCATACGGTCCTCGGCCATCCCGATGGTGACCGAGTCGGGCACGAGATTGCCGGCGTCCATGTAGGACTTCGCCTCGACACCCAGGGGCGTGCCCTGGCTGATGTTGGCGCGGAACAGGTCCCCCGTGGAGATGTGCGGGATCGCGAGGTTCTTGGCAAGGTACGCGGCCTGCGTACCCTTGCCGGCCCCCGGGGGTCCGACGAGGACGATTCGCATCAGCGGAGGAACCCTTCGTAGTTGCGCTGCTGAAGCTGGCTCTCGATCTGCTTCACGGTCTCCAGGCCCACACCCACGATGATGAGGATGCTCGTCCCGCCGAACGGGAAGTTCTGGTTCGCGTTGAACAGCACCAACGCCACTGTTGGTACGAGCGCGATCAGCCCCAGATACAGCGAGCCCGGCCACGTGATCCGGTTGAGCACGTAGCTGAGGTACTCGGCCGTCGGGCGACCAGCCCGGATACCCGGGATGAAGCCACCATACTTCTTCATGTTGTCGGCAACTTCTTCGGGGTTGAAGCTGATGGCCACGTAGAAGAAGGCGAAGAACACGATGAGCAAGAAGTACGCAGCGATGTAAACCGGGTGATTTCCCTTGGTGAAGTTGGTGGCGATCCAGGTCGCCCATGCCGCCTTCGACCCGCTGAACTGTGCGACGAGCGCCGGGATGTAGAGCAGCGACGACGCGAAGATGACGGGAATCACACCTGCCTGGTTCACCTTGAGCGGGATGTAAGTGGACGTACCGCCATAGGACCGGCGCCCGATCATCCGCTTCGCGTACTGCACCGGAATCCGCCGCTGCGCCTGCTCGACGAAGACCACCAGGGCGACCATCGCCAGGCCCACCGCGATCACCGCGAAGAACTCGATCCAGCCGTCGGCCAGCTTGCCCGTGAGCTTGATCTGCCACAGCGCGCTCGGGAAGCCGGCGGCGATCGAGATGAACATCAGGATCGACATGCCGTTGCCGATACCGCGGTCGGTGACCAACTCACCGAGCCACATGATCAGGCAGGTGCCGGCGGTCATCGTGATCACCATGGTGATGGTGGTGAAGATCGAGTCGTTGGGCACGATCTGGCTCGCCACCGGGCAGCTCTGGAAGAGCGCGCCGCTGCGGGCGGTGGCCACCAGGCCGGTGCCCTGGAGCACGGCCAGCGCCACGGTCAGATAGCGGGTGTACTGGGTGATCTTCCCCTGCCCGGACTGGCCCTCCTTCTTGAGGGCCTCCAGCCGCGGGATCACCACGGTCAGCAGCTGGAGGATGATGCTCGCCGTGATGTACGGCATGATCCCCAGCGCGAAGATCGTGATCTGCAGCAGCGCTCCACCGCTGAACATGTTCACCAGGCCGAACAACCCGCTGTTGGCGCCGGCCTGCTTCATGCAGGTCGCGACGTTCGCGTAGTTCACCCCGGGGACGGGGATGTGCGCTCCGATCCGGTAGAGCACGACGATGCCCAATGTGAACAGCAGCTTCTTGCGCAGGTCGGGCGTCTTGAACGCTCGGGCGAACGCGGTGAGCACGGTGCCTCCTGCGCCTCCCGCTTCGTGGGCGAGAGGTGACGGTCTTGAGGATCGACGGATACGTAAGCGGCTGTGCCGCACGGACAGCGTCCGCGCGGCGGGTTCCGGGGACGGACCCCGGACAAAACAACAGTGCAGGCCACCTTACCGGCGACCCTACCCCCGTGGAACGACCAACCGGGGATGCCCCAATAGATGGGCATCCCCGGCCAGTTGAACCAACGAACTCAGAGGAGTTCGGTGACGGTGCCGCCGGCGGCGGCGATCTTCTCCTTGGCGGAGCCGGAGACGGCGTCGACCGTCACCTGCACTGCCACGGAGATCTCGCCGGTGCCGAGCACCTTGACGAGCTCGTTCTTGCGCACCGCGCCCTTGGCGACCAGGTCGGCCACCGTGACCTCGCCACCCTGCGGGTAGAGCGCGGCCAGCTTGTCCAGGTTCACGACCTGGAACTGCTTGTGGGCGGGGTTCTTGAAGCCCTTCAGCTTCGGGAGGCGCATGTGGAGGGGCATCTGCCCACCCTCGAAGCGCTCCGGAACCTGGTAACGGGCCTTGGTGCCCTTGGTACCACGACCTGCGGTCTTACCCTTGGACGCCTCACCACGACCGACACGGGTCTTGGCGGTCTTGGCGCCCGGGGCAGGACGGAGGTTGTGGACCTTCAGCGGGTTGTTCGCCGAGGAATCAGCCATGTCAGTCGACCTCCTCAACCGTCACGAGGTGGCGGACGGTGTGCACCATGCCGCGGAACTCGGGGCGGTCCTCCTTGACAACCACGTCGTTGAGCCGCTTGAGGCCCAGCGAACGGAGGGTGTCGCGGTGGTTCTGCTTGCTGCCGATGTAGGACTTCGTCTGCGTGATCTTGAGGTGCGCCATTACGCGGTCACCCCTGCACGCGCCCGCAGCAGAGCGGCGGGAGCAACGTCCTCCAGCGGCAGGCCACGACGGGCCGCGATCTCCTCGGGGCGCTGAAGGCCCTGAAGCGCGGTCACCGTGGCGTGCACGATGTTGATCGGGTTCGACGAACCGAGCGACTTGCTCAGCACGTCGTGGATGCCCGCGCACTCCAGGACGGCGCGCACGGGACCACCGGCGATCACACCGGTACCGGGGGAAGCCGGCTTGAGCAGGACGACGCCCGCAGCCTTCTCGCCCTGGATCGGGTGCGGGATGGTGCCCTGGATACGGGGGACCTTGAAGAAGTTCTTCTTGGCCTCTTCCACGCCCTTGGCGATGGCAGCCGGAACTTCCTTGGCCTTGCCGTAACCGACACCTACGGTGCCGTCACCGTCGCCCACCACGACCAGCGCGGTGAAGCTGAAGCGACGACCACCCTTGACAACCTTGGCGACGCGGTTGATCGCGACAACGCGCTCAACGTACGCGGTCTTCTCGGCGGCAGCGCCACCGTCGCGACCCTTCCGGTCCCGCCGCTCGCCGCCACCGGCACCGCTTCCGCGGCGCTGGGGTCCAGCCATTGGATTTACCTCTCTCTATTGCGTCCGCTAGCTCCGGAACCGGGGCTTAGAACTTCAGCCCGGCTTCGCGGGCGGCGTCGGCCAGAGCGGCAATCCGCCCGGCGTACTGCTTGCCACCACGGTCGAACACGACGGCCTCGACACCGGCGGCCTTGGCACGCTCGGCGACCAGGGCGCCAACCTTCTGGGCCTGGGCGCTCTTGTCGCCCTCGCCACCACGGATCGACGCGTCCAGGGTCGACGCGGAGGCCAGCGTGTGGCCCGCGATGTCGTCGATGACCTGGGCGAAGATGCCGCGGTTGGACCGCGTCACGACCAGACGCGGACGCTCCGGGGTACCCGAAATCCGCTTGCGGATGCGGATGTGGCGACGCTTGGCGGCAGCGCGCTTGTAGGCGTTGCCCTTAGCGATCTTCACACCGTATGCCATGGCTTACTTACCAGCCTTTCCGACCTTGCGGCGGATGACCTCGCCGGCGTACTTGACGCCCTTGGCCTTGTACGGGTCAGGCTTGCGCAGCTTGCGGATGTTCGCCGCCACCTCGCCGACCTTCTGCTTGTCGATGCCCTCGACGCTGAGCTTGGTCGGGGACTCGACCTTGAAGGAGATGCCCTCGGGCGCCTCGACGACGATGGGGTGGCTGTAGCCCAGCGCGAACTCCAGGTTGGAGCCCTTCGCCTGGACGCGGTAGCCGACACCGCTGATCTCAAGCGCCTTGCTGTAGCCCTGGGTCACGCCGGTGATCATGTTCGCCACCAGCGTGCGGGACAGGCCGTGCAGGGCCTTGTTCTGCCGCTCGTCGTTCGGGCGGGTGACGGAGATGACGCCGTCCTCACCCTTGGCGACCTCGATGGGCGCCGCGACGGTGTGCGAAAGGGAGCCCTTGGGACCCTTCACCGAAACCGTGCGGCCCTCGATGGTGACGTCCACACCAGCGGGAACCTGGATGGGCAGCTTGCCAATACGCGACATTAGCTTTTCCTCCGTTCCCTGTTACCAGACGTAGGCGAGGACTTCCCCACCCACGCCCTTCTTCTGCGCCTGCTGGCCGGTCAGGAGACCGTGGGACGTGGAGATGATGGCCACGCCCAGGCCGCCGAGGACCTTCGGCAGGTTGGTGGACTTGGCGTAGACCCGCAGACCCGGCTTCGAGATCCGCTTGATGCCGGCGATCGAGCGCTCGCGGTTCGGGCCGAACTTCAGCTCGAGGACGAGGTTCTTGCCGACCTCGGCGTCCTCGGTCTTCCAGCCGGTGATGTAACCCTCCTGCTGGAGGATCTCCGCGATGTGCGACTTGATCTTGCTGTGCGGCATCACGACGGAGTCGTGGTAAGCCGAGTTCGCGTTCCGCAGACGGGTCAGCATGTCTGCGATGGGATCAGTCATGGTCATGAATTGGCCTTCGGCCTCTCTCGCCGGGGTTTCCTATATGCGCCATCCCTCTCCCCGATCTCGGTCGGGACGGGTGCGGCACGGGGACCTACGGCGTAGTAAGCGACGTTATGCGGGCTGGGCCCGCGGTCGGTCTCGGGCGGCGGGGCGCCCAAACCCTTCCAGCGTACGGGAAGAGGTCTGGGACGCCCGCCGACCGAATGCTTACCGAGAGCTTCCGGTAATTCCCAACTAGGGGATTACCAGGAGCTCTTGGTCACGCCCGGCAGCTCGCCACGGTGAGCCATCTCACGAAGGCACACGCGGCACAGGCCGAACTTGCGGTAGACGGAGTGCGGACGGCCGCAGCGCTGGCAGCGGGTGTACGCGCGCACACCGAACTTCGGCTTGCGAGCAGCCTTGGCAATCAGAGCCTTCTTCGCCATCTCGCTCACGCCTCCTTGAACGGGAAGCCGAGGTGACGAAGAAGGGCGCGGCCCTCGTCGTCGTTGGTCGCCGTGGTGACCACGGTGATGTCCATACCCCGGGTGCGGTCGATCTTGTCCTGGTCGATCTCGTGGAACATGACCTGCTCCGTGAGACCGAAGGTGTAGTTGCCCCGACCGTCGAACTGCTTCGGGGACAGACCACGGAAGTCGCGGATACGCGGCAGCGCGAGCGACAGCAGGCGGTCCAGGAACTCCCACATGCGGTCACCGCGGAGGGTGACGTGGGCACCGATCGGCTGGCCCTCACGCAGCTTGAACTGCGCGATGGACTTACGGGCCTTGGTGACGGCCGGCTTCTGGCCGGTGATCGTGGTGAGGTCGCGGATGGCGCCCTCGATCAGCTTGGAGTCGCGGGCGGCGTCGCCCACACCCATGTTGACCACGATCTTGGTCAGACCGGGGATCTGCATGACGTTCTCGTAGGAGAACTCGTCCTTCAGCTTCCCGGCGATCTCTTCGCGGTAGCGCGTCTTCAGACGCGGCGCGTTGGTGGTGGCAGTCATCAGATGTCCTCACCGGTCCGCTTGGCAACGCGGATCTTGTTGCCCTCGTCGTCGAAGCGGTACCCGACGCGGGTGACGACCTTCTTGCCGTCCTTCTCCACGACCAGCTGAACGTTGCTGACGTGGACCGGGGCCTCGGTCGTCACGATGCCGCCGGTCTGCGAACCACGAGCGGTCTGTCCGGCCTTGGTGTGCTTCTTGACCCGGTTGACACCCTCGACCAGGACACGGTCCTCGCGGGGGTAGGCCGCGATGACCTTGCCCTGCTTGCCCTTGTCCTTACCGGTGATGACCTGGACCAGGTCGCCCTTCTTGATCTTCATCGGTTACAGCACCTCCGGCGCGAGCGAGATGATCTTCATGAACTTCTTCTCGCGCAGCTCACGGCCCACGGGGCCGAAGATACGGGTGCCGCGGGGGTCGCCATCGTTCTTGAGGATGACGGCCGCGTTCTCGTCGAAGCGGATGTACGAGCCGTCCGGACGGCGGCGCTCCTTGACGGTGCGAACGATGACGGCCTTGACGACGTCACCCTTCTTCACGTTGCCACCGGGGATCGCGTCCTTGACGGTGGCGACGATGACGTCACCGATGCCCGCGTAGCGGCGACCGGAACCACCGAGAACACGGATGCAAAGGATCTCCTTCGCACCAGTGTTGTCGGCGACACGCAGTCGCGACTCCTGCTGGATCACGTCTATCTCCTGAATGTCTGCCGGTTCCCGGCAGGGGCCCGCCCCTTACGGGACGTCAGCCCCTGCCGAGCCTGGCGGAACTGTTCCTAGGGGGTCCCCCTAGGAGGGATTGCTTGCCTGTCGAAATCCCCGTACGGGAATCCCCCTTGCGAGGAATTCCCCGACGGGAATTACTTGGCCTTCTCGAGGATCTCGACGATGCGCCAGCGCTTGGTGGCGGACAGCGGCCGGGTCTCCATCAGGAGGACGCGGTCGCCGACACCGGCAGCGTTCTGCTCGTCGTGCGCCTTGAGCTTGTTGGTACGGCGGATGACCTTGCCGTACAGCGCGTGCTTGACGCGGTCCTCGACGGCGACGACGACGGTCTTGTCCATCTTGTCGCTGACGACCAGACCCTCACGGGTCTTGCGGAAACCGCGCTCGTTCGTCTCAGTCACATTCTTCTCGCTCATCAGGCGCTCTCCACCGTCTCGATGCCGAGCTCGCGCTCCCGCATCAGGGTGTAGATCCGGGCGATGTCCTTGCGGACGGCCTTCAGCCGGCCGTGGTTCTCGAGCTGTCCGGTCGCCGCCTGGAAGCGGAGGTTGAACAGCTCTTCCTTGGCCTCACGGAGCTTGCCAACGAGGTCCTCGTTGTTCAGCTCGCGCAGCTCGGACGCCTTGGTAACGGCCGACATCACGATTCACCTGCCTCGCGCCGAACGATGCGGCACTTCATCGGAAGCTTGTGGGCGGCGCGGGTCAGCGCCTCCTTAGCAACCTTCTCGTTCGGGAAGGACAGCTCGAACATCACCCGACCGGGCTTGACGTTCGCGACCCACCACTCCGGAGAACCCTTACCGGAACCCATGCGGGTCTCGGCCGGCTTCTTCGTCAGCGGACGGTCCGGGTAGATGTTGATCCACACCTTGCCGCCACGCTTGATGTGACGGGTCATGGCGATACGAGCGGACTCGATCTGCCGGTTCGTCACGTAGGCCGGGGTCACGGCCTGAATGCCGTACTCACCGAAGGCCAGCTCGGTACCGCCCTTGGCCATACCGTTCCGCTTCGGGTGGTGCTGCTTGCGGTGCTTGACCCTGCGAGGGATCAGCATGTCGGTCAGCCCTCCGTTCCAGGGTTCTCCGCCGGAGCAGCGGCAGCGGCCTCGGCCTTGGGGGCCTCGGCAGCGGCGCTCTGCTGCTGCGGCTTGCGGCCACGACCGCCACGCTCGCCACCGCGACGCGGGCGCTCGTTGCCACCACCGCGAGCCGGGCGGTTGCCCGCACGGGCGGCGGCGTTCTCGGCGCGCACCTCGGCGATGTTCTTGACGTCGCCCTTGTAGATCCAGACCTTCACGCCGATACGGCCGAAGGTGGTCTTGGCCTCGAAGAAGCCGTAGTCGACGTTCGCACGGAGGGTGTGCAGGGGCACACGGCCCTCGCGGTAGAACTCCGAGCGGGACATCTCGGCGCCGCCGAGACGGCCACCGCACTGGATCTTGATGCCCTTGGCGCCGGCCTTCATCGTCGACTGCATGCTCTTGCGCATGGCGCGACGGAAGGAGACGCGGGACGACAGCTGCTCGGCGACGGCCTGGGCCACGAGCTGAGCATCGGTCTCGGGGTTCTTGACCTCGAGGATGTTCAGCTGGACCTGCTTGCCGGTCAGCTTCTCCAGCTCGCCGCGGATGCGGTCGGCCTCGGCGCCGCGGCGGCCGATGACGATGCCCGGACGAGCGGTGTGGATGTCAACGCGGACGCGCTCACGGGTGCGCTCGATCTCCACCTTGGAGATACCGGCGCGCTCCATGCCCTTCGTCATCATGCGACGAATGGCGACGTCTTCCTTGACGTAGTCCTTGTACAGCTTGTCGGCGTACCAACGCGACTTGAAGTCGGTGGTGATGCCGAGCCGGAACCCGTGCGGGTTTACCTTCTGGCCCATTACCGGGTTCCTTCCTTGCTGCTGACGACCACGGTGATGTGGCTGGTCCGCTTGCGGATCCGGTAGGCACGGCCCTGGGCACGCGGACGGAACCGCTTCAGGGTCGGGCCCTCGTCGACGTACGCCTCGCTGATGACGAGCGTGGAGGCGTCCGTGTGGTCGTAGTTGTGCGCGGCGTTGGCAATGGCGCTGTCCAGCACCTTGCCCACGGGCACGCTCGCGGCCTGCGGGGCGAAACGCAGGACCGCCTGAGCCTCCGTGGCATCCATGCCACGGATAAGGTCCACCACGCGGCGGGCCTTCATGGGCGTGACGCGGATGTACCGCGCCTGGGCCCTGGCTTCCATGGTTGTCCCTTCGGTGTCAGTCATAGTCTTCGCACTCCGGTCGATCAGCGACGACGCGACTTGCGGTCGTCCTTCTCGTGGCCGCGGAAGGTGCGGGTCGGCGCAAACTCGCCGAGCTTGTGGCCGACCATCGACTCGGTGACGAACACCGGGACGTGCTTGCGGCCGTCGTGCACCGCGATCGTGTGGCCGAGCATGGCCGGGACGATCATGGAGCGGCGGGACCAGGTCTTGATGACGTTCTTGGTGCCTGCATCGTTCTGTACGTCCACCTTCTTGGCGAGGTGGTCGTCGACGAAGGGCCCCTTCTTGAGACTGCGCGGCATCTAAACCCGCTCCTAGCGCTTCTTGTTCGTCTTGCGGCGGCGGACGATGTACTTGTTGCTGGCCTTCTTCGGCGAGCGAGTACGACCCTCCTTCTGGCCCCAGGGCGAGACCGGGTGGCGACCACCGGAGGTCTTGCCCTCACCACCACCGTGCGGGTGGTCGACCGGGTTCATCACGACACCACGCACGGTCGGGCGGACGCCCTTCCAGCGCATACGGCCGGCCTTGCCCCAGTTGATGTTCGACTGCTCGGCGTTGCCGACCTCGCCGACGGTGGCGCGGCAGCGCACGTCGACCAGGCGGATCTCACCGGACGGCATACGCAGGTGGGCCATGGAGCCCTCCCGCGCCAGCAGCTGCACGGAGGCGCCGGCCGAGCGGGCGAACTTCGCACCGCCGCCCGGACGCAGCTCGATCGCGTGGATCGTCGTACCCACGGGGATGTGGCGCAGCGGCAGGTTGTTGCCCGGCTTGATGTCGGCGCCAGGGCCGTTCTCAATCCGGTCACCCTGCGACAGGCCACGGGGCGCGATGATGTAGCGCTTCTCGCCGTCTGCGTAGTGCAGCAGCGCGATGCGCGCGGTGCGGTTCGGGTCGTACTCGATGTGCGCGACCTTGGCCGGCACGCCGTCCTTGTCGTGACGACGGAAGTCGATCACGCGGTAGGCGCGCTTGTGGCCACCGCCCTGGTGGCGAACGGTCACACGACCGGCGTTGTTACGGCCGCCCTTGCTGTGCAGCGGGCGGACCAGCGACTTCTCCGGCGTGGACCGCGTGATCTCGACAAAGTCGGCGACGCTGGAGCCACGACGGCCCGGGGTCGTCGGCTTGTACTTGCGGATACCCATTTCTCAGTCCTCGTCCGATTCCGGACGACTCGGACTCCGTTAGGAGACCGGGCCGCCGAAGATGTCGATACGGTCGCCCTCGGCGAGGGTCACGATGGCGCGCTTGGTGTTGGCGCGCTTGCCGAAACCGGTCTTGGTGCGCTTGCGCTTACCCTGCCGGTTGATCGTGTTGACCCCGGTGACCTTGACCGAGAAGACCGCCTCGACGGCCTGCTTGATCTGGGTCTTGTTCGCGCCGGGCGCGACGATGAACGTGTACTTGTTCTCGTCCAGCAGCGCGTAGCTCTTCTCGGAAACCACCGGCTTGACGAGAACGTCGCGCGGGTCCGTGAAGGTCTTGCTGGTGACGACGGCCTCAGTCATCAGGCGTCGCTCCCTTCGGTCTCAGCGTTGGCCTTGGGGCCGGACACGAAGGACTCGAAGGCGGCCTTGGTGAAGACCACGTCGTCGGAGACGAGCACGTCGTACGTGTTCAGCTGGCCCGGCTCCAGGATGTGGACCTGGGGCAGGTTGCGGGCGGACAGCCACGCGGCCTCGTCGCTGCGCTCGGCGATCAGCAGCACGTTCTTGCGCTCGCTGACCTTGCCCAGCAGGGACTTGGCGGCCTTGGTGGAAACCGCGCCCTCGACCACGCCGGACACGACGTGGATGCGGCTGTGGCGGGCCCGGTCGGTGAGGGCACCGCGCAGCGCGGCGGCCTTCATCTTCTTCGGGGTCCGCTGGCTGTAGTCACGCGGCACGGGGCCGTGGACGACGCCACCGCCGGCGAACTGCGGCGCACGGGTCGAACCCTGGCGCGCGCGGCCGGTGCCCTTCTGGCGGTACGGCTTCTTGCCACCGCCGCGGACCTCGCCGCGGGTCTTGGTCTTGTGCGTGCCCTGACGGGCCGCGGCCAGCTGCGCGACAACGACCTGGTGGATCAGCGGAATGCTGACCTTGGCGTCGAAGATCTCCGCGGGGAGATCGACGGTCCCGGCCTTGTCGCCCGCCGGCGAAAGGATGTCAATGGTGCTCATCGGTTACCTCAGGCCCCCTTGGCCGCGGTACGGACCAGGACGAGGCCGCCGTTCGGACCAGGAACTGCGCCCTTGATGAGCAGCAGGCCCTTCTCCGCGTCAACGGCGTGGACGGTCAGGTTCTGGGTGGTGACCCGCTCATTGCCCATACGGCCGGCCATCCGCATGCCCTTGAACACGCGGCCCGGGGTGGCGCAGCCACCGATGGAACCAGGCTTGCGGTGCACGCGGTGGGCACCGTGGGACGCCTTGCCGCCGCCGAAGCCGTGACGCTTCATGACACCGGCCGTGCCCTTGCCCTTGCTCTTGCCGGTCACGTCCACCTTGACGCCGGACTCGAAGGTCTCGGCGGTCAGCTCCTGGCCGAGGGTGTACTCGGACGCATCCGGGGTACGGACCTCGACGAGGTGACGACGGGGGGTGACGTCGGCCTTCGCGAAGTGGCCCTTGAGGGGCTTGTTCACCTTGCGCGGGTCGATCTCGCCGAAGGCGATCTGGACGGAGTCGTAGCCGTCCTGGTCATTGGTGCGCACCTGGGTAACGACGCAGGGGCCGGCCTTCACCACGGTCACCGGGACGACACGGTTGTTCTCGTCCCAGACCTGGGTCATGCCGAGCTTCTCGCCCAGGATGCCCTTGATCTGCTTAGCCATCTCTTCCGCGCCTCTCAGAGCTTGATCTCGATGTCAACGCCGGCCGGAAGGTCCAGGCGCATCAGCGAGTCAACGGTCTTGGGCGTCGGGTCGAGGATGTCGATCAGGCGCTTGTGCGTGCGCATCTCGAAGTGCTCGCGCGAGTCCTTGTACTTGTGCGGCGACTTGATGACGCAGTACACGTTCTTCTCAGTGGGCAGCGGCACCGGGCCCGCGACCGACGCACCAGTACGGGTCACCGTCTCGACGATCTTCTTCGCCGAGGAGTCGATGACCTCGTGGTCGTAGGCCTTGAGCCGGATGCGGATCTTCTGTCCCGCCATGGCTACTTCGTAGTCCTGTCTCTCGTAACGCTCTGGGACCCGGTAGGTTCGCGTTCCTCTCCGACCCACGCGGTCGGGCGTGTCGCGCCCCTTCTCGTAAATCTCCGCAGGGGAGATCCTTCGAGAAGGAGAAAGTGGGGGAAGAACACCCACCGGGCGCCTGGCCGAGGCACCCCGCTGACGCTTCCCGGAAGATTCCCGTACTTCCGCCCCTCAGAAGGGACGACGAATACCTGGGACTCGCTTCCAGTCCTCCCGGCGGGAGGCGCGCAGCATCGGCACTCAACCGAGCAACCTGGACAGTGTGCCATACCCGGGATGCGTAAGGCCAATCGAGGCCCAACTGTCAAGAAGCCCCGCCCACCTGATGGTGAGCGGGGCTTCTCGGATGCTCCGGGGAGCTACCGGGTCGACCGGATCAGCAATTACTTGTTGATCTTGGTGACCTGGCCGGCGCCGACGGTCCGGCCACCCTCACGGATGGCGAACTTCAGGCCCTCCTCCATGGCGACCGGCTGGATCAGCTGGACCGACATCTCGGTGTTGTCGCCCGGCATGACCATCTCGGTGCCCTCGGGGAGGGTCACGACGCCGGTCACGTCCGTGGTACGGAAGTAGAACTGCGGGCGGTAGTTGTTGAAGAACGGGGTGTGGCGGCCACCCTCGTCCTTCGACAGGATGTACGCCTGCGCCTCGAACTCCGTGTGCGGGGTGACCGAGCCCGGCTTGATGATGACCTGGCCGCGCTCGACGTCCTCGCGCTTGATGCCGCGGAGCAGCAGACCGACGTTCTCACCGGCCTGGCCCTCGTCGAGCAGCTTGCGGAACATCTCGATGCCGGTGACCGTGGTGGTGGTCTTCTCGGTCTTGATGCCGATGATGTCCACGGTCTCGTTGACCTTGAGGACACCGCGCTCGATACGACCGGTGACGACGGTGCCACGACCGGTGATCGTGAAGACGTCCTCGATCGGCATCAGGAACGGCTTGTCGACGTCACGCTCGGGCTGCGGGATCGACTCGTCGACGGCCTTCATCAGCTCGAGGACGGTGTTGCCCCACTCCTTGTCGCCCTCAAGGGCCTTCAGAGCGGAGACCTTGACGACCGGAACGTCGTCGCCCGGGAACTCGTACTCGGAGAGGAGCTCACGGACCTCGAGCTCGACGAGCTCCAGGATCTCCTCGTCGTCCACCATGTCGGCCTTGTTCAGGGCGACAACGATGTAGGGAACGCCGACCTGGCGGGCCAGGAGCACGTGCTCCTTGGTCTGCGGCATCGGGCCGTCGGTCGCGGCGACCACGAGGATGGCGCCGTCCATCTGCGCCGCACCCGTGATCATGTTCTTGATGTAGTCCGCGTGACCGGGGCAGTCGACGTGGGCGTAGTGACGCGACTCGGTCTGGTACTCGACGTGCGCGATGGAGATGGTGATACCGCGCTGGCGCTCCTCAGGAGCCTTGTCGATCTGGTCGAAGGCCGAGGCCTCGTTCAGGTCCGGGTACGCGTCGTGCAGCACCTTGGTAATGGCGGCCGTGAGGGTCGTCTTACCGTGGTCAATGTGACCGATGGTGCCGATGTTGACGTGCGGCTTAGTCCGCTCGAACTTCGCCTTCGCCACTGGGGTCCTCCTGTGGAGTGGTTCTGTACGCCTTACTCATCGGCGCCAGGTGATCTTTGCTGGGGTGCCGGCTGCCGGGGCATCCTCACGGATCGCGGGGAATGCCCCGGCAGACGGTGTCAAGCCTAAAGCGTGTTCCGACTCTCGGGAGACGGAGCTACTCGCCCTTGGCCTTCGCGATGATCTCCTCGGCGACGTTCCGCGGAACCTCGGCGTAGGAGTCGAACTGCATCGAGTAGCTTGCGCGACCCGACGTCTTGCTGCGGAGGTCTCCGACGTAGCCGAACATCTCCGAGAGCGGAACCAGGCCCGTGACGAGCTTGGCGCCGGCGCGGTCCTCCATGGACTGGATCTGCCCACGGCGGGAGTTGATGTCGCCGATCACATCGCCCATGTAGTCCTCGGGCGTGGTGACCTCGACCTTCATCATCGGCTCCAGCAGGGCCGGGCTGGCCTTGCGGGCGGCCTCCTTGAAGGCCATCGAACCGGCGATCTTGAAGGCCATTTCCGACGAGTCGACCTCGTGGAAGGCACCGTCGAGAAGGGTGACCTTGACGCCCGTGAGCGGGTAGCCCGCGAGGACACCGAACTCCATGGCCTCCTGGCAGCCGGCGTCCACGGACGGGATGTACTCCCGCGGGATGCGGCCACCGGTGACCTTGTTCTCGAACTCGTAGCCATCGCCTTCGAGCGGCTCGAGGGCGATCTGGACCTTCGCGAACTGACCGGAACCACCGGTCTGCTTCTTGTGCGTGTAGTCCAGGCGCTCGACCGCCTTGCGCAGCGTCTCGCGGTACGCGACCTGCGGCTTGCCGACGTTGGCCTCGACCCGGAACTCACGCTTCATACGGTCGACCAGCACGTCGAGGTGCAGCTCGCCCATACCCGCGATGATGGTCTGGCCGGTCTCCTCGTCGGTGTGCACCTGGAACGAGGGGTCCTCTTCGGCGAGGCGCTGGATGGCGACACCCAGCTTCTCCTGGTCGCCCTTGGACTTGGGCTCGATGGCGACCTGGATGACCGGGGCCGGGAACTCCATCGACTCAAGGATCACCGGAGCGCTCGCGTCGCAGAGGGTCTCACCGGTGGTGGTCTGCTTCAGACCCATGACGGCGACGATGTCGCCGGCACCCACCGACTCGATCTCCTCACGCTTGTTCGCGTGCATCCGGTAGATCTTGCCGATGCGCTCCTTCTTGCCCTTCACCGAGTTCTGCACCTGCGTGCCGGCCTCAAGGCGGCCCGAGTACACCCGGATGAAGGTGAGCTTGCCCAGGTGGGGGTCGCTCGCGATCTTGAACGCCAGGGCGGACAGCGGCTCGTCCTCGGACGGCTTGCGCTTGACGACCTCCTCCGGGTTGTTGACCGCGTGGCCCTCGATGGCCTCGACGTCCAACGGGGAGGGGAGGTAGCGCACGACCGCGTCGAGCAGGGGCTGGACGCCCTTGTTCTTGAACGCGGTACCGCAGAACACCGGGGTGACGGTGGTGACGTCGGCCTTGCCGGAAGCGATCGTGATACGGCGGATCGCCGCGTACAGCTGCTCCTCGGTGGGCTCCTGGCCCTCCAGGTACAGCTCCATGACCTCTTCGTCGTTCTCGGCGACGACCTCGAGCAGCTTGCCGCGCCACTCGTCGGCGGCCTCGGCGTGGGTGGCCGGGATGTCGACGGTGTCGTACATCTCGCCCTTGGCGGCCTCGGCCGACCAGACCAGGGCCTTCATCTTCACGAGGTCGACGACGCCCTTGAAGTCCGCCTCGGTGCCGATCGGCAGCTGCATGACGATCGGCACCGCGCCCAGGCGGTCCGAGATCATGTCGACGCAGCGGTGGAACTCGGCACCGGTGCGGTCGAGCTTGTTGACGAAGCAGATGCGCGGCACGCCGTAGCGGTCCGCCTGACGCCAGACGGTCTCCGACTGCGGCTCGACACCGGCAACGCCGTCGAACACCGTCACCGCGCCGTCCAGGACGCGCAGCGAGCGCTCCACCTCGACCGTGAAGTCGACGTGGCCCGGGGTGTCGATGATGTTGATGGTGTTGTCGACGTTCTCCAGCGGCCAGTGGCAGGTCGTCGCGGCAGACGTGATCGTGATGCCGCGCTCCTGCTCCTGCTCCATCCAGTCCATCGTGGCAGCGCCGTCGTGGACCTCACCGATCTTGTACGAGACACCGGTGTAGAACAGGATCCGCTCGGTGGTGGTCGTCTTGCCCGCGTCGATGTGGGCCATGATCCCGATGTTGCGGACCTTGGCCAGGTCAAGCGAAGTGGTAGCCATAGTGGCTCAATCTTCTCTCGGTCTCGATGTGGGTTGCGACTACCAGCGGTAGTGCGCGAAGGCCTTGTTGGACTCGGCCATCTTGTGCGTGTCCTCACGCTTCTTGACCGAAGCGCCGAGGCCGTTGGAGGCGTCGAGCAGTTCGTTCATGAGGCGCTCGGTCATGGTCTTCTCGCGGCGGGCGCGGGAGTAGCCCACGAGCCAGCGGAGCGAGAGGGTGGCGGCGCGGCCGGGCTTGACCTCGACCGGGACCTGGTAGGTCGCGCCACCGACACGGCGGGACTTGACCTCAAGGGTCGGCTTGATGTTCTCCAGCGCGCGCTTCAGCGTGATGACCGGGTCGTTGCCGGTCTTCTCGCGCAGACCCTCCATGGCGCCGTAAACGATGCGCTCAGCGGTGGAGCGCTTGCCGTTCAGCAGAACCTTGTTGATGAGGGAGGTCACCAGAGGAGAGCCGTAGACCGGGTCGATGATGACCGGGCGCTTCGGGGCGGGGCCCTTACGAGGCATTCTTACTTCTCCTTCTTGGCGCCGTAGCGGCTGCGAGCCTGCTTGCGGTTCTTGACGCCCTGCGTGTCGAGGGAGCCGCGGATGATCTTGTACCGAACACCCGGCAGGTCCTTCACACGGCCGCCACGCACGAGCACGATCGAGTGCTCCTGGAGGTTGTGGCCCTCACCCGGAATGTAAGCGGTGACCTCGATCCCGCTGGTCAGACGCACACGCGCGACCTTACGCAGGGCCGAGTTCGGCTTCTTCGGGGTGGTCGTGAACACACGCGTGCAGACGCCACGGCGCTGGGGCGAACCCTCAAGCGCGGGCGTCTTGTTCTTCTCGACCTTGTCCTGCCGGCCCTTGCGGACCAGCTGCTGGATCGTAGGCACCGTTTCTCCGGTTTCTGTGTGCCAGTCTCGGTAAAGCTAACCTGGAACATTCCCCGACCCACGCGGTCGGGTGTGTCGAATACTGCAGACCTGCCTCGCTGGAACGAGGGCGGCGGCAGATTGCGGTGTCAAAACCCGGCTTCCGCACTGTTGGCACTCTCCGGCCGGAAGTGGCGGGAGAAGGCGCGCACGGCAGCCCAGGGACACCCCAGGCACAAGGTCAGAGCGTACCTACCGCATTGGCTGCGGTCAAAACAAATGCACACGCGAAGGACACGCCGGACTCGCCCGGCGCTGCGGCCACCGTAGTGCGATCCACTGCGCTACGGAAGAAGGCGCACGGCCCTCACGGCCGCACCGCCGTGACCAGCACCATCACCAGGATGAACAGGGCCCAGGCCCCGATCCCGAGCCAGCCCAGCACCAGCCCCGCGACCGCCTGGCCGTCTCCCCGCTCACCGGTCCGCCGGATCTCGGCCCGCGCCTTGTGCCCCAGGATCACCGCCGGAATCGAGGTCACTCCCCAGGTCACCGGCGCCAGCAGCCCGCACACCAGCGAGCCCGTCGCGGAGCCGTTGGTGGGCTGCACCATCGGCATCTGCATCGGCAGGAACGTCGTCGGCACCGGCATCGGCCGCGGTGCGAACTGCGCCTGCGGCACCGGCCCTTGGGGCAGATCCGCGACCAGCATCTGCAACTCGGCGTGGGTCTGCGCCTGATACGCCCGCGCGATCCGCTGCTCGTACTCCGGCTGCCCGAGCCGGCCCTCCGCGAAGCCCGCCTTCAGGACATCGACCGCCCGCTCGCGATCGGCGTGCGAGGCACGCATGGCCGGCACCTGGTACGGATTCTGAGCAGGCTGCCCACCCTGCCACGGCTGGAATGCCATGTCGCGAACCTCCCCCCGCTCGACAGTTCTCCCCATCTTCTCATCACAGACGCAGCAATGGGAGGACAAGTTCCCTCGGCCACACGGGCGGCCGAACGCCGCAGGGCGGCCACCCCGAAGGGTGGCCGCCCTGTTGCTGTTCCGCGGTGCGGGATTACTGGTTGTACGGACCGTAGTCGTAGTCCTCCAGCGGGACCGCCTGGCCGGAGCCGGTGCCGAAGGGCGAGTAGTCGATGTCGTCGTAACCGACGGCCGAGTACATCGCGGCCTTGGCCTCCTCGGTGGGCTCGACCCGGATGTTGCGGTAGCGGGACAGGCCCGTACCGGCCGGGATGAGCTTACCGATGATGACGTTCTCCTTGAGGCCGATCAGGGAGTCGGACTTGGCGTTGATCGCCGCGTCCGTCAGGACCCTGGTCGTCTCCTGGAAGGACGCCGCCGACAGCCAGGACTCGGTGGCCAGCGAAGCCTTGGTGATACCCATCAGCTGCGGACGGCCGGAGGCCGGGTGGCCGCCTTCCGCCACGACGCGACGGTTCTCGCCCTCGAACTTCGTGCGCTCCACGAGCTCGCCCGGCAGCAGCTCCGCGTCGCCGGACTCGATGATCGTCACGCGGCGCAGCATCTGCCGGATGATGATCTCGATGTGCTTGTCGTGGATCGCCACGCCCTGGCTGTTGTAGACCTTCTGGACCTCGCCGACCAGGTGGACCTGGACGGCGCGCTGGCCGAGGATCCGCAGCACGTCGTGCGGGTTGATCGCGCCGACGGTCAGCGGCTGGCCGACCTGGACGTGGTCGCCCTCGCCCACCAGCATCCGGGCGCGCTTGGAGACGCCGTACGACGTCTCGTCGCTGCCGTCGTCCGGCGTGACGATGACCTTCTTGGTCTTCTCGGTCTCCTCGATCCGGACGCGGCCGGCCGCCTCCGAGATCGGGGCGACACCCTTGGGCGTACGGGCCTCGAAGAGCTCGACGACACGCGGCAGACCCAGGGTGATGTCGTCACCGGCCACACCACCGGTGTGGAAGGTACGCATCGTCAGCTGGGTGCCGGGCTCACCGATGGACTGGGCGGCGATGATGCCGACCGCCTCACCGATGTCGACCAGCTTGCCGGTGGCCAGCGAACGGCCGTAGCAGAAGGCGCAGGTGCCGACCGCGGACTCACAGGTCAGGACCGAGCGGGTCTTGACCTCCTCGACACCCGCGTTGACCAGCGCGTCGATGAGCACGTCACCGAGGTCGACGTTCGCCGGGGCGACGACCTTGCCGTCGACGACGACATCCTCGGCCAGCATGCGGGCGTAGACGCTGGACTCGACGTCGTCCGCCTTGCGCAGGACACCGGCGGCGTCCTTCGAGGCGATCCGCAGCTTGAGACCGCGCTCGGTGCCGCAGTCCTCCTCGCGGATGATGACGTCCTGGGAGACGTCGACCAGACGACGGGTCAGGTAACCCGAGTCGGCGGTACGGAGGGCGGTGTCCGCCAGACCCTTACGGGCACCGTGCGTGGAGATGAAGTACTCCAGCACGGAGAGACCCTCACGGAACGACGCCTTGATGGGCCGCGGGATGGTCTCGTTCTTGGCGTTGGACACCAGACCACGCATACCCGCGATCTGACGCATCTGCATCATGTTTCCGCGAGCACCGGAGTCCACCATCATGAAGATGGGGTTGGTCTTCGGGAAGTTCTCATTCATCGCCTCGGCAACCTCGTTGGTCGCCTTGGTCCAGATGTTGATGAGCTCCTGCGTGCGCTCGTCCTTGGTGATCAGACCGCGCTCGTACTGCTTCTGGACCTTCTCGTCCTGGGCCTCGTAGCCCGCGACGATCCCCTTCTTGGCCTCCGGCACGACGATGTCGGAGACGGCGACGGTGACGCCGGAACGGGTGGCCCAGTGGAAGCCGGCCGCCTTCAGGTTGTCGAGCGTCGCCGCCACGATGACCTTCGGGTAGCGCTCCGCCAGGTCGTTGACGATCGCGGAGAGCTGCTTCTTGCCCACCGAGTAGTCGACGAACGGGTAGTCCTCGGGCAGCAGCTCGTTGAAGAGCGCGCGGCCCAGGGTGGTGCGCAGCCGGAAGCTGTCACCCTGCTGCCACTCGGGCTCGCCCTCCTCCGCGACCGGCGGGGTCCAGCCGCGGGGCGGAACCGTACCGATCGGGAAGCGGATGTCGACCTTGGCCTGGAGCGAGAGCTCGCGGGCGTCGAAGGCCATGATCGCCTCGGCGACCGAGCCGAAGGCCCGGCCCTCGCCCTTGACCTCGCGCTCCTCCTCGTCCGTGGTGAGGAAGAAGAGGCCGAGCACCATGTCCTGGGTCGGCATGGTGACCGGACGGCCGTCGGCCGGCTTGAGGATGTTGTTCGAGGACAGCATCAGGATGCGGGCCTCGGCCTGCGCCTCCGCGGACAGCGGCAGGTGCACGGCCATCTGGTCACCGTCGAAGTCCGCGTTGAACGCGGTGCAGACGAGCGGGTGGATCTGGATGGCCTTGCCCTCGACCAGCTGCGGCTCGAACGCCTGGATACCGAGGCGGTGCAGGGTCGGCGCACGGTTCAGCAGCACCGGGTGCTCGGCGATGACCTCTTCGAGGACGTCGTACACGACGGTGCGGCCACGCTCGACCATGCGCTTCGCGCTCTTGATGTTCTGCGCGTGGTTCAGGTCCACCAGGCGCTTCATCACGAACGGCTTGAAGAGCTCCAGCGCCATGGCCTTGGGCAGACCGCACTGGTGCAGCTTGAGCTGCGGGCCGACGACGATGACGGAACGGGCCGAGTAGTCGACGCGCTTGCCGAGCAGGTTCTGACGGAAGCGGCCCTGCTTGCCCTTGAGCATGTCGGACAGCGACTTCAGCGGACGGTTGCCGGGGCCCGTCACCGGGCGACCACGACGGCCGTTGTCGAAGAGCGCGTCCACGGCCTCCTGGAGCATGCGCTTCTCGTTGTTCACGATGATCTCGGGCGCGCCGAGGTCGAGAAGCCGCTTCAGGCGGTTGTTGCGGTTGATCACACGGCGGTACAGGTCGTTCAGGTCGGAGGTCGCGAAGCGGCCACCGTCCAGCTGCACCATCGGACGCAGGTCCGGCGGGATCACCGGGATGCAGTCCAGCACCATGCCCTTGGGGCTGTTGCGGGTCTGGAGGAAGGCGGAGACGACCTTGAGGCGCTTGAGCGCACGGGTCTTCTTCTGGCCCTTGCCGGTCCGGATGATCTCGCGGAGGCGCTCGGCCTCCTCCTCCAGGTCGAAGGTCTCCAGGCGCTTCTGAAGCGCAGCGGCGCCCATGGAGCCGTCGAAGTACGTGCCGAAGCGGTCACGCAGCTCGCGGTAGAGGAGCTCGTCGCCCTCCAGGTCCTGGACCTTCAGGTTCTTGAAGCGGTTCCAGACCTCGTCGAGGCGGTCGATCTCGCGCTGCGCACGGTCGCGCAGCTGCTTCATCTCGCGCTCGGCGCCCTCGCGCACCTTGCGGCGCACGTCCGCCTTGGCGCCCTCGGCCTCCAGCTCGGCCAGGTCGGTCTCGAGCTTCTTGGCGCGGGCCTCAAGGTCGGAGTCGCGGCGCTGCTCGATCTGCTGGCGCTCGACGGAGACGTGGGCCTCCAGCGAGGGCAGGTCGCGCGTACGGCGCTCCTCGTCCACCCACGTGATCATGTAGGCGGCGAAGTAGATGACCTTTTCGAGGTCCTTGGGGGCGAGGTCCAGCAGGTAGCCCAGCCGGCTCGGCACACCCTTGAAGTACCAGATGTGGGTAACGGGAGCGGCCAGCTCGATGTGGCCCATCCGCTCACGGCGCACCTTGGCGCGAGTGACCTCGACGCCGCAGCGCTCGCAGATGATGCCCTTGAAGCGGACGCGCTTGTACTTACCGCAGTAGCACTCCCAGTCCCGGGTCGGACCGAAGATCTTCTCGCAGAAGAGTCCGTCCTTTTCGGGCTTGAGGGTGCGGTAGTTGATGGTCTCCGGCTTCTTGACCTCACCGTGGGACCACTGACGGATGTCGTCAGCGGTGGCAAGGCCGATCCGCAGCTCGTCGAAGAAGTTGACGTCGAGCACTATGCGTCAATCCCTCTCAGGGTCGTGTCTCTATGGTCTGTACGGGGTCCGGGGCGGGGCCGGGACCTCCTCTGCACGAGGCGGTCCCGACCAGACCCGTCAGACCTCTTCGACGCTGCTCGGCTCGCGCCGGGACAGGTCGATGCCGAGCTCCTCCGCAGCGCGGAAGACGTCCTCGTCGGTGTCGCGCATCTCGATGGACATGCCGTCCGAGGACAGCACCTCCACGTTGAGGCACAGGGACTGCATCTCCTTGATAAGCACCTTGAAGGACTCGGGGATGCCGGGCTCGGGGATGTTCTCGCCCTTGACGATGGCCTCGTAGACCTTCACGCGGCCGGTCACGTCGTCGGACTTGATCGTCAGCAGCTCCTGGAGGGCGTACGCGGCGCCGTAAGCCTCCAGCGCCCACACCTCCATCTCACCGAACCGCTGGCCACCGAACTGGGCCTTACCACCCAGCGGCTGCTGGGTGATCATCGAGTACGGACCGGTCGAGCGGGCGTGCAGCTTGTCGTCGACCAGGTGGTGCAGCTTGAGGATGTACATGTACCCGACCGAGATCGGGTCCGGGAACGGCTCGCCGGAGCGGCCGTCGAACAGCTGGGCCTTGCCGGAGCTCTTGACCATCCGCTCGCCGTCGCGGTTGGGGAGCGTCGAGTCGAAGAGACCCGCGAGCTCGTCCTCGCGCGCACCGTCGAAGACCGGGGTCGCGACGTTGGTGCGCGGTGCGACGTCGTCGGCGCCGATCGCCTGGAGCCGCTGCTGCCACTCCTCGGAGCCCTCGACCTTCCAGCCCTGGCTGGCGAGCCAGCCGAGGTGGATCTCCAGGACCTGTCCCGGGTTCATTCGGGACGGGACACCCAGCGGGTTGAGGATGATGTCGACCGGGGTGCCGTCCTCCAGGAACGGCATGTCCTCGACCGGCAGGATCTTCGAGATGACGCCCTTGTTGCCGTGGCGGCCGGCGAGCTTGTCACCGTCGGTGATCTTGCGCTTCTGTGCGACGTAGACGCGGACCAGCTGGTTCACGCCCGGGGGCAGCTCGTCGCCCTCTTCACGGTCGAAGACGCGGACGCCGATGACCTTGCCGATCTCACCGTGCGGCACCTTCAGCGAGGTGTCGCGCACCTCGCGCGCCTTCTCACCGAAGATCGCGCGGAGCAGGCGCTCCTCGGGGGTCAGCTCGGTCTCACCCTTGGGCGTGACCTTGCCGACGAGGATGTCGCCGGCGACGACCTCGGCACCGATCCGGATGATGCCGCGCTCGTCGAGGTCGGAGAGGACCTCCTCGGAGACGTTCGGGATGTCCCGGGTGATCTCCTCGGGGCCCAGCTTGGTGTCACGGGCGTCGACCTCGTGCTCCTCGATGTGGATCGAGGAGAGGACGTCGTCCTGCACGAGGCGCTGCGACAGGATGATCGCGTCCTCGTAGTTGTGGCCCTCCCACGGCATGAACGCGACGAGCAGGTTCTTGCCGAGGGCCATCTCGCCCTCTTCGGTGGACGGACCGTCGGCGAGGACCTGGCCCTCGACGACCCGCGCACCCTCGTCCACGACGACCTTCTGGTTGAAGGAGGTGCCCTGGTTGGAGCGGGTGAACTTGGCGACGCGGTACGTGGTGTACGTGCCGTCGTCGTTGGCGACGGTGATGTAGTCCGCGGAGACCTCCTGGACCACACCGTCCTTCTCGGCCTTGATGACGTCGCCGGCGTCGACCGCGCAGCGGTACTCCATGCCGGTGCCGACCAGCGGCGACTCCGCCTTGATCAGCGGAACGGCCTGGCGCATCATGTTCGATCCCATGAGCGCGCGGTTGGCGTCGTCGTGCTCCAGGAACGGGATCATGGCGGTCGCGGCCGACACCATCTGGCGCGGCGAGACGTCCATGAAGTCCACCTCGTCGGCGGGGACGAGGTCGACCTCGCCGCCACGGCGGCGGACCAGCACACGCTGCTCGGCGAAGCGCATGTCCTCGGTGAGCTTCGCGTTCGCCTGGGCGATCAGGAAGCGGTCCTCCTCATCAGCGGTGAGGTAGTCCACCTCCTCCGTGACCTGGCCGTCGACGACCTTGCGGTACGGCGTCTCGATGAAGCCGAAGACGTTGACCCGGCCGTACGACGCGAGCGAACCGATCAGACCGATGTTCGGGCCTTCGGGGGTCTCGATCGGGCACATGCGGCCGTAGTGCGAGGGGTGCACGTCACGGACGTCCAGACCGGCCCGCTCACGGGAGAGACCACCCGGGCCCAGCGCCGACAGACGGCGCTTGTGGGTCAGACCCGACAGCGGGTTGGTCTGGTCCATGAACTGGGACAGCTGGCTGGTGCCGAAGAACTCCTTGATGGAGGCGACGACCGGCCGGATGTTGATCAGGGTCTGCGGCGTGATC
Organism: Streptomyces albospinus; assembly: GCF_014648695.1. Lineage (GTDB taxonomy): Bacteria > Actinomycetota > Actinomycetes > Streptomycetales > Streptomycetaceae > Streptomyces > Streptomyces albospinus. The sequence goes on from NZ_BMRP01000009.1 coordinate 86,616, forward strand.
GCCTCGACGTCCTGGGTGGTCATGCGCTCGCGCACGACGCGCTCCATACGGGCGAGACCCGTACGGACCTGGTTCTGGATCAGCTCGCCGACGTTGCGCAGACGGCGGTTGCCGAAGTGGTCGATGTCGTCGGTCTCGACAACGATGCTGTTGCCGTTCTCGCCGATCGTCTCGGTCTCGCCGGCGTGCAGCTTGACCAGGTACTTGATCGTGGCGATGACGTCATCGGTGGTCAGCACACCGGCGTCCAGCGGCTCGTCGCCGCCGAGCTTCTTGTTGACCTTGTAGCGGCCGACCTTCGCGAGGTCGTAGCGCTTGGGGTTGAAGTAGAGGTTCTCCAGCAGCGTCTGCGCGGCCTCGCGGGTCGGCGGCTCGCCCGGGCGCAGCTTGCGGTAGATGTCGAGCAGCGCGTCGTCCTGGCCCTGGGTGTGGTCCTTCTCCAGGGTGGCGCGCATCGACTCGTACTCGCCGAACTCCTCGAGGATCTGCTCGGTCGTCCAACCGAGCGCCTTGAGCAGGACGGTCACGGACTGCTTGCGCTTGCGGTCGATACGCACGCCGACCATGTCGCGCTTGTCGATCTCCATCTCCAGCCAGGCACCCCGGGACGGGATGATCTTGGCGGAGAAGATGTCCTTGTCGGACGTCTTGTCGATCGAGCTGTCGAAGTAGACGCCCGGCGAGCGGACCAGCTGCGAGACGACGACACGCTCGGTGCCGTTGATGCAGAAGGTGCCCTTGGGGGTCATGAGCGGGAAGTCGCCCATGAAGACCGTCTGGGACTTGATCTCGCCGGTCTCGTTGTTGGTGAACTCCGCGGTGACGAACAGCGGAGCCGCGTACGTGAAGTCGCGCTCCTTGCACTCGTCGATGGAGTTCTTCGGGGGCTCGAAGCGGTGGTCGCGGAACGTCAGCGACATCGACCCGGAGAAGTCTTCGATCGGGGAGATCTCTTCAAAGATCTCTTCGAGACCGGACTTGGTGGGAACTTCCTGCCCACTCTCCAGCGCAGCCTCGACGCGACCCTTCCATGCGGCATTGCCGAGCAGCCAGTCGAAGCTTTCGGTCTGCAGCGCAAGGAGGTTCGGAACCCCGAGGGGCTCCTTGATCTTCGCAAAAGAGATGCGCAGCGGGGCGGTGCTGTCGCCGTTGTTCGTATTGGCAGTCGAGGCGTTGCGCGAGGCGGCCAAGAGGGGGTCCTTCCGAGGGCTCGGACTCACTACGCGCGTACCGGTCCCGAATCGAGCAGACTGAGGGAAAGCCCAGGTCAGGGCGGTTCATTCAGCTTTGCTCGGGCTCGGGTATGCCCCTGGTGACGGGCAGGGAGCAGCTAACAGGCAGCGCAAAGGGTCAGTGTAGCCACTTGGCACACTGATGTCCAGAGCGAGTTTCCGGAGACCGGTACAGCACCGTGATACCGATCTTCTCCCTCCGGGAGGTCGTGCCCCCCGATCCGGAGGAGCCCCTCGTTGTTCTTCTCCACGCCCAATGCCCTGCGCCTGCCGAAAGCCCTGCGCCAGTGGCGCACACCGATGCTTCCCTCTTCGTCGGCGATCCATGCCTCGAACCCTGGATCGCTTCTGCGTCGCGTCCCGAGAATTGCGCGCCGCGTCCGGTTCGTCAAGGCCCCCCACCTCAGGGAGATCGTCACATGGAGGCGCGTCCGGGCAACGAAGATCACCATACTCGCACTCCGGCGCGAGGCAATGCAGCCGTGGCTTGCACGACGAAGGGCGACCACCCGCATGGGTGATCGCCCTTCGCTGTGTCCGTGTACGCCCTCAGGCGCTCAGGACGTGAGTCTCAGCGACTCACTGGGGTCACTTGACCTCGACGGAGGCGCCGGCGGCCTTGAGGGACTCGGCAGCCTTCTCCGCGGCCTCCTTGGCGACCTTCTCCAGGACGGGCTTCGGGGTGCCGTCGACGAGGTCCTTGGCCTCCTTCAGACCCAGGGAGGTCAGCTCACGCACGACCTTGATGACCTGGATCTTCTTGTCGCCGGCGCCGGTCAGGATGACGTCGAACTCGTCCTGCTCCTCGGCCTCGGCGGCGGCCGGGGCACCCGGGCCGGCAACGGCAACGGCGGCCGGGGCGGCAGCGGTGACGTCGAACTTCTCCTCGAACGCCTTCACGAACTCGGAGAGCTCGATGAGGGTCATCTCCTCGAACTGCGCGAGCAGGTCTTCCTGGCTGAGCTTCGCCATGATGGGCGATCCTTCCACTAAATCGGCTGGTGCCGGATGTACATGTCGGCGGGCGTACGTTGGGCCCGCTTCGACCGTCGCCTCAGGCGGCGGTCAATGTGCGAGCCGAATTACTCGGCACCGCCCTGCTCGGCCTTCTTGGCACGAAGCGCCTCCGCGGTGCGGACGAACTTCGAGGGAAGCGCCTGGAAGAGCGCGGCAGCCTGGGACTGCTTGCCCTTCATGGCGCCCGCCAGCTTGGCGAGCAGAACCTCGCGGGACTCGAGGTCCGCAAGCTTCTTGATCTCGTCGGCGGACAGCGCCTTGCCGTCAAGGACACCGCCCTTGATGACGAGAGCGGGGTTCTCCTTGGCGAAGTCACGAAGACCCTTCGCCGCCGTGACCGGGTCACCGGTCACGAAGGCAACAGCGGTCGAGCCCTTGAGGTGCTCGTCCAGCTCGATCCCGGCCTCCTTGGCCGCGATCTTGGTCAGCGTGTTCTTCACCACACGGTACTGAGCGTTCTCGCCGAGAGAACGGCGGAGCTCCTTGAGCTGCGCCACAGTCAGTCCGGTGTACGAAGTCACAACAGCTGCGTTGGAGTCGCGGAGCTTCTCCGTGATCTCCGCAACTGCTGCGTTCTTGTCAGACGTCGCCATGAGCCTCGGCCTCCTTCCGGGTGATGAGGACCGCGCAGAAGGGGCTGGGCAAAACAAACGCCCCGGCGCAGGCGCACGGGGCGATACTCGACCAGGCTCACACCCGGGAGATCTTCCTCATTCACCTGCGCAGGCCGTCCGCAGCTAGCGGATCCTTCGGCCACCACACGCCCGATACCGGACGCGCAGAGACAACCAGCGGTCTTTGGCTTCCGGGACACCGTACGGGAGCGGCCTGCGCTCAGGCAAATCGGCTGCGGTGGGACGTCGCGGACGCCCCACCGCACGCTCGCTCGTCAGGCGCCGGGCGGCGTCATGGTGTCGCTCGCCGGCGGCGGGGTCACCGAGACCTTGGTGCCGTAGTCCGAGTAGAAGACCGTCGAGTCCGACGCGTTCTTGCCGTCCATCTGCTCACGCTTCTTCACGAGCAGGTTGTCCGGGCCGATCCACAGGTCGATGGTCTCCTTCGTCGCACCGGCCTGCTGGAGCTGCGCCTCCAGCGCCTTCAGGTCGGACTCGCTGAGGCTCTTGGACTGCATCTTGACCATCTCGGCCACGTCGACCGTGCCGGTGTAGTGGGTCGCCTGCACGCCGCGGACGTCCTCCTTGCCGGCCTGCTGGACCTTGCCGGAGGCGATGAGCAGGTTCACCGACTTGACCGGGTCGTTGTTCTGCATCGCGTCCTTGAGCACGGAGCCGAGCGGGCTCTTCTTGGCCAGGGCGTCGTAGTCGTACTTGATCCAGTTCTTGCCGCCCATGGGCATGCCCATGTTCATGTACATCGACTGCGGCGTGTAGACCGCCTTCATGGGCTTGCCGGCCATGGGGCCGCCGGTCGTGGTGATGTCGACGGTCATGTTGATGCCGTTCGACCAGTCCATCGCGCCCTTCATGGTGCGCGAGGACGGCCCCACCTTCTGCGTGCCGTCGATCTTCGCGGACTTCTTGTCGCTCGTCTGCTGCGAGGCCGTCTTCAGCGAGGCCAGCGCGGCCTCCAGCGGAGACTTCGCCCCTGCTGCGTCACTGCCCCCACCGCCGCTGCTGCTGCCACCGCCGGTGCCGTTGTTGGTGCCGCCCTTGTTACAGGCGGTCAGACCGGCCAGCATGACAACTCCCGCCGCCACGGCGGCGGCTATACGCGTGCTGCGCACTTGAGGCTCCCCCTTTGATTCCTTTATGGACCTCGCAGGGGACTGTAGTGCAGGCCACCAACTGGGCTTCCGGCAGGTGCTGTTATGAACGCGTCAGGCCCCGCTCTCCGTACGGAGAGCGGGGCCTGACGGTGTGAATCACACGCGATGAGGCGCGTCGATCAGAGAGATCAGACGGCCTCGTCCTCGACGAGGAGGTTGCGGGTGCGGTTGGGGTCGACCGGGACGCCGGGGCCCATCGTGGTGGCGATGGTCGTCTTCTTGATGTAACGGCCCTTGGCGGCGGACGGCTTGAGACGGGTGATCTCCTCAAGCGCGGCGGCGTAGTTCTCCACCAGCTTGGTCTCGTCGAAGGAGACCTTGCCGATGATGAAGTGGAGGTTCGCGTGCTTGTCCACGCGGAACTCGATCTTGCCGCCCTTGATGTCGGTGACAGCCTTGGCGACATCCGGGGTGACGGTGCCGGTCTTCGGGTTCGGCATCAGACCACGGGGACCGAGCACGCGGCCGAGGCGGCCGACCTTGCCCATGAGGTCCGGGGTGGCGACGACGGCGTCGAAGTCCAGGCGGCCCTTGGAGACCTCGTCGATCAGTTCGTCCGAGCCGACGATGTCGGCGCCGGCGGCTTCCGCTGCCGCAGCACGGTCACCGGTCGCGAAGACCAGGACCCGGGCGGTCTTACCGGTGCCGTGCGGGAGGTTCACGGTGCCACGGACCATCTGGTCGGCCTTGCGCGGGTCGACGCCCAGACGCATGGCAACCTCGACGGTCGCGTCGAACTTGGCGGACGTGGTGTCCTTGGCGAGACGGACGGCCTCGAGCGGGGCGTACAGACGCTCCCGGTCGATCTTCGCGTCCGCGTTGCGAAGAGTCTTGCTGCGCTTCACTTCTGCTCCTGATGCAGTGGGTGGAGTCGTGGTGCGGACCAGCGCCTGGTCCTGCCACATGGGTGCCTTGAGGGGCGGAGGTTCAGCCCTCGACCGTGATGCCCATGGAACGGGCGGTGCCGGCGATGATCTTCGACGCGGCGTCCAGGTCGTTGGCGTTCAGGTCGGGCATCTTGGTGGTGGCGATCTCGCGGACCTGCGCCTCGGTGATCTTGGCGACCTTGGTCTTGTGCGGCTCGCCGGAGCCCTTCTCCACGCCCGCAGCCTTCAGGATGAGCTTCGCGGCCGGCGGGGTCTTGGTGACGAAGGTGAAGGAACGGTCTTCGTAGACCGTGATCTCCACCGGCACGACCATGCCACGCTGCGACTCGGTCGCGGCGTTGTAGGCCTTGCAGAACTCCATGATGTTGACGCCGTGCTGACCCAGCGCGGGGCCGACCGGCGGAGCCGGGTTCGCGGCACCGGCCTGGATCTGGAGCTTGATAAGCCCCGTGACCTTCTTCTTCTTGGGAGGCATGCTCTCTCCGGGTCCTAGTGAGAGGTGGTTCGCCCCGCAATCCGGTCATCCGGATGGAGGCATACCGCACAACGATAACGGGTATGGTCGCGCGGCCAAAAACCGAGCAGGTCAGACCGGCAGTGTGCCCGTCTGACCTGGTCGGTGGCTGATGCTCCGGAAGAACCTAGTTCTTCTGGATCTGGTCGAAGCTGAGCTCGACCGGGGTCTCGCGGCCGAAGATCTCGACCAGGCCCTTGACCTTCTTCGAGTCGGCGTTGATCTCGTTGATCGTCGCCTGAAGCGTGGCGAACGGGCCGTCGGTGACGGTGACCGAGTCGCCCACCTCGAAGTCCAGGACCTGGACCTCGACCTTGCGGGACGGCGCCGGCTTGCCCTCGGCCGCGGCGGCCTCCTTGGCGGCCTTCTCCTCGGCCTCCGGGGCGAGCATCTTGACGATCTCGTCCAGGGTCAGCGGGTACGGGTCGTAGGCGTTGCCGACGAAGCCGGTGACGCCCGGGGTGTTGCGGACCACGCCCCAGGACTCGTTCGTCAGGTCCATGCGCACCAGCACATAGCCCGGGAGCTTGTTCTGGCGGACCGTACGGCGGTCACCGTTCTTGATCTGGACGACCTCTTCCTGCGGCACCTCGGCCTGGAAGATGTAGTCCTCGACGTTCAGCGAGACGGCGCGCTGTTCGAGGTTGGTCTTCACGCGGTTCTCGTAGCCCGCGTAGGTGTGGATGACGTACCACTCGCCGGGGAGGCCACGCAGTTCGTCGCGGAGGGCGGCCACCGGGTCGACCGGCTCCTGCTCCTCGGCGGACTCGTCCTCAGCGAGGGCCTCGTCCTCGTCCTCGACGTGCACCGCGGCTTCCTCGGCGGGCTCGCCGGCTGCGGCTTCCTCGGCGTCGAACTCGTCGATGGCGTCAGCGGCCTCGACGATCTCGCGCTCGGTGTCGTCGCCCTCGACCTCGGCCGAGGCAGCCGCGTCAACGTCGGCCGCTGCCGTCTCGGCGGATTCGGCGGCGTCGTTCAGGTTCGGGTCAGACACGGTGGCTGCTTCTTCCTGGCTTCAAGGGGTTGAACATGCGAAATGGCGCCCGCGCAGGCGCCCCTCCGCGGGATCAGCCGAAGACGTACCCGACGACTCGGTTGATTCCCAAGTCAATCACGGTTACGAGACCGATGATGATGACAACGAAGACGATCACCACACTGGTGTACGTCGACAGCTGGCTGCGCGTGGGCCAGACGACCTTACGGAGTTCCGCAATGACCTGGCGGTAAAAGAGCGCAAGCCGCGCGAAGGGACCCTTCTTGCCGCGCTTGCCTCCGCGGCGGGGCTTCTTCTGGGATTCCGTGGCGTCGTCCTCGGAACGACCACGCTCAGGCATGTCGATGGAGCCCAGGGCGTCCGTCACTCGTCCTCACCTGAATCCGGGTCGTGGCCGTGCCGCGCCCGGTTGAGCCGCACGGCGGTGCATTTCATACGTACGCGTGCACGCACTTTGGTGACGAAGTGCGTGTAGCAGGGCCGGAGGGACTTGAACCCCCAACCGCTGGTTTTGGAGACCAGTGCTCTACCAATTGAGCTACGACCCTTTGTGGTTCCCCCAACCTACCGCATGCGGCCGACTGCACTAAGTTCGTGCACCGCGGCGGCCCGTTGGGAGCCAACGGTCAGCGAGTGTACGTGGTTCAGAGCCGGGCGTCGAACAGAAACGTCCCGGGTGGCGCCCGCAAACCCACGTTCCGGGCCGGAGAGCGGTCTGCGACGATGCCTGTATGAGCGCTGCCACTCCTTCCGCACCGTCCCCCGCCGACCGCCGGGTCTCCGCCCGCATCGGTTCGATCTCCGAGTCCGCCACCCTCGCCGTCGACGCCAAGGCCAAGGCCCTCAAGGCCGCCGGGCGCCCGGTGATCGGCTTCGGCGCCGGTGAGCCCGACTTCCCCACGCCCGGCTACATCGTCGAGGCCGCCGTCGAGGCATGCCGCACCCCGAAGTACCACCGCTACACCCCGGCCGGCGGCCTCCCCGAGCTGAAGTCCGCGATCGTGGCGAAGACGCTGCGCGACTCCGGCTACGAGATCGAGGCCGCGAACGTCCTGGTGACGAACGGTGGCAAGCAGGCCATCTACGAGGCGTTCGCCGCCATCCTGGACCCGGGCGACGAGGTCATCGTGCCGGCGCCGTACTGGACCACCTACCCGGAGTCGATCCGGCTCGCGGGCGGTGTGCCGGTCGACGTGGTCGCCGACGAGACCACCGGCTACCGCGTGACGGTCGAGCAGCTGGAGGCCGCCCGTACGGAGCGCACCAAGGTCCTGCTGTTCGTATCGCCGTCGAACCCGACCGGCGCGGTCTACCCCCGCGAGCAGGTCGAGGCGGTCGGCCGCTGGGCCGCCGAGCACGGCCTGTGGGTGCTGACCGACGAGATCTACGAGCACCTGGTCTACGGCGACGCGGCCGCGCGCGCCGGCGCTGAAGGACTCAGCTCGTCGCTGCCGGTGGTCGTGCCGGAGCTGCGCGACAAGTGCATCATCGTCAACGGTGTCGCGAAGACGTACGCGATGACCGGCTGGCGGGTGGGCTGGGCGATCGGCCCGAAGGACGTCATCAAGGCCGCCACGAACCTCCAGTCGCACGCCACCTCCAACGTCTCCAACGTGGCGCAGGCGGCGGCCATCGCGGCCGTCACCGGCGACCTCACGGCCGTCGAGGAGATGAAGGTGGCCTTCGACCGGCGCCGCAGGACGATCGTGCGGATGCTCAACGAGATCGACGGTGTGCTGTGCCCGGAGCCGGAGGGCGCGTTCTACGCGTACCCGTCGGTGAAGGAGCTGCTGGGCAAGGAGATCCGCGGCAAGCGCCCGCAGTCCAGCGTCGAGCTGGCCGAGCTGATCCTGGAAGAGGCGGAGGTCGCCGTCGTCCCGGGCGAGGCCTTCGGCACCCCCGGCTACCTGCGGCTTTCGTACGCCCTGGGCGACGAGGACCTGGTCGAGGGCGTCTCCCGGCTCCAGAAGCTGCTGGCGGAGGCGAAGTAGCGCCGGCACCCGGGCGCGGGTGATGCGGGGCCGGAGCGCGTTCCGGCCCCGCACGCTTTTCCGGTGGTGCCTTCGTTCGCGGCGGGGCCTATGCCTGCGGCGCGCGGGTGCGGCAGTATCTCCAGATGGAGCGTGTTCGTGATCTGCGTCAATTGCCGAAGGCCCACCTGCACCTGCACTTCACCGGCTCGATGCGGCCGGCGACCCTGCTGGAGCTGGCCGACAAGTACGGCGTCCATCTGCCCGACGCGCTCAGGGGCGGTGAGCCGCCCCGGCTGAGGGCCACGGACGAGCGCGGCTGGTTCCGCTTCCAGCGGCTCTACGACATCGCGCGCTCGTGCCTGCGCTCCCCCGAGGACATCCAGCGTCTGGTGCGCGAGGCCGCCGAGGAGGACGTCCGGGACGGGTCGCGCTGGCTGGAGATCCAGGTCGATCCGACCTCGTACGCGCCGCGGCTGGGCGGGCTGATCCCGGCGCTGGAGATCATCCTGGACGCCGTGCGGCGCGCCTCCCGCGACACCGGGCTGGGCATCCGGGTACTGGTCGCCGCGAACCGTATGAAGCACCCCCTGGACGCCCGCACGCTGGCCCGGCTCGCGGTGCGCTACGCCGACCGCGGCGTGGTCGGCTTCGGGCTGTCCAACGACGAACGCCGGGGCCTCGCCCGGGACTTCGACCGGGCCTTCGCCATCGCCCGGGACGGCGGTCTGCTGGCGGCCCCGCACGGCGGCGAGCTGTCCGGGCCGGCGAGCGTACGGGACTGCCTGGACGATCTGCACGCCGGACGGGTCGGGCACGGCGTACGGGCCGCGGAGGATCCCGTGCTGCTGCGCCGGCTGGCCGCGCGCGGGGTGACCTGCGAGGTGTGCCCGGCGTCGAACGTGGCGCTGGGCGTCTACGAGAAGCCGGAGGACGTGCCGCTGCGGACCTTTTACGAGGCGGGGGTGCCGATGGCGCTGGGCGCGGACGATCCGCTGCTGTTCGGCGCGCGGCTGGCCGCCCAGTACGAGATCGCCCGCAGCGCGCACGCCTTCACGGACGCCGAGCTGGCCGAGCTGGCCCGGCAGTCCGTACGCGCCTCCCGGGCCCCCGAGGAGACCCGGCAGCGGCTCCTGGCGGACATCGACGCCTGGCTGGCCGCCCCGCCGTCGCAGGAGCCCCACGGCCTGTCCGCACCGTCCCGCCTCGGGCGCCCTACAGGCTGACGCCGACCGTCACCGGTTCGTTGACGAGGGTGATGCCGAAGGCGGCCCGGACGCCGTCGCGGACCTCGCGGGCCAGGGCGAGCAGGTCCTCGGTGGTGGCCGCACCGCGGTTGGTGAGCGCGAGGGTGTGCTTGGTGGAGATCCGGGCCGGGCCGCTGCCGTAGCCCTTGGTGAAGCCGGCCCGGTCGATGAGCCAGGCCGCGGAGGTCTTCACCCGGCCGTCGCCGTCGGGGAAGGCGGGCGGCGCGGCGTCCGGGCCGAGGCGGTCCTGGACGCGACGGAGGAAGGCGGCGTGCTCGGCTTCGGTGAGGATCGGGTTGGTGAAGAAGGAGCCGGCCGACCAGGTGTCGTGATCCACGGGGTCCAGCACCATGCCCTTGCCGGCGCGGAGCGCCAGGACGGTCTCACGGGCGGCGGCGGCCGGGACCCGGTCCCCGGGCTCGACGCCGAGCGCGCGGGCCGTCTCGGCGTACTTCAGGGGCGCGGAGAGGCCGCCCGCGTCCTCCAGGGCGAAGCGCACCCGCAGGACGACGAACCGGTCGGGGTGCTGCTTGAAGCGGCTGTGGCGGTACGAGAAGGCGCACTCCTCGTTGGTGAGCGTGACCGTCTCGCCGGCGCGGCGGTCGTAGGCGACGACCTCGGTGACGGTGGCGGAGACGTCCTGGCCGTACGCGCCGACGTTCTGGATCGGGGTGGCGCCGGCCGAGCCGGGGATGCCGGCCAGGCACTCGACGCCCGCGAGCCCGGCCTCGACCGTGCGCGCGACGGCGTCGGACCAGTTCTCACCCGCGGCGAGCTCCAGGGCCGTGCCGTCGAGCCGGAAGCCGCGGGTGGCGATGTGCAGGGCGGTGCCGTCGAAGCCCTTGTCGCCGATGACGAGGTTGCTGCCACCGCCGATGACCAGCAGCGGGGTGCCGGTGTCGTCGGACGCGCGGACGGCGGCGATGACCTCCTCGTCCGTGGTGGCCGTGACGAGGCGGGTCGCCGGGCCGCCGAGCCGGAAGGTGGTCAGCGGGGCGAGGGGGGCGTTGTCTTCTACGGTTGCCACATATCGTTCCTGCACGCGCCCAAGGGTACGGGGGCGGTCCGGCGGGACCGGCCGGCCGCCCCTCGCGGCTGCCTCAGGCGAGGCGGACCACGGCGCGGGACATGCCCAGCACCTTCTGGCCCGCGCTCGTCGCGGTGAGGTCGACGCGGACCGTGCGGGCGTCGTCGTCCAGCTTGGCGGCGACCTTGGCGCTGACCTCGATCAGCGCGCCGTTCTCGTCGTCGGGGACGACCACGGGCTTGGTGAAGCGCACGCCGTACTCGACGACCGCGCCGGGGTCGCCGGCCCAGTCCGTGACCACCCGGATCGCCGAGGCCATGGTGAACATGCCGTGGGCGATGACGTCCGGGAGGCCGACCTCCTTCGCGAACCTCTCGTTCCAGTGGATGGGGTTGAAGTCACCGGAGGCGCCGGCGTACTGGACGAGCGTGGCGCGGCTCACGGGGAAGGACTGCGCCGGGAGTTCGGTGCCGACCTCGACGTCGTCGTAGGCAATCTTCGCGGTCATCTCACGCCTCCTCAGCGCGCCGGGCGACGAGCTTGGTGAATGCGGTCACGACGTGCTCGCCCGCCTCGTCGTGCACTTCGCCGCGGATGTCGACGATCTCGTTCCCGGCCATGGTCTTGACCGCCTCGATGGTGGAGGTGACGGTCAGCCGGTCCCCGGCGCGCACCGGCCGGTTGTAGGCGAACTTCTGGTCGCCGTGCACCACCCGGCTGTAATCCAGGCCCAGTTGCGGGTCCTCGACGACCAGCCCCGCGGCCTTGAACGTGATGGCGAACACAAAAGTCGGCGGCGCGATCACATCGGGGTGGCCGAGCGCCTTGGCCGCTTCGGTGTCGGTGTAAGCGGGGTTGGCGTCACCGATCGCCTCGGCGAATTCGCGGATCTTTTCCCGGCCGACCTCGTACGGGTCGGTGGGCGGGTACGTGCGTCCGACAAAAGACTGGTCGAGCGCCATGGGCTCGCAACCTCCCTGTACTGATGGTGATAACGCCGTGAGGCCGCCCCCAGATCGGGGACGGCCTCACGGACGAGCCTGTGTTATCGCGTCTCGCGGTGCGCGGTGTGCGAGTTGCAACGAGGGCAGTGCTTCTTCATCTCAAGACGGTCCGGGTCGTTACGCCGGTTCTTCTTGGTGATGTAGTTCCGCTCCTTGCACTCCACGCAGGCCAGCGTGATCTTCGGGCGGACGTCGGTGGCAGCCACGTGAGTGCTCCTTGACGGACGGATGGTCGGATTGAACGCATAAAAGAGTAGCCGATCGGAGGACCGACCCCACAATCGGCTACTGTCAGTAGCGGTGACCGGACTTGAACCGGTGACACAGCGATTATGAGCCGCTTGCTCTACCGACTGAGCTACACCGCTGTGATGCGAGAGTCCCTCGTCCGAGGACGAGGTCCCCCACACATCAGAGCCCCAATACGGAATCGAACCGTAGACCTTCTCCTTACCATGGAGACGCTCTGCCGACTGAGCTATTGGGGCGAGCGATGAAGACATTACACGGCCCGCCGCCAAACGTGAAATCCGTATCCGGGTCGCACCCCAACGGCCCCGCGCACCACACCGGTACGACTATTTCGCGCCTGCGCGAAGCTCTCCGGACGGGCGCCTAGGCTCGGGAGAACGCTGCGTGATCTTGCACGCCGTGCCTTCGAGGAGCGCGATGTCCGACAGCAGTTCACCGCAGCCCCAGCCCCAACCGCAGCCGGGAAAGCGCGGCGGTGCCGGCCGGTACGCCAGGTCGGAATCCGGCGTACTGGTGCTGTGCGGGGCCCGGCTCGCCGACGGCCGCACGGTGGACGTACGGCTGGGCGGCGGACGGATCGAGGCGGTGGGCACGGCCGGCAGCCTCGCCCCGCAGGGCGCCCGGGTGGACCTCGCCGGCTATCTGCTGCTCCCGGCCCCCGCCGAACCGCACGCGCACTGCGACACCGCCCTGACGGCCGACTCCGACGGCCCCGCCTCCGACTCCGCCGAGGACGTCCAGCGCCGGACGACCGAAGCGGCGCTGCTCCAGCTGGGGCACGGGGCCACCGCCTCCCGGAGCCACGTGAGGATCGGCGACGTCCAGGGGCTGCGGTCGCTGGAGGCGGTGCTCCAGGCCCGCAGATCGCTGCGCGGGCTGGCGGACCTGGCGGCGGTGGCGGTGCCGCGGGTGCTGACCGGGGTGGCCGGTGCGGACGGGCTGGCGATGCTGCACGACGCCGTCAAGATGGGCGCGACCGTCATCGGGGGCTGCCCGGACCTCGACCCCGATCCGGCCGGGTACGTCGAGACGGTCCTGGAGGTGGCCGGCGAGCACGGCTGCCCCGTGGACCTGCACACCGACGGGGACGATCCGGCGCGGCTGGCGCGCTTCGCGGCGATGTCCGGCGGACTGCGGCCGGGCGTGGCCATCGGGCCGTGCGCCGGGATGGCACGGATGCCGCGCAGTGTGGCAGCCCGGGTCGCGGAGCAGCTGGCGGCTGCGGACGTCGCCGTGGTGTGCCTGCCGCAGGGCGACTGCACGGGCCTGGAGCGGTACGGCTCGCGGGTGTCCCGGCCGGCTCCCGTACGGCTGCTGCGGGCGGCCGGCGTGCGGGTGGCGGCGGGCAGCGGGGCGCTGCGGGACGTGGCGAACCCGGTCGGGCGCGGGGACCCGTTGGAGGCCGCGTATCTGCTGGCGTCCCTCGGGGAGGCCACGCCGGAGGCCGCGTACGAGACGGTGAGCGCGGCGGCGCGGGCGACGCTGGGGCTGCCGGAGGTGCGGGTGGAGGCGGGCTTTCCGGCGGAGCTGCTGGCGGTGCGCGGGGAGCGGATCGCCGGGGTGCTCTCGCTGGCGTACAGCCGGATCGTGGTGCACCGGGGGCGGGTGGTGGCGCGGACCAGCGCGGTGCGCGAGTACTGCGACTCGGCGGCGGACGTGGCGCTGGAGCTGCCGCGGCAGTCGCAGCGCTGAGAGCCGGGCGGGGCGGCGGCCGGACGGGCTCGGCGCCGCACCGGCCGGTCCGACGGTGGGACGGGGCGGTTCGGCGTACGGTCGGCTTCATGCGCATTGTCATCGCAGGTGGACATGGTCAGATCGCGCTGCGGCTGGAGCGGTTGCTGCATGCGCGCGGGGACGAGGTCGCCGGGATCGTCCGGCGGCCGGAACAGGCCGGCGACTTGCTGGCCGCGGGTGCCGAACCGGTCGTCTGCGACCTGGAGTCGGCGTCGGTGGGCGATGTCGCCCGGCATCTGGAGGGAGCGGACGCGGCGGTCTTCGCGGCGGGCGCCGGGCCGGGCAGCGGCGCCGAGCGCAAGGACAGCGTGGACCGGGGCGCCGCGGCGCTCTTCGCGGACGCGGCCGAGGCGGCCGGCGTACGGCGCTTCCTGGTCGTCTCGTCGATGGGCGCCGACCGGGAGCCCCCGGAGGGCACCGACCCGGTCTTCGCGGCGTACCTGCGGGCGAAGGGCGCCGCGGACGCGGACGTACGGGCCCGCGCCGGGCTGGACTGGACGGTCCTGCGGCCCGGCCGCCTCATCGACGACCCCGGTACGGGCCAGGTCACGCTGGCCGACGCGACCGGGCGCGGGGCGGTGTCCCGGGACGATGTGGCGGCCGTGCTGCTGGCGCTGCTGGACGAACCCGGCACGATCGGGCGGACGCTGGAGCTGATCGGCGGGGATGTGCCGGCGGTGGAGGCGGTGCGGAACGTGGCGGCGCACTGAGCGCGAACTCCCCCTGGGCCCCGGTGCGTTGACGTCGCGCACCGGGGTCGTCCTACGGGAGGACGAGGATCCGGCCGAGGTGGGTCCGCGCCTCGAAGAGCCGGTGCACGGCGGGCGCCTCGGTGAGCGGGAAGCGGGCGTGCACGGCGGTGCGCAGCTGTCCGGCGGATGCATAGCCGGCCAGCTCGGCCATCTCCTCGCGGGCCTTTTCGGGGGCCGCCGCACGCCAGGCGAGCAGGGAGAACCCGGCCACCGTCTTCAGGGCGAACAGCCCGGTCACGGGGACGTCGAGCAGCTCGCCCGCGGCGACCCCGTAGACGACGGCCCGGCCGAACGGCGCCAGGACGTCCAGGCTCTGCCGCAGGACCTCGCCGCCGACGGAGTCCAGGACCACGTCGACGCCCTGCGGCGCGGCGGCGCGGACCCGGTCGGGCCAGTCGGCCGCCGAGTAGTCGACGGCGATGTCGGCGCCGAGGGAGCGGACGAAGTCGGCCTTGGCCGGTGAGCCGACGGTGGCGATGACGGTGCCGGCGCCGAGGAGTTTGGCGAGCTGGATCGCGAGGTGGCCGATACCGCCCGCGGCGGAGTGGATCAGGACGGTCTCCCCCTTGGCGAGGCGGCCGGTGCGCAGCGCCCGCAGGGCGACCGGGGCACCCATGGGCAGCATGCTGGCCATACCGGGGTCGAGCCCGTCGGGCACGGGGGCGAGCCACTGCGCGTCGGCGACGGCGTAGTCGGCGAACGCGTCCTCGGTCAGCGCCGCGACCCGCTGCCCGACCTGCCCCGCATCGCCTCCGGGGCCGACGGCTTCGACGGTGCCGACCACATCGCCGGTGACCTTGCCGGGCAGCGGGCGCCGGAAGATCGACGCGGCGGCCGGGCCGCGCCGCATCTGGGTGTCCACGTAGTTGGCCCCGATCGCCTCGGTCCTGATGAGCACCTCTCCGGGGCCCGGGGCGGGGATGTCGGCCTCCTCGACCGTCAGGACGTCGGGGTCGCCGTACTCGTAATAGCGGACGCGTCGCATACCGGGTCTCCTCAGGGGTCACTGGGGCACAGCGGGGCCATGACCGGAACGCTAAGTGGACTGCCGGTCAGGTTGCCGTCCGAACCTAACCCTTACCTGACCGTCGGTCCAGTTATTTCTGCGAAATGATGGGAGCCGTGGAGTGGCGCCGCCCGCGGCGGCGCGGAGCGAGTGAGGACCCGATGACAGAAGGCCGTCGCGAACGCGCCGACGCGGTACGCAACCGGCGCGCCATCCTGCTGGCAACCGAGGAGCTGCTGGCGCACCACCGGCCCGAGAAGATCTCGATGGAGCAGGTCGCGGCGGCGGCCGGGGTCGGCAAGGGGACGGTGTTCCACCGCTTCGGCAACCGCATGGGGCTGATGCGGGCCCTGATGGAGGAGCGGGCCTACGCGCTGCGCGAGGCGGTCACCGACGGCCCGCCGCCACTGGGCCCGGACGCCTGCCCGCGCGAGCGGCTGCTGGCCTTCCTGGACGCCGCCGTCGACGTCATCGCCCGCAACAAGGGCCTGCTGGCCGCCCTGGGCCATGCCGTGACGACCTCCCAGCAGCCCCCGGACGAACGGCCCGGCACGCACCCCGTCCACGCCTTCTGGCACGCCCACATCAGCACGCTGATCGCCGCACAGCGCCCCGACCTGGACGCCGAGCTGCTCGCGCACCTCCTCCTCGGCGGCCTCCAGAGCGACGCCGTGCTGCGCCTGCTGGAGCGGGGCGAGAGCGCCCGCCTGGCGGCCTCGCTGCGCACCCTGGTGACCGCCGCACTCGACGCCCCACCGGCCGCGGACCCGGAAGCCGGCGCGGGGGCGTGACGCGACGCGGGTGACACGGGGGCGCGCCGCTTCAGGACACACGAAAGGGGCCCTGAACCGTATTCCTACGATTCAGGGCCCCTTCATACCTGTGGCGGCGCCAGGATTCGAACCTGGGAAGGCGAAGCCGGCAGATTTACAGTCCACCCAAGATCACACAGTAGCGCCCCACCTGACCTGGGACTTTGTATGCCAGCTGGGAGGGGTAGACGGATCTCGTCCACGTATCGGCCATGAAACGGCGGCCGTGACTGGCCATGCGTCTCGCCGACTGTCACTCGGTACGATCCCCCGTGATCCGCGCTTCATCGCTTGCCGCCTCAGCCGAGGCGAACGCTGCGATGACATCAGCGCGCAGTTCGGGCTGCACTGTGTGAAGCGCATACCTCAGGCGCGCGGTCCGCCCACACTCGATGACTACAGCCTTGCGGTACTGAAACCACACCCGGAGCGCCCCTACAGCCATTACCCCTAGAGGGAGCTGCACACCCCCATCGACGAGTGCCCCTACCAAGCCTGATCCCATGTTCATCACCTCCCTGCCACCGGCCTCCTGAGTGGAGTCCGTGTTGCGAGAAGCGTCGCGCGTCCGGCGAGTTTCCCACTACGCTTAGGAAACTCGCAGAAACCGGCAGGGGGAGGGCTCGTGCCAGGAGGACGCCCGCCAGGGAACCACCGCGACGCCTACCCTGAGCTGTCCGAGTTGGCAGCGTGGTTCAAGCAAACAATCACGGCTGCCGGATACCCGAGTGTTAACGCCTTCGTCCAAAGACACACCTTGGACAAGAACAAGGTGTACGAAGTCGTTCGCGGCAATACGCTGCTGTCCCTCGACTCAACGAAGGGTCTAGCAAGACTCCTCAATCGCAGCCCAGGGGAGGTTGAGCCAATTTGGCTCAGGGCACGTGAGGCGATGGATCGTAGACTCATGGCTGAAGGTAGCGAATCCTCGCCTCAAGTCACCTCTTGGGCAGAGATACCCCGCCCTGAACTAGCTCTGCGAAATGTACTTGATGCTCTCACCAATGCGACTGAGCAGCTGCCATACCGCCTGCTCGGTATCGCGCCACCACCCTTGGCGACTGTGTACGTACGGCAACGCCTGCGTGAAAGAACCCCCCCGGGGGGAGCAGACAGTTCCAAGGAGCGCGATCGCTCTTCGGGCACCGGTGATGTCGAGCAATTGAGCCTAGAAGGCCCAGTCACCGTTAACGACGCTTTGAATCGCAGCGAACATCTACTGATCACCGGTGACCCTGGGGCAGGAAAGTCCACACTCGGGTATCACTTGGTTTCAAACCTGGCCCAGATATGGCTTCGACAGCAAAGTGCCACGAATCCACCACTAGACGAACCAGTTGTGCCCTTGCGTGTCTCTGCACGATCGTTGGTTTCGGAGGGGCCATGGAGCACTGTGCTCGCCGAGGCGACACGGCGAGCATTAGGCCCGTACTTGGTAACAGAGCCTAGTCAGCAACTATTTACAGGTCGAACTCACGGTGCCCGCTGGTTGGTCGTAGTTGATGGCCTTGATGAGATTCTGGACCGTCCTACGCGCACTTCTATCATCCGCGCACTAAGTCAGCACACCCGGGCGGGAAGCGCCTATCGGCTTGTAATTACAAGCCGCCCGCTACCTGACGAGGAGTTGGCGCCTCTCCGAGGCACACAGGTGGGCGTCTGCCACATTGAGCCTTTCGAACCAGAAGAGCTCAAGCTCTTCGCTAAACGTTGGTTCCTAAGCCAGGACCCAATCACGGCCGAGCAGCGGTCAGCAGAATTCCTGCAACAAGTCTCTGATAGCAGGCTTAAAGACCTGGTACGTAATCCGCTACTGGCCTCCATTGCCGCGGTCGCAAGCACGCGAGAACCGGACCTTCCGCTGCCGACTAACAGAGTGGACCTCTATCAACGGTTCTACGACTATCTTGTCACTGACGAGGAGGCTAGTGGCCGGGCAACGCCAGTGGAGCTCAGACGCCTAGAGCACGGCCAGCCAGCCCGCTACAAACTTGCTCAGTGGGTGCATGACCATCGGATTGAGATTATCGACGCCATGGCTATTGAGCGCCTAGGGGCCGATACTCAGATCACCGACGCAGCATACGCCTGGGTGCAGAAAAATAGGCCTACTGATATAAATCTGCCACCTGGATGGGAAGAAGTCTTAGATCGCCTGCTCATTGATACGGGAATGTTCGTCTACGAGAGTTCGGGGTTAAGGTTTCTCCATCACACTCTCGCCGAGTTCCTTGCGGCCCGAGCGCACGCGTCGACCATCCCTTCCGACTTCCCCAAGATGAAGGAGTGGTTTGAGCGTGGACTGAAGCCTTCGGAGCGAAATTTTGTACTAATGACCCTAGCATTGTGGGGTCGCGTAGCAGGCAACGAAATAGAGCTTGTTCTACGAGGGCTGCTAGAAGGCGGTAGGGAAGAGGCACTACTGGCGGGAAGCCTTCTGGCCGAGAGCGAAACCGCTGGCGTAGGAGCGAGCCGTCTAGTGGTCGATAGACTGGTCGACCTGGCATTTGGTAGCGCTCTGGACGGGGCGCACGTTTACACCTTCAGTTCATTCGACAGTGCGTACAGAGGGCCTATTCGCATAGCGGGCACAATGTCTCGCGTTGACCGTGTATTTTCGATAGTAAGCCTACTGATCGGAAATCAGTATGCCTCTTTGCGGCTGCGAGAACTAATCGCGGGTAATGACATCCCGTTTATTATTCGCCTTGGGGCGGTGGGTGCACTCAGTGCAGTCGCCACAGTCGATGAAGCTGCCCAGCTTCTTCACTCCTTGTCCTTCCATGCGGACCAGCCCATGATGCAAGCCATAGCCGCAGCTGGCTTGATCGAGATGAGAAATGGCCCGATTGGCGAATATGAGCGCTCACTTATCGATGGCGCGTTGGCGGATCCTCGTTGCGATTCGGAAACACGGGCGGCGATAGCAGATCTCTACATGGAGAGTGGAAACAAAGAGGAGGCCGTCGCCGTAGCGCGCATAGTGGCGAGCGATGACGGAGCACACCTCTCCGAGTTCCGGATTGCCGCAAAGATCATAGTCTCGGACCTGAGAGATCGAGACCAGAACCCAAAAGAGTCAATCCGAGATCTATTCCCTCGCATGACTTCGACACACCAGGCAGAAGTCACAAGGGAACTGTTCAATGCAGGGTACATTGAATACGCCCATGAACTAGCAGACGCCGTTATAGCGGACGCTGAGAGCTCGAGCCCTGCGCTGAGCATTGCTGTCGAGCTTCGCTCCAAGGAATCAAATCCTGGACAGATAGAGATCCTTTTATCGACCCTCAAGCGGCGACCGTCATGGGATTCAGAACGCTCCGGCATCCTTACCGTACTAATGGAAAGCGGCGCAATCGCGCCACCGGTAGAGGACGCCGTTCAAATTCTTCGTGACCCCAGCTCACAGCCGTTCGACATTGAACAGGCTATCAATATATGGATTGCCGGCCATAGTTCTGGCGATGTCCAGGAACTCATGGACATTTTGGCTGCGCGCCCCTACATGAACGCTTGGGCGCGTGCGAATGCTTCGGCAGCGTTGGCGGAGGGCGGACACCTAGAGGAAGCCGTAGCCATTGCGCGACCAGTGATAACAGACCCAATGACTGACGGGTTTGATCTTGATAGGGCCGCTGCAGTAATTCGCCAAGCACCAGAGTCTGTGCAAAATGAAGCTATCCGTTCGATCTCCGAATCAATTCTCGATGAAGAGCAAAAAAGAGTGCGCAGTATTGAGGTGCTCGCACTCCTGGGGAACAGTGAAAGCGTTCCAGATATTGCCCTCGAAATCTTGCAGGATCGCACCATTGATGACAGGAAATTTTCTTCTGTACTTGAATCATTGATTAAGGCGTGCGGGGTTTCTGTTGCAGAGAGACTGGTGACCGCCCTAATCGATGAACAAGTCCCCCCTCTTCGTCTCTTCCAAGTTGCCGATTCGCTCGCTACCATAGGGGCGCTACCCCACGCCGTTCACCTCTGGAAACATATTATTTCCTCTTACGGATTGCCTCCCCTGGATGCATTCACAACACTAACTCGTTTGATAAACACCGACCATCGCCGAGTAGCTATAAATGCACTGCAGATGCTGGCCAATGATGAAAATCAAAATTCTAGGGAAATCGTGCGCGCTCGCGGCCTCCTGGCATGGCTTATCTTTAGCGACCCCACACTCCCTCCTTGTTCTGCGTGCACTCAAGAGGCCAAAGAAGAGTGCCGAATATGTCTGGCAATAAACGCTGTCACCTGAGGTGTCACCATAGAAGATTTTCTTCTCCTGCTGAATAAGAGAGGGATCCTGTCACCCAGCGTCCATGTAGTTCCCCGCTTGTCCGCTACGCTGGTACGCACCACGGCAGAACGGAGAGTGCTCCGCGGATGGGACCGAAGACGGCCAAGGTCTACGAAATAATTCGGGCGCGACTCGCCGCCGGCGAGTACGCCCCCGGAGCCAAGTTCCCCTCGGAACGCACGCTGGTCGAGGAACTCGGCATCGGCCGAACCGCGCTCCGGCAAGTCCTCGCCCGCCTCGTAGCTGAAGGTGCGTTGGAGGTTCGGGGGCGAAGCGCCTATCGAGTACCGGGCGCTGTGAGTGTGAAGACTCCGGAGGGGCTCGAAGCTTGGCGTATCCACGGCGAACGCAACCTCTACGACAACCGTTGGGTCAAACTCCAGCTCTGGGACGTGGAACCGCCCGGAGTGGAGCGCTTCGAGCATCACGTGGTGAAGCTGCACCACGTCGCCGTCACCGCGGTTCTGGACGGCCAGGACCGCGTACTGATGATGTGGCGGTACCGCTTTGTCCCACAGCAATGGGGGTGGGAACTCCCGGGGGGCATCGTGGACGAAGGCGAGAACCCAGCAGACACCGCACTACGGGAAGTCGTGGAAGAGACGGGTTGGCGACCGAAGTCCGTGGAGCACGTTGTCACGTATCAGCCCATGGTCGGCATGGTCGACTCGCCTCACGAGATCTTCGTGAGCCACGGAGCCGAAAGGGTTGGTTCGCCGACGGACGTGGAAGAGGCAGGACACATCGAGTGGGTGCCGCTCGCTGACATTCCAGGGCTCATGGCGCGCGGTGAGCTGATGGGCTCCGGCACCCTCGTTGCCCTGCTCCACATCCTGGCGAGCCGCGGCAAGCAGGGCGCTACAGCCGCGCACTGAGCAGGTCGACGCGACGGCGCTGCCGCACCGAACCGGTGCGGCTCGCCAATAGCCGCGCCTGCCTCAAGTGGGTGTTCGCGTCGTCATACTCGGCTCGCACCAGATGCGCTTGCGCAAGGTCGGTGTGGAGTCCGGCCTGTGCTCGGACAAAGGTCGGATCCACCACCCCTAGCGCGCCATAGAGGCTGGTCACCGCTTCGTCATCGCCGAGCAACCCAAGAACATTGCCGCGCCACCGAGCCAGGTGGGCGCCGTTCAGGAAGATGCTCAGCATGTCCGGGTCCCGGTCCTCGGGGCCGTGCGGAATGCTCGCCGCGGCTGCATCGAGCGCGCGCCGACAGTCGTCCGGCATCCCAGCGTGAGCGCACAACTCGGCTTCCGCCGCGTGCAGCCATGCCCGGAGGCGGGGCGATCCGCCCCGCCCAAGGGTGCGTTGGGCATCGCGGACCAGGTCGAGGCCGAGCGACGGCCGGCCAGCCTCGCACAGCACGTACGCCTGCTCTCCCATCGCGTGAGCAAGGTACATCGGGGCTTCAGCGTCGTGCGCGGCCCGCTTCGCGAGTTCGTAGTGCCGCCAAGCCCGTTCGACCGCTCCCGAGTCAATCGCCTGCCATGCGGCAAGAGTTGATGCTCCAGCCAGCGCAAGGGCCACGGGGCGCCGCGCGCTGGGCAGCACCGCGAAGTTCAGCGCGTCCTCAAGACGGGAGAGATGCCCTGTCATCTGGTCGATCAGCCCGGAGGCACCCAACTGACGGTCCTGGGTGCGCAGTAGCTCGGTCTGGTCATTGAACACTTTCACCATGGATTCGCTGACGCTGCTGGCTGAGTCGATCCGACTCAGCAGCTCGTCGTACCCGTCGGCCATCGATGGCGCCGCCGCGAGCGGGCCACCCCTCAACTCCGCGTTCGTGACGCCGAGAAGCTGACGCAGGATCGCCGCGTAGCGGTCCGAGATGGTGCGCTTGCCGTTCTCCCACTCGGACACGTAGACCCGCAGACTCGCGGTCGACGCGACGTCGGTGACGTGCCGTCGGGCGTACTGCTCGATCTCGCGAACCAGTCGCTCTTGAGACCAGCCACGCGCCGTACGCGCACTTCGAAGTCCTGCGTTCACAGGTCACCGCCCGGCGATAGGTCCACTCGCTGAGTTTCCCAGCATGCCTCACATCGCCGCAGGTCAACAGGGGTTAACAGGAAGGAAGTTAAGCCCTGTTGACTACCGGCACCCCCACCTCAAGCGGTCTTCTGGAGATGCACCGAGGCGGGCAACCGCCGCTCGAATCGACGAAGAGTCTTGACTCTGGTGCGCACCAGATGTCAACGTATTGGTGCGCACCAGATGACGGAGTCGCCTCCGATTCACGGTGTGCATGAACGCTCTGCGTGGCGGTACTCCCCAGCAAGGTCGCCCGCCGCCGGAGCCCTCCCTGCTCGCCCGATTACAGGAGCATCTGTGCGCACGTACATCGGCAATCAAGAGATAGCGAGTGACACCGAGTTCGAGGAGCTGGCGTTCGGCTTCGACGAGTTCCCGCTCGGCATTGATCACGACCTGTTCCGCGGCCCCCTCGGTGGGGAGTCACCGGAGGAGCAGGCGGCGCGGCTGGACGTGGCTCGCGAGGTGCTGCGGGATCTGCAGGAACAGGGCGAGGCGGGCGACGAGGTCGCCGCGTGGGACGCCCTCTACGCCGACGCCCTGACTGCCGTCGCCCCGCTTTGGATCGTTCGCGGCACCGGTCGTGTCGTAGGCCGGGAGGTGGCGGCGTGAGCGCGGGAACGATGGCCGCGCAGGCGGCAACGCTCACGTGCCTGGCCGGGATTGCGGTCAGCCACCCGGACCTTCCCGGCGCCTACTTCACCGCCAGCCGGATCGTCCCGAACGAGCTGAACGTCCAGCTCGACAGCCCCAGCAAGGTGGAAGCCTGGCGCGAGGCGCTGAACGTCCCGGTCGAGAAGGTCTTCGCGGACCGGATCGGCGACCGGCCGTCGCTGGAGTTCCGGGCGACCGTCTACCGGGTGGCGTTCCACGTGTACGCCGTCTACGAGGTGGCCGCGGTGGAAGCGGGTGCGGCATGAGCGCCACGATCGCGGCGCTGTCCGTCGCGCCCGTCGCCCTCGGCTGGGCGGTCCACAGCATCGTGTGGCGCCGTCGGATCGCTGCGGCCCGGCGGGACCCGCTGACGGGCCTGCCCACCCGCGCCCCCTTCGAGGCCCAGGCGCCTCGGCTGCTGGCGGCCGGGACGGCGGTGCTGGTCATCGACCTGGACAGCTTCAAGGCCCTCAACGACCGTCACGGCCACGCTGCCGGAGACGCGGCGCTGATCACCGTCGCGCACGTGTTGGCTGCGACCGCGGCCGTCATGGACGACTGCGCGGCGCGCCTTGGCGGGGACGAGTTCGTTCTCGCCCTGCCGATCCAGCACCCCGATGACCTGCCTTTCGAACTGGCAAGCCTGCATGCGTGGTTGTGTGAGCCGTTCACCTTCGAGGGCAAGTCGGTCTCGGTCGGGGCGTCGATCGGCGCCGTCATGGTCGGCCAGGGGCCCGTCCCGCCGCTGGATCGGCTGATGCGACGTGCCGATGAGGCCATGTACGCGGCCAAGCAGACCGGCGCCGGCTGGTTCATCGCCACCGACACCACCCCGGCCCTGCCCACCACCAACGGCCGCCGCGCCGGCCGCCGAGGCACCGCCGGTGGATCGGAGGCGGCAGCATGAACCGCGTTCTGTGGCGTATCGCGTTGGCGGTCGTGTCACTGGCGGCGCTGGGTGTGACCGGCTGGTCCCTGTACGCCGTGGCCCGCCACTACCAGGCCCCCGGCCCTGTGGGGTGGGCCGCGGTGGCGGTGTTCGACGGCACCGCCTACGCCTGCCTGCACCTGGCCTCCGAAGCCTCCGCGGCCGGTCGCTCTGCGGCCGGGGCGCGTCTGGCCTCGCTGTTCATGGCCGCGGGGTCGGTCTACCTCAACCGCTTCCACGCCCAGCTCATCGACGGGGGCTTGCCCGCCTGCCTGCTGTTCTCCGTGCCGACCCTGGCCCTGCTGGCAGTCTCCGAACTGTCCTGGGCCGGACCGCGCGCCGAGGCCCGCAGGGGCCACGGTGAACAGCCCTTCCGGCTACCGCAGTTCGGCGGTTGGGCATGGCTCTTGGCCCCGCGCACCGCGGGCGGCAGCATCCGCCGCCGGGCCCTGGCACACATCGAAGATGCCGGACAGCCCCCGGCGCCGAGTCCGGACAAGCCCCGGACGGCAACGGATCAGTTGCGCGAGCACTTCGCGACGATGGAAGCGGCCGAAGCGATCCGCATCGCCCACGCATCACAGCCGATGCTGCCGCCGGCAGAACTGGCCGCGCTGCTCGTCGGCTACGGCGTCCACGTCGATGCCGTACAGGTCGCCTTGGCCCTGCACGGCACTCCGACGGAGATCACCGTGGACCGTCCGGACAGCGTCCGGACAACCCCGGACCCCGCCCAGGAAGCCGAGGCGAATACCGAGTTGACCAGGGCGGACATGTTGTCCGGGCGTCGTCCGGAGTCCGTGACCGAGGCGGTGCGGCAGCTCGTTCGCCGCGGCATCACCGACAAGGGCGCGGTGGTGTCCATCACCCGCGATCTGCTGGGGCCGGACACGAATCCGGATACCGTCCGCCGCACCCTGCAACGCGAGATCGACAAGCACGCCGAAGCGATCGACGGTGTGGGGCAGGGCGGGGGTGGCTACGCATGAAGCTCCCGATCTCCGGCGCCGCTCTCTTCCGCTCCGTCATGACGGCGGCCGGGTGGCGCTGCCAGTGCACCGGAGCATGCGGTCAGCCGCACGCCCAGTCGGAGGGGCGGTGCCCGCGCGAGCACGACGGCTACGCCGGCAAACACGGCGGCCCCGTGCGGCTCATGGCGGCACCGGCCGACCCGACCATCACCCACTTCCAGGCCGCGGCGCTCCCCGCCCAGGAGCTGCGGGCCTGGTGCCCCGGCTGCCTCGCTGTAGCCCAGCGGCTCGCGAAGCAGCAGACCCCCGACACCCCGACCACGGATCAGAGCTGCCTGTTCGACCTGTAGTCGGCAGGGCCCGGACGGTCGGCCGTCCAAAGCGCCGTCCGGGCCCCTTTCACCCCACTCGACAGAGGGAGCAGACCCACCGTGTCTGATGTCCATGTCACTGGCCAGCCCGAAGAGCCCGAACGCCCTGGCGCCGAGGTCTTCGACATCCTCACCAAACGCCCCGCTACCCCCGCCGCTCAGCCTGCCGAAGCGCCCGTTCCCGCCCCGCCGGTAGAGCCGGACGGCGAGGACGAAGCGGCGCCCAAACTGCGGCCGGTCGACTCGCCCCACCTGCCCTCTCCGGGCATCACCACCTACAAGCGCAAGCCGATCCTGCCGAGCTGGCTGCTGTCCAAGCCGGGGTTCGTCTCCACGGTGCAGCGGGCTGCCTCGAACGCCTTCTACGCCACCGTCTTCCACGGCATCCGCACACCCTGGTACGCGTTGCAGCTCGGGCTGATGGCGCCGCGCGGTGTTGCCCGCCGGGTGAAGGAGACCAACCGGTGGGTGTGGGACGCCGAATCCGCCCCGCTGCGCGCCTACGAGGTCGAGCACGAGAACACAGCCGAGTACCTGAAGCTGTCACGCCAGCGGGACCGGCGCGTGCGGCTGCGGGTGCTGGTCACCGCCGCCGCCATCATCTTCGGCGCCGCGTTCGCACTGGCCATGTACGTCATGGCCCCCGGCTGGCTCGTGGTCCTGGCCTCTGCCGCGGTGCTGGTCGCCGGGTTCTGGGGCGCCCCGCAGGACCGGCCCGTCATTGGGCCCGCGGTGCTGAAGACCGAACTTCAGAAGCTCACCGGGCCGATCGTGCTGCGGGCGCTGGACAACATCGGCAACCCGAAGCTGTCGGCCGCCATCAAGAAGGGCGGCGACATGAACGGGCTGCGCTTCACCTCCGAGATCACCCGGGACGGCCCCGGATACCGCGCCGATGTGGACCTTCCCTGGGGCGTCACCCCAGAGGACATCATGGAGGCCCGCAAGCCGCTCGCCTCCGGACTGCGACGCAAGGTCGGCTGCGTATGGCCCTCCGCCGACCCCGAGGAGCACGAAGGGCGCCTGATCCTGTGGGTGGGCGACAAGCCCATGAACGAGACCAAGAAGCCCGCCTGGCCGCTGCTGAAGTCCGGGCAAGTGGACCTGTTCAAGCCGGTCGTCTTCGGCAACGACCAGCGCATGCGAGACGTGGCCGTCACGCTCATGTTCGCCTCGGTCGTGGTCGGCTCCATCCCGCGCATGGGCAAGACGTTCCTGATGCGGCTGTTCCTGCTCATCGCAGCCCTCGACCCACGCGCCGAGCTGTATGCGTTCGACTTCAAGGGCACCGGCGATTTCGGCGCCCTGGAGCCGGTCTGCCACCGCTACCGGGCCGGAGACGAAGACGAAGACGTCCTCTACGTCCTCGAAGCCCTGCGGGAGCTGCGCAAGGAACTGCGCCGGCGGGCAAAGGTCATCAAGTCCCTGCCGCGCTCGCGCTGCCCGGAGTCGAAGGTGACCCCGGAGCTGGCCAACGACAAGTCGCTTGGCCTGCACCCCATCGTGGTCGGGGCCGATGAGTGCCAAGTGCCCTTCGAGCACGACAAGTACGGCGCAGAGCTGGAAGAGATCTGCGTCGACATCACCAAGCGCGGCCCCGCGCTGGGCATTGTGGGGATGTTCGGCACCCAGCGCCCGGACGCCAAGTCCCTGCCGTCCGGCATCTCCGCCAACGCGGTCCTGCGGTTCTGCCTGAAGGTCATGGGCCATCAGGCCAACGACATGGTGCTGGGCACCGGCATGCACAAGGCGGGCTACCGGGCCACGATGTTCTCCCGCACCGACCGCGGCATCTGCTGGATGGCCGGTGAAGGAGACGACCCGCGCATCGTCGCCTCCGCGTTCGTGGACGCAGTCGCCGCCGAACAGGTCGTAGCGCGGGCGCGCAAGATGCGCGAGGCGTACGGCAACGTCACCGGCCACGCCATCGGCCAACAGCCCGAGAGCGGAGAGCCCACCTTCGACCTGCTCGCCGACATCCTCAACGTGGTGCCGGCCGACGAGAAGAAGGTCTGGAACGAGAAGGTCGCCGCCCGCCTGGCCACGCTGCGGCCCGAGGTCTACGGCAGCTGGAAGGGCGAGACCGTCACCGCCAACCTCCGCACGCACGGCATCACCACACAGGACGTGTGGGGCACCACCGACACCGGCAAGGGCACCACCCGCCGCGGCATCGCCCGCGCCGACATCACCACCGCCATCACGAAGCGTGACGGAAAGCAGCCCGGGAACTGACACGCACCGCTGCTAGACCTAGCGGCCATCGCTGCTAGGTCTAGCACCCCCGCTAGCACCCCACACCGCCTTTGATCAGCAACCTCGCACCTAGCACCCCACCTGCGAAAACACCGGAAAACCCGCCGGGAAGGCACCCCATGACCCTCCCCCTCCTTGCTAGCGTCTGCCTACTCGTCGTCACTCTCGGTTACGCGAGTCTGTGTGCGGGATCGCCGTTCGGCAACTGCCGCAAGTGCCGCGGCTTCGGCTTCGCGATGAAGACCGACCGCAAGGGCCGACCCAAGCGCGGCAAGCACTGCCGCCGCTGCGACGGCCACGGCAAGCGCATACGCGTTGGACGCCACCTGTTCAACCTGTGGCTCCGCATCTACCGCGACGGCACCAAGACCCCCACCGCCAACAAGCCCGCACCGAAGGGATGACCCCATGGCCATCACCGTCTCCCTCGTCGCCCTGTTCGGACTCGTCCTGTTCTTCCTGCTCCGCTCCAAGACCCTCGGCTGGGGCTCCGCCTTCATCGCCACCATGTTCGGCTTCTTCCTCGCCTCCACCGGCGCCTCCGGCCCCATCAACCAACTCACCCACGCCGTCATCGACGCCATGAGCAAGCTGTAGGAGGCCCGGCCGTGAACGAACACCTCACCGCCCGCCACTGGCTGGCTGCCGCGGCCCCGAAAGCCGCACCGGCCATCGCCACCTCCACCGTGCTGATCCTCGCCCGCATCTGGAACGCCAACGGCGCCGAACACTCCGTCGGCGACGCCGTATTGATGACCGCGCTCTCCCTCGGCGCGGCTGTGGCCGGCGCTCTAGCCTCCGTCGGCCGCGCCGGGGACGGCCTCGTTGCGGGGACCGCGTTCGCCACCTCCGGGGCCCTAGCCCTGACCGGAGTCGCCGGGTACGCCGACGGCCTCTCGCTGCCGCTGCTGCTCTGGGCGCTGGCCACCGCCCTGTCATACGGGCTGGCCGCGCGGCACTGGCGTACCGACCGCCACGACGCCATCGACTACGAGCGGCGCGCCATCGAGCGGCGCGAGGAACACGCGCACATCGAACGGGTCGAAGCCCTTCGCGCCGGGGCTCAGATCGAAGTGGCCCACACCGGTGCCGCCTACGCCGAACAGCTCGCTGCCGCGCTCATCACCCGCGCCGCCCTGCCCGGCTTCGACCACACCCAACTCACCCGCGCCGGGCTCCCCGAACTCCCGGCCACCACCCCTGAGATCACCAAGGAGTAGACCGTGACAGAACTCGACTACTGCGAGGCCCACGCGCCGTACCTCCAGGCCGTGGCCGACGCCCTGGCGGCGGCCGACATCCGCGTCAACGACTGGTCGGCAGATGCCGACGAGGCCCGCAGCGGCTTCATCATCCTGAGCCACCGCGACACCGCCGCCGTCTACGACGAGGACGAAGTCACGCTGCTGTGGAACGAAGAGATGGGCTGGCTGGCCGGCTGGGGTGAGCCGGACGCCGCCCGGGTCGAGTGGCTCGCAGAGCTGTACAACGGCGTGCTGCCGACCCCCGCCGAGATGGTCACCGCCACCCGCGAACTCCTCACCACCCAGCCCAACATCACCCTCGGCAGGCCCGGCTACTACCGCTCCCTCGCGGACGAAGACGACTTCGAGACCCAGCTCGCCCAGTACGCCCGCCGGGCCGCCGACCAGTAGCAACGCCGCGGCGGCGGGACTCCCCAGCAAGGTCGCCCGCCGCCGCGGTTCTCCCCGCCCGTCCGAAGACAGAACAGGAGACCTCAAGCATGACAGCTGAGTCTTCTTCGTCCCAGTACGCCAATGTCCGCCCCCTACGCAGCATGCGGGAAGCCGAGACGGACAAGGTTCCGCCGCAGAACCTGGAAGCCGAACAGTCGGTGCTCGGTGCCATGCTGCTTTCCGCCGAGGTCATCGACGACGTAGTCGAGACGATGGACCCCAGCGACCACTACCGGCCCGCACACGAGACCATCCACCGAGCGATCCTCGACCTGAACGACGCAGATCAGCCCGCCGACCCCATCACCCTTGCCCGCCACCTCGGCAAACGCGGAGACCTGGTCCGCGTCGGCGGTGCCAGCTACCTGCACTCTCTCGTCCAGGCTGTCCCCACGGCCGCCAACGCCGAGTACTACGCCGATATCGTGCACGAGGCAGCCGTGCGCCGCCGCCTGATCGAAGCCGGAACGCGCATCGCACAGAGTGCGTTGTCGCCCAGCTCCGATGTGGCCGACATCCGTGCCGCCGCCCTTGCCGAGGTCACCGAGCTTTCCGCACTCCCCGACCTCGGCACGGCCATCGCTGAGGCTCCAGCCGGGCCGCCGAACGCCCTCTATGACCCGCACCCCGGCGTCCGCCGGCCGCACCGCCCCGGCCCGACCCCGCACCCGGATGTGTTCTGCGGCTGGGTCGGCGAGACCGTGCGCGATCTGGATCCCACTACCGAAGCCGATCCCGTCGCCGTCCTGGTCAATCTGCTGTCCGCCGCCGGAGCCATCATCGGCCGCAGGCCGCACCTGTGGATGGGCAATGACCGCCACCCGGCGCTGATCTGGGCCCTGACCATCGGAGCCACCGCCGCCGGTCGCAAAGGATCGGCAACCTCCACGGCCCGCCGCCCACTCTCCACCGCCTTCCCCGTCTTCTTCGGGCCCGACCACACCCCCCGCGGCCTGAACTCTGGGGAAGGACTCATCGAGTACGTCAAGGACGACGACGGCGAGGACGCCACCCCCGCCAGCCTCGACAAGCGGCTGTGGGTGGTGGAATCCGAGTACGCGGTCACCATGAGCCGCGGCCGACGCGAAGGCAGCAGCCTGCCCGGCGTCCTGCGCCAAGCCTGGGACGGCGACGACCTCGGCTCGATGGTCCGCGACGCCCTGAAGGCCACCAACCCGCACATCGCGATCCTCGGACACATCACCCCCGAGGAATTCCGGGCCAAGATGCAGGACTCGGAGATGGCCGGCGGCACCTACAACCGGTTCTTGCCGATCTTCTGCCACAGGAATCTGATCCTGCCCGAATCCCACGGAGCGTCCCCCCAGCTCATCGACAACCTCGCCTACGGCTGGCGGACTGTCCTCAACGACGCCGCCAAAGTCGATGAGGTCAAGCTCAGCCCCGACGCACGAGCGCTGTACCGGGACGAGATCTACGCAGCTCTCACGGAGGATTCCGGCGAAGGGCCAATCGCCCAGTTCACCGCCCGCGCCGCCCCGTACGTCCAGCGCACCGCGATGGTCTACGCCCTGTGCGACCACGGCGACACCATCCAGGAAGAGCACATGCGCGCCGCCTGGCAGCTCATCAACTACGCCCGAGCATCCGCCGTTCACCTCCTCGGCAACGTCAGCGGAGACCCCAAACTCGACAAACTCGCCGCCGCAGTCCGCGCCGCCGGACCCGACGGGCTCACCGGCAAAGACATCCACCGCCTGTTCAAGAACAAGGGCAAGGCCGAACGCGAACGCCTCGCTGCGGCCCTCGCCGACCAGCCCGGTTTCAGCCGCGCCCAGCGCGCCACCGGCGGCCGGCCGACCACCGTCCTGACCTACACGGGCTAGACGCAAAGGGCGCGAAGGGCGGAAAGCCCTGTGACCTGCGAAAACGCGAGCCACAAAGTGGGGCGCTAAGGGGGGCACAAAGCCCCGCCGTCTGCCGCCGCTGGACTTAGCGCCCACCTTTCCGCCCCCCTTTGTGCCCAGCGAAACCCCAGCTCAGAGGGCTTTCCGCCCTTTGCGCCCTTTGCGCCCACCCATGACAGCTGCCGCGGCTCATCACGAAGGAGAAACCGCAGTGAGCACCCCTACCCGTCGGCGCCGCGCGCCGAAGGACGAACTGTTGCCCCTGGCTGACGTCCTGGAAGAACTCGGCATAAGCCGCCCGACCTGGTACCGGTGGCGGGATCGCGGTTATGGGCCGGAAGCGCGCCGCACGCCGTCCGGCCGCATCTGTGTCCGCCGAAGTGTCCTGGACGCCTTCAAAGACGAAATGGAGGCCGCGTGACTGAGTGGAGCTACACCGTAAAGATCTGGGCCATCCGGAAGCGCGACTACCGGAAGCCCTACCAAGTCCGCTGGAAGGTGGGCATCCGCCCGCACTCGGAGTCGTTCCTCACGCTGGGCCTGGCGGAGAGCCGCCGGGCCCAGCTCATCACAGCCGCCCGTGAGGGTGAGCCGTTCGACGTGGACAGTGGACTGCCGAAGTCCCTGGTCGCCAAGGAACGGGACATCTCGTGGTACGAGCACGCTCGCAACTACATCGAGATGAAGTGGGACCACTCCCCCGCCTCCACACGGCGGACTCTGGCTGAAGCCATGGCGACCGTGACGCCCACGCTGGTGAAGGACACCAAGGGCATGCCCGACGCCAGGGTCGTCCG
This sequence comes from Streptomyces albospinus, assembly GCF_014648695.1. Classification (GTDB taxonomy): domain Bacteria; phylum Actinomycetota; class Actinomycetes; order Streptomycetales; family Streptomycetaceae; genus Streptomyces; species Streptomyces albospinus. The sequence continues at coordinate 118,726 of NZ_BMRP01000009.1, forward strand.
CGCCGCCCTCTACAGCTGGGGATTCAACAAGAACCGCTGGAAGGAAGACGCCCCGGCCGATGTCGCCAAGGTGCTGGACTGGTTCAAGCGCAAGTCGCTGCCCACCTCCGCGCTCGCTGACCGTCTCCTCGTACGGGCCACCCTGAACGCTCTTTCCAAGAAGCTGGACGGCAAGACAGCGGCGGCAGGGACGATCCGACGGAAGCGAGCGATCTTCCACAACGCTCTTGAGTACGCGGTGGAGGCCGAACTACTCACCGAGAACCCGCTTCCCCGCGTCCAGTGGAAAGCACCCGAACAGGTGGCAGAGGAGGTGGACCCGGCTTGCGTCCCGGACCCCGGGCAAGCCGCCAAGCTCTTGGCCGCCGTACGCGACCAGAGCGCCCGTGGTCGCCGCCTGGTGGGGTTCTTCGGGTGCATGTACTACGCCGCAGCGCGCCCGGCGGAAGTCATCGGGCTACGCGTCCAGGACTGCGACCTGCCGCGCCGCGGATGGGGCCTGCTCCGGCTCAGGGAGACACGCCCCCGCTCGGGCTCGGCCTGGACGGACAGCGGTGAAGCTCACGACAAGCGGGGGCTTAAGCACCGGCCGCGGAAGGCGCTCCGGCAGGTTCCGATACCGCCCGAACTGGTCGCCTTGCTGCGCTGGCACGTCACCGCGTATGGCGCGGCTCCCGACGGCCGGCTGTTTCAGACCAACCGCGGCGGGCTGGTCCAGGACACCGGTTACGGCGAAGTCTGGGCGGAGGCCCGGTCACGGGCCCTGACTCCCGCCGAACGCGCGTCCTCGCTGGCCAAGCGCCCGTATGACCTTCGTCACGCGGCTGTGTCCACGTGGCTCAGCTCAGGAGTAGAGCCACAGCTCGTGGCCCTGCGCGCCGGCCACAGCATCACTGTGCTGTTCCGCGTGTACGCCAAGTTCCTCAGCAACGGAGATGAGGCCGCGAACGCCAAGATCTCCACTCGTCTGGGGCAACACGGCTGACGGTCGGGGAATCCCGTCCACGGCCCGTCCACACACCCCGAGACGGGGCGTTCGAACACGAG
>NZ_BMRP01000009.1:119860-157490 GCF_014648695.1 Streptomyces albospinus
CGAAGCCACACCGCCAGGGTTTGCCGCCGGGAGTTCCGCTGTGGGGCGGCGCTCCGTGGCAACGACGTAAACCATACCCGATGGCTGGGGGTGCTTCGCCACTCGATTGCGGAGCGCTGGATCTTGGTCGGGTGGCTAGGCTTGGCGGGCGGTCCGGGAAGGGCCGCGCCTCTGATGGATCTACGTACGAGGAGCCAACTCAACATGGCCGACTCCAGTTTCGACATCGTCTCGAAGGTCGAGCGGCAGGAGGTCGACAACGCCCTCAACCAGGCCGCCAAGGAGATCTCGCAGCGCTACGACTTCAAGGGCGTGGGCGCGTCGATCGAGTGGTCGGGCGAGAAGATCGAAATGCGCGCCAACGCCGAGGAGCGGGTGAAGGCCGTCCTGGACATCTTCCAGTCCAAGCTGGTCAAGCGCGGGATCTCGCTGAAGGCCCTGGACGCCGGCGAGCCGCAGGCGTCGGGCAAGGAGTACAAGATCGTCGCCTCTATCGAGGAGGGGATCTCACAGGAGAACGCGAAGAAGGTCGCCAAGATCATCCGCGACGAGGGCCCGAAGGGCGTCAAGGCGCAGGTGCAGGGCGACGAGCTGCGGGTCAGCTCCAAGAGCCGCGACGACCTCCAGTCGGTGCAGCAGCTGCTGAAGGGCAAGGACCTGGACTTCGCGATCCAGTTTGTGAACTACCGCTGAGAACCCCGGATCCGGGGTGCCTCACGCGGTGAGCGGATGGGGCGGTGCGACACGGGGGCGCACCGCCCCACCGGCATTTCTCGGGCCACGACCGGGGCACGCCGAGCGATCCTTGACCTCGACTTTGGTTGAGATTGCAGGGTGAGGGCATGACCTCTTCGCCTTCACCTTCGCCGTCGCCCTCTTCCCGTTCTTCCGTTTCTGCTTCTGTTGTTGCTGCTCCTTCCGGCGGCTTTCGTACCGACGTCTTTCCGGAGATACGGCGGGCGGATGCCGGTGCCGTACTGATCGGTGAATGGGACGCGGGGAGCCCCGAGGGCCAGCGGGCCGTGCTGGACGGCGTCGCACGGGCCTGGGAGGAGACGCCGCTGCCGGACGGGCTCCTCTCGCAGGTGCTGTTCGCCGGGACGGACGAGCGCAGCGTGCTCAACTACGCCCAGTGGACGAGCAGTTCGGCGCACCGGGAGTTCGTCCGCACCGAGGGCGCCGGGCTCGCGGAACGGATCGCGGCGGTGCTGGACGGCGTCGGAGGCGTCGGCGATGCCGGGCCCGGGCGGTTCCGGCTGCACGGGAGCCTGCTCCTGCCGGAGGGCGAGGCGCCGGCGCCGGGCTGCGTCGTACGGGTCGCGTTCCGGACGGCGGGGCACGAGCCGGCCCGGCGGCTCGTGGACGGGCTGCTGGAGATGTTCGGCGGGCGGCAGAGCGGGGACGGCGGGATCGCCTCGCACTTCCACATCAGTGAGGACGGCACCCAGGTCGTCAACTACAGCGAGTGGACCGACGCGCAGTCCCACGAGCGGGTGGCCGGCACCCAGTTGCAGGACGGCGGGGCGGTGATGCGCTTCATCGCGGGCGTGGAGGGCGTCGAGCCGCTCGGATTCCGGCGGTACACGGCCCCCCGGGGGCTGGTACGCGCCTGAGGCGGCATCAGGCGGTGAACGGCCGATCCGCGGCGCGATTTCGCGGCCGAGCGGCAGCAGAGTGATCATCTCGGGGAGCCGTCACCGCGACGGAGTAGCGCAGCGTGCTCATGACGTTACTGCTTCGTTATCGCGGTGATCCCGGCTCAGGACCGGGACCAGGACAGGAAGGACGTTCCGTCGTGGGTAAGACATTGCATGTGGTCGCGGGCGCCCTCGGGGCCGGTGCGCTGCTGCTTTCGGTGGCAGGCACGGCAAGCGCCGGGGGCCGGGGTGGCGAGATCTTCGATCAGGACATTCACTGCGCACCGTCATTCAGCTTGAGCCTGATTCCGCCCCTCACGCCCGGGGACGGTTGCCGCACGAACATCTTCATCGACAACCAGAAGAGGATCGCCAGCATCACCCAGAACGCCGGGGGCAGCATTTCCAGCACCGTCGTGGCGGACACGTTCGGACGGGGCGGACGGGGCGGCCTGGGACGGGGCACCCTGGGCTTCTTCAACGGCCGCTGACACAACCGCCGCACCCCGGAGCGCGATACTCCGGGGCGCGGCGTCGCGCATTGCGCATCTGCGCGTTGCGTTTCAGCACGTGGCGTTTCAGCGCGTCGCGAAGGGCTCGTCGGTGGGGACGATCTCGCGGCCGAGCGGCAGCAGGGAGATCGGGATCATCTTGAAGTTGGCGATGCCGAACGGGATCCCGATGATCGTCACACACAGCGCGATACCGGTGACGATGTGGCCCAGGGCCAGCCACCAGCCCGGGAAGACGATCCAGATGATGTTGCCGATCACCAAACCGGCACCGGCGTCACGCCGCTCCACGGTCGTCCGGCCGAACGGCCACAGGGCATAGCCGGCGATGCGGAACGACGCGATGCCGAACGGGATGCTGTTCCGAGGGTCAGCATCGCGCAACAAAGCCACTCAGGTTCTGCCTCACGGTCTGACCAGCGACTTTCCTGGCTAGGGCGGGTGCTCCGAGCACCCGCCCTCTCCTGTTCAGCGCGTCGCGAAGGGCTGGTCGGTGGGGACGATCTCGCGGCCGAGCGGCAGCAGGGTGATCGGCTTCGGGCGCCGTCACCACGACGGAGTAGCGCAGCGTGCTCATGGCGTAACTGCTTCGTTATCGCGGTGATCCCGGCTCAGGACCGGGACCAGGACAGGAAGGACGTTCCGTCGTGGGTAAGACAATGCGTGTGGTCGCGGGCACCCTCGGGACCGGTGCGCTGCTGCTGTCGGCGGCAGGCACGGCCAACGCCGGGGGCCGGGGTGGCGAGATCTTCGATCAGGACATTCACTGCGCGCCGTCATCCAGCTTTTTGAGCCTGATTCCGCCCCTCACGCCCGGGGACGGTTGCCGCACGAACATCTTCATCGACAACCAGAAGAACATCGCCAGCATCACCCAGAACGCCGGGGACAGCATTTCCAGCACCGTCGTGGCGGACACGTTCGGACGGGGCGGACGGGGCGGCCTGGGACGGGGCACCCTGGGCTTCTTCAACGGCCGCTGACACAACCGCCGCACCCCGGAGCGCGATACTCCGGGGCGCGGCGTCATGCATGGGGCATCTGCGCGTTGCGTTTCAGCACGTGGCGTTTCAGCGCGTCGCGAAGGGCTCGTCGATGGGGACGATCTCGCGGCCGAGCGGCAGCAGGGAGATCGGGATCATCTTGAAGTTGGCGATGCCGAACGGGATCCCGATGATCGTCACACACAGCGCGATACCGGTGACGATGTGGCCCAGAGCCAGCCACCAGCCCGCGAAGACGATCCAGATGATGTTGCCGATCACCGAACCGGCACCGGCGTCACGCCGCTCCACGGTCGTCCGGCCGAACGGCCACAGGGCGTAGCCGGCGATGCGGAACGACGCGATGCCGAACGGGATCGTGACGATCAGGATGCAGCAGATCAGGCCCGCGAGTGCGTAGCCGAGCGCCATCCAGAATCCACTGAGGATCAGCCAGAGAATGTTGAGGATGAACTTCATGATCGGCAGCCTTCCACGTGCACGGCGAGTGTTTCCGCCGTGCTAGACGCGCCGGACCGTACGGGACGTTGCCTTCATCTTGCGGGGAGGTGGGCGGCGGCGCCAGCGGCCGGGGGCGGGGCCGGGTTCAGGGGCGGTGGTGGCCGGCCATCTGTTCCAGGCGGGTGATGCGGTCGTGCATCGGGGGGTGGGTGGAGAACAGGCGGGAGAGGCCCTCGCCGGGGCGGAAGGGATTGGCGATCATCATGTGGCTCGCGGTCTCCAGGCGGGGCTCGGGCGGGAGCGGGAGCTGCTGGGTGCCCGTTTCGAGCTTGCGCAGGGCGGAGGCCAGGGCGAGCGGGTCGCCGGTGAGCTGAGCGCCCGAGGCGTCGGCCTGGTATTCGCGGGAGCGGCTGACGGCCAGCTGGATCAGGGAGGCCGCGATCGGGCCGAGGATCATGATCAGCAGCATGCCCACGATGCCGGGGCCCTCGTCGTCGTCCGAGCGCCCAACGGGGATCAGCCAGGCGAAGTTGACCAGGAACATCACGACGGAGGCCAGGGCGCCCGCGACGGAGGAGATGAGGATGTCGCGGTTGTAGACGTGGCTGAGCTCATGGCCGATGACGCCGCGCAGTTCGCGTTCGTCGAGGAGCTGGAGGATGCCGTCGGTGCAGCAGACCGCGGCGTTGCGGGGGTTGCGGCCGGTGGCGAAGGCGTTGGGCGCCTGGGTCGGGGAGATGTACAGCCGCGGCATGGGCTGGCGGGCGGTCGTCGAGAGCTCCCGCACCATGCGGTAGAGCTGTGGTGCCTCGAACTCGCTGACCGGGCGGGCGCGCATGGCGCGCAGCGCGAGCTTGTCGCTGTTCCAGTACGCGTAGGCGTTGGTGCCCACGGCTACGAGGACGGCGACGATCAGGCCCGTACGGCCGAAAAGGCTGCCGATGACGATGATGAGTGCGGACAGTCCCCCGAGGAGTACGGCGGTCCTGAGCCCGTTGTGCCGGCGGTGCACGGTACGCCCTCCAAGTGGTGCGGCAGGGGAACCCTTTGCTTCGTTTCTCCACTCTCCAGTGGACCCTTACTCACTGGTCAACGCGAGATGGGGTGGGGTGGTTCCCTTGGCGCGGCGGGGAGGCTGCGCCTGGGCGTGCGGCCGTGCGGCGTGCGGGCGTCCGTGGGGTCCGGCTGTGGTACGGCCGGGGCCTTGTAGGCCCTGACCCATCGGGCAGGCCCTAGAGGAGTGCCCCGGACGCGAAGCGGAGGACCAGCTGGGGGGCTCCGGAGAGGGCGATGCCGAGGGCCGCGGCCAGAGTGATGGCGGCGGTGAGGGGGGCCGGGATCCGGGCGCGCGGGGTTTCGGCGGCCGGGGCCCCGTCGGCGCGGAAGAGGACGGCGGTCCACTGGAGGTAGTAGTAGAGCGCGATCACGACGTTGACGGCCATCACGACGGCGAGCCAGCCCAGGCCGGCGTCGACGGCCGCGGAGAAGACCGTCACCTTCGCGAAGAGGCCGATGATGCCCGGCGGCAGACCGGCGAGGCAGAGCAGGAAGAAGCCGAGGGCGAGTGCCACCAGGGGGCGGCGGGCGTAGAGGCCCCGGTAGTCGGCGATGCGGTGGGCGGGGCTGGTGCGGGCCACCAGGGCGGCGACGGCGAAGGCGCCGAGGTTCACCGCGCCGTACATGAGGGCGTAGGCGACGGTGGAGCCGATGGCGTGCGCCGGGTCGTGGGCGTAGCCGGCGGCGGCGATCGGGACCAGGAGGTAGCCCGCCTGGCCCACCGAGGACCAGGCGAGCAGGCGGACCGCGCTGTGGGTGCGGTGGGGGTCCTGGCGGAGGGCGGCGACGTTGCCGACGGTCATGGTGAGCGCGGCGAGGACGGCCAGCGCCGGGCCCCAGACGTTCGCGTACGAGGGGAAGCCCTGGACGGTGACGAGGATCAGGCCGGAGAAGCCGACGGCCTTGCCGACCACAGAGAGGTACGCGGCGATCGGCAGCGGCGCGCCGACGTAGGTGTCCGGCACCCAGAAGTGGAACGGGACGGCGGCGGTCTTGAAGGCGAAGCCGACGAGGGTGAGCGCGACTCCGGCGCTCGCCAGGGTGGCCAGGCGGGGGTCCGGGAGGGCGGCGAGGGCGTGCGCCACCCGGGAGAGGTGCAGGTTCCCGGTGGCCGCGTACAGGAAGCTGACGCCGAGCAGCATCACGGCGGTGGCGGCCACGGAGGACAGGAAGAACTTCAGGGCCGCCTCGGAGGAGAGCCGGTCGCCGCGCCGCAGTCCTACGAGGGCGAAGGCGGGCAGGGAGGCCACTTCGAGGGCGATGACCAGGGTGGCGAGGTCCCGGGAGGCGGGCAGCAGGGCGGCGCCGGCCGCGGAGGACAGCAGCAGGAACCAGTACTCGCCGGTGGGCAGGTCGTGGTCCTTGATGGTGTCGACGGAGAGCAGGGCGGTCAGCAGCGCGCCGGCCAGCACCAGGAACTGGATGACCAGGGCGAAGTGGTCGGCCGCGTAACTGCACACGTCCGGCCGGCCGGTAAGGCAGAAGGTGCGGCGGTGGCCGTCCAGGAGGGGCAGCAGGGAGAGGGCGGCGAGGGCGAGGCCCGCGGTCGCGATCCAGCCGAGCAGCGGCTTCCGGGCGGCGGGCAGGAAGAGGTCGGCGACCAGCACCGCCAGGGCGACGGCCGCGGCGATGGTGGGCGGGGCGATGGCGAGCCAGTCGACGGACTGGACCAGAGAGGTGACCGAGCTCATCACTTACCGCCTCCGAGGAGCTGCTGGACGGCCGGGTTCGTGAGGCCGAGGAGGGCCGCGGGCCACAGTCCGGCGAGGACGGTGAGGGCGGCGAGGGGACTCCAGGCCGCGTATTCGTAGCGCGCGAGATCGGGGATGACAGGGGCGGCCGGGCGGGGCGCCGCGGTGTCCGCCGCGGGTGCCGTCCCCGCGGCCAGGGTGCCGCCCATGCAGACCCGGCGGACGACGAGCAGCAGGTACGCGGCGGTCAGCAGGGTGCCGAGGCCGGCCAGTGCCATGAACGTCAGGAAGGCGGGGCGGCTCAGGCCCGCGGCCGGGCGGAAGGCGCCGAACATCGCGAGCATCTCGCCCCAGAAGCCGGCCAGTCCGGGCAGGCCCAGGGAGGCGACCGCCCCGAAGGCGAGCAGTCCGCCGAAGCGGGGCGCCCTGCCGTAGAGGGCGGCGCCGGTGGCGCCCGCCAGGGTGTCGATGTCGGTGCTGCCGCAGCGGTCCTTGAGCGCGCCGACGAGGAAGAACAACAGGCCGGTGATCAGGCCGTGCGCGATGTTGGCGAACAGGGCGCCGTTGACGCCGGTGGGGGTCATGCTCGCGATGCCCAGCAGGACGAAGCCCATGTGGCCGACGGAGCTGTACGCGATCAGGCGCTTGAGGTCGCCCTTGGCGCCCTTGCGGACGAGGGCGAGGCAGGCGAGGGACCCGTAGATGATGCCCACGGCGGCGAGCGCGGCGAGGTAGGGCGCGAGGGTGTGCATGCCCTCGGGGGTGATGGGCAGCGCGATCCGCACGAAGCCGTAGGTGCCCATTTTCAGCAGGACGCCGGCCAGCAGCACCGAGCCGACGGTGGGGGCGGCGGTGTGGGCGTCGGGCAGCCAGCTGTGCAGCGGCCACAGCGGGGACTTGACGGCCAGTCCGATGCCGACGGCGAGCACCGCGATCAGCTGGACCGTGTGGCTGAGCTGGGCTTTCGGGCCGTTGTCAGTGGCGAGTGCGACCATGTCGAACGTGCCGGATTTCAGGCCGATGAGGAGGAGGCCGAGCAGCATGACGACCGAGCCGAGCAGCGTGTAGAGGATGAACTTCCACGCCGCTGCCTGCTTCTGCGCACCGCCCCAGCGGGCGATGAGGAAGTACATCGGGATGAGGACCATCTCGAAGGCGAGGAAGAACAGCATCAGGTCGAGGACGGCGAAGGTCGCGAGGGTGCCGGACTCCAGGACGAGCAGCAGCGCCACAAATGCCTTGGGTGACGGGCCCGTTGGCATCTTGAAGTAGCTGTAGAGGGCGCAGAGGAAGGTCAGCAGCGCGGTCAGGACGAGGAGGGGGAGCGAGATGCCGTCCACGCCGAGGTGGATACGGATGCCGAGCGCCGGGATCCAGCTGATGTCGGTGGTGGCCTGCATACGGGCCGGGTGGCCGCGGTCGAAGCCGGCGGCCAGCGCGAGGGACGCGGCGAGCACGACCGCGGTGACGGTCACGCCGTGGCGCAGTACGGCCTGGTCGGGGTTCTTGCCCTTCAGGCCGGGCGGGGCCGGCAGCAGGGCGGCCAGCGCGCCGACGAGGGGAAGGACGACGGCGCCCGCGAGGAGGATCTGCATGGCGGTGTGATTCACGGGTCAGGCCCTCCTCAGGGTTTCGGCTCCGGCACGGCCGGCTACGAGGGCTGTCGGCTGGAAGTACGGGGGTCGGCCCCAGGGGGATGGCAGCACGGTCAGGCTCCCGTGCCCGTGGCGACGAGGACGGCGGCGACGGCCAGGACGAGTGAGCCGGCGAGCAGGGCGCCGAGGTAGGTCTGCACGTTCCCGGTCTGGGCGCGGCGGACGGCGGCGCCCAGCCAGCGGGGGGCGGTGCCCGCGCCGCGGACGTAGGTGTCGACGACCTCGCGGTCGAGGAAGCGGACCAGCTCGGCGGCGCCGCGGACGGGGCGTACGAACAGCGCGGCGTAGACGGCGTCCAGGTGGAAGCCGACGGCCGCGTGGCGGTGCAGCGGGCCGAGCAGGAGACGGCCGGGGTCGGCCGGGTCCGGGGCCTCGGCGGCGCCCTCGTAGGCCGCGTGGTGGGTGACGATGGCCAGCTCCTCGGCGAGCGCGGGGGCGGCGTCGGCGGTGACCGCGGGCTGGGGAAGGGGGGTGCGGGCGGCGAGGGCGCTGGTGTGGCGCCAGGCGGCGTAGGTGACCAGGCCGCCGACGAGGGCGGCGCCGGTGCCCAGGACGGAGGTGGTCAGGGTCGGGGCGAGCGAGCGCCCGTCGAACCAGGCGGGCAGGAAGGGGGCGGTGAGGCCGAAGCCGACCGTGGGGATGAAGAGGACCCACAGGACGGAGGTCATGGCGAACGGCTGCGGACCGTGGTCCGGGACCTCGGCTCCCCTGCCCTTGAAGACCAGCAGCCACAGACGGGTGGCGTAGGCCGCGGTGAGGAGGGCGGTGAGCAGTCCGGAGACCAGCACGGTCCAGCCGGCGGCGCCGGGGATACCGGCCGCATGACCGGTGGCGGCGTGCTCGGCGGCGCCCAGCACGGCTTCCTTGGAGAAGAAGCCGGCGAACGGCGGGATGGCGGCGAGCGCGAGCAGCGCGACGGTGACCGTCCAGAAGGCGTCCGGGATGCGCTGGGCGAGGCCGCCCATGCGGGACATGGCGGCCAGCGAGTTGGTGCCCGCGGCGTGGATGATCACGCCCGCGCCGAGGAAGAGGAGTGCCTTGAACGCGCCGTGGGACAGGAGGTGGAAGACGGCGGCGCCGCGGTCGCCGACGGCCAGCGCACCGGTCATGTAGCCGAGCTGGCCGACGGTCGAATAGGCCAGTACGCGCTTGATGTCGTCCTGGGCGAGCGCGGCCAGCGCGGAGCCGACCATGGTGATCGCGGCCATCACCGCGAGCACCACCAGCGCCGCCGCGGAGGCGGCGAAGACGGGGAGGAGACGGGCCACGACATAGACACCGGCGGCGACCATCGTCGCGGCGTGGATGAGCGCCGAGACGGGCGTCGGGCCGGCCATCGCGTCCGGGAGCCAGGTGTGCAGCGGGAACTGCGCGGACTTGCCCGCGACGCCGGCCAGCAGCAGCAGCGCGATCAGCGTCGGGTGGTCCAGGCCGTCCCGGGCGACGTGGCCGAGGACGCCGGTGATCCGGAACGTACCGGTCTCGGCGGCCAGCGCGAAGATGCCGAAGAGGAAGGGGACATCGCCGAGCTTGGTGACCAGGAACGCCTTGAGGGAGGCGCTGCGGGCGGCCTCGGTCTCCCAGTAGTGGCCGACGAGGAAGTACGAGCAGATGCCCATGACTTCCCAGCCGACCAGCAGCACCATCAGGTCGCCGGTGTAGACGACGAGCAGCATCGCGGAGGTGAAGAGGGAGACCAGCGCGGCGTAGGAGGCGTAGCGCGGGTCGTCGCGCAGATAACCGGTGGAGTAGATCTGCACACAGGTCGCCACGACGCCGACGAGTACGGCGATCAGCGTGGCGAAGCCGTCGAGGTGCAGGGCCAGGTCGACGGGGAGCGAACCGGTCGGGGTGAGCCGGGTGGCGACGTCGGTGGCCGGGCCGGTGCCCTGGCCGATGGCGACGGTCACCGCGAGCACGGCCGCGGCGAGCGTCGGCAGCACGGCCAGCGGGCGGACGAAGCCGGGTGCGCGGCGCCCCAGGAGGAGGCCGGCGACGGCTCCGAGGAAGGGCAGGAGGGGGACGAGTACGGCGGTGGTCGTGAGCGTCACGCGGTGGCCTCCGCCTTGGTGTCCGGCTGCTGCCGGCCGCCGTCCGCAGCGTCCGGACCGGCCGGCCGCTCGGCGAGGTCGCGGAGCCGGTCGATGTCGGAGCTGCCGCGGTTGCGGTAGACGAGCAGCACGATCGCCAGGCCGATGCCGATCTCGGCGGCGGCGACGGCGATGGTGAAGAGGGTGAGCGCCTGGCCGGCGTGCAGGGTGTCGCGCAGCCAGACGTCGAAGGCGACGAGGTTGAGGTTGACGGCGTTGAGCATCAGCTCGACGGACATCAGCACCAGGATCGCGTTGCGGCGGGCGAGCACGCCGTACAGACCGGTGCAGAAGAGGAGGACGGCGAGGACGGCCGGGTAGGCGAGATGCATCAGCGCTGCCCCTCCCGGGCGACGGGGGCGGCCGGGGTACGCACAGCGCCCTTCGCGGAGCCCTCCGCCGCGCCCTTCGTGTCGCCGCCCTTACGGGACAGCACGATCGCGCCGACGAGCGCGGCGAGCAGCAGGACGGACAGCGCCTCGAAGGGCAGCACCCAGTACTGGAAGAGGCTGCGCCCGGAGACCGCGGCGGAGCCCTGGACACCGTCGAGGGTGATCCAGGTGGTGCGGAAGGCGTCGACCACGACCCAGACCAGGGCCGCGGCGGAGGCGAGGGCCACCGCGAGCGCGGGCCAGCGGTTGCCCGAGTCGGCGTCCGGGGAGCGGCCGATGGGCGCCTTGGTGAGCATCAGCCCGAAGAGGAGGAGGACGACGACGGAGCCGACGTAGATCAGCACCTGCACCCATGCGATGAACTCGGCGGTGAGCAGCAGGTATTCCACGGCGATTCCGCCGAGGGCGACCACCAGCCACAGGGCGGCGTGCACCAGCTGGCGGGAGCTCACGGTCACGATCGCCGCCCCGAGGGTGGCGATGCCGACGAGGAGGAAGGCGATCTCGACACCCGTGGGCGAGAGGAAGCCGTGGCTTGCGGCGGCGAGCGTCACGTTCCCTCCTCCTTGGTGTCCCGGTCCGGTGTGTCCTGTGTCCCGGCCGGCGCTTCGGCCTCTGCCTCTGCCTCTGCCTCTGCCTCTGCCTCTGCTTCGGCTGCCTGCTGGGCGGCGAGTTTGTCCGCGGCCTTGCGGGCGGCGGCGATCTCCTTGGGCTCCTCGGCCGCCGGGTCCAGCGCGGGCGGCTCGGGCACCGTCCACATCCACTCGCGCAGCTTGTCGCGCTCGTGGGTCAGCTCCCGGATGTCCGTCTCCGCGTACTCGAACTCCGGCGACCAGAAGAGCGCGTCGAACGGGCAGACCTCGATGCAGATACCGCAGTACATGCACAGCGCGAAGTCGATGGCGAAGCGGTCGAGCACGTTCCGGCTGCGCTCCCGGCCCCCGGGCGCGGCCGGCGGCACCGTCTCCTTGTGGGAGTCGATGTAGATGCACCAGTCCGGGCACTCACGGGCGCACAGCATGCAGACCGTGCAGTTCTCCTCGAACAGCCCGATGACGCCGCGCGTACGGGGCGCGAGGTCGGGCTGGACGTCCGGGTACTGGGCGGTGACCGAACGCCGGGTCATCGTGCGCAGCGTGACGGCCAGGCCCTTGGCGAGACCGCTGCCGGGAATCGAACGGGGTCGCTTGGAAGGCGTCGTTGAGGGGTGGTCGGGCGACGGGCGGGACATCAGGAGATCACCACCTTGACGATGCCGGTGAGGGCGATCTGGGCGAGGGCGAGCGGGATCAGGACCGTCCAGGCGAGCTTCTGAAGCTGGTCCTCGCGGAGCCGCGGGTAGGTGACCCGCAACCAGATGACGCCGAAGGCGAGCACCACGGTCTTCAGCAGCGTCCACAGCCAGCCCAGGCCGTCGGCGCCGAACGGGCCGTGCCAGCCGCCCAGGAAGAGGACCGAGGTCAGCGCGCAGAGGACGACGATGCCGGCGTACTCGGCGAGCAGGAAGAGCGCGAAGCGCAGCCCGGTGTACTCGGTGTACGCACCGAAGATGATCTCCGAGTCGGCGACCGGCATGTCGAACGGCGGGCGCTGGAGCTCGGCGAGCCCCGCGGTGAAGAAGACCACGCCGCCGACGATCTGCCACGGCACCCACCACCAGTGGAAGGCGTCGAGGATGCCGGGCAGCGAGAGCGTGCCGGCGGCCATCGCGACGGACGCGGCGGCCAGCAGCATCGGCAGCTCGTACGCGAGCAGCTGCGCGGCCGTCCGCAGACCGCCGAGCAGCGAGAACTTGTTCGCCGACGCCCAGCCCGCCATCAGGGAGCCGAGCACGCCGACGCCCATGACGGCGAGCACGAAGAAGATGCCGGCGTCGAGGGCCTGCCCGACGGCGTTGTGCGGGCCTATCGGGATGGCGACCAGGACCAGGAGGTACGGCAACAGCGCGACGGCCGGCGCGAGTTGGAAGATCCGCCGGTCGGCACCGGCCGGGACGATGTCCTCCTTCTGCGCGAACTTGACGCCGTCGGCGACGAGTTGCGCCCAGCCGTGGAAGCCGCCCGCGTACATCGGTCCGAGGCGGCCCTGCATATGGGCCATGACCTTGTGCTCGGTCTGGCCGATGACCAGTGGGAAAACCAGGAACACGACGAAGACCGCGAGCAGGCGCAGCGCGATGGCGAGGGTGTCGCTCACGGGGTGTCGCCTCCTTCTTCACCGAGCCGGTGGTTGGCGGAGTCGGGCTTCGGGGCGGGGCCGGGCTTCGAGCCGGGGCCGGTTTTCGGCTCGGGCTCGGGCTCGGGCTTCGGCTCGGGGCCGGGCTTCGCTTCCGGCTCGGGCTTTCGCTCGGGCTTCGCTTCCGGCTGCGGCTCGGCTGCGGGCTCGGGCTTCTGCACCGGTTCCGGCTTCCGCTCCGGCTCGGGCTTCCGCTCCGGTTCCGGCTTCCGCTCCGGTTCCGGCTTCCGCTCCGGCTCGGGCGTGCGCTCCGGCTGCGGTGCGTCGAAGGCCGGGCGGGCGTGGTGCCAGGGCGCGTCGGAGGAGCGCGCGGGCGCGGGGGTGCCCTCGGCGGGCGGGGCGGCCGGGGTGCCCTCGGGCGCGGCGGCGTCCTCGTCCGCCGCGGGTCGCCGCGCCTCCGGCGCCGCTTCCGCCGCGGCCTGCTGGCTCGCCGACCCCTCGCTCGCCGAACGCATCCGCCGGGCGGGCCGGTCCGGGCGCTCGGCACGCACCGGGCGTTCGCCGGCGACGGGGCGCCCGGCCGCGGTGCCGGTCCCGGCCGCGGTCGCGGCGGTCTCCGTACCCGGGGCGGTCTCCGTCCCCGCGGCAGCCGCCGCCCCCGCCGTCTCCCCGGTCTGTTGGCTGGCCGAGCCCGCGCTCGCGCTACCGGTACGCCGGGCCGGGCGCTCGCCAGCTGCGGCACCCGCGCCCCGCGCGGCACCCGCCGCACGGGCACCCCGCGCCGGGCGCGCCGGCGCCGGCGGCAACTGGCCCTTGAGCGGGCCCCATTCATTGGGGTCGGGCACGCCGGGCGGCAGCATCTGCCGACGCTTGGGCCCGCCGTGCTCGGACTCCCCCGGCTCCTTGGCACCCGGCCACGCCTTGGCGACCCGCGCCGCGAGCACGAAGTCCTTGCGCAGCGGATGCCCCTCGAACTCCTCCGGGAGCAGCAGCGGGACGAGGTGCGGATGGCCGGTGAAGTCCACGCCGAACATCTCGTGCGTCTCGCGCTCGTGCCAGGCGGCACCCGCGTACACGCCGACGGCGGTGGGCAGCGCGGGCGCGTCGTGCGGCACGGTCGTCCGGACGAGCAGCCGGCGGACGGTGCCGGGGTGCGCCACCTCCGCGAGGTGGGCGCAGATCCGGAAGCCGGTGCCGGGCTCGTCGACGGCGCTCAGCCAGTCGAAGTAGGTGCAGCCGAGGCCGTCGCGGGCGGCCGTGAGCGCGTCGATCCAGCCGTCCGCCGGGACGTCCACGGTCAGCAGGTCGTACGCCAGCTCCGCCGTGGCGCCGATACCGAAGATCTCGCTCGCGGGGCGCGGCAGCCAGCCGACGGCGGGCTCGGGGGCGTCCGCGACGGGCTGTTCCACCCGCTGCGCGGGCTGCTCTTCCGGCGTCCGGGCGGGCTGCTGCTCCGGCCTCTGCCGGGCCTGCTGTTCAGCCGTCTGCTCTGGCTGCTGCTCTGGCTGCTGCTCTGGCTGCTCGCTCATCGGGGCCCCTCCCCCGCTGCCGTATCCGCCGCATCCGGAGCCGTCGCATCCGTAGCCGCCGCTTCCATCGACGACGGGGCCGCGGCGGCCTTGGCCTCGTTGGCCTCGTTGGATCCGTTGGCTTCCTTGGCTTCCTTGGCCGCCGGGGGTGCGACGAGCCCGCTGCGCAGCGCGGCGGCGGACGGCCGGCCGGTGCGCGGGTAGCGCTCGCCCAGCGACTCGCGGGCGATCTTCTCCTGGAGCTTGAGGATGCCCTGGAGCAGCGCCTCCGGACGGGGCGGGCAGCCCGGCACGTACACGTCCACGGGGATGATCTGGTCGACGCCCTTGGTGACCGAGTACGAGTCCCAGTAGGGGCCGCCGCAGTTGGAGCACGCCCCGAAGGAGATGACGTACTTCGGCTCCGGCATCTGCTCGTAGAGCCGCTTGACCGCGGGCGCCATCTTGTCGGTGACGGTGCCGGAGACCACCATCAGGTCGGCCTGGCGCGGTCCGGGCGCGAACGGGATCACGCCGAGCCGGATGAAGTCGTGCCGGGCCATGGACGCCGCGATGAACTCGATGGCGCAGCAGGCCAGCCCGAAGTTGAAGACCCACAGGCTGTAGCGGCGGCCCCAGTTGAGGACCACCTTCATCGGTTCGGGCGCGAGCCGGGCGAGCGCGCCCAGGCGACGCGGCTCCGGCAGGAACTCGGGGGCAGCGCCCTCGGACGCGGCGGCGGAGCCGGCGGAAACGGGGGTCACGTCCATTCCAGGACGCCCTTCTTCCATGCGTAGAGCAGGCCGACGGCGAGGAAGCCGAGGAAGATGAACATCTCCGCCAGCGTCACGCCGCCGAATCCGGGGGCGGCGAAGACCGTCGCCCAGGGGAACAGGAAGATCGAGTCGACGGCGAAGATGACATAGAGGAACGCGTAGACGTAGTAGCGGACCTGGGTGTGCGCCCAGCCCTCTCCCACCGGGTCCACACCACATTCATACGTCAGCAGCTTCTCGGGCGTCGGCACGACGGGCCGCAGCAGCCGCCCGGCCCCGAAGGCCACGGCGACGAACAGCACACCGACCACGGCGATGATCCCGACGACCGAGTAGCCCCGGAAGTAGTCCGCGGCGACGGTGGTGCCTACGGTCGCGTCCGGCACGTCCGCCCCTCGCTCCCTGACTGCGCTTGTTCAACGACTTCGACGATCTGTACAGACGGAGTCTAGGCCCTGCCCCGGCCGCGCTGAGCAGCCGCGTCGTCGCCGATGGACCGGTTGTCCTCACTTCGCCCTACCTGGGTGGCCGGCAGCGTAGACGCCTGCCCCGCTTGTCTCATGGGGCGTCTCACAGGGCGGACGGCGGGGGTCTGGATGGCGGGATGGGGCGAGATCGGGGCGGGGCCGGGCCGGGCGGGGCGGGGCGGGGCCGGGGGACGGTCGGAGCCCCGCAGGGGCCCAGGGGAGCCCGGCCCGAGTCCGGTCGGAGTCCGGCCGGAGCCCGGTCGGAGTCTGGCCCGAGTCCGGTCGGAGTCCCGTCAGGGCCGGTCCGGGTCAGCTCGGGGAGCCGCCGAAGTGGGTGCGGGGATCGGTCGGCGGGAGCGGCGCCGGCGGGGGCAGGTGCGACGGGTGCTGGATGTGGGGCGGCGGCGCGGCGGGCGGCGCGGCCGGCGGCGCGGCCGGCGGCGCGGCCGGCTGAGCGGCCACCTGCTGGGCAACGGGCTGGGCAACCGGCCGGGGCCGGGGCTGCTGCTGCGGTCCGCCCGGGGGCTGGGGGTATCCCTGCGGGGCCGGCTGCGGCTGCGGCTGTGGTGCCGACTGCTGTCGCGATATCGGCTGCTGTCGCGATATCGGTTGCGGCTGCGGTGTCGGCTGCGGCTGCGGGGAGTCCTGGTGGGGCGTCCGGTGCTGCCGACGCCGGCTCGGGTCGCGGGAGACCGCGCGGTCCATGACCTCGGCCGCGATCCGCGCCGCGGCCTCCCGCGTCCGCTCCCCCAGCAGCTCCGTACGGATGGCGCCGCCGGCCGCCAGATGGCGGTCGTACGGCAGCGGCAGCACCGCCGCGCCGCCGGCGCCCAGATGGCCGGCGGCCTTGCGGACGTCGACGCCGCTGTCGGGCGAGGAGTGGGTGAGCACCACGACCGTGGTCGGCAGCAGGCCCGGGTGCAGACCGCCGACCCAGTCCAGCACGGAGCGGGTGGCCGCGACGCCCTCCGGGGTCGCCGGGGTGACCAGGACGCGGGCCTGGGTCGTCACCAGCGCGGTGCGCGCCACCTCGGCGGGCAGCGTCTCGCAGTCCACGACCGTGGCCGCGAAGTGGCGGCGCAGGGACGTCATCACCACGCGGTACGCGTCGATGTCCAGCCGGGTCCCGATGGCGCCCTGGCTGCCGGGCAGCAGCCAGCCGCCCCCGGCGAACGGGAGCAGATAGCCGGTCAGGTCCGTGATCAGCATCGACGGTTCGACGATTTGCGCCAGGTCGCTGCCGGACCAGCGCACTTCGCGGGCGCCGAGCCGGTGCGGGAGCGTGCCCAGCGCCGGGTCGGCCTCGACGGCGAGCACCGGATCGGAGCGGTAGTGCGCGAAGGTCAGCGCCAGGAGGGCGGCGACGGTGGACTTGCCGGCGCCGCCGCGGATGCTGGACACGGCGATCTGCCGGCCCGTGGACACCGGTTGCTGGATGGCGTACGCGGCCTGGGTGAGGGCGGCGGTCTCGGCGGCCGGGGAGGACGCGAACACCCGGCGCAGGGCCCGGCCCGCGCGCCGGCTCAGCGGGTCGCCGCGCCGCGGCCGGGGCTGCCCGTCGGCCAACTCGGGCGGCAGCAGCGGTACGGAGACCGGCGTCCGGGCGGGCAGCCCGGCACGGCCGTAACGCCCGGGATCGGGGGCCGAAGAGGCCGAAGGAGCCGAAGAAGCGGAGGGGGGCGTGGGGGCCGCCTCGGGGGCCGCCTCGGGCGCCGGCATCGGGGGCGCGGCGGGCGCAGACGGGGCGGCGGCCGACGGGGCAGGCGCAGCCGGAGCGGGCACAGCCGGAGCGGGCGCAGCCGGAGCCATCGCAGCCGCGGGCATCGCGGCTGGAGGCATCGGCGCCGGGGGCACCGCTACGGGCTTGGGGTCGAACGGCGACACCTCAACAGGCGCGGGCCCAACAGGCGCCGGCCCAATAGGAGCGGGCCCAACGGGAGCCGGCCCAACGGGAGCCGCAGCCGCGGGCGTCGGCTCCGGAGTCGTCGGCTGCGCAGGGGCCGCCGCCGGCATCGGTACCGCCGCCGGCAGCGCGCCCGGCGCGTGCCCGGCGTCCGCCGCCGCACCGCTCACCATGTCCACACCCTTCGTACTCACCGGACCTGCACCCCCTTCCCGCGCCTCCCGGTCGCGCGGCTCACGCATCTCCTCGCCCGCCCGGCCCTCGTGCCGACCCTGCCGTTCTTGCCGTTCTTGCCGTTCTTGCAGTTCTTGCAGTTCTTGCCGTGCCTGCATTCCGAACTGCTCCGTGCTCCCGGGAAGTTCCGGCGGCGCCGGGTCTTCACAGGATTTCCCCCACGAATTCCCGCCGGGGTACCTGCCGTCTCCGCCGGCACCGCCCCTCCCGCCTTCCCGGTCAGGACCCGCCCCACAGGAGCCCGTAGAGCCCGAAGGCTCCCAGGCCCACCGGAATCAGCGCCACCATGCTCACCGACTCGACGCGGTCCAGCCAGTGCCGCAGCCGGGCCCGGAAGGGCTCCGGCACCCGTACGGCGAGCGCCGCCACCGGCAGGGCGGCCAGGACGCACAGCGCGGCCAGGGCGCGGCCCGGGGCGCCGCCGTCCGTGGCGCAGAGGAGGACGAGCCGTACGCAGACGGCCGTGCCGGCCGCGAGCAGCGCGACCACCTCGACGGCCAGGGGGTAGGCGCGGGCCCGGGAGAACAGGACCACGGACAGCAGGACGGCGGTGAGCACCGGCCAGGTGCCGCCGTCGCCCGCCACGAGGACGCCGGCCGCGCCGGCCGAGACCGCCATGGCCACCGTGGCCGGGGCCAGCCCCCGGTGGGTGGCGCCGAGTGCGGCGGCCACCTGGTGCCGGCTGACCGGGGTGCCACCGGAGTGTCGGTCGTCCAGCCGGGTCAGGCCGGCCGCCGTCAGGGCCAGCCGGGGCAGCGCCCCGAGGGCCAGTACGGAGAGGAAGCCGAGGGCGGCTCCCGTACGGGTGGGGTCGGTCAGGGCCAGGCCCGCCTCCCAGGCGCCCACGGCGAGCGCGAGCGCCGCCGCGCCCGTGAGGCCGCCGCGCCCGAGGCCCGTGCAGAGTCCGAGGAGCGCGAGGACGGCGGCGGCGGTGAGTCCGACGGCGGCGAGCCGGGCGGCGCCCGCCGGGGCGGCCTGCCAGGCGGCGAGGGTGCCGAGCGTGCCACCGAGCAGCAGCAGCGCGGTGCCGGGGGCGTGCCGCCCGGTGCGTCCGGCCGATGCGGCGAGGGCGGCTCCGGCGCCCTCGGCCACGACGGCGACGCCGCCGAGCCAGAGCGCGGTGCCGCGGTCCCCGTACCAGGCGCCCGCGCAGACCCCGGCGACCGCGGCGAGCAGCACGCTCGCCGTCATCGCGGTCCAGGTCCGGCTCGGCTCGCCCCATCCCCAGCCGTGGACGTCCAGGGGGTCGGCCGCGTCACCGGTGAGGTCGGTGCCGGCCGGGGGCGTGGCACGCGGCGTCCGGCCGCTGCCTCCGCGCCGCCCGGCGCCCGCGCTCACATCCGTATTCACACTCGTCATGTCCACGCGGCCCCGTTCTGCACCGCAACACCATACGGTCCCGCCGCGGCGCCCTGTCCACACCGGACGCGTAACGGAGCGGCAGCAACCCGCGCCGATACGGCGGGTGGTGGGGCAAACCCCACCCCCGCCACCCCACGAACCCCATGGCACGCCGGTCGCGGGACCGGCAAGCTGGGGCGTATGACGGAAAGTTCCCAGCTCACCGACCCTGCCGACGACGCCCGTGACGGGGTGTCGCTGCCGCCGCCCAGGGCACCGCTCAGCAGCTGGACCTGGCGGGAGATCGGGTATCTGCTGGCCAACTTCCCACTGGACGTGGTGGCGTTCGTGGTGCTGGTGGTGTGGCTGGCGGCGGGGCTGGCGCTGTCCGTCACGGTGGTCGGAGTGCCGCTGCTGGCGACGGGGCTGACGGCCTGTCGGCAGTACGGGAGGCTGGAGCGGGCCCGGGCACGCTCCTGGCTGGGGGTCGCGGTGGACGAGCCGAGCCGGCTGCGGCCTCGGGAGCACGGGTTCTTCGGGTGGCTGTGGACGTGTCTGAAGGACCCGGTCGCCTGGCGGCACGCGCTGTTCGCGTTCGTCCGGCTGCCGTGGGGCATCCTCACGTTCGCGGTCGTCCTCGTCTCGCTCTTCGTGGGCTGGCCGGTGCTGCCCTGGCTGGCGCGCTGGCTGTCCAACGTGGACCGGGCGATGGTGCGCGGGCTGCTCTCGCCGTCCGACGAACTGGAGCGGCGGATCGCCGAGCTGGAGTCGGACCGGGTGGCGGTCACCGACACCGCCGCCGCCGATCTGCGGCGCATCGAGCGGGATCTGCACGACGGCGCGCAGGCCCGGCTGGTGGCGCTCGCCATGGGGCTGGGGCTGGCGAAGGAGAAGCTGCTGGAGGGCCGGGCCGACGAGAGCGTGGCGGCGATGGTGGACGAGGCGCACGGCGAGGTGAAGCTGGCGCTCCAGGAGCTGCGGGACCTGGCCCGGGGCATCCATCCGGCGATCCTGACGGACCGCGGTCTGGGGCCCGCGCTGGCGTCGCTGGCCGGGCGCTGCACGGTGCCGGTCACCACGTCCGTGGATCTGGCCGAGCGGCCCGCCGCCGCCATCGAGGGCATCGTCTACTTCACCGTCTCCGAGCTGCTCCAGAACGTCTCCAAGCACAGCGCCGCGCGGCAGGCGTCCGTGGAGGTGTGGCGGTCCCGGGACCGGCTGCTGCTCCAGGTGCGGGACGACGGGAAGGGCGGCGCGCGGCTGGACGGCGGCAGCGGGATGGCCGGGCTCGCGGACCGGCTGGGGTCGGTGGACGGGCTGTTCGTCCTGGATTCGCCGGCGGGCGGGCCGACGCGGGTGACCGCGGAGGTGCCGTGGCGACCGCGGCCCGGGGAGCGTCCGGAGGGCGGCCGGGGGAAGGGCGCGCGCGGGCGCCGCTGACCGCCGCGCGGGGGTGGGGAAAACCCCCGGAGAAGACTGCGAGCAGCCTCATGGTCCGGGCGGCGGCGGTGGCAGAACCTGGATACGAGCCGGCGGGCATCGACGCCGGCCGGAATCGGCGCCGGGCACGGCACGGACCGCCACGGCAGAAACGGACGACGAGACCATGGACACCGCGCACTCCGCCTACCCCCCGCACCCCCGCGGTTCCCGGGTGCCCGTGGGGCTGCGCGCCCCCTTCTCGGGACGCACCTGGCGGGAGTTCCTGCACCTCTTTCTCAGCGTCCCGATGGCGAGCCTGATGTTCTCGTACGCGATCGCGGTGGTCGCGCTGGCGGCCGGTCTGCTGATCACGTTCCTGGGCATCCCGGTACTGGCCGGCGGCCTGGTCGGCGCCCGGGGGCTGGGCACTCTGGAGCGCCTCCGGGCCCGGGCCCTGCTGGACGTGGACGTGGCCGATCCGGAGCCGGTCCGCCCGTCGAAGCCCGGCCTGATGGGGTGGGTCGGGGCGGTGCTCAAGAGCGGGGCGTCCTGGCGGCATCTGCTGTACTCCCTGCTGCACTTCCCGTGGGCGCTGTTCGCGTTCGTCTTCGCGACGACGTTCTGGGCGGTGGGCTGGGCACTGCTGGTCTACCCGCTGTGGGCGTGGACGTTCCCCCAGTACTCCGCCCAGCCCGGCCTCCAGCTCTGGGGCGACGGCTACGGCCACGGCTTCTACCTCGGCTCCCCTCTGGCCATCGGGCTCACCAGCGGCGTCGGGCTGCTGCTCGTGCTGGCCGGGCCGTGGGTGATCCACGGGCTGACGCAGGTGGACCGGGTCCTGGTCCGGGGCCTGCTGGGGCCGTCGCCGCTGGCCAGCCGGGTCTCCGAGCTGGAGTCGGACCGCGGGGTGGTGGTGGACACCGCCGCCGCCGATCTGCGGCGCATCGAGCGGGATCTGCACGACGGCGCGCAGGCCCGGCTGGTGGCGCTCGCCATGGATCTGGGCCTGGCGAAGGAGAAGCTGGCCGAGGACCCGCAGGCCGCGGCGCGCATGGTGGGCGAGGCGCACGGCGAGGTGAAGACCGCCCTCCAGGAGCTGCGCGATCTGGCTCGCGGCATCCACCCGGCGATCCTGACCGACCGGGGGCTGGGCCCGGCGCTGTCCGCGCTGGCGGCGCGCTGCACGGTTCCGGTGGCGGTCCATGTCGACCTGGACCGGCGCCCGGCCGCGGCGATCGAGGGCATCGCGTACTTCACCGTCTCCGAGCTGCTCCAGAACGTCTCCAAGCACGCCCGGGCCGGCCGCGCGACGGTGGACGTCTGGCGCACCGCGGACCGGCTGATGCTGCTGGTGTCCGACGACGGCCGGGGCGGTGCGCACACCGAGGCGGGCAGCGGGCTGGCCGGTCTCGCCGAACGGCTGGACTCGGTCGACGGCCTGCTGGTCGTGGAGTCCCCCGAGGGCGGCCCGACCTCCGTCACCGCCGAACTGCCGTGGCGCGGCTGACCTGGCGCAGCTGACCGCCGCCGGGCCGCGCCCCTGAGGCCGCGCGGCCGGAGCCGGGACGGGGGTCCGGCTCCGGCCGCGCGCCCGACTGCACCGCCCCTCCGCACCCCCTGCCTTCCGCCTCCCCCTCGCCTCCCCTGTTCCCTCCGTCCCCTCCGTCCCCTGCCTTCCGCCTCACCCGCCCGCCCCCGTCCGGATGCTGGAATGCTGGGGGCTGGCAGGGTGGGACCGTACGGAGCTGGGGGACGCAGAGTCGTGGAGGACAAGGTGCGGGTGGTCATCGCCGAGGATTCGGTGCTGCTGCGGGAGGGCCTTACGCGGTTGCTGACCGACCGGGGGCACGAGGTCGTGGCGGGGGTCGGGGACGCCGAGGCGCTGATCAAGGTGATCGGGGAGCTGGCGGCCGAGGGCGCGCTGCCGGACGTGGTGGTGGCGGACGTACGGATGCCGCCGACCCACACCGACGAGGGCGTACGGGCCGCGATCCGGCTGCGCCGGGACCACCCCGACCTGGGGGTGCTGGTGCTGTCGCAGTACGTGGAGGAGCAGTACGCGACCGAGCTGCTGGCCGGGTCGACCCGGGGCATCGGCTATCTGCTCAAGGACCGGGTCGCCGAGGTGCGGGAGTTCGTCGACGCGGTGGTGCGGGTGGCGCAGGGCGGTACGGCGCTGGACCCGGAGGTGGTGGCGCAGCTGCTGGGCCGCAGCCGCAAGCAGGACGTGCTGGCCCACCTGACCCCGCGGGAGCGGGAGGTGCTCGGGCTGATGGCCGAGGGCCGGACGAACTCCGCCGTCGCCCGGCAGCTGGTGGTCAGCGACGGCGCCGTCGAGAAGCACGTCAGCAACATCTTCCTGAAGCTGGGCCTGGCCCAGAGTGACGGGGATCACCGACGGGTGCTTGCGGTACTCACCTATCTCGATTCCTGACGACCTGACACCCTGTCAGATATGCAGGCAGGGGCGATGGCCATCCAAAACCGGGACCTTGGACGTAGAACCAATAGACGAGACCGGCGCGTGCGGAAAACAGGGTGGCAGGGGCAATGATTCGATGACAAAACAGGCCAGAACGGTGTCTCACCTCGGTGTCCACGATGTGACCGACCCAGGGAAGGACACCCTTACCCAAGTACGATGGATATGGGACAACCGGTCGGTACGACACGTCCCAAGCCCTGCCTCCGGCGGGGATGCCGCACCCCTTGAGGGAGGTCCGAAGCAGTGACCAGCCAGGTCAGTAGCACAGCCGAGCAGGCCGACGGAGCGCTTGTCGGGGAACAGCGCAGCCCCGGCGACGGCGGCCCGGACAAAGAAGTCCGGCGCCTGGACCGGGTGATCATCCGGTTCGCCGGCGACTCCGGTGACGGTATGCAGCTCACCGGTGACCGGTTCACGTCCGAGACGGCGTCCTTCGGCAACGACCTGTCGACGCTGCCGAACTTCCCCGCCGAGATCCGGGCCCCCGCCGGCACCCTCCCGGGCGTCTCCAGCTTCCAGCTGCACTTCGCCGACCACGACATCCTCACCCCCGGTGACGCGCCGAACGTGCTGGTGGCGATGAACCCGGCCGCGCTCAAGGCGAACATCGCCGACGTGCCGCGCGGCGCGGAAATCATCGTCAACACCGACGAGTTCACCAAGCGCCCGATGGCGAAGGTGGGCTATGCGACCAGCCCGCTGGAGGACGGCTCGCTGGCGGCGTACAACGTCCACCCGGTGCCGCTGACGACGCTGACCATCGAGGCGCTCAAGGAGTTCGGGCTCTCCCGCAAGGAGGCCGAGCGCAGCAAGAACATGTTCGCGCTGGGTCTGCTGTCCTGGATGTACCACCGCCCCACCGAGGGCACCGAGAAGTTCCTGCGCGCCAAGTTCGCCAAGAAGCCGGACATCGCGGAGGCGAACGTCACCGCCTTCCGGGCCGGCTGGAACTTCGGCGAGACCACCGAGGACTTCGCGGTCTCCTACGAGGTCGCGCCGGCCACCGCCGCGTTTCCGACGGGCACCTACCGCAACATCTCCGGGAACCTGGCGCTCTCCTACGGCCTGATCGCCGCTTCGCAGCAGGCGGATCTGCCGCTGTACCTCGGCTCGTACCCGATCACCCCGGCCTCCGACATCCTGCACGAGCTGTCCAAGCACAAGAACTTCGGTGTGCGGACGTTCCAGGCGGAGGACGAGATCGCCGGCATCGGCGCGGCGCTGGGCGCGGCCTTCGGCGGCTCGCTGGCCGTGACCACGACCTCGGGCCCCGGTGTGGCGCTGAAGTCGGAGACCATCGGCCTGGCGGTCAGCCTGGAGCTCCCGCTGCTGATCGTGGACATCCAGCGCGGCGGCCCCTCGACGGGCCTGCCCACCAAGACCGAGCAGGCCGACCTGCTCCAGGCGATGTACGGGCGCAACGGCGAGGCCCCGGTGCCGATCGTGGCGCCGAGGACGCCCGCCGACTGCTTCGACGCGGCGCTCGACGCGGCCCGCATCGCCCTCACCTACCGCACCCCGGTCCTCCTGCTCTCCGACGGCTATCTGGCCAACGGCTCGGAGCCCTGGCGGATCCCGGAGGTGGACGAACTCCCCGATCTGCGCGTGCAGTTCGCCGCCGGCCCCAACCACGAGCTGGCGGACGGCACCGAGGTGTTCTGGCCCTACAAGCGCGATCCGCAGACGCTGGCGCGCCCCTGGGCCGTCCCCGGCACGCCCGGTCTGGAGCACCGCATCGGCGGCATCGAGAAGCAGGACGGCACCGGCAACATCTCCTACGACCCGGCCAACCACGACTTCATGGTGCGCACCCGCCAGGCGAAGGTGGACGGCGTCGAGGTCCCGGACGTCGAGGTCGACGACCCCGCGGACGAGAGCGGCCGGGGCGCCGGCACCCTGGTGGTGGGCTGGGGCTCGACGTACGGCCCGATCACTGCCGCGGTACGGCGCGTACGGGGCGCAGGGGAGCGCATCGCGCAGGTGCATCTGCGCCACCTCAACCCCTTCCCGCGGAATCTCGGCGAGGTCCTCGCGCGTTACGACAAGGTGATCGTGCCGGAGATGAACCTCGGACAGCTCGCCACCCTGCTGCGCGCCAGGTATCTGGTCGACGCGCGCTCGCACACCCAGGTCAGCGGAATGCCGTTCAAGGCCGAGCAGCTCGCGGAGGTCTTTAAGGAGGCCATCAATGACTGAGACGATCTCGGAGAGGTCCTCGCAGATCGAGGCGCTCTCCCTGGTGCCCAAGGCCGAAGCCAAGCAGTCCATGAAGGACTTCAAGTCCGACCAGGAAGTGCGCTGGTGCCCCGGCTGCGGTGACTACGCCGTCCTCGCCGCCGTCCAGGGCTTCATGCCCGAGCTCGGTCTGGCGAAGGAGAACATCGTCTTCGTCTCCGGCATCGGCTGCTCCTCCCGCTTCCCGTACTACATGAACACCTACGGGATGCACTCCATCCACGGCCGCGCCCCGGCCATCGCGACCGGCCTGGCCTCCTCGCGCCGCGATCTGTCCGTCTGGGTCGTCACCGGCGACGGCGATGCGCTGTCCATCGGCGGCAACCACCTCATCCACGCCCTGCGACGCAACGTCAACCTCAAGATCCTGCTGTTCAACAACCGGATCTACGGCCTGACCAAGGGCCAGTACAGCCCCACCTCGGAGCTCGGCAAGATCACCAAGTCCACGCCGATGGGCTCGCTGGACGCGCCGTTCAACCCGGTCTCGCTGGCGCTCGGCGCCGAGGCGACCTTCGTCGCCCGCACCATCGACTCCGACCGCAAGCACCTGACCTCGGTGCTGCGCGAGGCCGCCGCGCACCCCGGCACGGCACTGGTGGAGATCTACCAGAACTGCAACATCTTCAACGACGGCGCCTTCGAGGTCCTCAAGGACAAGGAGCAGGCCCAGGAAGCCGTGATCCGCCTGGAGCACGGGCAGCCGATCCGGTTCGGCGCCCCGGCGCCCGACGGCCTGGGCTCCAAGGGCGTGGTCCGCGACCCGTCCGGCGGCGACCTCAAGATCATCGACGTCACCGAGGAAGGCACCGAAGGGGTCCTGGTGCACGACGCGCACAGCCCCTCCCCCACCACGGCGTTCGCCCTCTCCCGGCTCGCCGACCCCGACACCCTGCACCGCACCCCGATCGGTGTGCTGCGCAACGTCGACCGGCCGGTCTACGACACGCTGATGTCCGACCAGCTGGAGCGCGCCATCGAGCAGAAGGGCAAGGGCGACCTGGCCGCCCTGCTCGCCGGCAACGACACCTGGACGGTCGTCGGCTGACCCGCCACCGCCTGCCCGAAGCGAGCGGGTGCCCGTACGGAAGCGTCTGACGGCGCTTCCGTACGGGCACCCGCTCGGCCGTTCCGGGCGGCCCCCGGGCGGCGGCGGAGGGCCGCGGCGCATCCCTTGCGCGGACGGGGCCGCAGCGCCGTGCCGGTGCCATGCCGGCGGCCTTCCGACTGCCACGGGCAAGGGCACGGGCATCCGCCGCGGCCGTCCGTCGCCGCCTGTGCCACGGGCCCGCTCGGCCGGCTCGCCGGGCACCCGGCAACCCCGCTCGCCGGCGCGCTCGCGGAGCGCTGAAGCCGCTCCCGGCCGAGGGCCGGGGAGGGTCCGGGACGGGGCTCGGCGGGCGCGGTTCGGGGCCGGCAGCGGCCCGTCGGCTGCGCCGGGCCGGAGCGTCATGACCGTATTTCAAAACGGACATGACAGCCGATCCGTGCGGCGCTACCTTTCACAGGTCGACGCAGCACACCAGGAGGGCCCCTTGCAGCCTCGAACCGACCAGCGCGCCGGACTCGCCTACGGCCTTGCCGCCTACACCATGTGGGGTCTGCTGCCGCTCTACTGGCATCTCCTCAGCACCGCCGCACCGGCCGAGATCCTGGCCCACCGCATGGTCTGGTCGCTGCCCGTCGCCGTCATCATCCTTGCCGCGCTGCGCCGTTGGGCCTGGATACGCCCGCTGCTGCGCCAGCCCCGGCGGCTCGGGCTGATCCTGGTCTGCGCCGTCGTCATCTCGCTGAACTGGTTCCTGTACATCTGGGCGGTCAACACCGGGCATGTACTGGAAGCCTCGTTGGGCTACTTCATCAACCCGCTGGTCAGCATCGCCTTCGGGGTGCTGGTGCTGCGGGAGCGGCTCCGGCCGCTCCAGTGGACGGCGGTGGGCGTCGGCGCGCTGGCCGTCGTGGTGATGACCATCGCCTACGGCAAGATGCCGTGGATCGCGCTCGGGCTGGCCCTGTCGTTCGCGACGTACGGGCTGGTCAAGAAGGGCATCAAGCTCGACGGCATCGAGGGGTTCAGCGCCGAGACGGCCCTTCAGGCGCTGCCGGCTCTGGGGTATCTGGTCTTCCTCGGGGTCCGCGGTGATTCCAGCTTCGCCACCGGCGGGGTGGGCCAGGCGCTGCTCCTGTCGGCGTGCGGTATCGCCACCGCGGTGCCGCTGATCTGCTTCGGCGCCTCGGCGGTACGGCTGCCGCTGACGACGATCGGCATGTTGCAGTACCTGGCGCCGACCTTCCAGTTCCTGCTCGGACTGACGGTCTTCCACGAGGAGATGCCGGCGGAGCGCTGGGCCGGCTTCGCGCTCGTGTGGGCCGCGCTGGCCGTACTGACCTGGGACGCGCTGCGCACCGCCCGGAAGGGGCGGACGGAGCTGGCCCGGGCCGCGGCGCGGGCCGGCGAGACGGCCGCGGCCGAGGCGGCGCACGCCACCCGGACCGCCGCGGACCCGGCCGGGCACGAGGCCGGTTGAGAGACGACCGGGCCGCAGGCGGCCCCCGGGCCCGTCAGGCCGTGATGTCGCGGGTGGTGAACCGCGCCCAGGCCGCCGAGCCGAACACCACCGCGTACAGCGCCTGAAGGCCGATGTTCTTCTGCAACTGGTCCCAGTAGACCGGGTCGCGGAGCAGGTCCGCGAAGGACAGCCAGTAGTGCGAGAAGAGATACGGCTGGATGGCGTGCAGCTGCGGGATGGTGTCCAGGATCTGCACGGTGATCAGCAGGCCGACCGTGGTCGCCATCGCCGCGATACCGCTGTTGGTGAGCGTCGAGATGAACAGGCCCAGTGCCGCCACCCCGAGGAGGGACAGCGCCACCACCCCGGCGATCGCCAGCGCCCGCAGCAGCCCCTCGCCGAAGGATATGGACGTCCCGGAGAGCAGGGTGACCTTGCCCAGGGGGAACAGCGCCGCGCCGGTCACCAGCGCCGAGAGCGCCACGACCAGGGTGCCGACCAGGCAGAACGCCATGCTCGTCGCGTACTTGGCGAACAGCAGGCGGGCGCGGCCCGCGGGGGCGACGAGGAGATAGCGCAGCGTCCCCGCGTTGGCCTCGCCGGCGATGGCGTCGCCCGCGATGACCCCGATGGCCATCGGCAGGAAGAACGGCAGTGTCACCGCGAGGGAGGTGAAGACCAGGAAGAGGCCGTTGTTGGTGACCTGGGAGATGAACGCCGGGCCGCCGTCCCCGCCGTCCGGACCGCGGCTGCCGGTCTCGATCTTGATGGCGACGCCGACCAGGATCGGGACGCCGGCGAGCACGGCCAGCAGCGCGAGGGTGCGCCAGCGCCGGAAGGTCGTACCGATCTCGCTGCGCAGCAGGCCCAGCGACCACAGCCGCCGGGGCGCACGCCGCACCGTCTCAGCCTGCGACATCGAAGCCCTCCCCGGTGAGATGCACGAAGACGTCCTCCAGAGACGCCCGCTCGGCGCCGAAAGCGCGGACCCGGACGCCGGCCCGGACCAGCGCGGCGTTCAGATCGGCCGGCTCCGCCGGGTGCCCGTCCGGCGGCGCGGGGAGGTCGCCGGTCACCCGGTCGCCGGCGACCCGGATGTCGGTCACCCCGTGCTCCTTCAGGACGCGGGTCGCGTCGGCCGGGTCCGGGGTGGTCACCGCCAGCCGGCCGTGGCCGCCCGAATCGAGGACGGTGGCGGAGAGTTCGGCGACCGTGCCCTGGGTGATCAGCCGGCCGCGGGCCATCACCGCGGCGTGGGTGCAGACCTGCTCGATCTCGTCGAGGAGGTGGGAGGAGAGGAAGACCGTGGTGCCGTCCGCGGCCAACTCGCGGACCAGGGTGCGGATCTCCCGCATGCCCTGCGGGTCCAGGCCGTTGGTCGGCTCGTCCAGGACCAGCAGCTCACGGGGCTGGAGCAGCGCGGCGGCCAGGCCGAGGCGCTGCTTCATCCCGAGGGAGTAGGCGCGCGCCTTCTTGCCGGCCGCGGCGCCCAGGCCCACCCGCTCCAGGGCCCGGTCCACCCGCTCGTCGCGGGTGCGCGGGTCGGCGGTCGGGTCGGCGGCGTCGAAACGCCGCAGGTTGTCCCGGCCGCTGAGGAAGCCGTAGAGCGCCGGGCCCTCGATGAGCGCGCCGACCGCGGGGAGCACCTGGCGGCTCGCGCCCGGCATCGGCCGGCCGAGCACCCGGGCGCTGCCGGCGGTCGGCTCGATCAGGCCCATCAGCATCCGGATGGTGGTGGTCTTGCCGGAGCCGTTGGGGCCGAGGAAGCCGAAGACGCTGCCGCGCGGTACGGCGAGGTCGAGGCGGTCGACGGCGAGCTGGCCGCCGCGGTACGCCTTGGTCAGCCCGCGGGTCTCGATCACGTGGTCCGCATCGCGCGGCACCGCGCGCCCGGGATCCGCGGCGGTTGGCGGTGGCATGGGCTCCCTCACCTCATGGCGTACGGCATGGCTCGTGCGGACGCATGACGCCTGCGGGCGGCACGGCACGCACACCGCCGGCGTGCGGGGCCCGCCGCGCCTCCCCGGACGGGAGGCGCGGCGGGCCCTTCGCGTAGGGCGGATCGTACGGCGGCACTTCCGGACCGCCGCAGCCGGCCCGTTACTTCGCGGCGTTGGCCGCGTCCAGCAGGGCCTGCTTGTCGACGGCGCCGACGTAGATCGTGCCGTTGTCCGTGATCAGGGCGTTGACCAGGCGGGTGCTGAAGAGGTGCCCGGAGCCGAAGGAGCCGGTCACCTTGCTGCCCAGGCTGTCCAGGAGCTTGCCTGCCTGGCCCTTGGCCGCCTGGTCCTTGCCGCCGGGGCCGGCGCCCTTGATCTTGGCGATGGACGTCCAGTCCTTGCCGATGACGTTCAGTCCGCCGAAGTCCTTCAGGCCCTTGCGGTCCATGGCGCCCTTGGCACCCTTGCCGTCGTTGCCGTGCTCGCGCTGCGCCTTCGCCCGCTGCTGGTCGCCGTCGACGACCTTGGCGCCCTTGGGCGGGGTGAAGGAGAAGGTGTTCGCGGCGGGCTTGGCGAAGTCGACGCTGGTGTAGCCGACGTCGATGGCGGCCGGGCCACCACTCTTGGGGGTGAGGGTGAACTTCAGCGGGACGCCGTTGGCGGCGTCCACCGCGACGCGTATCGAGCCGACCGTGGAGCCGGACTGCTTGGGCTTGATGACGAGCTGGTAGGCGTCCCGCCCGGCCACCTTGGCGGTGTCGCCGACCGTGACCGCGGTCGTGTCGCCGGCCGCCTTCAGGGCCTGCTTCGCGAGCTCCTGCGGAGTGGCGTTCTGGAGGCCGTTGGGCAGGTCCTTGGGGCCCTCGTGGTGCTTGCCGTGCTCGCCGTGACGGGCGTCCTCGCGGGCGGTGTTGTGGACAGCGGTGTTGCTGCCGCTGTCGTACGCCCAGACGTCCTTGCCGTTGTGGATGAGGGTGTAGTCGGCGGTCTTGTCGACGATCGACACCCGCTGCTTCTCGGGGCCGTCGGCGGCGACGCGCAGCGTGTGCGTACCGGACGCGAGCTCGGTGAGCTTGCTCTGCGGCGACGCGGAGGCGCCGGACCCGCCGTGCTCGCCGCCGCCCGGGCCGCCGCCGAAGCCGCCGGCCCCGCCCATGCCGCCCGGCAGGGACGGCAGACCGAGGTCCGTGGTGACCTGGACCGTGCCGGAGAGCTGCTGGACATCGGATTTGGCGATCTTGGCTATCAGGTCCTGCGCGGAGATCTTCGGCAGGTCCGGGGAACCGGATCCGGCGAACGCCGGGACCAGTCCGATCGTCGCCGCCGTCACCCCCGCCACCGCGACCGGTACGGCGTACCGCACCGCCTTACGGCGCTTCGCCGAGCGCCCCCCGTCCCATTCCTCGGTGACCTCGGTCGGTTCGTTCCGTGGCATCTGGCCTACCTCCGTCGTGTGCGGCGGGCTTACGTCCTCCACGCGTCCACCCCTGGCTCATTGTGGCCCGCCCACCGCTTACTGGTGCTCTCCATCTCACCAAATCCCGCGGCCCCGGGCGTCAACCCGCAGGGCCAACTCCACGTACTGCTCTGGGATGACGTCGGGTCACCGCACGCCCGCGCCCGTACGACGGCGGGCTGATCACACCAGGGAAAACGCCCTAGGGGAAACCCCGGAGGACGTCAGGGGACATCGGCGGAGAAGCCGGACGCGGGCACCGGGCAGCACCGCCCGCACCGCCTCCGGCACCGCACCGCGGCCTCACCCCGCGCGGTGCACCACCGTGTCGCAGAGCCCCTCCAGCGCGGACTTCGCCATGCACTCCGGCAGCGGCGCCAGCGTCGCGCGGGCGTCCTCGGCGTAGCGCACCGTGTCCCGGCGGGCCTGCTCCAGCGCCGGGTGGGCGCGCAGCCCGGCCAGCGCCTCGGCGTGCCGGGCGTCGTCCGTGAGATCGCCGGCCAGCAGCTCGCACAGCGCGCGGTCCTCGGGGGTGCCGGCGCTGCTCTCGGCGAGCGCCCGCAGCCGCAGCACGGGCAGCGTCGGAATGCCCTCGCGCAGGTCCGTACCGGGCGTCTTGCCCGACTCGTGCGAGTCACTGGCGATGTCCAGGACGTCGTCCGCCAGCTGGAACGCGGTGCCCAGCCGCTCGCCGTACTGGGTGAGGATGTTGACCGTCGACTCGTCGGCGCCCGACATCATCGCGCCGAACCGGCCGGCGACCGCGATCAGCGAGCCGGTCTTGCCCGCGATGACGTCCAGATAGTGGTCGACCGGGTCGCGGCCGTCGCGCGGCCCCGCGGTCTCCAGGATCTGTCCGGTCACCAGGCGCTCGAACGCCTCGGCCTGGATCCGGACCGCCTCGGGTCCGAGGTCGGCGAGGATGTGCGAGGCGCGGGCGAAGAGGAAGTCACCGGTGAGCACCGCGACGGAGTTGCCCCAGCGGGCGTTGGCGCTGGCCACCCCGCGGCGCACATCGGCCTCGTCCATCACGTCGTCGTGGTAGAGCGTCGCCAGGTGCGTCAGCTCCACGACGACCGCCGAGGGCACCACACCGGGGCTGTACGGGTCGCCGAACTGGGCCGCCAGCATCGCCAGCAGCGGGCGGAACCGCTTGCCTCCGGCGCGCACGAGATGCTGCGCGGCGTCGGTGATGAACGGCACGTCGCTCTTGGTGGCCTCCAGAAGGCCCTCCTCGACAGCCGCCAATCCGGCCTGGACATCGGCCTCAAGAGCCTGGTCCCGCACGCTCAGCCCAATGGGCCCGACGACGGTCACGAGGGGTACTCCTGTCTGCTGACGATCAAACGGAATGTCGATCTGTCGCTGTCTTCACCACTGGCCAGCGTATCCGGTCGCACTTGGATCACCGTGAGCGCCCGCCCCCCGAACCACTCGGCCAGCACAGAAGCCGCCCCGCAGCCATGTCCCGGATCACCTCTCGGCACAGGTCACCCGTGAGAGGGAGGTACCGGAAGAGGCGTACGAGACCCCGAACACCCCTTGCCCCACAGGCGCACCACCGTCCCGGCCACGGGTCCCACCGCGACATCGACCGGAGTACGGCACACCCGCGAGGACCGCGCGGTGCGGGGCCGGCACCTTCCCGGCCGCCCCGATGCCCGCGGCGCCCCCGACGGCCCCGACGCGCCCCGACTTCCCCGACACGCAGGCCACTCCGGCCGTCTCCCCGGCCGGCCGGACCGCGCACGGCGGGGCCGGTGGCGCGGCGCGCCCGCCGCCTCACCCGTAGGTCCGCACCAGCGCCCGCGCCAGCCGGGGCGCGGCGAAGTCCGTGCCGCACACGAAGCGCATCACCGGCCCGAACGACGCGGCGGCCGACAGCCCGGTGAAGTACAGCCCCGGTACGGACGAGCCGAAACCGGCGTCCAGCAGGGGCCCGCCCGCCCGTACGGTGATCCCGGTCCGCAGCCCCGGGCCCAGGAAGTCCAGCGCGTCCAGCGCCACCCGGTAGCCGGTCGCTGCCAGTACGTGATCGGCGGCCAGCTCGGCGCCGCGCCCGTCCGAGCCGCGCAGCGACAGCACCGGGCGGCCGTCGCGCACCTCGGCCCGGTCGATCGGCCGCCCCTGGCTCACCCGCACCCGCCCGACGAAGCGGTCCCGCAGCCACCACGCGCCCAGCGGGCCGAGCACCCGGCGCACCAGGAACCGCCGGGCGGGCACCGGGAGATGGCGGAAGCCGCCCGCGTGCTCCGTCAGCGCCCACAGCGACCAGGCGTTGCCGAACGGCGAGGGCGGGCGCAGCCGCGGCTGGCGGTCCGGAGGCGCGCCGAAGCCCACCGCCGCGGGCCCGCGCGCCACCACCCGTACGGACGCCGCGCCCGCCTCGGCGAGCAGCACCGCGCTCTCCAGGGCCGACTGCCCGGCGCCGACGACCACCACCTCGCGACCGGCCAGCGCGGCGAGGTCGCGGTGCTGCGAGCTGTGCGAGACGGGTCCGGTGGGCGACGGCCCTTCGGGGGCCGCGGCGGCCAGTACGGACGGCAGGTGCGCCAGTCCGCTCAGCCCGGTGGCGACGACCACCGCCCGCGCGCCGAACTGCTCGCCGCTGTCCAGCTTCAGCTCGAAGCCGTCCGCCCGCCGGTCGACCGAGACCACCCGGACCCGCTCCAGCTCGGGGACCACTCGCCGCTGCACCCACCGGCCGTAGCGGACGAAGGTCTCGACGGGGATGACGTCCCAGTCGGACGCATAGCGCCGCTCCCCCGTCGCCGCGCAGAAGTCGCGCAGGGTGTGCCCGGTGTGCGGGACGGCGATGCTGGACGCCGCCGGGGTCGACTTGAGCAGCATGCCCGCGGGCATCCGCTCCGCCCAACTGTCCATCGGTTGCCCGAAGATCCGCACCGGCAGGCCGCGCGCCCGCAGATGCGCGGCCGTCGCCAGCCCGTACGGCCCCGCCCCTATGACCGCTACTGGAGTGCTCACCAAGGTCCCTCCCCACGGTGGAGTTTCACGTGAAACGGCCCCCGGCCGTACCGGCGCGGCGGCCCGCCCGCCGCAGCTGCACCAGATGCCGGGCGCCCGGCCCGACGCTGCGCGCGAGCATGGTGAAGAACGGCAGCGGGTCATCGCCGGCGAACCACGCCAGTTCGGTGCCGGCGGCCCGTGCCGGTCCGTGCGGTCCCGTACGGCCGCGCCGGTAGGCGAGCCGCGCGGGCAGATCGATGTTCTCCACGACGAAGCGGTGCCCGGCCCGCTGCGCACCCTCGGGCACCGGCCGCCCGGTGAGCGCGAGGTGCTGGGCGCGGACGACGTCCACCCCGGCGGTGTTCTCGAAGAGCCGGAACTGCGCGCCCATCCGCGGGTTGAAGTCCAGCAGCTTGTAGCGGCCGTCCCGGCGGTCCAGCCGCCAGTCCAGGTCGGCGATCCCGGCGAACCCGACACTCCGGACGAAGTCGCCGGTCATGGCGGCGAGTTGGGGGTTGTCGACGACGTACGCGCAGGCCGTCATGCCCGCGTACGGCGGCCAGGAGCGCACCTTGACGCCGGTGAACAGGACCCGCACCGCGCCGTGTTCATCGCAGCAGGCGTGCACGATCCAGTCCTCGGCCTGCTCGCCGGGCAGGTACTCCTGGAGGATCACCGCCGGCCGCGGTCCCCAGTCGCGCGCCAGGTCCAGCAGCCGGTCCGGTCCGCCGATCCGGGTCGTCCCGGCGACCGCGGGCCGGCTGCGCCGGACGAACGCCTCCCGGTTCTTGGCCACCACGGGGAAACGGGCCCGGTCCGCGTACGCCGCGATCTCCGCGTACGAGCGGGGGAAGGCGGCGGCCGGCGTGGGCACCCCGTGGGCGGCGCAGAGCTCGTGCAGGCCCTGCTTGCTGGCGAGTCGGCGGGGCAGCGCGGGATCGACCCGAGGGAAGAGAAACGATCCGGCGAGCTCCGCGGCGTGCTCGGCGATCAGCACCGCCGCCTCCTCGTCGGTCGGGAACAGCACCGCGGGCCGGCCGATCCGGCGGCCGATCCGCAGCAGCCCGTCGACCAGCCGCCTCGGATCCTCCCGCCCGGTGGTGGGCCAGACGAACCGGCCCGCCAGATAGCGGGAGGCCGCGGCAGGCGTGAAACGGTCCTCGGTGACGGCGTACACAGGCACGCCGAGCCGCCCCAGGCTGCGGATCGCGCCGACACCCCCGTGGTGCAGCGGATACCGGCCGATCTTCACGATCAGCCCCGGCACGCTCCGGTCGACCCCGAGCCGTACGCCCCTGCGCGCCACATGTCCCCCCAACGGAACGGCCCCGACGGGACGGCCCCCCGGCACGTGCCCGCAAAGGACGCTAGGACCGAATTGCGCAGTGCGGCAAGGCTTTTCCGGACATTGCCAGAACCAGCGGGTTCACCCCCGCCGGTGCACCGTCCGATTCCCTGGCGCGGACCGCCCCGCCGCCCGCCCCCGGCCGTACCCTGATCGACGGACCACCGGCCGCCCACCGGCGACGACGACGAACGCGAGGAGCAGCGTCCATGCCCGAGCAGAGCCCGGAGCAGAGCCCGTTCGACCTGGCAGAAGGCGACCCCTTCGGCCCGCACACCCTCCCCTACGGCGTCTTCAGCACCGCCGACGCGCCCGACCGGCGCCGGATCGGCGTCCGCTACGGCAGCCGCGTCCTGGACCTGAGCGCACTGCCCGGCGCGCTGCCCTCCGTCGTCGCCGCGCCGCACGGCGAACTGCTCGGCGCCGCCACCCTCAACCCGCTGCTCGCCGCCGGCCGCCCCGTATGGCAGCAGGTCCGCGCGGCCGTCCGCACCGCCCTGACCGACCCCGCGCACCGCACCGCCGTCGCCCCGCTGCTGCACCCGCTGGACGGCGTCACCCTGCACCTCCCCTTCGAGGTCGCCGACTACGTCGACTTCTACTCCAGCGAGCACCACGCCACCAACGTCGGCAAGATCTTCCGTCCCGACAGCGCCGCGCTGCCGCCCAACTGGAAGCACCTGCCGATCGGTTACCACGGGCGGGCGGGCACCGTCGTCGTCACCGGCACCCCGGTGGTCCGGCCCCACGGCCAGCGCAAGACCCCCGCGGACGCCGCGCCGGTCTTCGGGCCGTCCGCCCGGCTCGACATCGAGGCCGAGGTCGGCTTCGTCGTCGGCACCCCCTCCGCACTCCACGAGCCGGTGGGCCTGGCCGGCTTCCGCGACCACGTCTTCGGCGTCTGCCTGGTCAACGACTGGTCCGCGCGCGACATCCAGGCGTGGGAGTACGTCCCGCTCGGCCCGTTCCTCGGCAAGTCCTTCGCGACCTCCGTCTCCGCCTGGATCACGCCGCTGGACGCCTTCGACGCGGCCCGGACCGCGCCGCCCGCCCGGGACGTCGCGCCGCTGCCGTACCTCGACGACGCGGCGGCCGAGCCCGGCGGCATCGACCTGCGGATCGAGGTGGCCCGCAACGGCGAGGTGATCTCCCGCCCGCCGTTCGCCGCGATGTACTGGACGGCCGCCCAGCAGCTCGCCCACATGACCGTCAACGGCGCCTCGCTGCGCACCGGCGACCTGTACGCCTCCGGCACCGTCTCCGGGCCCGAGCCCGACCAGCTGGGCTGCCTGCTGGAACTGACCCAGGGCAAGGGTCCCTACCTCCAGGACGGCGACGAGGTCACCCTCACCGCCTGGGCGCCGGGTCCGGACGGCTCCCGGATCGGCCTGGGCGAGGTCACCGGCCGGGTGCTGCCGGCCCGCGAGGTCCCCGCCGACGGCCCGGCCTGACGCTCCGCTCCCCGCTCCCCGCTCCCCGAGGAACTGCTGCCGCTCGCCCTCGACCCGGCGCGCGGCCGGCCGGTCCGGTGGATCTTGCCGGGCCGGCCCGGGAGCGCTTCCGCCCGGCGGTGCAGGCCTGCCTGTCTGCCCGACCCCCGCGCCCCGGCTGCTCGCGGCGCTCGTCGCGGGCTGCGCCCTGGACCGCAGGCTGCTGCCGGGCCACGGCCACCGCGCCGTACGACGCGAGCCGCGGCGGGCGGCCCGCACGGAGCGGGCCGCGCACGCGGTGGAGCGCGCCGTACGGGGAGCGCGCCGTACGCGAGGACAAGGCCGCGTCGGGCGCGGGCCGGGCCTCTGTCGGCGAACTCCGCCTGCCGGTCGTCGCGGCCCGCTGCTAGCCTCACGGGTCCCTGTCCCACAACGGAGGAGACGTACGTGCGCAAGGCAGCACAGTTCGCCGGGGCGGTCGCCGTCGCCGCACTGCTGCTCAGCGGTTGCGGCAGCAGCGGCGGCAGCAGCAAGGACAGCAGCACCCCCAGCAAGACGCCGGAGGCCGCCCCGACGACTCCGGGCGGCGGCGACGGCACGACCTCGGACACCACCGCGGTCGAGGGCGCGTGGAAGGGCGGCACCGCCGGCAGCCCGCTGGTCCTCGTGGTCGCCAAGGGCACCATCGCGTTCAGCAACGGCCACAAGTCCGCCTGCATGGGCAAGGTCGAGAAGATGGCCGGGATGACCATGGCCGTCCTCAAGTGCACCGACGGCGACACCACCCGCACCATGGGCACCCTCAAGCCGGGCGCGGACGGCAAGACGCTGACCGTCTCCTGGAAGGGCGGCCCGACCGAGAAGTACACCAAGAGCGAGGACGGCAGCGTGAAGATCCCCGACATGCCGAAGCTCCCGGACCTGCCGAAGAGCTGACCGCTCCCCCGCGCAACGGCCG
>NZ_BMRP01000009.1:157553-234865 GCF_014648695.1 Streptomyces albospinus
GCCGTTCGCCAGCGGGACGTTCGGCCCTCAGCGGATGAAGACCCCCGCCTGGCCCGCCAGGTCGAGGAAGTACTGCGGCGCCAGGCCGAGCACGAGGGTGGCCGCGACCCCGACCGCGATGGCCGTGGACGTCAGCGCGCTGGGCACCGCGACCGTCGGGCCGTCCGTCTTGGGCTCGCTGAAGAACATCAGCACGATCACGCGGATGTAGAAGAACGCCGCGATGGCCGACGAGATCACACCGACCACCACCAGCCAGCCCGCGCCGCTCTCCGCCGCCGCCTTGAACACCGCGAACTTCCCGGCGAAGCCGGACGTCAGCGGGATGCCCGCGAAGGCCAGCAGGAAGACCGCGAAGACCGCGGCCACCAGCGGTGAACGGCGGCCCAGCCCGGCCCACTTGGACAGATGCGTGGCCTCGCCGCCGGCGTCCCGCACCAGGGTGACCACGGCGAACGCGCCGAGCGTCACGAAGGAGTACGCGGCGAGGTAGAAGAGCACCGAGGAGATGCCGTCCCTGCTGGCCGCGATGACACCGGCGAGGATGAAGCCGGCGTGCGCGATGGAGGAGTAGGCCAGCAGCCGCTTGATGTCGGTCTGGGTGATGGCGATGATCGCGCCGCCCAGCATCGTGATGATCGCGACGCCCCACATCACCGGCCGCCAGTCCCAGCGCATCCCCGGCAGCACGACGTACAGCAGCCGCAGCAGCGCGCCGAAGGCGGCGACCTTGGTGGCGGCGGCCATGAAGCCCGTCACCGGCGTCGGGGCGCCCTGATAGACGTCCGGCGTCCACATGTGGAAGGGCACCGCGCCGACCTTGAACAGCAGGCCCATCAGCAGCAGCGCCCCGCCGATCAGCAGCAGCGCGTCATTGCCCATCGTGCCGGCCAGCGCCGGGTCGATCTGTTTGGCGCCGTCCGAGACCACCTCGGCGATCCCGGCGTACGTCACCGTGCCGGCGTAGCCGTAGAGCAGCGCCACGCCGAACAGCAGGAAGGCGGACGAGAAGGCGCCGAGGAGGAAGTACTTGACCGCGGACTCCTGCGAGAGCAGCCGCTGGCGGCGGGCCAGCGCGCACAGGATGTACAGCGGGAGGGAGAAGACCTCCAGGGCGATGAAGAGGGTCAGCAGGTCGTTGGCCGCGGGGAAGATCAGCATGCCGCCGACCGCGAAGAGCAGGATCGGGAAGACCTCGGTGGTGGTGAACCCGGCCTTGACCGCGGCCTGTTCGGCGGTGCCGCCGGGGACGGCCGCGGGCTGGGCGGCGAAGGAGTCGACGCGGTTGCCGTGCGCCGCGGGGTCGAGCCGGCGCTCGGCGAAGGTGAAGACCGCGATCAGCGACACCAGCAGGATCGTGCCCTGGAGGAACAGCGCGGGGCCGTCGACGGCGATGGCGCCCATCGCGGCCAGATGCGCCTTGGACGATCCGAAGCCGCCGGCCGCCAGGCCGATCACCGCGGCGAACGCGGCGGCCAGCGACACCACGGACAGCAGCAGCTGGGCGTAATAGCGGCTGCGGCGCGGCAGGAACGCCTCGATCACGATGCCGACCACCGCGGCACCGAGGACGATGAGCGTCGGCGACAGCTGGGCGTACTCGATCCGCGGCGCCGGGATCCTGTCCGGTGCGCCGGCCGCCACTGTCCACAGGCTGTGGACACTTGCCACGGAACTCACTTCGCGGCCTCCACGTCTTGATCACGCACGGCTTGGCCGGGCCGGCCATGGCCGGGCACGGCGTTCACCTGCACGGTGGGCTTGGGATCCTTCTTGTCCACGACGGACAGGGTGTGGCCGACCGCCGGATTGACGATGTCGGTCAGCGGCTTGGGATACACCCCGAGGAAGAGCAGCAGCGCGATCAGCGGCGCGACCACCACCAGCTCCCGGACCTTCAGATCGTGCATCCCGCCGACCTCGGCCTTGACCGGGCCGGTCATCGTCCGCTGGTAGAGGACGAGGACGTAGAGGGCGGCCAGCACGATGCCGAAGGTGGCGATGACGCCGATGGCCGGATAGCGGCTGAACGTGCCGACCAGGACCAGGAACTCGCTGATGAACGGGGCCAGTCCGGGCAGCGACAGGGTCGCCAGACCGCCGACGAGGAAGGTGCCGGCGAGGACCGGGGCGACCTTCTGGACGCCGCCGTAGTCCGCGATCAGGCGCGAGCCGCGGCGGCTGATCAGGAACCCGGCCACCAGCATCAGCGCGGCGGTCGAGATGCCGTGGTTGACCATGTAGAGCGTCGCGCCGCCCTGGCCCTGGGAGGTCATCGCGAAGATGCCCAGGATGATGAAGCCGAAGTGGGAGATCGAGGCGTAGGCGATCAGCCGCTTGATGTCCCGTTGGCCGACCGCGAGCAGCGCACCGTAGACGATGCTGATCAGCGCCAGGACGAGGATGACCGGAGTGGCCCAGCTGCTGGCCGCCGGGAAGAGCTGGAGGCAGAAGCGGAGCATCGCGAACGTGCCGACCTTGTCGACGACCGCGGTGATCAGCACCGCGACCGGCGAGGTCGCCTCGCCCATGGCGTTGGGCAGCCAGGTGTGCAGCGGCCACAGCGGCGCCTTGACCGCGAAGGCGAAGAAGAAGCCGAGGAACAGCAGCCGTTCGGTGCCGGTGCCGAGGGTCAGCTGCCCGGACGCCCGGGCCTCGACGATCTGCTGGAGCGAGAAGGTGCCGGCGCCGAGCTGGTGAGCGGTGACGGCGTACAGCCCGATCACCGCCGCCAGCATGATCAGTCCGCCGACGAGGTTGTAGAGCAGGAACTTCACCGCGGCGTACGACCGCTGGGTGGCGGCCTGCTCCTCGCCGTGCGGGCCGGCCCGGTCCCCGAAGCCGCCGATGAGGAAGTACATCGGGATCAGCATGGCTTCGAAGAAGATGTAGAAGAGGAAGACGTCGGTGGCCTCGAAGGAGATGACCACCATCGCCTCGACGGCGAGGATCAGCGCGAAGAAGCCCTGGGTGGGCCGCCACCGGTGGTTCGGCGTCGCGCCTTCCAGAGGATCGGCGTCATGCCAGCCCGCCAGGATGACGAACGGGATGAGCAGCGCGGTCAGCGCGATCAGGGCGACCGCGATGCCGTCCACCCCGAGGTCGTAGCGGACCCCGAAGTCCCGGATCCAGGCGTGGGATTCGGTGAGCTGGAACGGTTCCTTGGCGCCGGGCCGGAAGCGGAAGGCGATCACCAGCGCCAGCCCGAGGGTGGCCAGTGAGCACAGCAGCGCCAGCCACTTGGCGGCGGTGCGCTTGGCCGCGGGCACCGCGGCGGTGGCGATCGCGCCGACCGCCGGCACCGCGGCGGTCGCCGTCAGCAGCGGGAAGGACAGATCTGCCATGGCTCAGACACCCCTCATCAGCAGGGTCGCGGCGACGAGAACGGCGGCCCCGCCCAGCATCTGGACCGCGTACGAGCGGACGAAGCCGGTCTGCAACTGGCGCAGCCGGCCGGAGAGTCCGCCCATCGAGGCCGCCGTGCCGTTGACCGCGCCGTCCACCAGGGAGTGGTCGAGATAGACCAGCGTGCGGGTCAGATGCTCACCGCCGCGCACCAGGACGACGTGGTTGAAGTCGTCCTGGAGCAGATCGCGGCGGGCCGCCCGGGTCAGCAGCGAACCGCGCGGGGCGACCGCCGGGACCTCCTTGCGGCCGTACATCCGCCAGGCGATGCCCACGCCGATGAGCAGCACCACCATCGTGGCGGCGGTGACCGCTCCGGCGCTCACCGGGGAGTGGCCGTGCGCGAAGGAGGTGACCGGCTCCAGCCAGGTGACAAAGGCTTCGTTGATGCTGAACAGCCCGCCCGCGAAGACCGATCCGACGGCCAGCACGATCATCGGGATCGTCATGACCTTCGGCGACTCGTGCGGATGGACCTCTTCCGGATCCCACCGCCGCTCGCCGAAGAACGTCATCAGCATCACCCGGGTCATGTAGAACGCGGTGATCGCGGCGCCCAGCAGGGCCGCGCCGCCGAGGACCCAGCCCTCGGTGCCGCCCCGGGCGAACGCCGCCTCGATGATCTTGTCCTTGGAGAAGAAGCCGGACAGCCCGGGGAAGCCGATGATCGCCAGATAGCCGAGGCCGAAGGTGACGAAGGTGATGGGCATGTGCGTGCGCAGGCCGCCGTAACGGCGCATGTCCACCTCGTCGTTCATCCCGTGCATCACGGAGCCGGCGCCGAGGAAGAGGCCCGCCTTGAAGAAGCCGTGGGTGACCAGGTGCATGATCGCGAAGGCGTAGCCGATGGGGCCGAGGCCGGCGGCCAGGACCATGTAGCCGATCTGCGACATCGTCGAACCGGCCAGCGCCTTCTTGATGTCGTCCTTGGCACAACCGACGATCGCGCCGAACAGGAGCGTGACCGCGCCGACCGCGACCACCGCGGTCTGCGCGTCCGGCGCGGCATTGAAGATCGCCCCGGAGCGGGTGATCAGATACACGCCGGCGGTGACCATCGTGGCGGCGTGGATCAGCGCGGACACCGGGGTCG
This sequence comes from Streptomyces albospinus, assembly GCF_014648695.1. Lineage (GTDB taxonomy): Bacteria > Actinomycetota > Actinomycetes > Streptomycetales > Streptomycetaceae > Streptomyces > Streptomyces albospinus. The sequence continues at coordinate 162,052 of NZ_BMRP01000009.1, forward strand.
GGCCCTCCATCGCGTCACCCAGCCAGGACTGGAGCGGCACCTGCGCCGACTTGCCGCAGGCGGCCAGCAGCAACAGCAGCCCGATGGCGGTCAGCCTGCCCTCGCCCGTGGCGCCCGTCGAGGCGAGCACCGGCCCGAAGGCGAAGGTCCCGAACGTCGTGAACATCAGCATGATGGCGATGGACAGGCCCATGTCGCCGACGCGATTGACCAGGAACGCCTTCTTGGCGGCGGTGGCCGCGCTCGGCTTGTGCTGCCAGAACCCGATCAGGAGATACGAGGCGAGGCCGACGCCCTCCCAGCCGACGTACAGCAGAAGGTAGTTGTCGGCGAGGACGAGCAGCAGCATCGCCGCGAGGAAGAGATTGAGATAGCCGAAGAAGCGGCGGCGCCGCTCGTCGTGCTCCATATAGCCGATGGAGTAGATGTGGATCAGCGATCCGACACCGGTGATCAGCAGGACGAAGGTCATCGACAACTGGTCGAGCTGGAAGGCGAGATCGGCCCGGAAGCCGCCGACCGGGATCCAGCTGAACAGGTGCTGGTGCAGGGCGCGGTGCTCGGCGCTCTTGCCGAGCATGTCGGCGAAGAGCACCACCGCGACGGCGAACGAGGCCACCGCGAAGAGCGAGCCGATCCAGTGGCCGGCGCGGTCCAGGCGCCGGCCGCCGCACAGCAGCAGGGCCGCACCGACCAGCGGTGCCGCGACAAGCAGCGCGATCAAGTTCTCCACTTTGTGCGACCCCTTACAGCTTCATCAGGCTGGCGTCGTCGACCGAGGCCGTATGACGGGTGCGGAAGATCGACACGATGATCGCCAGGCCGACCACGACCTCGGCCGCGGCGACGACCATCGTGAAGAAGGCGATGATCTGGCCGTCCAGATTCCCGTGCATCCGCGAGAAGGTGACGAAGGCCAGATTGCAGGCGTTCAGCATCAGTTCGATGCACATGAACACCACGATGGCGTTCCGCCTGATCAGCACTCCGGCCGCGCCGATGGTGAACAGCAGGGCGGCGAGATAGAGGTAGTAGACCGGGTTCACTTCTGGGCACCCTCTTTCGGTTCCCTCGGCGCCGCGGGACCCGACGGCTTGGGCTTCGCTTCGCCGGAGCCCCGCCCCAGCCAGTCCTCGGAGCGCTGCTCCAGCGCCTTCAGCTCGGCCAGCGACTCACCGGAGACATCGCGGACCTGGCCGCGCTCCCGCAGCGTCGGGCTGACCGTCAGCTCGGACGGGGTGCCGTCCGGCAGCAGGCCGGGGATGTCGACGGCGTTGTGCCGGGCGTAGACACCGGGAGCGGGCAGCGGCGGCACCTGCTTGCCCTCGCGGATCCGCGCCTCGGACTGCTCCCGCTGGGACTTGGCACGCTCCGTACGCTCCCGGTGGGTGAGCACCATCGCGCCGACGGCCGCCGTGATCAGCAGCGCGCCGGTGACTTCGAAGGCGAAGACGTACTTGGTGAAGATGAGCGCGGCCAGGCCCTGGACATTGCCGCCGGCGTTGGCCTCGCCCAGGCCGTTGAACTCCTTGATCGAGGCATTGCCGATACCGGCGATCAGCAGGACGCCGAAGCCGAGGCCCAGCCCGGCGGCGAGCCAGCGCTGTCCCTTGAGGGTCTCCTTGAGGGAGTCCGCGGCGGTGACGCCGACCAGCATCACGACGAACAGGAACAGCATCATGATCGCGCCCGTGTAGACCACGATCTGCACGACGCCGAGGAAGTAGGCGCCGTTGGCCAGATAGAAGACCGCCAGGACGATCATGGTTCCGGCGAGCGAGAGGGCGCTGTGCACGGCCCGTTTCATCATGATCGTGCACAGTGCGCCGGCGACGGCGACGATGCCCAGGATCCAGAACTGCACGGCCTCCCCCGAGGAGGTCGCGGTGGCGGCGAGACCGGTCATGCGTCGGCCTCCTTCTCCCGGGCGTCCTGCTCGGCCGCCGCGTCTTCCGCTTCCGCCGGCTTCTCGCCCTTGGAGACCGCGACCTGGCGGACCGTCCCCGGAGCGGCGCCGGTCACCAGCCCGTTGTAGTAGTCGCGCTCCGTCATGCCCGGAGAGATCGCATGCGGGGTGTCGACCATCCTGTCCTCCAGGCCCGCGAGCAGCTCCTCCTTGGTGTAGATGAGCGATTCGCGGGACCGGTCGGCGAGTTCGTACTCGTTGGTCATGGTCAGCGCGCGGGTCGGGCAGGCCTCCACGCACAGGCCGCACAGGATGCAGCGGAGGTAGTTGATCTGGTAGACGCGGCCGTACCGCTCGCCCGGGGAGTAGCGCTCCTCGTCGGTGTTGTCCGCGCCCTCGACGTAGATCGCGTCCGCCGGGCAGGCCCAGGCGCACAGCTCGCAGCCGATGCACTTCTCCAGCCCGTCCGGATGCCGGTTGAGCTGGTGCCGGCCGTGGAAGCGCGGCGCCGTCGGCTTCTTCTCCTCCGGATACTGCTCGGTCAGCCGCTTCTTGAACATGGCCCTGAAGGTCACGCCGAAGCCGGCCACGGGGTTCTGGAACTCAGGCACCGTCGCCCCCCTTTCCGTCGGTCTCATTTCCGTCACTCACAGTGTCCACCCGACCACTGACAATCAACTCGCCGTCCCGGCGCGGCCGTCGGCGCGGCACCGGCGGCAGGCTCTGGCCGGGCAGCGGCGGTACGGGGAATCCGCCCGCCATCGGATCGAAGGCGCCGTCCCCGTCCGTCTCCTCCTCCTCCTCGCCGCGCCGGAAGAAGTCCACGAGCAGCGAGATCAGCAGCAGCGCGACCGCGCCGCCGGCGACGTACAGCACGATCTGGGAGAAGTCGTAGCCCTCGTTCTTCAGCGCCCGGACGGTGGCGACGAGCATCAGCCAGAGCAGCGAGACCGGGATCAGGACCTTCCAGCCCAGCTTCATGAACTGGTCGTAGCGCACCCGGGGAAGGGTGCCGCGCAGCCAGATGAAGAAGAACAGCAACAGCTGCACCTTGATGACGAACCAGAGCATCGGCCACCAGCCGTGGTTCGCGCCGGCCCAGAAGGTGGAGATCGGCCAGGGCGCCTTCCAGCCGCCCAGGAACAGGGTGACCGCGACCGACGAGACGGTGACCATGTTGATGTACTCGGCGAGCATGAACATCGCGAACTTGATCGACGAGTACTCGGTGTTGAAGCCGCCGACGAGGTCGCCCTCGGACTCCGGCATGTCGAACGGCGCCCGGTTGGTCTCCCCCACCATCGCGACGATGTAGATGATGAAGGACACCGGCAGCAGCAGGACGTACCACTTGCTCTGCTGCGACTCCACGATGGTCGACGTCGACATCGACCCGGAGTAGAGGAACACCGCCGCGAACGACATCCCCATCGCGATCTCGTACGAGATCATCTGCGCGCACGACCGCAACCCGCCGAGCAGCGGATACGTCGACCCGGAGGACCAGCCCGCCAGCACGATGCCGTAGATGCCGACCGAGGCCGTGGCCAGGATGTAGAGGATGCCGATCGGGAGGTCGGTGAGCTGCATCGGGGTGCGGTGGCCGAGGATCGAGATCTCGTTGCCGGCCGGGCCGAAAGGGATCACCGCGATCGCCATGAACGCCGGGATGGCCGCCACGATGGGCGCGAGGATGTAGACCACCTTGTCCGCGCGCCGGACGACCAGGTCCTCCTTCAGCATCAGCTTGACGCCGTCGGCGAGCGACTGGAGCAGCCCCCAGGGGCCGTGCCGGTTGGGGCCGATCCGCAGCTGCATCCAGGCGACGACCTTGCGCTCCCAGACGATCGAGAACAGCACCGTCAGCATCAGGAACGCGAAGCAGAACACCGCCTTGATGACGACCAGCCACCACGGGTCGCGCCCGAACATCGACAGGTCCTCTTGGGCCAGCACGGCCACCGGATGACCGAACTGCTCCATCATGCGTCCACCTCCTTGGCCGGCGCCGGCGTACCGGGGACGGCGGAGACCTTCACCAGGTCACCGGGGAGCGCCCCGGTGTCGGCGGCCACGCCACCGCCCACGGAATTCAGCGGCAGCCACACCACCCGGTCGGGCATCTGCGTGATCCGGAGCGGCAGGTGAACCGATCCGGCCGGTCCGGTGACCGCCAGCAGGTCGCCGTCCTCGACGCCGGCCTCCTCGGCGGTGGCGGCCGACAGCCGGGCGAGTGCGGCGTGCCGGGTGCCGGCCAGCGCCTCGTCGCCTTCCTGGAGCAGCCCCTGGTCCAGGAGGAGCCGGTGGCCCGCCAGTACGGCCTCGCCGGTGCCCGGGCGGGGCAGCGGACGCCCCGTCTCCAGCGGATCACCGGCGAACGGGCCGCCCCAGCCGCCCAGTTGGTCCAGCTCCCGGCGCACCGCCCGCAGATCCGGCAGCGCCAGATGGACATCCATGGCGTCGGCGAGCATCTGGAGCACCCGGGCGTCCGGCTGGAGCAGCCGCCGGGTCATCTGGTCCGGCTTGAGCGCGGCCTCGAACGGCCGGGCCCGGCCCTCCCAGTTGAGAAACGTTCCGGCCTTCTCGACCACGGCCGCCACCGGGAGCACCACATCCGCCCGCTCGGTGACCTGAGAGGGCCGCAGCTCCAGACTGACCAGGAACCCGACCTCGTCCAGCGCGGTCAACGCCCGCGCCGGATCGGGCAGATCGGCGACCTCCACGCCCGCCACCAGCAGCGCGCCGAGCTCACCGTTCGCCGCGGCCTCGACGATCTGGCCGGTGTCCCGCCCGTGCCGGTGCGGCAGCGCGGCCACACCCCAGGCGGCGGCGACCTCGTCCCGGGCCCGCGGATCGGTGGCCGGCCGCCCGCCGGGCAGCAGACCGGGCAGCGCACCCGCCTCGACGGCCCCGCGCTCGCCCGCCCGCCGCGGCATCCACACCAGGCGGGCACCGGTCGCGGAGGCGGCGCGGATCGCGGCGGTCAGCGCGCCGGGCACCGCCGCCAGCCGCTCCCCGACGATGATCACCGAACCGTCCGCGCGCAGCGCCTCGGCCGCGGTCCGCCCCGCGCCGTCCAGCCCCACGCCGCCCGCGAGCCCCTCTTGAGACAGCGCTGTCAGCCACTCGGTCTCCGTACCGGGCGCCGCCGGGAGCAGCGTGCCGCCCGCCTTGATCAGTCCGCGGGTGGCATGGCTCGCCAGCCCGTAGGTGCGCTGGCCGCTCCTGCGGTGCGCCTTGCGCAGCCGCAGGAAGACACCGGGCGCCTCCTCCTCCGCCTCGACCCCGGCCAGCAGCACCGCCGGCGCCTTCTCCAGCGCGGTGTACGTGACGCCGCCACCGTCGAGGTCCCGGCCCCGGCCGGCGACCCTGGCCGCCAGGAAGTCGGCCTCCTCGGCGCTGTGCACCCGGGCCCGGAAGTCGATGTCGTTGGTGTGCAGCGCGATCCGGGCGAACTTGGCGTACGCGTAGGCGTCCTCGACGGTCAGCCGGCCGCCGGTCAGCACGCCCGTGCGCCCCCGGGCGGCGGCCAGTCCGCGGGCCGCCGCGTCCAGGGCGGCGGGCCAGCTCGCCGGCTCCAGTTCACCGGTCCGCGGATCCCGTACGAGGGGGTGCTCCAGCCGGTCCCGCTGCTGCGCGTACCGGAAGGCGAACCGCCCCTTGTCGCAGATCCACTCCTCGTTGACCTCGGGGTCGTCCGCCGCCAGCCGCCGCATGACCTTGCCGCGGCGGTGGTCCGTACGGGTCGCGCAGCCGCCGGCGCAGTGCTCGCACACCGACGGCGAGGAGACCAGGTCGAACGGGCGGGACCGGAAGCGGTACGCGGCCGACGTCAGCGCCCCCACCGGGCAGATCTGGATGGTGTTCCCGGAGAAGTACGACGCGAAGGGGTCGCCCTCCCCCGTGCCGACCTGCTGGAGGGCGCCGCGCTCGATCAGCTCGATCATCGGGTCGCCGGCGATCTGGTTGCTGAAGCGGGTGCAGCGCGCGCACAGCACGCAGCGCTCGCGGTCCAGCAGCACCTGCGTGGAGATCGCCACCGGCTTCTCGTAGGTGCGCTTGCGGCCCTCGAAGCGGCTGTCCGGGTCGCCGACCTGCATCGCCTGGTTCTGGAGCGGGCACTCGCCGCCCTTGTCGCAGACCGGGCAGTCCAGCGGGTGGTTGATCAGCAGCAGCTCCATCACGCCGCGCTGGGCCTTCTCGGCCACCGGCGAGGTGAGCTGCGACCTGACCACCATCCCGTCCGTGCAGGTGATGGTGCACGAGGCCATCGGCTTGCGCTGGCCCTCGACCTCGACGATGCACTGCCGGCAGGCGCCCGCCGGGTCCAGCAGCGGGTGGTCGCAGAAGCGCGGGATCTCGATGCCGAGGAGTTCGGCGGCGCGGATGACCAGCGTCCCCTTCGGGACGGAGATCTCGATGCCGTCGATCGTCAGGGTGACGAGGTCCTCCGGCGGAACCGCCGGCTCGCCGCCCCCGGAGGGCGCATTGGTCGTGACGGTCATGCATTCACCCCCAGGTGGGCGTCGGTGCCGGCCCAGAGGGTCGACTTGGCGGGGTCGAAGGGGCAGCCCTTGCCGGTGATGTGCTGCTCGTACTCCTCGCGGAAGTACTTGAGCGAGGAGAAGATCGGTGAGGCGGCGCCGTCGCCGAGGGCGCAGAAGGACTTGCCGTTGATGTTGTCGGCGATGTCGTCGATCTTGTCGAGGTCGTCCATCCGGCCCTTGCCCGCCTCGATGTCCCTCAGCAACTGCACCAGCCAGTACGTCCCTTCACGGCAGGGCGTGCACTTGCCGCAGGACTCGTGCGCGTAGAACTCGGTCCAGCGGGTGACCGCCCGGACGACGCAGGTGGTCTCGTCGAAGCACTGGAGCGCCTTGGTGCCGAGCATCGAGCCGGCCGCGCCGACGCCCTCGTAGTCGAGCGGCACGTCGAGGTGCTCCTCGGTGAACATCGGTGTCGAAGAGCCGCCCGGCGTCCAGAACTTGAGCCGGTGGCCGGGCCGCATCCCGCCGCTGATGTCGAGCAGCTGGCGCAGCGTGACGCCCAACGGGGCTTCGTACTGGCCGGGGTTGGCGACATGGCCGCTGAGCGAGTAGAGCGTGAAGCCCGGGGACTTCTCGCTGCCCATCGACCTGAACCAGTCTTTTCCTTTGTTGAGGATCGCGGGAACCGACGCGATGGATTCGACGTTGTTCACGACAGTGGGGCAGGCGTAGAGGCCGGCCACCGCGGGGAAAGGGGGACGCAGACGGGGCTGTCCGCGACGGCCTTCCAGGGAATCCAGCAGCGCGGTTTCCTCACCGCAGATGTACGCGCCGGCGCCCGCGTGCACGATCACGTCCAGGTCGAGTCCCGACCCCAGGATGTCCTTTCCGAGGAAGCCCGCCGCATACGCCTCGCGCACGGCCTCGTGCAGCCGGCGCAGTACGGGCACGACCTCACCGCGCAGATAGATGAAGGCATGGTGCGACCGGATCGCATGACAGGCGATCACGATCCCCTCGATGAGGGAATGCGGGTTGGCGAAGAGGAGCGGGATGTCCTTGCAGGTCCCGGGCTCCGACTCGTCGGCGTTGACAACTAGATAGTGCGGTTTGCCGTCGCCCTGCGGAATGAACTGCCATTTCATCCCGGTCGGGAAGCCGGCGCCGCCGCGACCGCGGAGCCCGGAGTCCTTGACGTAGGCGATGACGTCGTCCGGGGCCATCGCGAGGGCCTTGCGCATGCCCTCGTAGCCCTCGTGGCGCAGATAGGTCTGAAGCGTCCAGGACTCGGGCTCGTCCCAGAAGGCGGAGAGGACGGGGGCGAGGACCTTCTCCGGGCTGTTCGCGCCTCCGGCCTGCGGCCGGGAAGGGCCGCCGAACTCGGCTGCCACGGTCATCACTTCCCCTCCTCGTCCGCCGGGCCGGCGGCATCGTCACGGCGGGGCGGAACCCCGCCGTCCGGGCTGGCGGCGGGAGAGGGGCCGGCCTCGTCGGGCGGGCCGTCCGCGGTGGTGCGCGGGGAGACGACATGGTCCGCGTGGCCGGGGGCCACCTCGCCCTTGGCCAGGCGCAGTCCGATCAGGGAGGCGGGACCGGCGCCGCCGGTGGCCTCGACGGCGCCCGGCCGCCGGTCCGGGAAGCCGGCGAGCATCCGGGCCGTCTCCTTGAAGGTGCAGAGAGGGGCGCCGCGGGTGGGCTCGACGGTCCGGCCGGCCCGCAGGTCGTCGACCAGCTGCCGGGCGGACCGCGGGGTCTGGTTGTCGAAGAACTCCCAGTTGACCATCACGACGGGGGCGAAGTCGCAGGCGGCGTTGCACTCGATGTGTTCGAGGGTGATGGCGCCGTCCTCGGTGGTCTCGCCGTTGCCGATCCCGAGGTGGTGCTTGAGGTCCTCGAAGATGGCGTCGCCGCCCATCACCGCGCACAGGGTGTTGGTGCAGACCCCGACCTGGTAGTCGCCGCTCGGCGTGCGGCGGTACATGGAGTAGAAGGTCGAGACCGCGGTGACCTCGGCGGTGGTGAGGTCGAGCATCTCGGCGCAGAAGCGGATGCCGGTGCGGGTGATGTGCCCTTCCTCGGCCTGGACGAGGTGCAGCAGCGGCAGCAGCGCCGAGCGCGAGCCGGGGTAGCGGGCGATCACCTCCTTCGCGTCCGCTTCCAGCCGGGCCCGTACGTCGGCCGGGTAGTCCGGGGCCGGGAGTCGGGGCATGCCCAGCTGGACGTCATTGCGTGCCGGAGTGGCGTTCACCGGTCGACGCCTCCCATCACGGGGTCGATGGACGCGACGGCGACGATGACGTCGGCGACCTGGCCGCCTTCACACATCGCTGCCATGGCTTGCAGGTTGGTGAAGGACGGGTCGCGGAAGTGCACCCGGTAGGGACGGGTGCCGCCGTCGCTGACCGCGTGGACGCCCAGCTCGCCCTTGGGCGACTCGACGGCGGTGTACGTCTGTCCGGGCGGGACCCGGAAGCCCTCCGTCACCAGCTTGAAGTGGTGGATCAGGGCCTCCATCGAGGTGCCCATGATCTTCTTGATGTGGTCGAGGGAATTGCCGAGGCCGTCGGGGCCGAGGGCCAGCTGGGCGGGCCAGGCGATCTTCTTGTCCGCGACCATCACGGGCCCGGGCTCCAGCCGGTCCAGGCACTGCTCGACGATCCTCAGCGACTGGCGCATCTCCTCCAGCCGGATCAGGAACCGGCCGTAGGCATCGCAGGTGTCGGCTGTCGGCACCTCGAAGTCGTAGTTCTCGTATCCACAGTACGGCTGCGTCTTGCGCAGGTCATGGGGCAGTCCGGCGGACCGGACGATGGGCCCGGTGGCTCCGGTGGCCATGCAGCCGGCCAGGTCGAGGTAGCCGATGCCCTCCATGCGGCCCTTGAAGACGGGGTTGCCGGTGGCGAGCTTGTCGTACTCGACGATGTTCCTGCGCATCTTCTTGACGAAGGCGCGGACCTGGTCGACGGCGCCCGGCGGCAGGTCCTGGGCCAGGCCGCCGGGGCGGATGTAGGCGTGGTTCATCCGCAGGCCGGTGATCAGCTCGTAGATGTCGAGGATCAGTTCCCGGTCGCGGAAGCCGTAGATCATGATCGTGGTGGCGCCGAGCTCCATGCCGCCGGTGGCGATGCACACGAGGTGGGAGGAGAGCCGGTTGAGCTCCATCAGCATCACGCGGATGACGGAGGCCCGGTCGGGCACCTGGTCGGTGATGCCGAGCAGCTTCTCCACGGCCAGGCAGTAGGCCGTCTCGTTGAAGAAGGGCGTCAGGTAGTCCATCCGCGTCACGAACGTCGTGCCCTGCGTCCAGGTCCGGTATTCGAGGTTCTTCTCGATGCCGGTGTGCAGGTAGCCGATGCCGCAGCGGGCCTCGGTGACGGTCTCGCCGTCGATCTCCAGGATCAGCCGGAGCACGCCGTGGGTGGACGGGTGCTGCGGCCCCATGTTGACGATGATCCGCTCGTCGTCGGACTTGGCGGCGCCCGCCGCGACCTCGTCCCAGTCGCCACCGGTGACGGTGTAGACGGTGCCTTCCGTGGTCTCGCGGGGGGTTGCGCGGGACGCCTCGCTGGGAGTGCTCATCAGGTGTACGACCTCCGCTGGTCGGGAGCCGGGATCCGGGCGCCCTTGTACTCGACGGGAATGCCGCCGAGCGGGTAGTCCTTGCGCTGCGGGAAGCCCTGCCAGTCGTCCGGCATCATGATCCGCGTGAGCGCCGGGTGCCCGTCGAAGACGAGGCCGAAGAAGTCGTAGGTCTCGCGCTCGTGCCAGTCGTTGGTCGGGTAGACCCCGACGAGCGACGGCACGTGCGGGTCGGCGTCCGGGGCGGAGACCTCCAGCCGGATCAGCCGGTTGTGGGTGATCGAGCGCAGGTGGTAGACGGCGTGCAGCTCGCGGCCCTTGTCGCCGGGGTAGTGGACGCCGCTCACGCCCGTACAGAGCTCGAAGCGCAGCGCGGGGTCGTCGCGCAGCGTCCTGGCGACGGCCGGCAGATACTCCCGGCCGATGTGGAAGGTGATCTCGCCGCGGTCGACGACGGTCTTCTCGATAACGTTCTCGGGCACCAGGCCCTGCTCGTCCAGGGCCCCCTCCAGCTCGTCGGCGACCTCGTCGAACTCTCCGTACGCTCCCCCTCCCCCACTCTCGACTCCGCTCGAGCGGGAGGTACCCCCATCGCCCGGTCCGCCGTACGGCCGCGCGCTCGCGCCGGGCATCCGGACGGACCGCACCAGCCCGCCGTAACCGGAGGTGTCACCGCCGTTGTTGGCGCCGAACATCCCGTGGCGGGTGCCGATCACCTCGCCGGTGTCCGCGCGCTGCGCCGGGACGGCCTCGTCCGGCCGGTCCGGGGTCTCGGGGTTCTTCGGCTCGCTCACTGCAGCAGGCCCTTCATCTCGATCAGCGGGAGTGCCTTGAGCGCCGCTTCCTCCGCTTCATGGGCCGCCTGCACCTGGTTGACCCCGAGCTTGCTGCTCTGGATCTTCTGGTGGAGCTTGAGGATGGCGTCCAAGAGCATCTCGGGGCGCGGCGGGCAGCCCGGCAAATAGATGTCCACGGGAACGATGTGGTCGACGCCCTGGACAATCGCGTAGTTATTGAACATGCCGCCCGAAGAGGCGCAAACACCCATGGAAATCACCCACTTCGGGTTCGGCATCTGGTCGTAGACCTGCCGCAGGACGGGCGCCATCTTCTGGCTCACCCGGCCGGCCACGATCATCAGGTCCGCCTGCCGCGGGGAGCCGCGGAAGACCTCCATGCCGAAGCGGGCCAGGTCGTAGCGCCCGGCGCCGGTGGTCATCATCTCGATGGCGCAGCAGGCCAGCCCGAAGGTCGCGGGGAAGACCGACGCCTTGCGCACCCAGCCCGCGGCCTGCTCGACAGTGGTCAGCAAAAAGCCGCTGGGCAGCTTCTCTTCCAGTCCCATTGGTGACCCCTAGTCCCATTCCAGGCCGCCACGCCGCCAGACGTAGGCGTAGGCGACGAAGACGGTGAGCGCGAAGAGGAGCATCTCGACGAGCCCGAACAGCCCCAGGGCGTCGAAGGTGACGGCCCAGGGATAGAGGAAGACGATCTCGATGTCGAAGACGATGAAGAGCATCGCCGTCAGGTAGTACTTGATCGGAAAGCGACCGCCACCGGACGGGTGTGGCGTCGGCTCGATTCCGCATTCGTACGCTTCGAGCTTGGCCCGGTTGTAGCGCCGGGGGCCGATGAGCGTGGCCATGACCACGGAGAAGATCGCAAAGCCTGCCCCGAGGGCTCCCAGTACGAGGATGGGCGCGTAAGCGTTCACCGTCCCCGCTCCCTTCAGTCGACGATGACTGGATGGCGGTCCGCTCGGGCTCAGGGGCTGCCCCGTGGAGATCGTGCCTATGTGAGGCAGTTCACAAGCCCGAATGCCTGCATCTTATGCCCGTCGCTCTGTGATCTGCGACACGGGGTGCGACAACGACTTTGTGATCTTCACCACCTGACGAAGGATCATGGAACCGGATGCCCGATGATCCCCTTACACGACGCTTGCCAGTGATCACTAGAGGTGATATTCGCCAAGGTTACCGCTGGTCACGACGGCAACCCCATTATCAAATGAGGCGCCTTGCAAGCAAATTGGCACTGGACGAAATCAACTGCTATATGCGCCAGGCCCGTAGACGTGATCCACTCGTGACCCGGCCGTGATCGTCGGTACGTGCCTCGATTCACGAGCGCGCCGGGTCGGCCCGGCGGGCGGATGGCCGACTCCCGACCGACGGCCGGCCGCTCGTTCGGTCACGGGAACATAACGGACACTCACGAGTGACCTATCCCACGCGATTTGAAGTACTGAGACCTTGACGCCCGGGAAGCCTTGGCGTGGCGGATGGGGAAGTGGTAGGCACCCCCGGAGCCCGCGCCGAGCCTCAAATGTCGTGCGTAGGAACGTGATCGCGAATTCCGGACATCGCGCCGGCGAGGCGACGGGCAGTCAAAAGTCCGTTTTGTTCGTCGCGTACGCGTCAAGTGTGGCGTACTGCACCTTTGTTGGCAGCAACCTTCGGCTCCTGATAGCCGTGGTGCCATGTCCCCGAACGCACTCATACCCAGCCACCGGAAGCCCCGCCGTTCCGCGTCCTCGCGGGCACTGCGTGCGGGCGTGACCGGTGGCTTCCTCACCCTTGCGGTGACCGGCGCGACCGTGCCGGCCAACGCCGCCGAGAAGTCCGTCTCCGAAACCCAGGAGATGCCCACCATCACGATGGCGCTGGCCTCCAGCGCCGCCGAGAGCGCGGACGCCGCCCAGCAGGCCGCGCTCAACTACGAGCGCCAGGCGCTCCAGGACGCCGCCGCCGCCAAGGCCGACAAGGCCGCGAACAAGGCGAAGGCCGCCGCCGAGAAGAAGGCCGAGGCCGAGGCCGAGGCGAAGAAGGCCGCCGACGAGGCCCGCAAGGCCAAGGAAGCCACGCAGGCCCGCGCCTCGCGCTCCGACGAGCGCACCTCGCTCTCCACCTCCAGCGCGACCGGCAGCGTCGCCACCCTCGTCTCCTTCCTCAAGGCGCAGCTCGGCAAGGCGTACGTCCTCGGCTCCAGCGGCCCGTCCTCGTACGACTGCTCCGGCCTGACCCAGGCCGCGTTCTCCCAGATCGGCGTCAACCTGCCGCGCGTCTCGCAGAGCCAGTCGACCACCGGCACCCAGGTCAGCCTCAGCAACCTCCAGGTCGGGGACATCCTGTACTGGGGCAGCGCGGGCAGCGCCTACCACGTCGCCGTGTACGTCGGCGGCGGCAACTTCATCGGCGCCCAGAACCCGAGCACCGGCATCGTCGAGCGCCCGCTCAGCTACGACCAGCCCACCGGCGCGGTGCGCGTCCTCTGAGACCGCCGCACCCCGGAGTGCCCACAAGGACCGCCCCTCCCCCGCTCGGGAGGGGCGGTCCTTTGCGGTACGGCGGCCGGTGCCCGTCCCGGCCGCGCCCGGGACCGCCGTCCGTTTCGCGCCGCGCAGCGCACCGATCCGGTCAGGTACGGGCCGAACAGTCGTCCGCGCAGCCACCGATGCGCGCCGCGTCCGTTGCACCTCTCGTCATGTGCCGCACTGCTGCCCGCCGACATCCGACGGACAGCGGTGCGGTGACCGTCATGCGGCAGCCGTACGGCCACTGATCGGCGATACGGCCCGCAGAGAGGAATCCACGCTCCGATGACCACGTACCGCACCGGCCGTCCCACCGCCCGCCGCGCCGTCACCCGAGCCGCGATGGCCGCCGCGCTGGCCACCGCGCTGGGGATGGGCGCCGTGCACACCGCCACCGCGTCCCCGGCCGCGCCTCCGCACGGCCGCGTCCCCGCCCCGTCGGCACAGCCCCGCGCCACCGGTCCCGACGGCGGCTGGAGCCGGGACGGGCTCCATCTCAGCGCCGACGACAACAAGAAGGTCGATGCGTTCCTCACCCGCGCGCGTCGGGCGGAACGCTCCATCAGCCCCCAGGTCCGCGTCGCCGCACTGCTCAGCCATGCCCAACTCATCGGCTTCGACCAGCGGCTGAAGTCCCCGGACTCGCTCAAGCGGAAGATCGCCACCAAGATGCTGGAGACCCCCGGGCAGCGCGTGGAGACCTCGCTTTCCATGATCAATGACTCGGTCCGCTACACCCTTCAGTGGCCGACCGGGCAGTACGCGCATGGCGTCACCGTCGCCGCCGGGCTGCTGTCCGCCTGGGGCAACGACAGCACCCGCTGGTCCAACACCTGGGGCCGCACCAAGGGCTACAAGGCGGTCAACTCCGCCTGGCGCGCGCACCGCTCGGGACAGGTCTTCGAGGTCCAGTTCCACACCCCTCAGAGCAAGGCGGCCCAGCTGGAGACCCACAAGATCTACGAGGAGCAGCGGCTGCCCGGCACCCCGCCGGAGAAGGTGCGCGAACTCCAGGCGCAGCAGGACGCGATCTTCGCGGCGGTACCGGTCCCGACGGGCGCCGAGCGGCTGACCGCCCCGGCCCGCCGGACACCGGTGCCCGTAACGGCCGCCCGGCTTTCCGTCAGCTCTTCAGGAACTCCAGCAGATCGGCATTGAGCTGGGCGTGGTGGCTGGCGTAGATGCCGTGGCCGGCGGTCGGGTACTCCTTGTAGACCGCGCCCGGTATCAGCTCGGCGGTGCGCCGGCCGGTGACGTCGATCGGCGCGGTGAAGTCGGCCGCGCCGTGGACGATCAGCGTCGGGACGTCGATCTCGCGCAGCCCCGCACGGTGGTCGGTGTGGAAGATCGCCTGCTGCACCTGGAGCGTCGCGTACGGCGCGCACGACAGGCACTGCGCGATGGTGAAGTCGACCATGAGGGGCGAGATGTCGTTGTTGCCCAGGTGGGTGGCGAAGAAGACCTGCGCCTGGCGGGCCATCCACCTGGGCCGGTCGGTCCGCAGCAGCGCGAGGGACGCCTCGAACGCGGCCTCCGGCAACCCCGACGGATTGTCGTCCGTCAGCTTCAGGAAGGGCAGCATCGCGGCGATGAACGCGGCGCGGGCGACCCGCCCGGAGCCGTGCCGGGCCAGATAGCGGGCGATCTCCGCGCCGCCCATCGAATGCCCGACGAGGGTGACCCGGCGCAGATCGAGGTGGTCCAGGAGGGCGGCCAGGTCGTCGGCGGTCGAGTCGTAGTCGTAGCCGGCCGGGGGCCGGTCCGAGCGGCCGTGCCCGCGCCGGTCGAAGGTGACGCAGCGGAAGCCGCGGTCGACGAAGAAGGGGATCTGGTACTCCCACATGTCGGTGGGGAGCATCGCGCTCGACACGAACACCAGCGTCTCGCCCTGCCCGTACTCCTCGTACCAGAGCCGGGTCCCGTCGTGGCCCTCGAAGAACATGACATTTCCTCCCGTTGTGTCGATATCCGTGACGACACCGATGTGTGGCGCACCGTGTGGCGCACCGATATCTCTCGGCGTCTTCCGGCACCTGGTGACATCCAGTGACATCTGGCGGTGTCCGGCAACACCTGGTGATGCTTGGCGTCATCTGGCGTGATCTGGTGCTGTCTGGCGTGATCTGGTGCTGTCTGGCGGCATCCGGTGGCAGATGCCGCATGGTGTGCGTGACATCCCCAGACTGCCGGGCCGGGGAAGGCGCCTCAATTACCTTGCGGGTCATCGGGGTTGACGTCGGCGAGAGGGTCGGCGCGCGACGCTGTGTCATCAGCATAGGGACGCCGGAGCCACCCGCCGCAGATATCCACAGGCCGCGCCGGCGCATCCCCAGGAGATATCCACAGGCTGCCTGGCACGCAGAAGGCCGCCCCTTCCCGGAGCGGCCCCGCGTCGGCGATGCGCCTCTATTACCAGCCGGCACCGGCCGGCTGCCGGGTCGTCGCGTTGAGGCGGTTGAACAGGTTCGTCAGCCCGATGGTCAGGACGAGGGACGCGAGCTGGCGCTCGTCGAAGTGCTGGGCAGCCGCGTCCCAGACCTCGTCCGGCACCGGGTCGGACCGGTCGGCGAGGCGGGTGGCGTACTCGGCCAGCTCCAGGGCGGCGCGCTCGGCGTCGGTGAAGTACGGCGCCTCCCGCCAGGCCGCCACCGCGAACAGCTTGTCGTCGGCGACCCCCGCCTTGCGGGCGCTCTTGACCCCGCCGTCGACGCAGAAGCTGCAACCGTTGATCTGGCTCGCCCGCAGGTGCACCAGCTCCAGCGTCTCCTCCGGCACCCCGCCGCTGCGGGTCGCCTTCGCCACGTTGAGAAGCGGCTGCATGGCCTCCGGAATGACCACCGCGGGGTTCTTCATCCGTGCATCCATCACTGCTCTCCTTACGGAATCCGTCCGGCGATGCCCTGCTGACTTCTCGCCGTCACTGCACTGACGGATCCCGCACGGGGAATGTGACAACGGGCCGGCCCCTTTTTCCGGGACCGGCCCGCGGACCGCAACGCACCTGGTCAGAGACGGTGCAGCGGGTGCAACAGGTGCAACAGGTGCAACAGGTGCAACAGGTGCTACGAGTGCAGCGGGTGCAACGAGTGCTCCACGAACTGGGGGACCGGAGCTGAAGCCCGAGCGCTGAAGCCCGAGCGCTGAAGCCCGCGCCCCGGCGATCGAGGAGCTGGGGATCGGGACGCCGCGGGACCGGCAATCTGGTGATCGAGATGCTGGCGATCGGAACGCCGTGGAATCGGGACGCCGTGGAAGCGGGAAGCCGTGCAAGCGGGAAGCCGTGGAATCGGTACGCCGTGGAATCGGGAAGCTGCCGCTCGGGAGGCACGACCACGGGAGCCGGCGCCCGGGGAAGCGCTACCGAGGGAGCCGGCGCCCGGGAGCGTCACGCCTTCGGCGCGACCTTGCTCAGCCCGTTGATGATCCGGTCCATCGCGTCGCCGCCCGTCGGGTCCGTGAGGTTGGCGAGCATCTTGAGCGTGAAGCGCATCAGCAGCGGGTGGGTCAGACCGCGCTGGGTGGCGATCTGCATGACCTTCGGGTTGCCGATCAGCTTCACGAACGCGCGGCCGAGGGAGTAGTAGCCGCCGTAGGTGTCCTTGAGGACCTTCGGGTAACGGTGCAGCGCCATCTCGCGCTGGGCATACGTGGCGCGCGCCTGTGCCTGCACGATGACCTCGGCGGCGATGGCGCCGGACTCCATGGCGTACGCGATGCCCTCCCCGTTGAACGGGTTGACCAGCCCGCCCGCGTCACCGACCAGCAGGAGGCCCTTGGTGTAGTGGGGCTGGCGGTTGAAGGCCATCGGCAGAGCCGCGCCGCGGATCGGGCCGGTCATGTTCTCCGGGGTGTAGCCCCACTCGGCCGGCATCGAGGCGCACCACGCCTTGAGCACCTCCCGCCAGTCCAACTCCTTGAAGGAGGCAGAGGTGTTCAGCACGCCGAGCCCGACATTGGAGGTGCCGTCGCCCATGCCGAAGATCCAGCCGTACCCGGGCAGCAACCGGTCCTGGGCACCGCGGCGGTCCCACAGCTCCAGCCAGGACTCCAGGTAGTCGTCGTCGTGCCGGGGCGAGGTGAAGTACGTACGGACCGCGACACCCATCGGGCGGTCCTCGCGCCGGTGCAGGCCCATGGCCAGCGAGAGCCGCGTGGAGTTGCCGTCGGCGGCGACCACGATCGGGGCGTGGAAGGTGACCGGGATCTTCTCCTCGCCGAGCCTGGCGTGCACGCCGGTGATGTGGCCGGTCAGCTCGTTGACGATGGGCGCGCCAACGTTGCAGCGCTCGTAGAGCCGCGCACCGGCCTTCTGCGCCTGCCGGGCCAACTGCTCGTCGAAGTCATCGCGCTTGCGGACCAGCCCGTAGTCCGGGAAAGACGCGAGATCCGGCCAGTCCAGCTGGAGCCGGGAACCGCCGCCGATGATGCGCAGGCCCTTGTTGCGGAGCCAGCCGGCCTCTTCCGAGATGTCGATGCCCATCGCGACCAGCTGCTTGGTGGCACGCGGGGTGAGCCCGTCGCCGCAGACCTTCTCGCGCGGGAACGCGGTCTTCTCCAGCAGGAGAACGTCCAGACCGGACTTGGCGAGGTGATAGGCGGTGGCCGAGCCGGCGGGCCCGGCACCGACGACGATCACATCCGCGCTGTGCTCCGATCGGGGCGTTGTCACGGACTCGGTGACGGACTCGGTCACGGACGCGGACTCGGTCACGGCGTTGTCTCCCGGAAGTCGATATCTGGATATCTGGGTGCCGACCGGCACTGGGCATGTGCAGTCTATGGGGGCCTTGGTAATCAGAAACTGAAGGGTTGTCCCATCAGGCGGAGACGGGGCAGACGCCGGTGAACGGACGGACCGCGTACTGCCACCGGCTGGATCTGTGACAGGCCGCTGGCTGGATCTGCGCCGGGCCACCGACTCGATCTGTCACAGACGGCGGCCCGGCGGGGGCGGCGGCGCCACCCCCGGGAGCGGCGACCTCATGCGCGGGGGCGTCGGCTCCGCGCCGGGGGCGTCGGCTCCGCGCCGGGTCCGGGCCACAGCACCCGCAGGTGACTGACTCGCCGCGCGCCACGGCAGGACGACGAGCAGCAAATGACGAGCAGCAAATACCGCCTTGTCGCGTGCATCCATTGCTCCACCCCGTACGTCTCACCAGTGAGCGGCATTCTCAAGTGACCGCACAGCAGGGGTATTTGGAGCATTCACTTTGAAAATCGGCATCAAAGGCATTAAGGGCATTCGTCGCGCTTCCGCGGTCGTCGTCACCGCCGGAGCCGTCCTGACCGCCGGGGCATTCACCTCCCAGGCACAGGCCGCCGCCCTCCCGACGCCCACGATCAACGCCCCCGGCGGCTTCGTGATGAACAACGGCACCGGGGCGACCCTCTACAGCAAGACTGCGGACACCCGGCGCGCCACGGGGTCCACCACCAAGATCATGACGGCCCGGGTGGTGCTCGCGCAGAAGAACCTCGACCTGGATTCGAAGGTCACGATCCAGAAGGCGTACAGCGACTACATCGTCAACAACAACTGGGCCTCGTCGGCCCATCTGATCGTCGGCGACAAGGTGACGGTCCGCCAGCTCCTCTACGGGCTGATGCTCCCGTCCGGCTGCGACGCCGCGTACGCGCTGGCCGACAAGTTCGGCAGCGGCTCGACCCGGGACGCCCGGGTGACGTCGTTCATCGGCCAGATGAACGCCACCGCCAAGAGCCTCGGCCTGAAGAACACCCACTTCGACTCGTTCGACGGCATAGGGCGTGGCAAGAACTACTCGACGCCGCGCGACCTGACCAAGATCGCCAGCAGCGCGATGAAGTTCTCCACGTTCCGCACGGTCGTGGGTACCAAGTCGACCAAGCAGAAGGTCACGACGCAGAGCGGCGGCTACCGCTACATGTCGTGGACCAACACCAACAACCTGCTCAGCAGCTACAAGGGCACCATCGGCGTCAAGACCGGCTCGGGCCCGGAGGCCAAGTACTGCCTGGTGTTCGCCGCCACCCGCGGCGGCAAGACGGTCATCGGCACGGTCCTCGCCTCCTCCTCGATCGACACCCGCACGGCGGACGCGAAGAAGCTGATGGACTACGCGTTCAAGAAGTAACCCCGCCGGCACGCACCAACCGGCCGGGCGAGGCTGAAGAAGCAGTCTGACGCGGACCGGAACAGCCGGGGGACTGCCGCAACAATCGCCATAACCGGAAGTTCCGGTCCAGAACTCCTGGACCGGAACTTCCGGGAAGATTGCCGCAACTACCGCAATAGCCGGGACAGCCAGAACAATCAGGGAACCCGGTTCGCCGGGAACCGCACAACTGGGGAACCCGAACGACTGAAGATCCGGGAACCCGAACGACTGGGGCCCGCTCGTCACGTACCTCCGGTACGAGCACGAGCGGGCCCCGGCACGTCGAGGCGCCTGCCGGCGGATCAGCCGACGGGCTTCGTCCCCCGGTGGAGCGCCACGACGCCACCGGTCAGATTGCGCCAGGCGACCTTGGTCCAGCCCACCGCCTGGAGCCGCGCGGCCAGTTCGGGCTGGTTGGGCCAGGTGCGGATGGACTCCGCGAGATAGACGTAGGCGTCCGGGTTGCTGCTGACCGCACGGGCAACCGGCGGCAGCGCCCGCATCAGGTACTCGGTGTACACGGTCCGGAACGGCGCCCACGTCGGCTCGCTGAACTCGCAGATCACCACCCGTCCACCGGGCTTGGTCACGCGGTACAGCTCGGCCAGCGCGGCGTCGGTGTCCTGGATGTTGCGCAGCCCGAAGGAGATCGTGACGGCGTCGAACACGTCGTCCGCGAACGGCAGCCGCGTCCCGTCCCCCGCGGCGAACGGCAGCCACGGGTGCCGCTTCTTGCCCTCGGACAGCATCCCGACCGAGAAGTCGCACGGCACGACGTACGCGCCGGTGGCGGCGAACGGCAGCGAGGAGGTGCCGGTACCGGCCGCGAGGTCGAGCACCCGCTCGGCCGGGCGAGCGGCCACCGCGCGGTCCGCCTCCTTGCGCCACAGCCGCGCCTGCCCCAGGGAGAGCACGTCGTTGGTGAGGTCGTACCGTGCCGCCACGTCGTCGAACATCGCGGCGACTTCGTGCGGCTGCTTGTCCAGGGATGCTCGGGTCACCCGGCCATTGTCCACCGTGCGCCGATCGCCCCCCGCACCGGGCGGCGCGCACGCGCAGAGACCGGGTCCCACCAGTCGGTCGGCAGCGGCCGATCCGCTGGACCTCACTGGCCGATCCGCTGGACCCCACTGATCCATTGGCCCGCCGTTGGCCGGGGTGGCCCGCCGTTGGCCGGGGTGACCCGCGTTGGCCGGGGTGGCCCGCCGTTGGCCGGGGTGACCCGCGTTGGCCGGGGTGACCCGCGTTGGCCGGGGTGACCCGCGTTGGCCGGGGTGACCCGCTGTTGGCCGGGGCTGGTCGGGGACGGCCGTATGCCCCCCTCTGAACATCCGGGCGGTCCAGCGGTGCAGAACGCATCGTGAGCGGCCGGTCCGGCCGTCCCCGCGCTCACGATCTTGCAGGGCTGAATGCCTCGCTCCGCTTCCCTTGACGCCGCCCTGACGTGCGGCAGGACGGCGCTGATGGATCTTTGACGCTCATGTGTCCGATCAGATGCCCGGCCCCTTGACGCCCGCTCACGCTTTGACGCCCACTCACGCTCACGGGCTTGGGGGATTCGCGCGCCGCTCCCCCTCCACCCGCAGTCACCCCGCCCCCGCGAGCCATGCTCGCCGGCGATGGACGGCCAGCATCGCCCAGCACTCACGGACGGTCGCCATCGTCAGCCACGGACGGTGCCCGTCGTCAGCCACGGACGACCACCATCGGCAGCCACGGATGGTGACCGTGGCCAGTCCTCGGCAGCCACGGATGGCGACCGTCGCCCGTCCTCGGCAGCCACGGATGGTGACCGTCGCCAGTCGCGGACGGTGATCGTCGCCAGCCACGAACCTTGCTCGACGGACTCGGGCCTTGACCGACGGCCTGGGGTCTCGCCCGACGGTCTGGGGTCTTGCCCGACAGCCCGGGACCTTGCTCGACGGTCTTGGGCCTTGCTCGCTGCCTCCTTATATTCCGGCAACGATTACCGACCGTGACGAGTTCCTTCTATTATTACATTCTGTGACGGAGGTTAGCGGCGGCGGTGGACGAGGCGGCCGGCGATGACCGTGGCGAGGCAGCTGCCGTCCGAGGCGAAGATCGCGAAGTTGGCCGGGCCCCCGGTGGTCAGGGGGCGTGGGCGCGGGCCGGGGAGTTCTTCGATGCCGGACCGCTGGACGGCTGTGCGGACCGCGGGCCGGATGAACGGGCCGGTCAGCGCGGTGGTCCCGGTCGCCAGCAGGCGTTGCAGGCCCCGGCGGGCACTGGCACCCCAACGGGTCTCGGGCATGTCGAGCGCGGCCAGCGCGGCACCTGTCAGCGGCTCGCTGCCGAGTTCGGCGGCCTCGCGCGGATCGGGGTGGTAGGTCGCCTCCAGGAGCGCGGCGCCGTCCGGTTCGTAGCGGCCGGGGGTCAGTACGCCGTCCCATTCCCGGACCCGTGCCCGGCCTCCGTAGGCCGCCAGCAGTTCCTCGTAGGGCCCGATGGAGGCCAGGCGGGCGCCGTCGACGACGACCGCATGCCCGGGGGCCGGTTCGCCGCCCTCGGCGAGCCGGACGGCGTGTACCCGGTGGAGTGTCAACACCCGTGGTCCAGTGGTCGGTTCGGGAGGGGCGTGTCCAGTGATCGGTTCGGGAGTGGCGTGCGGAAGCGGATCAGCCGCCAGTTCCGTACCGGCGGCCGGTTGTTGCCCGGCGACCAGTCTTGGCTCGACGACCAGTCTTGGCTCGACGACCAGTTATGGCTCGGCGACCAGTTATGGCTCGGTCGCCGGGGCTGCCGCCGGGGCTGCCGCCCGGGCTGTCGTCGTGCCCCGTTCGCGTCGGCCACGGCCAGTTCACCCCCGCTGTCGCACCCGGTTCACACGTACTGCCGTTGCCCCGGTTCGCACGTACCACCGCAGCTCGGTTCATACATACCGCCGTTGCCCAGTTCACACCTACCACCGCGGCTCGGTTCACACCTACCACCGCGGCTCGGTTCACACCTACCACCGCGGCTCGGTTCACACCTACCACCGCAGCTCGGTTCGCACGAACCACCGCAGCTCGGTTCACACCTACCACCGTCGCCCGGTTCGCACGAACCACCGTCGCCCGGTCGGTACGCAACGCCGACGCCCGGTCGGTACGCAACGCCGTCGGGCTCGGTTCTCGCCTGTGGCTGGGGTCAGTTGGTCTCGATCAGCTTCAGTTCGGGGTGGGCGGTGCCGCCGTCGATGGCCGTGGACGAGAGGTGTGAGACCACGCGGTCGTCCACCGGGTCGTTGGCCGGGTCGTCGTGGACGACCAGGTGCTCGTACGTCGTCGCGCGCTGTGCCGGGACGCGGTCCGCCTTGCGGATCAGGTCGATGATCTCCTGGCGGTTGGAGCGGTGCTTGGCGCCGGCCGAGGAGACCACGTTCTCCTCCAGCATGATCGAGCCGAGGTCGTCCGCGCCGTAGTGCAGCGACAGCTGGCCGACCTCCTTGCCGGTGGTCAGCCACGAGCCCTGGATGTGCGCGACGTTGTCGAGGAAGATCCGGGCGATGGCGATCATGCGCAGGTACTCGAAGAGGGTGGCCTGCGTCTGGCCCTTCAGGTGGTTGTTCTCCGGCTGGTAGGTGTACGGGATGAAGGCGCGGAAGCCGCCCGTACGGTCCTGGACGTCGCGGATCATCCGGAGGTGCTCGATGCGCTCGGCGTTGGTCTCGCCGGTGCCCATCAGCATGGTGGAGGTGGACTCGACGCCCAGATTGTGGGCCGCCTCCATGATTTCCAGCCAGCGCTCGCCGGACTCCTTCAGCGGCGCGATGGCCTTGCGGGGGCGGGCGGGGAGCAGTTCGGCACCCGCGCCGGCGAAGGAGTCCAGGCCCGCGGCGTGGATCCGCGAGATCGCCTCCTCGACGGAGACCTTGGAGATCCGCGCCATGTGCTCGACCTCGGAGGCGCCGAGGGAGTGGATGACCAGCTGCGGGAACGCCTTCTTGATGGCCGAGAAGTGCTCTTCGTAGTACTCGACGCCGTAGTCCGGGTGGTGGCCGCCCTGGAACATGATCTGGGTGCCGCCCAGTTCGACGGTCTCTGCGCAGCGGCGCAGGATGTCGTCCAGGTCGCGGGTCCAGCCCTTGGCGGTGTCCTTGGGGGCGGCGTAGAACGCGCAGAACTTGCAGGCCGTCACGCAGACGTTGGTGTAGTTGATGTTGCGCTCGATGATGTACGTCGCGATGTGCTCGGTGCCGGCGTAGCGGCGGCGGCGTACGGCGTCGGCGGCCTGGCCCAGCGCGTGCAGCGGCGCGGAGCGGTAGAGGTCGAGCGCTTCCTCCGGGGTGATGCGCCCACCCTGTGCGGCGCGGTCGAGTACGGACTGGAGGTCGGCGTTCTCGGTCACCGGGGCGTCCCTTTCGGAGGCGGACAGACAGTAGGCGCAGTCAGTGAGCAGTGAGCACAGTGCGCGCGGTGAGGAGCGCAGGCCGTACTCAGGAACTGAAGCACTGAAGGGCTGAACCAGCCTACGCCAGGGGGGCGACGGCCTCGGGGGCGGCCGGGAACCCCCCGGCGCCGACGGGGAGAGCCGCCTCCCGGCCGCCCTGCGCCGCGGCCTCAGCCGCCCTCCCCGCGGCCTCAGCCGCTCTTCGCCAAGGTCGCCTTCGGGGTGCCGCCCCGTTTGTCGTCGGAGGTGAAGGTGAGCGCGCCGTTCTTGCCGAGGGTGTACGTCACCGTGGAGGTGTTGCCCGTGCAGCCCGGCCCTTGATTGCCGTCCGGGCTCTCCTGGAGCACCAGCTTGCCCCCGGAGGCCGACAGCAGCTTCGCCTTCGCCTGGCAGTGCACCAGCAGCGCGTCATACGTCGTACGGACCACGGTCTCCCCCTTGTGACCGGCCGTGATGACGCTGGTCATGGAGCCGTTGGGGATTCCGTTGGCCATCGTGATGCCGCCGCTCCAGGTGCCGAGGAAGGGGTGCGGGACGGCGTCGCCGGATCCGTCGGGCGACCCGGAGGGCTGTGGCTGTGCCGACGGGGTGTGCCCGGAGGGCGGCTGGGCGGCGTTGGTGCCACCACCGTTCTTCAGCATGGTGAAGACGAACCCGGCGGTCGTCGCGGCGGCCAGTGCGCCGGCCACCGACAGCACCAGCGTGCAGCTCACCCGCCGCGGCCGGTCCTTGCCGCCGACGGCGCCGGCGAGCGCGATCCGTCGCTCCTTGGAGGCAGCAGCCGGAGGCGACGGAGACGGAGGCGGGGGCGGGGGCGGGGGCGGAGTCGGGGACCCGGTCGGCAGATCCGCGACAGCGGCGGCACCGGAGGTACCGGAGACACCGGAAGCACCGGAGACACCGGAAGCACCGGCAACACCAGCGATGTCAGCGGCACCGGAGGCGTGCGGAGTCGCCGGTGGCGCGCCGGCGGACGGCCAGGCGGACTCCGGTGGTGCCGAGGACGGAGGCGTGGGCGGCAGCGGCACGGGCGGGTGCGGCACGGGCGGGTGCGGCACGGACAGATGCGGTACGGACAGATGCGGTACGGAGGGCGGGGCGGCCGGGGGCGGCGTGCCGGGCCCGCCGGGCCGGTCCGCGGGGGCCTCGGCCTCGGCCTGGGCCGGCGCGTCGAAGGGGATCAGCCCGGACACCGCCCCGTACGACGGATCCGGCGGCCCGAACGTCCCGCTGGGGACCCCCGCCGTCCCCGTAGCCCCCGCCCCCTCTTCCCGGTCCTCCCGTTGCTCCCGGCCCTCCCGCTCCTCCACCTCAAGGTTCAGCAGTTCCACCGCCTGCCGGCTGACCTGCTCGACGACCGGTGCCGGCAGCCAGCCGGCGCGCACCAGCCCGGCCGCGCCGCCGCTCCCCTCCCCCGCGAGCCGCGCCGCGACCGCCTCGGGCGCGGGCCGCCGCGCCGGGTCCTTGGCGAGGCAGCCGGTCACCAATTCACGCAGTTCACCGGCGAGTTGCGGGCCGAGTTCCGGTTCCTCGTGCACCACCTTGTAGAGGAGGGCGGCGGACGAGTCCCCGGGGAACGGGGGGACTCCGGTGGCCGCGAACGCCAGTACCGCCCCGAGCGAGAAGACGTCGGCCGCGCCCTCCGCGCCCTTCCCCAGGATCTGTTCGGGCGCCATGTAGCCCGGTGACCCGACCGACACCCCGGTGGACGTCAGGGAGGCGGTGCCGTCCGTCGCGCGGGCGATGCCGAAGTCGATCAGCAGCGGCCCGTCCAGCGTCAGCAGGACGTTGGAAGGTTTGACGTCCCGGTGGACGAGCCCGAGGGCGTGCACCGCGGTCAGTGCCTCGGCCAGTCCGGCGCCCAGGGCCCGTACGGAGTGCTCGGCCAGCGGCCCGAACGCGGTGACCGCCTGTGCCAGTGAGGGGCCCGCCGCATAGCCGGTGGCGATCCACGGAACGGAGGCTTCCGGATCGGCGTCCAGTACGGGCGCGGTCCAGGACGCGCCCACCCGCCGCGCCGATTCGATCTCCCGCCGGAACCGCGCCCGGAACTGCTCGTCGGCGGCGAACTGCGCATGGACGACCTTGACCGCGACGGTCCGGCCGCCCGCGCTGCGCCCCAGATAGACCCGCCCCATGCCGCCCGCGCCGAGCCGGCCGAGCAGCCGGTATCCGCCCAGGACCCGTGGATCATCCCCTGCCAGCGGCTCCATCGCGCCTCCCCCTTATGACGGCGCACCCAGCTTATGGCCCACGCCCTGCCCCGGCCCCGAAACGCCCACGCCCCACGTCCTGCCCCAGCCCCAGCCCCAGCCCCAGCCCCAGCCCCAGCCCCAGCCCCAGCCCCGGAACGCCGACGACCCACGTCCCGTCCCGTCCCAGCCGTAGCCCCGGCCCCGGCCCCGAAACGCCCACGCCCCGCGTCTTGCCCGAACCCCGAAGCGCTGATGACCACGTCTTGCCCCGGTCCCGAGACACTTATGACCCACGTCATGCGCCGACCCGGAAACCTCCGCCCCGCTTTCCGCATCAAACAGGACACAAAGTCGGCCACCCCGCCCGACCTTTCCGCCCCCGCGGTCCTGCCCTGCGACAGCGCCCCACGCCGCCGCGCGACCCTCCGGAGAACGCCGTGCACCACCGCCCGCGCCCGAAGTTCCGCCGCCGTGGTCGCCGTACTCCCGAGAGCCCCCGGCCCAAGTGGCGGCTCTCCCTGCTCACCGCGTTCATCGCCGTCCTGGGGCTCGGCGCGTACCCCATGGTCAAGTACATGGACGTCCTCAACGACACCGGCGAGCCCATGTCGTTCAGCCAGGCGATCCCCGACGGCGTCCCCGGCCCGCCGCTGCCGACCGCCGCCGACCCCTCGGTACGGATGCCGACCGGCCCGCGTGCGGAGTTCCGTACGGCAAGCACGCTCAGCGACGGCACGAAGATCGGCGTCACGACGCTGCACGGGAAGAAGTCCGGCTTCACCGGCAAGGTGTGGGTCTGGGCCCCGAAGGAGTACTACGAGGACCGCTACCGCAACAGCGCGTTCCCCGTCCTCCTCGCCCTGCCCGGCAGCTACGGCTACCCCGCCAACTACTGGAGGGGCCCCGACCTCAAGCTCCAGCGCACGATCAGCGATCTGGTGGCCCAGGGCCGCAGCAAGCCCTTCATCGTCGCCATGCCGGTCCTCAACCCCGGCAAGCGCTACTACGACGGCAGCGACATCCCGGGGCAGCCGAAGATGGGCACCTGGATCTCCGACGACGTCCCCGACCTGGTCAGGGCCAACTTCCGGACCTTCACCAGCCGCGACGGCTGGGCGATCATGGGCTCCTCGTCGGGCGGTTTCGTCGGTCTCAAGCAGGTCCTCCAGCACCCCGACCGCTTCAAGGCGGTGATCGCCAGCGGCCCCGACACCCGCCCCGACTCCCCCCTCTGGCGCGGCCACGAGAAGGAGAAGCGGGCCAACGACCCGGAGCGCCTGGCCCGGCGCCTCGCCGCCCGCCCCGGCGCCCCGGACGTCTACCTCCAGTTCCAGATCGGCACCCAGGAGGGCGGCCGGGCCAACCTGGAGCGCTTCATCCGGCAGTACGCCAAGGGGCCCGTGAAGGCGCACCTGCACGTCATCCAGGACGGCGGGCACAACGCCAGGAGCTACATCAGGGGCATGCGGGACGCGAGCCTGGAGGCCATCAGCAAGGTCCTCCGCGGCCCGACGCCGTCACCGTGACGCCGGGCCCTACGCCGGCACCGTGACACCGGCCGTACGCACTCACCACGACGCCGGACCGACGCCGGTGCGGTGCGGCTCCGCCCGCACGTCGGCGTGTGCGTGATGCCGCCGGCCGCGGACATCACACCTGGTGCGCCCCGGCCAGCAGCTCCACCTTCACGTCGGCCGGGAACCCGGTCGTCGGGCCGACCCGGCGCGCGAACTCGGTGACGCCCCGCAGCTGATCCGCCCCGAACCGGAAGTCGAGCGTGGTGAAGTACCGCTCCAGCACCGCCTCGTCGAAGTGCTCCCAGCGGGCGGCCTGCTCGGCGACCTTGGTGACCTCCTCCAGCGACAGGTCACGGGAGGCCAGGAACGCCTCGTGCACCTTCCCGACCACCGCCGGCTCGCGCTCCAGGTAGTCCCGCCGGGCCGCCCATACGGCGAAGACGAACGGCAGCCCCGTCCAGTCCTTCCACATCTGGCCCAGGTCGTGCACCTCCAGCCCGAGCCTGGGACCGTCGTGCAGATTGGCGCGCAGCGCGGCATCGCCGATCAGCACCGCGGCGTCCGCCTCCTGCATCATCAGCCCGAGGTCCGGCGGGCAGCGGTAGTACTCGGGCTGCACCCCGATCTTCTCGGCGAGCAGCAGCTGCGCGAGCCGTACGGACGTCCGCGAGGTCGACCCGAGGGCGACCCGGGCGCCGTCCAGCTGCTCCAGCGGCTTCTGCGAGACGATCACGCAGGACATCACCGGCCCGTCGCAGCCGACCGCGAGGTCGGGGAAGGCGACGAGATCATCGGCGGACCGCAGGAATTCGACGAGCGTGATCGGCGCGATGTCGAGTTCCCCGCGCACCAGCTGTTCGCTGAGCTTCTCCGGGGTGTCCTTTGTCAGGTCCAGGTCGAGCAGCGTGCCCGTACGGGCCAGGCCCCAGTAAAGGGGCAGGCAGTTCAGGAACTGGATGTGGCCCACTCGCGGCCGGCTGCGACGGTGGTCGGCGTCGGCTCCTGCGGGTGCGTCTCCGAAGGTTGAATTGTCCACATGCGGAGGCTAGACCCGCCTCTCTCGGTGCGGCACGGCGGGTCCCAGGTATGACCTTTCACGCTCTCGGCTAAACGTGATCTTTGGCTCTTCCGCCTCAGGAGCGCACCATGCTACGCTCAGCGCAAGTTGCAGTTTGGTTTCCCTTGCAGTACAGAGCCTGCGGAGCATGTAACCCGCAGGCTTTTGTAGTTTTCAGACTTGTTTGCAGGTTCTGGAGCAGGGCAACCCTTTGGCCCAAGGAGGGCTCATGGCTACCGGAACCGTCAAGTGGTTCAACGCTGAAAAGGGCTTCGGCTTCATCGCCCAGGACGGCGGCGGCCCGGATGTCTTCGTCCACTACTCGGCGATCAACGCCTCTGGTTTCCGCTCCCTGGAGGAGAACCAGCAGGTTAACTTCGACGTCACGCAGGGCCCGAAGGGCCCGCAGGCGGAGAACGTCACGCCGGTCTAAGTTGCCCGGTCAGACCTTCACCTATTAGGTCGACTAGTAGTACCCAAGGAGCCCCGCTCCTCCTTTCGGGAGGAGCTCGGGGCTCCTGCCTTTTGTTCGCCCGCTTCTTTGCGGCTGCGGTTTGAACGGCACCTGCATGAACTCTTCCCGTCCGCCGCATTGCGCCGCGAGAAACACGGGAACGCCCCCTCCCCGGCCGCTCCTCCCCGTTCGGGCAGGCCACGGGGCACGGAGAGAAAAAACCGCCCCCTTGTCGCGGAATTAACGCGCCGGAACGATCACTCAGGGACGGGGCGAGGCGGGGCCGGTCTGTCGGCCGGTCCATGAACAGCTCACGACACGCTTCAGGGCCCCGGCTCGCGGAGCCCCCGGAGCCCGATCGCGGTGGAGTGCGGGCCGATCACGGAAAGTGGTCGCATGGCCACATGACACGCCCTACCGTGGGCAGAATGAGCGAGGACATGCCTCCGCAGAAGCCCTGCCCCGACTGCGGCGGCGCGGGCACCGTGGAGTGGGAGACCCCCGACGGCCACAAGGTCACCACGCAGTGCTCCGGTTGCGCCGGCACCGGAACCGTCCTGGCATAGAGGAGGCAGGCCATGGCGGCCTTCAGCGGAAACGGCAAGCCGGTCGGCCTGGACGCCCAGTACGTCGGCAAACTGCCCTGCGCCGTCTGCGCGTTGCGCCCGATGAAGCTGCCCGGCCGGGACGGCGGCGTCTGCATCCCCTGCTACGCGGAGGAGCGCACGGCCGCCGGCCGACGGGCCGCGACGGCCGGCGCCTGGGTCGCCGCGAGCTTCGTCGGCGACCCGTGTCTGGCGTGCGGCTCGCGCTCCGTCGACGCGAACGGGTGGGCGTTCTGGTGCAACTCGTGCCAGATGCAGACGGCTGTTGCCCTGCCGCCGCGTTGAGGGGTGTCAGGAGGCGGCGATGGCTCCAACGAAGGTGCTCCAGGCGGCAGTTGAGAACCTGAGGGCCGGTCCCTGAAGGTCCTTGCTATCGCGGACGGGGATAATGCCGGGGAGGCCGTCGGCGACCTCGACGCAATCCCCGTCGGAACCGTTGCTGTAGCTGCTCTTACGCCAGCGAGCAGCGCTCAAGTCAATCCGGTTGCTTGCCATTTCGATAGTCCTCTGCCGCTGCCTCGATGATGGCCAGGGACGCCCCAGGCGGCTGTGCGGCGGCCCTGAGCAGATCGTACGACTTGCGGTACTGGGCGACGAGTGCCGGATCCTCGATGGTGTCCCCGGTGTGCAGCGACTCCGTATAGAACAGCGGAGGAGCATCGGCAAAAGTCATGATCTTGGCGGTGCCGAGCATGAAGGGATGCGGCCCCCTGTTCCACGGAAGGATCTGGAGAACGATCCTCCGTCGCCTCGCCAGCGCCGCGACGTGATCCAACTGCTCGGCCATTTCCCTTGCCGGGAGGATGGGGTGCCTCAGCAACGACTCGTGCAGGATCGCCCAGTACATCGGGGTCTTGTGGTCGTCCTCGAAGAGGCATGCCCGCGCGGCGCGGCGGTCGACCTTCTTCTCAACTTCCTCCTCCGTCAAGAGCGGGTGCGTCGCCAGCACCACAGCTCGCGTGTACGCGGCTGACTGCAACAAGCCGGGAACGAGCGTGGGGCACCATTCCTCGATCGTCTCGGCGTGCTGCTCCGCCTCCAGCACTCGCTCGACGTAACCCGCATGCCCCGCCCGCCGCGCCTTGCGCACATCCGCGCAGCGGCGCTCGAAGTAGCCGTCGGTCTTCAGGAGGCGGTCCACGTGGCAGGCGAGTTCGACCGGCATGCGGCGCTTGCCGTGTTCGATCTCGCTGAGGTACGTCTCGCCGAAGTAGCTGCCTTCGACGGTTTCCTTGAGGGTCAACCCTGCCGCCTCCCGCTTCCAGCGCAGCTCGGCGCCGTAGAAAGCGGGGACGCTCACCGACCCATCAACATCCCTGCGTGCAGGCATAGTTCACCTATCCACCATTTACTCAGCGAGGTCGAATTCCCTTCCACGCTACGCCGCGTCGACGTCAATCTGTGAGCAGTTCGTCACAATGCGCACAGAAGGGTCC
This sequence comes from Streptomyces albospinus, assembly GCF_014648695.1. Taxonomy (GTDB): domain Bacteria; phylum Actinomycetota; class Actinomycetes; order Streptomycetales; family Streptomycetaceae; genus Streptomyces; species Streptomyces albospinus. Next base: position 193,133 of record NZ_BMRP01000009.1, read on the forward strand.
ATGCCCATGCCCCACCCCAACCCCGCCCCCGATGACGTGCACGAGTGTGCGGAAGGGCTCCGTTCCGCGTTGCGGGAGAACGGGATCACGCTCCCCTCCCTCGGGGTCGAGTTGCCGTCGTTCGCGGGGAGTTATCCGCCGCCGCTGGTCGCGCTGGGCAACTGCAACACGGCTACGGCGCGGAAGCTGGCCGAGGTGCTGCGCAAGGCGGCGGCACGGTGACATCGCCCTGCAAGCCGCTCACCGTGGAGTTGCTTGCCGTGCCGAAGGAAGTCCCCGCGCTGCGGCGCACCCTACGTGCTCATCTCGGCGGCTTGTGGCCCGAAGTCGAGCTGTGCGTCAGCGAGTTGCTCGGTAACGTCGTTCGCCACGTCGGCGAGGGGTCCCCGGTGACCGTTCACGTCGCCGTCCGCGCCGATGGACGTACGCGGATCGAGGTGACCGATCCGGACCCCCGGGCGCTGCCCGTGCTGCTGCGGGCGACGGCCGACGACGAGAGCGGTCGCGGGATGGCGCTGCTGGATGCCGTCGCGCTGCGGTGGGGCGTACGGCAGGGGGAGGCGGGCAAGACGGTGTGGTGCGAGGTCGCCGACGCTTAGGGCCGGTCCGAGCAACGGGGCGTTGGGCTCCCGGGTACGCCGAAAACCCCGTGCCACCTCCCCCACAGAGGTGACACGGGGCATCCAGTTTGACGTGCGGAGAGTCACAGCTCCATACCGGGGGTTACTGGCTTTCGTAAAGCTGGTCTATCTCTTTTGCGAAGTCGCGGACGACCAGGGCGCGGCGGAGTTTGAGGGAGGGGGTCAGATGCCCGGTTTGCTCGCTGAAGTCCGCCGGGAGGATGGCGAAGCGGCGGATGGACTCGGCGCGGGAGACGAGTTTGTTGGCGTCGTCGACGGCGTGCTGGATGTCGGCGAGGAGGCGTTCGTCCCGGACGAGTTCGGTGAGCGGGGTGTCGCGTTTCTTGGTCATCTGGCGCCAGTGGGAGAGGCCGTCGGGCTCCAGGGTGATCAGCGCGGTGATGTACGGGCGGTTCTCGCCGACGACCATGCACTGGCCTACGAGGGGGTGCGAGCGGAGGCGGTCCTCCAGGGGCGCGGGGGCGACGTTCTTGCCGCCGCTGGTCACGATGATCTCCTTCTTGCGGCCGGTGATGGCGAGGTAGCCGTCGGCGTCGAGCGCGCCGAGGTCGCCGGTGGCGAGCCAGCCGTCCTGATCGGTCGCGGGGCGGGCGGCGCCGAGCTCGGCGTCCCAGTAGCCGGAGAAGACGTGGCCGCCGCGGAGCAGGATCTCGCCGTCGTCGGCGATACGGACGGCGCTGCCGGGGAGCGGCCAGCCGACCGTGCCGATGCGGGGGCGGAGGGGTGGCGTGACGGTGGCCGCCGCGGTGGTCTCCGTCAGGCCGTAGCCCTCGAAGATCTCGATGCCGGCGCCGGAGTAGAAGGCGGCGAGCCGGCGGCCCAGGGGGGAGCCGCCGCAGATCGCGTAGCGGACCTTGCCGCCGAGGGCGGAGCGGATACGGCGGTAGACGAGGGGGTCGTAGAGCTTGCGGGCGGCCCGGAGGGCGACGCCGGGGCCGGGGCCGGTGCCGTGCTCCTGGGCCTCGACCGCCTCGCCGTAGGCGCGGGCTATCCGGACGGCGCGGTCGAACGAGGCGGCGCGGCCCATTTTCTCCGCGGTGGCGCGGCCGGTGTTGAAGACCTTCTCCAGGACGTAGGGGATGGCGAGGAGGAAGGTGGGGCGGAAGCCGGCGAGGTCGGCAAGGAATTCGTCGGTCTGGATGCTGGGGGCGTGGCCGAGGCGGACCCGGGCGCGCAGGCAGCCGACGGCGACCATGCGGCCGAAGACGTGCGAGAGGGGCAGGAAGAGGAGGGTGGCGGCGGGCTCGTCGCTGACGGACCGGAAGACGGGGTGCAGCAGTTCGACGGCGTTGTCGACCTCGGCGAAGAAGTTGGCGTGGGTGAGGACGCAGCCCTTGGGGCGGCCGGTGGTGCCGGAGGTGTAGATGAGGGTGGCGACGGCGGCCGGGGCGAGGGCGGCCCGGCGGGCGTCGACGGCCTCGTCGGGGAGGTCGCGGCCCGCGTCGATGAGCTGGGCGACGGCGCCGGTGTTGAACTGCCAGAGGTGGCTGAGTGCGGGGAGGTGGGTGCGGACGCCGCTGATCAGGCGGGTCTCGTCGACGGTCTCGACGACGCAGGCGCGGGCGGCGGAGTCCTGGAGGATCCACTGCGCCTGGTGGGCGGAGGAGGTCGGGTAGATGGGGACGGTGACCAGGCCGGCGGCCCAGGCGGCGAAGTCGATGAGGGTCCACTCGTAGGTGGTCCGCGCCATGATCGCTAGGCGGTCGCCGGGCTCCAGGCCGTGCGCGATGAGCCCTTTGGCGACGGCGCGCACCTCGGTGGCGAACTCGGCGGCGGTGATGTCGCGCCAGGCGCCGCTGGGCTGCCTGCGGGAGAGGACGGTCTGGTGCGGGGCCTCGGCGGCGTTCGTGAAGGGGATGTCGCCGAGCGAACCGGTGCGGACGGGCGGGGCGAGCGGCGGGACGGAGACCTCGCGGACGACTCCCTCGACCAACACCCGGTGCGGCTCGACGAGTTGGGGGACGGCAGGGGCAGTTGCGGGGGGGTGCACTGTCCTGGTTGAACACGAGCGACTCCTCGTTTCTCCGGTGACGTGCGGGGGGTGGCGGTGACGCGGGGCGGGGACGGGCGGGGATGCCGGGCGGCCGTGGCAAATGGCGGTATCCGAGTTGCCGCGGGCGACGGGGCCGGTTCGGCCGGGAGCACCGCGGAGCCCGGGACCGCCGGACCGGTCCCGGCGCCTCGGCCGCGTCGCACCGGCGCCACCGGACCGCGAAATCCGCAAGATTCCAGCCCTCAGCCCCCTCCGGCCCCCTATTGACCCGGCGGTAACCTTACTTTCGGGTAAATTTACGCCGGAGCCGTGGCGCGGCCAAGAGCCGTACACGACATCCGCACACCGCACACCTCGTCCTTTCGACCGGGTGAACCTTGCCCAATTTTCCGATGTGACCGGATTGATCCGGAAATAGCTGGAGTGTGCCGGTTTGCCGACGGCACTTCACCCGCTTTGCACATCGAGAAGGGTTACGAGCTCCATGAAGACCTCCCGCATCTCCCCCGCCTCGCGCACCTCCCTGCGTGCCCTCTGCACCGCCGCCGTGCTCGCCGGGGCCATGGCCGTGCCGACCACCGTGTTCGCCGCGGGCACCCTGGGGCAGCAGGAACGGCCCGCGTCCGACGCCGCGCCGCAGACGCCGGCCAAGGGCAAGGTCAGGGCCGTCGACATCGGCGGCGGCATGGAGGCCGTGATCCACAACGGGGTCTGCGATCTCCAGTCGATCGGCAGCGGCAAGCCGTTCGCGACCCTGAAGAAGGGGGAGAGCTACACCAAGGGCATCCTCGTGTACTTCGACGGCAGGCACGTCAGCGCCAGGACGCAGGGCCGGAGCAGCCAGGAAATGCTCAAGCCGGGTCCGGCCCGTACGGTCGTGCTGGCCAACGGCGCGCGGGCCACCGTGCAGAAGGTCAACGGCAGTTACACGGCGAAGATCCAGGTCAAGGACAAGCGGATCGCCACCCTCAGCTCGACCCACCGGTCCGTCACGCACGAGGGCATGCGCTACACGGTGAACCCGAAGGACGGGAAGGTGGCGGTGGAGCGCCTGAAGAAGCGCCAGGGGCTGCACGGGACGAAGCACCGGGTGATCCACGCGAGGGCGCAGCACCGGAGCCTGCCGCAGCGCCACTTCCAGCGGCCGGTCACCAGTTACGCGCAGACGCCCGCGGCGAGCCCCGCGCAGCCGACGGCGAACTACGCGACCTACGCGAGCCCCGCGCAGATGCCGGTCACCGGCCAGGCCCAGATGCCCGTCGCGGGCCAGGCCCAGATGCCGGTCACCGGCCAGGCGCAGACGCCGATGTACGGCGGCGGATGGACGCACCGGTCGCGGCACGGTGCGCAGGCGGGCGCGATGTCGATGTCGTTCTCGTCCGCCGCCGCCGGCGGGGGCCGCTGAGCGAACGGCCGCGGGTGACCGGCGCGGCGCCGGGGCGGCTGCTCAGCCCCCCGGCGCCCAGCGCTCCCCGGCCATGAGGCGGCCCAGCCCCGCCCAGACGAAGTTCATCAGCGTGGCCGCGGTCTCCTTGGCCGTCGGCCGCTCCCGTTCACCCGAGACGCCGAAGGCCGAAGTGCCGTCGGCGGTACGTGCGTTGGCCCACTCCGCGAGCGATTCCGCGGCGCCGACGAGGGCGTGCGCCAGGCCCGCCACCTCGCGGTCGGCCAGTTCGCCGTCGCAGCCGGCCTCCTTCGCGGCGGCACCGATCAGCACGGTCACGAACCGGACGATCTCCGCCCGCATCGCGGCCACCTCGACCGCGAACGGCTCCCCCTGCGTACGCGCCTGCTGGTGCAGCACCGCCCATCCGTCGGGGCGTTCGGCGGTGTGCGCGAAGAACCCCTTCAGCCCGCTCCACAGCTGCCGGTCGGCCGCCGCGCCCGGCTCCACGGCCGCCGTGACGGCCGCCACCAGCGCCGCCGACTCGCGCCGGATGACCCGGCTGAACAGCTCCTCCTTCGAGTTCAGATAGAGGTAGACCAGGGGCTTGGACACCCCGGCCCCTTCGGCGATCTCGTCCATCGAGGCCGCCCGGTACCCGCGCCGCGCGAACGTCCGCACCGCGGCGTCCAGCATCTGCTGCTCCCGGACCGCCCGCGGCACCCGCTTGCTCTTCGCAGCTCCCACCCTGAATACCCCTCCATCATCCGCCCCCTTTACGGCATTTACCGCAAAGTAAGTTTACGATCTTCGCTCTCCGCGGCCGGTGGGTTGACATGATCCCGCCATAACAAGACGATACGTATCGTTGCGCTGGGATCGCATACGCCGCCCGGACCGCATCCCGCTCACCCGCACCCCGGGAGGCCCCCGCATGCAGCACTTCGTCGACGCCGCCCCCGGCGTCCGCCTGTGGACCGAACAGCGCGGCCCCGCCGACGCACCCCCGCTGCTGCTGGTCATGGGCGCCCAGGCGACCGGAGTCGGCCGGCCGGAGCCACTGGTCGACGCGCTGGCCGCGCACCACCGGGTCATCCGCTACGACCACCGCGACACCGGCCGCTCCACCTGGCCCTTCTCCCCCACCCTTCGGGCGGGAGGGGCCCCCACCCGGCCGTACCGGATCGCCGACCTCGCCGAAGACGTGATCGCCGTACTGGACGGCCTCGGTATCGCACGCGCGCATCTCGTCGGGCTGTCATTGGGCGGCATGCTGACCCAGATGGTGCTCGCCGACCACCCCGACCGACTGCTCAGCGCCACCCTCATGGGCACCAGCGCCCTCAGCACCCTCCCGTACACCCGGCCGGACGGCTCCGCCGTGCCCGCCGGGGAGCTGCCGGGCATTGCACCCGAGGTCCTGGAGATGTGGGCCCGGCCCGTGGAGGACCTGGGCGAAGAGGCGGAGATCGCGCGCCGGATCGCACACTGGCGGGTACTCGCCGGTGGTCAACTCCCCTTCGACGAGGAGTACTTCCGCATCCTGGAAGAGGATGCCATCGCGCACACCGGGCACCACCGCGTCGGCACCGCACACGGCCGCGCCGACAACAGCGGGCTGCTCCGCACCGAGCAGCTGGCGAGGAACGAGGTGCCGGTGCTGGTGATCGCCGCCCCGGCCGAGCCGGTGTTCCCGCCGCCGCACCCGCAGCACCTCGCCCAAGCGGTCAACGGAGCGTACGTCGTGGAGATCCCGGGCATGGGGCACGCCCTGCCGCCGCAGGTCCTGGGGCCGTTGACGGCGGCGATCCTGGCGCACACGGGGGCGGTGGGGAGGTAGAGCCGTTGGGCAGGCGTCAGTTCGGGCCCTGACCCGTGGCGGCGCCGGCGCGGCAGCGCTCGAACCCGGCGAGCCCGCCGGGACCCCGACGTCTCCCGTCGACCGCCTGCCGGTTCGGCCTCAAGCTGCGCCCGCTCCGATCCGTTGAAGGCCGCATCGACCGGTGACGACCACCAAGCGGCAGGGGTACGGCCGCGGATCGGTCCGACTGCGCATCGCCCGCGCGCTGTGACAACCAAGCCCTTCCCGATATTTCCGCCAGACCCGGTCCACTACGTCACGACACGAACAAAAGATCTTGCATGTCATGGTCACGACGGTGTTGAGTCAATTCGCCATATGGAGTACCGACCCCTGGAGAAGCACTGATACGCAAGCTGTTCACCGTCGGCCCCCTCGCCACCGCCACCGCCGCGGCTTTGCTGTCCTTGGGTATCGCCGCTCCCGCGGAGGCGGCAAGCGGCTGGCAAGCACACGTTCAGTGCACCAAGATGCGCATATCGGACAACACGGCCCATGGATTCGTCCAGGGGTACGGCAACGCCAAGACACAGCCGGACGCTTGGAAGGCAGCCATCAAGAACGCCAACGACCAGATGTCCACCGGCTACCGCGCAAAGCACTGCACCAAGAAGACCATCAAGAGGGGCTGACGCAATGAGGACGCGCTCCCTGAGGTTCGGCTTGTACGCAGACGAGCAGGGGTTGGCATGGGTCAGGGAACTCGTCGTTGAGGCCGCGGGTTCCCGGAGTGCCCGGGTCGTCGGCGAGACCGTTGCGGACACTCTCCCCGGAAGCGAGCTGTCGACCGCCGACGTGTACGACATCCTGGCGGAACAGTGGGCCTGGGAACATCCCGGTCAGAGCAGCGGTGCGCGTGAAGCAGTCGAGCTGCGCGTCCACTTGGCGTGTTCCCTGCGGACGTGGCGAGCCATCCGCAAGGCACTGATCAAGGCTCTGTGCCCGGAAGGCATGGCGCCGCACGCCTGCCGCGTTCCCTGGATTGCCGCCTGAGCTGGTTCGCGGTGCCCGAGCGGCGAGTGTGCTGCCGTCGTCCGCCCGCCTGCCGCAGCCGCCGGCCCTCCAGTCGGGCGGCACACACGGCTGTGCCCCGACCTCAAGGATCGGGGCACAGCCGCAGGACAAGCTCAGGCTAGGCAGCAGCCGCCACGGAGACCTTCTCGGGCTCGGCGTCGGTGGCGTCGGTGGCGCCGATGCGGATGCTGGTGGCGTGCGCGAAGGCGTCGCGGTCCAGGATCTTCTCGCGGGCGGAGACCAGGATCGGGATGACCGACTGGCCGGCGACGTTGGTGGCGGTCCTCATCATGTCCAGGATCGGGTCGATGGCCATCAGCAGGCCGACGCCCTCCAGGGGGAGGCCCAGGGTGGAGAGGGTCAGGGTCAGCATGACCGTGGCGCCGGTGAGGCCGGCGGTGGCGGCGGAGCCGATGACCGAGACGAAGGCGATCAGGACGTAGTCGGCGATGCCCAGGTGGACGTTGAAGATCTGCGCGATGAAGATCGCGGCGATCGCCGGGTAGATCGAGGCGCAGCCGTCCATCTTGGTCGTCGAGCCGAACGGCACCGCGAAGGAGGCGTACTCCTTCGGCACGCCGAGGCGCTCGGTGACCTTCTGGGTGACCGGCATGGTGCCGACCGAGGAGCGGGAGACGAAGGCCAGCTGGATGGCGGGCCAGGCGCCGCGGAAGAACTGGAGCGGGTTGACCTTGGCGACGGTCGAGAGCAGCAGCGGGTAGACGCCGAAGAGGACCAGCGCGCAGCCGACGTAGATGTCGACGGTGAAGGTCGCGTACTTGCCGATGAGGTTCCAGCCGTACGTCGCGATGGCGTGGCCGATGAGGCCGACGGTGCCGATCGGGGCGAGGCGGATGACCCACCACAGGGCCTTCTGGAGCAGTTCCAGGGCGGAGCGGCTGATCTTGAGGACCGGCTCGGCCTTCTCGCCGAGCTGGAGCGCCGCGATGCCGGCGACGGCCGCGATGAAGACGATCTGGAGGACGTTGAGCTGGGTGAACGGCGTGATGACGTCGGTGGGCACGATGCCGGTCAGGAAGTCGATCCAGGAGCCCGTGTGCTGGGGGAGCTTGCCGTCCTTGGGGGTCAGGCCGGTGCCCGCGCCGGGGTGCGTCAGCAGGCCGATGGCCAGGCCGATCGCGACCGCGATGAGCGAGGTGACCATGAACCACAGCAGCGTGCGGGTGGCGAGCCTGGCGGCGTTGTTGACCTGCCGCAGGTTGGTGATCGAGACCAGGATCGCGAAGAAGACCAGGGGGGCGACGGCCAGCTTGAGCAGCTGCACGAAGAGGTCGCCGATGTGCTCCAGGGTGGAGCCGAGCCAGCCGATGTCACCGCTCTTGGCGATCCAGCCGAGCAGCACGCCGAGGGCGAGGCCGGCCAGGATCTGCGCCCAGAACGGGATCTTGGGTATTCGGGAGGACTTGGGGGACCGGGGCGCCTGTGCGGGCGCGGGGGTCTGGGCAGACGTGGACAACGGACACACTCCGGGAACGGGTCAGACGTAGGACGCGGGACGTCGGGAACGGCGTGAAGGGGCGCCAGGAGGTCCGTACGTACAGGCAGGGATCTCCGGCCGCTGGAAGGCGTCAGCGGCAGCGACAGGCCGCGGACAGACAGCGGCAGAGATCGACGTGCAGGCGCTCCACGAGCGGGACGCTCATGGGTGTCGAGGGCGCGGCTGCTGTCGTCATGTCCGATACGTTAACACTTGAACTTTGAGGAACCCAAAGAGATTCTTTGGGGTGCGGAGGGGCCGGGCGGCCGGCGGCCGAGCAGGCAAAACGGCGCCCGGTCCTGGGAGTTGGGACTCCGCGGACCGGGCGCCGGTCGGTTTCACAGGGCGGGACGCGCGCCGGAGTGACGCGTCTTACAGCCCGCCGCCTCGGGGAGGAGGGGTCGTGCGGGTGTGCCGTGCGGGCACCGGAGAGACCCTAGAGCCCGTCCTCCATGCTCTGGTTGGCCGCCAGCCGCTCCTTCTGGCGGTCCACCTTGGCCACGATCTGCTCGGACATCGCGTCCCGCTGCTTGCGCAGCAGCACGAAGCTGAGCGGCGCGGAGATCACGATGGCGAGCAGCAGCAGCCAGATGGTGTTGGAGCTGCCGACGCCGAGCGGAATGATCCCGAAGAAGGCGAGCACCCACACCACGGCGAAGCAGGCGACGAACAGGCCGATGCGAAGGGCGGTGTAGCGGAGCGTGGCGAACTTGGGGCTACTCACGGACGGGACCTTCTTCTCAACGGCAACCGAAAGGGTCTCCGTCCAGTCAAGCACAGCGCCCGGGGCGATCTTCCGGGCCCCCAGCACCGGGCCGCGTCAGTCCAGCTGCCGCCACATCGTGATGTCGTCGCGGAAGTCGCCGTCGGCGACCTTGATCGCTCCGGGGACCCGGCCGACCTCCTCGTAGCCGCAGGATCCATAGAAGCGGGTCAGGCCCATGCCGCCGCGGCAGGTGAGCCGGATGCCGGTGATCCCGTCGATTCCGCGGGCGGCGTCCTCGACGGCGGCCATCAGGGCGCGGCCGGTGCCCCGGCCCTGGAGGGAGGGGTGGACCATGACGGTGTAGACCCACAGCCAGTGGGTCATCAGGCGGTGCGGATTCAGGGTGAGGAAGGCGGTGGCCACCACCCGGTCGTCCTCGTCGCGGCCTATCAGCAGGCGCTTGCGGCCCTTGGCCAGCTCCGTCAGATGCCCGAGCAGATCGGGCCGGATCTCCTCCTGCGTCACGGGCGGGACGAAGCCGACCGCACCGCCGGCGTTGCTGACGTCCGCCCACAACGCGCAGATCCCGTCGCGGACTTCCGGGGTGACAGAAGGGTCCAGGTCGAAACGCACGTTCATGGCCTGGACCCTACTGCGCGCCACTGACAGCGTCAGACGCGCATCGGCTGCGGGGCCTCGCGGCGCTCCGGGTCCGGGCCCGGGTACTCGCGGATGGTCTCGTAGCGGGTGTTGCGCTCCACGGGGCGGAAGCCCGCGTCGCGGATCAGGTCCAGCAGGTCGTCGCGGGTGAGCTTGTTCGGCGTCCCGTAGTTGTCCGCGTCGTGCGTGATCTTGTACTCGACGACCGAGCCGTCCATGTCGTCCGCGCCGTGCTGGAGGGCGAGCTGGGCGGTCTGGACGCCGTGCATGACCCAGAAGACCTTGACGTGCGGGACGTTGTCGAAGAGGAGCCGGGAGACCGCGAAGGTCTTCAGCGCCTCGGCGCCGCTGGCCATGGTCGTCCGCGCCTGGAGCTTGTTGCGGACCTTGCCGTCCTGCATGTCGACGAAGTCGTGCTGGTAGCGCAGCGGGATGAAGACCTGGAACCCGCCGGTCTCGTCCTGGAGTTCGCGCAGCCGCAGGACGTGGTCGACGCGGTGGCGGGGCTCCTCGATGTGCCCGTACAGCATCGTGCACGGGGTCTTGAGGCCCTTCTCGTGCGCGAGGCGGTGGATCCGCGACCAGTCCTCCCAGTGGGTGCGGTGGTCGACGATGTGCTGCCGGACCTCCCAGTCGAAGATCTCGGCGCCGCCGCCGGTCAGCGACTCCAGGCCGGCGTCGATCAGCTCGTCGAGGATCTCCGAGGCGGTCAGGCCGGAGATCGTCTCGAAGTGGTGGATCTCGGTGGCGGTGAACGCCTTCAGGGAGACCTCCGGGAGGGCTTCCTTGAGCGCCTTGAGGGAGCGCGGGTAGTAGCGCCACGGCAGCGTCGGGTGCAGGCCGTTGACGATGTGCAGCTCGGTGAGGTTCTCGTTCTCCATCGCCTTGGCGAGGCGGACGGCCTCCTCGATGCGCATCGTGTACGCGTCCTTCTCGCCCGGCTTGCGCTGGAAGGAGCAGTACGCACAGGACGCGGTGCACACGTTGGTCATGTTGAGGTGGCGGTTGACGTTGAAGTGGACGGCGTCGCCGTTCTTCCGCGTCCGCACCTCATGGGCGAGCCCGCCCAGCCAGGCCAGGTCGTCGGACTCGTAGAGGGCGATGCCGTCCTCGCGGGTCAGCCGCTCCCCGGCGTGGACCTTCGCCTCCAGCTCGCGCTTGAGGCCCACATCCATCGACGCAGCCATCCGGTCGCCTCCCACTATCTGTGTGTGTCACTGGCCGTTTCGTGCGAAAAACGAGCTTCGCCGAGCCTACTCCCCCGGTTTCGCGGCGCACGGAGGCCCCTTGGGGGCCCGGCGGACGGCCTGCGTGACGGGCCCGGGAGGGCCCCGTCGGGAGGCGACCGTCCGCCGCCCGCCGGTGGTCGCCTACGCGTCCTCTTCGGGCAGGTCGCCGACGCGGTTCTCCCACTTGGTGGAGAGCACGATGGTGGTCCGCGTACGGGAGACGCCCTTGGTGCCGGACAGCCGCCGGATGGTGCGCTCCAGCCCGTCCACGTCGCCCACCCGGACCTTGAGCATGTACGAGTCGTCGCCGGCGATGAACCAGCAGTCCTCGATCTCGGCGAGGTCCTTGAGCCGGCGGGCGACGTCCTCGTGGTCGGCCGCGTCCGACAGGGAGATGCCGACCAGGGCGGTGACGCCGAGGCCGAGCGAGGCGGCGTCGACCGTCGCGCGGTAGCCGGTGATCACGCCGGCCGCTTCGAGGCGGTTGATCCGGTCCGTGACGCTGGGTCCGGAGAGGCCGACGAGCCGGCCGAGCTCCGCATAGGAGGCCCTGCCGTTCTCGCGAAGTGCCTGGATGAGCTGCCTATCCACCGCGTCCATGCCCTCTAGCCTTCCAATCTTTCTACTTTTTTGCGTTCTGCATGTAGAATCTAAGGCATCAGGGCTTTCGGCCCTGCGATTCTCTCTACGATCAACGACGATCTGCACAGGAGTTGTCACCGTGTACTCGATCGAGATGGCCTACGCCCGCATGCGCGAGCTTCAGGACCAGGCCAATCGTTCACGTGCCGCCCACCAGCCCGCCACCCCGCGGGCCCGGCGCCGCCTCGGCCGCGCCGCCGCCTCGAAGAAGCGCTAGGGAGCGTCGGGGGCCTCCCCCTTGGAGCCACCCCCCAGCTCCCCCTCCCACCGCCGGTACAAACCGTGCGGCACCTCTGCCGCATCGAGAACCCGGCCCGCGACGAAGTCCACCAGATCCTGGATGTGCGTCGCGCCCGCATAGAACGCCGGAGAGGCGGGCAGCACCACCGCGCCCGCCTCGTCCAGCGCCACCAGGTGCTTCAGCGTCGGACCGCTGAGCGGGGTCTCCCGCACCGCGACCACCAGCCGGCGCCGCTCCTTGAGCGTCACGCTCGCCACCCGCTGGAGCAGATCCTTCGACAGCCCCAGCGCCACCCCGGCCACGCACGCCGTGCTCGCCGGGACGATCAGCATCCCCTTCGCCGGATACGAACCCGACGACGGCCCCGCCGCCAGATCCCCGGCCGGCCAGTACCGGACGGGAGCCAGCGACTCCTCGGTGACCGGGAACGTCTCCGGCTTGCCGTCCGCCCCGCGCGCCAGCCACTCCCGCAGATCCCCGCGCCACTGCGCATCGCGGAAGGCGATCCCGGTCTCGTCCAGCAGGGTCAGCCGCGACGCCCGGCTGACGACGAGGTCCACCGCCTCCCCGGCCGCGAGCAGCCCGCGCACCACGGACGCGGCGAACGGCGTCCCGGACGCGCCGGAGATCCCGACGACCCACGGGCGGCGGCCCGCGTCCGGCTTGCCGGTGTTCGTCTGCTTGCTGATGTCGTTGTGCGGCGGCTCCACGGATCGAGCCTATCCGGCGGAACCACCGGGGCCGTCACGACCGTTCTTACCTGTGCGCCCGGACGGAGCCGGGGAGTCACCGGAACAAGCCGAGGACGAGGGGGCGGAGATGACATCACGGGCCAGGTCCGCGGTCTGCCTGATGCTGGGCTGGATCGCGCTGCTGTGGGTCCTGGAAGGCGTCGACCTCGTCAGCGGCAACGCCCTCGACAGCTTCGGCATCCAGCCCCGGGAGCCCACCGGGCTCCTCGACGTGGTGCCCGCCGCCTTCATCCACTTCGGCTTCGGCCATCTGGCGGCCAACACCCTCCCGCTGCTGGTGCTCGGCTTCGTCGCCGCGCTGCGCAGCGGGATCCGGCGGTTCCTCGCGGTCGTGCTGCTGATCATCCTCGTCAGCGGTGTGGGCGTCTGGCTGACGGCCGCGCCGCACAGCAACACCGCGGGCGCCTCCGGCGTGGTCTTCGGGCTCTTCGGCTTCCTCCTGGTGCGCGGCTTCATCGAGCGCAAGCTCCTGGACATCGGCATCGGCGTGGCCGTCGGCGCGGTCTACGGCTCGATCGTCTGGGGCGCGCTGCCGACCGACAGCGGCATCAGCTGGCAGGCGCATCTGTTCGGGCTGATCGGCGGGGTGCTGGCGGCGTTCGTCTTCCGCGAGCGCGGCCGGGCGGTGACAGCGGGGACGGCCGTCCGACCCGTCCCGTAGTCTGGGGTGTACGGGTACGTACCCGTACCACGGGAGTGGGGAAGGACCACGACGATGTCCGATGCCAACATCCGCATCCCTGAAGAGGCCAAGGAACGGCTCGCCGCCATAGCAGCCGCCGAGGGCCTGTCGCTGCGCGCCTACCTGGCTCGCCTGGCCGAGACCCTGCTCACCCCGGCCGAGCGCGCCGAACGCGCCGAGAAGGCCCGGACCCTGCTGAAGAAGTGGAACGGGTACGCCCCCACCCCGGCCGAGCAGCGGGACCTCGACGGTGAGCTCGACCGGCGCCTGGGCCAGGTGACCCGCCTGTGAGCGACGCCCTGCACATCGTCCTGGACGAGACCGCGATGGCAGCGGCAGGTCAGGGCAACCCCCTCGCTTCACGCCTCATCCACCGCGCCCACACCGAGCCGGGCTGGTATCTGTACGCGCCCGCATGCGCCCTGGTGGAAGCAGACCGCGCCCGGCCCGGCACAGCCGAGCACCTGGCCGCGCTGCCCGGCGTCACCGTCCTGGACCTGGACCTGCCCGCCGCCCTGACCGTGGCACGGCAGCAGACCTGGGCCGCGGCCCACTGCCAGTACACGGCGCAACCCACCCCCGACCGCCCCGACGGCGCGATCGTGGCCACCACCGCTCCACAGCGATGGGGAGGGGAAGCAGTCCGCGTCCTGGACCTCAACGCCTGACACGTGCCGCGGCGAGCTGTGGACCCACCCCGGCTGATCGCCTGGCCGATCGCCGAGGGCTGACCGGCGGCCGGCCGGGACACACCGTCAGGCCGTCCCGGCCGGATCGCCGCTTGCGGGGCGTCAGGGCGTCGGAGCGTCAGGGCGTGGGAGCGTCAGGGCGTCAGACCGCGGACGAACAGGTCGAGCAGCGCGCAGACGAACAGCGCGATCCCGATGAAGCTGTTGACCTGGAAGAACGCCCGGTTGAGGCGCGAGGTGTCGTGCGGGCGGACGATGGCGTGCTCGTAGCAGAAGGCCGCCGCCACGATCACCAGCCCGGCCCAGAAGAAGACGCCGGCGCCGATGGCGACGCCATACCACGCCAGCAGCGCGGTGGTGACGACATGGCACCAGCGCGCCCCCCAGAGCGCGCCCGGCACACCGAAGCGGGCCGGCACGGACATCACGCCGTTCGCCCGGTCCGCCTCGACGTCCTGGCAGGCGTAGATCAGGTCGAAGCCGCCGATCCAGATGCCGACCGCGAGGCCGAGGATCACCGACTCCCAGGACCACTCGCCGGTGATCGCGATCCAGGCGCCGACCGGGGCCATGGCCTGCGCCAACCCGAGGATCGCGTGCGGGAAGTTGGTGAAGCGCTTGCCGTACGGATAGACCACCATCGGGATCACGGCGACCGGCGCCAGCGCCAGGCACAGTGGGTTGAGCAGCGCCGCCGCACCCAGGAAGACGACCACGGCGACCAGCGCACCGGTCCAGGCGGAGCGGACCGAGACCGCGCCGGTGACCAGCTCGCGGCCGGCCGTGCGCGGGTTACGGGCGTCGATCTCCCGGTCGATGATGCGGTTGACGGCCATCGCGAAGGTCCGCAGGCCGACCATGGCGACGGTGACGAGCAGCAGCCGGCCCCAGTGGACGGTCCGGTCCAGCCGGTGCATCGCGGTGAAGGACGCGATGTAGGCGAAGGGCAGCGCGAAGACCGAGTGCTCGATGACGACGAGGCGGAGGAACGCCCGTACCCGGCTGTCCGGCTGTGCGGGCCCCGGGCCGCCGATGACTCCTTCTGCCGCGCTCACAGCCCGTACTCCTTCCAGCGGCGGTCGACCAGCGCGGCCGTCCGCGGGTCCGACTCGACCATGTCCGGCCAGCCGCCGTCTCGTGTGTAGCCCTCCTCGGGCCACTTCTTCGTGGCGTCGATGCCCGCCTTCCCGCCCCAGAACTGCTGGTACGAGGAGTGGTCGAGATGGTCGACGGGGCCTTCGACCACGGTCAGGTCGCGGGCGTAGTCGGTGTTGCCGAGCGCCCGCCAGGAGACCTCGTGGAGGTCGTGCACGTCGCAGTCCGCGTCGACCACCACGATGAGCTTGGTCAGCGACATCATGTGGGCGCCCCAGATGGCGTGCATGACCTTCTGGGCGTGCTTCGGGTACTTCTTGTCGATCGAGACGATCGCGCAGTTGTGGAAGCCGCCGGACTCCGGGAGGTGGTAGTCCACGATGTCCGGGACGATGATCTTGAGGAGCGGGAGGAAGAACCGCTCGGTCGCCCGGCCCAGCGGCCCGTCCTCGGTCGGCGGGCGGCCCACGACGATCGACTGGAGCAGCGGCCGGCGGCGCATCGTGACGCAGTCGATGGTGAGCGCGGGGAACGGTTCCTGCGGCGTGTAGAAGCCGGTGTGGTCCCCGAACGGGCCCTCCGGCAGCATCTCGCCGGGCTCCAGCCAGCCCTCGATGACGACCTCGGCGTTGGCCGGGACCTGGAGCGGGACGGTCTTGCAGTCGACCATCTCGATCCGCTTGCCCTGGAGGAAGCCCGCGAAGAGGTACTCGTCGATGTCGCCCGGCAGCGGCGCGGTCGACGCGTACGTCACGGCCGGCGGGCAGCCGAAGGCGATGGCGACCGGGAGCCGCTCGCCGCGCTTGGCGGCGACCTGGTAGTGGTTGCGGCTGTCCTTGTGGATCTGCCAGTGCATGCCGATGGTGCGCCTGTCGTGGCGCTGGAGGCGGTAGAGGCCCAGGTTGCGGACGCCCGTCTCGGGGTGCTTGGTGTGCGTCAGGCCCAGGTTGAAGAAGGAGCCGCCGTCCTTCGGCCAGGTGAACAGCGCCGGGAGCCGCTC
Organism: Streptomyces albospinus; assembly: GCF_014648695.1. GTDB lineage: Bacteria > Actinomycetota > Actinomycetes > Streptomycetales > Streptomycetaceae > Streptomyces > Streptomyces albospinus. The sequence continues at coordinate 209,220 of NZ_BMRP01000009.1, forward strand.
CAGATCGACCTCGTCGCCCTGGAGCACGACCTCCTGGACGGGGGCGTCGCCCTTGACCTTCTTCGGCGGGACATGGGTCATGTTCGCGAGCTTGCCGAACGCCTCGCGGACGCCGACGAACCCCTGCGGCAGCTCCGGCCTGAGCAACCCGCCGATCTTGTCGCTGATGTCCTCGTACGCCTTGAGGCCGAGCGCCTTGAGGAGCCGGCGGTCGGTGCCGTAGACGTTCATCGCCAGCGGCATCGACGAGCCCTTGACGTTCTCGAAGAGCAGCGCCGGGCCACCGGACTTCTGCACCCGGTCCACGATCTCGCCGACCTCCAGATACGGGTCGACCTCGGCCTTGACGCGCTTGAGGTCGCCCTCGCGCTCCAGGGCCCGCAGCAGGGAGCGAAGATCGTCGTAAGCCATGCGCTCCAGTATCCGGTACGCACTACCCTGTACGGGTCACCGGGCCCCGGCGGGAGCCCGCCGCCGTCCGCAGGGGGACCGTCCGCAATGCTCAGGTATCTGCCGTTCCTGCTGGTGCTGGCGCTGTGGATCTACGCCTTCATCGACTGCCTCAACACCCCCGAGTCGCAGGTCCGCGGACTGCCGAAGGTGGTCTGGGTGATCGTCATCCTGCTGTTCGGCGAGGTGCTGGTCGGGCCGATCGCCTGGCTGGTGGCGGGCAAGGCGCGCCACCCGGCGCAGGGCGGCGGCGGCAGCACGCCGTCCGAATGGCACCGCAACCACAGCGCGAGCCCCCGCGGGAACTGGGTGGCCCCGGACGACAACCCCGACTTCCTGCGGTCCCTCAAGGAAGAGAACAAGAAGGACGAGGCGCTGCTGAAGGACTGGGAGGCCGACCTCCGGCGCCGCGAGGAGGAGCTCCGGCGCAAGCAGGAGAACGGGAAGAACGCAGCGGGCACAGAGGGCGCAGACGGCACCGCCGACGGTCCGCAGGGCAAGGGCGGCCACGGCGGCCCGGAGGACACCCCGCCGGCCGCGAAGGACTGAGCCGCAGAGGACCGAGCCGGGCCGCCGTCGCGGCCGTACGGCCCCGTTCCCGTTGCCGGCGCGCGTCCCGGCGAGCAGAGTGGCCGGCATGGACGCACGGGATCAGAGCCGGACGCAGGACTGGGGGCAGGACCGCGACGAGTTCCGGCTGCACGGCGGCGTCGACGGCCACAGCGACCCGACCGGGCACCCCGACCACGTCCAGGAGCAGGCCCGCGCGATGCTCGCGACCGCCGTGGAGGAGGCGAAGGCGGGGCTGGCCGAGGGCGGCATCCCGATCGGGGCGGCGCTCTACGGCCCGGACGGCGCGCTGCTCGGCCGCGGCCACAACCGCCGCGTCCAGGACGGCGATCCGTCGCTGCACGCCGAGGTCGCCGCCTTCCGCGCGGCCGGACGGCAGCGCGGCTACCGCGGCACCACGATGGTCACCACTCTCTCGCCCTGCTGGTATTGCAGCGGTCTGGTCCGCCAGTTCGGCATCTCCCGGGTGGTCATCGGCGAGGCCCGGACCTACCACGGCGGCCATGACTGGCTGGCCCGGCACGGGGTGCGGATCGTGCTGCTGGACGACCCCGAATGCGCGGCGATGATGCGCGAGTTCATCGGGGCGCAGCCGGCGCTGTGGCAGGAGGACATCGGGGGCGGATGAGGCGCCCGGTGCGCCCGCTGTGGCGCGTAATCCGGTGGCCCGCGCGCCGCGCCGTCCGCCAGGATGCGGCCATGAGCACCGGCACCACCGAACCGGCGCGCCGTATCCGGGCGCTGTATACCGCCGAGACCGTCACCGTGTACCAGGCGTACGCGCCCGCACTGGGCCTGCCAGCCGCCCGGGACGGCCGCTTCCCGGCGGCCTGGAAGCGGGACCGGATGACATGGATCAAGCCGTCGTTCCTGTGGATGATGTACCGCTGCGGCTGGGGCGCGAAGGCGGACCAGGAGACGGTGCTCGCCGTCGAGATCGACCGGGCCGGCTTCGACTGGGCGCCCGGCAACGCCTGTCTGTCGCACCACGACCCCGGCGAGTATCCCGACCGGGCGGCCTGGCAGCGGGAGTTGAAGCGGTCGCCGGCGCGGGTGCAGTGGGACCCGGAGCGCGATCTGCGGCTGCGTCCGCTGCCGTATCGTTCGCTTCAGCTGGGGCTCGCCGGCGAGGCGTCGCGGCGCTACGCGGACGCCTGGACGGTCGGCATCCGGGATGTGACGGCGCTGGCGCGCGAGGTCCATGCGCTGGTGCGGGCCGGGGAGCTCACGGCGGCCCGGGCCCTGCTCCCCGAGGAGCGCCCGTACCCGGCGCCCGAGGGAACTCCGGGCGTAAGCCGCGTGTCCTCGTCAATCGCCACAAAGGCGTAGCCGGAGCGGTGCGCCAGTGGTCGCGCGCTTCGTCATGTGACGTATGAGGCGTAGGACCGATCAGCCAACTCTGGTCTGTTCACGGCCAATTGACGCATCGTTCAGCAACCTCCCCCTGCCCGCGAAACTGCCACAACGTCACAGTCGGGACGGCCCACTGAGGGTTCACGCGACTCAGGGAGAGTGGCACAAATGCCCGACATGACCCGACGCAGACTCCTCGGCTCGGCGGCCGGCGCGCTCGGCGGGGCCGCCGCGCTGTCGCTGCTGCCGCCCAGCGTCCAGAAGGCCGTCGCCGCCGGCCCGCCGCGTCACGGCTCGCTCCGCGACATCGAGCACGTCGTCATGCTGATGCAGGAGAACCGTTCTTTCGACCACTACTTCGGCACCCTGCGCGGCGTCCGCGGCTTCGCGGACCCGCACGCGATCAAGCTCCCCGACGGCCGGTCCGTCTTCTACCAGCCGGACCCGCAGAACCCGGACGGGTATCTGCTGCCGTTCCGCCTCAACACCCACACCTCCAGCGCCCAGGCCATCCCGTCCACCAGCCACGCCTGGTCCGTGCAGCACGAGGCGTGGAACGGCGGCAGGATGGACCGCTGGCTGCCGGCGCACCGCAAGGCCGACGGCGTCAACGGCCCGTACGTGATGGGCTACCACACCCGCCAGGACATCCCGTTCCAGTTCGCCCTCGCGGAGGCGTTCACCCTCTGCGACAACTACTTCTGCTCGGTCTTCGGCCCGACCTGGCCCAACCGTCTGTACTGGATGACCGGCACCCTCGACCCCCGCGGCACCCGCGGCGGCCCGATCCTCGACAACACCGCGCCCAGGGCGTACCGCTGGACCACGTACGCGGAGCGGCTGGAGAAGGCCGGCGTCAGCTGGAAGGTCTACCAGGAGGAGGACGACTACGGCTGCAATCTGCTCAAGCAGTTCCAGACGTTCCGGGACTCCAAACCGGGCAGCGCGCTGTACGAGCGCGGGATGCGGCCGGGGCCGGCCGGCGCCTTCGAGGAGGCCGCCCGCAACGACCGACTGCCGGCCGTCTCCTGGATAATCCCCACCAGCTACCAGTCCGAGCACCCCGACTACCTGCCGGCCGCCGGCGCCGACTTCGTGGCCCAGAAGATCGAGGCCATCGCCAGCAACCCCAAGGTGTGGGCCAAGACGGCCTTCATCCTCAACTACGACGAGAACGACGGCCTCTTCGACCATGTGCCGCCGCCGGTGCCGCCCAAGGGGACGAAGGACGAGTTCGTGCACGGCCTGCCCATAGGCGGCGGCTTCCGTGTCCCGTGCCTGATCGTCTCGCCCTGGACGGTGGGCGGCTGGGCGGCCGGCGACGCCTTCGACCACACCTCGGTGCTCCAGTTCCTGGAGCGTTTCACGGGCGTCGAGGAGCCCAACATCAGCGCCTGGCGGCGGGACACGTTCGGCGATCTGACCTCGGCGTTCGGGTTCCACACCCCGGCGCACCACCCGCCGCGGCTGCCGCACGACACCGCCCAGCAGCTGTCCGAGGCGAAGTGGGAGGTGGCGCATCTGCCCAAGCCGAAGCTGCCGGGGGCCGCGCAGAAGCCGCCGCAGCAGGAGCACGGCGGGCGCAAGCGCCGCTGACCGCTCCCTGAACCGCGCCCCGACCGTTCCCCGACCACGTCGACGACCTCGCTCCGGCCTCGTCTCCGACCGCATCCCCGACCGCATCCGTGATGTCCCTGCCTACGACGGTGCCGTACGGGGCCGGCCTCGTGGTGAGGCCGTCTCCGTACGGCACCGGTACGTCGCGGCGCGGACCGCGGGGCGGCTCAGACTCCGGCGTAGGAGTGCAGGCCGGTGACGAAGATGTTCACGCCGTAGTAGTTGAAGAGGTAGCAGGCGAAGGCGATCAGGCCCAGCCAGGCGGCCTTGCGGCCCTTCCAGCCGGCGGTCGCGCGGGCGTGCAGGTAGCAGGCGTACGCGACCCAGGTGATGAAGGACCAGACCTCCTTGGGGTCCCAGCCCCAGTAGCGGCCCCAGGCGGCCTCGGCCCAGATGGCGCCCGCGATGATGGTGAACGTCCACAGCGGGAAGACGGTGGCGTTGACGCGGTAGGCGAACTTGTCGAGCGAGGCGGCCGAGGGCAGCCGTTCCAGCACGGAGGTGGCGAAGGCGCCGGGCTGCTTGCCCTGCGGGTCGGCGAGCTTGGCCTCGTGGCGGTCGCGGAAGAGGAACAGCAGCGTGGCGACCGCGCCCATGTAGAGCACCGCGCCGGAGAGGATCGCGCAGGAGACGTGGATCCACAGCCAGTACGAGTGCAGCGCGGGCACCAGCTGGTCGCTGGCGGTGTACAGCACGCTGACGGCCAGGCCCAGGTCGAGCAGGACGGTGGTGACCAGCGGCAGGCCGATCCAGCGGACGTTCTTCTTGAAGAGCAGCAGGGCCAGGTAGAGGGTCACCGCGACCGCACCGAAGGTCGTGGAGAACTCGTACATGTTGCCCCAGGGGGCGCGCTGCACGGACAGGGCGCGGGTGATCACACCGCCCACGTGGAGCGCCCAGGCCAGGACGGTCAGCGAGATGGCGATCCGGCCGTAGAGGTCGCCCTTCTCGGTGCCGCCGTGCGCGCCGGGGCCGTCCGGGACGTCGCGGGCGCCGGCCACGGCCTTGGTGATGACCTTCGGCCGCTCCAGGACGGCGGTACCGCCCTTCTGCGCGACCTGGACGGACACCGTCGTCGGCGCCTTGGCCTCGGTGGTCAGGGCCGCGGCGGTACGGCCGACCCTGCTGCGGCTGCCGAACACCCACTCGGCCATGTGGGCCACGAAGGCGAGGGTGTAGACAGCCATCGCCGAATAGACCAGCAGATTGCTGTTGTGAGCCAGTGTCTCGTTGGCTGCGGCAGCGAGGTTCACGCGCGCGCTCCTTCGGAGGGGTCAGCAGGATCGGCAGAGTCGGTGGGCTCCGTCGGGTCTTGGTCGGTGCGGGCCGCGGGCCCGTCCGTGGCTTCCGTATCGGGCTGTGGCCCGGCGTCCGGGGCGATGGGGGCGTCGGGCACCAGCGCCACGGCGAGGCCGGCCAGTTCTTCCGGCAGCCGGGCCGATTCGCTGCGTCCGAGGCCGGCCATCTCGACGACGGTGACGCCGTCCGCACCCTTCTCCGCGCGCACCCACACCCGGCGCCGCTGGATGAACAGCGAGGCGGCCAGGCCGACCAGGGCGGCGACCGCGCCGGTCAGCGCGAGGCCGTTGCCGGGCTGGTGGGTGATCTTGAAGCTGGCCCAGGTCTTGATGCCGTCGAAGGTGATGGAGCCCTCGCCGTTGGGGAGCCGCATCGTGGACTCGGCCTCGATCTCCTGCGGCGACAGCGTGGCACCGGAGTGGCTCATCATCTGCGTCGCCCGGTCCTTGGGCAGCAGCATCTTCTTGAAGATGTCGCCGCCGGCGTCCTTGTACTGCTTCAGCCGCTTGGTGTCGAGCTGGTAGACGTTCTGCGGGAGCCCGGAGTCCATGCCGAGGTCGCCGTGCCAGGCGTTCACCGACAGGACGGGGAAGTCCGGCGCGGGGAACTGGGAGAACATCGAGCCGGAGTTCTTGCCGCCGAAGGTCGGGACGAACAGCGCCTGGAAGCCCAGCTGGTTGCGCTTGCCGTCCTTGGTCTCGGCGCCCGGCACCTTCACCACACCGGAGGAGGTGAAGTTCTTCGGGTCCTGCGGGAGGAACGGCACCGCGCCGTGGTAGACGACCTGGCCGCGGCCGTCCTTGACGGTGACGACCGGCGCATAGCCGTGGGAGAGCAGGTAGACCTTGTAGCCCTCGACGTCGAGCGGGGTGTTCACCTCCAGCGCCCTCTTGTGCTCCGTGCCGTCCGCGCCGGTGAAGTAGCTGATGTTGGCGCGGAAGGTGCGGGGGGTGCCCTTCTGGGGGCCGGTCCGCTCGTAGGTGGCGTCGAACGAGTTCATGGTGAAGCCGAACGGCGCCATGGTGTCGGTGTCGAAGAACGGCCCCGACTTGAAGTCGTCGTACTGGGTGAGGCTGTTGGAGAAGCCGTCGCCCTCGGTGATCAGCTTGCCGCCCTCGGACTTCCACAGGCTGCCGACGGCGAACGCCACCAGCATCACGATCAGGGCGACGTGGAAGACGAGGTTGCCGACCTCACGGAGGTAGCCCTTCTCGGCGGCGACCGCGGTGCCGGACCGGTGGGCCCGGAAGCGGCGCTTCTTCAGCATCCGCCCGGCCGCCTCCAGGACCTCCTCGGGGTCCGCCTCCGTGCGCCACGTGGTGTACGCGGGAAGCCGGGTCAGCCGGCGCGGGGCGGCCGGCGGGCGACCGCGCAGCTGCCCGACGAACTGCCAGCTGCGCGGCACGATGCAGCCGATCAGTGAGATGAACAGCAGCAGGTAGATCGCCGAGAACCAGACCGAGCTGTAGACGTGGAACATCCCCAGCTTGTCGTAGACCTCGCCGAGGGTGGTGTGCTGGGCCTTGAACTGGTCGACCTTGACCGGGTCGATGCTGGTCTGCGGGATCAGGGAACCGGGGATCGCGCCGATCGACAGCAGGAAGAGCAGCAGCAGCGCCACCCGCATCGAGGTCAGCTGCCGCCAGAACCAGCGCGCCCAGCCGAGGGGGCCGAGCGAGGGGAGGCCGATGTCCTCCTGGGGCGCGGTGGAGAGCTGGGATCCGGCGGCGCCGAGATCACTGGCCGGGTCCGCGGCGGCGTCCGGCTCGCCGGTGGTGTCGGTCTTGGTGGACATCAATCAGATCCCAACGGTGGAGCTTTGCGTCCAGCTCTGGAGCTCGGACATCAGGCTGTCCCAGACGCCGGTGACGAGGAGGATGCCGAGGGCGACCATCATGCCGCCGCCGATCCGCATGACCCACACGTAGTGCCGCTTGACCCAGCCGAACGCCCCGAGCACCCGGCGGAAGGCGAGCGCCACGGCGATGAACGGCAGGCCCAGCCCCAGACAGTAGGCGACGGTCAGCAGGGCACCGCGGACGGCGCTGGCCTGGTAGAGGGAGAGGGTGTTGACGGCGGTGAGGGTGGGGCCCAGGCACGGGGTCCAGCCGACGCCGAAGAGCATCCCGATCACCGGCGCGCCGGCCAGTCCCATGGCGGGCTTCTTGTGGAAGCGCAGTTCGCGCTGGCCGAAGCGTTTGAGCACGCCCGCGAAGGCCAGCCCGAGCAGGATCATCAGCACGCCGAGGACGCGCGAGATGGTGTCCTTGTAGTTCTGGAGGTTCTGCCCGAAGAACCCGAAGAGGGCGCCGGTGGAGACGAAGACGGCGGTGAAGCCGAGGACGAAGAGGGAGGCGCCGGCCAGCATCCGGCCGCGCCGGGCCTCCGCCAGGTCGGTGCCGGTGACGCCGGTGACGTACGACATGTAGCCCGGGACCAGCGGCAGGACGCAGGGGGAGAAGAACGAGACCAGTCCGGCGAAGAGGGCGACGGGCACCGCGGCGAGCAGCGCGCCGGAGAGGACGGTCTGGCTCTGCGCGGTGGCGGCGAGCGCGATCACGCGATCACTTCTCGGCGATCAGCGGGTCGACCATCTTGCGCAGGTCGTCCTCGGCGAGCGGGCCGATCGAGCGGGCGGCGATCCGGCCGTGCTTGTCGATGGCGATCGTGGAGGGGATGGACTGCGGGTTGAGGCTGCCCTTGGGGAAGCGCAGCATCAGCCGGCCGGTCGGGTCGAACAGGCTCGGGTACGGCACCTGGTGCTGTTCCTCGAACTGGTTGGCCTGCGACTTCTCGGAGTCGCGGGTGTTGATCCCGATGAACTGGACGCCCTTGTCCTTGGTGTCGTTCGCGACCTTGGCGAAGTTCGGGGCCTCGGCGATGCAGGGCCCGCACCACGACCCCCAGACGTTGATGATGACGACCTTGCCCTTGTAGTCGGCCACGTCCAGCTTCTTGCCGGTGGTGGTCTCGCCGGACAGGTCGGGCGCCGGCTGCCGCTCGTCGGGCTTGACGGTGTCGACGCCGTTCTTGCCCTGGACGAACCGGGTCTGCGCCGAGCCGCCGGAGGCGCCGTCCCCGCAGGCGCTCAGCGTCAGCGAGGCCACCGCGGCTCCTGCGGCGAGCAGGGCGAGACGGCGCCGGCTCGTGAGGCGGCGGGGGGCGCGGCTGTCACACATGTGAAAAGTTTCGCATGGGCTGATTCCGGATCTTCCGCGCCCCCCTCGCACCGCCGCGCCCTCACCAAACAGGCATGTCAGGCGGGTCCCGAGGGTCGCTGCCGGCCCCTCCCGGCGCGGCTTGCGAGACTCCGATCTCGGACAGCGACAGATACGTCCTCCAGCCGCCGTCCGGCTCCTCGCCGACGCCGATCTGCTGGAGCTTGCGGACTATTCGGGGGTCCTGGGCGTCTATCCAGTCGGTGAACTGCCGGAAGGACACCAGCCGGACGTCCTTGTTCCGCTCGTTGGCTATGTGCTTGAGCGCTTCCTCGACGGCGTCCATGTAGATGCCGCCGTTCCACTCCTCGAAGTGGTTGCCGATGAAGAACGGCGCGCGATTGGTCTCGTAGGCCCGGCGGAATCCGGAGATATACGCGTCGGTGGCCTGCTGGCGCCAGCCCGGGTAGTTGGCCGGCGGTGCCTTGGTGGAATTCTTCGACTGGTTGAAGAGGATGTTGTAGTCCATCGAGAGCACCTCGAAAGGGTGACCGGGGAACGGTATCTGCTGGAGCGGGAAGTCCCAGATCCCGTGCTTCTTCCTGGGCCACATCTGGAGGCCGCCGGGGGAACTCGCGTCATAGCGCCAGCCCAGTTCCCGGACGATGGGCAGCAGGTTTTCCTGGCCGAGCAGGCAGGGCGTACGGCCGCCGACCAATTCCTTGCGGTAGTCGAAGGGCAGCGGTTCCGCCTCCGCAAAGCCGGTGTGGGTACGCCACTTGGTGACGAATTGCACCGCCTGGTCTATCTCGGATTGCCAGTGCTCGGGCGTCCAGTGCTTGACGCTGCCGCCGCCGGAGCAGAAGTGGCCGTTGAAGTGGGTGCCGACCTCGTGGCCGTCCAGCCATGCCGCGCGCACATTGGTCAGGGTTTCCCTGATGTGCGTATCGCTGAGATAACCGATGGCGGAGGCGCCCGGCTCGTTGTTCGGCGGGAGATAGAGGTGCTTCTTCTCCTCGGGCAGCAGATACAGCCCGGAGAGGAAGAAGGTCATGGACGCGCCGTGGTCCTTGGCGAGCTTCCGGAACCGGGGGAAGAGGCCGTTGCCGACCTCTCCCGCCCCGTCCCAGGAGAAGATGACGAACTGCGGCGGGGTCTGGCCGGGCTCCAGCCGCTCGGGCGCGCCGGGCTGATGGGGCTGCTCCCCGTAATTCGCCGTCGAACCGTCGCCGATGAGGTTCGGACGCGCCTGCACCGAGTTCTCCACCCGCTGCTTCTCCAGCCCACCCCGGCCGGCGGACGAGCACCCGGCGACGCCCAGTGCCGCGGCTGCTCCCACTCCCATCCCCAGCAAGCCCCGCCGACTTATCGCGCCCATACCGTCGTCCCCATCCGTGCTCGACGAACCCAATACCCATATAAACGGACATCGGTGTAGAGAGCATGTCGGGGGGTGAGGATCCGCGCTAATCGCTCACACTTTTCATTTCTGCCGAATATGACATTCCGCCATATGACGTCTTTTCAGGCCCCAAAAGCCTTGGCCTTCCCCTTGACGGGTTTGGCGCCGGCCAGGAGGTGGGAGGGAACCAGGTCGCGCGCCGGCTCGCTGTACCCCACCGAGATGATCTTGTCGCCGTGGAACGTGAACGACGTCAGCGAGGCGAGCGTGCACTGCCGCTTCCGCGGGTCGTGCCACAGCCGGCGCCGCTCGGCGAAGCTGCGGACGATCCAGATCGGCAGCTGATGGCTGACCGCCACCGCCTCGTGCCCGCGGGCCGCGTCCCGCGCCGCACCGAGCGCCGCCATCATCCGGACGACCTGCTCGATGTACGGCTCGCCCCACGACGGCCGGAACGGATTCGTCAGGTACTTCCAGTTGCCCGGCTTCTTCAGCGCGCCGTCGCCCACCCCGAAGGTCTTGCCCTCGAAGACGTTGGCCGCCTCGATCAGCCGCTCGTCGGTCGTCGTCGCCAGCCCGTGCAGCCCGGCGATCGGCGCCGCCGTCTCCTGCGCGCGCTCCAGCGGCGAGGCCACCACATGGGTGATGTCCCGCTCCGCGAGGTGCTCGGCGACCCGGTCGGCCATCTTCCGCCCCAGGTCGGAGAGGTGGTAGCCGGGCCGGCGCCCGTAGAGCACACCCTCGGGGTTGTGCACCTCGCCGTGCCGCATCAGATGCACGACGGTGATGTCCTGGCTGCTCATGTCACCCATCTCCCGGTCCGCCCCCCTCACGCCGTCGCCTCGGCCGCGGCCCGCGCGGCGGCCGGCAGCGCGGCGGCGATCCGCTCGACGGCCGCGGCGTCGTGCGCGGTCGACACGAACCAGGACTCGAACGCGGACGGCGGGAGGTAGACGCCCTGCGCCAGCATCGAGTGGAAGAAGGCGGTGAAGCGGAACGACTCCTGCCGCTTGGCCGCCTCGTAGTCGGTGACCTCGGCATCCGCGAAGAAGACCGAGAACATGTTCCCGGCGACCTGGAGCCGGTGCGCCACGCCCTCCTTGGCCAGCGCCGCGGTGACCAGGCCCCGCACCTCCGCCGAGACCGCGTCGACCTTCTCGTACGCGGCGTCGTCCAGCAGCCGCAGCTGCGCCACACCCGCGGCGGTGGCGATCGGGTTCCCGGACAGGGTGCCCGCCTGGTAGACGGGTCCGGCCGGCGCCAGATGCGCCATCACCTCGGCGCGCCCGCCGAACGCCGCGGCCGGGAAGCCGCCACCCATGACCTTCCCGAAGGTCATCAGATCCGGACGAACTCCATCAATTCCATACCAGCCGGCCTTGCTGACCCGGAAGCCGGTCATGACCTCGTCGGAGATGTAGAGCGCGCCGTTCTCGGAGCAGAGGTCCGCAAGGCCCTGGTTGAAGCCGGGCAGCGGCGGCACGACGCCCATGTTGCCCGGCGACGCCTCGGTGATGACACAGGCGATCTCGCCCGGGTGCGCGGCGAACGCGGCGCGCACCGCCTCGATGTCGTTGTACGGCAGCACGATGGTGTCGCCGGCCTGTGCGCCGGTCACACCGGGGGTGTCCGGCAGCCCGAAGGTCGCCACACCCGAACCGGCCGCGGCCAGCAGCGCGTCGACGTGCCCGTGGTAGCAGCCGGCGAACTTGACCACCTTCGCCCGGCCGGTGAACCCGCGCGCCAGCCGGATCGCCGACATCGTCGCCTCGGTGCCGCTGGAGACCAGCCGCACCTGCTCGACCGGCGCGATCCGCGCCACGATCTCCTCGGCCAGCTCGACCTCGCCGGCGCCGGGCGTCCCGAAGGACGTACCGCGGGCGACCGCCTCCTGGACCGCGGCGATCACCTCGGGGTTCGAGTGGCCGAGGATCATCGGTCCCCACGAGCACACCAGGTCGACATACTCCCGACCATCGGCATCGGTGAGGTACGGACCGGTACCGGACACCATGAACCGGGGCGTACCGCCCACGGCCCGGAACGCCCGCACCGGAGAATTCACGCCGCCCGGCGTCACGACGGACGCGCGGTCGAACAGCGACTGCGAAACAGGGGCTTCATACGGAAAAGACACAGTGATCCTGACCTGCACAAACGGTGGGAGGGCGGCGGCGCGCGGACACGGCCCGGCGGACAAGGGTGCGGGAATCCACGCGCGGACGCCGTTCGGCACCGCTTGATTCCCTCTTGGTTTCTTTTTCGTTCCTCTCGCTCACGACCGGGCGTCAGCCCCCGCGCGTCTGCGAAACTGGGGCGTCGTACGAGTAAGTCACGCAAGCAATGGTCTCAGAGGCGCACGGGGGCGTGCGGCCGGGCGTTTCACGCGCCGGTGACGGGGGAGGTCTCTGAGACGATGATCGGGTTGCGCGGCTGGGGCTGCGAGTGGTCGGGTGGAGATATGCATCGCGGTGGCGAACTGGGCGAGGGAACCGATGACCGGGGTCCCGAGCGCGCCCAGCGCGGCCGTCACCGGCGCGAGGGGACCGAGGACATCACGGACGACCGGCGCGAGAACACCGAAAGCGTTACGGGCGGGGAAACCAGGGGCGCGCGCATGGGGGTGACCTACAAATACTTCGGCGCCCCCAACGGCGCCACGGCCGCCCGCGTCCCGATCTCCATGCGCCCCGAGGAACTCGGCGGTGACGAGCTCGGTATGGGCGGCATGTTCTCCAAGATCAAGCCGGAGACGATGGCCGCCATGGTCCTCACCGGTATAGAGGGCATACCGCTCCATAAGGTTCCCCCGCTGGAACTGGTCGTCCTCCACCCCGACTACGCCGTCGTGAAGCTCCCCATGACCGTGGTCGACCCGCTGCGCGGCGTCGGCGAGGAGTCGGTCGGCGCGGCTGCCTTCATCTGGTCCACCGTCCCCGACCGCGGCGGCCCGCGCGACGCGTTCAGCGTCTACCAGCTGCTGCACGAGTGGCAGGACTTCAGCCACCGGCTGCACGAGGCAGGCCACCAGGCCTACTGCCTGGTGTGGCCGTGACGCGTGGTGCGGTCCTGACGTCCCGTGTGGCGCTGACGCCCGGTGTGGCGCTGACACCTGGTGCGGCACTGACGCGTGGCCCGGGATTCCGGGTCTCCGGGCTGCCGCGGGAATGACCGGGCCGGTGCCGCAGACCGGTGGCCGCGGCAGGGGAGCCCACGCGGCGTCTGGCGAGCGGCGGGCGGCGTCCGGCGGGCAGCGCAGCGCGTAAGGCGGCGTGCGGGGCGGTGCGTCCGGACCCGGTGCGTCCGGACCTGCGCCGCCGCGGGGCGCGCCTCGTAGGGCAGCGTCACCACGTGGGGCGGGCCGAGACTCCGCCGTCCACGACGAGGTCGTGGCCGGTGATCCAGGCGGCCATCGGCGAGGCGAGGAAGACGCAGGCGTCGCCGATGTCCTCGGGCCGGCCCAACCGCCCGGTGGGCGCCGCCTGTTGCCAGCGGCGCACCCCCTCGGGCCAGTCCTCGGCGAGGCCGGGCCGGGCGATCAGCCCCGGCGAGACGCTGTTGACACGGATCCCGTACGGCCCGTACTCCAGCGCCGCCGACCGGGCGTGCATCACCACCGCCGCCTTCGAGGCGCAGTAGTGGGCGTGCCGCGGCGCCGGCCGGTCCGCCTCGATGGAGGCGATATGGGTCACCGACCCGCCGCCGCCCGCGCGCATCACCTCCGCGGCGGCCTGGGTGCAGGCGAACACGCTGTGCACGTTGGGGTCCGCCACGGCCCGCCAGTCGGCCAGCGACATGCCCGCCAGCTCCTGCGTGGGCTGCACCCCGGCGTTGTTCACCAGCCCGGTCAGCCGCCCCCGCCACCCGGCGGCCTCCGTGACCAGCCGGTGGCACTCCTCTTCCACGGCCAGGTCGGCACCGAGCGCCAGCGCGCGCCCGCCGTCCCGCTCGATCCGCTCGACCAGCGCCCGCGCGGCCCCGCCGCCCGCCCGGTAATGCACCACGACGTCCGCCCCCGCAGCCGCGAACCGCAGCGCGATGCCCTGCCCGATACCGCCCGCGGCACCGGTGACGAGCACGACCTGCCCGGTCAGGTCGGGGAGCGCGGAGCCGACGGGGCGAAGGGGGGCGTCCTGGCGGCCGGGAGCGCCTGGGCGCCCTGGGTCGCCGGAATTACTTGGGTGGCAGGGGTGCACCGAGTGCGCCGAGTGCGCCGTGTGGTCTGGCTGATCTGGTTGGTCTGGCTGATCTGGTTGGTCTCGATGGTCTCGGTGGCCAGGGTGTTCCGGGGGGCCGAGGTGGCCGGATTTCCGCTGCTGGTCGGGGAGTTCGGGAGTAGCCGCCCCTCCCGCGGCGTTCGGCAGACCAGGGGCCGTCGGCTCTGTCATGGTCGGCTCAGCGCCCCGATCCGGGCCGTCTCCTGCGGGAACCGCGCGGTCAGCTGCCCCGCGTCCCCGTGCTCGTAGTCCTCGAAGGTGAAGCCGGGCGCCATGGTGCAGCCGAAGAGCGTCCAGGCGCCGCCCTCGGCGACCTCGGCCGCCATCCAGGTGCCGGCCGGGACCGTGAACTGCACGTGCTGGCCGCCCAGTACGTCCGACCCGAGGACGACCGTACGGGCCACGGCTCCGCCACCGCCGGTCCCGTTGCCGCCGTTCCCACTGTCGCCGCTCCCGCTGCCGGCCTCGGCAGTAGCCGTGACCGTGGCCGTACGGCCGGCCTCGGAGAGGAGGAGCAGGGTGAGCGGGTCGCCCCGGTAGAAGTGCCAGATCTCGTCGGTGGGCAGGCGGTGCAGCGCCGAGAAGACGCCCGGTTCGGCGGTCAGCAGCATGACGATCGCCGACCCCTCGGGCCGTCCGTCGGGCCGCTGGGGCCCGGCCCACGTGCGCCGGTACCAGCCGCCCTCACGGGGCAGCGGCGCCAGCCCGTAGAACTCGATCAACTCCTGGGGGAACCGCTCCCTGGGCATCGCGGGGTGCTCGTCCATCGGCCTGGCCGCCTCCCACTCGTCCGCCGTGCCCGCGCCGCCGGGTCGTCGCCTCACCCGTTCCGGCAGCGCCGGGCGTCGCCTCACCCTAGGGGCGAGGGGGGCGCGGAATGCGGACCCGGCGGCAGAATCGGGCCATGTCTGCTGCCGCTGCTCCTTTCGGTTCCGGTGCGTCCGGAGCCTCTGATTCCGGTCCGTCCGGAGCTTCCGGTTCCGTTGCCCCTGATGCCTCGGCCGCCCTCGGCGCCCCGGCCGCTCTCGACGGGGCGCTCTGGGAGACCGTCGACGGGCTCGTGCGCTGGCTCGACCGGGAAAGTCCGCTGCCGCCGGAGCAGGAGCGGCTGCTGCGGATCCTCAAGCTCTCCGAGGAGGCGGGCGAGGTCGCCCAGGCGGTCATCGGGGCCGTCGGCCAGAACCCGCGCAAGGGCCACAGCCACACCTGGGACGACGTCCACAGTGAGCTGTGCGATGTCATCGTCACGGCGATGGTGGCCCTGCGCACGCTGACGCCTGACGCGCAGCGGGTGTTCGAGGGGAATCTGGCGCGGGTCGCGGGGCGGGTGCCGGGGCCCTCGGCCCCGGCCTGAGGACTGCTCTGGAGGACTGCTCTGGAGGACTGCTCCTGAGCGCTGTCCCTGAGAACTCTTCCTGAGAACTCTTCCCGGACGCTGTCCGTGGGAGCTGTGCCTGAGCGCTGCTCCTGAGCGTGCCTGTGGGGGCTGCGAGGAGTCGGCGGGGAGGCGGCCTCCGGGTCGTCCGCCCCGCCACTCCTGACGACACATCAGCGGATGCGGCCGTTTCTCAGGGGGCTTCGGTCGCCCCTCAGGTGGAATCGTTCGCCCCTCAGGGGGCTTCTGCCGTGAGATAGCGCTGGACCGTGGGACCCAGCCAGGCGACGAGTTCGTCATGGGTGAGGTCGACGGCCGGCGGGACGTGCAGGACGTAGCGGCACAGCGCCATGCCCAGGATCTGCGACCCGACCAGGGCGGCGCGGGTCGGCGCCTCCTCCGGCACCTCGCAGATCGCGTCGAGCAGTGGCCGCACCTGCTCGGCGAAGACCTGTCGCATGCGCTCCGCGCCCGCCTCATTGGTCACGCCGACGCGCATCATCCCGGTCAGCGTCTCGTCGCTCTCCCAGAGCTCGACGAAGTGGCGCACGAGCCGGGCGCCCCGCTCCTCGGGCGGCACCGCGGTGAGGTCCGGGGCGTGCAGATCGATCTCCGAGGCGGCGGCGAAGAGGCCTTCCTTGTTGCCGTAGTAGCGCATCACCATCGACGGATCGATGCCGGCATCTCGCGCGATGGCGCGGATCGTGGCGCGCTCGTAGCCGTCGGCGGCGAAGCGGTCGCGGGCGGCGGCGAGGATCGCGGCGCGGGTGGCGGCGGAGCGGCGGGGGCGCGGATGCTGCCCGGCGTCGGGGGCCGAGGAGGCGACCGGGGGCGGGTCGAGGTCCACGTCGGGGGTGATCGCGGGCCTGCCGGAGGGGGCACTTTCGGGCATACCAACAACTGTAGGCCAACGACTGTTGACGTGCCAGACGCGGGTGCCCTACGCTTGCCAACAAGCGTTGACCAACACGCGTTGGCACAGGAGGCGGCAGTCATGGACGCACTCAACCGCAAGCCCGGAGACACCAGCACCCACCCCAGCAGCGGCACCGCGACCGCACGCCCCGCGGGGGGCGGCGCCGAGGGCCGTGACGCGGACGTCCTCGTCGTCGGCGCGGGCCCGACGGGGCTGCTGCTCGCCGGAGACCTCGCCGAGGCCGGCCTCGCCGTCACGCTCCTGGAGCGCCGCGACGACACCACCAGCAATCTCAGCCGCGCCCTCGCCGTGCACGCCCGCTCGCTGGAGCAACTGGACGCCCGCGGGCTCGCCGATGAGCTGGTCGCCGGCGGCCACCGGCTCACCGGCCTCCAGGTGTTCGGTGATGCGGTGCTCGCCGCCGGCCGACTCCCGTCCCGCTTCCCCTTCGTTCTGATAACGCCGCAGTACGAGGTCGAGCGGCTGCTGGAGCGCCGCGCCCGGCAGGCCGGCGTCACCTTCCGGTACGGGTCCGAGGTGCTGGGCCTCGACCAGGACGCGGACGGGGTGACGGTGCGCTTCCGCACGGCGGAGGGCATCGGCAGTTCCCGGGCGTCCTATGCGGTCGGCACCGACGGCGGGCGCAGCACCGTCCGGGAGGCCATCGGCCTGCCCTTCCCCGGCAAGGCGGTGATCCGCTCCGTGGTGCTCGCCGATGTCCGCCTGGCCCAGGAGCCCGACTCCGCCTTCTCCGTCAACGCCACCCGTGACGCCTTCGGCCTGATCGGCTCGTTCGGCGACGGCTGGTACCGCGCCATCGGCTGGAACCGCCATGTCCAGCGGGACGACGACGCCCCCGTGGATCTCGCCGAGGTCCGCGAGGTCACCCGGCTCGCCTTCGGCACCGACTTCGGTATGCACGACGCCCGTTGGGTCTCGCGCTTCCGCAGCGACGAGCGCCAGGCTCCCGCCTACCGCGTCGGCCGGGTCTTCCTCGCCGGCGACGCCGCGCACGTCCACTCCCCGGCCGGCGGCCAGGGGATGAACGTCGGCCTTCAGGACGCGGCCAACCTCAGCTGGAAGCTGACGGCGGTGCTGAAGGGCCACTCCCCCGACAGCCTGCTGGACAGCTATCAGGCCGAGCGCCATCCGGTCGGCACGAAGGTGCTGCGGAGCAGCGGCGCGATCATCCGGCTCGCGCTGGTGCAGTCCGCGGCGGGCCGCGCCGCCCGCGGGTTCGGCGCCCAGCTCATCAACCGTCTGCCGCCGCTGTCCCGCCGCGCGATCGGCAACGTCTCCGGCATCGACATCGCCTATCGGGCCGAGCGCGGCGCGCACGCGCTCGCCGGCCGCCGGGCCCCGGACGTCCAGCTGGCCGACGGCAGCCGCCTCTACGAGCTCCTCCGCCAGGGCAAGTTCGTCCTCATCGCTCCCGGGGACGAAGCCCTCGCAGCGGCGGCGGACGCGGGCACCGGCTCCGTTCCCTCCCCCGACCGCGTCGTCACCGCCTCCTGGCGGAGCGACCGCCGCACCGCCCTCCTGGTGCGCCCCGACGGCCATATCGCCTGGGCCACCGATGCCACCGCCCCCGCCGCGCGTGCCGCGTCCCTCCACACCGCCCTCGCCCACTGGACCGGCGCGCCGGCCGGCCCCGCCCCCGCGGACGCGGTCCGCCCCGCCGCGCGAATACAGCCGGACCCTCTCGGCTGAGGCCCGCGCCGCTGCTGGCTGACGGCCCACGCCGACCGGGATCGCCAGGCCCGCCGGCGCCGGGTTCCCCGGCACCGGGTTCTCTCGGCACCGGGTTCTCTCGGCACCGGGTTCTGCCGACACCGGGTTCCGCCGACACCGGGTTCCGCCGACACCAGGTTCCGCCGACACCAGGTTCCGCCGACACCAGGTTCTGCCGACACCGGGTTCTGTCGGCCCCCGGCGGCGATCCGTGCCCCGTCCCCGCCCGGGCTCGGCCTTCCTTACGCTGGGCCTCATGCTCATCGCCCGCTCCGCAGCCCTGTTCGTCGTCGCCGCGCTCTTCGAGATCGGTGGTGCCTGGCTGGTCTGGCAAGGAGTGCGGGAGCACAAGGGCTGGGCGTGGATCGGGGCAGGAGTGATCGCGCTCGGGGTGTACGGCTTCGTGGCCACGCTCCAGACGGACGCCCACTTCGGCCGCATCCTCGCCGCGTACGGAGGGGTGTTCGTCGCCGGCTCGCTGGCCTGGGGCATGGTCGCGGACGGCTACCGCCCCGACCGGTGGGATGTCATCGGCGCACTGATCTGCCTCGCCGGTATGGCCGTGATCATGTACGCCCCACGGGGTCGCTGAGCTGGGCCGGCGCGGACCGGACCCGATGCCGCCGGGGCGCAACCGAGCACCCCCAGCACTCCACCCGACCCACTCCCGCGGCCGACCGCCTCCACCCACCAGTCCCGCTCAACGAGGCAGCCGCCACTGCATATCCTGGCCAAGCACGACGCGCACCAGCCGCATGAGTCACCTGCACCATATGAGCAACACAAGTAACACCGCTCAGCCAGCCGCAGCGCCCATGCCGGCCGCACCACGACGTACCAGCACAGCACCAGCACCAGCACCAGCACCAGCCGAGTACCGCACCGCCCCGCACCGTCCGCAAGGGAGAGCGTCATGACCGCCGAGGCCGCCGCCGCCAACGCCGATACCGCCGACGTCCGTACCGCCGTCGTCACCGGAGCGAGCAGCGGCATCGGCGCCGCGACCGCACGGGCCCTGGCCGCCGCCGGCTACCGCGTCGTGCTCACCGCCCGCCGCAAGGACCGCATCGAGATGCTCGCCGCCGAACTGCCGCACGCCGAGGCGTACGCGCTCGATGTGACCGACCGGGCCGCCGTCGACGCCTTCGCGCGCTCGCTCGACCGCTTCCCCTCCATCGACGTGCTGGTCAACAACGCCGGCGGTGCGCTCGGCGCCGAACCGGTCGCCACCGGCGACCCCGCCGACTGGCGCGCGATGTACGAGGTCAATGTGCTCGGCGTCCTGCACATGACGCAGGCGCTGCTCCCCGCGCTGACCGCATCGGGCGAGGGCACCGTCGTCGTCCTCTCCTCCACCGCCGGGCACGGTACGTACGAGGGCGGCGGCGGGTATGTCGCCGCCAAGCACGGCGCCCACGTGATCGCCGAGACGCTCCGGCTGGAGCTGTGCGGCGAGCCGGTACGCGTCATCGAGGTCGCCCCCGGGATGGTCAAGACGGAGGAGTTCGCCACCACCCGCTTCCGCGGCGACAGCTCCAAGGCGGCGAAGGTCTACGAGGGCGTGGCCGAGCCGCTCAGCGCGGAGGACGTCGCCGACACCGTCGCCTGGGCGATCACCCGCCCACCGCATGTGAACATCGACCTCCTGGTGGTCCGCCCGCGCGCCCAGGCATCCAACACCAAGGTCCACCGCACCAGTTGAGGGCTGTGGCGCCAAGCGCAGGAACACCGAGGGCTGTTGGGCCAGGAGCCCGGTGCGCCAGGGCAGCGGTCCCTAGCCCCCACCCCGGGAGCTCGGGCCCGCTGCCCCGGCCCTCGCCCCCGCCCCGCCCCACTCCGCCCTCCGGACATCCACCCCCGCCCCCGAACAGGGGGCTGAACAGAGGGCTTGAGTACACCCCTACTGGGTGTGCAGGCCCCGTGTGCCGGGGGTTTCCCGCCGCGACAGTGGACGCATGACATCCACCTCGCCCTCCTCGGCCGCCCGCGGCACCGAACCACCCGCACCAGAGCGCCGACCGGAGCCGGGACACCGGCCGGAACCAGAACACCGGCCAGAGCCCCGACCACGACCAGAACCGGAATCGGAACGCCAAGCCGCATCGGCACACCACCCCGCATCGGCACACCGACCCGCATCGGGGCGCCGCCGCGCCCGCCGCCGGCTGGGTGCCTGCGTCGCCGTGGCGCTGGTGATCATCGCGCTGGTGGTCACGGCCCGGGCGGTCGGCGCCTACGTACCGCCCGATCTGCGCACGAGTCGGGTGCCGCCGCGGAGCGAGCTGCATTACGCGCTGCTGGTGGCGCACATCTTCACCGCCGCCGTCGCCGTGGTCACCGGACTCGCCCAGTGCTGGCCCTGGTTGCGGCGCCGGTATCCGGCCGTGCACCGGTGGACCGGCCGGGCGTACTTCTTCGGCGGGGTGTTTCCGTCCGCCCTCATCGGCGTTCCGGTCACCTACCTGGTCCCGCTGGGGGTGGGCAATCAGCTCTCCCTCGGGGTGCTGGACGCCCTGTGGATCGCCACCGGTGTCGCCGGCTACCGCAGCGCCCGGCAGCGGCGGTACGCCGATCACCGGCACTGGATGATCCGGAATGTCGCGCTGACGCTGGCCGCGCTCACCTCACGGCTGATCCAGCCGCTGATCGAGCATCTCGTGGCGGCCCAGCTGTCCGACCCCATCGCGTACGGGGGCGACGCCCTCGCCGCCGGGCACGACATCGCCGGCGCCACGTCCTGGCTGTCGCTCGTCGTCAATCTGTTCGCCGCCGAGTATCTGATCCAGCGCCGGCGGGGTGCCGCGGCGCGGCGGCGCGCGCGGCCGGCGGCGCGGCCCGCACCGCGGCAGCGGGGTGCGGCGCCCGGCGCGCCGCACCCCGCATCGCTCACCCCTTGACGCACACCACCTGCTTGAGCTTGGCGACGACCTCCACCAGGTCCCGCTGCTGCTCCATGACCTTCTCGATCGGCTTGTAGGCGCCGGGGATCTCGTCGACCACCCCGGAGTCCTTACGGCACTCCACGCCCCTCGTCTGCTCCTCCAGATCACGGGTGGAGAACCGCTTCTTGGCGGCGTTCCGGCTCATCTTGCGGCCGGCGCCGTGCGAGGCGGAGTTGAAGGACGCGGGGTTCCCGAGGCCCTTGACGATGTACGAACCGGTGCCCATCGAGCCCGGGATGATGCCGTATTCGCCGCTGCCCGCCCGGATCGCGCCCTTACGGGTCACCAGCAGGTCCATGCCTTCATAGCGCTCCTCGGCCACGTAGTTGTGGTGGCAGGAGATCACCGGGTCGAAGACCGGCCGGGCCTTGCGGAATTCCTTGCGGATGACGTCCTGGAAGAGGGCCATCATCACTTCGCGGTTGTGCTTGGCGTATTCCTGGGCCCAGAACAGGTCGTGGCGGTACGCCGCCATCTGCGGGGTGTCCGCGATGAAGACGGCGAGGTCGCGGTCGACCAGCCCCTGGTTGTGCGGCAGTTTCCGGGCCTGCTCGATATGGAACGCGGCCAGTTCCTTGCCGATGTTCCGGGAGCCGGAATGCAGCATCAGCCACACGGAGCCGCTCTCGTCGAGGCAGAACTCGATGAAGTGGTTACCGGAACCGAGCGAGCCCATCTGCTTGGCGGCCCGTTCCTGACGGAACCTGACCGCCTCCGCGACCCCGTCGAAACGGGTCCAGAAGTCGCCCCAGCCCGCCGTCGGGAAGCCGTGGATGCTGCCCGGGTCGAGCGGCTCGTCGTGCATCCCGCGGCCCACCGGAATCGCCTGCTCGATCTTGGACCGCAGCCGGGACAGATCGCCAGGGAGGTCGTTGGCCGTGAGCGACGTCTTGACGGCGCTCATTCCGCAGCCGATGTCGACGCCGACCGCGGCCGGGCAGACCGCACCGCGCATCGCGATGACCGAGCCGACGGTGGCTCCCTTGCCGAAGTGCACGTCCGGCATCACGGCCAGGCCCTTGATCCACGGCAGCGTGGCGACATTGCGCAGCTGCTGCATCGCGACACCCTCGACCGTGGCCGGGTCGGTCCACATCCGGATCGGTACCTGGGCACCAGGTACTTCGGTGTACGACATAACTGACTCATTCCCCCGAAAATCCGAAAAAAGCAAAAGACGGACAATGCATCCGATCATGGACGCCGGACCGGCGTGTGCGGCAAGACGTGCGGTAGACATTGTGTCCACCCGCCGCCACCCGGCGGCAACCGCATTTCCGCAGGGAAGGAGCCGCGAACGATGCCGCGCAAATCGTTCGTCCCCGGTGCCGCGCTGCTGGTCACCGCGGCACTGGCCGCCGGCCTCACCGGCTGCACCAGCGGCTCCGCCACCGGCACCGGAGGCGGCGACGGCAAGGGCGGCGACGCCGCCACGTCCGCCCAGTCCGCCCAGCCCGGCCGCTACCAGACCCTCCCTGAAGCCTGCGGACTGCCCTCGCGCAACACCGTGCGCAGCATGCTGCCGGGCGACGGCCAGCCCCTGTCGCAGGCCGACGCCGCGAAGATCTACGCCGGCCGGGCCGACGTCACGTACGACGCCGACCGCCGCGTCGGCTGCCAGTGGACCCGCGAGACCAGCGAGGGCACCCGCCATCTGACCCTCGACATCCAGCGCGTGGTCTCGTACGACGCCGCGGTCAGCGACGACGACCGGGCGCAGGAGATCTACACGGGCAAGCAGCAGGCCGCGAAGATCCCGGCCGGCAGCTCCGACTCCCCCTCGGCCGAGGCCAGCCCCAAGGGCGCCCCCACGGACCAGCCCACGGACCAGGGCGCCGACGCCGGCGGGAAGAAGGCGAACGGCGGCGCCGCCGCGCCGTCCGCCACCCCGTCCGACCCCGGCGCGAGCCCCGGCAGCCCGCTCGCCCCGCGCGTCCTTGAGAACCTCGGCGACGCGGCGTTCCTCAACGACAAACTGGTCACCACGGACTCCGGAGTGCACCGCGACGTCACTGTGGTCTTTCGCACGTCGAACGTCATCGTGACGATCGCCTACGACCAGTGGTCCGTGGACAAGACGAAGCTGCCGGAAAGCCAGGAATTGCAGGACAAGGCCCGTGCGCTGGGCAGCGAGCTGTCCGACCACCTCAGCGAATAGCGCCGTAAGTTCCGATCGCCGCGAATGGGCAACTAGGGCCACTTATGCCCGAATTGCCCTCTCGTGCACTTCGCCGCGAAACGGCCACACCCCTCGCTCCGCCGCGTACCGTGCCCTCTAGCCCCGCACCGTCCCCGAGGCAGGGCACCCGCTCCACAAGGGTCCGTGCCGACTCCACGACGACGAACAGCGAAGGAACCATGCACCGTTCAGCCAAGCGACTCGCCAGCCTTCTCACCTGCGCAGCAGTACCGGTGCTGCTCGTCGCCGGCTGCTCCGGCTCGACGAGCGCCAAGAGCTCCGGTGACAGTGCTCCCTCCGGCTCGTCCAGCAGCGCCGGCAACCCGTCGCCGACCGTCGCCGCGGCGAAGTTCAAGAAGCTGCCGAACCCGTGCGAGGCCTTCTCCAAGGACACCATCAACAAGATGCTGCCCAAGGTGAAGGACGCGGCCGGCAGCCAGGGCAAGTCCACCGACACCGCCGCCCGCGGCGCCTGCTCCTGGAGCAGCTCGGACGACCAGGGCGTCGACGGCACCCAGTTCCGCTGGCTGGACGTCGCCTACCAGCGCTACGACTCCGACCCGGCCATCGGCTCCGGCGACAAGCGCGCCACGGACTTCTACACCAAGCAGATCGCCGACGCGAAGGGCACCAAGGGCGCCAAGAAGGTCGCCGCGGCGCCGACCGCCGGCACCGGTGACGCCGCCACCGCCGTCACGTACGACATCAGCAAGGACGACAACGACTTCAAGAACACGACGATCGTGGCCCGCACCGCCAACATCGTCGTCACCATCAACTACAACGGGGCGGGCATGGCCGGTGCCGACACCCCCAACGGCAACGACCTGCTCAAGCTCGCCCAGGCCGCCGCCAAGGAGGCCGTCGCCGCCGGGGCCAAGGCCAACGCCTGACCGACCGCCCGTCCCGGCCCTCCCCGGCCCGGCGGGAACGGGTGTGCAACGCTATGCGCGCCAATTCGCCGAGTCCGGGGAGGGACCGCGGGTGTCCGCGACACAGACCGCGCAGTTGACCCGTACGCACCGCGTCCTGATCGGCGTGGTGATCGCCGGGGCAGTCCTGATCGCGGCCATCGGCTTCACCGGCTCCTACGCCGCGGTGCGCGCACTGGCCGAGAAGAAGGGCTTCGGCGCCTTCGCGGTCGTCTTCCCGATCGGCATCGACGCCGGGATCGTGGTCCTGCTGGCCCTCGACCTGCTGCTCACCTGGATCCGCATACCCTTCCCGCTGCTGCGCCAGACGGCCTGGCTGCTGACCGCCGCGACCATCGCGTTCAACGGGGCCGCGGCCTGGCCCGACGCGCTGGGCGTCGGCATGCACGCGGTGATCCCGCTGCTCTTCGTCGTCGCCGTCGAGGCCGCCCGGCACGCCGTCGGCCGGATCGCCGACATCACCGCCGACAAGCACATGGAGGGCGTCCGGCTCACCCGCTGGCTGCTCGCCTTCCCCTCCACCTTCCGGCTGTGGCGCCGGATGAAGCTGTGGGAGCTGCGCTCCTACGACCAGGTCATCCAGCTGGAGCAGGACCGCCTCGTCTACCAGGCGCGGCTGCGGGCCCGCTACGGACGCGGCTGGCGCCGCCGGGCCCCCGTCGAGTCACTGATGCCGCTGCGGCTGGCCCGGTACGGCGTACCGCTGGCGCAGACGGCGCCGGCGGGTCTGGCCGCGGCCGGGATCGCACTGCCGGCTCCCGCACGGGACGGAGCCGCCGGCGACGCTGCCCGGGAGGGTGCCGCCGAAGCCGTACGGGACGCGTCCCGGGCCGCGGCGGACGCTCCCCGGCCCGCGGTGGCAGCCGCCCGGGCGCCGGAACCCGAGGCCGAGGCCGAGGCCGGTCCCGAGCCCGCACCGGGTCCCGAGCCCGTACCGGTTCCACAGCCCGTACCGGTTCCGCAGCCCATACCGGAGCCCGAGCCCGAGCATGAACTCCCGGCTCCCGCGGCCCAGTTGACCGTTCCCGTGGGGCCGGGGCGCAGCCGGCCGCTGGGCAGTGCGGGCGCCGGCCTCCCCGGCGGCCGGGCCGACATCCGCCCCGACGGCGCCCCGCAGGCGGTCCAGGAGGCGATCCAGGAGGCGATCCAGGAGACCGTCCCGGAGGCCGTCCAGGAAGAGGCGCCGACCGCTCTCCCCGACCCCGACCCCGCCGGCCTTCCCGACCCCCTCGACGTCCCCGACGGCGCGCCGCGCGACGAGAAGTACTTCGCCGCGTTCCGCGAGTACGTCGCGGAGAAGAACGACTTCCCGGACTCCCGGCAGTTCGGCCGCTATCTGCTGGAGTTCTACGGGTACGCGGGCCGGGACGGCGGGCCGCTCAGCGAGCGCTATCTGCGCGGCTTCGTCCGGGAGTTCCGCACCCGCATCCGCATGGAGCTGGAAGCCGAGCACATCCCGTAGGAACGGCCCGCCCCACGGGAACGCGCGGGCCGCAGGAACGACC